>NZ_SMLH01000009.1 GCF_004349315.1 Flavobacterium ranwuense | reverse complement strand
ATTAACCCAAACTTTAACTCGCTGAAAACATGATTCTTGAATGACAAAGTTTTTTGACTAAATTAAAAAGAAGAACCGAAAAACACACCAAACCCTCCTTTTATCAACTCTATACTATATATACGTATCCTTTATCTTTATCCTCCTTTTTATTCAATATTCCCAATTACTCAGCATTACGGATGATTTAAGCGAAATATAACTAACCAAAACCACTCTCCTAGCCCCGACAACAGTGAAAATTCTTCTCTCTCGTTTCTTTCACGAAAGAAAAAATTACTCACTATACTTTTATTTTTATTAGACTTCAGTGAATTTCATTTGTAACGAATAGCGGGAAATAGCTCCTAAACAAAAAAAATTGCTCTTTACCTATATATAATGTGTACCTATTTTGTTTTTACACCTATATAGTAACAAACCTTACATATATATTGTATGTATTTTTGTAATGGTCTATATTTGCATTCTTAAAATAACAAACAATGATTAAGATTACTTTGCCCGACGGGTCAGTTAAAGAATTTGCTCCAGGGACAACTCCTATGGATGTTGCCAAGAGCATTAGTGAAGGATTTGCCAGAAATGTAATTTCGGCTTCTTTTGATGGTACAACTGTGGAAACAACAACTCCTTTGACGACGGACGGCAGTCTTATATTATATACATGGAATGACGAAGGCGGAAAAAAAGCTTTTTGGCATTCGACTTCACACGTAATGGCGCAGGTTCTTGAAGAAATGTATCCTGGGATAAAATTAACTCTTGGACCAGCAATATCTAATGGATTTTATTACGACGTAGATTTTGAAGACCAGAAAATCACAGATGCCGACTTTAAAAAAATCGAAGATCGTATTCTTGAAATTTCAAGAGGCAAGCATGAATTTAAACTACGCCCAGTTTCTAAAGCTGAAGCTTTGGAACTATATAAGGACAACGTTTACAAAACAGAGCTGATTACCAATCTTGAGGACGGGACAATTACGTTTTGCGATCATGATACATTTACTGATTTATGTCGTGGTGGTCATATTCCAAATACCGGAATTATCAAGGCAATGAAAATCATGAGTGTTGCCGGAGCCTACTGGCGTGGTGATGAAAAAAACAAACAGTTGACTCGTGTTTATGGAACTTCGTTTCCTAAACAAAAGGATCTAACTGAATATCTGGAATTACTGGAAGAGGCAAAACGTCGTGACCATAGAAAGCTAGGGAAGGAACTTGAACTGTTTGCATTTTCACAAAAAGTAGGCGCAGGTTTGCCATTGTGGTTGCCTAAAGGAGCAGCTTTGAGAGATCGCCTAGAACAGTTCTTGAAAAAAGCACAGAAAAAAGGCGGATATGAGCAAGTGGTTACGCCACATATAGGTCAGAAAGAATTATATGTAACTTCAGGACATTATGCAAAATACGGTGCAGATAGTTTCCAACCTATAAGTACTCCAGCTGAAGGAGAAGAGTTTTTATTGAAACCAATGAACTGCCCTCATCACTGCGAAATATACAATGTACGTCCTTGGTCATACAAAGATTTACCGAAACGTTATGCTGAGTTTGGTACAGTTTACAGATACGAACAGAGTGGTGAATTACACGGTTTGACTCGTGTAAGAGGTTTTACTCAAGATGATGCCCATATTTTTTGTACTCCGGAACAGCTGGATGAAGAGTTTAAGAAAGTAATTGACTTGGTACTATATGTATTCGGTTCATTAGGATTTGAAAACTTTACAGCTCAGATTTCTTTGAGAGATAAAGAAAATAGAGATAAGTATATAGGTACCGATGAAAACTGGGAAAAAGCAGAAAATGCCATTATCAATGCCGCTGCCGACAAAGGATTGAATACTGTTGTTGAATACGGCGAAGCAGCTTTCTATGGTCCAAAATTGGATTTCATGGTAAAAGATGCTTTAGGAAGACAATGGCAATTAGGAACGATTCAAGTGGATTACAACCTACCAGAACGTTTTGATTTGACGTATAAAGGATCTGATAACGAATTACATAGACCTGTGATGATTCATAGAGCACCTTTTGGATCTATGGAACGATTTATTGCGATTTTATTAGAACATACAGCAGGAAATTTCCCTCTTTGGCTAATGCCGGAACAAGCTATAATATTGTCTTTGAGCGAGAAATATGAAATATATGCGAAAAAAGTTTTAGATTTGCTAGAAAATCACGAAATTCGCGCCCTCATTGACAACAGAAACGAGACTATAGGTAAGAAAATTAGGGATGCCGAAATGCAAAAAACCCCGTTTATGTTGATAGTAGGCGAGGAAGAAGAGAAAAATGGCACTATATCTATCCGTCGTCATGGGCAGGAAGGAAAAGGAAATATCAGCGTTACAATAGAAGAATTTGCTGCTATTGTGAACGAAGAGATCAATAAAACATTAAAAGTATTTACAGTTTAACTTAAATTATAAAGTCATAGCAATAAGAAGCAACAGAGGTTACCAACCTCGCGTAGAAAAAAAAGATGCCCACAGAATAAACAGCCTTATTCGTGGTGTACAAGAAGTAAGACTTGTAGGTGAAAATATTGAGCCTGGAGTTTTTAAACTTTCGGAAGCTTTAAGATTAGCTGATCAATTTGAATTGGATTTAGTTGAGATTTCACCAAATGCTGATCCGCCGGTTTGTAAAATCATGGATTACAAGAAATTTGTTTACGAGCAAAAGAAACGTGATAAAATCCTGAAAGCGAAATCTACACAAGTAGTCGTTAAGGAAATTCGTTTTGGACCTCAAACAGATGAGCATGATTATGAATTTAAGAGAAAGAATGCTGAGAAGTTCTTGAAAGAAGGAGCTAAATTGAAAGCTTTTGTTTTCTTTAAAGGGCGTTCGATTATCTATAAAGATCAAGGTCAAATATTATTATTGAGACTAGCAACAGATCTTGAAGAGTTTGGTAAAGTGGAAGCGATGCCAGTTCTTGAAGGAAAGAGAATGATTATGTTCATTGCTCCGAAAAAGAAGAAATAAGTCTTAAAGTCGGAAGTCATAAAGCCGAAAGTCATAAGCTGACTTTTAAACTTTAGACTTTTAAACTTTAGACTAAAAGATAGTAAGTAAGAATAAATTAAAACACTAGGAAAAAATGCCTAAAATGAAAACCAAATCTAGCGCCAAGAAACGTTTCAAAGTTACTGGTTCTGGAAAGATTAAAAGAAAGCATGCTTTTAAAAGTCACATCTTGACTAAAAAGTCTAAAAAACGTAAATTAGCTTTGACACACTCAGCGCTAGTTCACAAAACAGATATGAAAAGCATCAAACAACAATTAAGAATTATTTAATTAAGTCTTAACGTTGAAAACTCAAAGGTCTTAAAGACTTTCGACATTCGACTTTAATAACTTTTGACTAAATAATCTTTAGGTTAAAACAATTTAAAATAACCTTGGAGTATGGCCATTAAGTGCTTTTGATTAAATTCAAGCCGCCTGCTACAAAAACACATCAAAATTATGCCAAGATCGGTAAATTCAGTTGCTAAAAGAGCAAGAAGAAAAAAAATAATGAAGCAAGCCAAAGGTTTCTTTGGTAGACGTAAAAACGTTTGGACAGTTGCTAAGAATGCGGTAGAGAAAGCAATGTGCTACGCTTACCGTGACAGAAAAGTGAACAAAAGAAATTTCCGTGCTTTATGGATTCAACGTATCAACGCTGGAGCTAGATTGGAAGGAATGTCTTATTCACAATTCATGGGTAAAGTAAAAGCTAACGGAATCGAATTGAACCGTAAAGTTCTTGCAGATTTAGCTATGAACCACCCAGAAGCTTTCAAAGCAGTACTTAATAAAGTAAAATAAACGTTTTATCAACTCAATTTAGATTACTTACTTATATAGAAACCTCAATCGAAAGATTGGGGTTTTTTTGTTTTTAAAATTTAGTTTTAAATAATACTATTGTTTTAGATATTTATCAATAATATATTGCGTAATAGGTTTTAATGGTTTATCAGTTACAGGATGTAAATCTGGAGATGAAACTGTCCCAATATCATCTGCTAAAAATAATCAAAATAATACTCAATTCTATGTTTCATAAAGTTTTAACTAAAAAAATTAAAACAATGTAACCATTTAAAACACTAAGAATAATTTAATTGACGCATAGAAACTGAAAACTCTAGCTCTTCTTCTAAAACTATACTCTAAATTGCTTAGGAGATATATTAAGTATTTTAATTAATTTCTGTATTTTCGAGAAATGATTCTAAAAAAGTTACACACCATAGTTTATTTTTTATCATTGTTCTTCTTTTTAATACTTCACTCCTGTGAAAAAAAGACGCTAAACAATCCCAATAAAAAACATAATACAGCTGAAATTGACCGACTGGTTGACCTAGGAGACAAATATTTTGAGGAATCAGAATATGATAGTTCCTATTATTATTTCAACAAAGCTAAATCAGCCTGTGATGAAAAAAAAGATGTTTCTAAAATCATCTATTCAATATCAAATTTAGCTACTATTCAACAAAACCAAGGGGATTATTCTGGTAGTGAAACTACCGCTATGGAGGCGATTCCTTTTTTAGAAAAAACTACAAATCCCAAATATAAATGGAATATTTATACCATAATTGGTATTAACTATTTATATGCATATGATTATGAAAATGCACTCTACTACTACAATAAAGCATTAAATTTAAAAACTGATGAACTTCGAAAATCAGGTATAAAAAACAATATCGCCTTAACATATATGGAAATGGGAAATCATAGGCGTGCAATACAAATTCTATATCCATTAACTTTCAAAAAAGAAGTTTTAAACAATGCCGAATTATTTTCCAGAATAATTGATAATCTAGGATATTCCTATTTTAAAGTAGGAGATTCAAAAGCATTTGATTATTTAAATCAATCCTTAAAAATAAAAACAAAAGAAAAGGATGACTGGGGATTAATTTCAAGTTATTACCATCTTTCTGAGTTTTATAAAAAAAGTAATGTCAATTTAGGTAATAATTATGCCCAACTAGCATATGAAAAAGCAACAAAGCTTAACAGCGTTGACTCAAGATTGGAATGTCTAAAATTATTAATACAAAACAGTCCAGGAAATAAATCCAAAGAATATTCTCTGAAATACCTCCATATCAATGATAGTATAAATAAAGTGAGACAAAAGGCTAAGAATCAATTTGCCAAAATAAAATACGATTCAAAAAAAGAAAAAGATGAAAATCAGAAACTAAGAGCCCAAAAAATACTTCAATCAGAACATCAAAAAAAGAGAAATTTAATCTTATATTTAGTTGTGGGAACCATTACTATAATAAGTGTTTTTATAACTAATTTACTTTTAGCCAGAAATAAAAGAGAAAAGATCAAAGCTTCTTATAATACCGAAATTCGCATTTCTAAAAAACTTCACGATGAATTAGCTAATGATGTTTATCAAACCATGGCTTTTGCTGAAACTCAAGATTTATCCACAAATCATAATAAAGAAATATTGATTTCCAATCTAGACAAAATTTATTCAAGGACACGAAATATATCCCGAGAAAATAATGCTATGCAAACCGGGCCTTTATTTATATTTGATTTGAAAGAAATGATGTCCGGGTTTAATACACAGGAAGTAAATGTGATAACTAATGGAATGGATTCAATCAATTGGATGGCATTAGATAGTAACAAAAAAATCATCATTTATCGTGTTATCCAAGAATTGTTAGTCAATATGAAAAAACACAGCAAATGCAGTTTAGTTGTTTTAACTTTTAAAAAAATAGGAAACAAATTACAAATAGATTATACTGATAACGGGGCCGGAGCAACATTAGAACAATTAAATTCGAGAAATGGGCTCCAAAATGTGGAAAACCGTATTCAGGCCATAAAAGGAATAATTACTTTTGATACTAAATCTAATAAAGGATTTAAAGTGCAATTTATTATTCCAATATAATATACGATTCTATGTTTCATAAAGTTTTAGTAGCCGAAGATTTAGACAGTATCAGTATAGCAGTTATTCAAGCTCTAGAGGAAATTTCTATCTTAGAAATTCATCATGCCAAATACTGTGATGATGCATTTTTAAAAATAAAAAAAGCATTTCATGACAATCAGCCTTATGACTTATTAATTAGTGATTTGTCATTTAAACCAGACCATAGAGAAAACAAGCTCGGCTCTGGTGAAGAACTAATTGAGGCAGTAAAAAAAGTACAACCTGATATCAAGACAATAGTATTCTCTATAGAAGACAAATCCTTTAGAATAAAATCATTATTCAATAACTTAGAAATTAATGCCTATGTATCTAAAGGAAGAGATAGCATTCCTGAGCTAAAAAAAGCGATTCAACGCATTTATAACAATGAAGAAATCAAACCATCATCTGAAATATCTCATGCATTAAGAGACAAATCCCTTTTTGAAATTGAATCCTATGACATTTCACTTTTGAGATCATTATCTAAAGGTTTAACTCTTGAGGATATTTCATCGGAATTTAAAGACTCTGGAATCATTCCAAATGGCAGTAGTAGTCTCGAAAAACGAATCAACAGATTAAAAATATACTTCAAAGCCAGTAATAATGTACATCTTATTGCCATTACCAAAGATTTAGGTTTAGTATAATAGTTTCTGTTTCTCTCCAATAAAAAACGGCACAACAATCATAGAATCCGTTTAAGAAAACCAACAATTTCAAATCTTAGAAATTGAATGCTATTATTTAAAAAAATAATTACCTCTTTTACGGTTTCCCGTAAAGAAATGATTTCTAAAGATATTAGGTTTGGCCAATAAAACTTAAAATCATATAAAATGGCAGATTTCACGAGAGAGGACTTAGCATTTACTGGATATTCGCAAACAATAGATGCTGACGATTACCCTAAAACTATCGAAGTTCTTGATAGGGTTTATGTTGATAAAACAGAAGAATTTGAAGTAATACATTTCTGTAATCAGTTTTTAAAGAAATACAAAGTTCCTCAAACTAAAGCAAGTTTTCAAAAAGCAGAAGGCTTTTTACAACATCCCTCTTTGGAAAACGAAATCTACAGATCTCAATTATTAGACTGGATTGCAAGTAATTGGGTAAAACTATAATAGTCTTTTATTTCAATGTATTCTTTTTTTTGATCGTTTACGGGTTCCCGTAAGGCAATCTCCTTTATCAAACTTACTTTTGATGAGATAAAAAATCCAAGTGATTTTAAAAAAATAATTGTGGTCATGAAGAAAAACGAAGCTAAATCCATTCTGAACGTACCCGAAAAAAATAAAGAGGAACTAATTCTAGACAAATGGGATGAAAAACTCAATGACTATAATAATTATGTCAAAGAGTATCTTATGCAATATAAAAAATCTCTTAAAGGGAATAGCGTTTCATTATCAAAATATCCATATTTGAAAGTAAAGTCTGAAAGCTTAAGCAAAAAACTGAATAAAGGAATAAAGAAAGAGCTATTAACAAAAAAGCAACTTACAAAAGTTTTTAAAATTCGAAAAAAAATAGAGAATGCATGTTGTAACTAATATATTCTTCAAAAATAAATGAAAAAAATTATACTTCTAGGACTCTTGTTATTCATAGCATTATTCTCTTTTTCCTCAAAAGAACAACCAGAAAAACAAAGAGATACACAAAATAAATATGATGCGAATGAAAAGCAACAAATGAATAATCAAAACAAACATCCATTAAATAAATTTGATGATCCCATACAAACCACAATAGGTCTTTCTGATAAGCAACGCCCAGTCAAACATTTTTCCAGACATCGAAAAGGGAAAATTATCTACATAAAAAATAACACAAAAACTCATAATACTGTTTTTGAATAAAATAGTCTGTTTTTTATCCAAATGAGGAAAACCGTAAAATACTATTCTTTTTAGAAGGTAGTTTTACACAAATTTTAAAAAAAAAATCAATGAAGTCGTCAATTATTTTGAAATCCAATCTGTTATTTTCAGCACATGTAGCTATAATTTTTTTGGGTTCAATCTGTATCATTTTTTTAGTATATAAAATTTGGAAAAGGAGATGAAAATAAAAAAATCGTAAAATGATGCTTTATTTTTATGGTTTAGCTTTAAAACAAAAGGAAGAATCATTAATTTATTAAATTCAAAAACTAAAAAATTACATAACAGAAATTTCAGAGTTAATTCACTATTTTTGCCATCACACCTGTCTTAGAAAGAGAAGAAATAAAGAGGAATATCACCGAAAAAAATCAAACAAAATATTCTAAATTCATAATTAAATATGAGGTTCAAACAATTATTGATCGGTAATTTCCGTTATTCTTTAATTAAAAAACTTTAAAATACAATCCCCAAATTGAAACCTCTCTTTTCACTTCTACTTTTACTTATTTCCTCCGTTACTTTCTCCCAAACCAAACTCCTTTCTTGGAACATAGAAAACCTTGGAAAATCTAAATCCGATGAAACGATAAGCTACATAGCCAATACACTTCGTGACTATGATATCATTGCAATTCAAGAGGTTGTAGCGGGTTATGGTGGTGCTCAAGCTGTAGCCCGATTAGCAGATGAACTCAATCGAAAAGGAGCCAAATGGGATTATGTAATTAGTGATCCAACCAGCAGCAGTGCTTACAAAACGGAACGTTATGCCTTTATTTGGAAAACGAGTAAAGTCAAGAAAATAGGGAGAGCCTGGCTCGAAAAAAAATACCATCTAGAGATTGATAGAGAACCCTATTTCTGTACGTTTCAATATGGAAATAAACAATTTACTGTCGTTAATTTTCATGCTATTACTAAAAATAAACAACCTGAAACCGAGATAAAATACTTCAAGTTTTTACCCGATGAATATCCCAACTTGAATTTAATATTTGCAGGTGATTTCAATTGTCCGCAATCACACACGGTTTTTAATCCTTTGAAAGAAATGGGGTATCAATCGATTTTGGTCAACCAGAAAACCTCTTTGAAACAAGAATGTAAAAATGGTAAATGTCTCGCTTCTGAATTTGACAATATGTATTACAAAACTTCAAAAATAAAAACTCTGAATTCGGGAATTATCCCTTTTCATAAAAATTTTAATTCCCTAAAAGAAGCCAGAATAATATCCGATCATATTCCTATTTGGTTTGAATTCTCTTTAAATTAATCTCAAAAATAGGTATCGATTACACTAAAGGCTAATCGAAAACCTCAAATTTATCTCCATCAAAACTGGCAAAAACCATACTGGGATGCGAATCCTTATGAAATATATTTCCTTGGTTGTCAATAGCAATTGCACCCGCAAAACCATCATAAGGTTTTAATTCGTTGAAAGTTTTAATAAAGGCGTCTTGTAATGTAAAACCGTCTGTAACGCGAGTCACAATTTTAGCAGCGGTAGCATTACTCACAATGTCCTCACCTACTCCTGTCAAGCTCACTCCGCAAGATGCATTGGCATAATTTCCCGCTACCGTTGCAGAATCTGAAATGCGTCCAGGAATTTCAAAACCTTTTCCTCCTGTTGAAGTTGCTACAGCAATTTTCCCATTTGTATCTAAAGCGACACAACCCACAGTTCCGGTTCCTAATGATTTTAACTTTGCTTCATATTCAACGCGACGTTGTGGAATTTCAGTCGAAAAAGGTTCAAAACCATTTTCTCTTGCAAAATTAGTTGCTCCACTTCCACCTAAAATCCTATCATCATATTGCATCAATATTTGAGCCACCTGAACAGGATTTTTCACTTCTTCGATATTGATGACACCGCTCATTTTCTGGGTTTCTCCATCCATAATTGCGGCGCTCATTCTGATTTTTCCGTCACTTTGAATTTGGGAACCAATTCCTGCATTAAACAATTCATCATCCTCCAAAAGTGAAACTGCATAAACAACAGTTTCTAATGCTGAATGTGTTTTTAAAAACGCATAGGAATCTTTTACAATTCGTTCTAATGCATTTTGTTTGGCAATTTTTGTTTCGTGATTGGTGGATGATTCCGAAAAAAAACCTCCATGTATGATTAGTTTCATAGTATTGGGAATTAAGTGTTGAGTGTTGGATATTAGACTAAAGCCCTAAACTAAGTACCCAAAACCTAATTAAATTATACGTAATGTGAAGATTGAATGTGCATTTTATGGGTTTCTAGATTGTAGGTGTCAAATTTGCTCATAACATGCGTTACCAAATGTGAGATTGATATCGGCTGGCCTAATTCTACTTTCGTCAAATTGGTATCTTTAATCTCACGGCCATCTACCAAAATAACCAACCCGGAACCTATTGCTTCCATCTCTACATTATTGGTGATCAACAAACCGGTATCTTCTCCAAGTCCTATTCCCAAAACTCTTGGATTCCCAACAACAGCTTGAAAAAGCCTGCCAATTCTCCCGCGTTGTACAAAATGGGTATCGATAATAACTCTGTCAATTAAGCCTAATCCACTTGAAATTTTCACCTCACCTTTCAATAAAGCTTCTGAGCTACTGCCTTGATAAATCATATTATTAGAGGCCGCTGCAGCTCCTGCTGAAGTTCCGGCATAAATAAATTCTTCATTGTGGTATTTATCCAATAAAATGTCATGAAATGGTGTCCCACCAAGAATGGAAGTCAATCGCAATTGATCGCCACCGGTAAACATAACAATATCTGCCGCTTTTAATCGAGTCAAAACTTCCTCTTCTGCTGCTTGTTCCCGTCTTTCGATATGAAGTATATCTATATTTTTAGCATTCAAATATTCAAAAGCCTTAACATATTCTGGGCCAATTTCGCGTGGAATAATTGAAGCAGTTGTGATGATTTCTATTCGTGAATTTTCTTTGTGTTTTGATTCGTTTAGTATCCTTTTTAAAATTCCAGTTTCAAAAAAGTTTAAATTGTTAGTTGCATTTTTATCCAAATCAGTTTCAGTAAAACTTCCTTTATCTACCGCACCACCTATTATTATTAGTTTTCCTAGTATATTCATTTTGTAAAAATAACTAAAAAGATAAAAGAAGCTATTGAAGTACGCCTTTTTTTTAAATTATCACAAACTCAATGTTTATTGTTTATTTTTAAGGTTATAAATTTTGATTCCTATTTTTAAAAAACTACTTTAGTTCTATTCTATTCTTTTTTTTAAAGAATATCCTCTCATAATCAGTTCTTTTATAAGTTAGAATCTATTGTATTCAAATTAAGTTATCACGCATCTATTTTTAGTTCAAAAATAATCTATTCGTTTTATGAAAATAATTAAAGTACAAGCACTTCGTGGTCCCAATATTTGGAGCATACAAAGAAAAAAATTAATCCAAATGCGATTGGATTTGGAAGAAATGGAACAGTTTCCAACTAACAAAATAGATGGATTTAGAGAACGTATCGAAGCTATGTTTCCTACGATGATTGAACATCGTTGTTCAGAAGGTTGTCGCGGCGGATTTTTTTCCAGAGTGGAACGAGGCACTTGGATGGGACATGTTATTGAACACATTGCCCTTGAAATTCAATCTTTGGCAGGTATGGAAACGGGCTTCGGTAGAACCCGAGAAACCAAAACTCCCGGAACTTACAATGTCGTCTTTAGTTATACCGAAGAAAATGTGGGCCTTTTTGCCGCAGAATCTTCTGTAGCAATTGCCGAAGCATTAATTGCCGGAACAGACTATGACTTGAATGCCGACTTACAAAAAATGCGTGAAATACGGGAGCGTGTTCGTCTAGGACCAAGTACCGGAAGTATTGTTGAGGAAGCAGTTTCCAGAAATATTCCTTGGATACGATTGGGAACAAATTCTTTGGTTCAATTAGGATATGGAATCAACCAAATGCGTTTTCAGGCAACAATCACCTGTAAAACCAGTAGTATTGCGGTTGACATAGCGTGCAATAAAGAGCTCACTAAAAAAATGTTGGATATGGCCTCAATTCCTGTTGCCAGTGGAAGCATTTGTGTAGACGAAGAGGATTTGGCTGAGACTATAAAAAAAATTGGTTACCCTATCGTATTAAAACCATTGGATGGAAATCATGGAAAAGGAGCTTCAATAAATGTTACTAATTGGGAAGATGCCGTTTCGGGCTTGGCTTTCGCCAAAGAATACAGCAAACGAATCATTGTAGAAAAATTCATTACCGGATTTGACTTTAGAATATTGGTAATTGATAATAAATTAGTTGCTGCTGCAAAACGTGTTCCTGCACATGTAATAGGAAACGGAAAAGACACTATTCAGGAATTAATTGAAACAACTAATCTGGATCCAAGAAGAGGTTATGGCCATGAAAATGTATTAACTCAAATAGATGTCGATCGAGACACCGAAGATTTATTAGAAAAACTAGGCTATACTTTAGAAACCATTCCGAGAAATGGTGAAATTGTATTCCTAAAATCTACTGCAAACTTAAGTACTGGCGGAACTTCTGTGGATGTTACCGATATGATGCACCCAGAAAATATATTTCTTGCCGAAAGAATTTCAAGAGTAATTGGACTCGATGTGTGTGGTGTAGATATTATGGCGGAGAATTTAACACAACCGTTAAAAGAAAATGGCGGCGTAATTCTGGAAGTCAATGCGGCTCCAGGTTTTAGAATGCACCTTGCTCCATCTGAAGGATTGCCAAGAAACGTTGCCTCGCCAGTAATTGACATGTTGTATCCTCCGGGAAAATCGTGTCGCATTCCTATAATCGCAGTTACGGGAACAAATGGAAAAACTACCACCACCCGACTTTTGGCTCATATTGTAAAAAATAATGGATTCAAAGTGGGATTCACCACATCAGATGGGATTTATATTCAAAACCATATGATGGAAAAAGGCGACACTACCGGACCTATCAGTGCTGAATATGTTTTGAGAGATCCAACGGTGGAATTTGCAGTTTTAGAAACGGCTCGAGGTGGAATCCTTCGTTCCGGTTTGGGCTTTAGCCGTTGTGATATTGGAATTATTACTAATATTCAGGAAGATCATTTGGGTTTAAGTGACATTCATTCCTTAGACGATTTGGCCAGAGTAAAAGCCACGGTTGTAAAAAGCATCAAGAAAGACGGCTGGGCAGTTTTAAACGGTGACGATGAACATTGTATAAAAATAGGTCAAGATTTGAATTGCAATGTCGCTTATTTTAGTTTGAGTGAAGACAGTGATTTTATCAAAAAACTTTGTGCCGAAGGAAAAACAGTTGCGGTATATGAAAACGGATACATTACCATCAAAAAAGGGGAATGGAAAATCCGAATCGAACGCGCCACCCATGTTCCATTAACATTAGGCGGGAAAGCAAAATTTATGATTGCCAATGTACTTGCTGCTACTTTAGCGAGTTATTTATGGGGATTTAAAACCGAAGATATCAGTTTGTCATTACAAACTTTTATTCCAAGTGCCGCACAAACTCCAGGTCGTATGAATATTTTTGAGTTTAAAAAATTCAAAGTATTGATTGACTTTGCTCATAATGCTTCCGGTTATAAAGGTGTCGAAGAATATTTACAAAGTGTTGAGGCTACCAAAAAAATTGGGATTATTGCTGGTGTGGGTGACCGTCGTGATGAAGACATTAGAGAATGCGCTTCAATAGCCGCCAGAATGTTTGACCATATTATCATCCGACAAGAAAAATACCTGAGAGGAAGAACCGAAGAGGAAATCATTGATTTAATCCTCGATGGAATTAAGAATTCAGGTAAAACTGTAACGTATGAAATTATTCCTAAAGAAACTGAGGCGATAAAACATGCCATAAATTGTGCCGAAGAAGGAAGCTTTATCACTGCATTGAGTGACGTAGTTACCAATGCTATCGATATTGTACAAGAATATTTAGACAAAGAAAACGAACACGGAATCGTGTAGTTTTCCCCATTAAATGAAAAAAGCTACTGTAACAGGTAGCTTTTTTTTGAAATTAAACTATTTTTATTTTACCAATGACTTTTTCAATAGCTATAACTTCGTCAGTTCGCTTCGCTTGACTCGAGCTGTCCGTTATATCTTTTTCACTTGTTCTCGATACTCGTTTTTCAAGCGAACTCGAACTGACGTAAAAAAGGTTACCACTGCCATGAGGCTAAAAATTACTGTCTGAAACAAAAACATTTTAGAAAATAGACATCCCCGTTTTAGTGGTCAATAATTCCAATGCACTCATTCCTAACTCTGAATTTCCTTTCTCGTTAAGGCGTGGGCTCCAAGTGGCAACTACAAATTTTTTCGGATACAAAGCAGCGATGCCTCCTCCAATTCCACTTTTTCCTGGTAATCCTACTTTATAAGTAAACTCTCCCGACTCATCATAAAAACCACACGTTTGCATAAGAGCATTCAACCTTTTTACTTGACTTCGCGCCAAAACTTGAACCCCTGATTTGGTTTTACCTTCATTGGCAAGAAAGAAAAAAGCATGAGCTAATTCCTTACATGTCATTTCTATGGAACATTGATAAAAATAAAAATCCAAAACCGTTTCTACATCATTTGTAATATTCCCAAACGACTTTAAAAAATTTGCCAAAGCAGCATTCCTGAAACGAAAGTCTTTTTCAGATTGCGCTACTTTAAAATTGAAATCAACAGTTGGACTTCCAGAAATCAATCTTATAAAATCCAGAAAATCTTGTTTTGGATTTTTCAAATGTGTCACAAGCATATCTGCTATAACTATTGCGCCTGCATTTATAAATGGATTTCTAGGAATACCTTTTTCATATTCTAATTGCACTAAGGAATTGAAAGCACTTCCAGAAGGTTCCACTCCCACTCGTTCCCATATTTTTTCATCCAAAAAGGAAAATGCCAATGCAACCGTTAACGCTTTGGAGACACTTTGAATAGAAAATTTTTCATTACAATCCCCAACTCCATAATCTTCTCCATCAATAGTTGTCAAATGTATCCCAAATTTATCAGGATCAACTTTTGACAATTCCGGAATTGAAGTGGAAACGTTTCCAATAGTTGGAATCATTTTTGCTTCTTGATATACTTCTTGTAAAATAGCCTCGTAGTTCATTGCCTTATCAATTGTAAATATTAATTGTTACCCTGAGCGCAGGCGAAAGATTAAATCCTAAATCTTTTACGTTTTCAATTTTTTCTTTCTCGCAGCGGGAAACAATACATTATTCAAAATCAAACGATACCCCGGCGAATTAGGATGCAAATCCAACACCGTAGGAGGATCACCTACTTGATGCTGGAAATCCTCTGGGTCATGTCCACCATAAAATGTGAACATCCCCTTTCCTTTTTGACCATGAATGTAACGCGCTTCACCATTAACCTCGCAAGTACCCATCACCAGAATATTAGATTTAATTAAAGGAACATCAAAAGCGGTGGTTTGTCCCATGAATCCTTTTACTAATTGGGTATGATTTTGACACAGCATACTTGGAATTGGATCCCATTTTGCCGAAAATTCCATTAATGTAAAATAATCTTTCTCCATAGGAACTCTTCTTTTCGAAGTCATATCAATATCTGAAAATTCATATTGTTCCGGTCTTCTTTCTAAAATAAAATCTTTGAAGGCAAATGAATTACTGTAATTCATTTTTGATTGGTAATTTCCTTGACTCGGATCCCCATCGAACATAGCTTCACAAATATCCACACCATCCGCTGCCAAAGCAATATCAAAACTATCCGTTGCGGAACACATGGCAAACATAAATCCACCACCTATAACAAAGTCTCTAATTTTTTTAGCAACAGCGACTTTTTCTTGAGACACTTTAGGGAATCCTAATTTACTTGCCAGTGATTCTGCTTCTTTCTTTTGCTCAATATACCAAGGTACATTTTTATAAGCTCCGTAAAATTTACCGTATTGTCCCGTAAAATCTTCATGATGCAAATGCAACCAATCATAAAGTAATAGTTGGTCGCTTAAAACTTCTTCATCATAAATTGGTGTGAAAGGAATTTCAGCATACGTTAACACCATAGTCACCGCATCGTCCCAAGGCTGTTTTCCTTTAGGAGTATAAACAGCAATTTTAGGTGCTTTTTCCAGTACAACAGATTCCATATTTTGGGAAGGACTGGATATTTCATTTAAAATGGCTAACTCTTCTCCATCAGAAATGACCTCAAAACTTACTCCTCTAATTTGACATTCTTTTCTAATTTCTTCAGCATCAGGCAATAAAAAGGAACCTCCACGATAGTTAAGTAACCAACTGGCTTTGTAATTTTTATCTAAACACCAATAGGTTATTCCGTATGCTTTCAGATGATTTTGCTGGCTCGTTTCATCCATTGGCAACAAAATAAAAGAAGCCTTAGCTGTTATTGATAACAGAAAAAAAAACGAATACAATATTTTTGTGGACATAAGTATAAATCTATGTTAGCTATAAAAACAGGTAAAAATACGCATTTATACACTGTTCGAAGTCGCTAGCTTTGAATAATATATTAAGACATATGAAGATCATGAATAATAATGCTATACAAGAGAGAAAAAAAAATCAGCCTTTTAAAATTTTTTTAAAAAGAATTGGCTTGTTCCTATTAATCGTAATACTCGTTCTGTATTATGTACTTTCTATTCAATTTATTCTTTCTTAATTTTCAATATTTAAAAAAAATTGACATTTGTTAAAAAACCATTAAAGTAAAATTTAAATTTTTTAAATCCTACTCCTGAAATAAGCTATAGCTCCAAAACTATACAATAGCTCTTTCAAATATAGTTAAAATATTCAAGCGTTAAAAAGTCATGACACCTTGAATCTTGGTCCCCCATTCCAAGTCATTGAGAAAACCTACCCAACATTACTATTGGCTTTTTTATTAATCCATAAAACAAAATGCCTATGACTCTATTTTTTAAAATAGGCCTTAATTCCATCTTTTTATAAAAGCGTAAAAAATAGGGGCAGAGCCTAAAAATCGATTCCATTTTCCTTTATAAAGAAACCATTGCATTATTTGGTTTATCCAATCATCATTTCTATTGGAACAACTGATTATAAGGAAAAATGAATACCGAAATATCATTTTACAAAACATTTTTATTAATACCACACATCATGAAAACATTTATTATTACGTTGTTATTGGTAAGTTTTAGAAATGCAACATACAGTCAAGACAATATGCTTAGTGATTTTGAAAATGGAAATCTGGAAACAGAAGGATTACCTGGCATGGTTATAAAAACAAACGGGAAAGTTTCATATGTATATTTAACCGATAAACATCCCGATGCAGCAGTAAGAGAACTTCAGAAAAAATTTGTAGAATATTCTATTCTAAAAAACAATGGAGAAAATCCCATATACAGACTCGATCTGGAAAGCAAAAAAGGTACTATTCTCGCATTATATAGCGAAGATCAAAAATTAATTAGCGTAGATGAAAAATATAAAAACATAAAACTACCTGCTATCGTTATGCATTCTATTCTAAAAGAGCTTCCAGGTTGGGTAGTTACAGAGGACACGTATTTTTTTTCTCAAAAAAATGGCGTGGTTACAAAAAAACAGTACAAGATTAAAATAGAGAAAGAAAATGAAACACGCACTATTGTAGTATATGCAGACGGTCAGATTAAAAAATAATGCAGCTGTCTTTTAAAAAACTATGATGAATAGACTGCTCAAAATTAATTTTTGAGTAGTCTATTCTGTCTTTTTTTTTTGATAAATATTTCAGCTTATAAACTAACGAACTGGAAATTTCTTTATTCTAATAAATCCCCAAGAGTCACAATCTCGTTTTGTATGGCATAAACCACTAATCCTGCAATATTTTTACATTCCGTCTTCAATAATAAATTATTTCTGTGCCCTTCTACTGTTCTGGAACTGATAAATAGCTTTTCGGCTATTTCATTACTATTATATTGTTTACATAATAACAACAGCACTTCTTTTTCCCTATTGGTCAAATGTTCCTCATCAAATCTGGATTTCGATATTTTATTGGGAGAGACCGCACATTCCTGAATAATTTTCATCACATAATCCGTATAATAAAAACCTTTTGCAGCCACTCCAATTATGGTGGCTAACAATTCTTTGGGTGTTGCATTCTTTATCAGATAAGAAACTGCTCCAACTGCTATCATATTAGCCACGAAAGATTTCGAATCATAACTCGTTAAAGCTATAATTTTAAGTTTAGGAAACTCTTTATGAATAATCTTTGTGGCTTCAACTCCATTTATTACTGGCATTTTCAAATCCATGATAATAATATCCGGGTGATTATTTTTATTGTTGTGGAGGAAAGAAATCAATTCATCACCATTAGAAGCTTCAAAAACAATTTCAATATTTGTTTCACGTCCCAATAAAAAAGAAATTCCTTTTCTAAAGAGAATTTCATCATCCACTAATATTATTTTTATAGTTTTGTTCATTTTTAAAAATTAAAAACTACTGAAACTCCTTTATTCACAGCGGAATCAATAGTGATACTGCCATCTAAAAAGGCCACTCTGCTCTCTATATTTTTCATTCCAAGACCTTTTTTATTGGTATCATTTTTCATGTCAAAACCAATTCCGTTATCCGTGTAATGACAACTTCTCAATCCATTTTTTTCTTCAAAAAGAATAGAAATAGAAATGGCTTTTCCATGACGGAGTGAATTATTCATAAGCTCTTGTAAAATTCTAAAAACATGCAAATGCCTGTCATTATCAGCAATAGCAAATTGCGTTCTATTTTCATAATTTACTGTGACAGCTTTGGAACTACTAAATTCCAAACACAATTCTTCCACACCTGCATCAAGCCCAAATTTTTCTAAAACGGGAGGCAATAAACCATGTGCAATTTTTCTGGAATTATCTAAAGCTTTCGCCGTAAGATTAATAATATTAGCCGTAATTTCATTAATCTCGTTTTCGGACAAATTTGGTGTTGTCAACAAATGAGAATTCAGTGAAACTATATTGAGTTTAGAACTGATATCATCATGCAAATCTTGGGCTATTCGTTTCCGTTCTTCTTCTTGCGTAATAATTACCGCACTTAAAAGCTCTTTTTGATACTGGATTTCTAAATCTTTTTTTTCTATTTCCTGTTGGATAATTTTCTTTCTCGAAAAATAAAAAAATAAGACTAAAACCACTGACATTATTATAAAAAATGCCGAAGTATACAAAATGATTGCAACAATTTCTTTTTCGTATGCCAGATTTATTTTCATCACTTTTATTATTGACGTATCTTATTTGAAAAACTCTTTTTCCATTCTACCAGTATAAACACTTGATAAATAATATACAAAAAGCTATTCAAAATCCACGGCATTTTATTAAATTTTGAATGCAACATAATTGCCAAATTTCCAGTAAGAAATAAAATGGTACTACCGCATAAATACATGAGAATTCCCATATTAATATAATAGAATTCTTTTTTTTCATTCAATAAATTATAAAAATGAAAACTCGCAAACACGATCAGAATAAAAGAAGTGAGGAATATTTCGAATAAATTAAATTTAATAAACAAGCTGACATCAGTGGAATACTGAATTGCTAGGACTAACAAACCGATAATAAATCCTATCTTTACAATCCTTTTTTGATACTCTTCTTTTAAAATTTTTTCATAAAAAAGACTTAATATGACAAATTGCCCAACAAAATAAAAGTGTGATAAAAACAAATTATTACACTTTTGTTGAATCAAAATTTCGGCCCAAATTTGAACGACAAAAACTAATCCTAAATACAAAACAAAAAATTTATAAGCTTTCCCTTGATTGGGAAAACTTATAAAAAAAAGGATTAAATTCAATAATAAAATCAAATATCCAATATATGCTAATATTTGATTCATAAATACTATGTTAGTAAAGGACTACTAGGATCACAGTCAGTTGGACAAGGTCTTGTAAAATCATAAATATCATCCTGCTCGGCAGTCGCATTCCCCACCCCAACGGTAATCATATCTACATAAATTTTTGTTACAGGATCGTATTTCGTACCCACAATCATTAGTTTCTCCACTCCATGATCATCAATCCCAATATAGGCTCTCACGGCATCTACGTCTTCGGCTAATACTTCGATCAAATCTACTTTTGGGATTAAGAATGCATGCAATTCATGGTGTTTGTTGTAGTTCCCTTCTTTTTTGGCCCATCGTTTGGCCCATCTTTGTGCCTCTATTAGCGGAATAGTATTTACTTTTTTTGCAACGCCATTTGCATTATTTCCTGTTGTGGCTTCTTCTGACATAGTGTTTAGTTTTTTTGGTTATACCACTTTTCCGTTAAGAGAAAGAGGAGCTAAATTACTGTTTTTTTTGTGCTTTTATGAAGAAAAGGTTTATATATAAAATAAAAAAATGTCACACTAAATAAATGCCACCAGTTTTGAGAGTTCCAATAATCTACCAAGAAGAATTGAACATGAATTTTAGTTACAAAAAAAGCCTACAAACGTAGGCTTCAATGGTATTTCAAAAAAGGATAGTATTCTAAAAAGGAACATCGCTATCATCATCCGGATCATTCAAATTACTTCCAAAAGCATCGTTGGCTGACGGGAGATTTTTAGTGATAAAAGGATTATCTTCCTGATTCATACTCGATGGTAAATCATCATAACCGCCACTGAAATCTTCCAGATTATCAAATTTTCCCAGATGTCCAATAAACTTTAGTCTAACGTTCTCAATACTACCATTACGGTGTTTGGCAATCATTATTTCTGCCTGCCCTGCAGTTGGTGAGGCTTCATCATCATCCCACTCGTCAATTTTGTAATATTCAGGACGGTATAAAAACGATACAATATCAGCATCTTGCTCAATCGCACCCGATTCACGAAGGTCAGAAAGCAAAGGTCTTTTACTCGAACCACGGGTTTCCACCGCACGCGACAATTGAGAAAGGGCAATAACCGGAACATTTAATTCCTTTGCTAATGCTTTTAAGTTTCGGGAAATCGTAGAAATCTCCTGCTCTCTATTTCCTCCTCCTTTTCCGTTTCCACCAGCCGTCATCAATTGCAAGTAATCGACAATAATAATTCGGATACCATGTTGCGAAACCAAACGTCTTGCTTTAGCCCTTAAATCGAAAATAGACAATGATGGTGTATCGTCAATAAACAAAGGTGCTTTTTCTAAATTCTTAACTTTGGTGCTCAATTGTTCCCATTCATGCTTTTCCAGTTTTCCGGTACGTAATTTCTCTGATGACAAACCTGTTTCAGAAGAAATCAAACGGGTAATCAACTGAACCGATGCCATCTCCAGAGAAAATAAGGCAACTGGCATTCCGTAATCAATCGCCATATTTCGTGCCATCGACAATACAAAGGCTGTCTTACCCATTGCTGGCCTTGCCGCTATAATAATTAAATCACTTGGTTGCCAGCCCGAAGTAATCTTATCTAATTTATCAAAACCTGTCGCAACCCCACTCAGTCCTTCTTGACCGGCAATTTCCTCGATTCTTTTTTTGGCTTGTAACACTAAACTCTGCGCTGTTTCGGAACTTCGTTTAATATTTCCTTGTGTTACTTCGTATAATTTAGATTCGGCTCTATCCAATAAATCAAAAACATCTGTTGTTTCATCATAGGATTCTTCGATAATTTCTGAAGATATTCGAATCAAACTACGCTGAATAAATTTTTGTAAAATAATTCTGGAGTGAAATTCAATATGCGCTGAAGAGGAAATCTTTTGTGTTAGTTGAATTAAGTAAAAATCGCCGCCTGCTAAATCTAATTTTGCATTTTTCTTAAGTTGGGCAGAAACGGTTAATAAGTCAATAGGCTGTGTTTCTGTAAACAGCTGGACAATAGCCTCAAAAATATGTTTGTGTGCCTCTTTATAAAAAGCATCTGGTTGTAAAATGTCAATCACATCATCAACCCCTTTTTTGTCAATCATCATGGCACCCAGCACCGCCTCTTCTAAATCGAGAACCTGAGGAGGCAATTTCCCTTTTTCTAAGCTTATAATTGTTGTTTTATCTACCTTTACAGGGTTTATATTTCTGAAGTTTTCCATGGAGCGAAAGTAGCAAAAATTAAAAAAATATTGTCATTGAGTTGTTACAAATAATTGTTCATAAGTAACTATTTTTTGTTTATAACCAAAAAAAAATCCGAAACGGTAAGGCTTCGGATTAAAGATTGATTTGTAAGATTTTACTCTTTATACTCACCCATTTTACTGTATTTATCCATTCTTTGGGCTATTAATTCTTCTGTTGATAAGTCTTTTAATTCATTAAAACCTTTCATGATATATTGCTCCACCGTTTTGAAAGCAGTCTCTCTATCATAGTGTGCTCCACCTAAAGGTTCTGGAATAATATCATCAACTAATTTTTGTTTTTTCATATCAGCAGAAGTCAATTTTAATGCTTCGGCTGCTTGTTCTTTATACTCCCAACTTTTCCATAAGATCGAAGAACACGATTCTGGTGAAATAACAGAATACCAAGTGTTTTCCATCATGTATACTTTGTCACCAACTCCTATTCCTAATGCTCCTCCAGAAGCTCCTTCACCAACAATTACTGTAATGATAGGCACTTTTAAACGAATCATTTCAAATATGTTTCTGGCAATAGCTTCCCCTTGTCCACGTTCTTCTGCTTCCAATCCAGGATAGGCTCCGGGAGTGTCAATCAAAGTCAAAACAGGAATATCGAATTTCTCTGCCATTTTCATCAATCGCAATGCTTTTCTATATCCTTCAGGATTTGCCATTCCGAAATTACGGAACTGACGAGTCTTTGTATTAAATCCTTTTTGTTGACCAACAATCATAAACGATTGTCCGTCAATTTTTCCTAAACCGCCAATCATGGCTTTGTCATCTTTAAAACCTCTGTCTCCAAAAAGTTCTAAGAAAGTATCACCGCATAAAGCACGCACATGATCCATCGTATACGGACGGCTTGGATGTCTTGATAGCTGGACACGTTGCCAAGCAGTCAAGTTTTTATAAATTTTTCTTTTAGTCTCTTCTAATTTTTTGTTGATCTGTTTGCAAGTATTCGTTACATCAACATCCGATTCCTGACCAATAATAAGACATTTATCTAACTGTTCTTCTAGTTCTTTTATTGGAAGCTCAAAATCTAAATATTCCATAGGATTTTTGCGTTTTTGTTTTTATTTGGAACCGCAAATATAAAATTTTAAATCGTTCAAAAAGGTAAATTTTATATTTATGTGTAAAAATTTGCTTCTCAAAAGGTTGAGAAAGCTATTCTTATTTGTCCTTTTGATAGTGTTTTATAACTCCGTTCAGGATTACGGTGATTACTATTATTAGTGCGCCGATGTAAAACTCAAAGCTCATTTTCTCTTTTCCGCCAAGGATAAAGTACGCCAAAAAAATTCCGTATACCGGCTCTAAATTTGTGGTCAGCATTACGGTATACGGCGTTAATTTCCGCATCACTTTTACTGATGCCGTAAAAGCATACGCCGTACAAATGGAAGCCAGAATCAGTATTAAAATCCAATTATTTACCGTTAGAATAAAGAAGTCAGCGGTGAATTTTTGTTGGAACAAAAAGTAAATGGTAATAAAGAAAACACCTGCCAGAAATTCGTAAAAAGAAATCACTGAAGGTTCGTGCTTTTCTATCAATTTTCCGTTCATTAACGTAAACAAAACACCTAATAGGATAGATGCCAAGGCGTATAACATTCCTTCCAAATAGTTAATTTCGACCTTCATAATCAATGCCAAACCAGCAATAATGATAAGACCAAAAAACACTTCGTACCAAAGTACTTTTCGGCCATAAAAAACAGGCTCTAATATAGAAGCAAAAAAGGCTCCCAACGAAAAAACGGATAGTGTTATGGATACATTAGAAACATGAATGGCTTTGAAGAAAAAGATCCAATGCAAGGCTATCAGCAGTCCCACAAAAATCAATTTCAAAAACGATTTTAAAGGAATCCTAAATGATATTTTTTTGAATGCAATAAACAAGGCTAAAAACAGCCCTGCTAAAACCATGCGGTACCAAACTAAAGCATCGGCTGTAATGGTGATTAAAGCTCCTAAAATGGCAGTAAAACCCCAAATAAAAACGATCAAATGAAGGTTTAAATAACTTTTTAATTTATCGTTTTGCATTTCGTAATAAATAAATGGCTAAAATTCCAAAAGCAATATTAGGCAACCATACGGCTAACATGGGTGGAATACTCGATTTCTCGGCCAATACGCCAAAGATTTTATCAAAAAATACAAAGGCAAAAGCCAATGCAATTCCAATAGCTAAATTGGTACCCATTCCGCCTCTTCGCTTCATGGCCGAAACTGCAACGGCAATAATGGTAAGAATAAATGCCGATACCGGAACGCTATATTTTTTGTATAAAACCACCAAATACACATTAATATTGGATGATCCTCTTTCTTTTTCTTTTTTAATAAAGGCATTCAATTTCCCTAAGCTCAAGGTTTCTGCAATGTAAACCACTGGCGTTAAATCTTCTAAATCAAAAGTAAAAACAGCCTTTTTTTCAGGTAGTTTTTCAATTTTATCATTGAGTTCGCCTACCGTTCTTTTCGTATAATCATACATGGTGTACGTACTGTCTTTCGGGTTCCATTTTATTCTGGAAGCGGTAATTTTATGGACTAACTTCTGGTTTTTAAACTTTTCCAACGAAAAATTAAATGCAGTTTTAGACTCTGTATTAAAACTGTTTACGTAGATAAACTCATTATCACTAATTTGTCTGTAAACGTCCGTATTATCACCACGCATCGCTTCTTTTCCGCCCCCTTTCAAGTACGTATATCTAAAATTATTGAATCCTTCACTCGCTGCAGGAACCACAAAGAAACCCATTAGCAATACAAAAACAGAAACAATGGAAGCGCCAATTATATAAGGTCTTAAAAAACGTGTGAATGAAATTCCGGAGCTTAAAATAGCAATAATCTCCGTATCATTCGCCAGTTTTGAGGTAAACCAAATCACCGATAAAAACAAAAATATCGGAAAAAGGGAATTTGCAAAATAAACCGTAAAGTTGTAGTAATAGAGCGCAATCTCTAAAAACGGAACTTTATTTTCCAACATTTTATTGATCTTCTCGGATACGTCAACAACAATTCCTATGGGGATAAACAACAACAGCATCACCGTAAATGTGGCTAAATATCTTTTTAGGATGTATTTGTCAATTATTGTTAGCATATTTTAAATTATGAGTTATGAGTTTTGAATTATGAGCTACACGCTAACTCCTAATTTATACATCATAATAATTTTATAATCTTTGGTTCATATTTTTCACCATCATTTCTTTCCAAGGTCTGAAATCGCCTGCTAAGATATGTTTTCTGGCTTCACGAACCAACCACATATAAAAACCAAGATTGTGTATCGTGGCAATTTGTTTCCCTAAATATTCATTGGCAGCAAAAAGATGACGCAAATACGCTTTTGTATATTCAGTATCCACATACGTGATTCCCATTTCATCAATTGGAGAGAAATCAGCTTCCCACTTTTTATTTTTGATATTTATCGAACCGTTGGCCGTAAATAACATTCCGTTTCTAGCGTTTCGTGTAGGCATTACACAGTCAAACATATCAATTCCAAGGGCAATATTTTCCAAAATATTTATTGGAGTTCCCACGCCCATCAGGTATCGCGGTTTATCTTCGGGTAGGATTTCACAAACTATTTCGGTCATCGCATACATTTCCTCTGCAGGTTCCCCTACCGAAAGTCCACCAATCGCATTTCCTTGTTGGTTTGAATTCGCGATATATTCTGCTGATTGTTGGCGCAAATCTTTATAACAACTTCCTTGAACAATTGGGAAAAACGTTTGTTCGTACCCGTATTTAAAAGGCTGTGTGTCTAAATGATTGATGCAACGATCCAACCAACGGTGGGTCATTTTCATCGAACGTTTCGCATAGTTATAATCACATGGATACGGCGTACACTCATCAAAAGCCATGATAATATCGGCACCAATGGTACGCTGAATTTCCATAACATTCTCTGGCGTAAAAAAGTGGTACGAACCGTCAATATGCGATTTGAACTTCACGCCTTCTTCCTTAATTTTTCTATTCGCCGAAAGAGAATACACTTGGTATCCTCCGGAATCCGTCAAAATATTACGGTCCCAGTTCATGAATTTATGCAAACCGCCTGCTTTCTCGAGAATTTCGGTTTGTGGTCGCAAGTATAAATGGTAGGTATTTCCCAAAATAATATCTGGGTTGATGTCTTCTTTCAATTCGCGTTGATGCACCCCTTTTACAGAACCAACGGTCCCTACAGGCATAAAAATTGGGGTTTCAATCACACCGTGATCAGTGGTAACAGTTCCCGCTCTGGCTTTGGACTGCGGATCTTTTTTTAATAAATCAAACTTCATAGTAACATATTTCACCCGATTGTTCGGCTGGCAAAGATAGGTTAATTTGAAAATTAGATAATTACATAATTTAAAAATTTAATTAAGATTTGGGAAAAACGTTTTTCAGGTTTCAAAAACAGCATTTAGAACCTAATTCCAATGTTTTTTTGAGGCGTGCCCAAGCCTTCACTAGCGTTACGACTTGGTCGGGCTATTCGTTATAATCTCCCGAAGAAAAATCGGGAGGATTTCCACTGCTATCCCTCACGCAAAATAAGTGCTAATGACAACTAAAATAGTTTCCCTGTAAATTCAAAAAGCATCCAGAAAATAAAAAGTGCTTTTACAATTTGTAAGAAAATTTTAACATATTTGAAGGAGCATAAAACGAAACAAGTTGCAAAACATTTTGAATGAACCGAAGTAAATCTTTAATTTCTAATAAACGAGTTAAAGAAATAAAAAAAATTAATAATTATGAAAAAAATAATTTTAACCATAATTTTAGCTTTGACTTTCACAGTTTCTAAAGCGAATGAAAAAGAAATAATCGTAGAAGTAGTTTTTGAAAACTTAACTGGTAAAAAATTGAATTCTGGCGAATTTTTTATAACTGAAACCAATGAAAGAATTGAAATTAAAGAGACTAAAAGTTTTAAGATAACATTGCCAAATAAAGGCAAATATCAATTCGGATTTGCAACCGACGATTTTACTGCTTATACATTTTATCCATCTAGAATTACAAATAAAAAAAATATAATCACAATTCGATTATTAGAAAAGTCGGAATTGACTTTTAATACTGGAATTCTTTCTTTCCCAATAAATTTGAACACAAATCTGACATATGAAAAAATTGAACAAAGAATTGCGGAAGGAAACTTAAATTTCATTGTTCACGGAATTGACAACTCAATACCTAAAGAATTTATTCAATTTAAAGAAAAATATGGTATTGGTCTTGTAAAAGAAAATTGTGTAATTGACCCTTTATCATTTAAGAAAGCGACTGAAAACAACCAAATGATTTCAGATTTTTTAATTAAAAAATATGGAGAAGATTGGCTAAAAGAATTACCGACAAAACCTTTTGGAATAAAATAAAAATCAGACCGCGCTGATATGCCACAATCGTTAGCGCAGTTTTGCAAACTGTGCCCACAATAATGAGAAAATAGTACAACAAATTATGAGTAATTCATGGCTTTTTGTTATTTTTAAAACCAAAAATGTCTACAAAGTATAAAGTCACAACAGCCGAAGAACGAACTAAAAAATGAATCAGAGGTGATTTTAGTTGCTAAATTGGAATGGGCACAGTTTGCAAAACTGCGCTAACGATTGTTTGTAAATACAAAACGATCTGATATATAATAAACTTCTTTTTAAAATGATACTATCCTTTTTTGCAACACAAGCAGCATTTAGAGAATGGTTAGAAAAGCACCACAAAAAGGAAACCGAACTACTCGTTGGTTTCTATAAAGTGAGTAGCGACAAACCTTCCATGACTTGGTCGCAATCCGTGGATCAAGCACTTTGCTTTGGCTGGATAGACGGTGTACGAAAATCGATTGATACTGAAAGTTACAGCATTCGTTTTACGCCACGAAGAAGCACCAGTATTTGGAGTGCTATCAACATCAAAAAAGTCGAGAAACTCAGTAAAGCCGGATTAATGACTCCAGAAGGACAAAAAGCATTTGATTTACGAACAGAAAGCAAATCCCGAATTTATTCTCACGAGAAAGAACCGGTTGCTCTTGCTCCAAATTACGAAAGCCAATTTAAAATGAACCCATTAGCGTGGGACTTTTTTAACACACAAGCACCTTCTTACAAAAAGGTAATGATACATTGGATAATGACCGCAAAACAAGAAAAAACCAGAATATCACGGCTTGAAAAAACTATACAAATCAGTGAACAACAAAAACGAATGCAATAAAAAGTAAAATACTAAATAATTAAACAACCAAAATGCTTCAATTCAACCGCACTTATTTTGCTTTTACAGTATTCCTTTTTCTACTGGAAACAGCCATCGCTTTGTTTGTTCAAGACAACTTTATAAGACCTTATTTTGGAGATTTTTTAGTGGTTATGCTACTCTATTGTTTTCTGAAATCGTTTCTAAACGTTTCCGTTTGGGTCGCCGCTGGTTTTGTGTTGCTCTTTTCATTTGCTATCGAAATCGCACAATATTTTAATACGGTTGAAAAACTAGGATTACAGCACTACAAAATCGCTAAAGTAGTTCTTGGAAATTCATTTGCCTGGATGGATTTACTTGCCTATATTCTTGGCATTTTGACCGTAATTAGCATTGAAAAAACTCACTTTAAAACGACAAAATAAAATACATCGTTGCAAGAACTATCACTAAAATAAGCTATTTCACGCAGCAAATTCTTATAAAAATATCTTACGTTTGTAAGAACATTACACTAAAAATTTTAAATTATGATTCAAAAACTGTTCTCCCCAAATTCTTGGTCCGCAAATGCAACCGATTGGGCTTCGCTTATTTTACGATTAACACTTGGTTTATTGATGTTGAGTCATGGTATTCCTAAACTGATGAAGTTAATGAATGGCACAATGGAATTTGGTGACCCAATAGGCATTGGTGCTCCTGCATCATTGGCTTTGACTGTTTTTGCCGAGGTTTTGTGCTCCCTATTAATTGTAATAGGTTTGTGGACCAGATTGGCGTTGATTCCGCTAATTATTACAATGGGAGTTGCTGTGTTTGTTGTTCATATTAATGACGATCTGGGAACAATGGAATCTGCATTACTATATTTACTATCCTATTGTGCTCTATTTTTATTGGGAAGCGGTACCTATTCAATGGATGCTGTTTTGAAAAGAAAAGCATTGTAAAAAACAATTTCATATCAGTTAAATCGTATACATTTACTCCAATTAAACTGGAATGAATAAACGCTTTAAAATTGTAGAAATTATAAAATAAGGAATCATAAATGGAAAACTTAAGACCCAACGGCCAAAGAGCAAAAATTGCCATTATGTTAATATGGATTGTGCTTACAGTCGAAATAATTTCAATACTATCTGATTATTTGCAATATGATTTATTACAAACTGTTGCAAATGGCGGGCAAATCTCTACAGAAACAGCAACAGAGAATGATTTAAGACAAAAAATTATAGCAATGATTTATTTGGCAGTATTTATAATTTCGGGGATTACTTTTATACAATGGTTTAGGAGAGCCTATTACAATCTTCATCTAAAAGCAGAGAGTTTATCCTTCACCGAAGGCTGGGCTGCAGGTTGCTGGTTTGTACCAATTATATGTCTTTATAGACCCAACCAAATTATGAAAGAGTTGTATCAGGAAACTCAAAGTTTGTTATCTAAAAAGAATGAAAGTTATGTTCAAAATCTAACAACCCATTCCATTGGATGGTGGTGGGCGTTATGGATTATTTCTTCATTATTAGGCCAATTCATTTTTAGATATTCCTCGAAAGCTGAGACAATTGATGAATTGACTGTGAGTACAGTTGCTAGTCTTATTGCTTCAACAATTGGTATACCTCTCGCCATAATTACTGTAAAAGTCATTAAAGATTATTCTGAAATTGAACCTTTACTTTATGAATTGAACGATGAGGAAGAAGAAGAAAAAATCATACCTGATACTGACTTACAACCTTTAGAAAATTAATTTTTCTTATAAAAAGACCCAAATAATAACACTAATAATGATTCCAGAAAGCCTAATTGAAACTAAAAATCTGGTATTTGACAAATGCGGTTTTGAACTCCGAAATCTTGAAATAGAAAAAGAAAGTACCGAATATGGCGCCTGTAAATTTGATCTTGACACAGTCAAAATACTCTTTCGTGTTGCCAAAATTACCCCTACAAAGATTGGGCAATTTGTAACTTTTTGGAAGAGAATTGAAAAAGGACCTATCGAGCCTTACGCTATTTCAGACGAGGTTGATTTTTTTATTATAAACACTAAAAGTGACAATCAATTTGGTCAATTTATATTTCCAAAATCTGTGCTTTGTCAGCAAGGAATTATCAGTACCAATTTAAAAGAAGGAAAGCGAGCAATTCGCATTTACCCTCCTTGGGATTTGACGGTGAGCAAACAAGCACAAAAAACCCAAAAATGGCAACTGGACTATTTTTTAGAAATTCCATTGAATCAACCCCTAAATTTAGAAAGAGCGAAACAGCTTTATGCCCTGATAGATTAATAATCTTTAAAATAACAAAATGGAAGTAGCAAAAATAATTAAAGAAAAACTGGGAACTATAATCGATGTTCGCTCTTATGATGAATTTATGGGTGGTCATGTTGCTGGTTCCTTCAATATCCCTTTGAATGAGATACCACATAGAATGCAAGAAATACAGGAACTTAAAACACCTTTAATCCTTTGTTGCGCATCGGGAAATCGAAGTGGACAAGGGCAGCATTTTTTGACCCAACACGGGATTGAATGTTACAACGGCGGTTCATGGCTGAATGTCAATTATTATCAATCTCAAATCAGTTAAAAGGGAATTACTAACAACCACTCAAAACTAAAAACAGAAAGTTAATTTCTTTAAAAATCATATATTTCGTATTTACAATTAGTTAATTAACAGTTGATTAAATTTTAATATGTTTAATTTTATCAAACTTAAAATTAAGTAATCCGTTTGTAACGAATTCAGTATTACTTAGAAAAAAAAATTAATCTAAAAAACAACTATTATGAGAACCGTAATTAATAACAAAGAAAATGTGAGTGGAGTTGTAAAAGCAGGTGCAAATCCAGCACATGGCTTGAGAGATTTATTTGAAGTTGGACTAAAAGATATTTATTGGGCAGAAAAAGTATTGACTAAAACGTTGCCAAAAATGGTAAAAAATGCTTCATCACCAGAATTAGTTAACACTTTAAAAAAACAGTTAAGTGAGACACAAGAGCACGTATCACGTCTGGAAAAAATATTTGAAGTAACAAGTATTGCACCAATTGCAAAAAAATGTGATGCCATGCAAGGGATATTGAAAGAGACCAATGGCCTTATCAAAGAAACCGATATTGGTATGGTACGGGATGCGGGGATGATTGCGGCTGATCAAAAAGTAAAACATTATGAAATTACAGCCTATGGCACTTTACATGCTTTTGCTAAAACTTTAGGAGAAGACAAAGCAGCAAATCTATTGGCCATGAGCCTTGATGAAGAGAAAAAAATGGATGCTGCACTAACCGGAATTGCTGTATCTACCATCAATAGACAAGCCTTTAGAGCTGACACAATTACTAATACTTAAATATAATTATAATTTGGAGAATCTATGATTATTTTTTATTTCTCCATCTACAAAAAAGCCCGCCAAATGCGGGCTTTTTTGCGGATTATACAAAGTTAAACCGAGAATTTTATTCCAGTTAAATTCTAACGGAATCTTACATTAAATATTCCTAAAAACTTTTGCGGTAACCCTAAATAAAAATTACATTTGCACCAGTTTAACTTTTACACACAAAATGAAGCCTAACACACAACAATTAAACGATTTAACAATCCAAGTCAGAAGAGATATTCTTCGAATGGTACACGCTGTCAATTCAGGTCACCCAGGTGGTTCTCTAGGTTGTACTGAATTTCTGGTAACCTTATACCAAAACTTGATGGAACGCAAAGAAGGTTTTGATATGGACGGTATTGGAGAAGATCTTTTCTTCCTTTCAAACGGACATATTTCTCCTGTTTTCTATAGCGTTTTAGCGAGAAGCGGTTATTTTCCGGTATCGGAATTAGCAACTTTCCGTTTGATCAATTCAAGATTACAAGGTCACCCAACTACTCATGATAGTCTACCTGGAGTTAGAATTGCATCAGGTTCTCTTGGACAAGGATTATCAGTAGGGATTGGTGCTGCTCAAGCTAAAAAATTAAATGGTGATAACCATATTATTTATACGCTTCACGGAGATGGTGAGTTACAGGAAGGTCAAAACTGGGAAGCAATTATGTATGCTTCTGCAAAAAAAGTGGACAATCTTATCGCTACAATCGATTTAAACGGAAAACAAATTGATGGAACAACTGACGAGGTTTTAGCAATGGGAAGTATCCGCGCTAAATTTGAAGCTTTTGATTGGGATGTTTTAGAAATTGAAAAAGGGAATGACATCGAAGCTATCATTGCCGGAATGAATGACGCAAAATCAAGAACAGGAAAAGGAAAACCAGTTTGTGTGTTGTTGCATACTGAAATGGGTAATGGCGTAGATTTTATGATGAATACTCATGCATGGCACGGAAAAGCGCCTAATGATGCTCAACTGGAGAATGCTCTAGCACAAAACTATAATACTGGAGGCGAGTTAGACTACTAAGAATTGAGATTGTTGATTAACGATTTCTGATTTCAGAATTTTTTAATCTTTCAATTTTTTAATCTTTCAATTTTAAAAGAAAAATGAAAAAATATACAAATACAGGAAGTAAAGATACTCGTTCGGGTTTTGGAGCGGGAATGACTGAATTAGGTCAAAAGAATGAAAATGTGGTTGCACTTTGCGCTGATTTAATTGGATCATTGAAATTTGACGATTTCAAGAAAAATCACCCCGAGCGTTTTTTCCAAATTGGAATTGCCGAAGCAAATATGATTGGAATTGCAGCGGGCTTAACAGTTGGTGGTAAAATTCCTTTTACAGGAACTTTCGCTAACTTTTCTACAGGAAGAGTCTATGATCAAATTCGTCAATCAGTGGCGTATTCTGAGAAAAATGTAAAAATTTGTGCCTCACACGCTGGATTAACATTAGGTGAAGATGGCGCAACACACCAAATTCTTGAAGATATTGGATTAATGAAAATGTTACCGGGAATGACTGTAATTAACACTTGTGATTACAATCAAACCAAAGCGGCTACTTTAGCATTAGCAGATCATCATGGTCCGGCTTACTTGCGTTTTGGCCGTCCGGTTGTTCCTAATTTCATGCCAGCTGATGAGCCTTTCGTAATAGGAAAAGCGATTCTTTTAAGCGAAGGTTCTGATGTAACAATTGTTGCAACTGGACATTTAGTTTGGGAAGCTTTAATCGCAGCCGAAGCTTTAGAAGCAAAAGGTATTTCTGCTGAAGTAATCAATATCCACACCATTAAGCCATTGGATGAAGAAGCGATTTTGAAATCATTGGCAAAAACAAAATGTATTGTTACTGCTGAAGAACACAATATCCTTGGTGGTCTTGGCGAAAGCGTTTCCAGAGTATTAGCATTGAACAGTCCTGCTCCACAAGAGTTTGTAGCTGTAAATGATAGTTTTGGAGAATCTGGAACACCAGAACAATTAATGGAAAAATACAAATTGAACAATCAAGCAATTGTTGAAGCTGTAGAAAGAGTAATGAAAAGAAAATAATCTTTTTTATTTGTTTTTTACTATAAAAAACCTCGAAAGCGTAAACTTTCGAGGTTTTTTTATTTAATTGTTTGTCCCGTCCTAAAATAATAACTAAACAAAAAAATATAAATATTATTTAAAATGTTTGAGTCCAATCAAACCCATTGGAAACCTGCATTCTTAAATTTCCATCCATATTGAAATCAAAACTTTGAAATGGACCTGTACCCATTGTAGCTAATAAAATAGTTTGCGTACCACTTCCTTGATAAACATAACCATTATTTAATGATGAATACCAAGGCTCCACAAAAGCTACATTAAAATATAAAAATCGACCAGTTGTAGTATCTTCTTTGTATGTACATCTCCAAAATGAACAAGATTTATATGTCATAGAAGCTCTTAAATACATTTTTGAAGAAGATACACCATTTACAATAATAGTTTCGTTAAATACAACCATGTAATATCTTTTATCATTAGCTGAGTTCATGTATGTAACCGAACTACCATTTACATTAGGCATTGTAAGCCTACTTGTCGAAGACTCTTTAATTTTTTTTAATTTATTGTTTGCATTAAATACACTACCATAAATTTTTAAGTCATTTATTAAACCAATTAGTTCCACAGAATTTTTATCTTTATTTTCTATGTTTAGCTCATAAAGATTAATACCATTAAGCCAAAGCACTTTGCCATTAATCTTAAACTTTGATTCATCATTAACAATTGCTTTTAAAGCATCAGAATAAATAATACGAGTATTATCTATTATACTATCCTGAATACCCTCAGAAACAATCGAAGTATTTAGAAGAGAAGTATGTCCTTTTTTTGAAATCCATCCTTTAATTTCTTTTGTGCTCTTCAATTCTGACAATGCTGAATATTCTTTAATAAATGACTTATCATCCTTGTAAGATAACAATTTCCCATCTAAAAAGGACGATGAAGTCTCCGCTATAGAATCGGTAGATTCAACCTGATCCTGACTACAGGATACAAAAACAACAGAAACCAATAAAACTAATAATTTTTTCATTTTTTATATATTTAATATTAATCCTACAAACGTACAATTATATTTTTCAAAAAAGTAAGAAAATTATGTTTTTTTTATAAATATATTCTTTAATAAAAAAATATCATAAGGTAACAAAAAAAAGGCTTTCCAAAATTACCTATTGGAAAGCCTTTACTATTTAATATATTCTTATCAGTGACAGTTTTTATCTAAATATTTTTTGATTCTTACAGGATCAGTGGTATTTCCAGCACAACTTGGTATGTCTATAAAAGGAATTAAAACGCCATTAGCACCTGTAATTTCTAATTTTGTACTAAATCCATCTCCATCATCATCTATATCTACAAAATTAGGAATACCATCTTTATCAGTGTCATCCGGATTTACAACACCAGTTGCTAATACTCGCATATAGCCATCACCATCCAGATCCTCTAGATAGGACGGAATACCGTCTCTGTCTTGATCCATCCTTTGCATTTCATATAATTTGAAACTAAAAACTAAAGGTGCATAAGCTGGAATACTAGCACTTCCTGAGCTATAATACCCTAATCCTGACGGAATAAACATCACTCCCGCTCCAAAATCTTTATGAGTTACCGTTCCATCAGCATTAGAAGTATAGGTTCCTGTTTTAAATTGAGGAAAAGCTTCACCCCATCCAGTTATGGTGCCTGGCAAATTTAGCTCTGGTTTTGGATATAAATTTAACATCCCTTGAGGAAATGGAACATCTGTAAATTGTGTAGCAGTAAGTGTTGTGACTTCAGAAACCGTTTGACGTTCTAAATAATTCCCCTTATATGATGTTAATAAATCATCAACATTACATGGAGACTGTCCCACCCCTTCTCTTAGCACTAAATAATACAACTTATAAGTTATATTATGAAGACTAACATCTCTACTCAAAAGTTTAGGAAAAGTGGCGCTATTCAAATAAGAATAAATAGACGGTTGAGCTCCGCCTGTTGTAATTTTTGTAAAAGTAACATCTTGATCATCTGGAAAACCTGCGTGATTAACAACAGTTATAGAATAATTTTTTAAATATTCTTCAATATCAGTTAAATCAGTAGCAAATTGTACTGCATAATCTCTAGGAGGCGTTATATCTGCTGCATCATTATCTTTTGAACATGAAAATAAAGAGACAGTTGTAATTAATAGAATAAAATAATACTTAAATTTGTTCATTATAGCTAAATTTTTAAGTGCGCAAGATACAATATTGATTGATTTTTGTAAACTATTTAACTCCGATTTTAGAAAATTTATGAGAATAGATAAATATTTATGGTGCATGCGGTATTATAAAACCAGAAATATGGTCACCGAAGCCTGTAAAAAGAATCATGTGACTGTAAATGGTCTTGTTGCCAAGCCATCAAAAGAGGTTTTTCCTACTGATAAAATTACGTTTCGGAAAGACCAAATTACCCAAATCATTACCGTTCTGGATATACCAGAGAATCGTGTTGGAGCTAAATTAGTTGATATCTATCGAAGAAATGATACTCCGGCAGAAGCCTATCAACATTTAGAACTACTGAAATTATCCAAAGAGCATTATCGAAAAAATGGCACAGGAAGACCTACCAAAAAAGACAGAAGAGATATCGATGAATTTGGGAATGAAATAATTACTAAAGAGGATGACGAGTAAAACTACAGCATTACTTTTTTAACCTATCAAAATGATTATTTCAATTTTAAACAGTAAACCGTTAAACAACAAACTAAAATAATGAGCAAAAATATCATCTTAACGAATCAAGAAATCGAGCATAAAATAAAAAGAATTGCTTACCAAATCTATGAAACATTTGTAGATGAAGAAGAAATTGTAATCGCAGGAATTGCCACTAACGGTTTTACATTTGCAAAAAAAATAGCTTTGGTTTTAGAAACCATTTCTCCCCTTAAAGTTTCGCTTTGCGAAGTACAAATTAATAAACAAAATCCCGAATTACCAATCCACACTTCCTTATCAAAAGAACAGTACGCCAATAAAGGCTTAGTTCTTGTTGATGATGTATTAAATTCAGGCACCACATTAATTTATGCAGTGAGGCATTTTATAGACGTTCCTTTGAAAAAATTTAAAACCGCAGTGCTTGTTGATAGAAACCACAAAAAGTATCCTGTAAAAGCTGATTTTAAAGGCATATCTCTTTCAACATCATTATTGGAGCATGTGCAAGTAGTTTTTGATGAGAACGATGATAATTATGCCTATTTAAGCTAAAATTGTAACAATATCAAGTACGGTTTGGTCGATTGTCTTATCGTCAACAACAACCTTATATTGTGCTTGATTGTAATAAAAGCTTCTGTCAAAAAGATGCTTAGCAATAAACTCTTTCATCTCAGCGTCGCTTTTATTTGCAATAAGAGGACGCTTACTTTTATTATGGCTCAATCTATTGAACAAAGTATCTATTGAAGCTTTGAGGTAAACAGATACTACATTATCGCCTTTTAGCAACTCATGATTATTGGCATAACATGGAGTTCCTCCACCTAAACCTATGATTAATTGTTCCGGCGAATTCAATAATTCGATAAAAACTTCGTGTTCTAACTTTCTAAAATAAATTTCTCCGTGCTTTTCAAAAATGGCATTTATGGACAAATTTACTTTCTCTTCAATCTTTTTATCCAAATCCACAAAAGGGATTTCGATATTTTTTGACAACTTATTTGCAATTGTGGACTTACCACAACCCATATAACCCAATAATATAATTTTTTTCATCTGAATAAAACCTTACAAATTAAGGTGTTGAGTGATTTTGTTAAAAAAAGACAAATTTATAATAAAATTGCTTGGAAAACTCCAAAATAAGTCCTTATATTTGCACCCGCATTCAAGGAAAGAATATGACTCGATAGCTCAGTTGGTAGAGCACATCACTTTTAATGATGGGGTCCTGGGTTCGAGCCCCAGTCGGGTCACAAATTTTGTGATCAACACATACTTTTCTTGAAGCATTGACTCGATAGCTCAGTTGGTAGAGCACATCACTTTTAATGATGGGGTCCTGGGTTCGAGCCCCAGTCGGGTCACAAAAGGTCGAGTAATTTATTACTTGACCTTTTCTTTTTTAAGGCCACGTGGAGAAACGGTAGACTTGCCAGCTTGAGGGGCTGGTGCTCGCAAGGGCGTGTGGGTTCAAATCCCACCGTGGTCACATCATAAATTAAAAAAACTAACGCAACCCCAATAAACAAAGGAGTTGCGTTTTTTTATACTAAATATTTAAACGACAATGCACACGACAACTATCGATTTACAACTTCAATCTTGTATTATTAGGTTGGTGCGGTATTATAAAGTTCCTTCAAGTTCAATCAAAAAAAATATTATTATCAAAAAAACCATCGATAAACTCCCCGTAATAAAAAAAAATGCCCCTAAATAGAGGAATCTCTTATCGTTTTTGTTTTCTTTTCTCATGCCTTATTATTCCCTTCTACTAACCATTTCTTTACCTTTTGATGCAATATAAACTTCCAAAACATAACAAATTGTGAGTATGTCTATTGCAAAATAACAACCAAAAAACTGTTTCCACAATACCCCCTTTAGGTGATATTTCATTTAATAATAAACGAGTGGATAAGCAAAAAAAAACAATACTTTAAACAAAAAAAAGGAGATGCCTTCATCATCAGAGCTAATATAAACAACATAGTGAAGGACAACAAAGCGTCATTGATGATTGTTCAACGTTCCAATTGAAGTCAAAAAGCGGGCTTACCTAGCGTTTTATTAAAGCTATAGAATACGGAAGCAAATGTGATATTAAAAACATAAAAATGTTTTGCAAGTAATTGCATTTCTATACTCATTATAAAATCAATACCAACAAAAAAAGCGTCTTGACATACTATCAAGACGCTTTTTTTATGATTTAAGAATGCGTTTATTTCATTAACTGCTGCAAAGGCTTCAACTGCTCTAAATCAATATTAGATTGCTGTAAAACGCTCATCATAGTCATAATATTAGCAGGATTCATATCCTTGCCTAAAATTCGAACAATAGCAAAACCATTTTCCTTTTTATTAGCAAAGAACACAAACTCTTCAATATGCTCATCAGTCCCTACAAAGCTCACCGAAGCACCTTCTTTACCTGAGCCAAACTTCATAAGCTGTTGGTACTTTTTGTCTTTTAGAATCAAATTAACTTTGGCGCGTTCAATTTCAAATTCCGCTTTATTCTTACCATTTAATTTGAAAGCCAAAACATTCATCTTGTCAAACGACTTCAAAGCATCACTCTGTGCCATTGATAATTTTGTTTTATCAACATTCAAAATATTAGGTGACATATCAAGAGCGATAAAATTTTTGTTTTCGGTATTTTCCACAAAATACTTTTGCAAGGTTGGTTCCGAGTTACAACTCATCAGAAACAAACTCAATAGCAGTGCTAATCCATAAACAGTTTTCATCTTATTTTTTTCCTTTAGTTGCTTTCTTCAAATCTTCTCCTCCAGGAATTTTCATCTTATTAGTCAGAACAGAAAGTTCATCTAAATCGAAATTACCTTTCAAAGACATTAAAACGGTATCGTCATTTTTAGCCCCTTCAATAAACATAAACAACTCTCTTATTTGCGAATCACTTGCCCCTGATTTTACTAAAATTTTAATGCTTCTACCACTTTCATTCACACGCATTAGTTCTTCTAATTCTGCTGTTTTTATGTATTTATCGGCTACAGCTTTCATTTCGCCTTCTATTCTGGCACTTTTAGTAGTAAATACTTTCAAATCATCCAGTTTTTTTATCAAACTCAAGTATTGTTGTGTTTCCCTATCAGAAGTATCCATTTTTACTTTACTCATCAAGTCAAACATTTTTTTATTGACAATGATAGATGTTACGCCTTCTTGTCCGTCGAATTTATCAAAAGTCGCCTGTGCAAAAAATGTACTTGAAACTAATGCAAATACTAATGTGAGTATGATTTTTTTACTCTTATTGAAATTATTGCTCATTTTGTTGTTATTGATTGTTGATTTCATTTTTTTTAAATTGTTATGGTTTAAAATTATTTTTTTTTGTTTTTACTGTTTACTCAAGGCAATTAAGAACCACCGGACTGTTTTTTAGTATTAATGAATATTTTGTCTTTTGTGGTTTGATATTCTTGAATATACTGTACACTTTCTATGCCAACATTTACATTATCTGACAATAATGACAATGCTTTTTGAGTTGCTCTGAAAGCCTCTTCAGGATCGTCATACGTTCCTAAATCCTGACTTTTATTTACAACATCAGCACTATAATAAGCATAGGCTCCTATTCCCAGCAAAACAACAACTGAAGCCGCAATTGATATCCACGCAACATTACGTTTTTTAGATTGTGGTGGAATTTCTGGCGTAAACTGATGGGCTGCCGCAAGAGAGAAATACCCAAATATGGGTTTGTATTGTTCTAAATGCTGCGCAACATTCGATGAAGAAAAATAATTACGTAATTCATTTTCTTCTGCAATACTGGTTTCTCCCTGAAAGTATTTTTCTAATAAATTTTCTATTTTAACTAATTCCATAATTGTGTGTTTCTGTCATATAATCCCGTATCGTTTTCCTTGCTCTTGAAAGCGCCACCCGAATCGCGCTCTCATTCATGTCGAGTATTTTTGCAATTTCTTCAAATTCATACTGCTCAATATCCCGCATTTGAATTATTAATCTTTGCTGAACGGGTAATTTATCCATTATTTTCTCAACCCAATTCAAACTGTCCAAATCTTCCATTTTCTTCTCCAGACCCGGTTCTCTATCTACATAATTTGTATGAACGATTTTTAGATTTCCGGTTCTTTTCGATTTTAGCTGGTCCAAACAATAATTTTTTGTCATTGTCATTGCAAATGCTTCTACGCTGCTGTACCCCGCTAAATTTCCATTTTTACTCCATAATTTCACCAAAACTTCTTGAGTAGCGTCTTCGGCTTCCTCAGTACTTACGAGCAATCGCTTAGCCAGCCTAAAGACTTTGTCTTTAAAAGGAGTGACGAGTAGCACAAACTCATTTTGGTTCATAAAAAATTAGGTTTTTAAACTGGTTATATAATGTAGACGATTCATTTTTATTTTTGCAACAAAAAACATAAAATAAAACTAAAGTTACTATTTTTACGTTAATTATATTAAAACCTACATATGAGAACAAGTTTCAAAATTACGCTTTTATTATTTATAGCAGCTTTCACTTTCCAAAGCTGTCAAGACAATGATGATGTTGCACCACCAGCCAGTTTAGATATTCAAGATTTTATTTGGAAAGGACTCAATCAATATTACTTATGGCAGGCAGATGTTCCAAATTTATCAGATGATCGATTTGCAGATCAAACTGCATTAAATACGTTTCTAAAAGGATATCCAGTTCCTGAAGATTTGTTTGACGCGCTTAGAGTTGACAAAACTATTGATCGATTCAGTTGGATTGTAGATGATTATTTAGAACTGGAAGGAACACTTCAAGGAACTACTAAAAATAACGGTATTGATTTTGGTTTAAGCAAAAAACCTGGAAGCACTACTGAAATATTTGGTTATGTTCGTTATATCATTGCAAATTCAGATGCATCGAACAAGAACATCAAACGTGGTGATTTCTTTACTGCCGTAAATGGAACTCAACTTACTTTGAGCAATTATGAGGCACTATTGTTTGGTGCAAACGAAACTTACACCTTAAATCTAGCGGATTATAACGGAACTACTATTGTTGCCAACGGAAAATCAGTAGAATTAACGAAAACCGTTTTATCTGAAAATCCAATTTTAATCAACAAAGTAATAACTTCCGGTTCACATAAAATAGGATATTTAATGTACAATGGTTTTTATGCTAATTATGATACGCAATTGAACGATGCTTTTGCTTCTCTAAAATCACAAGGAGTTACCGACTTAGTTTTAGACTTACGCTACAATGGTGGTGGTTCTGTACAAACTGCTACACGATTAGCGAGTATGATTACGGGACAATTTACCGGAAAGGTATTTGCAAAGCAACAATGGAATGCTAAAATTAATGCGTATTTTGAAACTAACAATCCAGCAGCTTTAATAAATAGCTTTACTGACAAAATAGGAACTACCGCAATAAACAGTTTAAACTTGACTAAAGTTTATATCTTGACTAGCGCAAGTTCAGCATCAGCTAGTGAACTTGTTATCAACGGATTAGAGCCTCACATCAATGTAATACAAATTGGCGATGTAACTGTAGGGAAAAATGTTGGGTCAGTTACACTATATGACTCTCCTACTTTTGGTTCAGAAAACAGAAACCCAAACCACAGATATGCCATGCAACCGATTGTATTAAAAATTGTGAATTCAAATGGTTTTGGAGATTATTTCAATGGATTACAACCTGATTATTTAATAAAAGAAACAATTAGTACTTATGGCGTTCTTGGAGACACTGCTGAGCCTTTATTGAGTACCGCTATTGGAAAAATAACCGGAACATCCAGAATGTTGAAACAAAGCACTGGTGTAGATTTTGAGTTTTTTAAAGATTCGAAATCAATAAAAGGAATCCAAAATCAGATGTATATTGAGAAAGCTCCAGAAGGACTTTTGAAAGCATTGGAATAAAATTGATTTCATAAATTATAAAAAAAAGAGGCTTTCATCACTGAAAGCCTCTTTTTTTTATAATCCAAAATTAAAGAATCCGATTTTTCCCAACAAAAAACCCGTTCCAAATTAGGGAACGGGAATTAAGACTAAAACTAAAATAATTTTTTTTTATTTATTTTTTAGAACAAGAAATTCAAACCTAATTTAAAATTTCTTCCTCTAGTAGTGTATCCGCGACTTTCAACAAAATCTTTATCCAAAATATTATCTACTGTACCAAAAATATTCAATCTGTTTTTGATTAATTCATAACGAACATTGGCATTTACTAATTGATAGTCTTTCAAAATTTCGGAGTTTAAAACAGGGTCATAAGTAGGTTCCGGATAAGTGGTATACTCAAAATATCTGTCTGAAATAAATTGATAAGCCAGATTAAAGGCTAGACGTGTCGTTGCTTGCACATCCACGGAAGCATTTACTTTATGTTTTGGATTTAGAATACGAGATTGTCTTTCTAATTCTGTGAAAGTATAATTGGCATTGAATTTTACTTTATCATTAAAAGCATAAGAAATCATTGTTTCAAGACCTTTGGCTTTGTTTTTCCCATCTACATTAAAGTATTTATAAGTCATCAAATCAAATCCTATTGCATCTTCCTCTTCTCTTTGAAAAACAACTGCATTTAGCACCAATTTTTTATTTACTAAACTTACTTCAAAACCAACTTCGGCAGTCGCATCTTTCTCTGGAGATAAATCCAAATCACCATACGGAGAGTACAATTGGTACAAACTTGGAGTGACAAATGCAGTACTATAAGAAGCCAATACCTTTAAGGATTCTGAAAAGCTATACGATGGATTTACGTTATACACTAAATTATTTCCGTATTTACTATGAATAGTATAACGTGCTCCGGCATTTAAATTTAATCCAAAGTCAGAATTATAAACAGCCGTTACATAGGGATCAATCATATTGAATTTTGCTACATCAGTTGTAATTGCATCATACTGGCTTGTGTTTGACATTTCGTGGAACTGGAATTGTGCTCCTGTAACCACAAATAACTGAGATGAAATTTCATATTTATTAAAGGCATCCACATTAACGCTTCTTGACTTTGCCTGAAATAAAGATCCATAACTAAAGATGTCACGGTTGATTACATTTGCACCCGTATTAATTACCAATTCTCCTTTATTGTATTTATATTTTGGAGAAAAACCAACTCTAAATTGCTCTGAAAGACTGAAATTTGTAAGATCATCAGAAAATGAACCTGCATCAAAACCGTTTTTCATTCGGTCATAATTAGCAAAGAAATCCAAGGATAATTTCTTAGTTGGCGTAAAACCAATTTTCACTAAAGAATTTACTCTTGAAAAAGCGTCGCTTTCAAATTTAGTATTTGAATTTAATGGTTTTGCTTCAGAAATCCCTGTAATCTCCGTACTATTCAAAGAAGCAAAATAATTTATTTTTTCAAAACCACCGTTTACCGCAAAGCCCTGATTGTAATCTTGCACACTATAATCTGCCTTTTTAGCAGTTGTTTGTGTGCCTATATTTACATATGCATTTCCTGCAATAGCTTTCTTGCCTGCTTTTTTTAGTGTAATATTAATCACACCAGTCGCTGCTCCAGAGCCGTATAAAGTACTTGCAGCGCCTTTCATAATCTCAATACTTTCAATTTGTTCTACCGGAAGCAATCTCAAATCATACGATAAGCTAATCCCGGAAGCATCAGTTACCGGAACACCGTCAATCAAAATTAAAACCTGATGATTTCTTCCTCCACGAATATAAAGTCCCAAGTCTTTACCATTACGGCTCTGATTCCCATTGATTTCAACACCTGCTACCGTACTTAAAATTGAAGCTACTGATTGTCCTGCTTTTTTCTTCAAATCTTCGGCAGTAATTTTCACGATAACTTTTCCTGATTTTTCTTTTGGCAAAGCAAATTTCGAATCGGAAACAACAACCTCATCAAGTTGTTTTGGCTCTTGTTCTTGTGCATAAGTGTTCATTGCAAATAACAATGCAATCGCACTAAAGCGAATGAATTTTTTGTTCATTTTAAAAATGTAAATTTTAATAATTGTTGGGAGAAAAGCATAGAATGACCCATACCCAAACCTTTTTTCCCGAAAGTTTGATACTCGATGTAATAGGCAGGTCTCCTGGCTTGCGTCTTGTTGTTTACCTTCCCAAGAACTGAAATAAATTCAGCTAACTCAGTGGTTTTGTAGATAACAACAAGCTTGATAGCTTACAGTTGCGGGTACAGCGTGAGATTTTTGAATTTTGAATAATGATTTCGGATTTTTAAATCTGAAATCAAAAATTGTTAATTTTCAATCACTCTCTTCCCTTTTAATGTGGTTTGAAAAAACAAACCTCAACCTCAATACGGCGGCAAAGATAAAATTATATTAAGTTAATAACCTAAATAATTGCGAATTTTATAATTCAATTTTAATTACAGCCCCAAAACCTACTTTATTCTGAAAAGCGTCTTTTAGAGGTAAATCTGAAATTTTACATAAAAAACTTCGTATCACTCCTGCATGCGCCACAATGATTACTGGTTTTGAATTGGTTGCATGAAGTTCATTATTTATAAAATCAACTACTCGATCATGTAAATCTGTAAATGACTCTCCATTGGGTACACGAACATTTACAAAATCAGTCATCCAAGGTGTGAAATCATCAGGTGGAATTACATCCCAATTTTTCATTTCCCAATCCCCAAAATTCATTTCCATTAAACGGAAATCTTCATTAATAACAGCAATTTCTGAATTGTCTTTTATATAATTTGCCAAAAGCACACAGCGAAGCAAAGGACTCGAATATAATATTGCATCTTGAGGCAATTGGCTCAAAACAGAGTAAAAAATAGCGTCATAAGGCTCCATGATTTTCACATCCGATTGTCCATAACAAATTCCTTTTTCGCAAACCGTTTCCGTGTGACGTACTAAATAAACTTCCATAATGCAATAACTGATAGATAAAAAACTACTTCACAAACCTGTTGGGTTGCACCCAAACAATCTCCGGTATATCCGTCAATCCATTTCTGAAAATAACGGGCTAAAAAAAATCGAGTCAGAAAAACAGGGATTAAAACCAACAGTATTTGCAATTGGTTATAGGATAAAATAACTAATGGTAGTAATCCAAAAAAGAAAGCTCCTACCACTTCTCTCCAGGAATAACTTTGTGCAATAGGCTTGCTTTTACTGGAAGCATCTTCCCGTGAATACTCATGGGTAAAAATAATTGAAATTGCCGCTAATCGACTGATGGAATGCGCTGAAACAAGCAATAATAGAATTACAAATTGTGAATTATAAATTATAAATTTAGGATTATCCGACACATCAATTAATTGAGTCAACCCTTGAAATTTAAGCACTAACAATAGCACTAAACCAATAGCTCCATAAGCACCAATGGCGCTGTCCTTCATAATCATCAGTATTTTTTCTTTGGTCCAACCGCCACCAAAACCATCGCAAACATCAGCAAAACCATCTTCATGAAAAGCTCCCGTCACTAAAACGGAAGCAATTATAGAGAAGATTATCGCAATTTCAGGAGCAATTAAATAATTAAAAACACAGTATACTCCAAAAGCAACGCTACCTACAATCCACCCGATTAATGGAAAATAACGGGACGCTTTATTTAAATAATCTGGATTATGATCGATGTTTTTAGGACACGGAATCCTGGTGTAAAACATTAATGCCGTAAAAAATATGTGTACTTCTTTCTTCATTTTTGGAATTATATTTTGATTTTATTTCTCACGTAGAGACGCACTGCAGTGCGTCTCTACAATCGTGCGTCTCTATCGTTTATCGACCGCTAACCCCCGCAGATTCAAAACTCGCCATATCATTCAAGAAAGCTACAGCCGACTCAATTATAGGAAAAGCAATGGCACAACCCGTTCCTTCGCCCAATCGCAAATCGAGTTGCAATATAGAACGAGCTCCTAGATAATCTAATATTTTTTGATGTCCTTGCTCAGCAGAAGAATGGCAAAAAATAGCATTTTTAATAATGGACGGATTCTTTTTAGAGGCAATTAAAAAAGCGACACTACAGATAAAGCCATCAACAAGAATCAACATATTGGCTTCTTTTGCCTGAAGCATTCCACCTACCATTTGCATGATTTCAAATCCACCGAAATAGGCTAACTTGTTATCTAAATCATCCGAACCATCATAATTAGCAAGGCATTTTTTAAGGATACTAATTTTTTGATTCAACTGTTCTTTATTTACACCAGTGCCTTTTCCTACGCAATCTTCAATTGGTAATTCTAAAATAATACTCATTAAAACTGAAGCAGTAGCTGTGTTCCCAATGCCCATTTCACCAAAACCAATACAATTACTGCCCGTTTTTGCAATAGAGGCAACAATTTCACTTCCTTTCATAAAACACAATTCAACTTCTGTTTTACTCATTGCAGGTCCTTGTAAAAAAGAGTGTGTTCCCTTCCCTATTTTAGCCGAAATCAAATCCGTATTCATAGGGAAATCATAATTCACACCTGCATCCACAATAGCTAATTGGATCTTGTTTTGTTTACAAAACACATTGATTGCTGCCCCACCACTCAAAAAATTACTCACCATTTGTCTCGTTACATCTTGCGGATAGGCACTTACATCATGATTTGCAATTCCGTGGTCCGCTGCAAAAACAACTATATTTGGTTTTGTAATTTTAGGTTCTAAAGTTTGAAACACGATACCGATTTGTTTGGCGAGCACTTCTAAAACTCCCAATGAACCCGTGGGCTTAGTTTTTTGATCGATTTTATGTTGTAACGCATTTGCAAAAGCAGCAGTATCAATTTCCTTTTTAGAATCAAAAAACACTTTCTCCACCTTACTTTCGTGCAAAATACTGATTTCCTCAACTAATGGAACTTCTTGTTTTTGTTTCCAATTCAGTTGTTGCAACATGGGTTGATTGTCATAATTAGTAGCCGGTTTTCCCACACAAAAATACCCCAAGGGCTCCATATTTTCAGGCAAGCCTAATAATTGCTTGAACTGATGGTAATTCAATATGGAAACCCATCCCATGGAATACCCTTGCTCGGTTAAAGACAACCAAATATTTTGCGCCGCACAAACGGCACTAAACTTTACCGCTTCATTACTTCCAACGGTTCCAATCGTAAAATTATTCAAAACCGAACGGTCATAGCAAATGACCAAACCAAGTGGTGCTTCTTCAATCGCTTCCAGCTTAAGAGCTTTATATGCTAGTTTTTGTTGTTCGTCATCCGTTAGCGCAACTGCTTTTTCATCATAATCTAAAAACAAATTTTTAATGGCTTTCTTTATTTCAGCCGACTTGATCAGGTAGTATTTTGTTGCATCAGTCAAACCCACAGAAGGCGCCCAATGGCCCGCTTGCAGCGCTTTTTCTAGAACAGCATCCGGTACTTGATCCTCCGTAAAATGACGTGTGTCGCGACGGGATTTTAAAATTTCATCTAAATAAGTCATCTTAAAATAATTTTGTTTTTATGCTTCTTCCCAATTGATGAAACAATAATTTTCATAGGTAATCCTAGTAAATTCAGGCAGTTCAATCGCTTCAGAAAATAACGGACAATTAATTACCAAAGTATGAAATTCCCCATTTTCACCACAAGGATCTATCCCTTTTTCGTGTAATTCCTGCGCTAATTCTTTGGTCAAAATTTTTCCCAAATAATGTTCTCCCATCATTGTATTACAAGAAACAATCATCGTTACAATTCCTTTTTCAAGCATTTGGTTTACCAAAACGATTCGGTCTTGTTGCCACAAAGGTAAAATTGCTTTTAGCGATGCTGCGGCACATACTTTGTCTTCCCAATCTTTGTGGGGTTGCAAATCAATGTCTCCAAAAACGGCTGCTTCTAAATCATATTTGGCTTTTAGCATTTTCAAAACTGCAATAAACTTGGCTTCATAATCACCCCAAGTTGCAGGAATTCCTTCCAGAGGCAATCCCATTTTTTGGGCCTGTTGATTCAAAATAGACAAAGGCAATCCGTGAGAACGGGACACTTTTCCGTTTTCATTCATCATATTGAGCAGCACTTTTGGAATAAATCCTTGCATCATTGCTTGCATCATTGCATAACAACTGTCTTTTCCGCCACTCCAAGAAGTTACAAAATTCATTTTGTTTCTTTTATCGTTACAGGAATTCCAGAAACCATCAGCACCACAGTATCGGCAGTTGCAGCTATATATTGATTCATCCATCCTTGAAGTTCGGTGAATTTTCTACCAATGGGAGTTTCGGCATGAACGCCCATCCCTATTTCATTGGTTACCATAATAATTGTCGTATTTTCTTGATTGGCAATAGCATCAAATTCGGCTTTAGCTTGTTCTAAACATAATGAAACATCATTTTTAGTATCTACAAAAAAGTTTGTTAACCAAAGTGTTACGCAATCTACAATGGCGACCTTTCCAGAAAAATCAATTTCGCTCAAATTTTTTTCTTTCTCAACGTTTATCCATCGTTCGTCACGATCTTTTTGATGGCGATCGATTCTCTTTTGGAAATCATCATCCCATTTTCTGGCTGTAGCCACATACATTGGATTATCCGATAATCCTTTTGCTAAATTTTCGGCATAACTACTTTTACCGGAGCGTTCGCCGCCAGTTATTAAATATATCATTTTTATATTTTTTTAAATCCATACGGGCAATGTCGACATCCATTGCCACAACAATTCCCTCTTTTAAGATGAAACCAAGCCTTGAAAACATAGTTCCCATTTTCTAAATAATAGTCGATTCCTTCGATGAGATCAGTCGTTTTGGGTAAATCTTTAGCTTTATTATCCATTGCCGTTTCAGAAGATAGTATTGCAACATATTCGTCAATTTTAGTGGAGCAAGCAGTTGTAAAACAACTGGAACAGAGGCAATCCACCACTTCTGACGGAATAAAAATGGGCGGAAAATTGTTGCACCAGCATTTACTTCCTTCAGGTGTGTCCCCACAATTGAAAGGAGTTCCGCAAGTAGAACAGTTTTTGACTTTAATGCTATTCATTTCGTAAAGATAGTATTTGTTCAATTTTTTACTGCTAAAAATAAACAAGAAATTTTATAAATTTGGTATACCTTTGTTGCTATTGAAAAATTAAATCATGAAATTCACCTTTAAATTAATCCTTTTTGTTTTCTCTTTTTCAACTTTCGTTGGATGCAAAAAAAGTGAAAACGGGAACGTAAAAGAAAGTACTAATTCAAGAAATACAATCGAATATGCCTCGGGACTTTCTATTAATAAGCACGAAGGATATTCAGTAGTGACAGTTTCAAATCCTTGGCCTGAAGCCAATAAAAACTTCACTTATATACTAAAAGAAAAAAACGGCAGCATTCCTGATAGCCTACAAAAATACACCACAATTCCAGTTCCTTTAGAATCAATCGTCGTTACTTCAACTACCAATATTCCTTTTTTGGAAATGCTGGGAGTTGAAAAATCACTGGTGGGTTTCCCGCATACCGATTATGTTTCTTCCGAAAAAACCAGAAAACTAATTGATGCCGGCGCTGTTAAAAACATAGGACAAAACGAAAAATTAAATATGGAGCAACTCATTGAATTGGAGCCTAATTTAATTGTAACTTTTGGAGTTGACAACAACAATCCGATGATTGATAATTTACAAAAAAGCGGTCTTAAAGTATTCATTCAAGCGGACTGGATGGAACAAACTCCGCTTGGAAAAGCAGAATGGATTAAGCTTTACGGTGCTTTATTTGGAAAAGAAAAAGAAGCCAAAACGCTTTTTGATGGAATCGTTAAAAATTACAATGACGCGATACAATTGGTTGCAACCAAAAAACCAACAGCAACCGTTTTGTACGGATCTATGTATCAAAATCAATGGTATGTAGCAAGAGGAAATAGCTGGGTAGCCCAATTTATGAAAGATGCCAAAGCAAATTATTTGTGGGCAAATGTGGAAGGAACAGGAAGTCTTAGTTTGCCTTTTGAAAAAATATTAGAGAAAGCAAAAACAGCGAAATATTGGATAGCAACAGGTTCTTTTAAAAATAGTACTGAATTCGAAAACAGCAATACGCATTACAGTCAATTTGACGCTTTAAAATCTAAAAATGTGTATACTTTTGAAAGTAAATTAGGTGCAACTGGAGGAACTATTTATTATGAATTGGCACCAAGCAGACCGGATTTGGTATTGAAAGATTACATTAAAATCTTCCATCCGGAATTGCTTCCAAATTATACTTTTACTTTTGCACAAAAACTGAATTAAATTGGCGAATCAAAAACGAAATACGATTCTATTTTTCTTGCTTACTTTGGGGCTTGTGCTATTGTTTTTTGTAAACATTAGTTTTGGTTCCATCACCATACCTTTTAAAGAAGTCTATACCAGTTTAACGGGTGGTCAAGCGAGTAAATCTACTTGGGAATATATTATCATCAATTATCGGTTACCCAAAGCCATTACGGCAATTCTCGTTGGAATGGGATTATCAATCAGTGGTTTACTGATGCAAACTTTATTTCGAAATCCATTGGCCGGACCTTATGTTTTAGGACTGAGTTCTGGTGCCAGTTTAGGCGTTGCTTTCGTAATATTAGGAGCGAGCTTACTTCCGCCTTTTCTAAGTACAATTTTACTATCCTCGTATGGTGTTGTTTTAGCTTCAACTATAGGAAGCTCTATTGTATTACTCGCCGTTTTAATGGTATCACAACGGTTGCGCGATACAATGGCCATCTTAATTGTAGGGTTAATGTTTGGTAGTTTTACCAGCGCAATAGTAGGTGTTCTTACGTATTTTAGTTCGGCTGAACAATTGCAAAAGTTTACGTTTTGGTCCATGGGAAATTTAGGCAACTTATCGTGGTCTTCTATATTAATTTTATCCGTTTGTGTGGGAATTGGCTTATTATTAAGTCTGTTTAGCATCAAGCCACTGAATGCATTGTTATTGGGCGAAAATTACGCTCGCAGTTTAGGTTTGAATTTCAAAAAAACACGATTAATTATTATTTTTGCAACAAGTATTTTAGCCGGAAGCATCACCGCGTATGCAGGCCCAATTGCCTTTGTAGGACTGGCAGTTCCGCACATAGCAAAATTAGTATTCCAAACCAGCAACCATTCGGTTTTGTATTGGAGTACGTTACTTTTAGGGGCTTCGATTATGCTTATTTGTGATGTAATTTCAGAATTGCCCGGATTGGAGATCACTTTGCCAATCAATGCGGTGACGTCAATAATTGGGGCTCCTGTAGTAATTTGGTTGTTGGTCAGTAAACGAAAAATGATTGCCTAATGGAAAAAAAAATCATCTTACAAGCGTCTCAAATCAGCATTGGTTATTCTCATAAAAAAGAGAAAATCGTAGTGGCTTCGAATATTTCTATTGCTTTAAAAAAAGGAAAACTGATTGCTTTAATTGGTGCCAATGGCATCGGAAAATCAACGCTTTTAAAAACGATAACGGGAATCCAGAAACCGCTTTCCGGTGCTGTATTCTTGAATGAAAAGAAAATTACTGATTACGAACCTTTGGATTTAGCGCAAAACCTAAGTATCGTTTTGACTGAAAAATTACCGCCCAGTAATTTAACCGTTTTTGAACTCATTGCTTTAGGAAGACAGCCCTACACCAATTGGATGGGAACTTTATCGGATCTTGATATTGTAAAAGTTAACGAGGCCATGGCACTGACTCAAATCAGTCATTTAGCAACAAAAAAACATTATGAGATCAGTGACGGACAATTACAAAAAGTGTTGATTGCACGCGCATTGGCCCAAGACACTCCGTTAATAATTTTAGATGAACCTACCACTCATTTGGATTTATTGCATAAAGTAGCTTTATTCAAACTTTTGAAAAAGCTTACCCATGAAACCGGAAAATGCATTTTATTTTCTACCCATGATATTGATATGGCGATACAATTGAGTGACGAAATGATTATCATGACACCGGAAACAGTGCTTCAAGACGAGCCTTGTAATTTTATTTCTAAAGGAAGTTTTAATACTTTATTCAAAGATGAACATATTGTTTTTGACGCTGAAAAAGGGAAGTTTACAATTGTCTAAATCATTGCCCTTTCAATAAATTAATACTGACAGTCGCTAAATCAGAATCCGGAAATCTCCTGAAGAAATTAGGATCCGGATACAATCCCGCTTCAGCAGCTACTTTGTGTAAAACCGGAATTTCAACAATATACTGATCCGAAAAGCCATGCGTGGCGTCATAAGCCGTAGCAGCCGTTTTTCCAAGATTAGCAGCAGTCAAATTTGGAGCAATCGTATGCAATTCAATCATTAACAATCCGAATTTCCGAACATACGGCGACCATTTATGCAGATGTTCCAATAGATTGTCTTCGACCAAACTATTATGGATCCGTTCTCCTCTATGTGCAAATGCTCCAGTGGAATGACTCAGTCTGCCTTTGGTGATCTGTTTAGGCATTTCCCAAATTCGGTTGTGATCCAAGAAGGTTCGAACATTCAGCAAATCTTTCAAATCAATGTTATAATTTTCCAATAAATCATTGGCCAACAAATCCGGCTGGCCAATATCTCCCCAAATTACTTTGGCCCAAATATCGGCTTTGATTAAATTGGCTCGGGTTACTTTCAACGCCGCCTGGTTATAATCGGCACCCACAAGGAATAAAGGATAGTCATCCAGCATTTTTCCCCGCAAGGTTTGTCTTTCGATTACAGTATAAATATGTTCTATAAATGCTCCGTTTCCACAACCCATATCGAGAATTCCTTTTGGCTGATCCTCAATTGGCAAATTAAACAATTTGATAATAATTTCATCTACAACTTTAAAATACGTGTCATGTGCGCCTCCGCTTCCCCAAACATTCATTTCTCGGTCCACATGAATTTCATCTTCACCCGCGGCAACCGTTCGCAGTATATTTGGGTTACCAAAAAGCAAATCCTCCATTTTACTGAAAGTAGGCAAATAAGAAACCGTCACACCATAAGCAGCAGCTCTTTTGGCAAAAAACAAACCCATTTCCGTAAACTGATAATTCCCTTTTTTTTGGGTAAACCACCCCAAATGAGTAAAGAAATCGAGAATTATTTTGAAATTTTCGGGGGACTTATGAAATTCTTCGGGACGGAAGGAAATCTCCATAAAATATTTGTGAAACATGCCACTCATCCCAAGACGAACTAAAGTAGGACCTACCAAACATCCTTCTATATGTGTTAAAATCTGATGCTGAACAGAATTCGTCAACGCATCATTCGAAAAAGAAATTTCGTAATTGTGCCTGTATTTTTCGAAAATAACACGCAACCGTTCAAAAGGAGCTTCTTCAAATAATCTAGGGTGAAATTGCATCGAAAAATGCAATAAATCAATCACATCTTTATACAAATGAAACATTGAAAAAGCAGTTTCACTTTTATCATTGATGCTAAATTTAATTATATCGGTAGCATTATTGACATGATAATTCAGAAATCCTTGAGAACATAAATTCCGTAAACCCACGTTGAGATAACCTTCATTTGCTTTAAAATGTGAGGTAAGTTCGGTAAGTGTCACTTCCTTTCGGTCAAGAATATAAGACAACACTCCTTTTTTATGCAATTCATACGCAACAGGTGCAGTAACCAAACCATCCAAATGTTTGAAAATGGTACTTCTAAGGAGAACTTTATCAATCATAAAATAAGCTTTAAAGGAGGGAAAATACAATTTAATCCGGAATCACCTTCTCAAATATATGACATTTTACCCATAAAACGGACTGTATTTTTAGAGTCTAAAATTTACCGGTTATTTGCCTCTTTGCTTCGCCAATGACAAACGCCACTGAATTTGCAATATTGAAACTTCTAATTAACGGCGACATTGGAATTGTCAGATGATTGGGAAATTCGTTTAAGACAGCTGCACTCAAACCTTTACTTTCTTTTCCAAAAACCAACCAGTCACCATCTTGAAAATCATTCTCCAAATACGATTTTTCAGCATGGGAACTCATCAGGAAAACCCGGGATAAATCCGGAATTTGCGCTTTCCATTCGGCTACATTTTGATATTCTGTGACATCAAGGTGCACCCAATAATCCAATCCGGAACGTTTCAGGTTTTTATCATTAATGACAAACCCAAAAGGATGGATTAAGTGCAAACGGCTTTCGGTGCCTACACACAATCGGCCAATATTTCCCGTATTATTTGGGATTTCAGGTTCTACTAAAACAATGTTTAACATATTATACTTTATTAAAAAATTGAAAAATTAAAAAATTGAAAAATTCAGATCAAATCCTTTAAATTTCTATTTGAAAATTTTCTACTTCCAGAACTTCTCCCGCTTGTAAATCATTAAGATGTACGTTTCCTATTCGAACACGAACCAATCGTAACGTAGGAAAACCCACAGCAGCAGTCATTTTTCTGACTTGTCGAAACTTTCCTTCGTTGACTGTAATGGAAGCCCAAGAAGTAGGTCCGTGACGTTCATCCCGTATTTTTTTCCCTCTTGCACCAAAATCGGGAATTTCGTTTATCAGGAACGCCTTGCAAGGTTTCGTTATGTATTTGGTGCCATTAAAACCTATTTCGACACCTTTTTGCAATTGCTCAATTGCTTCCTGATGGATAACCCCATCAACTTGAACATAGTATTCTTTATAGACTTTTTTACTTCTTATGATTTCGCTCATCATTCCGTCCGTGGTCAACAACAATAATCCTTCGGAATCTTCGTCAAGACGGCCTATTGCCATCGTTCCTTTGGGAAAATTGTGCAATTCTCCAAGCAGTTTCTTTTTTCTTTTTAACTCGTAAATAAACTGACTCAGATACCCGTAAGGTTTGTGAATGATGAAATGAGAATGAGACATTTTATTGTATTATTTGTGCGTGCAAATATAGTTTTGTTTTTGCTGGATTTAAAATAGTGTTGCGATACATTTATTGGTGTAAACCAAAAGCTAAGTTAAATGATTAAATTACTTCGTTTAAAAGACGTAATATTATAATAGCTAATATGATATCATTAAAATTAAACATCATGGAAAATAACGATTTAGGTTCAAAAAAAACAAACAATAAGCAAAATATAAACGAAGGATTTAGCGGTCAGAATCTAGCCAAAAATACGAATCCTGAAGTATCACATCTAAAATCAGAGGTAGAAACTGATAGTCATGGAAATCAAAAAATTGTTCAAAGAGCACGTAATATTGACGGAACTCTCGAACAGAATGAGGACTGTACTCCTAAAAACTTAAGTTCAGATGTCGCGAATGTTTCCGAAGAACAAGCTAAAAAAATGGTAGAAAATAAAGATCATAACTCAGACATCATCCCAAATCGATATCCTAATGAACATCCTGATAACAAAGAAGACAGAGGGAATATCAAACTAGACGAATAAAAATTAATTTAGTTTAAAAAGGCCAATACAAATCTAATTCCGTATTGGCCATTTTTATTTTCTATCTAAATTACTGCTTCTTATTTTCCCAATCCCAATCAGTAAAGTCCCAAAAAAAAGAAAAGCCAATAGCATAAAAAAGCTGTTAAGCAACACTATATTGTAACCCAACAGATTCACATCGATAAACGGATACGGGTAAAAATTAAAAAAAGCGCCCCGAATTAAAGTGTAAACCAAATATAAGGAAGGGAAAATCAGCCAAAGGAAAATGTCTTTGAATCCCAATGCTTTTTTAGGTACAAAAAGAATCCAATATACTAAAACCAAAATTGGAATAACCAAATGCAACAATTCATCCACTACTTTTTGAGAACCCGTTGGAGCCCATAAAAATCGCAGAATCGCATTGTAAACAAGTCCTACAATGGTGATGTATAACGTAATTGCTGTTGTGTTTTTAGGTTTCGAAAAAAACAAACCCCATTTGGATTTTGGCTTCAGCCAAAGAAAAGTAAAACATATAGCCACCAAAATATTCGTTTGAATCGTAAAAAAACTAAAAAATCGAACAATTGTCTCCGGAAGAGAGGCCACACGATTGATAATGATAAGATACAATTGCAATACAACAGCAAACCAACCGACAATAGCTATAATTGCAAAAAAACGAGAATTCAATTTTAAAGATTTATCCTGCATATTTTTAAAAGTATAAAAATTAATTGACAACTAAATTTACAAATCCATGAATACTAAAACTTAAGGTAGTATTTTGATTTCCGAAAGGAAACAAGGAAACTTTTGTTTATTTTTACAAACTTACAAAAAGAAATTCTATGTCAAATATGCTTCCGTTTTTATTGATTTTCATTGTTGCTCTCGTTATTGGTATTTTCATCGGTAAACTGATTTTCTCTGCCCGATTCCAGTCGGAAAAAATTAGTTTAGAAGAAAAATTGATTGCATTTTCTTCCCAATTCAATCAACTAAAAGAACAGATTATTGTAGACAAAACAACTTTTGAAAAACAATTAGAAAACACCAATACTGAGAAAGAAAGTATTCGAAACGAAAAAGACAGCTTAGCCATCCAGCTTTCTAAAAAGGAAGTTGATTTTGAAAATCTTTGGGAGCGCAACAAAGAACAGAAAGAAGAAGTCGAAAAATTACAGGAAAAATTCACCAAAGAATTTGAGAATCTCGCCAATAAAATATTAGAAGAAAAGTCTACTAAATTCACGGAGCAGAACAAGGAAAACATGAAAAACATCCTGTCGCCTTTGCAGGATAAAATTCATTTGTTCGAAAAGAAAGTTGAAGACACACACAAAGAAAGTATTGATTATCATGCAGCTTTGCGCCAACAAATTCTAGGCTTACAAGAAATGAATATCCAAATGAGCAAAGAAACCATCAACTTGACAAAAGCTTTGAAAGGCGACAGCAAGATGCAGGGGAATTGGGGGGAATTAGTTTTAGAACGCGTTCTTGAAAAATCAGGATTAGAAAAAGGCCGTGAATATGAAGTACAACAAGCTTTCACTACCGAAGATGGAAATCGCGTTTTTCCTGACGTTGTCATCAATCTGCCGGATGGTAAAAAGATGATTGTCGATTCTAAAGTTTCTTTGACAGCTTATGAAAAATACATCAATGAGGAAGATGATATTCTGAAAATCGGATATCTAAAAGAACACGTCAATTCCATCAAACGCCATGTAGAACAATTAGGTAATAAAAATTACCACGATTTATACCAAATAGAAAGTCCTGATTTTGTCTTGCTTTTTATTCCTATTGAACCCGCATTTGCTATGGCACTGAATGAAGATACGAGTTTGTACAACAAAGCATTCGAGAAGAACATTGTCATAGTTACGCCTGCGACTTTATTAGCTACTTTACGAACTATTGACAGCATGTGGACCAACCAAAAACAACAGGAAAACGCTTTGGAAATTGCGCGCCAAGCTGGGGCTTTGTATGATAAATTTGAAGGTTTTGTAGGTGATTTAATCAAAATTGGAAAGAAGATAGACGAGAGTAAAATAGAATACAGCGGTGCCATGAATAAACTCGTAGAAGGAAAAGGAAACTTAATCGTGAGTGTGGAGAAATTGAAAAAAATGGGAGCCAAAGCGAAGAAAGCACTACCGGAAAGCATATTAAATCGAGCAGAAAAAGACGAAAATCAACTTTTAAACTAAACAAAGAATGAGGAAATTTTTAATGGTTATTGCATTAATACTTGTAGTATCAGTTGCCGGTTATTTCGCTTTTTTATACAATGCCACGTATAGCGAAGGGGTACGTTCAGGCGAACTAATAAAAGTGAGCCGAAAAGGAGTTGCATTCAAAACTTGGGAGGGCGAAATAAGTCAAGGGATTTCTGGAGCACAGATTTTCTCTTTTTCGGTGATGGACAATCAGGAAAAAGTGATTACTGATTTGAAAGATATGGAAGGTAAATATGTTCAGGTAACTTATGTGGAACGCTATAGAACATTTCCTTGGTGGGGCGATACGCGCTACTTTATTACAGACGTAAAAATGGTGAATTCTCCTTTTAAAATAAAATAAATGAACCGTACCTTTAAAACTGTCGCATCCTCTAATATTCGAATTTCAGAATTGATGCTACCGTCACACACTAATTTTAGCGGAAAGATACACGGAGGTTATATTTTGTCTTTATTAGATCAAATCGCTTTTGCCTGCGCTTCAAAATTTTCAGGAAATTATTGCGTAACCGCTTCAGTAGATACCGTGAATTTCTTAAAACCAATAGAAGTAGGCGAACTCGTTACAATGAAAGCCAGTGTCAATTATGTAGGTAACAGTTCCATGATTATTGGCATTCGTGTAGAAGCCGAGAACATTCAAACGGGAAAAATTAAACATTGTAATTCGTCTTATTTTACTATGGTCGCCAAAGACAAAGAAGGCAATAGCATGCTTGTTCCCGGATTAATTCTGTCCAATCTTAATGAAGTACGTCGCTTTTGCAATTGCATCAAACAAATCGCCTTAAAAAGGGAAAAAGACCTACACGAAGAAAAGTTTGATTACACCTCAAAAGAATCATTAGAGAACTTAAAAAAATACAACATTAAGTTGGAACTATGATTGTAATAATCATTAGTAAAGACGGCTTTTCTACGAATATTACATTTTAGAATTACAACCTAATTTCTGATTAAAAAAACCTTGAAAAATTAACTGATTTGGTGATTTTTCAACGGCTTAATGCTTTTATTTCATTTGTTTATTTCGTAACTTTAAGTAATTTAATTCATAAACCACTATGAAAAAAATTACTCTAATAGTATTACTAGTTATTGCGTTTAGAACTATTGCTCAAGAAAAAATGGTAACTTATGGAGGCACCATACATTTTGAAGCTTCAATCCCTTTATTTGAAGAAGTGAAAGCAATGAATGAAAAAACAACCTGTATTTTGATAACTAAAACGGGACAGATTGCCTGTTGGATGAACATCAAAGATTTCAAATTTGAAAGAAATCTGATGGAAGAACATTTTAATGAAAACTACATGGAAAGCAACCGATATCCCAGAGCAGTTTTTAAAGGTAAAATCGAAAAATTTGATTTAAAAAATATCAATTCAGTCGCTAAAGAATATAAAATAAATGGGAAAATTACCATTCATGGCAGAACTAGAAAAATAGGCATTAATAGTACCCTAAAAAAAGTGGATAAACGAATTGAAATTAACGCTCAATTTCCCTTAAACACTGATGATTTTATGATTGAAATTCCTTTTATTGTTCGCAGCAAAATATCTAAAAGTGTAAACACACAACTCATTTGTGTCTTAGAATAAATCTATTTTGCTATACAATCTCTTAATGCCACTTCAAGATTTTTAAATTTAAATTGAAAACCAGTTTGTTCAATTTTATCAGATGAGACTCTTCTTCCAGTCAGGACAATTATAGCCATTTCCCCCAGTACCAATTTTAATACAAAAACAGGAATATTAGGCAACCAAATAGGATAACCAAAAATACGCGCCAATGTTTTAGAAAAAATAGTATTGGTCGTATTGTCATTCATTGCTGCGTTATAAGGTCCTTCCATATTTGAATCAACTATTGCCTGAAAATAGATGCTACATAAATCATCAACATGAATCCATGGCATGTATTGCTTTCCGGAACCCAATGCAGAACCCAATCTAAACTTGAATAAAGGAAGCAGTTTCTTTAAAAAACCATCATTTTTCCCTAATACCAATCCCGTGCGGATTTTTACGGTTCGAATATGCAAGTTTTCAATAAAATCCAAAGTCCCTTCCCATCTCTGGCAGGTATACCCTAAGAAATCATTTGCAGGAGGCATGTTTTCTGAACAAATCTCTTCGCCATTTACGGCTCCATAAATACCTACCGCCGAAGCTGAAATAAAAGCTTCGAGTTTTTTATTGTTCGTTTTTAAAACGGAATACAACAACTGAGTAGATTTTTCCCGGCTGTCTATAATAGCAGCTTTTCGTTTGGCGGTCCATCTTTTCTCAGCAATATTTTCACCTGCTAAGTGAATTATATAATCAGCTTTTAAAACCGCTTCTTCATCGATAGTCTGATTTATAACATCCCACTTGTAATAGAAAATGTCACCCTTGTTTTGTTTTTCACTTCTACTCAAGATGGAAACTGAGTACCCTTTTGCTATCAATAAGCCTGTTAAATGGCTGCCAATAAATCCTGAACCTCCGCTGATTAACACATTTTTTTTCATCATAATGTAAAGCTAATGATTTATAATGATATAAAATTATATTAAATTTTGTTTAACTTTATTAATATATAGTTAAACATTTCATATCTTTATACTTTAATTAGAAATATACAAAAAATGGCTGCTAAAAAAACAATACTAACAAAGGACAAAATAGTTTTAATGTACATGAACTATGTACTCGATCATAGTGAAAAACCGAAATCAGTATATCATTTTGCAAAAATAAATGATTTTACGGAAGCTGATTTCTATACATTCTTTGGAACTATAGAAAGTATCGAGAAAGAGATTTTTAAAATGTTTTTAGAAAAAACGGTAGAATTACTGAATAAAAACAAAGAATACGAGATGTATGATATGAAAAGTAAAATGCTAAGTTTCTATTTTACTTTTTTTGAAATTCTAACAGCGAACAGAAGTTATGTTATGCTCGTTTTAAAAGAACACAACATTCAATTAAAGAAACTAATGCAACTTTCTAAACTTAGAAACAGTTTTAAAAATTATCTGATTGAAATAATCTCAGACGAGTTTAGAACGCAACAAGAAAAACTTCAAAATTTCCAAGAGAAAGCATTTCAGGAAACGTCTTGGATACAACTTTTATTGACGCTAAAATTCTGGCTAGATGATTCTTCTCCTGCTTTTGAGAAAACAGACATCTATATTGAGAAGTCTGTAAAAGCCACATTTGAATTGATGAACATCACTCCGCTAGATAGCTTAATAGACTTTGGAAAATTTATTTTCAAAGAAAAAATATACAACAAGTAATGAAAACGATAGACTACATACCTACTACAAAAATTGAAAGAGCTACAAAACTGGTGCAAACAGGTGCAAAAGTTGGTGTAAACTACCTGAAATATTACGGAAAAAAAATGGTTAATTCAGATTTGACTCGTGACAAACTCAACGAAGATAACGCAGAAGATATTTATGACGGACTGAAAAGTTTGAAAGGAAGTGCGCTGAAAGTAGCGCAAATGTTAAGCATGGACAAAAGCTTTTTGCCGCAGGCTTATGTAGAAAAATTTTCACTTTCACAATTTTCTGTTCCTCCACTTTCGGCACCATTAGTGTTAAAAACCTTCCAGACAAATTTTGGAAAAACACCTTATGAAATTTTTGATGAATTCAATGCTAATTCTGTTAATGCCGCAAGTATAGGACAAGTTCATGTTGCAGTAAAAGATGGTAAAAAGCTGGCTGTAAAAATCCAATATCCTGGCGTTGCCAATAGTATTTCGTCAGATTTGGCTTTGGTAAAACCAATAGCGATTAGAATGTTTAACCTTCAGGGGAAAGATTCTGACAAGTATTTTAAGGAAGTTGAAGACAAATTGATTGAGGAAACCAATTATTTATTGGAATTGAAACAAAGCCAAGAAGTTGTTGAAGCCTGTAAAAAGATTGAAAATTTGGTTTTCCCGAATTACTATTCTGAATATTCATCGGAGAAGATTATCACGATGGATTGGATGACAGGAATACATCTTTCGGAGTTTACCAATAAAAATGACAATCAGGAAATCGCAGACAAAATTGGTCAAGCTTTATGGGATTTCTACATGTATCAGATACATATCCTGAAAAAAGTACATGCTGATCCGCATCCGGGAAATTTCTTGATTAACGATGAAAACCAATTAATGGCACTGGATTTTGGTTGTATGAAACTAATCCCTAATGACTTCTATATTCCTTATTTCGAATTAATAAACAAAGAAGTAATTGATAACAAGAAACTTTTTAGCCAAAAATTATTCGAATTAGAAATCCTTAGAGTGGATGATTCCAAAGAGGAAGTGGCGTATTTCACTCAAATGTTTTACGATTTGTTATCGCTTTTCACTAAACCTTTTCAAACCGAAACTTTTGATTTCTCGGACGCAGCATTTTTTGAAAGCATCGCACAATTGGGCGAACGATTTTCAAAAGACACAAATCTTAGAAAAATGAATGGCAATCGAGGTTCCAAACACTTCATTTATATGAACCGAACTTTTTTTGGATTATACAATTTGATGTTTGATTTGAAAGCGAAAATCGTTGTCAATGAATATCAAAAATACAACTAGTGAAAAAGGGAAATCTGCCTTCAAAAATGTGTTTGGTTTGTAACCGACCTTTTAGCTGGCGGAAAAAATGGGAAAAGGTTTGGGACGAAGTCAAATATTGTAGTGAAAAATGCAAAAGAAACAAAAAGGGTTAGTCTGGTTTAGAAATGATTTGAGAGTCAATGATAATGAATCTTTGACAAATGCTATTGATGAAAATGAAATCGTAATCGCGATGTACTGTTTTGATCCAAGGCATTTTAAACAAACAAGATTTGGTTTTAAGAAAACAGAGAAATTCCGGGCTAAATTCCTAATTGAATCGGTAACAGCATTGAAACAAAATCTGGAAAAATTAAATATTCAACTTTTGGTGTATCATCAAAATCCCGAAGATTCTATTCCCGAAATTGTAGCTCAAAACGAAATTAATTCTGTTTACTTTCAAGAAGAATGGACGAGTGAGGAAATGGAAGTTTTAGAGAATATAAAATCTAAAGTTCCAGATTCAGTATTGTTCAAAGCTACTTACAATCAGTTCTTATTTCATCCTGCAAACATTCCGTTTGACATTTCATCTATTCCAAATGTTTTTACACAATTCAGGAATCAATGTGAAAAATCAATAAAAGTCAGACCTGAATTTGCAGCTCAACCGCTGTCTAAAGAAAATTGGGCCACAAACAAAACTGTAATTCCTACGATGAAAACATTAGGATTTAGTGATTTTGAAATAGATTCCAGAACGGCATTTCCTTTTTGCGGTGGTGAAAACGAAGCGCTACAAAGACTGGAGCATTATTTTTGGAAAACCAAAAAACTAAGTGTTTATAAATTGACTCGCAACGGATTAATTAGGACTGATTTTAGTTCGAAATTTTCTCCTTGGTTGGCAAACGGTTCCATTTCGGCGAAAACTATTTATTGGGAGATTGTTAGATATGAGCAACAAATCAGGAAAAATGATTCTACGTATTGGTTGATTTTCGAACTGATTTGGAGGGATTATTTTAAATATGTTTCGATGAAAAATGGGAATTCGATTTTTAAAATTGGAGGGATTTTAGACAAAAAATACGATTGGAAAACCAATCCATCAGACATAAACAATTGGATTAACGGCACGACAGAAGAGCCTTTTGTAAATGCCAACATGATTGAATTACAACAAACCGGTTGGATGAGCAATCGCGGGAGACAAAATGTAGCATCTTATTTTGCAAAGGAGCTTCTGTTAGACTGGCGTATCGGAGCCGCTTATTTTGAAGCGATGCTTATTGATTACGATGTACACAGCAATTACGGGAATTGGATGTATGTTTCAGGAGTTGGAAACGACCTAAGAGATCGAAAATTCAATATTAAGCTACAAGCTGAAAATTACGACGGGCAATCAAAATTCCAGAAATTATGGCTACAACAACAATTATTTTAAAAATTAAATGAATACAAACAAGAAACATATCAATGTAGTTTGGTTTAAAAGGGACCTTCGTTTACAGGATAACGAAGCGATTTTTAATGCTACACAAACTGATACACCTACTTTGTTGCTTTATGTATTCGAAAAATCTTTAGAAAACGATTCGCATTACAGTCCGAGACATTGGAATTTCATCAAGCAATCGCTTTTAGACATCAACAAACAACTGGAAAAATCGAACACACATGTTTTAGCGGTGTCCTCAGAGGTGCTTCCCGTTTTCAATACTATACAAGAAATATATAAAATAGATTTGGTTTTTTCGCATCAGGAAACGGGATTAAAAATCACGTACGAAAGAGACAAAACCTTTAAACGTTTTTGTAAAAACAATCAAATCAATTGGGTTGAAAACACCAATAACGGAATTTTTAGAGCGTTGAGAAACAGAACAAACTGGATTTCAAAGTGGGAAAAATACATGAATGAACTCCAATTTATTTTTGATTCGAAAGCAGAAAATTTCCTCGATACGGAAGCAATAACAGAACTCGAAAAAGCATTAGAAAAGACAAATTTAGAAACCATTCCGGATACTGTTTTTCAAAAAGGAGGCAGCACAATGGCTGGTAAATATTTACAAAACTTCTTTGACGAGCGCTATCACAATTATAATTCCCATATTTCAAAACCTTTATTGGCTCGAAAAAGTTGCAGCAGATTATCCCCATACATTGCTTGGGGAAATATATCATCCAGGCAAGTTTTGCAAAAAGCAGCATCGTTCAGATTGACGTGCAGCCATAAAAAGCAAATTGACTCTTTTATATCCAGACTGACTTGGCAGGCACATTTCATTCAAAAATTTGAAATGGAAGAAGTCATGGAGTTTGAAAGTGTCAATAAAGGCTTCCATTCGTTAAAAAAGAAAGTCAATGAAAATTATATTGAAGTTTGGAAAACAGGAAAAACGGGATTTCCATTAATCGATGCATCTATGCGGTGCTTGAATGAAACCGGTTATTTGAACTTTAGAATGCGTGCCATGTTAGTATCGTTTTTTACACATAATCTATGGCAACCTTGGCAAGAAGCTACACAACATTTATCACAAATGTTCTTGGATTTTGAACCCGGAATTCATTTTCCGCAGTTGCAAATGCAGGCTGGTGAAACCGGAATCAATATGTTACGTATATATAATCCAATAAAGAACAGTTACGAACACGATCCTGATGGTGAATTTATAAAAAAATGGGTTCCGGAATTGCGCAATTTGCCACGAGGATTTGTACATGAACCGTATAAAATGACCTATTTAGACCAGAAATTTAATGATTTCGAAATAGGCATCAGTTATCCGAAACCAATTGTAAATATGGAACGGACGAGAAAATTTGCCAGTGATTTTTTATGGAAAATGAAGAAAAATCCATTGGTAAAAGAGGAAAGTTCCCGCATATTAAAGTTACACACTATGGCTGATATTGGCGACAGCGAATAATTTTTCAATAGCAATTTGAATTAAATAAAATATCGTGACTATAAAAAAAGAACTTACTGATTTAGACAAAGACCGAATCATAGAAATGGCTTGGGAAGACCGAACCACATTTGATGCGATTTTAATGCAATTTGGATTAAAAGAACAAGAAGTAATCGACTTGATGCGCATCGAAATGAAACCTTCGAGTTTTAGAATGTGGCGCGAAAGAGTGCAAGGCCGTAAAACAAAACATGAAAAATTAAGGGATTTTAAGGAAGGACGTTTTAAATGTACCATGCAAAGACAAATTAATAATAACAAAATTTCCAAACGATAAAAATTAGTGTTCAGTGAACAGTAATCTGTTAAAACAACAATATATATAAAATGAAAAACATAGTAATCATTGGTGGTAGTAAGGGAATTGGTAGTGCAATTTTGTTGCAACAATTAGAAACAAACATGGTGTACAACATTAGTAGAAACGCGCCAGATATCACACATCCCAATCTGAAACACTTTTCTGCAGATGTTTTGCAGGATGCACTTCCGGAAATAGAAACTATTGACACCTTGATTTACTGTCCGGGTTCCATCAATTTGAAACCAATAGGAAGTCTTAGTATCGATGATTTTAGAAATGATTTTGAAATTAATGTAATTGGCGCAGTAAAAGCCATTCAGAAATATTTACCTGTTTTAAAAAAGGGAACTAATCCATCGATTGTTTTGTTTAGCACCGTAGCCGCAAAATTAGGAATGCCGTTTCATGCTAGTATTGCTACCGCAAAAGCAGGAATTGAAGGATTAGTGAAATCGCTGGGAGCAGAATTGGCTTCGGTAGTACGCATCAATGCCATTGCTCCCACGATTACCGAAACATCACTTTCGGCAGGTATTTTAAGAAATGATCGAATGAAAGAAAATATGGTGGAACGCCACCCGATGAAAGGTTATTTGAAACCGGAAGAAGTGGCCAATATGGCAAACTTCCTGATTTCTGAAAATACGAAATCAATCTCAGGTCAGATATTCGAAATGGATTACGGAATAGTGACTTTTAAAATCTAAAAAAATAATTAGCCAAACTTAATATTGAAAGACAGCATACCATGATAAAAGAAATGAAAAGTTACGAAAAAATCGAACAATACGATACTGAAATAACGGAAGCTTTAGCTGATAATTATAGAGTAATAATTGAAAATTTAGGAGAAGATGTTACTCGTGAAGGTCTTGAAAAAACACCTGAACGTGTTGCAAAAGCAATGCAATATCTAACTCATGGTTACGGATTAGATCCTTTGGAAATACTAAAATCAGCGATGTTTATCGAAGACCATCAACAAATGATTGTGGTAAAAGACATCGAAGTTTACTCTATGTGTGAACACCATATGTTGCCGTTTTTTGGAAAAGCACATGTCGCTTATATTCCAAATGGTAAAATTGTAGGTTTAAGTAAAATCCCAAGAGTCGTGGATGCTTTTGCCAGAAGAATGCAAGTTCAGGAACGATTGACAGACCAGATTAAAAACTGTATTCAGGACGCTTTGAATCCACTTGGTGTAGCCGTTGTTATTGAAGCCCAACACATGTGCATGCAAATGCGAGGCATTCAAAAACAAAACTCAGTTACCACAACATCATCTTTCACCGGTGCTTTCGAAAAAGACAAAACCAGAAAAGAATTTATTAGTTTGGTTTCTAATAAACTGAGTTAATTTTAATAACATCACGATTTTTAAATTATAAAATTAGTGCCTTAACGGCAAAAAAACACAAAATCATGAAAATTCTCTTAACAGGTGCAACAGGTTATATCGGGAAGCGACTTTTGCCTTTGTTGGTGGCACAAGGACATGAAATAATCTGTTGTGTAAGAGATAAAAACAGGTTTTATTGTCCAATAGAATTTCAAAAAAGTGTTACCGTAATTGAGATCGATTTTCTCAAACAAGAAACATTGACAGCCATTCCAGATGCTATTGATGCTGCTTATTATCTGATTCATTCCATGTCAGGATCTGCTAATAATTTTGATGAATTAGAAAGCGTGTCAGCACTGAATTTTGTGCAACGATTGAATGAAACCGAAGCAAAACAAGTTATTTATTTGAGCGGAATCGTAAATGACAAATCCCTTTCGAAACATTTATCATCCAGGAAAAAAGTAGAAGAAATTTTAAATATTGGAACGTTTGCCACGACAACTTTACGAGCTGGAATTATTGTGGGTTCTGGAAGTGCTTCGTTCGAAATCATTCGGGATTTAGTGAATAAATTGCCCATTATGATAACTCCAAAATGGCTCAACACAAAATGCCAGCCGATTGCAATTCCAGATGTACTTGATTTTTTATCCAAATCCTTATTAAATCCGCTTACCTACAATCAGAGTTTTGACATTGGCGGACCGGATATTTTAACGTACAAAGAAATGCTTTTGGGTTTTGCAGAAGCAAAAAAACTAAAGCGATGGATTTTTACTGTCCCAATAATGACTCCAAAATTATCCTCGTATTGGTTGTATTTTGTAACCTCAACATCGTATAGACTCGCATCAGCATTGGTTAGCAGTATGAAAGTCGAAGTGGTTTGCAGTGATAACAGAATCAATGCTTTATTGAATGTTTCTCCTATGACCTACAAACAAGCGCTTTCCCGTGCTTTGATAAAAGTAGACGAAGACAAAGTAGCTTCGAGCTGGAAAGATTCCTTAATCAGCGGGCGTTTTAGCAGCAATATGTCGGAGTATTTGAAAGTTCCAAAAAAGGATTGCTACATCGACCGCCGTAAAATGGAAATCATAGACCGCGATTTTACCATCAGCAGAGTTTGGTCCATTGGTGGTGATTCGGGTTGGTATTATGGCGATTGGCTTTGGAATTTACGAGGTTTTATAGACAAATTATACGGTGGCGTGGGTTCCCGAAGAGGAAGAACGAACCGACATGACATTCATTCCGGTGATGCCTTAGATTTTTGGCGTGTTTTGTATGCCAATAAAGAAGAGGGAAAGTTAATTTTATTTGCCGAAATGAAATTACCAGGTGAAGCTTGGTTAGAATTCAAAATAATAGGAAATACTTTGTACCAATCCGCAACATTCAGACCAAGAGGAATTTGGGGAAAATTATACTGGTATTCCGTTTTGCCATTTCATGGATTTATTTTCGAGGGAATGCTGAAGAAATTGATCCGTTAGTAAACAAATATCCTTTTCTATACCTGCTTGAAAAAGGAAAATAAAGATTGAACGAATTATGAATCCGTTCAATCTTTATCTTTTTATTTTAAAATTCCGGCTTTGTAAGTCGCAATCGCTCTGTCTCTAGCCATAGCATGTTCTACCATTGGTTTTCCATAACCTAAATCAAATTCTGGAATCCATTTTCGGATGTAGCTTCCTTTTTCGTCAAATTTTTTCTGTTGTATTTCCGGATTGAAAACACGAAAATAAGGAGCGGCGTCACAACCGGTTCCTGCCGCCCATTGCCAGTTTCCTACATTGGCAGACAATTCATAATCCAGTAATTTTTGAGCAAAATAAGCTTCACCCCATTGCCACTGAATCAATAAATGCTTGCAGAGAAAACTCGCCACGACCATTCGGACTCTGTTGTGCATGTATCCGGTTTCATTGAGCTGACGCATTCCGGCATCAACCATTGGATATCCGGTAGTTCCCGAACACCAACGTTTGAAATCATCATCGTTATTACGCCACTGAATCCCATCATACGCTGATTTGAAGTTTTGTGTTACGACTTTTGGGAAACTGAATAAAATTTGCATGAAGAATTCTCTCCAAATCAATTCACTCAAAAAGACATCATTTTTATGAAATGCCCAATTGACTAATTTCCTAACGCTTACGGTTCCAAAACGCAGATGTGGCGAAAGATATGAGGTTTTGTCCAAGGCTGGAAAATCCCTTATATCGTGATAATTTGCAATGAATTTTAAATTGTGCGGCTTTACTTTTATTGGACTTTCTTCGAAACCTATTTGTTCTAATGTTGGAAAAGTAAAACTATTTTTATGGAAATTAGAAAACATATCCGTGGCATCATATTCTGGAACCGGAGCCATTGATTTGTATTTTTCTAACCATTTATTTTTAAAAGGAGTGTAAACCGTGTACGGCAATCCATCAGCCTTTATGATTTCTTTTTCTTCAAAAATTACTTGGTCTTTAAAAGAATAAGAAATGGTATTGTTGGCTTCCAAAATTTCACAAATAATGGTGTCACGTTGTATGGCGTACGGTTCGTAATCTTTGTTGAAGAAAACTTCTTTGGCATCGAATTCTTGAATCAGCGATTGCCAAACGTCAATAGTTTTTCCTTTTTTTACCAAAACAGAACTTCCTGTTTCCTGTAATTGTTGATTTATTTTTGAAAGTGATTCGTGGATGAAACCTACTCGAGCATCATTTTTTGGTAAACTGTCTAAAATGGAATCATCAAAAATAAACAACGGAATCACTGGATATTTAGACTTCAAAGCTTGAAATAATCCAACGTTATCTTCTAAACGCAAATCGCGTCTGAACCAAAAAAAAGATACTTCTTGTTTCACCATTATTTTGAATTAAACATTTGATCTACCATAACACGTCTGTGATCAAAAATGGCTTTCAATTTATTTTTTACGATAAGTGTGTTCATAATGCGACCAATGAAACCCAAAGGCAGCGCATAATGAACCAAATCAGTCATTTTTACTCCGTTTTCAGTGGCTTCAAAAAAATGTTTGTGATGCCACAATGCATAAGGGCCAAAACGTTGTTCGTCGATAAAATAACTATTCTCTTTTACAAATGTAATTTCAGTAACCCAAGGCAATTTTAATCCTAAAAGTGGTGATACTTTGTATTGTATTATTTGCCCTGCGTACATGGATTTATTATCGAAATCTGTGATTTCGAAACCCATTGTTTCCGGTGTAATTTTCTGAAGATTACTTGGACTGGAAAAAAAAGCCCAACATTCTTCTAAACTTGCATTAACATGTTGAATGCTTTCTTTTTTATAGAGTTTCATTTTTACAATTAAATTTTATAGTACTTAAAAGGCACGAATAGCATTCCGAAACACTCTCCTTGTTCCTTACCCAAATGTTTGTGATGTACTTTGTGTGCTTTGCGTAATCCAATCAAATACTTGTTATTGGTGTTTTTGAACCACTTGAAACGTTGGTGGATCAAGACATCATGAATCATGAAATAACAAAATCCGTAAAATGTGGTTCCGAGACCAATAAAAAACAAATAGTTCATTCCGCCTTCAACTCCAAAGTAAAAAAGTAAGATACTGGGTATAGCGAAAATTAGAAAGAAAAAATCATTTCGTTCGAAAACATTGGCGTATTTAGGTTGGTGATGATCGGCATGAAAATACCACATCAAACCGTGCATAATGTACTTATGTGTAAGCCATGTCACACATTCCATGAAAAGGAAAACACCCAAAAAGATTAAAAAAGAAATCATTGTTTTTTTATTTAATTAAAAATATACTTTTCAAAACTGGTATTATTTTATACCAATTTTAATTTATACGTTACAAAAGATTGCGCCAAGAGACCTGCTTTGGTATAATTAGAAACCCGAATCCTTGCATTTCCAATCTCATCGCAAGGTGTGTTTTCTAATTTTTTTAGTAGTTTTTTGTAGTACACAAAGGCGGTGTAAACTCCAAACTTAGCTTCTATTGGCAATTTCACAATTCCTTCATAGGCGACTTTGAAATCTTCTTCGATTTCATTGATGATTGCTGTTTTAGCTTTTTCATCGAATGAATTCAAATCGACTCCCGGGAAATAATTTCGGTTCAATACCAAATTATCATCTTTCAAATCTCTCAAAAAATTAACTTTCTGAAAAGCAGAACCCAATCGCATGGCTTCGTCTTTTAGTTGCTCATATCGTTTATTATCACCGTCAACAAAAACCTTTAGACACATCAATCCAACCACATCTGCAGAGCCATAAATATATTCATCATATTCAGCTTTGCTGTTATAATCGGATTTGATTAAATCTAATTTCATACTTTTCAAAAAAGCCTGAATCAAGTCATCAGTAATGTTATATTTCTTTACCGTTTGCTGAAAAGAGTTCAAGATTGGATTTAAACTTATTCCTCTTTCGATTGCTTTGTAATACTCATCCTCAAACTCCGTGATTAAACTTTCTTTGTCAAAACCGTGAAATGAATCTACAATTTCATCGGCAAAACGAACAAATCCATAAATACTATAAATGGCATCTCTTATACTAGGCGACAACATGTAAACCGCCATAGAAAAAGAGGTGCTATAGTTTTTTGTAACTAGCTTACTACATTTAAAAGATACGTCATCAAATAATTGCTTCATATTATTGCTCTGAAAATTGCTTGTTAATTAATTCTGACACTAATTTTCCTGAAATTAATGCTGGCGGAACACCCGGTCCCGGAACGGTCAATTGACCTGTGAAATATAAATTTTTTACTTTTTTACTTTTTAATTTAGGTCTCAAAAAAGCGGTTTGCAATAACGTATTCGCCATTCCGTATGCATTTCCTTTATAAGAGTTGTACTCCGATACAAAGTCGTTTTTGCAAAATGATTTTTTAAATATAATATTATTTTTCACACTTTGCTGTGTTAACGTTTCAAAACGATCTATTATTTTTTCAAAATATTCTTCTCGTAACGCCTCATTATCAGTGATTCCTGGAGCCAGAGGCACTAAAAAAAAACCGGACTCCATTCCTTTGGGAGCGGCAGTTTTATCTGTCACTGATGGAAAATTGGCATAAAACAACGGTTCTTTTGGCCATTGTGGTTCATCATAAATATCCTTAGCATGCTGATAAAAATCGACATCAAAAAATAATGCGTGATGTGAAATATTATCTATTTTTTTATTGAAACCAACATAAAACAATAATGATGAAGGTGCGAAAACTCGGCTGTCCCAATATTTCTCAGAATACGCACGATGTTCTTGATCCAATAATGTTTCGGTATGATGGTAATCGGCACCACTCAAAATCAAATCGGAAGCAATTGTTTCGCCATTTACAACTAAAGCCTTAGCTGTTTTATTCTCAACAATTATCTTTTCAATATTAGAATTCGTTTTGAATTTGACTCCTAATTCTAATGCTAAACTTTCCATGGCACGAACCACATCAAACATTCCTGTTTTTGGATGCCAGGTTCCAAGACCAAAATCGGCATAATTCATAAAACTGTAAAACGAAGGCGTATCGGATGGTTTTGCACCAAGAAACAAAACTGGAAATTCCAGAATTTGAATCAACCTTTCATTTTTAAATTTCTTACGTATATCTTTACTGATGTTGCTGAAAAACTGTCCTACTTTTTTAGCCGTTTCAACGGTTATTAACTCCAGTGGAGAAACTCCCGGACGGTATACTAAATCCTTTATGGCAATATCATAATTGCTTTTGGCCTCAGCCATAAAATCATTTAATATTTTTCCACTACCTTTTTCAATCGCTTCAAAAGCAAATATTATATCGGTTAAATTATCCGCAATGGTAATAAAATCATCGATTCCGTAATACACACGATACGCTGGTGATAACTTTATTAACTCGTAATAATCAGAAGTTTTTTTATCAAAATCAGCAAAAAAACGATCGAACACATCTGGCATCCAGTACCAACTTGGTCCCATGTCAAAAGTAAAACCCTCCATTTTTAATTGTCGAGCTCTTCCGCCAATTGTCGCATTTTTTTCATACACGCTAACATCATGACCACTTTGTGCTAAATAGCAGGAAGCAGCAAGCGAAGAAAACCCAGAACCTATAATTGCAACTTTTTTTATTTCTCTCATTTGTTTAGCAAATATACGAAAAGTTTAAACAAAAAATTAAATTTCATCCACTAATTCAGAAATGGAATTGAAAATTGATATTTTATCTGAGAGTCCTTCTTTATTAATAAACTCAACCAAACGTCCAGTATACCATAATTCAGTAGTATCATCCAGTAATTCTTCAGACATTTTTTGGATGTATTCGTCCAAAATATCTCTTTCAGGTTGCACCGTGAGATAGGAAATAAAAATAATGGAGTCAAAATGTTTTTTTAAATCTTTTAAATTACTGATGGGCATACTTTCACCCAGATAGATGGTTTTATAACCCAATAATAAAATTTCATAATTTAAATACATCAACCCAAGTTCATGAATTTCATTCATAGGAAGAGAAAGCACAAAAACTTTATCTTTTTTAGTTTGCTTTAAAACCTGCAATTTCTCAGTATTTATGAGTAATTTTTGTTTGATTAAATAGCTGATAAAATGCTCATGAGCCGGCGTTATGGTATCTGATTGCCATAATAATCCCAGTTCGTTCATCAAAGGAATAAAAACTTGAAGAAATACTTCCTTGAATGATTTGTCAGCAATCAACCAATTGTAAGTATTTAAAAATAATTCTTGGTCAAAATTCATCATCGCCATCTTAAATTCACTCACAGCATGGCTTTTGGCTGTTCTATTCGAAATTATTTCTCGTACAAGAGACGGGATTTTATCTTGAGGATACGTAGCTATTTTTGAAATTTTATATCCATAGTCGTGTAGCAAAGTAATGTTTAATAGTTTTTGCAAACTAGCCAAATCATATAATCGGATATTAGTATCTGTACGCATCGGTTGAAGAATATCATATCTTTTTTCCCAGATTCGTATCGTGTGCGCTTTGATTCCTGAAAGATTTTCAAGATCTTTAATACTAAACACACTTTTTATATTGTTTATCATTTATCTAAATTTAATAAACAAATGTAAAATAAATTTTATTATAAATTTGAAATAATTTGAAAACTATTGTATTATTCTAAAGTGACGTTGTAAAAGGCATTTAATTTGTCTAAATCAAGAATAGTTTTGGAATTATCAGTGCTTCGCGTATACATAGGTTCAAATTTTGCTCCGTAAATAACTTCTTCAAAAGTATACGAAGTACGAATGGCAACGGTATTGCTAAACATATCATCAAAGGTTTTTATAAAAACAAGGATTTCACCATGAATATTATCAAAATCTTCTTTGGTTAAGTTATAAAGTGGGCTGTTTTCTGTTATGGGATGCACCAAAGTCCAGCTTAAGGTTAATGCATTTATTCTTTCCAATTCTAATGCTAAAGAATAAAATTTATTAGTCTTTGCACCATTCTCTTCCACACTCATTCCGAGCGTCATTTTAGCTTCGGCATCAGTGAAATTAGTATTTTTAAAAGGTGTAATCCTAATCATTAAACCCTTTGTTTCCCCATAAGGAGCGATCAGGGCATTGTGTGAAAACTTCAAAAAAGCGGTGGGCTTACTGAAACGCCCAAAGAATAAACCGGTCGCAATTGCAAAACTCAACAATCCTATCAATGCCTCTACAGCCGCTAATAAACTGGTTAAAAAACCGGAAGGACTAATGTGCCCATACCCCACTGTTGTAAATGTTTGTGCACTAAAAAAATAGGCCTGACCAAATTTAACCCAATTTGAACCTGAAGAATCAATCCCATTCAAATTTTCGATTCCAATTGCATAGTACAGTAACGCAAATAAAAAATTCATCCCCACATAGAATAAAAGAAGAATTAACATAAATTTCCATCTTGGCAAATCAATCATGGTATGATACCAACTAATGCGATGCAAAAGTTGCATGCCTCGCTTTTCTACATTAGCAGATCCATTTTTATTCACAAAACGTCCACCATAATTATTAGCATTTGTTCCAAAACCAGTATTCGTATCTGCCTTTGCTTTTGAATTTATTTTCTTCATTGCAGTTATTACTATCCATTTGTTGTGAAGTAAAAATAGCAAAAAACATTTTATAAATAAGTAGTGATTTTAGTTTTTAAATAAGTCTTTCCTTAGTCTAAATTGTTTTTTATTATGCTACTTTTTCATTTGTAAAAACCATGTTTTTTAATCGTCCTTAATATTCCTTTTCAATAATTTTTTTAGCATAATTTATAATCTCAACACTAATATATTTTAAAAAAAAATCGCAATCATTTGAAAATCAATATATTTATGTGTAATTTTATTCTTTTACATAAAACTCAAAATTATGTATAACGAGATATTAAAAGATAGAATTGAGGCTGGTTTATTGCTTTCGGAGAAACTAAAAAAGTACCAGAATAGCAATACCATAATAATTGCCGTTCCCAGAGGTGGCGTGCCTGTGGGATATGTAATTGCTAAAAACTTACATCTTCCTTTAGATATTGTGCTCTCAAAAAAAATAGGACATCCTAATAATAAAGAATTTGCGATTGGTGCCGTCTCATCAGATTCCATGATTCTTGATGAGCATTCAAATATTCCCAAAAAGTACATTGATGATGAAATTATCCGACTGCGGAAATTAATGAAAGAGAAATACGAGCTCTACGTGGGCAACAGAAAACCGCAGGATATAAAAGGGAAAAATATAATTTTAGTAGATGATGGCATCGCTACAGGAAATACTTTGCTTGCCAGTATCGCAATGTTACGAAAAAAAAAACCTGCAAAAATAATTGTCGCCACGCCTGTAATACCTTATGACACCGTGCCTGTATTTAAAAAAAATACTGATGAGTTTGTCTATTTGATGGCTCCCAAATATTTTAGTGGAGTAAGCGGATTTTACGAAGAATTCAATCAAGTGGAAGATAAGGAAGTGATACAATTGTTGCGTCTTCCCATTAGCACTGAATAATATGATTTTAAGATGCGGTTTTATTTTTAAAATTTGAAATGATGGAGAAATTAGATTTAGATATCCCTTTATCATCTGTAACATTGAAAGGAGATTTGATAATTCCTGAAAATGCAAGAGCAATAGTCATTTTTTCTCACGGAAGTGGCAGTACCAGATTCAGTTCCCGAAACAGAGTGGTAGCCGAGTTGATTCAAAAACAAAAGATAGGCACATTTCTTTTTGACTTACTCACGGAAGAAGAAGATAAACTTTATGAGAATCGATTCAATATTGATTTACTGAGTGACCGATTGATAGAAACGACGCAATGGCTGATGGACTATAAGAACATTAAAGATTTGCCCATAGGTTATTTTGGTGCAAGTACTGGAGCTGCATCGGCATTGCGGGCGGCAGCTTATTTTAAGAAAAAAATAAAAGCGGTAGTTTCCCGTGGCGGACGTCCAGATTTAGCCATTACCGAATTGCCACAGGTAACCGCTCCCACTCTGCTCATTGTAGGCGGTCTTGATGTTGCGGTTATTGGCATGAATAAAATGGCCTACGGTCAATTAGAATCCGTAAAAAAAATAAAAATAATCCCCGGAGCAACACACCTTTTTGAAGAACCTGGAAAATTACTTGAAGTAGCTGATTTAGCAATTGTTTGGTACAAAAGGCATTTGGTAAACAAAAAAGAATAATAACACACATAAAAGTTTAACAATTAAACACAATCACAATGGCAACAGTAAACACGTACATCACCTATAATGGGAATTGCGAAGAAGCGTTCAATTTTTACAAATCAGTTTTTGGCGGTGAATTTTCTTATTTTGGAAAATTTAAGGACATGCCACCGATGGACGGCAAAACTTGTCCTCCTGGAGAAGCAGAAAAAATAATGCATGTATCCTTACCCATTAGTAAAGAAACGGCTATAATGGGAAGTGACAGCTTCGAATCCTTTGGAACCAAAACCATTTATGGGAATAATTTCTCGATTTCCATCAATGCAGAAAGCAAAGAAGAAGCTGACAAATTATTCAATGCGCTTTCAGCAGGCGGAAAAGTGGGAATGCCAATGGAAGATGCGTTTTGGGGTGACTATTTTGGAACTTTTACCGATAAATTCGGGGTCAACTGGATGGTGAATTTTGATAAAAATCAAGCGAAATAAAACACACATGAAAAAAGAAAAACACGAATTTCACAAATTTACATGAATTAATTCGTGTAAATTTGTGAAGTGCGTGTTTAAACATTAAGCCCAATATTTGGGTCTATAATGTAGGATTTCCAGATATTTTTTTCTTAATACTCTTATATTACTATCTCATTTACGAAGTTCATTTCCCTGTATCTGAGCAACAGCTTTTTTCAGTACTATGTTTATTGATTCAAAAAGGGCTAACATTTGCTCTTTATCTTGCGTTTCCCTAACCAATTTTTCAAGAGCTTTTACATCGTCAATAATGGAATTTATTTCGAAAATTTCTATACTGGGCTTTATTTCATGTATCAATTGCCCCACTTCCATAAAATTATCGTTAATAATTTTTTGTTCTATTTTTTCAAGTATAACTGCGGTTTGCTCTACAAAAATTAGCATCATTGAATCTATAAATTTCACATTTCCTTTACTTAAATCATATACTGAATTTAGATTGTATAGTTTATTCGTACTGGCAATCTCTTTCGCATTCACTGACAACGAAGTCGTATTATTTCTGACATGTTTAGCAATAGTTTCAATCATTACTTTCTCATCAAAAGGCTTAGCTATATAGTCATCCATCCCTGCTTCACGGCATTTTTCAATTTCAGATTTAAAAACATTTGCAGTCAGAGCAATAATTGGCGTAGTAAGTTTAAATTCATTTCTAATAATTTTTGTAGCCTCAATGCCATCCATTTCCGGCATTTGGATATCCATGAGGATAACATCAAAATCTTGTCTTCTCAAAATTTCGAGCGCTTCAAGTCCGTTTTCTGCTTCGGTTACTTTACAATTGAAATATTGCAAAGAATTTTGGGCTACCAACCTATTTAAATCATTGTCCTCTACCAAAAGGATTGATATATTGTCTATTCGCACTGACTCTTTATCAACATGTATCTTATTTATATTTTTTTCATTGCCTTTATTAAAACTAAGATTAATTCGAATTGTTGTTCCTTTATTTTTTTCACTTTCAACATCAATTCTTCCTTCCATTAATTGAACAAACTCTTTAGTTATAGCCATACCTAAGCCCGTACCTCCGTATCTTCTGGTTATTGCTTTATCTTCTTGAGAAAACTTATTAAAGATAGTATCAACAAATTTTTTATCCATACCTATTCCTGTATCCGAAATAGAAATACTCACTTCTTGGGAAACATCGGTATCGCTTATGAGTTCACAATTAACAGCTATTTCTCCTTTTTGGGTAAACTTTAAGGCGTTACCAACAAGATTAAACAATATTTGTTCCAATCGTAAGGCATCTCCATTTAACACTTGGTGAATGGCTTTTGAAATATTCGCAGTAAGATTTAATCCTTTTTGTTCTGCTTTAGACTGAAGCACACTGATTACGTTAGTTATAGCATTTTCAAAAACAAAATCTTCATAATCAAGCGACATCTCGCCTGCTTCAATTTTTGAAATATCTAAAATATTATTAATAATGGCTAATAAATGCTTCGAAGCAATGGAACTGTTTTCAATATATTTCTTTTGAAGTTCCGTAAGTTCCTGTTTTTCTAATTCTCTTAAAAATCCAATAATTGCATTAAGCGGTGTTCTTATTTCATGGCTCATATTGGCCAAAAAAGCTTCTTTAGCTTTTGAAGCTTCCTGAGCTTTTATTTTCTCTTTTTCAAGGGCGATTTCCAGCTGTTTTTGTTCGGTTACATCCAAATGAATCCCAATGGAGCCAATTAATTCCCCTTTGTCATCATATTCCGGTGCCCCGCCTATTGCCCACCATCTTGGCTCCCCACTTTTGTTTTTCACACATAGTTGGTAAACATCAGAAACTCCATTTTCTCTCATTTCCTTTTTGGAATTCATAATCTCAGAATTTTCTTCAGTAGCAAAAACCTCTGATGCATTTTTTCCCAGAAGATCATCCATTTCATAACCGGAAATGGATAAAAAACTCTGATTGGCAAATTGAATGATCTCATCATTATCAACCACCATTAAACCAAGATTCATATTGGCAATAATATTTCGGTATTTTTCTTCTTGAGATTTTAGATTTTCTTCTGCTTTTTTCCTTTCTGAGATATCCTGAATAAAGGAACAGAAAAATGTTTCGCCATTCTGTTTTATAGGAATTATGGAAATTTCTATGGGAAATTCATTTCCGTTTCTGTTTATGGCCGTAATTTCAAAATGTCTGTTTAAAACAGGGCCGTCACCCGTTTTCATATAGTGCTTCATTCCCCTGTTATGCGCTTCAGCATATTGATGAGGAATAATTATTTCTGATAAATCTTTTCCTAACACTTCCTCTTTCTCCCAACCAAAAATAGTTTCGGCAGGGCTGTTCCAAAAAGTAATAATCCCATTGCTGTCTATCGTTATAATAGCATTTAACGAAGCATTCATGATGAGTCTGCTTCGCTTCTCACTTTGTTCCAAAAGATTCCTATTTTGTATGCTTTGGGTAACATCTACATACCTCCAAAGATGACCTTCAGATTCATTACCTATAGAAATTGGTATATAGTCTCTTTCTAAAAACCGGCCGTCAACCCTCTCCAGAAGTTCATTAGTCACAACCTTTCTTTCGGCTAAAATTTCATTGATTCTGGGACTAAAAGCTTCAGGTTCTTTAAACAAGCTTTTGTACTGTTCTTCTGAGTTGGTACAATCCACCCCAATCATGGTTTCGGGTAGCATTGGAATTGAAAATACATCGCAAAACGATTGATTAGTAAACAATAGTTTTCGGTTTTCATCTTCCATTAAAATCCCTGCCGGAAGATTGGCCAATAATGTTTTTAATAATTCAACCGTTCGTGAGAGCCGATTTTCAGTTTCTTTTCTTTTTCTAATTTGTTCGCTTATATACTTAGAAATAAAGAGTGAATTGTTCTTTTCTTCTTCATTAAAAGCATCATAATTTTCTTCATCTTCCTGAAGGCTTTCATATAGATTTTTAATGGTGTTCGTCTTTAATTCATCCTCGCTTTTTAAATCTTCATTAACTTCGCGGTATTCTTTTTCGCTTTCTTGAAAAGCGTGATTCATCAAATTTTTATCTCTTTCAAAAGTCAGATAAGAGTCATTAATCGCCTTAAAAAAAGATTTAAACTCATTATTTTCGGCAAATTCAAGAGTCAAGTACTGCTTTATTTGTTTCTGCAAAAGTTTATGAAAACCCATAATTAGTCTATTTCGTTTATACAAGTGATGGTCATTGTCTGGTTATGAAGTTCACAATTTGCTAATGGTTTTAATGGCGAAATTTCTCCATAAGAATAAAAGCCAGTAAGTGTGGTATGGTCTCCAAAAATAGCTTCCACTGCCTCAACTTCTTCCTCAACTCTATTTCCAAGAAGTATTTTTCTGCCAACACAACTGATTAGTATCGCTAATTTAGGCTTGTCTTTGGACATTTCTAAACAAGAAATTGCAGCCTCAGTTGAGGCATCAATTAATTGGTCAAAATTTGCTTTCGCAAACCGGACTTTACTTCCTTCCGGAATGTCTCCTGCAAAAGTCATCGTTTGATTTTCAGCATCAATAGAAAGAATAGCCCTAACAACAGGGTCCTGATCTTCATCTAATTTAATTGATAACGGAAAATGCAGCGCTGACTCTGGTAGTTCATCCGCATATTCCCTTAAATACTTTTTATATATGCCAAGTGCACTTTTATGGTCTATTTCAAATAAAACATTTGCCTTCGCTTTGGTAATAGTCCTTTCTATACCAAAAGCTTCCCAACCTCCTGATGAACCATGAGACAAAACCAATTTATCCCCATAAAAACCTATCGCAATAATATTTCCTGATTCGGGTCTTTGATTTAACCCTACAATTGTTTTTTCAAATTTTGTTCCATCGCCAGCTAAGCCACCTGTTATTAAAACCTCATTATCCTTTAAAAAATTCATTCCTTTTACCAGTTCGCTCCCGTTTACTTTTCCGCCATCGGATAGCACAAAAATGAGTTTTAAATTTTCTTGTGAAAAATTTTGAATAAGTGCTTTACCCGCTTCAAAGCTGGAAGAATAATCATCGATACGAACTTGTGTAGTTTCTAAAGAAGTTGATTTGAATTGAAGGGCAACCAATGAGATTGTGTTGTCTAAAACTTCATTTTTAAAAATTTCTCCAGCAGAGGAACATAATGCAATTTGGGCATTTGGAAATTTAATTTTAATTTCATTAAAGGGATTGTCTTGAGACAGTAACTCCCTTGATCCAAAACCAATTATTAATTGGGCTTCATTGAAATTCATATTCTCATTATTTCTTTCTCTGAAAAAAATATTGTTTTTGTACAATAATGACGCTATTTTCATATCTATTTTTATGTTAGAAAGACTTAGTTAATACCATTTAGAAGAATAACATCTCTATATTTTCAATATGCCAATTATTTATTAATGCGATTTTAAAGATTTTAAAAAAATAGTGCTAAAAAATGTGAATCTTAAGAGTATACATTGCGCTCTAATCCCAAGCTTAATCCTTTACTAAAATAGTAAAAAAGAATCAATCTCGCTATTTTAAAAAAAAGAAAGAAAAAACTTAAAAGTAAATTTACAATTGCCAATTCCTTAAAACGGCATTTTTGGAGTTTGATAAAACAATCGCTTTTTTTCCTAAATTAGTTGAATCAAAATAAATGCTATGAAAAAACTAACCAAAGAAGATATCAGTCAGGAAGTATTTGACTTATACGATGACTACGCCCATAACAAAATTGAAAGAAGACAATTCGTCGAGAAACTATCCTTGTTTGCGGTAGGAACGCTTACGCTTCCGTCACTTCTTAGCTTTATGACACCAAATTACCTGGATTCTATTTTGATTAAACCCGGTGATCCAAGGCTGAAATCAGAATTTATAATCTACGATTCTCCTAAAGGCGGTGGAAAAATCAAAGGTCTTTTATCCCAACCCACAGGAACCAAAAAAAAATTACCGGGAATTATTGTTGTACATGAAAACCGTGGACTGAATCCGTATATTGAAGATGTAGGACGAAGAGCTGCCGTGGAAGGATTCATCACTTTGGCACCCGATGCCTTATCTCCACTGGGCGGTTATCCAGGGAATGATGATGCGGGAAGGGAATTACAGAAAAAACGTACCCGTGAAGAAATGCTCGAAGACTTCATTGCAGCTTATGAATACTTAAAATTACACAAAGATTGTAATGGTCATATCGGTGTGGTAGGATTTTGTTTTGGCGGTTGGATTGCCAATATGATGGCGGTCAAAATCCCAGATTTATGCGCCGCAGTTCCCTATTACGGAGGACAACCCACTGCCGAAGAAGCCGAAAAAATAAAAACACCCATTATGGCGCAGTATGCAAGTTTAGACACTCGCGTAAATGAGGGTTGGCCTGCATTTGAAGCTATACTTAAAAAGAACAAAGTAGAACACACCGCTTATTTCTATCCCGGAGTGAATCATGGTTTTCATAACAATACGACTCCCAGATATGATGAAAAAGCCGCCACTTTATCGTGGACACGAACCATTGATTTTTTCAAGGAGAAATTGAAGAAGAAATAATTTCAGAATTATGTTATGTAAAAGTTCAAATATTTTGTAAACACAAAGCAATAGCGAATTTGGCTACATTTAATAGCGATAAAAAAATGTCTGATAACTTTCAAAAATACGGTGGCCTGTTTCAAGTAGATGTTGAACATTTTGAAGAGTTTTTTTCTCTTTTGAAAAGTATTACGCTTGGAAAATCAGAGTTCTTTTTACAACAGGAAGAGAAATGCCAGTATATTGGTTTTGTAAAAAACGGTACGATGAGAAGTTTTTATAACAATGAAAATGGTAATGACATAAGCTTTATTTTTCATTTTCATAATCAATTCTTTACTGATTATGAAAGTATATTGTGTGACAAAAAATCAAAATTAAACATACAAGCAATTCACAAATCAGAACTTTTGCTTTTACATAAGGATGATTTACAAAAATTATATAACAAAGAAGCTTATTGGCAGGAATTCGGTCGAAAAATGACAGAAAAATTATATCTTGATGCAAAAAAAAGAATCGAAGACTTACTATACTATACCCCTGAAAAACGATATAAGAATCTATTAAAAGAAAACCCATTGGTTTTCCAACAAATCCACCAAAAACACATTGCAAGCTTTTTGGGTATTACGCCACAATCTCTTAGCAGAATAAGAAAACGGATTTCTACTAATTAACTTAAGTGAATGTTTATTGAATTTTAAGTGGATAGCTTTGTGTTATAACAATTTAAAAAATAAAAATTATGGCAACAAAAGACTTGACCATTATTTTGGTCCATGGTGCTTGGGGCGATGGCTCCCATTGGCAACACGTAATTCCTGCATTGGTAAAAGAAGGTTATAAAGTACGTAGCGTTCAAAATCCTTTAACCTCATTGCAAGATGACATCAACAAAACAAACGATTTAATTGATGCACAAGACGAAAAAGTCCTATTGGTGGGACATTCTTACGGAGGAGCAGTAATTTCAGGAGCAGGAAACCACGACAAAGTTGTCGGCTTGGTATTCATTGCTGCATTTGCACCCGATGCAGGTGACAGTTTAGGCGCACTTTTAGGTCGACGAGCTTCCTCGGGAGGAGCCAGTATTTACCCCGATGCTAAAGGATTTTTATGGATTAAATATGATGAATATCACAAAAATTTCTGCCAAGACTTAAATGAGGAAGACACCTTGGTAATGTCTTTATCGCAAAGACCAATCCACAGCCAATGCTTTGGCGACATAGCAGGTACACCAGCGTGGAAAACAAAACCGAGTTGGTATCAAATTTCCAATCAAGACAATATGATACCACCAGTAACTCAGAAAGAAATGGCAGAAAGAATGAATCCTAAAAAAATCATTAATCTTGGCGCAGGACACGCCTCTTTGGCATCTCACCCAAAAGAAGTAACAGCGCTGATTTTGGAAGCGGCATCAACATTTGAATAAAACATACCGCTAATAGGGGTTTACAATAGTAGAGAAACAGTGCTTAATTGGACATTTATGCATATTTGCATCAGTGTTTAATAATTCTCCACCATCGCAAAGCACTGACCCTGCTGGTGCGAGCGTCCCACCCCGCTCTACGAAGAGTTAGTCTGTATACGCTGGGCAAATGTCTCTGACTTTGACCCCGTAACTATAAGCAAATAAAACACTATCCCACAAAAAAGCCCCAAACGGGGCTTTTTACATATACTAAATTCAAGTATTATTTACTCAAATACATTTTTCTTCTGGAGTACAATTCGTAGAACTGATCGTCCTTCAAATCATCAATAAACAAGATGCTTTCTCCTGTTGATTTCATTTCCGGTCCTAATGCTTTATTTACATTATGGAACTTACTGAAAGAGAAAACCGGTTGCTTGATGGCATATCCTTTCAACTGTGGGTTGAAAGTAAAGTCGGTTACTTTATTGTGGCCTAACATTACTTTAGTCGCATAATTCACATAAGGTTCTCCGTAAGCTTTCGCAATAAAAGGAACCGTACGAGAGGCTCTAGGATTCGCTTCAATAATATAAACGATATCATCTTTAATCGCAAACTGAATATTTATTAAACCAACCGTTCTCAAAGCCAACGCAATATTCTTGGTATGGTCTTTTATTTGTTGCATGACAAACTCCCCTAAGTTAAATGGTGGCAAAGTCGCGTTACTATCTCCAGAGTGTACTCCGCAAGGTTCGATATGCTCCATAATTCCTATGATGTACACATTTTCGCCATCGCAAATTGCATCGGCTTCGGCTTCTATTGCACCATCTAAATAATGGTCTAAAAGCAATTTATTTCCTGGAATCGTTTTCAATAAATTGATTACGTGTTCTTCTAATTCTTGTTTGTTGATTACAATTTTCATTCCCTGACCACCCAACACGTACGAAGGACGAATCAATAATGGAAAGTCTAAAACATCCGCTAAAGCCGAAGCTTCGTCAGCCGTTTCGGCGATACCAAATTGTGGGAAAGGGATTTTCAAATCGGTTAAAAGTTCAGAGAAACGTCCTCTGTCTTCGGCTAAATCCAAAGCATCAAAACTCGTTCCTATAATTTTAATACCGTATTTAGACAATTTTTCAGCCAATTTAAGAGCCGTTTGCCCTCCTAATTGCACGATAACACCTTCTGGTTTCTCGTGTTGGATAATATCGTAAATATGTTCCCAGAAAACCGGTTCGAAATATAATTTATCGGCTGTATCAAAATCAGTCGAAACCGTTTCCGGATTACAGTTGATCATGATGGTTTCGTAGCCACATTCTTTGGCGGCAAGCACACCGTGAACACAAGAATAATCAAATTCGATTCCTTGTCCAATTCTATTTGGGCCTGACCCAAGAACAATTATTTTCTTTTTATCAGTAACTATACTTTCGTTGTCAACGTAACGTGTTCCGTCCGCTTTTTCTATTTCGGCTTCAAAAGTCGAATAGTAATAAGGCGTTTTTGCTTTGAACTCCGCCGCACAAGTATCCACTAATTTGAATACACGATTGATGTTCATTGTAGTACGCAACGTATGCACTTGGCTTTCCAAGCAACCTACCATGTGCGCGATTTGTCTGTCTGCAAAACCTTTTTGTTTCGCTTCCAACAATAATTCTCTTGGCAAAGAATCTACTTTATAGTTTGAAATTTCTTTTTCTAACGTATAAAGTTCTTCGTATTGTTTCAAGAACCACATATCGATTTTGGTAATTTCATGAATGCGACTCAACGGAATTCCCATCGCGATAGCATCATAAATTACAAAAACACGATCCCAACTCGCAAAAGTAAGTTTCTCGATAATCTGCTCGTAGTTAGTGTATCCTTTTCCATCAGCACCTAATCCATTCCTTTTGATTTCCAATGATTGAGTGGCTTTGTGCAACGCTTCCTGGAACGAACGTCCAATTCCCATTACCTCTCCAACGGATTTCATTTGAAGTCCCAATGTTCTGTCAGCTCCTTCAAATTTATCAAAGTTCCAACGTGGAATTTTCACAATCACATAATCCAAAGTTGGTTCGAATAAAGCCGAAGTCGATTTGGTGATTTGATTTTGTAATTCGTCTAAGTTATATCCCAAAGCCAGTTTGGAAGCAATTTTTGCAATAGGATAACCCGTTGCTTTTGATGCCAAAGCGGATGAACGAGATACACGAGGATTGATTTCAATCGCTACTATATCTTCTTTATCGTCAGGTGAAACGGCAAACTGCACATTACAACCTCCGGCAAAGTTTCCGATGCTGCGCATCATCAAGATTGCCATATCACGCATTTTTTGAAAAGTCGTATCAGACAAAGTCATCGCAGGCGCAACCGTGATTGAATCTCCCGTATGAATTCCCATTGGGTCCATATTTTCGATAGAACAGATAATTACAACATTATCGTTTTTATCTCTCAAAAGTTCCAATTCATATTCTTTCCAACCCATTAAAGCTTTATCAATTAAAACTTCGTGAATTGGTGATGCTTCTAAACCTCTGGTTAAAAGTTCATCAAAATCTTCTTTTTTATAGACAATAGCAGCTCCGGTTCCTCCAAGTGTAAACGAAGGACGAATTACTAATGGAAAACCAAATTCCTGAGCAATTTCTTTTCCCCTAAGATATGAAGTACATATTTCTGCAGGTGCAGAAGGCACCCCAATTTTTTTAAGCAATTGTTTGAACTGTTCTCTGTCTTCCGTAATATTAATGGCATTGACATCAACACCTATCAACTTTACTCCGAAATCCTGCCAAATTCCTTTTTCATCTGCTTCCAGACACAAGTTTAAAGCGGTTTGTCCTCCCATGGTAGGTAAAACTGCATCAATTTGAGGATGGGCTTTAAGGATTTCGATAATTGATTTCGTCGTTAATGGCTTCAAATAAACATGATCGGCCATGGTTGGGTCGGTCATAATTGTTGCCGGATTGGAGTTTATCAAAATAACTTCAATTCCTTCTTCACGAATAGAACGGGCAGATTGAGAACCTGCATAATCAAATTCGCACGCTTGACCAATAACAATAGGACCTGAACCTATTATTAAAACTGATTTTATGGATGTATCTTTTGGCATTGTATGGTATTATTGTGTTGTGTAGTTGTTGTTTTCAAAAGATTAAAGTTACTGAACTCAAACCCTTTAACTGTAAATCTTAAACTTTTTTTAACGAATAGGTATAAAAAAAGGCGATACTAAAAAAAGTAACGCCTTATTTATGTTTATAGAAACATTATTTTTTGTGTCTTGGTTCGCAAGAAACAGTCAATTTATGTCTTCCTTTAGCTCTTCTACGCGCAAGAACTTTTCTTCCATTAGCAGAAGCCATTCTGTCCATAAATCCGTGCTTATTTCTTCTTTTTCTTTTCGATGGTTGAAACGTTCTTTTGCTCATTGCTTTGTATCTTTAAAATCTTATTTATATGTCTTCCTATTTTTGAATAACTGTTATTCTAAAACCGAGTGCAAATATACAAAGACTTTTTTTTCTCACAAGCAGTTTTGTAAAAATATTTTCAATTCATTTTACTATATTTGTGATCTTAAAATAATCACACTATGTTTCACAGAAATATTAAACTTATTATCGCCGGACTAATTATCATTACTGGCATTTGGCAATTTACAGAAAGCAATATCGGTAATGGAATTTTCCTTATATTATTGAGTGCATTTCCTATTTTCCTTTACTTTAAAAACGAATTCATCTTATTAGCCTTCTTAAAACTAAGAAAACAAGATTTTGAAGGTGCTAAAAAATGGTTGGCTTACATCAAAAACCCAGAAACAGCTTTGGTACAAAAACAACAAGGATACTTTAATTACCTGCACGGAATCATGCTTTCGCAAACAAATATCAATCAAGCGGAGAAATATTTCAAAAAAGCAATTGAGTTAGGATTATCAATGGATATGGATTTGGCTGTAGCCAAATTGAATTTAGCCGGAGTTGCAATGACACGCAGAAGGAAATTAGAGGCTACTACCTTATTGAATGAAGCTAAAAAATTAGACAAACAAAATATGTTGAAAGAACAGATTGTGATGATGAAAGAACAAATGAAGAAAATATAATTTTTATAATTATCGAAAAAGGGGCAAATGATACACATTTGGCCCTTTTTTTATTTGGTTCCTATTCTACTTTTCGCAAGAACAGAACTACTTCACATTTTTAAAATCAACCCTATAAGAAATATAAGTTCATTTAAGCAATTGCTGATTTTAGTTTTTACGTGACTTATATTTCCTTATATGACTGTCCTGCTAAACAGACCATGATTATTTTTTTACTATCATCAACAATGAGATTAAGAGTCAATTTTTTCAACAAATTCTTAAAAAAATCACTGAATGTCGTGAATGCCGCTTGATATCTTTATTTCTTGTTTAAAAAAAAAATCTCATTCTTAAAACAGAAAAAAGCCAGCATCTCTTAACCTCTAAACCTCACTGTTTAAGAATTACAATGTTTTCTTTGTTAAATTCAATATTTACAGGTATTTACAAAGCACTTTTGTAAGCTTGAATTTTAATACAGAGATTGAAATATTTTTTTTGGCATTCGTAACGGACAGTCATATTTCCTTAAATGCCTTATATGGTTCAAAAAATCAGTTAATACCCCTTCAAAGGAATCTCGATTTGGTATTTTTTACCGGTATCATTTATTAATTTAGTTTCCCTGAGCCAAGGATTGTGAATTTTCAAAATCTTATAGTTAATCCCTTCACTTTTAGCAAAATCAGCCAAATCTGTAATTGTACTATCAATTTCAATTTTTCGAGTTGGCAAAATTCCATATAAATCTTCCGGAGCAATGGTAAATCCATATTTCACAGGATTCGTCATGATTTCTTTCAAAGCTAAAATCCTGAAAACATAGCGAGACGTTTCTTCGGTAAGCAACAAATCATAATAATTAGATACTTTTTGGATGCCAATTTGTTTATTCACACCTGTCATTCCTCCGTTATAAGAAGCTGCCGCCAAGGTCCAGCTTCCAAATTTTCCTTTGGCACTCAAAAAATAACTGCAAGCCGCATGCGTTGATTTTTCTAAATCATAGCGCTGATCCACATTTTCATTGACTTCCATTCCGCGCTCCTTGGCTGTATCAGGCATGAATTGCCAAATTCCTCTTGCTCCTGCTGGCGAAACCACATTTACTAATCCACTTTCTATAACTGCCAGATATTTAAAATCATCCGGAATACCGTTCTTTTTTAAAATAGGCTCAATTACAGGAAAAGCACGATTCGCTCTTTTTATAGCTAAAATAGTGGACGCATGCAGATTTACATTTACCAGCAACTCTCTGTCCAAACGCTCTTTTACATCCGATATTTTCAAGGGAGTTTCTTCACCTGCAAAATCCAATTTTACAGGAAAATCACTAGCAATTTCTTTTGCTACCTCTTTTTCTTCGTTCGGATTTTTAGCAGCAAAAATAAATACACCGCTCGCAAAAATCACGGTAAGGACCAAGGCAACTTTATTAATTAATTTCATTTTTTCTTTTTTATGCCTTTCATATAGTTATAAAAGTGCGTTTACTCTTTTTCTGTTCCCAATATAATGGAAGGTAAATTTTCATTCAACCATTTGTATTTGTTCAAAATCATTATATGCGTCCCTCCTTTTACAACGACACAATTCTTGATATATTTTATAGGAAAAACATCATCCATATCTCCATGAATGTGGATTACTTTTTCATCTGCAGCAGTTCTGTTCCATAAAATCACCTGCTCCACCGCCCAATTCAAATAACGAATATCTCGAACCGAGAGAAATTTCTCGTAAAGCTTAAGTCTTTGATTTACTTTTTCGCCAAAGGAAAACTTAGCAAGACTCTCAATATTTGCAATCAGATTCATGGGAATTAATTTATAGGCTTTGGTAGTTTTAGCAATTTTCATTCTTCTGGGAAATTCCACATTACTTTTGACACTCGAAATGATAATAACTTTCCTAGCTTCAACATATTTAGCCATTTCCTGTACCAAAATACCTCCAAACGAAACTCCGATTAAAACGGGATTAGCATGTTTAATTTTAACTGTAAGTCTCTTCGCATAATCCGCTAAAGACTCTTTATCAAGAGGAATTTCCCATTCCAAAAGATGAATTTCAAAAGCATCCTCCGGAAGCGCAATTCGCTCAAAAATGGCAGTACTTGCCGCTAATCCTGGCATTAAATAAACTGGGATTTTACTCATGATTGTTTTAACTATTTTTCAATAACGTCCGATTTATTATCTCTATTTTTTTATAAAATTAATTTTTTAATTGAAATCAAGCTGATTTACTACTTTATATTATCAATAATTTATGACTGTAAAACTATTTTGAATAGAATTCAAAAATAAAGCTAATTTTGGTTAACTTAAAATTACGATTATAAGCATTGACTGACAAAGAAGGAGCTGCACCAAGATACGCCAAGAAATCATTTGATATTGAGAATCAAATCAATACCTTTGTAAATATCGTTTCGCCAAAAGACAGTAATGACGAAAATGCGCTTTGGATTTACCAGAAAACTTTTTTTTATTTAGGTATTTTCGATAGCAATTCACTCGACATATGAAGTTAAAATTCCTCAAAACGGAGTTTATTTATTTTTTAATTGATAGCGAAATAGAAGTTAATAGTCAAATTTGAAGGTAAGAGATACCATGGGAATAACTCATCTCGGTCTATTCGAGATCAAGATTAGCACCAAATTAAAAATACTATTGGCAGAAACACCAATGAATCAAAGTTAATTATTATGGAAGCAGGAATCATTATGGAAATCAAAGACAATACTTTTTCAAGACAATTTGAAACTATGGTAGACGAAGGATTAGTTTCTGTCGAATATTCATTTCAGGAGAAAAAAATATTTTTAACAAAAATAAATGTGCCCGAAACATTTGAAAACGAAGAATTCATTTCTAATTTTCTAAAAAACATTATGGAAATTGCCATTGAACGAAAACTAAAAGTTGTCCCTATTCTTCCCAAAATAGTTGTGTTTTTCAAAAAAAACCCAATTTACAAAGAATTACTTCCTCCCGGAATACGATTATAAAAAAAGGCTGTATAATTAAAAACACAGTCTTTTTTTAGTAAAAATTCAAATTTTGAATTAATTTCTATCCTTACCACGAGAAGGGTTATTCGTTCTTGCCGGCGGCGTTTTTTCCACAGGTCTTCTTGATGGAGCGGAACGTGTTCCTTCGTTTCGTTGGCGATTCGCTGGTGCAATAGATCTAGCCGGTCGGGTTGTTGAAGGATTATCTTGACGTGTTCTTGGTGCCTGTTGGCGATTTGTTGGTGCCGTAGGCTGAACTGGATGCGCTGACGAAGGATTTCGCTGGCGGTTTTCATCTACATTTTGACGTCTTGTTGGTGTCATGGGCTGAACTGAAAGGGAAGTTCGAGGATTTGCGGAACGGTTTCCTCTCATTTGCTCTCGAGTTCTAGGAAGAACTGTTCCTTCCGGTCTTCTAAAATTCCTTCCTTGATACGTCTCTCTATAAGTATTATTCATCCGGTTTCTCTTTACTACTGGAGAGCTATTCCTTCTGGAATAATAATACGAATGCGCAAGAGGATATCTTACATATCCTACTCTTCGATAAAAATCGTTTCTATAATAATGACGATGGTAATCCCAATAATTATAATAATAAACAGGAGTCCACGCACGCCAATAAGATGGATAATATCCCCAACGCCATGGAGATATGTAAATTACAAATGATGGAGAAAATAAATTGATTACTATTGGCCAATTATTAACATATAAAACACCGTTCCAATAATTACCCGTGTACGCTCTTTCATAACCTAAATAACCCGGATTTGGAGTATAATTATCCCCTGATGAAGGTTCCAAAATATAATCTTCACCATACAATTCTTCATCACCTATAATTTGAATAACAACCTTCCCAAATCTATTTTTATTGACTTCTATAACAGCTACATCCTGATATTCAATCCTATTTACCGCCACGCGAAGGACTATTGAATAAGAATCTCCATCCCTATAACTAACTACCTGAATGTAATCTACATAGCCATCATTATTCAAATCAAGATTATTAATATTGGTATCTTTATCATTAATCGCTCTTTCAAATTCTTCTAAAGTTTTTGATTTTTGAAAAATATCTAATACTGCATAAAGATTAAGGTTATCACCCGGCATACCCAAAGCTACAGCTCTACTTTCTATTTGAGAAAAAAGTGGCGCACTAAACAGCGCGGTAGCTAAAAAGACAAAGGATAAAATTAATTTTTTCATGACTAAAAATTTTATACATTGAAATTCAATTACAATACAAGGTACGAAAAAATTAAAATTAAAATATTACTAACAAGCACTTTAACCTTTTATATATAAAAAATTACCTTCAAAAATCACTATGTTTTTACTACAAAAAAAATTCTCAAAACTTGACTTAAACAAAAAAGACATGCGTTATACGCATGTCTTTTTTGTATCTATAACCTGTTCTATCTGAACACTATTTCTCTATCTCTCGCATACTGTCCATTTTCTTATGAGCCAAGAAACCGGTAATATCTTCAAAATGTTCTACTACTCTTTTGTTTCCAAACTCAAAAACTTTAGTTGCCAATCCATCCAAGAAATCCCTGTCGTGAGAAACCAAAATTAATGTTCCGTCAAAATCACGCAACGCATCTTTGATAATATCTTTGGTTTTCATGTCCAAGTGATTCGAAGGCTCATCCAAAATCAATAAATTCACTGGTTCCAACAATAGTTTAATCATTGCCAAACGCGTTTTTTCGCCACCGGAAAGTACTTTCACTTTTTTGGTCACATCATCACCCTGAAACATAAAAGCTCCTAAAATATCTTTAATTTTAGTTCGAACATCACCCACGGCAATATCATCAATAGTTTCAAAAATAGTGGCGTTTTCATCTAATAAAGAGGCTTGATTTTGAGCAAAATAACCAATTTGGGCATTATGACCAATTTCTAAACTTCCACCATTTATTTCGATTTCTTTCATAATGGCTTTGATCATCGTTGATTTCCCTTCCCCATTTTTCCCTACGAAAGCTACTTTTTCTCCTCTTTCAATGACCATATTTGCATTCGAAAAAACAACGTGATTGCCATACGATTTTGTTAAATCTTTTACAATTACCGGATATTGTCCTGAACGGGCAGCAGGTGGGAATTTTAGTTTCAAAGCCGAAGTATCCACCTCATCAACCTGAACAATAACCAATTTCTCTAACATTTTAACACGGGATTGAACGGCATCCGTTTTAGAAAATGTCCCTTTAAAACGATCGATAAAAGTTCTATTATCAGCAATCATTCGTTGTTGCTCGTCATACGCTTTTTGCTGATGCACACGTCTGTCTTTTCTAAGTTCCAGATAATGAGAGTATTTAGCTTTATAATCATAAATACGTCCCATCGTAACTTCGATGGTACGATTGGTAATATTATCGACAAAAGCTCTATCGTGAGAAATTACCACAACCGCTTTGGCTGAATTAATCAAGAAATCCTCTAACCATTGAATACTTTCAATATCCATATGATTGGTAGGCTCATCCAGTAAAATTAAGTCTGGTTTTTGCAAAAGAATTTTGGCAAGTTCAATTCGCATTCTCCATCCTCCAGAGAATTCTGAAGTTTGGCGGACAAAATCTTCGCGGACAAAACCTAAACCAATTAATATTTTCTCTACTTCGGCTTCGTAATTTATTTCTTCAATAGCATAAAATTTCTCGCTTAAGTCAGAAACTCTTTCGATTAATTTCATGTATGCATCACTTTCATAATCCGTACGAATGGTTAATTGTTCATTGATTTCATCAATCTCCGCTTTCATTGCAAAAACTTCTCCAAAAGCTTTCGACGTTTCTTGCATCACCGTTGCACCGTCTGTAGTCAACAAATGCTGAGGCAAATAGGCCACAACAGCATCTTTTGGTGCCGAAATATTACCGGTTGAAGGCTTGCTTTGACCCGCAATAATTTTAAGCAGCGTCGATTTTCCTGCTCCATTTTTACCCATTAGGGCAATTTTATCATTTTCATTTATAGCAAAAGAAACATCACTAAAAAGTGTTGTGCCACCAAATTGCACAGAAATATCGTTAACTGTAATCATTTAGATTATAAGATTTTTAGATAATTTGATTATCTGATTTTAAAAGTGCAAAGATAGATTAATTCAGTAATTGGACAATTGAATAATTTATAACAATTTAAATTTTAAATACAAGAAATAAAAAAATTAAACCGAGCACAATAATAGTGTTTTTTTATAGTTTTGTAGTTGATATTTAGACCTTTACTAACTAAAAATATTTTGCATTTGAAACAAAAGAAAAATCTTAAAAACAACAAATCCCTAAATCATGATGAAAACAGTTATCCATGTTTAAACAATGTAAAAAACAGGAGAATAGTGTAGAAAACAAAATCGATGTGTAAACGAAAAACCTAATTTTTCTAGGTTGAATGAAAATTTAAAAACTAGTTCATGAAAAAAACATTAACAATTATTCTCTTATGCGCTTTTAATTTTATTGTAGCTCAGAGCAATGAAGAAATTGTACAGAAAGCTTGTGAAGTACAAACAAAATGGGGTTCTAAAGCCAAAAATAAAAATATTATTACGCTAATTGATTTTTCAAAATCAATCAACGAAGCAAGGCTGTATGTTATTGATTTAAAAAATAACAAAATACTTCTGACCAGTAATGTTGATCATGGTTCCGGCTCAGGAACCGGATTGACTCCTAGTTCATTTAGCAATATTGAAGGAAGTAAAGCCACTTCATTAGGATGTTATGTTACGCTACAGACCTATCAAGGCATGTGGGGATATTCTTTAAGATTAGATGGTTTAGAAAACGATAAAAATTCGAATGCTTTGAAAAGAAATATCGTGGTTCATTCGTCAAAAAAAATGTTTAGTAAGTTCAGTTGGGGATGTTTTTCTGTTCCTGACAATAATGCCAATCCGTTGATTGACTTGATAAAAAACGGCTCCCTTATTTATGCTTATCAATAAACAGCTATTTACTTAGTAGTACTTAAAATAAAAAAAAGCCTCAATCAAGAGGCTTTTTACATTGTATATAAAGTAGAAATTATTCTTTTCTCCACTTTTTTGATTCCTCAAAAACATGTTCTAGAATAGCTTCTTCTCTTTCGTCAAAATCCACATTTCTACGACTCATTACTAATCGAGCCGTTTCAAAAGCTTTTTTGGTCACATAAGTGGTAAAACCGGAAGCGCCACCCCAGGAAAAACTAGGTACAAAATTGCGAGGAAACCCACTGCCAAAGATATTAGCACTCACTCCTACTACCGTCCCCGTATTGAACATAGTATTAATTCCGCATTTGCTGTGATCCCCCATCATCAATCCGCAAAACTGAAGTCCAGTTTTAGCAAAACCTTCCGTTTCATAACTCCACAATTTCACTTCTTCGTAATTATTCTTTAGATTAGAATTGTTGCTGTCAGCACCAATATTACACCATTCGCCAAGAACAGAATCTCCAAGAAACCCATCATGTCCCTTATTCGAATATGCAAAAAGCACTGTGTTTTTTACCTCCCCACCAATCCTGGAATACGGACCAACAGTTGTAGCGCCATATACTTTTGAAGCCATTTTTACTTGCGCATTTTCGCACAAGGCAAAAGGTCCTCTGATTACGGAACCTTCCATAATTTCTGAATCTTTACCTATATATATGGGACCTAAAGAAGCATTTAAAGTTACAAACTCTAACTTTGCCCCTTCTTCTATAAATATGTTCTCCGGCGCAATGACATTGACACTTTTTGGGATGGGTTGTGATTTCCTGTCTTCCGTTAAATATTCGAAATCTTCTCGTATCGCAGCATCATTTTTAGAAAAAATATCCCAAGTATGCTCAACTGTCAAGCAATCATCATTGTATTCAATAATTTTATAGGTATCAAAATCTACTTCTTCTTGTTCCTCATTCGTATAAAAAGCAATGACTTCATCGCCTTTAAAAATGGCTTGATTTGGTTCCAGATTACTAACCAGCTCTGCTAATACATCATTAGGAAGAAAAGAGGCGTTTATCATTACATTTTCTTCTAATTCTACCATTGGAAATTTCTCTGATAAATATTCCTCTGTCAATGTAGTTGTAGTAGAACCCAGACGCATTTCCCATTTTTGACGAATGGTCATGATTCCGATAAGAATATCAGCAACCGGGCGTGTGAAAGTAAATGGCAAAAGTGCATTTCGAGCGGGACCATCAAAAAGGATGTAATTCATAAATAAATTGATTTGGCAATTATTAAAATATTGATTTGGTTATCGGGTTCAAAGTTACAAAGATTTATATTTATTTTAATGGGAGTGACTGTATAACTCATTCTATATTAAATAAAAAAAGCCTTCCAAAAAGGAAGGCTTGATTGTATTTGAGAACAAGTTAAAATTATTTAACGTGTTTAGCGTATTTAGTTTTGAATTTATCAATACGTCCTGCAGTATCAATAAGTTTAGATTTACCTGTGTAAAAAGGGTGAGATGTTCTAGAGATCTCCATTTTTACAACTGGATATTCAACTCCGTCAACTGTTAATGTTTCTCTTGTATCTGCAGTAGATTTAGTGATAAAAACTTCGTCATTTGACATGTCTTTAAATGCAACTAATCTGTAATTTTCTGGGTGAATTCCTTTTTTCATCTTGTTAATCTTTTTTATTTGTTAATTATAATTTGTCTTGAAGCTTTTCTTCTAACAGAAAAGGTATAAACTCCTTATAACTTTTTGTTTTACAATATTATTTTGAGTTTGCAAATTTACAATTATTTTCCAATAAACAAATCTTTGCATCACTTTTTTTATATAATCGTAAAAAACGATTTTTAGCTACGAATATATTGGGAATTGTTATATTTGTGGATTAATTCTAAAACAGTAACAATGATAAATGAAATTATTAAAAAGAATGGAATAACCTTTGGAGTAACAATTGGAATTGTTTCTGCATTAATTACTTCGACAATATACGCTATTGATTTAAATCTGTTTACTTCTTGGTGGATTGGAGCTTTAAGCATTTTAATTTACCTTGTATTGGGAATTGTTTTACTTTCGAAAACAAAAAAAGAGCTCAACAATGTTTTCTCTTTCAAAGATGCTTTTACGACTTACTTCATTGCTACACTAATAGGTATTTTAATTTCTACACTTTTTAATGTTCTTTTATTCAATTTTATTGATCCTTCTGCTAAAGAGACTTTAAGTGAATTAATGATTAAATATACTGTCAATATGATGCAGAAATTTGGCACACCAGCATCAGCCATTAACGAAGCAATAGCAAAAATGAAAGAAAACAATCCTTATTCTACATTGGAATTACTAAAAGGATCCGTTTTTAGTATTGTTTTTAGTTCAATTTTCGGATTAATTTTGGCAGCATTTTTCAAAAGCAAATCTACACAAGAATAAAAATTAATGAATTTATCTATACTCATACCGCTTCTTAATGAAGAGGAATCACTTAATGAACTGTATAACTGGATCATTAAAGTGATGCAATCTCATAATTATTCTTATGAAATCATTTTTCTGGATGATGGAAGTACGGATAATTCATGGAATATTATCGAAGGATTTGCCCAAGAAAACCCACACGTAAAAGGGGTTCGTTTCATGAAAAATTTCGGAAAATCACAAGCCTTACATGCCGGTTTTGCAAAAGCAAAAGGCGATGTCATTATCACCATGGATGCCGATTTACAAGATAGCCCAGAGGAAATTCCGGGATTGTACGATATGATTACCAATGGTAAATATGATTTGGTTTCCGGTTGGAAAAAGAAACGCTACGATTCTGTTGTGGCAAAAAACTTACCTTCTAAATTATTCAATTGGGCGGCGAGAAAAACATCAGGAGTTGAATTGAATGATTTCAATTGCGGATTGAAAGCGTACAAAAATGTTGTGGTGAAAAACATTGAAGTTTCAGGTGAAATGCACCGATACATTCCAGTTTTGGCAAAAAATGCCGGTTTTGGAAAAATTGGTGAAAAAGTGGTGCAGCATCAAGCCAGAAAATATGGCGAAACTAAATTTGGGATGGAACGTTTCATCAATGGTTTCTTGGATTTAATTACCATTTGGTTTCTTTCAAGGTTTGGAAAAAGACCAATGCATTTATTTGGTGCCATGGGCTCCGTAATGTTTATCATTGGTTTTATGCTTGCCGGATATATTGGTATTTCAAAACTATATCATATGTATAATGATATGCGCTATAGTCTGGTAACGAGTAATCCTTGGTTTTATATCGCACTTACCACAATGGTTTTGGGAACACAATTATTTTTGGCTGGATTTCTTGGTGAAATAATTTTGCGAACAAAAAACAATGAAGAGCGTTATAAAGTGTCAAGTGAAGTTAATTTTTTATAAATTTAATTAAAACTAAATTTAAAGGAAATGGTTATGGTTTAGCCAATACCTAGCCCTGATTACTTCACATAACTTTTATTTTGATAAGAGTTCAGTGAATTTCATTTGCAGCAACATACTTTTTCTTTTTTTTCTTTAAAAAAAGAAAAAGATACAACGAATAGCAGGATATAGCTCCTAAAAAAACAAAAAACTGTATTTAAATTTTAATTACAAATTTAGAAACTAAAAAAAATAGCATGGATATCAAACAAAATATTTTGGACGCAGTAAATGAGTGGCTTACGCCAACATTTGACACCGCTACTCAGGAAGCTATTACCGAATTGATAACTACATCCCCTAAAGAACTGGAAGAGAGTTTTTATAAAAATCTTGAATTTGGAACTGGTGGAATGCGTGGTGTTATGGGTGTAGGAAACAATCGCATCAATAAATATACGCTTGGAAAAAGCACACAAGGACTTTCGGATTATATGCATACTGCATTTCCCAATCAGTCTTTGAAAGCCGTTATTGCTTACGATTGTCGTCATAATAGTGATACTTTGGCCAAATTAGTTGCGGATGTTTTCTCAGCTAATGGAATTGAAGTTTATTTGTTTTCGGAATTGAGACCCACACCAGAATTGTCATTTGCGGTTAAACTTTTAGGTTGTCAATGCGGAATTGTTCTTACGGCATCTCACAATCCGCCGGAATACAACGGATACAAAGTATACTGGGAAGATGGCGGACAAATTGTGCCACCGGAAGATGAGGGAATCATCAATGTTATTGAGAATTTAAATTACAATCAAATCAAGTTTACTGCCAATGAAGATTTGATACACTATATTGACAAGGAAGTTGATAAAGCTTTTATCAGATCGACTATCGAGAATGCCAGTTTTGGAACTTCGGCTGAAGCCAAAGAAAATCTAAATGTTGTTTTTACTTCGTTACATGGAACTTCAATAACGTTGGTTCCTGATACCTTATCAGAAGCAGGTTACACAAACGTTCATATTGTTCCGGAACAAGCGGAGCCAAATGGTGATTTCCCAACGGTAAAATCTCCAAATCCTGAAGAGCCGGAAGCATTGACGATGGCATTAGCCTTGGCTGATAAAACCAATTCTGATATTGTTATTGGGACTGATCCTGACTGTGACCGTTTAGGAGTTGCCGTTAGAAATAACGAAGGCAAAATGACTTTGCTTAACGGAAATCAAACCATGATTTTGATGACTGCCTTTTTATTGGAACAATGGAAAAAAGCAGGTAAAATCAATGGCAAGCAATTTGTAGGTTCTACAATAGTTTCTACTCCTATGATGATGGAATTAGCGACAAACTACGGCGTAGAATGTAAAGTTGGTTTGACAGGTTTCAAATGGATTGCCAAGATGATTAAGGATTTTCCGGAGTTGGAATTCATTGGTGGTGGTGAAGAAAGTTTTGGCTACATGGTAGGCGATGCCGTACGTGATAAAGATGCTGTGGCGGCGACTTTATTGATTTGCGAAGTGGCGGCTCAAGCCAAAGCTAAAGGAAGTACTGTTTACAAAGAATTACTAAAACTGTATGTTGACAACGGTTTTTACAAAGAATACTTAGTTTCATTGACTAAAAAAGGAATGGATGGCTTACAGGAAATTAATCAGATGATGATTGATTTACGTGAGAATCCATTGAAAGAAATCAACGGATTGAGAGTTGTAATGATGGAAGATTACCAATCTTCAATTGCTAAAAACTTGCTTACCGATGAGGAAACCAAAATGGAAATCCCAAAATCGAACGTGCTTATTTATTACACTGAAGACGGCTCTAAAATATGCGCCAGACCAAGTGGAACTGAACCTAAAATAAAATTCTACATCAGTGTAAATACTGAATTGGATTCCGTAGAAGATTTCAACGAAGTAGAGAGCATTTTGGGCAACAAAATAAAAAATATTATTGCATCAATGCAATTGAACTAATTTAATAAAAAATTGATTTTTCAGACAGACCCGATAAGTGGAGAACTCATCGGGTCTTGATGATAAAAAAACAACTTAAATGGACTCAAATTTCAAAAAAATTATTCCTTTCACAAACCCATATCGCTCTCATGTGGTCTGGAACGTAATATTCAATATTTTTTACGCACTGTTTAGTACCTTGTCTTTTATTGCATTAATCCCAATGATGGATGTCCTTTTTGGTACTTCTGAAAAAATCGATAAAAAACCTGTTTTAGAGTCTATTTTTGACATCATCAAATTTTCTAAAGAATACTTATATTACAACATCACACTACTAACCGAAAAGAATGGTCCTGAATTTGCCTTACTGTTAGTTATTGCCATAGTAAGTGTAACTTTTCTATTAAAAAATCTATTTAATTACCTAGCATCCAATCATTTGATGCATCTTAAAAATGGTGTACTGAAGGATTTAAGGAATTCAATGTATCACAAAATCATTAACTTACCTGTTTCCTACTATTCTGAAAAAAGAAAAGGTGATATTATGGCTCGAATGTTAGGTGATGTAAACGAGGTTCAAAATTCTTTTTTTTCTATCTTAGAATTAATCGTTAAGGAGCCAATGACCATCGTATTCACTCTTATTGGTATGATTGCTATAAGTTTCAAGTTAACCTTGTTTGTCTTTATTTTTATCCCACTTTCAGGACTATTAATATCAAAAATTGGTAAATCACTGCGCAGCAAATCCGAAAAAGTTCAATATGAAAACGGCTATCTAATTTCGATTGTAGAAGAATCGTTATCTGGACTAAAAGTTGTTAAAAGTTACAATGCCGAATCAAATTTTAAACAAAAATTTAATGATTCAGTCACCCGAGTTTTAAAATTGTCTAACAGTATAGGTAAAAAAAACAACTTGGCTACGCCTTTAAGTGAGTTCTTAGGGATTATTACTATTTGCATATTGCTTTGGTTTGGTGGAAAAATGGTACTTGTTGATACATTACCTAATGGAAAAGCATTACTTGATGGTGCTAAATTTCTAGCCTACATGGGTCTTGCTTATAATATCTTAACTCCTGCCAAAGCCATTTCTAAAGCCTCTTATTCGGTAAAAAATGGACTAGCAGCTGCTCAACGTGTTTTTGAAGTTTTAGAAGTAAATAATGAGATTACAGACGGCAAAAATGCAATTAAAAAATTAGCTTTTGAAGACAGTATAGCAATTAAGAATATTAATTTTAGATACGAAGACGAGAACGTTTTAAAAGACTTTTCACTTAACGTAAAAAAAGGACAAACAGTTGCTCTTGTAGGACAATCCGGAAGTGGAAAAAGTACGATTGCCAATTTATTAACTCGTTTCTATGATGTAAATGAAGGAACAATAAGCATCGATGGAATCAACATCAAAGACATTAATTTGCATTCCCTTCGTGATTTGATGGGATTAGTGACTCAAGACAGCATTTTGTTTAATGACACCATAAAAGCAAATATCGCACTTGGTAAACATGACGCCACGGATACAGAAATCATCGAAGCGTTGAAAATTGCCAATGCGTACGAATTTGTAAAAGACTTACCACTCGGAATTCACACAAATATTGGCGACAGCGGAAACAAACTTTCCGGCGGACAAAAACAACGATTATCAATTGCCAGAGCAGTTTTGAAAAATCCTCCAATTATGATTCTCGATGAAGCAACATCAGCATTGGATACCGAAAGCGAAAAATTCGTTCAAGTAGCTCTGGAAAATATGATGCAAAACAGAACTTCAATTGTTATTGCACACCGTCTTTCGACTATTCAAAAAGCAGATTTGATTGTGGTGATGCAAAAAGGAAAAATAGTCGAGCAAGGAAAACATGACGAACTTATTGCAATGAATGGCATGTATAACAAATTAGTGACAATGCAGTCCTTTGAATGAAGATTGCAGATTAACGATTTTTGATTTAAGATTTTATTGAGGGTCGAAAATCTTTAAATAATTCAATTTTTTAAATTTTTAAATCTAAAAGATGTACATCAACAATCCAAACATAAAACTTCCTGAAGATCCAAATACTGTTGTTTGGAAATACCTTGACTTATCTAAGTTTCTTGATTTGTTGTTGTCACAAAAGCTGTTTATGTCGCGATCCGATAAATTTGAAGATCAATACGAAGGTACCTTTAGCGAACCAACTTTTGAGGAAATAAAAAAACTTTCAATCGATAATCCTGATTTTTTAAATTTTTACAAAACCCATCGGGAAAAAGTAGCCATTAGCAGCTGGCATATCAATGAATATGAATCGTTTGCTATGTGGCAGATTTTTACGCAAAACAGTGAAGGTTTAGCGATTCAATCCACAATAGGCAGATTACAGGAATCGCTTGGTCCTGAAACAAATTTCTATCAATATATTGGAGAAGTAAATTACATCGATTACAAAAAAGAACACATTCCGTTTGACGATATGTTTTTCCCTTTTTTGTTCAAGCGAAAAAGTTTTCAATATGAACGTGAAGTTCGTATCATTTCAGACATTGGCGAAAGCACTATCAAAATCAATGAAGGACTGAAAATTAGTGTAAATATCAATCAGTTGATCGAAAAAATATACATTCATCCTAAATCCGAAAACTGGTACAAAAACCTAGTTATCCAATTAGTAAAACAACTGGGATTTGATTTTACCATAGAAAAATCAGACTTGGAAAGTGATATTTTGATTTAAAATTATCGCTTCTAAACCGGTTCGTAACCAATTATTTTCCATTCCTTTTTTGACAAATCAATATAGTAGTAATTCACCACGTCTTTCTTATCAAACTCTCCATTTTTATTGGTATCCTCTACGGTTCTGTAGTACAAACGATTTTTAGATTCTATCAATTTCCAATCTATTAATTCCTGTAAATTATACGATATCTTAGTGAATTTTTTACCGCTAATTTCGCTTAAATACAATGCTTTAATATCACTTGTATCTAATTTTCCGTCTTTGTTTGTATCCATGTCGACCATCGTGTACACCATAATCTGATTATTGGTTTTATCAGCAACCGACTTCAAATACGTAGCTGTTTGAATCAAAACAGGCTTGTCTGTCAATTTTCTGATGGAATCCGAATCTACTTTTTGAAATTTTATATTTTGCAAAAACCCGGTAATTTCAAATTCTCCATAATTAGAAATGGTAAAACTCAAATCATTGACGCTGGAAGAACCATATCTCGATTTTATCCCTTTCTCACGAATACTTAAATCCGCTACGGGATGAATCAAATAATCCGTTCCTTCCATTTGAAGTGGCAAGTCGGCAATTTGTATTTGAGTAGAATCGGCTACGGCAATTGCTTTTCCTTTATTAGATCCATTATAAGTCACTTTTGGCTTTTCGATTTCCTCTTTGCAACTGGCTAAAAGTAAAACTGCGATTCCTAATATTGTGATATGTAGTTTTTTCATGTTGTTGTACTATTAAAATTCAAATGTAATCATTTTTAAAAATGGTAATGGTATTCGGTACTTGATTTAACTAATTAAAATTGGGTTAAACTTTTCTAATTGTTAGCGTTTACAACTTCGCCGTCAATTTCACATTAAAAACTCTGGTGGTCATATAATTAGGAATCGCATATTGATTTTTAGAATACACATCACGAACCCAAGTATTCGTAATGGCATTTTGATTATCAAAAAGATTGAAAATTTCTAATCCTATCGCCAACTCTTTAAAGTCCTTAAACCAACCTGTATTCTTTTTTACTGTAGTGTTATCTATAAAAACTTTGGAGAAGCCAACATCCACACGGCGGTAATCATTCAATCGATTTTGGTACAAATAAGGATCAGCATACGATGGCGAACCACCCGGCAATCCAGTATTGTAGACCAAATTCAAGTACAATTTTATACTTGGAATATTAGGCATATAATCTTGAAACAAAAGCCCAAATTTCAATCTTTGGTCCGTAGGTCTGGCAATATATCCTTTATCATTACTGTTTTCTTCTGTTTTCAAGTAACCAAAACTAAACCATGATTCTGTTCCGGGCACAAATTCCCCGTTCAAGCGAACATCTAATCCTTGCGCATACGCTGTTGCATTATTATTAGCCGCATAACGAATGCGAACATTGTCAATCGTATATGTATTTACATCTGTCAGCGATTTATAATACAACTCTGAAACCAACTTGAAAGGGCGATCCCACATTTTGAAACTATAATCATTTCCAAAAACAAAATGAACAGACTGTTGCGCTTTAGTATTCGGTTGTACCATTCCATCTGCATCTCTTAATTCCCTGTAAAATGGCGGCTGATGGTATAATCCTCCCGAAAGTCTAAAAACCATATCTTTCTCCCAATCTGGTTTTATGGCAAATTGTGCTCTGGGGCTAAAAGTAATTTGGGATTTTCCTATTACATTATCACCTGTAACTTCCCAATTGTGCATGCGTAAACCAGCATTATACCAAACTTTACTCGTACCAATATTCGATTTCAAACTCCATTGACCATATCCCGAAAACCTATTGATGGAATTAAAATTAGTCGCTCGGATATTTTGATACGGAACAAGCGGTCCGGTGTAAGGCGAATAGGGCTGATCATTTTTAGGCAAATCAATAATTGGTGGATTCAATGAAAAACCAGCCGAATCAATTACCTCCCACTCTATTATTCTGTCACGGATGGATTCTCGTGTATATTTTATTCCCCATTCAAATTGATTTTCTTTCCAATCGTGAAATCCTTTTATCTCTGTATTTACAATTAGTGCATCCAAATCATTTCTGGCATGACTCAACTGCGATCCAATTCCTCTTGTAAAAGCCACTTCTCCAAAAGTTTCCGATCCAATACTGGAATCTACTTCCCCTAAACGGTATTGGGCGAAAATATCAAAATATTCTTGTTCTAAAGTTTGAAAAACAGAACCGATAAATTTCAAAGTAAAATTATCCGAAACATTAAAAGTTGTTTTTAAAGCCCCAAAATAAGTATCGTATTTATCCTTTTCCTGACCTTCATAAAAAACAGTGAGCGACATAGGATTATCTATGGTTCCAAAATTAGTCTGTCTCGTTAATGGCTGATATTGGTATTTATTTTGTGAAATATTCCCAAGAAAACTCCACTGCCATTTAGCCGAAGCCTGATAGTTTATATTGGTTTGAATATCTGCAAATGAAGGGGTGAAATTCGTTTGAGTCTCTTGGCTTTTTACCAAAAGGCTGTTGTTGCGGTATCGAACTCCCGTAACCGCAGACCATTTTTCATTCTTGGAAACAGCATCAACGGAAAGGCTTCCGCCAAGAAAACTTGCTTCAAGGCTTGCGCCAAATTTAACCGGTTTTCTATAGGTAATATCCAAAACAGACGATAACTTATCCCCGAATTTAGCTTGAAAGCCTCCTGCCGAGAAATCAACATTTTGAACTAAATCCGTATTGGTGAAACTCAAACCTTCTTGTTGTCCCGAACGAATCAGGAACGGACGATAGACTTCAATTTCATTTACATAAACCAAATTCTCGTCATAATTCCCGCCTCGAACTGCATATTGCGTACTCAATTCATTATTAGAATTTACTCCAGGTAAGGTTTTTAAAATGTTTTCGATTCCGGCATTAGCTCCTGGAATTTTTCGGATGATTTCAGGCTCAATTGTTGCAACACCCTGAATCAGTTTTCGGTTATTGGATGTCACAATCACTTCTCCCATTTGTTCCTCCTGATCACTCATCACTGGGTTGAACTCCTTTTGTTCATTAGAATCCAAAGAAAAAATTACCGTTATTTTTTTCAACGAGACATGCGTAAAAACTAACGTTACTTTTTGGTTCGCAGGGACTTTTAGATCATAAAAACCATTTTTATTGGATTGAGTGCCAATACTGGAATAAGAAACATTTACGTTTTCTACCGGTTGATTGTTTTTGTCTAAAATCACACCTTTTATTCTAGCCGTTTGGGCCAATAAACTTAGGCTTGCGAAGAAAAAAAAGAAAACAAAAATTAATTTATGAGTACTCAAATGATTTGGTTTTTATTTTTTTTGGCTTCTAAAAAAACGAGTTTCAAAGGTAGTCGAATTTCCTACATTATCAATCACCACAACTTTTAAATCATTAGCACCATCAGCAACAATTCCATCATTGAAATAATGAATTAGTTTTCTGGTTTTATTATCATATTCGAATAATACCCATTTTCCGTTTAAATAGCCGTTGTATGATTTTATACCTGACAAGTCATCGTATATGGAAAGCTGAATTGTTTTTTGCTCGCTGATCCATTTCCCTTCTACAGGAACGGCCATACTTATTTTTGGTGTAATAGTATCTGCAACCAAAGCATATTTTCCTAAAACTTTAACCTTTGTATTGAATACGCTGTCTTTTCTATAGGTTGGATTGTAATTTACTTTTTTTCCTTCGATTCTACCAATGAACATTTTTTCTCTTTGCGCTTCAGTCGATTTTGTATCTTCAATTGAAACCGTAAAATTAGTATGCACAGGAATAGTATCGTCGTGTAAAAACAAAGTATCATTTTTTACATCAAAATTCAAATCAAAATCTTCGTAAAAAGTTCCTGCAGGAAAGAAAACCGACATGTTTGCTAAAGCAAAATTGCTATCTTTATTAGCTTTGACAAAATAATTCGATTGCACTGGCTCAGGACTGATTATTGTAGTCAATAAATCATATTGAACAGGAATGGCTATTGTTTTTTTATTTCCAAAGAAATCCGAAACTTCAATGCGATACAGCGATGCTAAATTTGGAGTAACTTGTAGCACTCCTTTATTCTCATCAGCTTGGATAATGCTCAAACTATACGGGTTTTTCATAAAAAGCTTCTGAACCCGTTGTTGCATTTTCTTATATCGCGAATAATCAATCAGCGCATTAATGTAGCGCATGTCGTCGAATGAATACGTATTGAATTCATACCCGAAGTTTGGTTTTCCATTATAAAAAGATTGCACTTTATACACTCCGTTATTATTAAACGAGACATCATCAGTGTCATAAGCAGAAATTCCAAAACCTATTGCACCGTTTGCAACTACTTTGTCAGATAAATAGGTTCCGTCTTTTTGCAATGAAACATTCAGTAATAAAGGTCGTTTCGAATGATTGACTGTAGTTTTCGAATCTAAAGGATACACATAAACTCCTGAAACAACTGGTTTCTTAGTATCCTTTAAAAATTTATTGTACCCAAAAAGCATCGGATTGATTATGAATTCTGTTTTAGAATCCCGAAATTCAAAATGCAAATGCGGTCCTTCGGAAGCTCCTGTATTACCAGAGAAAGCAATAATTTCTCCTTTTTTCACCACCATTTCATCTGGCTTAAAAAACATTTCAATTTCAAATGATTGTGCTGCATAATGCGTTTTCTTGATGTAGTTTTCTATTTCACCATTGGCCATTTTTAAATGCCCATAAACGGATGTATACCCATTAGGATGATTGATGTAGATTGTTTTTCCGTTACCAAAAGTAGATATCTTTATTCTTGACACATAACCATCGGCCACTGCATATACTTTCAATCCTTCTTTTTGTTGCGTTCTTAAATCAAAACCTGCATGAAAATGATTGGGTCTCAATTCTCCAAAATTCCCGGACAATTGCATCGGAATATCTAATGGTGAACTAAAATAATCTTTTGGATAGTCAACTTGTGCAAAAACAGAAGTGCAAAAAAATAAAAAAAATACAGAAAATCTCATCGTTTACATTTTTGCTAAGATAAAAAAAGTATTCAAAACAGCGCTAAAAAAAATAGTTCGTAACCATTTGTAAAACTGATATTTAATTAATTTAATGCAAAAAAAATAATAAAATATTGCAAAATTAAAAAGGAATACTAACTTTGTATGATTATGTAATGAATAAGATATATAATGAGTGCAATTGCAGAAATTATTGATACTCTTGAAAATAAGATTGAAAAACTTTTCACTAAAATGAAAGGTTTGGAGAAAAACAATCAAGATTTGAAAAACGAATTAACAAAAACTGCATCCATAATACAAACTCAATCACAAGAGATTGAAGCGCTAAAAACGCAGTATGAAACACTCAAAGTAGCAAATACATTACTAGGCAGTGACGATAATAAAAGAGATACGAAGCTTAAAATAAATTCATTAATTCGCGAAATTGATTACTGTATAGCACAGCTATCAGATTAATAAAAGATATGGACGAAAAGCTTAAAATTAAAATATCAATCGCAGACAGAGTCTACCCGTTAACGGTTGATTTCTCTCAGGAAGAAGGCCTTAGAAGCGCTTCGAAAAAAATTGATAAGATGATCAAGCAATTTGAAGAAAATTACGCGGTTCGTGACAAGCAAGATGTATTAGCAATGTGTGCTTTACAATTTGCTTCACAAACGGAACAAAAACAAATTGATAATGCCATAGATGGAGAAGCAACCATCGAAAGAATTAAAAAAATCAATTCGATTTTAGATCAATATCTCGACAAATAAACGTTCTTTACAAAAACTAAGATACTGCCTACATTAGTTCATATTTGGTAAACTCAACACTAACAATTTAGAATGAGCAAATCATCGTTACTATAGCAAGCCGTTTAAGTACGGAAGCTTGAACAACGAGTTAGCTCAAAACTTGTCTTTCCGAGTTTATACAAGCAACCTAATGTAGGCTTTTTTATATATAAATTTTAACAAACATGGACATATTAACGATTATTATTTCAGGAATTATAGGTATTGCGGGAGGTTTTGGTATTGCCAAACTGATAGAAAAAAGCAATATTTCAAACTTAATTAAAAACGCAAAAAAAGAAGCATCATCCATTTTGAAAGATGCTAATCTGGAAGCTGAAAACATAAAAAAAGATAAAATTCTTCAAGCAAAAGAGAAATTTATTGAATTAAAATCAGAACACGAACAAGTTATTTTATCCCGTGATAAAAAAGTTGCCGAAATAGAAAAAAGAGTTCGCGATAAAGAATCTCAAATTTCTAATGAATTATCAAAAGCTAAAAAAGTAAATGATGATTTTGAATCTAAAACTTTAGAATATACTACTAAAATTGAAAATCTAGATAAAAAACAAACTGAAGTTGACAAACTACATAAAAGTCAATTGCAACAGTTGGAAGTTATCTCTGGTTTATCTGCTGAAGAAGCTAAAGATCAATTAGTAGAAGGACTGAAAGCTGAAGCAAAAAGCAAAGCAATGTCTCATATTCAAGATACTATTGAAGAGGCAAAATTGACGGCACAGCAAGAAGCGAAAAAAATCATCATCAATACCATTCAAAGAGTTGGTACGGAAGAAGCAGTAGAAAACTGTGTTTCTGTATTTAACATTGAATCTGATGACGTAAAAGGTAGAATCATTGGTCGTGAAGGTAGAAATATCCGCGCACTGGAAGCTGCAACCGGAGTAGAAATCATTGTAGACGATACACCGGAAGCTATTATCCTTTCTTGTTTTGATCCTGTACGAAGAGAAATTGCTCGTTTGGCATTACACAAATTAGTAACTGACGGAAGAATTCACCCGGCACGTATTGAAGAAGTAGTTGCAAAAACTGCTAAACAAATTGACGATGAAATTATAGAAGTTGGTAAACGTACCGTTATTGATTTAGGAATTCATGGATTACACCCTGAATTGATTAAAGTGGTAGGACGTATGAAATACCGTTCTTCTTATGGACAGAATTTATTGCAACACTCCCGTGAAGTTTCTAAACTTTGTGGAATCATGGCTGCTGAACTTGGTTTAAACGTAAAACTGGCTAAAAGAGCTGGTTTATTACACGATATTGGTAAAGTTCCAGATGCCGAAAGTGATTTGCCACACGCATTATTAGGAATGCAGTGGGCTGAGAAATACGGTGAAAAAGAAGAGGTTTGTAACGCTATTGGAGCACACCACGATGAGATTGAGATGAAATCCTTATTATCGCCAATTATTCAGGTTTGTGATGCTATTTCAGGTGCAAGACCAGGAGCGAGAAGACAAGTATTGGATTCTTATATTCAACGTCTAAAAGATCTTGAAGAAGTAGCGTACGGATTCAGCGGTGTGAAAAATGCTTATGCCATTCAAGCGGGTAGAGAACTTCGTGTAATTGTTGAAAGCGAGAAAGTTTCTGATGAAAATGCAGCTAACTTATCTTTTGATATTTCACAAAAAATCCAAACGGAGATGACATATCCTGGACAAGTTAAAGTAACTGTAATTCGCGAAACAAGAGCCGTGAATATTGCTAAATAATTTATTGAATTTACATATATAAAAAAACTTCTCATCACTGAGAAGTTTTTTTTTGCATTATATAGAAAGAAGAATATCATTAAAATATGCTATCTATTTTCGAAATCAGCTAATTAATCATTCAAGCAGTCGTTAAAAATGATTTTAAAAGTAGTTCCTACCCCAACTTCACTTTCAACCGAAACAGTCCCTTTCATCGATTCTATTTGATTCTTTGTAATGTGCAATCCTAATCCTCTGGCTTCTTCATGCTTGTGAAATGTTTTGTACATTCCAAAAAGAGAATCCCCATATTTTTTCAAATCGATCCCTAATCCATTATCAGAAATTGACAACGTTTTATTTCCATTTTCCAATGAGAAAGAATATTTTATCTCAACAGGCTTATTAGGATTCGAATATTTTATGGCATTTGTTGTAAAATTCAACAAAACACTTTCTAAGTATGCTGGATTAAAATCGACAAAAACACCATCAGGAATCTCTTTTATAATGGTAACTTGATTTTGATTTTTTAAATTCTTGATCAAGTCCAAAGTCTTATTTAAATATAAATTCAAGTCCAATGATTCAATCGGAATACTCGAATTACTTTGTATAAGTACCAATTGGGTCAAATTTGCTATTGTTTCGTTTAAATCATTCGAAACAGTGCGCAAATGAGACAACATTTCTTTGTTGCTCTCTAAATTATCATCAGCATCTATAAAATCTAATAGTGATTTAATATTACCCGCTTGAGTATTTAGATTATGGGATACAATATGTGAGAAATTCAATAGTCGGCTATTTTGCTGACTATACAATTCCATTGTTTTTATTAACTCTAGTTCTTTTTCTTTTTGCAAAGAAATATCAGTATGCGTTCCTATAACTCGCAATGCTTTCCCATTGATGTCCCGCTCTATTACTTTTCCTCTATCTAAAATCCATTTATATTTTCCGCTTGACGTTAAAACACGGTGATAATTTTCATAAAAAGGTGTTTTATTGTCAAAATGATCATGAATTTCAGAGTAATATTTTTCTAAATCATCAGGGTGCACAATTTCATCCCAACGCTCAGGATTATCAAAAATATCCAAAGACTCCTGTTCGAGAATTTTCATCGATTGTGAGGAATAGAAAACTTTGTTAGTCGTTAAATCCCAATCCCAGACTCCTGCTGTAGAAGCTTCAAGAGCAAATTTAAAACGTTCTTCAGAAATTTTAAGTTTAATTTGCTGCTCTTTTAAGTCTGTTATATCTGAAATCCTTCCATAAAAAGCAATATTCCCATCAGGATATAATTCTGGTTTTGATTCAACTTTAAGCCAGCGCAATCCCTTTTCAGGTAATAAAACCCGGAACTCAAAATCCCATCTTGTAATGTTTCTTTTTGCTTTTACCAATGACTCAAAAAACGACAATCGATCGGCCTCAAATATCCTGTCATAGACAAGGAATTTATCACTGTCAACAAAATGATCTGAAGACAACTCAAAAAAATCGTTTACCGATTTACTCACTAATGGAAATAAATAGGTATTGTCAGGAGCAATAACAAATTCAAAAATTAAATCTGGAATCTCATTAAATAATTTATTGTAAAAATTATTTACCTCTTGGCAATTTTCGTTTTGGGGAAAATCAAAAATCATAACTACTTTTTATCATTATAATACAACACAATTTAGATTATATTTTTTATTTAGCTATCAAATTAACAATAAAATCGCATCAATTTAATGAGAAAGCCCCCTTGCTATTTAGAAATTTCATTTTAGGTTCAATCTGTAGATCTTTTCCTTCCTAAATAGTTTAAAATTTGAAATTATAACACAAAATGTTATTTTCTGGGATGAAACGAATTTAGAACTTGTGTCAGAAACTTTCTGTCAAGATGCACATATATTTCTGTTGTCGTTATCGATTCATGACCTAGCATCAACTGTATTGAGCGTAAATCAGCTCCATTTTCCAAAAGATGAGTTGCAAAAGAATGTCGCAAAGTATGCGGACTTATAGTTTTATTCAAATCAATTTTGACTGCTAAGGTTTTTATAATAGTAAAAATCATTGCTCGAGTTAACTGTTTTCCTCTTCTATTTAGAAAGAGCGTATCCTCAAAACCTTTTTGAATAGTACTATGTGTTCTAATAGTATTCCTGTAAATTTTAATGTATTTCTGCGTCAAATCACTTATTGGAACAAAACGCTGCTTATTTCCTTTACCCGTTATTTTAATAAAGCCTTCCTCAAAGAATAAGTCGGAAATTTTCAAAGAAACTAATTCTGAAACCCGTAATCCACAACCATAAAGTGTTTCGAGCATGGCCCGGTTGCGTTCGCCTTCGTTTGTGGTTAAGTCTATCGCAAAAATAATACGATCAATCTCATCCACCGATAGCGTATCCGGAAGCTTCCTGCCCGTTTTAGGAGTTTCAATAAGTTCTAATGGGTTGTCTGCCCGGTAATCTTCAAATATCAAATAACTAAAAAAACTTTTAAGACCTGATATAATTCTGGCTTGTGAACGTGGATTGACTTCCTTAGCCACACTATAGATAAATTGCTGCACCGTTTCTTCTCCAATTTTTATTGGCGAAACGATAATTTCGTTTTTAGCCAAAAAAAGGCACAACCGTTCGATATCAAAAGAATAATTATCTATAGTATTCTTAGACAAACCACGTTCGATTTTTAAGTATGATTGATAGTTTTTTATACAGGAAATCCAGTTCATAATTACAAAGTAAAGCTTTTTTGGGCATAAAAAAACCTTCCACGAATGTGGAAGGTGCTATAATCAATTTTCAAAAATTTAGAATTTGTAGTTAAAACCTAAATTGATTGAAGAAAATGTTCCGTTATTAGAAATTCCTTTGTAACCTGCATAAACTTCAATTTTTTCAGATTGATAACCAAATTTCGGTTGGTATAAGAAACCACCATCTCCATCACCGCTACCAGCATAAATTGCATACCCTAAATCAGTCCCTAAAAACAAATGATCAGTAAATGAGTATTGCCCTGTAGCAGCTAATGGTATAAATCCAGCGTTAGGGACTTCAAATCTACCAGCTCCAGAACCAATTGTTTCACCTAAATAAGCAGTGTACCCTGTTGTAACACCCGCACTAAATTTGTCTGTAACATTCCACATGTAAGTAACATCGACACCTAAATTAACAGAATAAGCATCTTTAATGTCCCCAGTAGGCAAACCTACATGAGCTCCTACTTTAATCCCTCCATCTTGAGCATTTACATTTCCAAACGTGAAAACTGCAACTAATAACAAAGTAATTTTTTTCATAATAATTTTATTTACATTTAGCAACACAAAGTTAAACAACTCATATACAGCTAATTACATTAATTAATAAAATTCGATGAATTTCAAATTAATTCGATTAAAAACAGTAAAAATTAACATTTAATCATCTGATTGCAATGTGTTTACTGTTTTTTAAAATAATTATAAGTCGTGAAAAAAATCTGTTAAATAAAAACAATATCAATTTGATCTTTAAGTTTAAGTGAATCTTATAAGTAAAAAATATAAAATTATAATATTTCTATACTTTAAGAGTTTTATCTTGCATGTTCAAATTAAGAACAATAATTAAAAACAATATTATGAAAAAGACAATTTTAGTTACCGTTTTACTGCTCGCAATTTCAAGTACTATGCAAGCTCAATTAGTTAAATTTGGAATTAAAGCCGGTTTAAATTACGCCAATCAAACGGGAAGCGAAATAACTATCAATTCAACTAATTACAATAAAAAAGATGCAATTACCAGTTATCATGCTGGTTTAGTAGCCGAGATTAAGTTAACTGATGGTTTTTCTGTTCAGCCTGAATTATTATATTCTACTCAAGGAGCAAGCTATGAAAATGCTGGAGAAGAATTTAAAAATGAATTGGGTTATTTATCCATTCCGGTTTTGGCAAAATTTCATTTGAATAAAACAGTCAGTCTTGATCTTGGACCACAAGCCTCTTTTTTATTGAGCGAAAGAAATGATTTTGATGTAAAAAATGCTGAAACTTTTGAGTTTGGAGTAGCTGGAGGTTTAGGATTTAATATCACTAAAAACTTTTTTCTACAAGGTCGTTACGTATTAGGATTAACCGAAGCTTCAAAAGAGGCTGAAGTTAAGAACTCCGTTTTACAAATATCAGCTGGATTTACGTTCTAAATTCCAATAAAAAATTAAATTTATCAAAACCGTTCTTTAAATTGGAACGGTTTTTTTATTTTTACAAAAACTGGAATTATGAAAATTAGCATTATCAACGGACCAAATCTCAATCTTTTAGGAAAACGCGAACCAGAAGTTTATGGCAGCTTAACCTTTGAAGAATATTTTACCTCGTTACAAATAAAATTTCCAACAATAGAATTCACGTACTTTCAAAGTAATATTGAAGGCGAATTAATAGATAAAATTCAGGAATTTGGTTTCTCCTACGATGGTATTATTCTAAATGCCGGGGCCTATACCCATACTTCCATTGGCATTGGCGACGCCATAAAAGCCATCACCACTCCAGTGATTGAAGTCCATATTTCGAATACGTTTTCACGTGAAAGCTTCAGACACCAGTCCTATATTTCTGGAAATGCAAAAGGAGTTATTCTGGGTTTTGGTCTAAAAAGTTATGAATTGGCAATACAATCTTTCTTGTAGCTCCCCAATTAAAATAAAAATATTCCTATAAATGTTTAACAAATAATTAATACCCTCTTTTTAAAGTTCTTCTATTTTTGCGAAAGAAAAAACTTTCATGAGAAAATACTACCTACTTCTAATTACTTTGGTATCAATTACCAACCATGCACAAATAAAGGGAACAGTTTCTGACGAAAAAGGGAATCCCCTACCTTTTGTAACCGTTTTTCAAGAAGAAACCTATAATGGGACTACCTCAAATGAAGCAGGGAAATATGAACTTAACTTGAAGAAAACGGGAAAGCAAACTGTCGTATTTCAATTTTTAGGTTTTAAAACACAAAGAATAACAATTCAGAAGGATAAGTTACCGTATTCATTTGACGTTAAAATGATTGAAGAAAGTTTTTCTTTAAATGAAGTTGTTATCAACACCAAAATTAATCCTGCAATTGCTATCATAAAAAACGCAATTGCCAGTAAAAAAGAAAATACCCAAAAAACAGCTCGTTTTAACGCCGATTTTTATTCCAGAGGTATTTTTAAACTAAAAAATGCCCCTAAAAAAATATTCGGTCAAAAAATTGGTGACATGAATGGCTCTTTGGATTCTACAGGAACCGGGATTATTTCATTGTCTGAAACTTTTTCTAAGATTACTTTTGAAAAACCCAACAATTTAAAAGAAGTGGTAACCGCCTCTAAAGTAAGCGGAAGAGACAATGGCTACAGTTATAATACGGCCAGATCATCTTTTTATGATTTCTATGACAATACGATTGACTTTGGGGTTAATATGATTTCTCCAATCGCAAATAATGCGTTCAATTATTATAAATATAAACTGGAAAGCACTTTTTATGATGCCAATAATCAAATAATCAATAAAATAAAAGTTACTGCAAAACGAGACAGCGAACCTGTTTTTGAAGGTTACATATATATTGTTGAAGATTCTTGGGCCATATATGCCGTTGACTTAGATATTAAAGGTTACCGAATGAAAGAAGAGTTTGTCGATGTCATGACTTTAAAACAAAACTTCAGTTACAATAAAAGCAATAAAATTTGGGCAAAAAACACTCAAAGTCTTGATATTACAGCCGGAGCCTTTGGCATAAAATTCAATGGAAAATATACCTATGTGTATAGTAATTATGAATTTGTAAACTCCTTTGCTAAAAAAACGTTTACAAATGAAATTACAAGTGTCGAAATAAATTCAAATAAAAAAGATTCTATTTTTTGGAATAGCACCAGACCCATTCCTTTAACAATCGAAGAAAGCAGTGATTACATTCGAAAAGACAGTATTTACAAGGTTAGAAATTCTAAAAAATATTTAGATTCTATTGATGCCAAAGGGAATAAATTCAAAATAATGAAACTACTGACAGGTTATACTTATAGAAATAGTACAGAGAAAAACTCCTTTAGTTATGAAGGATTACTAAATCTGGGTTCTTTAAGTTTCAATACCGTACAAGGTTATAATTTTGATTCTGGATTTAGATACACCAACTGGAAAAATCAGGAAAAAAAAGGAATATACACTTCCATCAGTACAAAACTCAATTACGGTTTTGCTGAAGATCGTTTGCGTGTAACAGGGCAATTTATCCATCGGTTCAACAATCAGAATTACGCCACTGTATACTTAACAGGAGGCAGTTCCGTCAAGCAATTTAATCCCAATGAACCCATCAGTAAAGTTATAAACACGATAAGTTCATTGGCATTCAAGAACAATTTCATGAAGCTGTATAATCTAGAATCGGCAGCAATTGGGTACAGCCAGGATGTTGTAAATGGAGTAAACCTAAATGGAAAGATAGAATACCAGCAACGCAAACCATTATTTAACAACACTGATTTCTCTTTCTTTAACAAGAACGATTTATACACTTCTAATAATCCGCTGGCACCAGATGACTTTATTACTCCTGCTTTTGAAAAGCATCATTTGATGAAAGCTACTCTAAATGCAAAAATAAATTTTGGAAACAAGTATTCCTCGCGTCCCGATGGGAAATTTAACATCCGAAATGAAAAATATCCGACTCTTTATTTAGGATATGAAAAAGGGTTTGCTGCCAATGAAAAAAAATATGAATTTGACCACGTAAATGCACGATTAACCTATGATTTAAAATTGGAAAACAAAGGAACTCTAGGAATGAATTTAAAAGCTGGAAAGTTTCTAAATGCAGAAAATATCTCCTTTGTAGATTACAAACATTTTAACGGAAATCAAACACACATAGGTCAGACAGAACGCTATTTGAATGTTTTTAACTTATTGCCTTATTATTCTAACAGTACAAATACCCGTTATTTTGAAGCACATGCAGAATACAATGACGAAGGATATATTATGAATAAAATTCCGCTGTTGAATACATTAAAATCAACTTTAATACTGGGGGCTCATACACTTTCTACACCAAATATTAAGCCTTACACTGAGTTCACGGTTGGTTTAGATAATTTAGGCTTTGGCAAATTTAAAATGTTACGGGTCGATTATGTACGTTCTTACCAAAATGGTTTCCAAGGTGACGGTGTAGTTTTTGGACTTAAATTTTTAGATATTTTAGAGTAAAACTTCAACAAAAAAATAGCTTAGTAACAAGAAAAAAGGCACGAAAAATAATCTTCTTGTGCCTTTTTTAGTTTTATGAATTTCAAAAATGATTTAAATAATGAAATTAATTCGGTTCCACATGAATCAAAACGTGACCCAATTCCGGGATTTCCTTTTGCAAAGTGTCTTTCAGTTTATGTGCTAAGTCATGTCCTTCTTTTACTGTAATATTCGAATCCACAATTGCATGCAAATCTACGTGATATTGCATACCGGCTTTTCGAATAAAACACTTTTCCGTGTCTATAATTCCGTCTACTTGAAGCGAAACTATTCTAATTTGTTCAATTAAATCATCGTATAAATGTTCATCCATTATTTCCCCCAGAGCAGGTCTGAATATTTGATAACTATTATAAAGAATAAATCCTGAAGCAAAAAGTGCTGCCCAATCATCAGCTGATTCGTATCCATTTCCTAAAATTAAAGCAATTGAAATCCCAAGAAATGCCGCCACGGAAGTTATTGCATCGCTGCGATGGTGCCAGGCATCAGCTCTCAGTGAGGAACTATTGGTTTGAATGCTCCTTTTCATCACTAATCGAAAAGAATACTCTTTCCAAATGATTATTGCCCCAAGAACGATTAATGTCCATGGTTTTGGCAATTGATGTGGTGTGCCAATATTGATGACACTTTCATAAGCAATAATGGTGGCAGAAGTGATTAAAAAACCCACAACCAAAAAAGTGATTAATGGTTCAGCTCTTCCATGTCCATAAGGATGATTTTTATCTGCTGGTCTATTGGAATATTTAATTCCAAATAACACCAAAAATGAAGCAAAAATATCAGTGGTAGATTCAATTGCATCCGCTATTAAAGCATACGAATTCCCGAAAAATCCCGCCAGACCTTTAATAATGGCCAAAGATGTATTTCCAATAATACTAAAATAAGTGGCCTTTATCGCTGTTTGTTCGATTGACATGATCTTTTTCTAAAGATTAATTAAAATTAAAAACGTTTAAGTAAACCGTATTGAATGCTTAGATTCAAATCCTATTTGGTTTACTTAAACGATATTTTATAATTATTTATTTGATTTACGCGCGTACAATATTAGCTCCAATAGCTCTCAATCGTTCGTCAATGCGCTCGTACCCTCTGTCTATTTGTTCAATATTCTGAATGGTACTCGTTCCTTTTGCCGAAAGCGCTGCAATCAATAAAGAGATTCCCGCACGAATATCCGGAGAAGACATTGTAGTGGCTTTCAATTGTGATTTAAAATCGTGTCCCATAACAACAGCTCGGTGTGGATCACACAACATGATTTTAGCTCCCATGTCAATCAGTTTATCGACAAAGAACAATCTGCTTTCAAACATTTTTTGGTGAATCAATACATCGCCTCTTGCTTGAGTGGCAACTACAAGAACAATACTCAATAAATCAGGAGTAAACCCAGGCCAAGGTGCATCGGCAATTGTTAGAATAGAACCATCAATATCTGTTTTTACTTCATACCCATCTACGTGAGCAGGAATGTATATATCATCTCCTCTACGTTCCAGAGTAATTCCAAGTTTTCTAAAAGTATTAGGTATAACACCCAAATTATCCCAACTTACATCTTTTATCGTAATCTCCGATTTTGTCATTGCAGCAAGACCAATCCAACTTCCTATTTCAATCATATCAGGAAGAATTCTATGCTCACAACCACCTAAACTTTTAACACCTTCAATAGTCAATAAGTTAGATCCAACACCTGTTATTTTAGCTCCCATGGAGTTTAACATCTTACACAATTGTTGTAAATAAGGTTCACAAGCAGCGTTATAAACTGTTGTTCTTCCTTTGGCCAAAACGGCAGCCATAACAATATTAGCGGTTCCGGTAACTGAAGCTTCATCCAATAACATATCAGCACCTGTCAATCCTTTAGGCGCTTCTACACCATAAAAATGATCTTCTCTATTGTAACGGAATTTTGCTCCAAGATTTATAAAACCTTCAAAGTGGGTATCCAATCTTCTGCGTCCAATTTTATCACCACCTGGTTTTGGAATATATCCTCTTCCGAATCGTGCCAAAAGTGGCCCAACAATCATAATAGATCCACGAAGAGAACCGCCTTCTTTCTTGAATGCTTCAGTTTCTAAATACTCTATATTCACTTCATCGGCTTGAAAAGTATAAGAGCCAGATCCTGTTTTTTGGATTTTAACTCCTAAATTTCCTAAAAGCGTAATTAGTTTGTTGATGTCAATAATATCAGGAATATTATTAATAATCACTTTTTCAGAAGTTAAAAGAACAGCACATAAAATTTGCAATGCTTCATTTTTGGCCCCTTGTGGCGTGATTTCTCCTTTTAGACTAATGCCTCCTTCTATTTTGAAAATTCCCATTTTTTACAGTTATGAGTTATAAATTATTAGTTATGAGTTAAAAAGTTACGAGCTAAAAGTTACTACTGAAAATATTCATAACTTATAACTCTTAATTTATAACTGACTTACAAAGGTTTTCTATTTTGATTTTTGTGCGTCGGATTTGGTTTTCCAGTTTTTGCATTCTTATTGCTAAGAATTTTTGGCTGTCCTACCGGCAAGATTTTATTAGAAACCCGTTTATTCGTTCGTAATAAATCAGTGGTATTTAATAATTCCTCTGTACTTTGAATCAAATTTAACTTACCATCAGACAGTTCATATAAATGTTCAAAAATGACATCATCCTTAACCGTGTCTTTATTCCAACTCAAATAGGATTTTTTCATGTGATTAGCGATCACTTTCACTAAAGCACTTTTCATCTCTCCATCTTCCCATTTATTGGCTACATCAATCATATATTTTATGTTGTTGCCATAATACCTGTATTTTGGAAAATTCTGAGGATAACTCAACACATCCGGCTTCAATTGTAATACTTCACGGGATGGAATTGGATATGGAGAATCAGCTACTAATTTAAAATCAGACATGATAAAAATCTGATCCCACAACTTGTGCTGAAAATCAGGAACGTCACGTAAATGTGGATTCAAACTTCCCATTACCTGAATAATGTATTTTGCCGCTTTGTTGCGCTCTACATCATCTTCAATTTTAGTTGCCTGATCAATCAGTTTTTGCAAATGGCGTCCATATTCCGGAATAATCAAATGCGATCTTTCCGCATTGTATTCCAAATGGTGCACCACATCGTTCGAGTTTTCTTTAATATATTTTGAATTCATATTCGAATGTATATTTTTTGATCTTACATGCTCTTTTTCGAAGATTTATAATCATTCGATTGTATATGCATCAAAATTTTGTTTTATATCTAAAGAGAAATAATCCCCTTAATGGTAGAAACTTCTAGGTATTTATCTACTATTTCTTGCGAATCTTTCATGGTTACGTCAACAGATATACTGGTAAACTTTCCCGTCTTGGATTTTGTCGTTTTTATAACTGCTCCCATACAATCAAAAGCCAACTGAACACGTTCAATGTTATCATTATCTGTTGGCACAATAAATTTAAATAAGTATTCTGCCGGCCATGTATTGCTCATGTCCAACTCTACTTTTAATCTATCATAAAATTCTTGAGTGTTCTTATCCATTTTCTATTTAAAAATAAAGGCAAATATACAGTTTCAAACGTAAATTATGAATTTTGAATTATGATTTTTTACCTAATCTTATTTTAACCGCAATCATTTTTTCAAATCCCAATAAGTTTAAGTAAATTTGCCCCTTATTTTTTAAAAGTGCAGAAAGAAATCATAGTTATCATTGGCGGTCCAGGAACAGGTAAAACAACTATCATCGATGGATTAATAGCTAATGGATATTGTTGTTATCCCGAAATTTCACGGGAAGTAACTTTAGAAGCAAAAAAACAAGGAATTGAGCAATTATTCCTCGAAAAACCACTACTATTCAGCGAATTACTTCTTGAAGGAAGAAAAAAGCAGTTTCATAATGCTTGCAAAGAGCCTCATGAAGTCGTTTTTATTGATCGGGGAATTCCGGATGTTTTGGCTTATATGCATTATATTGGCGATAGCTATCCTGCGACTTTTGACATAGCTTGTCGCGAACATACGTACTCAAAAATCTTCATTCTTCCGCCGTGGGAAGAAATCTACATTAGCGATCATGAACGTTATGAAAACTTTGAACAAGCTAAACTCATCTGTAATCACTTAACTGAAACGTATCAAAGTTACGGTTATGAACTCATAGAAGTTCCTAAAGATACCCTGGATAACAGAATTCTTTTTATCTTAGATGAAATTTCTAAATAATTTTCGAGTTTAGAATTTACAATTTGGGATATTTTCTACGAATTGAAATCTATAATCTATGCAAGAAGCGTTAGCTATTCTTCAAAAATATTGGAAACACGACAAATTCAGGTCGCTGCAAAAGGAAATTATCGATTCCGTTTTAAGTGGTCAAGATACCTTTGCATTGATGCCAACCGGCGGAGGCAAATCAGTCTGTTTCCAGATTCCGGCGATGATGAACGAAGGAATTTGTCTGGTGATTTCGCCATTAGTAGCGCTGATGAAAGATCAAGTTGCTAATTTGCAAAAGCGAAATATCAAAGCCATTGCATTAACCGGCGGCATCAGATCCGAAGAAATGATTGATTTACTAGATAATTGCCAATTCGGTAATTATAAATTTCTCTATTTATCTCCGGAACGCTTGCAATCTGACTGGATTCTGGAACGAATAAAAAACCTTCCCATAAACTTAATTACCATTGATGAAGCGCATTGCGTATCTCAATGGGGACATGATTTCCGACCTGCTTATTTGAAGATTTCCGCATTAAAAAAACATTTTCCAAAAGTACCTTTCCTTGCATTAACCGCTACTGCGACTCCAAAAGTCAAAGAAGAGATCATCACTGAACTGGGATTGCATGATCCGCAAGTTTTTGAGAAATCATTTGCAAGAGAAAATATTGCGTACATGGTTTTTGAAGTAGAAGATAAACTTTTCAGAATAGAACAAATCCTAAAAAAAAATCCAGAATCATCTATCATTTATGTTCGAAACAGAAAATCTTGTTTGGAAATTTCCTCTCAACTTAATTCGTTAGGATTTAAAGCAACCTATTATCACGGCGGACTTTCGTCCAAAGAAAAAGACAAGAACATGCAGCTGTGGATGAATGAAGACGTACCCGTTATTGTGGCCACCAATGCCTTTGGGATGGGAATTGACAAAGCCAATGTAAAAACCGTAATTCACATTCAACTACCCGAAAATTTAGAGAATTATTACCAAGAAGCGGGACGCGCAGGAAGAAATGGCGAAAAAGCCTATGCCGTTTTACTAACAAGCCCTTCTGATATTATTCAGGCTGAAAACCAATTTATAAATATTCTCCCTGATAAAAAGTTTTTGAATCTCATGTATGTTAAACTCAGTAATTATTTTCAGATCGCTTACGGAGAAGGAATCAACGAACAGTTTACATTCAATTTGCATCATTTTTGTTTAAAATATGAATTCCCCACACTGAAAACGTACAATGCAATGCAATTTCTGGACAGACAAGGAATTATCAATCTGTCTCAAGAATTTTCTGAAAAAATCACGTTGCAATTTCTTATTCCTTCCAAAGAAGTGATTCGTTACATGAGTTTGAATCCTAATGACGAGGAAATTATTTTGGCAATATTGCGAACCTACCCCGGAATTTATGAAATGCAAACCGCTTTCAACTTACAATTGATTGCTAAAAAATCAAATCACAAGGAAACCGAAATACAAGCGGTGTTACATAAATTGAAAGGAAAAGAGATAATAGAATATCATTCGAAAAATAATGATTCTACACTGATTTTCAATGAAGTTCGGGAAGATGAAAGAACCATCAGTCGGGTTTCAAAATATTTAGAAAATCAAAATCAATTAAAAAAAGAACAACTCCAGTCCGTTCTTTATTATATCAATGAAAAAAAGGTGTGTAAAAACAAACTGATTTTGAATTATTTCGGCGAAGAAACAAACGTTGATTGTGGAATTTGTTCCTTTTGCATTACCAAAAAAAACAAGAAAAAAGATAGTACATTACTTTCAAAAGAAATCGTTACTTTATTACAAACCGAAGATTTAAATTCGAGAGACATTCAAAATAAAACTAAAAACAGCCCTGATGAAGTTATCTTTGTACTTCAGGATTTATTAGAAAACAACACTATTTTGGTTAAACCAAATAATAAATATACTTTAAGATCATAATGGAAAAATTACGAATTATTTTTATGGGAACGCCCGAATTTGCCGTGGGAATATTAGATACAATACTAAAAAACAACTATGAGGTTGTGGGCGTTATTACCGCCGCAGACAAACCTGCAGGTCGTGGACAAAAATTAAAATATTCTGCAGTAAAAGAATATGCACTGGCCAATGATCTTACTTTATTACAGCCTGCAAACCTTAAAGACGAAGCTTTTCTATCGGAATTGAAATCGTTGAATGCTAATTTACAAATTGTAGTTGCTTTTAGAATGTTACCAAAAGTAGTATGGGAAATGCCGGTGTTAGGAACTTTCAATCTTCACGCTTCACTCCTACCGAACTATCGCGGAGCCGCACCCATTAATTGGGCAATAATAAATGGAGAGACTAAAACGGGTGTGACTACTTTTTTTATTGACGATAAAATTGATACCGGTGCGATGATTTTAAGCTCGGAAACACCAATTGATGAGACCGAAAATGCGGGTCAATTGCATGACCGATTAATGGATTTGGGAAGTAAGACCGTTATTCATACTTTGGAGATGATTGAAAAAGGAAATGTGGACACAATTATTCAAAAAGACACTGCCGATATTAAAACGGCTTACAAACTTAACAAAGAAAATTGTAAAATAGACTGGACAAAACCAGCTGTGGAAATAAACAATCTGATTCGAGGTTTGAGCCCGTATCCTGCAGCTTGGTGTTTCATTCAGGACAAAAATGAAGAATGGAATGTAAAAATATACGAAGCTAAAATTGTTTTAGAAGATCATAATTATACGATTGGAAGTATAATTTGTACTAAAAAAGAAATGAAGGTTGCAGTAGAAAATGGATTTATTCAAGTGTTGAGTTTGCAGTTTCCGGGTAAAAAGAAGATGAATACACCCGAATTACTCAATGGAATTACATTTTCAACTGAAGCAAAAACTCATTAACACCAACAAAAACGGGCGTTAAATCCATTTTAACAAGAAATAACCTTACTTTTATTAACAAAAAATATAAGTTATCAACAAAACAACCTAAAATCGTATAAAACGCTTGCAAGGAACGTATTTCCTACTAAATTTGTGTATTAACAATTTTTTTTAACCAACAATTAATAACTATTTATTATGAACAAATCAGAATTAATCGATGCTATCGCTGCTGATGCAGGAATTACAAAAGCTGCAGCTAAATTAGCTTTAGAGTCATTTTTAGGAAACGTAGGTGGTACTTTGAAAAAAGGTGGAAGAGTATCTTTAGTAGGTTTTGGATCATGGTCAGTTTCAGCTAGAGCTGCTAGAGACGGTAGAAATCCTCAAACAGGAAAAACAATTCAAATCGCTGCTAAAAATGTAGTGAAATTTAAAGCTGGTGCAGAATTAGAAGGAGCGGTAAACTAATTTAAGTTTTCCAATATAATTAAAACCTTCCAGATGGAAGGTTTTTTTATGCTTTTCAACGATTTTATTTTGTACTAATATAATAAAAAACTTAAATTTAATAAAAATTATATTCCGATGATCACAGATAAACTAAAAAAAGGATACCTGCTCATTGCAGAGCCTACGATAATTGGGGATCTATCATTCAATAGATCGGTAATTTTATTAGCTGATTATAATCAAGAAGGATCCGTTGGTTTTATAATTAACAAACCTTTGAAGTATACCATTCATGATTTAATTCCGGATATAGATGCGCGATTTAAGATTTATAATGGTGGTCCGGTAGAACAAGACAACCTCTATTTTATACATAACATTCCAGATTTGATTCCTAATAGTATTGAAATTTCAAATGGAATTTACTGGGGAGGTGACTTTGAGTCAACAAAAGAACTCATCAATAAAGGCGCAATTAATAACGATAATATCCGATTCTTTCTAGGTTATACGGGTTGGAATGAAAATCAATTAGAAAACGAAATGGAAAGTCATTCATGGATTATTACCGTTAATAGCTATGAAAATAAAATAATTGGAAAATCAGCAACACATTTCTGGAAAGAGCAAATCATGGAATTGGGTGGAGAATACCTCATCTGGTCTAATGCCCCTGAAAATCCATACTTAAATTAAGTATTACTAATCATTTCATTAAGTTTTTCAATCAGTAGTACTGATAAATCAGTAGCAAATACTTTTTTTCGGTATTGGGTTATCGGCTGAATTCCTTTTATGACATTTGTAATAAACAATTCGTCAGCTTTTTGAAGGTCAAATGGAGAAATCATTTCCTCTACAACTTCTAAATTTTCTATTTTTTTAGCCAAAGCAAGAATTTGCTTTCTCATTACACCATTCAAACATCCCTCAGAAACCGGAGGTGTAATTAGTTTGTTGCCTAATACCATGAAAATATTCCCTTGTAATGCTTCAACAATATTTTTACTATCGTTCAACAACAGACAATTATCCAAACCATTTTCATTTGCAAAAATACTTCCTGTTATATTTATGATTTTATTAGTCGTTTTAATAGACGAAAGTAATTGTTTTGTAATGTAAAAATCTTTGTATAAATCTACTTCATATGCCATTTTTTCAATTGAATACAACGTATTCTCAAGTGCTATTGAATGGATCAGAAAAGAGACCGTATTGTTTTGTGGTAAATAAAATCCTCCATCATTTCTATAAACGGTAATTCGAGCACGAGAAGAATTAACTACGCCATTATTTTTAACTAAAGAAAGTATTTGTTCTTCTAGATATTCCATGGTAAAAGTCATCGGAATTTCCATTCGAACCACACGCATTGAAGACATTAACCTAAAATAATGATCCTCGAGAAAAAGGATTTTATTGTTTAGTATTTTAACCGTTTCAAAAACGGCATCGCCATATAAAAAAGCTCGGTTTTGTGTCAATATATTAGCATCCTCAGATACAATAGTCCCATTAAAATTAATCATAAAAAAAGCCCTAAATTTTATTCAGGGCAAATATAAGTTATAAAATACTATTTTACTATACGGAACCAATTAGATGTTTAAGATCCGAAATTTGATTCTCCCACAATAGTGTAGCTTCATCAACTTCATCTTTTTCTGCAAAATCAACTACCATTAAAGAGACATCCTTGGTCAGCTCATCCACTAAAATATGCAATTCAAAAAAGTATTCTGTGTCTTTACTATTCTCATCGACCCATTTGAATTTCACTTTTTCACCTGTTTTCTTAGAAGCAAGTCTTGCTTTTTCTTGGGAATCATTCCAAATGAAAGTAAAAAACTCACCTCGAGAGTTCACATTATCGGCAAACCATTCAGACAGACCTGATGGAGTCGATATATATTGATACAATAATTGAGGCGAAGAATTTATGGGAAACTCGATTTCGTAACGTACTTTTTGATCCATGAGCTACATTTAATTTTTTGGAAATATATAGAATATTACTCCGAAAAAAAAGCATTTTTAAAAATATTTTTTTTTATTAAAAATATGCTTGCAAGCATTAATTTTATTTTTATATTTGCACCCGCATTCAGGGATGGTTATCCATCCGGAATCATGGCGAGATAGCTCAGTTGGTTAGAGCGCAGGATTCATAACCCTGAGGTCCCGAGTTCAAATCTCGGTCTCGCTACAAAAACAAACCCTTAGACATTAATTGTTTAAGGGTTTTTTATTTAAATTAATTCCTCTCTCAGTGAGGAATTTGAGTGAGGAATTTTAAAAAAGCAGTAGACTATAACTCTAACAATTTGAATAATACGTAACCAGACCTCAGGTCCAGTAATATTATTTCTTTTTTCTTAAGTAAAAAAGTACTGCATTTTTAAAATACCACATTGTTAAATTACAATTTAAGTCAGCAATAATGAGTTTAATCTTTTCAATTTTATCAATTTCCTTCAATCATATACAGCCCAACTTAAAATAAAAAGTACTTCCCAGTCCTAATTCGCTTTCAATACCAATGGTTCCTCCTTGCGCCTCAATAAATTCCTTGCTTATGGCTAAGCCCAATCCCGTACCAGATTTATGGCTTCCGGGAATCTGAAAATACTTATCGAAAATTTTAGTTTTATAGCGGCTGTCAATTCCTTTTCCGGTATCAATCACTTGAAAAGCAATCTGATTATTTTCTTTTTTCAATTGTACCGTAATACTGCTATTTTCCGAAGAATACCGAATAGCATTGGTTAGAAAATTGATTAAAACCCAAGCCGTTTTTTCACTGTCAGCCTTCACTTCCGGCAAGTTATGCTCCATTTCTATCTGCAATTCGATTTGCTTTTGTTCGGCTTGCACTTTTATCGCTTCAATGGCATAATTTACAATTTCATACGGATTACTTTTTTCTATATTCAACTGAATATTTCCTGTTTCCAGTTGTGATAATTCCAGTAATTCTCCTGTAATTTTAAGCAATCTCTGGCTGTCCTCATTGATGCCGTCAATGAGCTGTTTTTGGTCGGTATTGATACTTCCTGTTTCTGGTTTTTCCAGCAATTGCAAACTCATTTTAATCGAAGCGATTGGGGTTTTCAACTCATGCGAAACGGTGGCAATGAAATTAGTTTTGGCAAAATCCAATTCTTTAAAAACAGTAATATTTCTTAAAATAATCACGTCACCAATAATGATAGTTTGGTCTTCTCCCGTTGGCTTTATAGTAATTGTTACTGTTTCTTTTTCGAAATAACTTTCCTTTCCATCGGCAAAAATTTTCATTGGAAGTGATTTTTGTCCCGAAGTATTGGAATCATTTGATAAATTATTTATAATTAAGGATTTCATCAAATCATTTGTTAATGCTAAAGTTGAAGCCAATTTTCCGATAGCTTCTTCCGATTTTAAACCCATAATTTTCAATGCTTCATCATTCGCAAATAAAATCAGACCTTCATTGTCCAATCCTATAATCGGGTCATGCATATTGTTAATCAGCGTTTCTAATCGTTTCTTTTCAAAGGACAGCTTATGCAGATTACTATTGCTGTATTCCTCGAGTTTTTGGGCCATTGAATTGAACGATTTGGCCAAATCACCATACTCGTTATGATTCATAAAATGCACGCGTTCCGAATAATTTTTATTGGCAATTTCTTTAATGCTTGCAGTAAGCTCTTTTATTGGATTGGCAATATTATTGGGTAAATTCACTAATAGATTGAACGCAATCAAGAAGCAAAGTGTACCTGTTACTGCAATCCACAAATTAGCGGTTTCGGCTGTATGTGTAGCAATATCACTTTTCTCTTTAATCGCAATCATATTCAACTTCATAATCTCAAAAACATCCTGCCGAATTTGGTTTTTTATAGTTTCATCAGTCCTATTTTTTTTTAAAAAATCAAAACTTTTTTGCAAATTATACGTCGCTTTATCTTCGCCAATCTCAGTAATATTGGCAATCTGATTCTTAAGATTCGTTTCAAAAATAACAATTGCTTTTTCTTCATCGACATTAATTTCATCTAATGAAAGGAGCATATTCCGAGAATATTCGAGCGTATTGTAATTCGCTTTTAGAATATTTTCAGTGTCTTTTTTTATCGAAAAAATATAAAACGCAGCCACTAATGAAAGTATAATTATCATTAGAAAAAGTAAGCCAACGCCCAAGTTTAATTTGGTTTTAATTCTCATATTGTCATTGCGAGGAACGAAGCTATCTCATCCCTCTTTTATTTAATTAGTTGTCACGAATTTACTCATGTAAATTTGTGAATCTGTGGCTATATTATTTTTATGCCAGAATTACTAAATCAACATTCGATAAAGAAAGACTATTCAATAAGCGCCTGAAAATCGTTGTTGACAAAATTACTTTAAATAAATTCAAGTGCGGTTTTCCTATGCAAACCGTTGTAATATTTTTTTGTTCCACAATTTTCAGCATGGCATCTGTAATATTAGAATTTTGAATTTTAATCACTTCTGCTCCAAGTTGTGTGGCTAATTTGAAATTATTTATCAAATGGCGTTGCTTGTCCAATGCAATTTTATCGCTGCTTTCTTTTGGTGTTTCCACGTATAAAACATACCAATTACAGTTGTAATAACTGGCCAAACGGGCTGCTTTTCTGATAACAATTTTAGCCGTTTTATCATTGCTGCTAATGCAAGCCAACAGTTTTTCATGTCGTAAAGCACTATTTTTCGGAACTTCATTCTCTACTTTTCTAAGCACTTGACCCGCAACTTCTTTCAACGCCAATTCCCGCAATTGTAAAATTTGATCTGATTTAAAAAAGTTATTCAAAGCCGTCTGAATTTTATCTGCGGTATAAATTTTCCCTTCTTTCAAACGGGCAATCAAATCCTCCGAGGTCAAATCAATATTCACCACCTCATCGGCCAATCGCAGCACATTATCCGGAATTCGCTCCTGAACATCAACATTCGTGATCCGTTTCACGTCTTCATTCAAACTTTCAATATGCTGAATATTCACTGCCGAAATCACATTAATTCCCGTTTCCAAAATCTCCAAAACGTCCTGCCAACGTTTCTCATTCTTGCTTCCCTCAATATTCGTATGCGCCAATTCATCAACAATAACCACCTCAGGACGCAAATTGATAATGGCTTGCACATCCATTTCCTCGAGTTGTTTGCCTTTATAGAAAAGCGTACGTCTTGGAATTACCGGTAAACCTTCGAGCAATTCGTGTGTTTCCGCTCGATTATGTGTTTCAATATATCCAATTTTTACATCAATCCCTTTTTTCAATAAAGTATGTGCTTCCTGCAGCATACGAAACGTTTTGCCCACACCGGCACTCATCCCAATGTAGATTTTAAACTTTCCTTTGCGTGATTTTTGTATTAAATCCAGAAAGTGCTTGACGTTATTTTCTTTTTCGTTGTCCATATTTTTTTATTCTATGAGAAGTGAAAAGTAAAATGTTTATAATCTACAACATCTCACTTTTCACTTTTCACTTTATTTAAAACGAAATCGCTAATGAAGTCGTCAAAAATAAATTGTCATTACTAGGCAAATTATCTTTCAAAAATACCGCATCCTTACTATTCAAATTTCGGGCTTCTACTCTGAACATTAAATTTTCAGTAACTAAATAGTCAAAATTAGCCGAGAAACCGTAGGTTTTAAATCCGTTTGGCGTTCCCGTTGCAATGATTACCCCTTTTTTGTCCTGATAATATTCGCCTCTTGCCGCCAACTGAATTTTAGCGGTTGGTTTGTATTGCGCAATCAAAATTGGAGAAAACCAAATGTCATATTTGTCACTTTTATTGGCTGATTGTTGCGAACCTATATCAAAACCAGCAATTACGCTTGTTTTTTCAGTCACTTTAAATTGTCCGTAAAAGTTATTGAAATAACGCCATTTTCTATCATTATCCGGTTGCTCATTTCCAACGTAGGTACTCCAATTCAATGTTGTTTTTGAAGTTGGTTTATAAGTAATTTGCGTTCCAAAAGCTGGTGTTTGATTATCCTCAACTTTCTGGATGCGTTGCCAGCCATTCAAATACATCGCAGCCAAATACCATTTTTCGCTTTTTGAAGTATAGCCAATTTTCACTCCCGTTTCATAATACGGAGAGTTGTCCGCCAAAATACTTCGGGTCAAAGTCATACAATCTTTACCAATCGCACTTTCAAAACCAATATGCGAGGGCATAATTCCCGCATCAACCCAAAGATTATGGGCTGCCGAAATTTTCACACCAATGTTCGCCTCATACACATTTTGTAATAAATCCTGTTCCGCTGCCAAATTATATTCAGCATATGTGCCCGCCATAAGTGCAAAGTTTCCACGAATATTATCCTTTGCATAATTCACTTTTACCAAACCTAAATTCAGATTCAATTCATTATGCTTGTTATGACTGTAAATAAATCCCGGTCGTACATGATTGTCTGGATTCCCAAAATCATAACTATAATAGGTCTCAACATATCCCGAAAACGTGAAGGAACTTTTTGACTCTTCTTGAGCATTAACTGTTGTAAATCCGAAAGCTATTAAAGCTGTAACTATTATTTTTTTCATTTTGTTAGTCATTGTGAGGAAGGAAGCATCCTCATTTATTATTATTATTATTATTATTATTATTATTATTACTCTAAGAAGCTAATCCCGCTATTCGTTGCAATCTTATGAGCCGAACACCAGCTCATAAGGATTTCCACTACTATCGGGGCTAAAAAGGGTGTTTTTTAATTATAAGTTTATTCCAACCCTGACTGGGTTATGTTTTTTTTATTTCAACGCATCCAAAGCCACATTCAATTCCAGAACATTCACTGTTGAAGTTCCCATTAACGAGGGTGTATTGATTTTGGTTTCCACCAAAGCTTTTACTTTATCTTCAGATAATTTTCTTTCCTTCGCCACGCGTCGTACCTGAATTAATGCCCCTTCTGGAGAAATATTTGGATCCAGACCACTTCCAGAAGCCGTAACCATATCTGCAGGTATTTCCCCTTTTTTCAAATACGGGTGCACAATCAAAAAGGTATCGATTCTTTTTTGAATCAAAGCCAAATACTCCGAATTGCTTGGTCCTTTGTTGCTGCCTCCACTTCCCGCAGCATTATAATCTACTGCCGAAGGTCGTCCCCAAAAGTAATTGGATTTATCGAATTTCTGTCCTATTTTTTGGTAACCCACCACCTTTCCGTTTATAGAAATGGTTTCTCCTTTTCCTTTGTTTGGAGCAAACTGCGCAATTCCGTAAATCGCTAACGGATAAATGACTGCTAGTAAAATTACCATTAATAAGGTAAATTTTAATATTGAAAATATATTTTTCATTTTGTTTATTTTATAAACCTAACAGGTTTCAAAAACCTGTTAGGTTTGATTTTACATAAATAGTGCTACAACCAAATCGATTAATTTGATTCCGATAAAAGGAACAATCAACCCACCCAAACCATAAATCAACAGGTTTCGTTTCAAGATGGCACTTGCACCAATTGGTTTATAATCTACACCTCTTAGAGCCAGCGGAATCAATATCGGAATGATAATCGCATTAAAAATCACCGCTGATAAAATAGCACTTTCCGGGCTGTGCAAACGCATGATATTCAAACCATCAAGAGCTGGAATCGCCGTAATGAAAAGCGCAGGAACAATAGCGAAATATTTCGCTACGTCATTGGCAATCGAGAACGTGGTAAGCGTTCCTCGGGTCATCAGCAATTGTTTTCCAATTTCAATAATTTCAATTAACTTGGTTGGGTCATTGTCTAGATCGACCATGTTTCCTGCTTCTTTTGCAGCTTGCGTTCCACTGTTCATGGCAACACCAACATCGGCTTGGGCAAGAGCGGGCGCATCATTGGTTCCATCACCCATCATCGCCACGAGTTTCCCATTTTGTTGCTCGTTTTTGATGTAGTTCATTTTATCCTCAGGTTTGGCTTCGGCAATGAAGTCATCGACACCGGCAGCCTCTGCAATAAATTTGGCCGTCAAAGGATTATCTCCAGTAACCATCACCGTTTTTACACCCATTTTTCGCAAACGGTCAAAACGTTCTTTCATTCCCGTTTTGATAATATCCTGCAATTCAATAACCCCTTGAACTTCATTGTTTTTGACAACGACCAATGGCGTTCCCCCTTTTGAAGAAATAGCTATAACCCTTTGAGCAGTATCATCCGGAAAATCATTTCCGGCTTGAAGCGCTATATTTTTTGCGGCATCTTGGGCCCCTTTTCTAATGTTGGTTCCATCTTTCAAGACAACTCCACTGGTTCGGGTTTCGGCAGTAAATTTGATTAAAGTAGCACCTTCAACAGACAATTTTTGAGCTACTTCCACTCCTGCCAATTCCACAATACTTTTTCCTTCGGGAGTATCATCGGCAAGTGAACTTAATACAGCCGACTTGATGAAATCGTCTTGCGAAACCCCTTTTGCTGGATAAAAATTAGTGGCTTTTCTATTTCCTATAGTGATTGTTCCTGTTTTGTCCAAAAGCAATACATCAATATCACCCGCAGTTTCTACCGCTTTACCTGATTTGGTAATTACGTTGGCACGTAAGGCTCTGTCCATCCCCGCAATTCCAATAGCAGATAGTAAACCACCAATTGTCGTTGGAATCAAACAAACAAAAAGGGAGATAAAAGCAGCAATCGTAATTGGTGCATTCGCATAATCGGCAAATGGTTTCAAAGTAACACAAACAATCACGAAGATTAAAGTAAAGGCTGCCAACAAAATCGTTAATGCAATTTCGTTTGGTGTTTTCTGACGGCTTGCTCCTTCTACCAAAGCAATCATTTTATCCAGAAAACTTTCGCCTGGTTCGTTGGTAACGATTACTTTAATTTTATCAGACAATACTTTGGTCCCACCCGTTACCGATGATTTATCACCCCCAGATTCACGAATTACGGGCGCACTTTCTCCAGTAATGGCACTTTCATCGATAGTAGCCAATCCTTCAATAATTTCACCATCCGTTGCAATTAAATCTCCAGCTTCACAAACGAAAATATCGCCCTTCTTTAATTCAGAAGAACTGATATTTTTGATTTCACCATTAGGAAAAAGCTGTTTAGCTGGTGTTTCCTCACGTGTTTTTCTTAAACTGTCGGCTTGTGCTTTTCCTCTGGCTTCGGCGATAGCTTCGGCAAAATTGGCAAACAAAAGTGTTGCTAATAAAATTAAGAATACAATGAAATTATAAGCAAAACTACCTTGATCCTGTGCGCCAAACAAAATGGCTATACACACAGCAAGCATAATGGCATTCCCGATTTCTACGGTAAACATTACCGGATTTTTGAACATTATCTTCGGGTTAAGCTTTACAAAAGACTGCACTAAGGCGTCTTTTACCTGCTTGCTCTCAAACAATGAATTGGATTTATTTTTAGTCATTTTTTTGTTTTATTATTATAATCATTCTGTTCAGTTAACTTTTTTAACCACATGGAAACATAGATTTTAATATCGTTTATGCTGAGAAGTTTCACTTTTATATAGTTTACATAGCTCTGTGAAAAATGGAATTTCTATTGATTCTCTTCTAACCACTTTTAATTCCTATGTTCTCTATGTGGTTAAAATTTTATAGCTAATCATTGAAAAATTAATTATTTATTTTAATGTAAAGTATTCTGCCAATGGACCTAAAGCCAAAGCTGGGAAGAAAGACAAAGCAGCAATGATGGCTATTACAGCAAAAACCATTACTCCAAAAATGGTAGTATCTGTTTTTAAAGTTCCCGCACTTTCCGGGATGTATTTTTTATTAGCTAATAATCCTGCGATAGCCAATGGTCCAATAATAGGAAGGAAACGACTCAATAACAATACAATTCCTGTAGTGATATTCCAAAACGGATTGTTGTCTCCTAAACCTTCAAAACCAGATCCATTATTCGCGGCACTCGAAGTATACTCATATAACATTTCCGAAAATCCATGATGTCCGGGATTGTTCAGCCAACCTGTTGCGTTTCCGCTAAACCAATAGCCCATTGCCGTATCATTCGCAGCAAAATAAGAAGCCAAAGCAGTTCCTGACAATATCAATAAAGGATGAAGAATAGCAATGAAAGCAGCAATTTTAACTTCGCGTGCTTCGATTTTCTTTCCTAAAAATTCAGGCGTTCTACCCACCATTAAACCAGAAATAAATACAGCCAGAATAATAAAAATATAGAAGTTCAAAATCCCTACTCCGCATCCGCCATAAAAGGCATTGATCATCATAGCCAATAATTCCATCGAACCTGAAACTGGCATCGAACTATCGTGCATACTATTAACAGATCCTGTAGAAATTACCGTTGTGGCAATGCTCCAAAATCCAGTAATGGCAGGTCCAAAACGAACTTCCTTGCCTTCCATAGCTCCAGTAGCTTGGGAGATTCCCATTCTTTCGATAGCTGGATTTCCGTTGAGTTCACTGATAACGGTTGGTATTACCAAAAGCAAGAAACCAACTGTCATTACTCCAAAAATAACGTATGAGAATTTTCTTTTCTTTAGATAAAAACCCAAAGCAAAAATCATCGCAAACGGGATAATTAGTTGTGCCCATAATTCGATCGCATTACTAAAATAAGTTGGATTCTCTAAAGGATGCGCAGAGTTGGCTCCAAAAAAACCACCACCATTGGTACCTATATGCTTGATGGCAATAAAAGCGGCGGCTGGTCCACGAGAAACTTCTACTGAATCTCCTTGCAAAGTAGTAATTGCATCTTTTCCTTCAAATGTCATTGGTGTTCCGCTAAACAACAGCGCCACAGCAACAATAGCAGAAAGTGGCAATAAAACGCGTGTACAGCTTTTGATAAAATAATTATAAAAATTCCCTAATTTATCGGTAGTTCTCTCTTTCATTGCAATAAAAACCATTGCTGCTGCTGCCATTCCGACACCAGCAGATACAAATTGCAAGAACATTAAGAACATTTGCGACAAATAAGAAACTCCACTTTCACCTGAATAATGCTGTAAATTACAGTTTACCACAAACGAAATGGCGGTATTGAACGCCAAATCGGGCGACATGGATGGATTATTGTCAGGATTTAAAAATAGTGACCCTTGAAATAATAGAATAAAAAAACAAAGAAAGAACCAAACCATATTTACACTCAAAAGTGCTTTTAAATGTTGCTTCCAGTTCATTTCTTCAGTTGCATTGATGCCGCTGATTTTAAAAATGAATTTTTCAATTGGATTGAAAATCGGGTCAAGTAACGTTTTATCATTCGAATAAATTTTAGCAATATACCTTCCTATTGGAATAGCCAAAACTATCGAGACGATAAAAATACTGATGACACCAAATAACTCTGTATTCATAATTTTAATTTTTGATTGTTGATTTTAGATTTTAGATTCTCTGTGACAATCTTAAATTCCAAAAATTCATTTTTTTTTAAAATTTTTCTGGTTTGATTAATACATAAACCAAGTAGCCAAATACGGCTAGAGCGACAAGAAATAGTGCGATCATAATTTAGATTTTTTCAAAGAATTCGACTGATTTAAAACAAATCGCAAAGAGCACAGCTCCTAATGCGAGTAAAAGAATGGTGATTAACATGGATTTTTAGATTATTTGGATTATTAGACTTTTAGACAATCGATTAGCCTCATTACACTCCCGAAGCATTGATTTGTTTGATGTATTCTGCCTTTAACGATTTTGGAAACAGATTGGAAATACTGCAATGACGCAGTTCCATAAAAGAGGAAACCGAAAAAACATACACATTAGAAATGGCACTCTTTGTTTCGCTGCTTCCTGTTGCAAATAGCCGCTCTGCCAAAGCCAAACATTTTTTTGCTCTGGTAATGTTTCCAGTAATGATTGCAGTCTTAGTGATTTCGGCAAAGCGTTCTGCTTGTTTGTAAATCGTAGTGACTTGATTTTTCATAAGAATGATTTTTTATGTTCTTCATCGCTTATGCCAAAATGTATTCCAAGAAATCACAGACACATATAAAGCACCATCAATTAGTGACTTATGTATTTTCAGTCAAAATACGGCATAAAAAAAGCCTATCATTTTGATAGGCTTTTCTCGTTTTGATATCTTTTTCAAGGCTCAGAACTCCGAAAGTGTATGATTATAAATTACTGAATATTGTATTCGTCTAATTTTCTATAAAGCGTTGCAACTCCTATTTCTAATAAGCGTGCCGTTTCTGCTTTATTGCCTTTGGCATAATTTAGAACTTTCTGGATGTGCAATTTTTCCACACTTTGCATAGAGAAAGCAGACAGTGTTTTGTTGGTTTTATCCTCCTGATGTTGCATCTCATAAGGTAAAACGTCTTGGGTCAGTATTTCACCATTTACCAAAATTACAGATCGCTCAATTATATTTTTTAATTCTCTGATATTTCCAGGCCAATGGTAGGTTTCTAATTTATGAAGAAATTCGACATCAATAGACAATGTTTGCTTGTTTGTTTTAGCTGAAAATTGTGCCACAAAATAATGTGCCAATGGAGCAATATCTTTTATTCTTTCCCGTAATGGCGGAATTGTAATCTCAAAAATATTTAATCGGAAATACAAGTCCGAACGAAAACGGTGTTCTTCGCTTTCGGTTTTCAAATTGCGATTGGTTGCGGCAATTAGCCTAAAATTTGATTTTTTGGGAGTGGTATCGCCTATTTGAATGTATTCGTTGGTTTCTAAGACACGTAACAATTTAGCTTGTAATTCTAATGGCATTTCGCCAATTTCATCCAAAAATAAAGTTCCGCCATTCGCCTCTTCGATGAATCCTTTTTTGTCTTTGATGGCGCCTGTAAAAGCCCCTTGTTTGTGTCCGAACAATTCGCTTTCGAGAATTTCCTTACTGAAAGTACTGCAATTTAAAGCTACAAATGATTTCCCTACTCGGTTACTATTTTCATGAATGGCTTGCGCAAAAACTTCTTTTCCAGTTCCAGTTTCTCCGGTTAAAAGCACGGTCGAATCTGTTTTGGATACTTTTTTGGTCAAATCAATTACTTGTTCCAATCCTTTAGATTTTCCAATAATAGTATCAAAGGAATATTTATCTGAAATTCGTTTTTCGAGCTGTTTGACTTTTTTTAATAGTTGTACTTTTTCCAATGCTTTGTATAACAATGGGATAATTTTATCATTATCATCGCCTTTTACGATATAATCGAAAGCTCCGTTTTTCATGGCTTGAACACCATCGGAAATTTTGCCGAAGGCAGTTAATAAAATAACTTCTGTTAGAGGAAAAGCCGCTTTTATCTTTTGAACAAAATCAACCCCATTGCCATCAGGAAGTTTGACATCACAAAGTACCACATCAATATCATTATGTTCTAATTTCTTTAAACCTGATTTTAAATCGGATGCTTCAAGAACTTCGAAGCCTTCTGATTTTACGATTCGGGCAAGAAGGCTACGTAGTTTTTCCTCGTCGTCAATAATGAGTATGTTTTTCAAGATAGAATAGATAAAATTTTAGGTTACAAAATTAAGATTTATTTCTTAACTTTCTGTGATGACTAAGTTAACATGTCCAGTTGGTTGCACAGTCTTTTTTGTTTCACAGAATACTATATTTTGGATTGTTAGCCTTGGTTTTATTATTTATGAATCAGTACTTCTAGTTTTTGGTATGATGATTTGAATTTTAAACTGAGGTTTTAATAAGCACAAAAGTATCGAGTAGTTTTGATACTGAAATGTTTTTGATACTATTTTTAATTCTGTGATGTTTTTATATTACAAGTAATGTGAATTCTAGCTTTAAAAATTCATTCAGATTTGTGAACAATTAATTATACTTATGCTGTAGGTGTTTGTTTCTTTTTACAACCAAACCCTAATTTTAAACTATTTTACTTTGATTTGTTATTTCCTGATACTTTATTGCTAACGATCTACACCAATATTTACCTATTATAGATACCAATAACCCTCCTATTCGTCTAAGCATAATTCTCTGTTTTTATTTGTTGCTGCAAATTAAAAACCATACTTCGCAGTATATCTCCGAGATTCGTATTTTTGAGATAATTTCTTGAAATAACATAATTCACTATTAGATATTGTTCATTTTACAGTTCAAATTGTACCACTAAATAGTAATTGAAAGGAGTGAGGAAATTAAAAAAAGCGATAAAACCTACTTTTAACAAAAAAAAATAATCAGTAACTTATAAAATAAAAAGATCCTATTTCAATTTTCGTAACCCTGAGGTCCCGAGTTCAAATCTCGGTCTCGCTACAAAAACGAAAAACCTTAAAAAACAATTTTTTAAGGTTTTTTTATGTCTAAATTTGAATTTTCTACACTTTGTCTTCTATTTTTATCAAGTGCGAAGTAAAAGCGAACTTGTAATCAACACCTACAATAAATTTACCGAGCAGCTATTATAAATTATTTATTTAAAACTCAAAATATTTAACATTTTTAACAACTTAAAAATGATTATTAGCGCTTTTAATCGGTTAAATAATACATTTTACCGGTTTTCAAATTGTTTTTATTAAATATTTAATTTAGATTTGAGCACCTATAATTTAACAACATGAAAAAAATTACCTGTCTAGCTTTTTTATTTTTTCTATTATTCTGTCAATTTTCAATAGCACAATCAATAAACAATTGGCAAATAAAAGAGGAATCGAAAATCTCAAAAACCATTTCTAAACCAGATAAAAAAATCATTCCTTCTAAATATAAAATTTTCTCATTAGATTTTAAATCTTTAAAAACAAATTTGAGCTTTGCATCCAAAAGATCCCAAAATAATAAACTGACGACAACTTTATTATTAGATTTTCCTCTTGAAAATGGAACTACCGAAAGCTTTAGTGTTGAGAAAGTAAGTACTTTACATCCTGATTTGGAAGCAAAATACCCAGATATTCAATCTTTTTATGGAGTGAGTAGAAAGAATCCTTTGAATAAGATTTATATTAGTATGTCTCCCGAAGGATTTACAGGACTTATCACTGGCGAAAAAACTATTTATATTGATCCCTTTGCAAAAAATGATACCAAAAACTATATTGTATACGACAGAAAAGATTGTACAAAAAACCTAACCGATGGTTTTGTATGTAATACGGTAATGGATGAGCAATTGACTTCTTCAATTTCAAGTGGAGCTAAGGGTGCTAAGATTAATAATTCTACCGACGGAAAGCTAAGAACTTATAGGCTTGCGGTAGCCTGTACCTCAGAATACACAACCTATTGTGGTAATACCGTTGCTGGTGCTTTAGCAGCAATTAATACGACTATCACTCGTGTAAATAGTGTCTATAAAAGAGATTTCGCTGTTGTTTTTCAACTTGTGGCCAATAACGATCGATTGATATATAGAAATAATGTCAATATTGATGCTATACCAGATGCTGATCCGTATGATAATTATGATGGCTCGCAAATGTTAGGTACAAATACTTCAAATATTACAGGGTTAATAGGTGTTGGAAATTATGACATTGGGCACGTTTTTAGCACTGGTGGTGGTGGAATAGCTAGTACTGGACCTTGCATGGCGGCGTCTAAAGGAAGTGGAGTTACTGGAATTGTAACACCGCAATTTGATCCTTTTGATATAGATTATGTATGTCATGAAATTGGACATCAATTTGGAGCAGGACATACACAAAATAATAACTGCCAGAGAGCTTCTACATCAGCTATGGAACCAGGAAGTGCCTCTACGATTATGGGCTATGCGGGTATATGCGCACCAAATGTTCAAGGAAATAGTGATGCTTATTTTCATGCAATCAGTATTCAGCAAATGACAGCGGCAATTGCCACACACACTTGTGAAACAGAGACTGTTACTGCAAATAACGAACCTGTTTTGGCTGCCATTGCAAATTATACTATTCCCAAATCTACACCTTTTACATTAACGGGGAATGCAACTGATGCCGAAAATAATCCAATGACCTATACATGGGAACAAATGAATAACGAAACAACGGGTGTAATGCCTCCTGTTTCGACAAATCCTGGAAGCCCAAATTTCAGATCTTTCTCTCCTACAACATCTCCTTCGAGAACTTTTCCTAATCTCAATGCAATTATAGATAACATTACACCTACATGGGAGGTTTTACCAAGCATAGCAAGAACACTAAATTTTAGATTAACCGTTAGAGATAATAATCCTTTAGGAGGTCAAACTAAACAAGGGAACAGTGTTGTAACGGTTTCAGGAACGGCTGGTCCTTTTTTAGTAACTGCACCTAATACAGGTTCAGAAATTTGGTATGCTGGTGAAACAAAAACTATCACATGGAATGTAGCCAATACGAATACAGTTACTTTTTCTACAACGGTAAATATTAAACTATCTACTGATGGTGGTTATACGTATCCAATAGTTTTAGCTTCAGGAGTTGCTAATAGTGGATCGCAAAACATAACCGTTCCTAATAACGTTGGCAAATTAAATAGAATTAAAGTTGAAGCTGCTACCAACATTTTCTTTGATTTATCCAATGCTAATTTTGAAATTAAATCAGGTAAGTTTGAAATAATTACAGCACAGAGTGGTGTTTCAGTTTGTAAACCTACAAGTGCTGTTTATACACTTAACTACACACCAGCACCAGGATTTAATGAAATAGTAACATTCTCTGCAATTGGTTTGCCTACAGGTGCAACTGCTTCTTTTTCTCCAACTACAAGAACTAACACTGGTAGTGTTACCATGACGGTATCATCTATTGATAGTGTTTCTGCTGGAAATTATTCCTTTAACTTTAATGGGACATCTACAAGTGCAAATATCAATTTCCCCGTTGCCTTAAATGTTTTTGATAATATAATTGGAAATGTAATGCTCACTGGCCCATCAAATGGAGCCTCAAATCAGCAAACATCTTCGTTATTGCAATGGCAAGCTTTGTCTAATGCTTCTTCATATCTCGTTCAAATTTCTACCAATCCAAATTTCTCAACTATAACAGAATCCGCAACTGTTACCTCAAACTCCTATCAAACTAACGCTTTGACACAAGGAACTATTAATTATTGGAGAGTTAAGCCAATAAATCCTTGTGTAAGTGGTGTCTTTTCTGAAGTATATGTATTTCAAATTGCCAGTGATTTCTGTAAAACATATGCTAATGTTTATTTTGAAAACAACGATTCGACTTGGGAAACCAATTCTACAAATGCCGTTAGTGCAAGGATTGACATTCCAGACAACATCATAATTAGCGATGTGAACTTTTATATGAAGGCCACACATCCTTTGTTATCAGATATTAAAATGCAATTTAGTGGGCCAACTGGAATTTTTGCTGAAATCTACAATAGAGATTGTAATGGAGCCAACATAGATGTTACTTTTGATGATAGTGGTGCTCCTCTACCTGTTCCATGTTTGACTACGCTCTCGGGAGTTAAACAATCAAGTCAAGCATTGTCAAAATTTAATGGTTCTTCTTCTCTTGGAACTTGGGTATTATTAGCCACTGACAGAGTCGCAAATACTTCAGGGGGTACATTTAATCAATTTAATATTAGCATCTGCGGTAAATTACAAATTGTAAATAATATCACACTAACTTACAATCCTGTAAGTGTTGGACAAGGTACTACGACAACGATACTTCAATCTAAATTAAGCGCTTCACAACCTGGAGCTACCACATCACAATTAATCTATACTATTACACAGCTTCCTGCAAGAGGAACTTTAAAATTGAATGGAACTGTGTTGAATAATGGAGATGTATTTAGCCAAGCCGATATTAATAATGGATTACTAAGCTATATTAATGATGGCATCAATTCAAATTCTGATAGTTTTAAATTTTCGATAAAAGGGAATAATTCAGCTATTTTGGGAGGACAAACTTTTGCTGTAAATATTTGCGGAGCTCCAATTCCAGTTGTAGCGAATTTAACTATTGTAACAGGGCAATGTTCAACTACTGCAACAGCTCCAACAGCTTCTAGTGCTTGCGCAGGAGTAATTACAGGAACTACTGCAACTACATTCCCTATTACAAGCCAAGGAACTACCATAGTAACTTGGACATATAATGATGGCAATGGCAATACATCAACTCAAAATCAAACAATAATTATTGACGACACAATTGCTCCATTAGTACCTACTTTAGCATCTGTGAGTAGCCAAAACCCAGTAACTCTCGTTGCTCCAACTACTACAGATAATTGCACGGGTACTATTACTGGTATGACAAACACTGTCTTTCCTATTATAGATTCAGGAACCACAGTTGTCACTTGGACATTTGATGATGGTAATGGACAATCGGTAACTGCCTTTCAAAATGTACTTATAGACAGTTCTGCTCCAACAGTGCCAACTTTACTAGTCGCTTCCGGAACAACTCAGACGTCAACCCTTTTATCTTGGAATGCTTCTATTGATGATGTTGCTGTGACTGGATATGATGTTTACCAAGACACTGCTTTAATTGCTACTGTAGCTTCAACGAGTTTTACAGTGACTGGACTAACCACTTCTAGTCCATATGCTTTTTCTGTAAAAGCAAAAGATGCATTCGGGAATATTTCTGGGGCTAGCGATGAAGTTATTATTACAACCTTAGATCCAATAATTGATGTAACTGCACCAACTTCACCCACAAGTTTAGCAGCATCTGGAACAACACAAAGTTCCACTAATTTGTCATGGGTAGCCTCTACCGATGATGTGGGGGTGACTGGATATGATGTATATCAAGGTATAACTTTATTAACGACTGTAAGTACAACAAGTTATGAAGTAACAGGATTATCTACTGCTTCCGCTTATACCTTTACAGTAAAAGCTAAAGATGCTGCAGGAAATGTATCGGCAACAAGTAATGTTGTGGATGTAACTACCCCAGATACTACAGCACCAACAGTAACGACGGATTTAACCGCTTCTGGAACTACATCGACAACTACAAATTTATCATGGACTGCCTCTACCGATAATGTTACTGTAACTGGATATGATGTATATCAAGGTGTAACTTTATTAGCAACTGTAAGTACAACAAGTTATGTAGTAACAGGATTAAATACTGCTGCCACTTATACCTTTACAGTAAAAGCCAAAGATGCTGCGGGAAATGTATCGGCAGCAAGTAATATTGTAAACGTAACTACCCCAGATACTACAGCACCAACAGTACCCGCGAGTTTAACCGTTTCTGGAACTACATCGACAACTACAAATTTATCGTGGACTGCTTCTACAGATAATGTTGCTGTAACTGGATATGATGTTTATAAGGGAGTAACACTACAAGGAACAACATCTGGCACTACTTATTCCGTGACTGGATTAACAGCTTCAACTGCCTATACTTTTACGGTAAAAGCAAAAGATGTTGCCGGAAATGTATCTCCTTCAAGTAATATCGTAAATGTGACAACATTAGCCAATACTTTAATTTATTGTACATCGCAAGGAAACAGTGTGGCTAGTGAAAAAATTGGAAAAGTAGTTTTAGGAACGATCAGCAACACTTCAACTGGTGGAACTGGTTATGAAAACTTTACTGCTATTTCTACAAATACATTTAGGGGAACAGCTTATACCATAACAATAACTCCGTCTTGGACTTCAACAAAATACAAAGAAGGATATGCAGTTTGGATTGATTATAATAGGGATGGTGATTTTGCCGATGCAGGAGAACTAGTATGGTCTAAAACCGCTTCAACAACAACCCCAGTTTCCGGTTCATTTACTATTCCAGCAACTGCTGTAATTGGTTCAACCAGAATGAGAGTGTCGATGAAATACAACGCAATTCCAACATCGTGTGAGGTATTCTCTTTCGGACAAGTAGAAGATTATACCGTAAATATTGTTTCTTCTACTGCCAAATTAATTGAATCCATCAAGGTACAGAATATCAATATATATCCAAACCCTGTAAAAGGAGCTGTTTTAAATATATCGTCAGCTGAAAACGCTACGTACAGAGTTATTAATTTACTTGGACAAGAAGTTTCAAAAGGAAAAGTTGAAAATGGAGCTGTTTCAGTTACAAATATTAACACCGGTACTTATTTACTAGAAATAACCACAAACGGACAATCTGTAATAAAACGTTTCATTAAGCAATAATCATTTCAAATTTTATACTAAAAAGCTACCTCGATTCGAGGTAGCTTTTTTTTGCTATGTTGTCAAAAAAACATTTTGTCCGATAAAAAAAGGATATGCTGTCCGCTTTGCGAACTAACATTTTTTTTTCCACAGATTTAAAAGATTTTCACGGATTTCCCCTAATAAATCGAATTCGCTTTTCTCTAATCTGTGGAAATCTTTTAAATCTGAGGCAAAAAGTATTGTTTGGTATTAGTTACGAATAGTCATATCACTTTATTTTTTTGCCGCATATTTAAAGGATTTTAATGGATTTCTCCAATAAATCTAATTCTTTTTTTCTTTAATCTGTGGCAAAAATTATTGCTGGTATTAGTTACGGATAGTCATAAAAAAAATAAAATATTGTATCAACCCAATAGAGGTATTTGCTCCTGCAAATAATCTACGGAACATTCAGATAGGTGCAGATTAATTATTTTTATCAACATTTAACTCCTATCGGAGCAATCCCACAGGAGTCTGATATTGGTAGTTTAAGGATTTACAAGACACAGCACTGTACCGTAGGGACTTTACCACATTTAAATCTTCGACAAATGAAACAAAAAACCCGATAAACAGCAAAAAATTATAACATTTTATCAACAAAATGTTGTTTCGTAAAAAACAAACAAGTAGTTTTATGGCCTAAATATCTTACCCGAAAGTTCATGACTCAAAATTACTTTTCAAAAAACACCCTTTTTACTTTATATTTTTTATTACTTAGTTTTTTTGGATTTTCTCAATCCTCACAAACATTCAACACACCAGGAAGCTCCACCTTCACTGTTCCAGCTGGAGTAACGAGTATAAATATTGAAGCATGGGGCGCAGGTGGTGCAGGTGGTGGAGCTACAGGAACAAATTCTTCTGGAGGTGGTGGTGCAGGTGGTGCTTATGCTAGAAGAAATTCCTATGCAGTAACACCTGATACAAATTACACAGTAACTGTAGGTAGTGGCGGTATAGGCAGCAGAGGTAATGGTACATCTGGAGGATTTTCATCGTTGAGTAGCGGTGCAACAACCTACTTATTAGCCGTTGGTGGTAATGGAGCAGCTTTTACAAATACGAATAACACCTACACTACAGGAGCTACAGCAGTTAGCTCAGGTAATACGGGTTTTACAGCTCCTCTTAGTTATTATGGAGGAAAAGGTGGTGATGGTCTATTTGGTGGTGGTGCTGGAGGATCAAGCGCAGGTACAGGCTCTAATGGAAATTCTGGTATTGACCAAAATGGGGGTGCAGCAGTAGCTGGAGGAGTTAAAGGAGCAGATGGTTCTACAGAAAGTGGAGACGGAGCTTTTGGTACCCCACCTGGTGGTGGTGGTGCAGGGGCAAATGCTCTAACAAAAACGGATAGATCTGGTGGAGGTGGTGGAAATGGGCAAGTAATCATTTCATGGACATGTCCTATTTTTAGCTTGAATAGCACATCTGTAGCAACTCCTTTATGTTCAACTTTTGCTGCAAATGTATCTGTTAATTCGAGTATAACTGGTCTGCCAGTAGGCACCTATACCGTAACCTACAATATTTCTGGAGCTAATACTGCTTCAGGAAATACTGCAACTATGAATGTTACAACTGCTGGTACAGGAAGTTTTTCTACCAGTACCTTACCAAACTCAGGATCAACTACAGTAACTATAACAAATCTAGCCGCAGGAACATGTAGTAATAACATTTTACTATTTAATAGTGCAACTATAACAGTATCAGCTACCCCTACAATAACTTCAACTACGCCTGGTTCAAGAACAGGTACAGGCACGGTTCCCTTAAGTGCAGTAGCATCTGTTGGGACAATTTCTTGGTTTACTACAGCAACTGGAGGAACAGCATTAGTAACAGGGAATAGTTATACTACTCCATCTATTACAGCTACAACTACCTATTACATACAAGCTACTAATGGATCTTGTACATCGAGTCCAAGAGTTGCTATTGTAGCAACTATAAATAATCCTGAAATTGCCGTTTCAGGAAATGGCTTCACTATTACAGATGGTGATACTACACCAAGTACTGGTGATTTTTCTAATCTAGGAAATTCCAATCTTCTCATAGGTTTAACCAGAACTTATACCATTAATAATTTAGGTGCGGCAACATTAAATTTAGGCAGTATAACTATTGGAGGAACAAATGCCTCAGAATTTGTAGCAACAAATCCCCCAACATCAATTGCACCTCAATCAAGTGCCACCTTTACGATTACCTTTACTCCCATAGCTATAGGTACACGAAATGCAACTTTATCATTTACCACTGATGATGCAGACGAAAATCCCAATAATTTTAATATAGCCGGAACGGGAGATACCGGGGTAACACCAGAAATTAATCTACAAGGAAACAGTACTGATATTATTGATGGAACATCTGGTGGATCTACAACTAATAACACTGATTTTGGGAGTGGATTGGCTGGAACATCTATTGTAAAAACATTTACCATTCAGAATTTAGGCACTGGTCTTTTAACACTTACAGGAACACCTAGAGTTGTAATAACCGGGGATGGTGCATTTACAGTAACAAGTCAACCAAGCAGCAATTCAATTGCTCCAAGTTCAAGTCTAACCTTTCAAGTTACATTCAACTCTGCCATCACAGGAAATTTTTTAGCCATTGTAAGCATAGCAAATAGCGATGGTAATGAAAGTATTTATGATTTTGTTATTACGGGAAATACGACAGTTACAGGTAGGGAAATAGACATACAAGGAAATGATGTTTCTATTGTTGATGGAGATACCACACCAAGTGTTTTAGATCAAACCGACTTTGGAATCACCGATACAACCACAAAAATAGCGATTCCTTTTCAAATCTATAATTATGGAACTACTGCATTGGGAATAACAACTACTGTTAATGTGACGCCAGCAGGCTTCTTTACAGCGAGTATAATCCCTACGAGTTCATTAGCTGCTAGCGGGATTACCAGTTTTGTGGTTACATTTACTCCTACTGCGGCAGTAGGTGTAAAAACGGCTACTATCACAGTAACAAACACAGATAATGTGGGTACTCCAAGTGAGACCTCTTATGATTTTGTTGTATCAGCAGAAATTAAGGTCCCAGTTGCGTTAACAGTTGCTCCAGGAGGAGTTACCTCTAATCTTAAATTTTGGCTAAAAGCTGATAGTAATATTGGAAGTGTTGCTGACAATGTTGCTATAACAACTTGGCAAGACAAAACAACAGGAAGTACTAAGGATGCCATTGCAAAATTAGGTAAAGAACCCAAATTTCTACACAATACCACTAATAATGTCAACTTTAATCCAGTTATTCATTTTAATGGGGCAAATGCTATGGCAGGTGGACAAGGATTTAATAATTTGGATATGTTTGTAGTTATTAAGCCAACAAATACTGTAACTTCTACTACAAGTCCAATGGATACTTATTGTGGTGATGATATTGCCATTAATAAAGGAAGTCAAGATGTAACTGGTTTTGAAATGGGGAATACCTCGAGTAGGTTCACAAATGAAGTATTCGCATATAATCAAGGGGCTAACACATCTTACGGAGTCAGTGAAATAAGTACCTCAAAATCTTATACTGGAGTTAATATTTTTAATCCCAGATATGTTGGGTCGGGCACAGGATCCACAAAAATGGGTATCTTCAACAATGGCACTTTATTATCAACAACTGAAAAATTAACAGATCCTGGTACTTATATACCATATAAGGATATTCTAAACTCCAGATATTGGTTAGGAGCCAGTGAAGCTTTTGGTCCTAGTTTTAATGGAGATTTTCTTGAAGTAATCAATTATAACACCAGTAATACTGCAACTGACAGGAGGAGAATAGAGACTTATTTAGCTATTAAATATGGTATTACACTAGGAAGTAATGGAACAAGTCTGGATTATTATAACTCTGCTTCTATAAATGCAGCTACATCAATTTACGATGCAAGTACAGGATTTAATTACAATATTGCTGGAATAGGCCGTGATGATAAATCTGAATTGAAACAAAGACAATCTAAAACTGAAAATATAATTGATGATGTCACCATAGGACTTGGCGGTATTTATAATAAAAACTCCGATAACCCAAATAATTTTATTAACGATAAAGAGTTTTTAGTTTGGGGAAGTAATAATGGAACACTGCTTGCTCAACCCGCAGTAATAGTAAACATGAGTTCGGGGATATCACCTTCATTAACTACTGAAGTTGATTTTATTTCAATAGGACGAACTTGGAGAGTGAAAGAAACTGGCGGTAATATTCCTTCTTGTAAGGTTTCTATACCTTCTACTCTACTTACCTCCACGATAACTCCTCCTGGTGATTTCTTGATGTTCATATCGAGTACTCCTCAATTTAATCCAACATCAGAATATAGAATTATGCGCGTTAACGGGTCAAAACTAGAAACTGATTATGATTTTGACGGAACTAAATATATTACTTTTGGTTATGCTCCAGAAAGAACTTTTGAAAGAGCTATCGATTTTGATGGTGTAAATGATTATCTAGATGCTGGTAAAGTTTTAGATTTAAACACATCATTTACAGTCTCTGCTTGGATAAAAAGTAGTACTATCAACCAAACAATTCTTTCCAAAAGAAACAACCCTTATACCGCAGGGTATGATTTAAGTATAAATGCATCCGGAAAAGTTGAGATGAGTTGGTTTAATGGCACAAAACAAACTATAACATCTTCTATAATAATGCCTACAGAAAAATGGCATAATGTATGCGTGGCATACGATAATTCAACCTCAACAGCAAAATTATATATCGATGGTTTTGAAGATGCAAGTAAAACATTAAGCAATGTACCTGCGAATCCAACACAATCTTTCTTAATAGGAGCAGCAAATGGTGTAACACCTACATCTTTCTTTAATGGTACTATCGATGAGGTTCGCATTTGGAATGTTGCGCTCTCTGTAAAAGAACTACGTTATGTTATGAATCAAGAAATTCTAAGTAACGGCATAGCAACTAATGGAAAAATTATCCCTAATAGTATTACATCGAATGAAATTAGTAGTATCCCTTGGTCAAATTTAAGCGCCTATTATCCAATGTCTACCTATACTTTTACTAATGCCAAAGACATATCAAACAACAATAATACGGCTGCTCTACGAAATTTAACAACTGTAGATTTGCAAACTGCACCATTACCTTATGAATCATTAGCAAATGGAAGCTGGGAAACTCCCGGAACATGGAAAAACAATACTGTTCAAGATATTCCATATAGTTTATCAATAGTAGATGATATTGAAACTATAGATTGGAATATTGTAAAAACAAGTCATAATATTACTTCGGTAGGGAATAAAACCGTTTTAGGATTATTCGTTAACAGCAACACATTGAGTGCTACAACTGTTGGAGGATTACAAACTGATGGAACTAAAATTGAAGTTTCTCATTACTTGAAACTAGATGGAAAAATTGATTTAGTGGGAAGATCACAATTGATACAAAAACTAGGCAGCGACTTAGATGCAACCAGTTCGGGTTCATTAGAAAGAGACCAACAAGGACAATCTAACAAGTATAATTATAACTATTGGAGTTCACCTGTGGGTGCAATTAACGCCACTACAAACAACAATGCTTTTACTGTGGCCGGAGTTTTAAAAAACGGAACAAATCCTGCAGCACCAGCAACGATAACTTGGGTTGGTGGTTTTGATGGAGCAACATCTCCATTTAGTTTAGCACGCTATTGGATTTTTAAATTCGATAATTTAGCGAATGACTATGCCAATTGGACTCAAATAGGTGAAACAGGATCATTGTCAGCAAGTAAAGGATTTACCTTAAAAGGACCAGGAACTTCAGGAACACAAAACCTTACCTTTTTAGGAAAACCAAATAACGGTACTATAACAAACATAGTACTCGCAGATCAATTGTTACTTATAGGGAATCCCTATCCATCTGCATTAGATGCTGATAAATTTATAACCGATAACATTGGTTCAGTTGAAACATCTATTACTGATCCCGCAATTGATGGAGCATTATATTTCTGGGAACATTACGCAACTAACAACACCCATATATTAAGAGCGTATCAAGGGGGTTATGGCATACGAAATCTGTCTGGAGGAGTCGCTCCAAGCGCTACTGGCGTAGATTTCATAAGTGGGTCTGGTGCAACAAGCAAGTTGATTCCTAACCGATATATTCCTGTAGCGCAAGGTTTCTTTGTTGCTGGAATAGCTGGCACAGGAGGAACAGTAACTTTTAATAATAGTCAAAGAGATTTTCATAAAGAAGACGAAGTTGGGGTTTCCCAAACAACGTATAGAATTCCGGTTAGTCCAAAAGCTTCTAGCCATTGGACGGACAATAGCAATGCTCCAATTGAGAAAGACACTCATAAAAAAGTACGGCTAGGATTTAATGTTATCGACAAAACCTTCCACAGACAAGTGCTTTTGGCCTTTATGGACGAAAAAGCAACAAGTGCTATGGATAATGGTTATGATGCCTTTAATATTGATGAATCTCCAAGTGATATGTATCTATTGAATGGTGAAAATGAATTAGCGATACAAGGAGAAGGTTATTTTGATGAAGACGCCTCCTTCCATATTGCTGTTCGAATGGAAGCAGCTGGAAAAGTATCTTTTGGTATTGATGCATTAGAAAATTTTGATGAAAACCAAAATATTTTTGTTTACGATAAAGAAACGGATACTTATAATAGTATAAAGAATACCCTTTATGAAATAGAACTTCCTGAAGGATACTTTACTGATCGTTTCTCATTACGTTTTACGGATAAAACCCTTAGCGTAAAAGATCCTGCTTATGAAAATACCGTTCAAGTAGTCTTTACCCGTTCTAATAATGTTTTGAATATAACAAATGATGCAAATGACAATACAGTTCTTGCCGTGTCACTTTTTAATATCCAAGGAAAATTAATATCTAAATGGGATGTGACTGACAAGGAACAAACCAGTATTAAAATACCTATTCAGAACAAAAAATCAGGAGTTTATATCGTAAAACTGAAAACTTCCAAAGGGAATATCAGTAAGAAAATTATCGTCAAATAATTTAAAATAAAATAACACTTCAGAAAGAGACTTCTCCTAACCGGGAAGTCTTTTTTTATACAATTAGACCAATTAAAAATGATTCATTAAAATCATAAACTGTTAATTAAGATTAACTAAATATCTATGGTTACATTTTTTTGAATAGTAATAAATATTGAAAATTTAGAAACCAGTAACTATTTCCCCATAATAGTTCCTATTTATTTTTTTATAAAAATTAATTATTTTGTATTAATTAAACTACAATATTTAAATAAAAATGTATTTTGTCGATTTTATTTGCACTTTAGCTGATTAATCACAATAATACATTTAACTTTAGTCCATAAAATATCACTCAAACAAGTCACGCTCAAAAGATAAAAAACTGAACCTTAATTAAATACAGTAATTAGACTATGAATAAAATTACTTTAATAAGCAAAAAATTAGTTTTTACAATTGTTCTCCTTTTCATTACATTTTTTGGAATTTCACAAACGACTCAAACCTTTTCCACATCTGGAACATTTACTGTTCCTGCTGGGGTGACCTGGATACAAGTTGAAGCTTGGGGAGGAGGAGGCGCTGGTGGTGGTGCAACAGGAAATCCATCTGCTGGTGGCGGTGGTGCCGGTGGCGGCTATGTTAAGAATACATCCATTACAGTAATTCCAGGCACTACATATACTGTTACTGTTGGAACAGGCGGAGTTGGTTCAACAGGCACAGGTGGTGCAGGAAATTCATCTTGGTTCGGGTCAACGGCTACATTATTAGCTGTTGGTGGTAATGGTGGTAACGGTGCAAGTGGTAATCTTTCAACTACTGGTGGTGCAACTGCATCCACAAGTGGCAATATTGGCTGGTCATCTGGTTTTAATTATTATGGAGGGGCAGGTGGAACCGGTGCAGCATTAGGGGTATCAAGTGGCGGTGGTGGCGGAAGCGCAGGAACAATCTCAAATGGAAATAGTGCTCTTATAATGCTTGGAGGTGCTGCAGTTACTGGAGGTGGTGCAGGGGCAACAGGCTTAGATATCAGTAGCGACGGAAATTCAAGCACTGCTTTTGGCGGTGCTGGAGCTGGGGCTAGAGCAGGAACCGGTGCAGATAGATCAGGCGGGAATGGCTACAAAGGTCAAGTAATTATCTCATGGACCTGCCCTACTTATAGTTTAACGGCAACTCTATCGGTAACTCCAATCTGTCCAAGCAACACAGCCAGTGCATTAGTAACATCCTCAGCAGCAGGACTACCAGTAGGAACTTATACTGTAACATACAACTTAACAGGAGCCAATACCGCTACAGCCAATACCGCAACTATGATGGTTACAAGTGCCGGTTCAGGAATTTTTACCACAAGCGCACTTTCAAATTCCGGTACAACTACTATAACAATTACAAATCTGACAAGTGGTGGAACTACTCCTAATAATTGTAGTTCTAACATTGGTACAAATAATACTGCAAACGTAACCGTAAATGCCACTCCTACAATTACAGGTACAACTCCCGCTTCTAGAGTTGGCTCTGGCACAGTTGATTTGTCCGCAACTGCTTCTGCCGGAATAATTTCTTGGTTTGCAGCATCAACTGGAGGAAGTGCTTTAGGAACAGGACCCAGTTTTACCACGCCATTTATTGCTACAACGACAACCTATTATATTGAAGCGGTTAATGGTCCATGTGTTTCTGCCGCAAGAACAGCTATAGTAGCAACCGTAAATTTACCCGAAATAAATATTCTGGGAAACGCTGTTTCAATTATTGATGGTGATGCAATTCCAAGTCCCACAGATTGGACCGACTTTGGGTCAATGGAAACTAGTACAGGAATCATTACAAAAACATATACCATTCAAAATACGGGTACTTCCCCCTTATCCATAGGAGTCCTAACTATTTCCGGAACTAACGCTGGCGATTTCACAGTTACCACTAGTCCGAGTACTTCAATTGCTGCGGGAGGCAGTTCTACATTTTCTGTCAGCTTTAATCCTAATACCTTAGGTTTAAAAACGGCCGCAATTTCAATTGTAAACGGCGATACTAATGAAAATCCTTATGATTTTTCTATTCAAGGTACTGGAATTCAAACCTTTTTTGATAGCGACGGGGATGGTGTATATGACAATTTTGATATAGATGATGATAATGATGGTATTCTAGATGCTACTGAGGAAACAAATTGTAACAGCTCAAATGGCCATAAAGTAGATTATAAGTTTTTAAATGAAACCTTCGGGACAGGAGGAAGGACTTCAAGCTTTACAGCTGCTTATAATGCAACAACAACCTATTGCTATGAAGACGGAATTGCAGGCACTAACACGACAGCATGTCCTAGCCAATCAACCTGGATACTAGACGATGGGGAATACACGGTGGTTTCTAAAATAACGGGAACAGTAGCCAGCGACCCTGAAAATATTCATGGTGATTTAGCTTGGTACAATGGCGAAGATCATACCACAGGGGACACCAATGGAAGAATGGCGGTTTTTAACGCCAGTTTTACTCCCGGCACATTTTACGAAACAACGATAACAGGAATCCTGTCCAATCTGCCTGTAACCTACAGTTTTTGGGTATTAAATATAATGGCCCCCTCTACTTTCCCAGGCTCAATTTTACCCAATGTAACAGTAGAATTTTATGATTTATCAAACAATCTTCTTACGACTTTCAACACAGGAGACATCGGAAGGTGCTCTGGAAGCACTACGGACAATACCTGCAGTCAAGGAGTTTGGAAACAATTCACTACTAGTGTCAACTTAGGAAATGTGAATGCCTTTACCATCCGTTTCAAAAATAATGCTCCTGGTGGTGGCGGTAATGACCTTGCATTGGATGACATCCTAATTTCACAAACTTTATGTGATTTAGACCATGATGGAGTTGCCGATATGTTTGATTTGGATGCCGATAATGATGGTATTGAAGATGTTATTGAAACTGGCTTAGGAAACTTGAGCAATGCTAAAGGAAGAATAGATGTGACTTGGGTTGACACCAACGGAAATGGACTCCTTGATAGTGCCGAATCCACAGCTGCATTACCAGCATTAGACTCTGATAGTGATGGAATCCCAAATTATATAGATTTAGACAGTGACAACGACAGTCTTTTCGACTTGGATGAATCTGGGGCAGGAAATACAAATGCTGTTTCTGGATATGTAAATGGGGACGGAGACATCAATGGGGACGGAACAGGAGATGGTCCGGAATCAGAAATATTTAGAAGTAAAGATATTAATGGAGATGGAATAACAGAAGGTTTTGGAGACGGAATATTAGACATTTACGACTATGGTACGGGAGCAACAAACCAATACGGAAATTTAGGACAAGGTATTGCAACTGCAAATCCAGCTACTACCTATCTAAAAGACACAGATACCGACGGAATCCCCGATTATCTTGATGTGATATCTAACGGAAGTACATTTGATATTGCAAATACATTATTGATTTATGACTATAAAATTTTAGACACTAATAATAATGGAATTATTGATGGAACAACTGACATTGACAAAGATGGCATTCTGGATACTTTTGATACGAATACGTTTCAGTGGGGTTCACCAAGAGACATCCGCACAAAACTATTTCTAGATTTTGATGGACGAAATGACTATGGACAAAGCACAGCAATCCTTGGAGGTTTAGCCAATGCATCGCTCATGGCATGGGTTAATTTAAACCCTGCATTTTCTTCGGAAGGAGTCATTATAGGACAAAATAATTTCCAAATACGAATAACAGCTACCAAGAAATTAGAAGGAATTGTTAATGGAACTTCAGTCCTTTTTAATACCACCTTAAATGTATCACAATGGTATCATGTTGGGGTAATCTATGACGGTGCCAATATAAAGTTATATTTAAACGGTGCTTTGGTGGCAAGCCAAGCTAAAACAGGAAGCATTTCAGCAGATGCATCGCTTCTCACTTTAGGAAGAGATCCAAGCAGTAATACAAAATATTTTAAAGGAAAAATAGATGAAGTAAGAGTATTTAATTTGGCTTTGACCGATTACCAATTACAACGAATGGTATATCAGGAAATTCAAGATACCAGTTCACAAATTAGAGGTACAATTGTCCCAAAAAACGTAGCCACCTCTCCTATTCCTTTGCCTTTTGCTAATTTGCTTCGTTATTACAGAATGGACAATTATAAAGATGATATAATTGATGACCTGACAACTCCTGCAATTGATATCATTGGAACAAAAATTTACAACCATAAGAACATTCATATTCAACAAGCCCCTATGCCTTTTTTAACAGAACGAAATGGAAGTTTTTCAACAGCGGTAAACAGCCCTACAAAAGAAATCAGAGGAGAAGATATTATGGAACAAAACTGGTCGATAGTACATGTAAAACATGACATTACAGAAACGGCTAACAACATTGATTTAGGCATGCTGGTGGATGCAGGAAAAAATATTATAATGAACAATGATACCAAAATACAAAATGATTGGTACTTAAAATTAGATGGAAAAATTGATTTAGTTGGGATGTCACAGTTGGTGCAAACCACGGAAAGTGATTTAGACGTTACAAGCTCAGGATATATCGAAAGAGATCAAAAAGGACAATCTAATTTATACAATTATAATTATTGGAGTTCTCCAGTCAGCCCAATAAATGCAACTACAAATAACGCTGACTACACCGTTTCTGGCAGTTTGAAAGATGGAACCAATCCAGTAACACCAATTGCAATAAATTGGATAGGTGGCTATGACGGTGCTGCAACAACTCCAATTAGTCTAGCTCGTTACTGGCTTTATAAATTTGATGATTATGCTAATGATTATGCTAATTGGGTTCAAATAAATGAAAATGATCCAATACGAGTAGGTCAAGGATTTACATTAAAAGGAAGTGGAGCATCATCAGGAACTCAAAATTATACCTTCATTGGAAAACCGAATAATGGATCGATAACAACAAATACTGTTGGTGATGATCAATTATTGTTAACCGGTAACCCATATCCATCTGCATTAGATGCCGACGCTTTTATAACTGATAATATACCTTCTTTAGAAACTTTCTCAAATCCCTCTACAGATGGCACTTTATATTTTTGGGAACATTATGCAACCAATAACACCCATATTTTACGTGATTATCAAGGTGGATATGCTGCACGAAATTTAACTGGGGGTTTAGCGCCATCAGCAGCTGGTATTGATTTCATCAGCCAATCAGGAACCCCATCAAGAGGGATTCCTAACCGATATATTCCAGTAGGCCAAGGCTTTTTTGTGAATGGAAAAATTGGTTCAGGCGGTACAGTTATCTTTAAAAATAGCCAAAGAGGTTTTCATAAAGAAAATGACGCTTTGAATTCTAATGTAATGTATAAAATTGGACACAATGATAAAAAGGAAAAATCGTTGAGTAATACTAATAATGACAATGATCCTATAGAAAAAGATACTTTTAAAAGAATTCGATTGGGATTTAATTCCCATAACGATTACCACAGACAGGTATTATTAGGATTTATGAATGAAAAAGCAACCAGCGAAATGGATTACGGTTATGATGGTTTAAATATCGATGACTTTCCCAATGATATGTATTTTTTGAATGGAGAAAATCAATTGGTAATTCAAGGCGAAGGATTTTTTGACATCAATGCTTCCTACCCTATTGGAGTAAAAACGGATGCTGCAGGGAAAGTCAAATTCCTAATCGATGCTTTAGAAAACTTTGATGTAAACCAACCTATTTTTCTATACGATGATGACACCAAAATGTACTATAATATCCGAAATGAAGCTTTTGAAATCAATCTTACTGAAGGCGAACATAATTCCCGTTTTTCATTACGATTCAAAGACAAAACACTAAATCTTAATGAGGAAACCAGTATTGATAATGAAATAAAAATAGCCCATTCACAAAGCAAAAACACAATAATAATCAACAATAAAGTAATAGATATAACTGTTCAAGAAGTGACTTTATTCAATATTATTGGACAATCAATCACCACTTGGAAAATTGAAAATCAAGGACAATATGACATACAGCTTCCAATCAAAAAAATAAGTTCAGGAGTGTATATTGTAAAACTCAAAACTTCCAAAGGAGCTCTCAGTAAAAAAATAATTATTAAATAATCTTAGGATTAATAAACTTTAAAAAAGAGAAAACTGTCTGAAAAGACAGTTTTTTTTATGTCTAAATTGTTCCTGAAAAAAGAAAAAAAGAAAACCTCCAAGCTTAATTTTATTAAAACGAGTAGTTTATCGGGAGATAAAATCCTTTTATCGAAAAAAAGATTTTTTTAATAAAATTTAGTTATAAATTCTTAATTTTAAGCTTGTTAAGCTTATAAAACCTAAAAAAAACAATATATACAATCCGAATAAAATAATCCTTTTGTCATTTTTGAATATCAATTCTAAAAGAAAATATAGAGAATAACAACAGCTTGATTAATTTTTTCATTGCAAATAATACCACAATAATAAACTTTATTTTACTTCTGTAAATGTCATAGATTATTCTATGTCCAGATTACAAAATCTTAATTGTTTGATTAAAAAGTGTGACTATTATGAAAAAAAATTACTTCTTTATAATTCTATTGTTTCTAACTTCACTATATAGCTTTGGGCAGTGTCAGACTCTCTCCGGAGATAATAAAGTTTGCATTAATACAACTGAAACGTATACAGCTGTATCTGGTGGATCAAATTATAGTTGGACATTTTCTGGAGGAACTCTTAGTTCTGGAGGTTCGCTAACTGACAATACAATAACGATTGATTGGGGTAGTGTTGCCGGAAACTATGACATTACTGTTACTTTTGATGGCGCTCCTAGTTCTAGCTGTGTAGGAACGATAACAGCTGCTCTTAGTGTAAGTGTAAATGTAAAACCCAACACTCCAAATGTTTCTCCTTTAAATTATTGTTTAAATGCGGCCTCTGTTATAGAGGATGCTATTTCAGGATCTTTAACGGATCTCCTTTGGTATACTGTATCAACAGGAGGAATACCTGCTTCTATAGCTCCAACACTTGATACCAGTATTGCAGGAACCACTTCATATTGGGTCAGTAGAGATGGTGGAGGACCAAGTTGCGAAAGTGATCGAGCTGAGATTGTGGTTACTGTAAATCCTCCAACAGGAGCAACCAGCTTTACAGCGGGAGCAACCACAGTATGCCAGAATGCATCTGATGAGACTTATACTGCAACGGCTGCCAACAGCACTTCAGTAGTATATTCGGTATTACCGGTAGCAGCGGGAACAATAAATGTAAGTACCGGGGTGATGAATTGGGATGCGGCGTTCAGCGGAACAGCTACTATCACCGCCACTTCAACTGGGCTATGCGGTACGACAACCGCAGACAGAATGCTAACGGTAACACCCAATAACACAATTGCTTTATCATCGGCAGTAGGC
>NZ_SMLH01000008.1 GCF_004349315.1 Flavobacterium ranwuense | reverse complement strand
AGCAAACACCATAGAAATCTTCAACTACAAAATAAAATATGAAAATTAACATCCTACTTTTTATCACCTTATTTGGATTAAACGCTCTAGGGCAATCAAAAATTGATAATGAAACATCCTTAATTTTAGAACAATAACATATGACAAAATTTTCATTCATCTTTTTTGTATTTCTTTATGTTCATTCTTTTGGACAAAAAAAATCAAATGCAAACAAAAATAATTTTGATAAATCTGTATATCATTCAATGGATACAGTTGCAGACTCTTTTCTAAAAAAATCAGGAGCTAATTCTGTTTCGATTGCCATTGTCAAAAATAAAAAAACTTATATAAAGCACTACGGAGAGTTGGATAAAGGAAAAGCTAATAAAGCAACCAATCAAACACTTTTTGAAATAGGCTCTACAACTAAAGTATTTACAGGAACGCTTATGGCTAATGCTGTATTAGAAAATAAAATTGGATTAGATGACGATATTAGAAAATATCTGAATGAAGATTTTTCTAATTTAGAGTTTCAAGGCAAGCCAATAAAAATAAAGGATTTACTTGTCCATAGAAGTGGAATACAAACACCTTTTCCTGTTACTCAACAAATAAGAGATAAATACCCTGCTGAACGTTTCCTTTATTATAAAAACAGACTCGATAAAGCGTATACTAAAGAACTTTTCTTAGCTGATTTACGAAAAGCAAAAGTAGATTCACTTCCGGGAACTGGCTATAAGTATGGTGCTTTAACACCAGAATTGTGTGCTTATATTTTAGAAAATGTATATAAAAAAAGTTACGATGACCTATTAAACGAGGAGATTTTTAAAAAAGCAGGAATGAAATCTACAAAACTTAATTTAGGAAATAACGAAATTCTTGCAAATGGCTATAATGCAAAAGGCGATACTATGGAACCTTTAACTATAAGTATTTGGGGAGCATCAAAATTTCTAAAATCAACAACGGATGATTTAAGTAAATTTATCAAGTTTGAATTAAATTCAAATAATAAGGTTGTTATTGAATCTCATAGAAGAGTTTATTCCAACATAAATATGGGATATTTTTGGGACACTGTAACAGATAATAATGGCAATACAAACTATATAAAAGACGGTGGTTCAAATGGAATTTCTAATGCACTTAAAGTTTTACCAAAATACAATTTTGGTATCTTAATTATTGCAAATCAGAATGATAGAAATACAGGCACAAACATAGAAGATGCTTTAAATAAATTAGAAATTACTTTAAAAGAAAATTAAAAAACCTACCGCTAACAGCTACTACAAAGGATTTGGGCAATTGGCTTAATGGAAAGTTGGTTTTGTATTTGGGATGATTTGGCAAATCAGAAAATAGGGCTTAATTTAGTCCCAAACCCGCTGTAGTAGAGGGATGTTAGTGACAAATATAGGAAACAACCTAAGAAAAAACAGAATATTTAGAAAATGAGAGCAATTGTATATTCCAAATATGGAGCACCGGAAGTTGCCAAATTGTTGGAAGTTCCTAAACCATTACCGAAAGACAACGAAGTATTGGTTAAGGTTTATTCGTCAACGGTAACCCGTACTGATTCCGGTTTCCGTAGTGCTGAATATTTTATTTCACGATTTTGGACTGGACTGTTGCGACCAAAATATCAAATACTGGGTTGTGAATTTTCTGGTATAATTGAAGAAATTGGGCAGCATGTAACAACATTTAAGAAAGATGATAGAGTTTTCGGGTTTAATGATAAAACCTGTGGAGGACATGGAGAGTATTTAACAATTACTGAAACTGATGCCATTACAACTATGCCTGACGGCTTTAGCTTTGACGAAGCTGCAGCCTTTACAGAAGGCGCACATTATGCCTTAGTAGATATAAGAGCAGCAAAAGTTGAACGTGGACAAAATGTTTTAGTTTACGGAGCAACTGGTGCTATTGGTTCTGCGGCTGTGCAATTATTAAAGCATTTTGGAGCAATAGTAACAGCAGTATGTAATACAAGAAATGTAGGTCTGGTAAAATCTCTTGGTGCAGATACTGTAATTGATTATGAAACGCAGGAATTCACAAAGACAAATGATAAGTTTGAATTCATCTTTGATGCAGTTGGAAAAAGTTCATTTGGACAATGCAAGCCTTTATTAACTGCAAAGGGAATTTACATTTCAACCGAATTAGGGAAAAACGGAGAGAATCTGCTTTTTGCTTTGACCACACCGCTTTGGGGAGGCAAAAGACTTTTATTTCCAATTCCATCCATCTCTAAACAAGACGTAGTATTTTTGAAAGAACTTGCTCAAAAAGGTGAATTTAAACCAGTAATTGACAGACAATATAATTTAGACCAAATTGTAGAGGCATATAAATATGTTGAATCTGGACAAAAGACTGGGAATGTAGTAATAAAAATAGCAGAATGAGAATGACAGAAACTGCTATATGTGTGCCCATAACCTACATAGAGCAAATCTTCAAAGTACCTAATACTATGACTGAAATAGAACAATTCATAAGTGCAAAAATCAAACCTGAATTCGAGCCAATTTTCTCAAATTTTAGAGATTTGATAAAGAAAAAGTTCCCCACCTTACAAGAAGAAATGCGAGGTGGGACGGAAAAGTATTATGTGTTCCTGTTTACAGACAGAACAAAATAGTAATTACAGTTAGCCCAACAAAAAAAGGTATAACGTTCTCATTTTCGGAAGGAAAACAATTTGAAGATAAGCACGGGCTATTGGAAGGAGTAGGAAATAAAACTTTAAATCTTAGAATATCAAGTATAAGCGATTACTCTGAAGAAGTTCTTGTATATTATATTAGGCAAGGAATTGAAATTGATGATAAGAAAACAACGACCCGCTAACAGCACCTACACGCAAGCAGGGGTTTGGTGCATCGTAGGACAAAGAAGTGCTAAATTTGAAATGCAGTTCTTCGTAGGAAGTTCAGTGGTAAAAAAAACTGCGTGCGTGTAGCTGCAAACCGTCATACTTCATCATGAAAAACACTATCGACATAGAGAACGTAATCGAAACAATAAGCGAAAATTATTCGCTCTTGACTGACGATTGCAAAAACGACTTAAAGAAGTCTAGTACATTATTTAGTCTTGACAAATTATCATCGCTGGTAAAAGAAGGACAGTTTGCAGACAAAATGTATTTCATTGTTACTGGCAGTTTAAGAGCATTCTACACAAAAGACGGAAAAGAAATAACCGATTGGTTTGCATTTGAAGGAGACTTTGTAAGTTCAATCAACAGTTTTTATCAAGATTGCCCAAGTAAGCATACTATCGAATTGCTCGAACCTACGACTTTTTTAGAAATCACAAGAGAAACCATCTTTGCATTGACAGACAAACATCATTGTTTTGAAAGATTAGGACGAATTGCTGTAACCAAAACAATGCTTCAACTTCAAGAAAGGATTGTATCCATACAATTTGAAACGGCACAACAGAAATATGAGAATCTGATATATGTCCGTCCAGATATTAATCAAAGAGTACCACTAACACATATTGCATCTCATTTAGGAATTACACTTGAAACTTTAAGCAGAATTCGGAATCCTAAAAACCGAATTTGATTTATATCAAATGGAGTCTGTTTTTTTATAAAGACATTTGCAAAAAAACAAAATGAAAAAGATAAACATTTCAATTTTATTTGCAAATATCCTAACGGGTTTAGCCTTTTTGGCACACACAATTGGTGGCGATATAGAAATAAACAGCATTCAACCTGCCATTAACATAAATAATTGGGCCGAAAAGCAACAAATTTGGACAATGGCAAGATGCGGTTGGCATTGGATTTCATTTGATTTATTATTCGCCTCCATTGCTCTTGCTCTCGTCAATTTTACTAACTTTTTTGATAACAAAAAAACTATTTTGCAATTGTTATTATGCTACTTTTTTGGATATGCCATTGTTTGGTTACTCTTAATTTTAATTTCAAATTCTTTTCCGGACAATTTCCTAAAACTAGGACAATGGATGTTGTTATTAACCATTAGCGGCCTTATTTATTATGGAACAAAAAAACAAAATGCTTAGACTTGCAGGATACATAAGCTTAATCATTGGATTTGGACATATAGTTAAACTTTTATGGGCTGACCAAATGTTTCAGGTAACTGGAATTAGTCCCGAAATGAAAGCGCTTTCTCTAATCCATTTTTCTTTGCCTTACGTATTGACAATTTTTGTTGCAGTATGCTTTTTCATATTCGGATTATATGGTCTTTCGGCAGATAATAAATGCAGAAAGCTACCTTTTCAGAAAATTGTAATTTATATGATTGCAGGTGTTTATATTTTTCATGGACTGGGCGAACTCTCTTTTAATTTTAACAAACTCAACACAAACTGGTTTCTTGAAACAAGTTATTCACTCATCGCAGTACTAATTGGATTATTATTTTTAATTGGCGGTCTGAACAAATGGAAATTTGCGACTGAAAAATAACAACCTCATAACAAGTGTTTTGCAAAATTGGGATAGATGTGCTAAATTTGAGTATTAGACTTCTAATTAACATTTGTGCATTCAAAGCCCAAAAACGTTGGTGGTCATTGTAACGAACAACATCACAAGAAATGAAACGAATAATTACATTTTTGACTTTGACATTTTTAACCTTGACTTCATGTAACGAATCTGGTGCTTGATTGCATCGAGTGCCTACTTAAATTTTCCCGCTGGAGCTCGTTTGTCAACGTTCTTTGGTGTTTGATTGCATCGAGTGCCTACTTAAATTGCTTGGTAAATCGTAGCATTTGTAACGCGGTTAATGACAAGAAATTGTATTTTGCACTTGGGCAGCTATTGGTGCTTTGCACTTGCCGCCCGCAGCTAATCGAAGGTTGCAGGAAAGAGTTTGAATTATAGTTTAAATCGCACATATTTACTTTCTAATTAATAAAATAAAGTTCGTTTGAAGGTTTTTAAACGAACTGATGTTATACGTAAGCTTAAAAAACAACCCGAAAAGACAATTAACATTTGAAACAAATGAGAAAAATATTAAAACTTTTGACCTGTATAGTATTATGAAAAGGGGATTGGAATTTCTTAAACAGATAAAAGAAAATAACAATCGGGAATGGTTTGCTATGCATAAGCCAGAATACGATACGATTGTGAAAGAAAACAAAATTTTTTTCGATCAGATTTATTCCGAACTTCAAAAACACGATAGTTTAAAAGGAATCCACGTTTTTAGAATTTACAAAGATGTTCGTTTTTCCAAAGATAAATCTCCTTATAAAACTAATTTAGGAGCTGGATATTCTCGTAGAAAACCAATGTTAAGAGGAGGTTATTATATTCATTTAGAGCAAAATAATAGTTTTGTTGGAGGAGGTTTTTGGGCTCCAAATAGTGAAGATTTACTTCGTATCCGTAAAGAATTCGAAATGGATACAACAGAAATCGAAAGGATTACTTCCGACAATACTTTCGTAAAATATTTCGGAGAACTAAAAGGAGAAGATGGAGTGAAAACTGCTCCGAAAGGCTTCGATAAAAATCATCCTGCAATTAATTTGATTAAGAAAAAGCAATTTGTAGTGATGAGAAAATTTACAGACAAGGAAGTTTTATCTGATGATTTTCAGAAAGAAACGATTGCAACATTTTTAGCAATGAGACCTTTTTTCGATTATATGAGTGAATTACTTACTACGGATTTAAATGGAAAACCTTTATTCTGAAAGGATGCAAATAAACCAAATGTAACAGTCCCCCAGCAGGCAGCATTAAGTAACACGGGCGCTAGCGCGATGCGTCCCACTCGTGTCACAAGCTGAGTATTTACAGTACTAAAAACAAAAAAGCAACCTCTTAACTGGGTTGCTTTTGTTGTTACGGGATATCTTTTAGGGTTTTTAGTTCTCAAAAATGGTATTTAAAACTGGTTTAACCTCTTAAAAACCTAAAGATTTAAACACAGCTATTGTAAGCCTAACGGATGACATTGAAATTGTTTTTTAAAACGATACATCACTTTCAGAAATAATAAAAATAGTACCGATATTGTACTCTTGAAAAAAGACATTAAAAACTTTATGGACCTACAGAGAAAGGACCTCCCAAATTATTAATAAGGATGGGTGAGGGTTCAAATCCTCCTACTTTTAGGAATAAATTAATAAATTAATAAATAAAATATGAGATACGTTTTAGCTTTTTTTCTGCCCTGGTTGTCCTTGTTGTTACAAGGTAAAATTGTATCGGGCATTTGTTGTTTAATTTTACAAATCACAATAATAGGCTGGATTCCTGCTTTGGGCTTTTACGGCTTTGAACAGAATGTATGCCGATAGAAGAACAACAAAAATTATCATGGAAATGAGAAGAGTGAATTGAACCGTAGCTCTTAGGGGTTCGACTCCCCACTGGAGCTCGTTTGTCAGTTCTTTGGTGCTTGATTGCATCGAGCGCCTACTTAAATTGCTTGGTAAATTGTAGCGTTTGTAACGCGGTTAACAACCGCTCATTGCTAATCAAACGTTCCCGGCAGAGTTTGAATTGTAGTTTAAATCCTGTATGTTTACTTTCTAATGCACTAAATTTAGATGCGTTTGAAGGTTTATCCCGAGGCTTCGGGAGAATTGACGTTAGTAATAAACTGCGACCGAAACTTAAAAAAAAATTATGGAAAAATACGTACGACAATTAATTACAATAGAATTTGATGACAAAAAAGAAATCTTCAGCGGTTTTCTGATTGATTGGACTGAAGATTGGATTTTGCTGAAAAATAATCCGGTCGATTTTATAATTGATGGCTACACTATCTTAAAAAACAAAAATGTGAAGGCCATTATTCAAGATAAGGATCATGAATTCACGGAAAGGGTAATTAAATTGAAAGGGTTAAAAACAAGCGCCGAAGAAATAATCCCTCTTAAGGATTTGTCTTCCATTATACATTTTTTAGCAAGTAAATACGAGATTTTTCAAATTGCAACAAAGTCAGATAAAGCAGTTTATCTTGGTAAACTCATAGAACTGAATGAGGAAGAATTACTAATAGATTTTTTGGGTACCGAAGGGGAGTTTGAGGGCGAAATGAGTTTTAAGCAAAACAAAATAAGAGTGATAGAATTTGATACTGATTATATCAATTCTTTGAAACTAATTGTTAACGAAGAAAAGTCATGAAGAGAGAAAACATTAATCCTAAAAAAAAGGAGGCCTTTTTAAAGGGCCTCCGATTGTAGATTCTGATTTACCATTTATCAACTCATACCGTTCAGTATGAAATGACTATTTGAATAAGCTTCTCTTTTCAGATGGTTTTACTCAAGTGATTAATCAAAACCACACTCAAAGATACAACTATATAAATAGTAAATAATTAGAAATAAACTCTTTAACTATTAATTAACCTGTTTTTTATTAGCTACAGTAAATTTCACTTCTTTAATTCAACCTTTGAATTGTAAATCATATTAAAATCTGTTTAATTTACTGATACAAAATATCTAACCCCAAATCAAACTCATTTACAATCAGAGAACTTGTAGAAAAGATGGAAGAATTATAATAAAAAATTTAACTATGAAAAGAATTTTATTACTTTTAATTTGTTTTACCGCTTTATCTTTTTCCCATAAAAATATTGAAGAATATAATTTCATTGGAAAATGGGAAGGTATCGACAAAGGTAAAACTGGATGTATTATTTTTGAAAAAGATGGAACTGCATCGATAAAAATTGGTGATGACATTTTAGGAGGTAAAGATTATTATATAAACGGAAAAAAAGCAACTATTACTTATGTTATCGATACTACAAGAAAACCGATCAATATTGATTTTATCATGCATTCAGAAGGTTATGAAGTACCTGGAAAATTATCATTTATTGCAGAAATAATTGATAATAATTCTTTTAAGATAGTAAGTGTTAAAGGAAATAATTCAATGCTATTAACAAGGATTCAAGAATAACTGCGCACAATAGCTAAATCGCAGCACGAACAATGAACTTGTGTTGAACGGAACTGGAGGTAGTTTTAAAAAGACTATTTTTTAGCTGTGGGATTTGAAAACTAGAATTATACTATGTAGGGATAGATGCTGAGAGGCATCTTTTTTTGTTTTTATAGCGATACGGAATACTTGTCAATACGGGATTAATAGTTGTCAAAAACGGAGGAATTGATTTCATGCTAAAGAATGACTTTCTGCACGTTCTCTATTTGACGTATGGAATGGTATATGATAATAGGAATAGTTGTGGCTTGGTTTTTAGGTCTTTACCTGAAAGGGAAGGTTTATGACCATTTGAGGAATAGGCATTATAATGATAGCTGGAAGAGTAGGAGGAAGGAGTAGGAAGTGATCAGTAATCAGTGGTCAGTGAAAAAGTGAGTAGTAATTAGAGAGTCGTGAAAAGTGAAAATGTCCTTCGGCAAGCTCAGGATGACAGTTAGAAGTGAGAAGTGAAAAGTGAGAAGAAAAAATCAAGTATCAGATTTCAATATCAAACGTTTAAAAGTTCAGGATTCGATTTTCGGGTTTTGGGTTGTGAGGAGTCGGTATAATTTTCGTTCTACCCCGACCCTAAAGGAGCTGAAATTTAGAGCTTATATTCTGTATGAGAGATTGATGGATTAAACCAAAAGTATATGGATAAGCTTTCATCTATTAATATTGTCGATAGATTGTTAATTATTGTTGTTGTTATTTATAAATGAATAGTATATTCGCTGAAAACTACTCTTATTAGCAAATAGGCTTTGCCTTCATACTGTTAGTTAGAGCAGCGAAGCGTGCCCGGAAGTTGTGTTTTTTTAGAGGTTATCATTCTATTCATTAATTGAAAAAAACATAATACCTCAAAATAAATACGATCCATTTTTTAAGAAAAACTAAGTACAAATTATTTATATTTGCTTCGTAATGATACTTTTAATTAATAAAATAGGACATCTCTCGTCTCTCGACTGCGCTCGAGATGACACGCTCGAGATAATAAAATTAACGTTACGATTTTAGCATAAACCAATGAACCAACCCGAACATACCAATACCACGTGGCTGTTTGAAATAACACCTAAAAATAAATTCTTCTCACTGAATCTTAAAGAAGTTTGGCAGTACCGTGATTTGCTGATGCTTTTTGTGAAAAGGGATGTGGTTACCGTATATAAGCAAACGGTTTTAGGGCCGCTGTGGTACTTAATTCAGCCTTTATTTACTTCAATTACCTTTACCATTATTTTTAATAATTTAGCAGGAATTGATACCGGAACGGTGCCTCCATTTTTGTTCAATTTGGCTGGAATTACCGTTTGGAATTATTTCACGTCATGTCTTACAGGGACCTCAAATACCTTTGGTGCCAATGCGGGAATTTTTGGGAAAGTCTATTTTCCCAGACTGATTGTGCCTATCTCCATAGTAATTTCTAATTTGATTAAATTTGGAATTCAATTTGTAATATTTATAGCATTTTATATTTTCTATTACCTAAAAGGAACTACAGTTGGACTAAATGGTTCTGTGGTATTCTTTCCTTTGTTAATTGTACTGATGGGCGTTTTAGGATTGGGATTGGGCATGTTGATCTCTTCCTTGGTTACTAAATACCGAGATTTCAGTAACCTAATTGGCTTTGGCGTGCAATTGCTGATGTATTTGTCTGCCGTGATGTATCCCATGGCATTAATCAAAGAAAAATTGCCTACTTACGGATGGTTGGTTCAATATAATCCTTTAGCCTATATAATAGAAACTGCGCGGTATATGTTGCTGAATGTAGGACACATTTCTATTTGGGGATTAGGCTATACGTTTTTGGTTACCGTAGGGGTCTTTTTTGTAGGTGTATTGATCTTTAATAAGACCGAGAAGAGTTTTATTGATACTGTTTAGATTTATTATTATTATTATTATTATTGAAATTGTCTATTACACGATTAGCCAAATAAACAATTACACGATTAACCTATTTCAACTTTGAAAAAAGACATTATATTAAAAGCCGAGAATATTTCCAAACAATACCGCTTGGGACAGGTAGGCACGGGCACGTTGAGTCACGACTTGAACCGATGGTGGCATCAGGTGCGAGGGAAGGAAGATCCGTATTTGAAAATTGGCGATACCAATGATAGAAGTACTAAAGGTGAGAGTGATTACGTTTGGGCATTACAAGATATTAATTTTGAAGTGGAACGTGGAGAAATTTTGGGGATTATAGGCAAAAACGGAGCTGGGAAATCTACATTACTTAAGATATTATCACGAGTTACGGCACCCACTACAGGAAGTATTAAGTTTGGTGGTCGTGTGGCTTCATTGCTTGAGGTAGGTACTGGATTTCATGGTGAAATGACAGGTCGTGAAAACATATTTCTTAATGGAGCTATTTTAGGAATGACCAAAAAAGAAATCGCCTCTAAGATTGACGAAATTATTGATTTCTCAGGCTGTGAACGGTATATTGATACGCCCGTAAAACGCTACTCCAGCGGGATGTATGTGCGTTTAGCTTTTGCAGTAGCCGCATTTCTCGAGCCTGATATTTTGATTGTAGATGAGGTATTGGCCGTGGGTGATGCAGAGTTCCAGAAGAAAGCGATTGGTAAAATGCAGGATATTTCTAGAACAGGAGGAAGAACCGTTTTGTTTGTGAGTCATAATATGGCGGCGGTAAAGAGTTTGTGTACTAGAGGGATTTTGCTAGAAAACGGTAAGATTAAAGATGTAAATAATATTAGTAGTATAATTTCCAACTATTTATTATTGAATTCGGATTCAAGTGCTGAATGGAAAAGAGAAATTAAAACTGAAAGTGATTTATTTTTTGATAGAATTTATGTTTCAAATTCACATTCACAAATTACAAATCAAATTGCATCAGGAGAAGATTTTACAATAAATATTTTTTTGAATGCCCTCACCAGTATTAGTAATTCTACAGTTTCAGTTAAGTTTGTAAATGCTGAGGGCATTGCAGTTTTCACAACTTCTGTACACGATTATGATAATGATTTTGAAGTCATTAAAAAAGGTAAATATGAATTAATTGCCAATATATCAAAAAATATTCTTTTGCCAGGAAGTTATAATTTAGTTATTGCTTGTTTCGTTTCAAGAACCAAACTTTTTGATATTTTAGAAGAAAAAATATCAATTAAAATTGAGGATTTGGGTGTTAAAAAAAGAGATTTAGACAGAGAAGGGTTTGTTGTGCCAAACTATAAATGGGATTTTTTAAAATTAGAATAACTTCCAAATGAAAATTAATATCTATCATAGCATAATTTATAATTTTTTATTAAAGACTTATAAGTTAAGAGATAAGCAAGGTTTTTTGGGGAAATGTTGGTTTTTGCTTTGGAATTATTCATCTAAATTTTTTTCTGGTGCTGTATCAACTACAATTCATGGGTATAGTGTTAAAGTTAATAATGGTAATTCATATGCTCTTTATGCAAGATTGTTTCCAAATTATAACAATCCATTATTACAACTTGTCGATTCGGTTTACGAGTTATATAATCGAGAACTCTCTATAATTGATATTGGTTCAGCTGTTGGTGATACTAATTTATTCTTGATAAAGAATTTACCTGGTAAAATTGAAAAATTTTACTGTGTAGAAGGTGATTTTGAGTTTTTTAAATATTTAAAAGAAAATAAAAAATACTTCCCTGAAAGTTACTTGTTTAATGTGATGCTAAGTGAATCTGACAATAACAAAATCGGTAGTTTGGTAAAAACTCATTTAGGAACAGCAAGTGCTATTGGAGAAGAAAAAGTTAAAGCAATAAGTTTAGATACACTTTTGTTTGATAAATTAAAAGGAGGAGTTGATATAATAAAAATAGATGTTGATGGTTTGGATGGAAGAATTTTGAAAGGTTCTGAAAAAATATTGCAATTTCATAAACCTTTTATTATTTTCGAATGGCATCCAATTATGATAAAAAAAACTCAAAATGATTTTCATGAACATTTTGAAATACTTACTAAATTAGGGTATGATAGATTCTTATGGTTTAATAAGTATGGAGATTTTAGTCATTTTAGTTCAAATGAGAGTTATTCAAATCGTGAAGAGTTGATTGAATTATGTTTAAGAAATTTACATGATTATGATTGGCATTATGATATAATTGCCATACACTCTGGATCAGAGATCGATATTTTGAAAATTGCAGAGTTAAAAAAAGCAAAATCAAAATTATCAAGTTTTTAGTTTATAATTTATAATATTTGATATGAACGTATTGTTTGATGCTACTTGGATTGGAACTCATTTGAAGCAAAATGCTATGCATGGAGGTTTGAGAGTAATTTATGAACTAATTAAAGGACTTGAAAACTCTAGTGAAGTTGATTTATTTTACTCATCAAACAAACATGATCTAGCCATAATTAATAACTTGATTTCATTTATTGAAGAAAATAATTATTCTAATTCCCTAAATAAAATTGCAAATAATCAGAATGAAATATTTAAGTTAATCCATTCTTTAAATGCAAAAATTGATTCTTATTTAGTAAGAAATTGGGATATCCATTGTTCATTATCACTAAATCATTTTGATAAGCATAAGCTGAAAATGATGGATATTTATCATTCTCCAATAGAAGCTATACCAAATGAGATTAAAAAATATAAAAATATTAAAAGAGTTTTTACGTCTCATGATATAATGCCATTTGTTAGACCAGATTTGGCACCTAAAAGTTTCGCAGAGATTTTAAAACCGGCTTATGATTCAATCGATAGAGAAACTAATATTATATGTGTGTCTGAATTTACTAAATCTGAATTATTAAATTATAGAAAAGACTTAAATGAAAATCAAATAGAAGTTGTTTATTTAGGTGCTAATAAAAATGTATTTTTTCCAAATCTTTCCAAATTAGATTTCTTATTAATATCTCAGAAATATGATTTTAAGTTCGAAAAATATTTATTATGCTTAAATAGGAACCAAAAGTATAAAAATACAGAGCATATTATTGAAGCATATATTAAAGTAGTAAATTATAATAAAACTTCAGATTTAGGATTAGTTTTAATTGGGACATTTGAAAATATTGAGGCAAAAAAGATATTTATAGATAAATATAGCGTATATAAAAACATTCATTTTATAGAGTATGTTCCTGATGTTGAGTTGTCAGTTTTTTATTCAAATGCTTTAAGTTTTGTGTATATGTCACTTTATGAAGGTTTTGGGTTGCCTATAATTGAAGCAATGCAATGTGGGACTCCAGTAATTTCATCAAATCAAGCCTCTTTACCAGAAGTTGTTCAAAATTATGGTATTTGTATAGATCCATTTGATGTAGAATTATTAAGCGATCAAATGTATACAGTTATGAATGACTCCGAATTATCAAAAAAATTAGCGGTTAAATCCCTTGAAAGAGCTACCTTTTTTTCTTGGGAGAAGAATTTGGAAGAAACTGTTCAGGTTTACAAAAAAATAATAAATAATTAAAATGTCTAATAAAATAAAGCCCATAGCTATTTATCTCCCTCAATTTCATCCCATTCCAGAAAATGATTCTTGGTGGGGAAAGGGTTTTACAGAATGGACCAATGTTACAAAAGCCCAACCAAGATTTGAAGGGCATTATCAACCTCATTTACCAGCTGATTTAGGGTTTTACGATTTGAGATTAGAGGAAGCAAGACTTGCTCAGGAAGCAATGGCCAAAGAATATGGTATTTATGGTTTTTGTTATTATCATTATTGGTTTAATGGGAAAAGAATTTTGCACGAACCTTTGGATAGAAAGCTTCAAAATCCTAAGGAAGATTTTCCATTCATGATGTGTTGGGCTAATGAGAACTGGACTAGGACTTGGGATGGCTCAGATAATGCGATATTATTAAAACAGGATTATAGTGAATCAGATGATTATGAACACATTCAGTTTTTATGTGATATTTTTAAGGATAAAAGATATATAAGAGTTGATGGAAAACCTTTTTTTGTGTTTTATAGAGTAAACTTGTTTCCAGATATTAAAAAAACATTAGAATTATTTAGAAAAGAAGCTAAAAGACTAGGAATAGGAGAACTTTATTTGGCATGTATGGAAAGTTATGGCGAGGCTGTAGACTCCTCTTCAATGGGTATGGATGCTACTATAGAATTTCCTCCTCATAGCAGATTTGGTTATGACAATATTAGAAAAAAACCTTCTCTTTTTTCGTATTTGAAGTGTAAATTAACAGGAGAAATCCCTATTGAATATATTCATCATGTAGTAGATTATAGAGAATTTGCCGAAAATTTTCTTTCACAATCACAACCGCCTTATAAATGTTATCCTTCTATTACTCCTATGTGGGATAACACTGCGCGTAAAAAAGACCGGGGATTAATTTTGACTGATAGTACACCTGAAATCTATGAGTGGTGGCTTATTGAAACACTAAAAAAATATAAACCATTTTCAGAAGAAGAAAATTTTATTTTTATAAACGCATGGAATGAATGGGCAGAAGGAAACCATCTAGAGCCTTGTAGAAAATGGAAGCATAGTTACCTAGAAGTAACTAAAAGGGTTTTAGATAGGTTTTAGATATTCTAATAAATATTAAATTAGTAACTAAATATTTTGATGTAATGAGATGCAGAAAAAGTTTTTTTCAAAATCATAATATTTGTTTTTTTATGATTAAAAAAATTAAATGGTTTCAATAATAATTTGTTCACGAGAAAACACAATTTCACAAGAGCTTTCAGTTAATATTGCTGAAACAATTGGCTGTGCTTACGAATTGATTGTTATTGATAATTCTCAAAATCAATATTCTATTTTTGAAGCTTATAATTTAGGGATTGAAAAAAGCTCAGGTGAATTTTTATGTTTTATCCACGACGATATTTTTATACATACTAATGATTGGGGTACTATTATAAATCATATTTTTAGTGAGAATCAAGATATTGGATTGATAGGAGTGGCTGGAGCAAAAATTAAAACAAAAATACCTTCGGCTTGGTGGGATTGTGCGGAAAATCAAAAAGTCATTCATATCATCCAGCATTTTCCTAATCGGGAAAAGAAAAAATGGAATTTTGGATTTGAAAATGAGCAAAATACTGAAGTAGTTGCCATTGATGGGGTTTTCATGACGATGCGTAATGATAAATGTATTTATTTTAATACTAAAATGAAGGGATTCCATAATTATGATTTAAATATTTCAATGGAGTATAAGAAGCAGGAATATAAAATAATAGTCACAAATGAAATCTTGTTAGAGCATTTTTCATTAGGAACCGTAAACGAAGCATGGGTTCGTTCTACTTATGAAATTCATAAGATATATAGAAAGCTGTTACCTTTAGGCAAACGTGAAAAACCGATTAGTAAAAAAGTAGAAGTAGCCAACGCAAAACGGTTTATAGAGGAAAGCCTTAAATACAGTTTAAACAAAATAGCGATTTCTGTTTGGATGCAACTTTTTTATTTGAATCCAATATCAAAATATCATTATAGGTTTTGGAAAAGAATACTGAAAAAGAAGTTATGTTAGCAATAATTATCCCTTATTTCAAACTCACTTTCTTTGAAGCAACCTTACGGTCTTTAGAAGTTCAAACAGATAAAAGATTTAAAGTATATATTGTTAATGATGCGAGTCCAGAAGACCCTACTGGTTTGTTAGAAAAGTATAAAGGAAAATTTGATTTTGTCTATCATAGATTTGAAGACAATCTGGGAGGAATATCTTTAGTACAACAATGGGAACGATGTATTGCGATAACGGGAGATGAAGAATGGATTATGATTTTGGGAGATGATGATGTATTGGGAGAAACGGTAGTTGCTTCGTGGTATGAAAATTATGAGATATTTAATGAAAAATCAAATGTAGTCCGTTTTGCCTCTAAAGTAATTACTGAAGAAACAGGTGCGGTTTCGCATACTTATATGCATCCTGTTTGGGAAGCAGCGACGGATTCCTTTTACAGGAAATTGGAATATTTAACAAGAAGTTCCTTGTCAGAATATGTTTTTTCAAAAGCCTCGTATTTAAAATATGGTTTCTATAATTATCCTTCAGGTTGGTACAGCGATGATAAAGCTTGGATAGATTTTGCAGGAAATAAACCAATTTTTTCAATCAATGAAAGTGTTGTGTCTATAAGAAACTCATTTTTAAATATTTCTAGCAGAAAAGATAATTTAGAGGTGAAAAATAAAGCAGAAATGGTTTTTTATAGATTTATGATTTTAAATAAATTGAATTTTTATAAAAAGGAACAGCGATTAAAGTTGATTAGAAAATATGAAGATTCAATTAAAAAATCAAAAAATTTAACGATAAGAGAATGGTTGCTGCTTACCTATTTTTATTTAAAATTTTTTGATCTTTATTCTTTTAAAAAATTTATTAAAAGACTGGTAAAAAATTTATTACGATATGAATAATCCATTACTATCTATTATTATACCAGTTTATAATAGGGCGGATCTTATTGAAGAAACATTAGAAAGTATTTTATGTCAAACCTATACTAATTGGGAATGTATCCTTGTTGATGATTGGAGTACCGATGATTCGTTAAACGTAATGCAGAAGTATCAAAAAAAAGATGCTCGTTTTAAAGCTTTTTTGAGACCAATAGAATTAAATAAAGGAGCAAATTCATCTCGTAATTATGGTTTTTTACAAGCTAAGGGTTCTTATATAAAATGGTTTGATAGCGATGATATTATGTTACCAAACCATTTGGAAACTGCCTGTAGAATTATTATTTTAAATAGATTAGATTTCGTCATTACGGATCTTATTAATTTTAAGCATGAAGACGGAGCTATTTTAGATAAACCGTATAATTTTGACAGGAATAAAGCAGTTATTTCAGCTGAAAATTTTGCTTTATATAGAATAGGATGGACTACGGTTGATTTTTTAGGTACCAGAGAAATAGTAGAAAAAATAAAATTTAATGAATATATCGTTGATGGAGATGAATATAACTTTTTTATAAAACTTTTACACCAACCCTGTAACGGAATGTTTATAAATGAGTTATTAACACTGAGACGGATTCATTCAGGTTGCATAACAATTCAAAACGAACAAAATAAGACCGGTTATTTATCTATTAAGGCAGTAATAAAATTTCAAACGGCCAATGATTTGGTTGTTTTTAATGACTATAATCTCATCCGTTGGTTTTTGTCAGGTTATATGCATTTAGCATTTTCACTAGCTAATGAAAAAGAGTTCATCCCTTTTTGTAAACCTGCTTTTAAATTAATTTGTAAGTATTATTCTTTTTTAAAAGGATGTGCTTTTATTCTAGCCTTAGGCTCCGTAAAATGGTTTGGTAAAGGATATAGGATTTTAAAATATGCGCGAAAATGAGTTTATGCAATCAATCTATTTAAGATTTAATTGATGGAAAACAATAAATTTATATCAATAATTCTTCCTGTTTATAACGGGGAGAAATATCTTGCAGACTCAATTGAAAGTTGTCTTAATCAGACATATAGGAATTTAGAACTAATAATAGTTAATGATTGTTCCACCGATAATACATTTGATATTGCTAATCGATATGCTGCTGCTGATGATAGAATTAGAATTATAAATAATAAAGAAAATAAAAAACTTCCAGCTAGCTTAAATATTGGACACAAGGAATGTAAGGGTGATTTTATTACTTGGACAAGTCATGATAATTTATATGAATTAAATGCACTTGAAGTATTACTAAACGAAATTTTAAAAGAAAATACTGATATAGTTTATAGTGATTTTGTTTTAATTGATGGACGAGGAGATAAATTGAGAGAAGTTCAGCTTCCTGGAATTGAAAATATAATTTTCGGTAATTTTATAGGTACTTGTTTTTTATATAGAAAAGAAGTTTATCAAAGAAATAATGGGTATAATGATTTTTTTTTTTTAGTTGAAGATTATGATTTTTGGTTGCGATCAGTTTTACATAGTTCTTATAGCCATGTAAAAAAAACATTATATTACTATAGAAAGCATAGTGAAAGTTTGACCAACCAAATTATTACAAATGATAATGAAAATAAACTTTGGAAGGAAAATATAAATAAGATGTACGTTAATTTTTGTAAAATAATAATGGTCACTGATTATGATAAAGTTTCGGAGTTACTTTCAAATAATTTGACTCATCAAAAAATAGATTTAGAATGGATTATAAATAATCATTTTGAAATTCAAAATTTCAAGATGAAATTAAAGCAAAATCAAAATTTTGGAAAGAACGTATTAATAGAAAAAGTCTTTTTGGAAATGATAATTAAAGTTATGATTTCAGACCATAATCATAAAAATAATTTTTTAAGACTAGTATTTATTGTAAAAAAATATGCTTCTTCTTTGGATAAAAAAAATATTAAAACTTTAATTAAATATTCTTTTTTTAATTTTAAGTATTAGTAATATTATATGTGATGTCAATTATTTATTTTAGAAGTTGAAAATAAGTAACAATTAATAAATGGGTGAAATGAATAAAAAAATAAAAAAAAGTATTAAAAATATTTTAAGTTTTTCACCATATTTGGTATATCAAACTTTAAAAAAGATCAATAAACAAGATAGATGTATTAAAGATCAAAAAAAACTCATTGACAATTATATAAGAAATAATGATGTAAAAAAAATGCAAATTGGTTGTGGTTCAAATTATCTGGAAGGTTGGTTGAATACAGATCTAAATTATAATGATAAAGTTACTTTTCTTGATGCAGGAACAAAGTTTCCTATTGAATCAGAAACTTTTGATTATGTATATTCGGAACATCTTTTTGAACATTTAGAGGTCGAGGAACAACTCAATATGTTAGAAGAAAGTTTTCGAGTCCTAAAAAAAGGAGGCGTAATGCGAATAGCCACACCCTCTTTAGAATTTTTATTTAAATTATATGCTAATCCAAACACACAAGAAAATAAACATTATGTTAATTGGGCGGTAGAAAATATTCCAAATTTGAGAATAGTGAATAATTCAATTGTAGATATTGAGGAACAATATTGCTATGTAATAAATAATTTTTTTAAAGCATGGGGGCATCAAATGATACATAATTATACAAGTATAGAAAAATTAGCATTACAATGTGGTTATTCACAAGTTATAAATTGTAATGTAGGAGAAAGTAATTATGAAATGTTGAGAAATATAGAAAAGCATGGTGCAATTATACCTGAAGAGATAAATTTAATTGAAACCATGGTTGTTGAAATAGTAAAATAATGAATTTTATCATTCCTAAAGTAACTATTATAATGGCCACCTACAATAGAGCTCGTTTTATTGTAGAAACTCTTGAATCTGTACAAAACCAGTCTTTTTTGGATTGGGAATGTTTGATTATTGATGATGGTGGTACTGATAACACTTTTGAAGTTGTTGCTCCAGTTTTAGAACAAGACAAACGTTTTCAGTTCTTAAAACGTCCTGATATTTATTTAAAAGGTTTGCCGGGTTGTCGTAATTACGGATTGGATTTGGCCAAAGGAGAGTATATTATTTTTTTCGATGATGATGATATCGTTCATCCTCAAAATTTAGAGCTTTGTGTTTTAGAATTGACTAAAAATGATACATCATTTTGCAGGTATATTCGAAATGTTTTTTTTGATGATTTTGATTTTGATTTTGATTATTTAGAAGTTTATGCATCTTTTTATATAGACCTAAAAGATATAGAAAGGATATTAAAAAATGAACTTCCTTTTAATTCTTGTGCTGTGATGTGGAAAAAAGAGTGTTTTGCAAACCTTCGGTTTGTGGAACATTTGATGTATGCCGAGGAATGGGAATTGTATTCCAGAATAATATCCTCAGGAATTAGAGGAATATCTATAGACAAATGTTTGTTTTTTGGACGAAAACATCCTGATTCTAATACGGGGGAATTTTATAGAAATGATCCAATCAGGAGAGCATCATATGCAAAAGCTATTCTATTAGTAGTAGGAAACCTGAAGGAAAAACAATTACTTTCGTATTCTCTAAAGCGTTATTTTGTTCAAATGTCCTTGGGTTTCAAAGAATTTAATTTATTTAATCAAATTTTAGATATTCTTGAATTGCCTACATTTGAAAAATTAAAATGGCAGATTTTCTATGGGACATTGCCTTTACGTTTATTGGCTTTTGGAAAATGGAAGAAAATTAAAAAATTGTATAAAAAATGAAAATTCTATTCTGTTTTGGCACACGACCGGAAGCCATCAAAATGGCACCACTGTATCACGAACTCCAGAAAAGCAATTTTGAGGTAAAAGTTTGTGTGACAGCACAACATCGTGAAATGCTGGATCAGGTTTTGGATTTTTTTGGAATAGTTCCAGATTATGATCTGGATTTAATGCAACCCAATCAGACCTTAAACCGTCTAAGTGCTTCTATTTTATTTAACATGGATGAGGTACTTAAGGATGCACAACCCGATTTGGTATTGGTACATGGAGATACGTCGACTTCCAGCATGGTAGCTTTGGCAACTTTTCATTTAGGCATAAAAGTAGGACATGTAGAAGCAGGGCTGCGTACTTACAATAAACAGGCTCCTTTTCCGGAAGAAATCAACAGGCAAATCACCAGTAGAATAGTTGATTTTCATTTTACCCCTACCCAAGCCGCTACCCAAAATTTATTGAATGAAGGGATTCGCCCAAAATATATTGTCGAAACTGGCAACACGATAATTGATGCTTTATTATGGACGATTGACAAGATAGGAGATGTTAATTATGTTCACCCAGAAATTGAGCGATTAAAAAAATGTATTTCCCTCAATAAAAAAATTGTATTGGTAACAGGACATCGCAGAGAGAATTTTGGTGAAGGTTTTGAAAACCTTTGCGAAGCATTGTTGAGTGTTTCAGAAAGAGACGATGTTGTTATTATATATCCTGTGCATTTAAATCCCAATGTTAAAGAGACTGTATATGGGAAATTGGCAAATACATCAAATATTTATCTTATACCGCCGGTTTCTTATCCTGCCTTTGTTTGGCTGATGCAACAATCATTTTTGATTGTAACGGATTCTGGTGGCATTCAGGAAGAAGCGCCATCTATAGGGAAACCTGTTTTAGTTACTAGAACTGTTTCGGAAAGACCAGAAGGAGTGAAAGTAGGATTTTCAACTTTGGTAGGCACAGATACACAAAAAATAGTAGATAGTATTCATTCGATATTAGATAATTTTACAAGCTTTGATGGATTGAAAAATCCTTATGGTGCGGGTGATGCTTCGCAAAAGATTGTAACTTTTTTATTAAACAAAGACTAAATGAGAATACTTGTAGTGGTTGATTCCATAAATATTGAAGACAGTAGTGGTTCTAAAGCCAATGTGGCGTTGATTAGAAACCTGAAAAAAGCCGGGTTTGAACTATTAGTGTACCATTATTCAAGAAAAAAAATCAATCTTGACGGGATTGCATGTGTCTCCATAAAAGAAATCAAGTTTTCTTTCTTGTATTTTTTAAGTAGGACCCAGAGGGAAATTTCAAAAATAACCAAAATCAATAGTAACCCAAAAATCGAATCCCTTTTCGGATTTTCTTTTACTTTTTTTAATGATGTGAAAAGTATCAAAAAAGGCTTGATGAATATTCAAAATTTCCAGCCGGATTGGGTGCTTACGTTAAGTATAGCCTCAAGTTTCAGACCACATAAAGCACTTTTGGGATTGCCTCAATGGCATTCTAAGTGGCTGGCTTATGTGCATGATCCGTATCCGATGCACAGTTATCCAAGGCCATATGATTGGGTAGAGCCGGGACATCAATTCAAAAGAGATTTTTTTTGGCAAATTACTGAGAAATCAAAATATGTTTTATACCCAAGTAAGATTTTGTCCGAATGGATGGGAGGGTATTATTATAATCAATACGGGAAGGAAATAATTATTCCTCATCAAATTTTCAATGAAAATAAGGATATTGACTCTATTTTAGTACCGACTTTTTTCAATCCCAATGATTTCAATATTTTGCATGCGGGGAGTATGATGGATGCCCGTAATCCAATAACACTCGTTGTTGCTTTTGAACTTTTTTTAGCTCAAAATCCAGATGCTAAAAGTCATGCTAAACTGCTGTTTATTGGAAATAAATCTTCTTTTGACACGTTTATTAGAGATAAACAAAAAACTCTCTCTCAGGTTTTTCGGAGTGATGACTACTTACCCTTTCAAGAGGTAATGGCAATGCAGGAAGCAGCAGCGGTCAATGTCATTTTGGAAGCTATCGGACCCATAAGCCCATTTTTGCCAGGAAAATTCCCGCATTGTATTCAGACCCAGAAACCAATTCTTTTGTTAGGACCTTATTACAGTGAGTCTAAAAGGCTGTTAGGGGAAGAATATCCCTATTGGAGTGAAGTAAATGATATTGAAAAAATCCAGTCGCATATTAATAAATTATATCAGAGCTGGTTAGAAAATAAAAATCTAATAATGAATAGACCCGATTTGATGTATTACCTTTCTCCAAAATATTTAAGAAAAACTTTAATAGAATTGAAACCTTAATGGATTTAATCGATAGTGAAGTAAGACAAAGAATAAAATTTATTATTTTAATTAACTCTGTTATGAATCAAGTCACTCTTTTTTAAATAAAAGATTTGTTTTTATAATAATGAAGTACAAATAATGGAATTCCAAAGAAACAAGTAAAAAAAGATAAAAGATAAAATATAAAATAGAATATGTTAAATATGAAAATTAAAAATTTAATCAACTTTTTTAGATCAAAATGGCAGTCAGATTATTTAAAACATGGTCAATTTTGGATTCAAAATATTGAAACCAATTCTATCGCAAACCGATTTGATTTTTTTGAACAAATTACCCAAAATAAAAAAGTATTACATTTTGGATGTACCGATTGGCCTATTTTTAATCCTTCTTATAATTTACATATAAAGCTTTCTAAAAGTGCCGAAGAAATACATGGTTTTGATATTGATGAAGAAGGTATTAATAATTTAAAAAAATATGTGAATCAAAAATATTTTACAGATTTCAATCAGATTAGGGACGAAAAATATGATATTTGTTTAGTTCCGGAAACAATTGAACATGTGGATAATGTAAAATCTTTTTTAATAGGTTTGTCAAGCGTAAATGCGGATGTTTTTTTTATTACTGCACCAAATTGTTTTTCTAAAGAGCATATTAAACGTAATTTTTATGGAAATAATTATTTTATAGAGGTTGTTCACCCAGATCATAATTGCTGGTACAGCCCATATACTTTAAAAAATCAAATTGAAAAATATTCGAATTTAAAGGTCTTAAAAATATATTTGTTGGAAGGAGATAAAATGGTCTGTTGTGAAGCTGTTAAAAAATAAAATCATTATAATAAGTTTAATGAATAGAATAAAGTTAATCTTGAAATTAATTAAAATAGAGAGGTTATATGGAAAATTACTGTCAATGTTATACTAAATCAAAGGAATGGTAAAATCAAAAATTAAAAATTTAGTCTATTTTTTATACGCTCTTTTTTATTTTGTGTTTTTTATTTTGTTTGATTTGAAAAAGATCAAGAAGGCTGATATTATCTTTTTTTTTCCATATTACCATACTGGCGGTGCAGAACGGGTACATTTGAATATAGTTAAAGCGCTTTGTAATAAAAATATTTGCGTAATTTTTACTAATAATTCTGCTACTAAAAATTTTCGCACTCAATTTTATGAACATTCAAATTGCATCGAAATCAATAAAATTCTGAATAAAAAAAATATATTTATAAATGCAATACTTAAAAAAATATTAGTTAGATCAATAAATAAAGCAGAAAGTGTTGAAACTATTTTTGGTTGTAACACACATTATTTTTATGAAATATTATCTAAAATTAATACCTCGATTACTAGAATAGATTTATTTCATGCATTTAGCCATTCAGATAGCCGTGAAACAGAAGTTGTAGAAAGCGTGTGCTATATAGATAAAAGAATTGTTATAAATAATAGTACAAAAAAAGACTTACTTAAAATTTATAATAAGTATCATGTAAGTTCACGTTTTTTTAATAACGTTTATATCATTCAAAACGGCATTGACATTATTAGTCAACGCTTTGCAATCAAAGATTTTCAAAAAATTAAACTTGCTTTTGTCGGAAGATGGTCTGAAGAAAAACGCCCTGAAATTTTTATAGAAATTGCTAAGCAGATAATTTCAAGACATGATTCTATTGAATTTATTATGGTGGGTACCGGAATGAAAAGTAATATCGGTAATATTAATGATGCTGGAGTTAATTTTTTAGGTGAAATAACTAATTATAATGAATTAGAAGAAGTTTATAATCAATTAACTTTTATATTGATAACTTCAGAATATGAAGGTTTTCCGATGGTAATTATGGAAGCGATGGCTAAAGGAGTGATTCCTATTACTACCAATGTGGGTGGAATAAGCGAGCATATAATAAATAATCAGAACGGCATATTAGTTAGTGATGGTGATAAAGAAAAAATTGTATCAGACTTTATAAATTCTATTGAGAAGCTGTTACTAAGTAAAGAACAAATGAATGTGTTGTCTAAAAATGCATATCAGTATGCCCATTTAAATTTCCAAATTAAGAATTTTAATGATAGCTACTTCAAATTATTATTTAAGGAATAATGTTTAGAATATATTGTAATTCTCTTTGATGAATTATATTTTTTTATTTAATACATAATTAATCGCTATATAGTTATGAAGATTTTACTGGTTTCCATGCCTTGTTTACACTTTTTTAGATGGGCAGAACAACTTCGAGATGCTGGATACGAAGTATATTGGTTTGATATTACAGATGGAGGGAAAAAAGTAGATAGATTGCATTGGGTAAAGCAAATAGTGGGTTGGAAATTTAGATGGGACTATCCGGGCAGGGTCTTCGTAAAAATAAACTTTCCTAAGCTATATCGTTTTATTCAAGGAATCAATGAGCGAAACACCGTAAAGATATTTGAACAAAAATTATTGGAAATACAACCAGATATAGTTCATAGTTTTGAGTTGCAAATTTCTTGTATTCCCATATTGCCGATTATGCTTAAATATAAAAATGTAAAATGGATTTATTCTTCATGGGGGAGTGATGTATATTATTTTGAAAAACTTAATATTGAAGAGAATACGTTTAGACAAATTATGCAACGTATTGATTTTCTAATTTCTGATTGTAATAGAGATTATGAAATAGCCAAAAAAATGGGGTTCAAAAATCAATTTTTAGGAGTTTTTCCGGGTAATGGAGGGATAGATTTTCCAATAGAACCATCACAATTGATAGAACCTAAAAATCGTGATACAATAGTGATTAAGGCTTATAATGAAGGAGTGGGGCGAGGAATCGAAATATTAAAATCATTCGACAGTAAATTGATTAACTTGTTAATGAAATTCAATATTGTCCTTTTTGGAGCAAATCAGGAAATTTTTGATTTTATTGAAAAGAATGCGCAACTAAAAAAATTGAATTTAACTATTTATTCAAAAGATAAGCATATACCCAATGATATATTATTGCGAATAATGAATAAAGGGTATTTATATATAGCAAATAGTTTGTCTGATGGATTGCCTAATGCTCTTCTGGAGGCTATGGGGATGGGATGTTTTCCAATCCAGTCTAATCCGGGAAATGTAATGACTGAAATTATTCAACACGGAGAGAATGGTTTTTTGATTAATGATTGCTTAGATAATACTGAAATAAATCATTGGATAACTTTAGCATTAATTGACAAGGGTCTAATTGAAAAAGGTTTTCATAACTCTGTAGAAAGGATTAGAATAAGATGCAACAGAGAAACGTTAAAAAATAATATCGTCAAGATTTATCAAGAAGTATTTGAAAATTAATAATGTACAGTTAAAGTATTAAAGTTTATGAAATAATTAAAATCAATAAAAGTCAAATAGTTTTATGCAAGTATCAATTTTAATCGTTACCAAAAACAGAATGGAAGAACTGGAACAGACGTTAATTGTTCTAGAAAACATTATAGATAAAACTATTCATGAAGTATTAGTTTTTGATGATGGAAGTTCGGATAACACTTTAGAATTATTAAATAAATTTGATTGGGTAAAATGGGAAAATTCAAAGATTAGTTTAGGTGCTTCTGTGGCAAGGAATATGCTTTACAGAAAAGCATTAGGAGATATATTTATTGGATTGGATGATGATGCCCACCCATTAACCGAAAATTTTATCTCGAAAGTTGAATTTATTTTCAATAGAAATCCTAATATAGGGATAATAGCATTTCAAGAAGTAAAAGGTGTTTATTCTTCTAATGAAGAGGCTCTAAAAAGTGCCAATTTAAATCAAGAGGAGTACTTTTGCAATGAATTTATAGGTTGTGGTTTTGCTATACGAAAAGAGGTGTATTCGGAAACAAATGGTTTTCCGGTTTGGATGGATATTTATGGAGAGGAATCTTGTTTGGCTCTTGAAGTTGTTAATTTAGGATACGATATTCTTTATTCGGATGGAATAATGGTTAATCATCGTATCGATAGAGAGAAACGGTTTGAACAGGGTCGAAATTATTTTAGATTTGAAAGACAGTTGAGAAATATGATAAATTATTATATTGTTTATTATCCGAATCCGGTTTTAAAAATAGTAAAATTGCTAAATCATAATTTTTTTAAATATGCAATTAAAGATAAACAGTACTTAGTCTTGTTTTTTAAAGCATCGTTTACTGCCTTAAAAAAATATAAAAACACATTGGGATATCGAAAACCAGTAAGTAAAAAAACAATTCGTAAAATACAAAAATTAAAAAATATTAAATATTAATCCAGTAGGATAACAAGAATAATATAAAATGAAAAAAATTGCCATAATCCCTCTTCGTAAAGATTCAAAAGGAATTCCGGGGAAAAATAAAAAGAAAATGGTGGGGCGTCCCTTATTTTCATGGGTACTTACAGAAGCTCTGTTTTCTAATTTGGATGCCGTTTATGTTTTTACTAACGATACTGAAATTATTAGTTATGTAGAACGAGAATACCATTGGACCAAGAAGGTATTTGCTTTGTTGCGTAGCGAAGAAAATGCGAATGATACTGCTTCAACCGAGAGTACGATGCTAGAGTTTTCAGAGAAAATCAATCATGATTATGATATTTTGTGCCTGCTGCAGGCTACTTCGGCTTTAACATTGGCAACGGATATTAATAATGGATTGGCGAAAATCAGCAAAGAAAATTATGATGCTTCCCTAAGTGTGGTAAAAACACATCGTTTTACCTGGAATAGTGATGGGACTCCACAAAATTATGATGTGTTCAACAGACCCAGAAGACAAGATTTTGAAGGGTTGTTGATAGAAAACGGAGCCGTTTATTGCACTACAAAAGACAGCTTTCTTAAATCTAAAAATAGGGTAAGCGGAAACATTGGCTTGGTGGAAATGCCAGAAGAAACCATGATGGAAATAGACAGCCTTTCCGATTGGCATATTGTAGAAAATATTTTGATAGAACGCCAAAAGAGAACGAAATCGAATCAAAGAATTCAATATTTAGTGCTGGACGTAGATGGCGTTTTTACAGATGGAGGAATCTATTACAATGAAGAAGGAGAGTTTGCCAAAAAGTTTGACATGCGAGACGGCATGGGATTGGAGATTTTAAGACAAAATAATGTTGAAGTAGTGGTGCTGACTTCAGAAAATTCTAAACTGGTGGCGCAACGCATGAAAAAACTTCAAATTCAAGATGCATTTTTAGGAGTTAAGGATAAATATGCTTTTTTAAAACACTTTCTTGTGACTAAAAATAGTAGTTTTGGTGCCGTTGCCTATGTAGGGGACGATGTCAATGATTTGGCTAATATTTGTAGTTCAGGCTGGTCTTTTGCTCCAGCAAATGCAACCTCCATAGTAAAATTAAATGCTGATTTTGTGCTTGGTGCTGCTTCCGGAGCAGGAGCGATTAGAGAAGTTTGTGAAACGATATTAAAGTATAATAAAAGATATGATTGAGTTTAAAAAGCCGTATGTAATTGCCGAGATAGGCTGTAATCACAAAGGAAATCTGGCAATAGCAAAAGAACTGATAAAGATTGCTAAGATATTTTGTAATGTAGATGCAGTTAAGTTCCAAAAAAGAAATAATAAAGAATTATTGACCGAAGCGCAATACAATGCGCCACATCCAAACACCAATAACTCTTATGGGGATACGTATGGTGCGCATAGAGAGTTTTTAGAATTTGATGTGAATCAACATCAAGAATTAAAAGATTATTGTGAGGAAATAGATATAGTTTATGCTACATCAGTTTGGGATACTACTTCCGCAAAAGAAATAGCTTCACTTCATCCGGAATTTATTAAAATACCATCAGCTTGTAACAATAATTATGAAATGTTAGGCTGGTTGTGCGCTAATTATAAAGGAGAAATTCATATTTCGACAGGGATGACCACTAAAGACGAAACAACTGATTTAGTAGCTTTTTTTGTGTCCAAAGGCAGAAATAAAGATTTAGTATTATACAATTGTACCTCTGGTTATCCGGTTCCCTTTGAAGATGTGTGTTTGTTAGATATTAATTTGTTGAAACAAAAATATGGTGATACCGTGAAACATATTGGGTTTTCCGGACATCATTTAGGCATAGCGGTTGATGTGGCTGCTTACACTTTGGGAGCCAATATCATCGAAAGACATTATACCATAGACAGGACTTGGAAAGGTACGGATCATGCTGCATCGCTAGAGCCTATGGGTTTGCGAAAATTAGCACGGGACTTAAACGCTGTTCATAGTGCTTTGTCCTTTAAATCAATGGATATTTTGCCTATTGAGCAAGTACAAAGAGATAAACTGAAGAATAGGAAAGGGTAAGTCCTAGTGTGTTTTGTCATTGCTTCGCTAGTTCGGGCATAGCCCTCGTGTCCGATGCAGGAGGAATCACATAGAGTGAATCATCGGGAACGGCTGGGGTTTATTTTAACAAATTGAAGTTTCTAATACCTAAAACTCCTTTTTTTTTCTCAAATTTGCCCTACGATGTTACAGGAATAACATAATGTAAATTGATGAGAAATGATTGTGGGTTTTAATATTCGAAATCATAATTGCTACAATAGACTGATACTGAATTTATGAGTAAAAAAATATTTGTTTTTTTTCCCGATGGAGTGGGTTTGCGTAATTTTGCTTTTACACAATTTAAAGCATTAGGGGAGCAAAAAGGACACCAAATTGTATATTGGAATAATACTGTTTTTTCTCTAAAAGCAGCACTGGGTTATGATGAGGTTAAAATTGAAAATCAGAAAATCCATCGCTTAACCCCAATCTATTCCCGAATTAGAAAACACATCGAACTTAATGTTTCTCAAAAGAAGTTTAACGACAACGTGTATCTTACCTATAAATTCCCTTTTAGCTATAACGGAATAAAAAATACGTTGATAACGCTTTATACCAAGTTGTTAATAGGGTTGAATACTTCTGAAAAAGGGATTGTCCGCATCCGAAAACGAATTAATAGTTTAGAACGGTCGACTGAAAAGTATCAGTATTGTAAGGCACAGTTACAAGAACACCAACCGGATTTGGTGTTTTGTACCACACAACGTGCCACGCAATCCATAAGTGCTTTATTGGCTGCCAAAGATTTAGGAATTCCTACCGTGGCCTTTGTATATTCCTGGGATAATGTACCTAAAGCCATGCAAGTAGTTGAAACGGATTATTATTTTGTTTGGAGTGATTTAATGAAATCCGAAGTTTTAAAGTACTACCCATTTGTTAATGACTCTCAAGTTATCGTAACGGGAACTCCCCAATTTGAACCGCATTATGATAAAAGTTTATTAGAAAAGCGAGAAGATTTTTTTGCGCAGTATGGTTTAGATACCACTAAGAAATACATTTGCTATTCCGGCGATGATGAAACTACTTCGCCTTTGGATCACTATTATTTAGAAGATTTGGCTCATGCGGTACGAAGTTTAAATGCAAAAGGTAAAAATCTGGGGATTATTTACAGAAAATGTCCCGTTGATACTACAACCAGATATGATACGGTTCTTGAAGCCAATACAGATATTATTGCTGTTTTAGATCCTATCTGGAAACGTCTGGGGGAACAGTGGACTGAAATTTTGCCTACCAAAGAAGATTTGGCCATGTTGCACAATGTTTGTGCCCATTCTGAATTTGTAACCAATGTGTGTTCCTCTACTGTCTTTGATTTTCTGGCACACAATAAATCCTGTATTTATTTCAATTATGAGCAACCTCAATTAAAAAAAGGCATTCGGGATATAGGACAAAATTATAAATACGTTCATTTTAGAAGTATGCCAAGTCAAAATGCAGCTGTGTTTTGTACGGATAAAAAAGATTTAGAACATTTGGTAAATCAAATCCTAGAAGGAAAATTATCGAATGTTCCAGACGGTAAAAAATGGTATGAAATCGTGGCTGGGGCAAATCCAACTGAAGCCTCAGAAAAAATTTGGAATGCTATCGATAATTGTATAAAAAAATAATATGTTTTTCAATTCCCTATCTTTCGCTCTTTTTCTACCCGCAGTATTTCTGTTGTATTGGTTTGTTTTTAATAAAACCAAAAGCACTCAAAACCTGATCTTGATTCTCGCCAGTTATTATTTCTATTCCTGTTGGGATTGGCGTTTTTTATTTTTATTGGTTTTCTCCACTTTTTTGGATTATTATACCGGTATTCGAATTGAAAAAGCAAAGACTGAAACCGCCCGAAAATTTTGGTTTTGGTTGAGTATTGCCGTTAATCTGGGTTTCTTAGGAATTTTTAAATACTATAATTTTTTTGCTGCCTCTTTTTCGGAATTAGTAAATGGGTTTGGATTGCAAACCAGTCCCTTATTATTGAACGTGATTTTGCCGGTTGGGATATCCTTCTATACCTTTCATGGCTTGTCCTATGTGATTGACATTTATTTAAAAAGAATCAAAGCTGAGTACAATTTTATAGATTATTCCTTATTTGTCAGTTATTTTCCACTTCTGGTGGCAGGTCCTATCGAAAGAGCCACGCATTTATTACCGCAAGTAAAAGTAAAACGCAGTTTTGATTTTGAAAAAGCCAAGGAAGGGATTTATCAAATCATTTGGGGATTAGTCAAGAAAGTAGTTATTGCCGATACTTGTGCGACCTATGCCAATGCTATTTTTGATAATTATGAATCCATGAATTCCCTATCCTTGTTATTGGGTACTGTTTATTTTGCCTTTCAAATCTATGGAGACTTTTCAGGCTACTCGGATATGGCATTGGGAATGTCCAAATTATTTGGATTGGACTTGTTGCGGAATTTTAATTATCCTTATTTCTCCAGAGATATAGCCGAGTTCTGGCGTCGTTGGCATATTTCGCTGTCGACTTGGTTTCGGGATTATTTATATATTCCTTTAGGAGGAAGCAGTGGTGGAATGGCGATGAAAATTCGGAATACTTTTGTGATTTTTTTGGTCAGTGGTTTTTGGCATGGCGCCAATTGGACATTTATAGCCTGGGGATTTATTAATGCACTGTATTTTTTACCGTTGTTGCTTCTCAAAAAAAACAGGTCTAATATGGAAACGGTTTCTTTGTATTGGAATTGGAGTTCCTTGAAAGTGATTTTAAGCATGATTAGTACGTTTGCATTAACCTGTTTGGCCTGGATATTTTTCAGAGCAAAATCGATAGGTGAAGCTTTTGATTATATTGGACGTATTTTTACCAATCAAAGTTTTTTACCACAGTATTTGGAAAATGAACGCTACAGTTACGAAATCATACTTTTGATTATTGCTTTCATTCTCGTTGAATGGAATAGCAGAACTCAAACCGAGCCCATTTCAGGAAGATACAGTTGGGTAAAAGTGACATTGTGTATAATGGCTATTATTGCTCTGGGAACATATTCCGATTATAAAGAATTCATCTATTTTCAGTTTTAATGAAAAAGTTTATCAAACATATGATGTTAATTTTTTTCGGGCTTATAGTAATTCTACTTTTTCTAGATTTTTCGTTTACAACAGTTTATGAAAATTCAGAACCAAGGACAAAATTTCAATATTTGCGAAGTTTAAAAAACAAGAAAGTTGATTACATTTTTTTGGGATCTTCACGAGTGGAAAACAGTATTGTTTCAAAATTAATAAGAGATAAAACGGGTAAAAGTGCAATTAATTTAGGTTTTCAAGCTTCTAAAATGAGTGATATATACACTGTTTTAAAACTCATTAAAAAGTATAATATAAAAACAGATAAAATACTTATTCAAGTAGATTATATTTTTAATATTGAAGATGGCTGTTCTAATATTCTTCAATATGAATTGATGCCTTTTATTAGAGAAAATGAAGTAACACAAGAATATTTTAATAGATGCCTTATCAATAAAAAGGAAATTCTATATACTCCGTTTTACAGATATTTACATTATGAACCTAAAATAGGTTTCAGGGAATTTTTTTTAAATTTGATTAATAAAAAAACTAGTATTGTCAAAAATAATGGATTTGTTCCTTTGCAAGGAAATTCATTTGAACACAATAATTCATTACCAAGTCAAATAATTAGCAAGAACAAATATTTTGACGGGATAAAAACATTTGCTGAAATTAATAAAATGCCTGTAATTTTTTTTTGCGTTCCTTTTTGTAAACATACGAAAAACTTAATTTTTATTAAAAAATTAAAGCAAAAGATTCCAGAATTATATGATTTTTCAGGGGTAATAAATAATGATAAGATGTTTAAGAATTGTTCACATTTAAATCAAAACGGGGCAAATGATTTTACTAAATACTTAATTGAGAAAATGTTAATCGATAAATAATAATGAAATATTTTTTCTTATTTTTTCTTAGGATTCTAATAATAACACTTTTGTTGTTAGTTGTATTAGATTTGGTTTATACAAAGGTCTATTTAAAATCTTCCAATCGAGGGAAAATTGACTATGTTTACAACTCCCAAGCGCAACAGTATGACGTGGTGGTTTTAGGTTCTTCCAGAGCAAATAACCATTTTGTTGCGCCACTATTTGAAGAGAAAGGACTGAAAACCTTTAATTACGGCATGAGCGGCGGACATTTGTTTGAAGCTTCTTTATTGTTGAAATTAATGGTAGAGCGCCAGTATACAATAAAAAATGTGATTCTCGAAGCCGATCTGAATTTGTCTAATGAGCAAATGGCCGATGGAATTGCTTCAAAGTTTTTACCATATATTCATAATTCAAAAACAATTGAAAAACATTTTTCAAGTCAAAAAGATTTTAATCAATTATTTTACATTCCTTTTTACAGGTATGTGGATTTTGAGACTCGTATTGGGTTTAGGGAGATGTTTTTTAATTGCATTCATAAAAGAACCGTTCATTTAGATAATCTAGGGTATTATCCTTTAGGTAAAAATCCTAATGCAAATATGAAAAATGACCTAACGAATCTAAAACCGTTACACAATAAATATTACGAGGAAATTAAGCAAATTTGCAAAGCGAATAATATTAATTTGATTGTCGTTATGACACCGATGTGCACCAATACTAAAGGATTGGATTATTTTGAAAAAGTCCGCCAATTCTATCCAGAAATTCATAATTATGAAAATGCGGTTGAAGGAGATCAGTATTTTTCGTCCTGCGGCCATATGAATGATAGGGGAGCCCGGAAGTTTACCGCTATAATAATAAAAGATTTTTTTAATAAATAAAGATGAAAATAGCCTTCCTAACTCCTGAATACCCACACCCAAAAACCGGAATCTCCGGAGGTATTGGCACGAGTATCAAAAACCTGGCTACAGGACTTTTAACAGAAGGCTGTTCGGTTCGGGTTTTGGTGTATGGTCAGAGAGAAGAGGGTGTTTTTGATGATGATGGTATTTGTATCCAACAAATACGGAATGTGAAACTCAAAGGATTATCGTGGTATCTTACCCGAAAAAAACTTCAGAAAATAATTAATAGATTACATCAGCAAAAAGAAATTGATTTGGTTGAAGCGCCGGATTGGACTGGAATTACCTCTTTTATTTCTCCAAAAAAATGCCCTATCGTTATTCGATTGAACGGTTCGGATACTTATTTTTGTCATTTAGATCAGCGTCCAGTAAAGTGGAACAATAAATTCCATGAAAAACGAGCGCTGCAAAAAGCTGACGCATTGCTTTCTGTAAGTCAGTTTACGGCTGATAAAACGAATGAAGTGTTTGGTTTAGATAAGAAATTCACAGTAATTCCGAATTCAATTGATTTGAGCTTGTTTAGTCAAAACATCGATGACAATAATAATGGCGTTATTTTATATTTTGGAAGTTTAATCCGCAAAAAAGGATTGTTAGAATTGCCCTTCATTTTTAATGAGGTGATCAATAAATATCCTAAAGCAAAGCTTGTTCTAGTGGGAAGGGATGTTCCTGATATTATCTCAGGAAATTCATCCACTTGGCAGATGATGCTGGGACTGTTTACAGAGCAAGCACTGATCAATGTGGATTATTTAGGAGCTGTGCCCTATCAAGAGATAAAAAAGCACATCAACGAAGCAACTGTTTGTGTATTTCCGACATTTGCTGAAGCCTTACCTGTTTCATGGATAGAAGCTATGGCAATGCAAAAACCAATTATAGCTTCTAATATTGGTTGGGCCACTGAAGTGATAGATGACGGTATCAATGGTTTTTTAGTGCGTCCAACCCATCATTTGGAATATGCCAATAAAATTATTCAGCTACTGGAAAATGTCAAATTGCAAAAAGAATTTGGTGTTAAAGCGAGAAAAAAGGTAACCGAAAAATTTAGTATAGCAATCGTTGCGCAAGAAAGTTTGTTATTTTATAACTCTTTAATAGGATAAGTTTTGATTATTGTTTGTCATATAAATACTAAAATCACAACGGTGACGGCCTTAGATAATCAAAAAATTGAATTTGATTATCATGGGACTATTGCAGGTGGTTTACAGCAGATAGCAAAACAATTTCCAGAAAAAAAAATACTTTGGTGTCATTCAGCTGTTAAAGAACGTTTGAATTTTGAGGCGATAAAAACGCTGTTTCACCATGATAAAATGATGTTGTCTTTTTCCTCTCCACAACATAATTTTTTTGATACTAAAATAGGCTATGTTGAGGGGTCTTTATTCATTAATGTTAATAAAAAGGTATCCTATCCCACTTGGCAAATGAGCAGTGTTGCAGGCGTTATTCATGCCTCTGTTTTAAATGCACTAAAGGATAAAATAGTTTGCACTGCTGATTTTGATTATTATTTGTGTTCTATAGCAAAAATAGGAATGCCTTTAGGTTTGTTTTGTTATTCTGAACCAGGACTCTTAAAGTCAGGAGAATTAAAACGCATGCCCAAAGCTGGTATTTATACTCTTTTCCGATTTGTTAAGCAGCACTATAAGACCCGATGGGTATTTCTATTGGTGTTGAATTTGGTTTTATATGAAAGGAAATTTCATGTACTACCTTTACTATTTTCACTTTTTTATAAGAATAGGAAAAACAATACTCTAAATATAGATTCTATACTTGTTCAGTCGTCAAGAAAAACAATTGATACAGCTACTGTTGATGTCATTATTCCGACTATTGGCAGAAGCGACTATTTTTATGATGTATTGAAAGATTTGTCGCGACAAACGCATCTGCCTAACAAAATTATTATTGTAGAACAAAATCCAGAAGAGTTTAGTAAAAGTGAATTAGACTATATTTATGAAGAAAAGTGGCCTTTTAAAATAGATCATTTTTTTATACACAAGGCGGGTGCTTGTAACGCCCGAAATCTTGCTTTACATCAAACTGAAAGTGAATGGGTATTTTTGGCTGATGATGATATAAGAATTTCCGAATTATTTATCCAGAAGACTTTTGAAAGTATACATAAATTTGGTGTAAAATCAGTCTCGATTAGTTGTTTGCAAAAAAGGGAAAAACAAGTTTTTAAAAACATTTTTCAATGGCGAAGTTTTGGTTCCGGATGTAGTTTTGTTGCTACCCAAATTTTAAATAATTGTAATTTTAATATGGGTTATGAATTTGGATTTGGTGAAGACTCCGATTTTGGAATGCAAATACGAAATCAAGGCCATGATGTGTTGTACTTACCTGAGCCTGAAATTATTCATTTGAAGGCTCCAATTGGAGGTTTTCGAACAAAACCAGTATTGTTATGGCAACAGGACAGTATTCAACCCAAGCCATCACCAACAGTCATGTTATACATCATTTCACATAATTCTAAAGAACAGCTTAGGGGGTATAAAACCACTTTGTTTTTTAAATATTATAAGTACCAAAAAATAAAAAATCCATACCGTTATTTTAAAATGTTTCAAAAACAATGGGATCAAAGTATATTTTGGGCTAATCAATTAAAAAAGGTATCATGAAATTTTCGCTGATAATTTGTACGTATATGCGTCCAAAACCCTTGATCCAATTGTTGCAATCAGTTCAGGAACAGACTGTATATCCTAATGAGATTTTAATCATAGATAGCTCTACAAATGAGGAAACGGAAATTATTTTAAAAGAAAATCGGTTTGAAGATTTAAACTATTTTTTGGTTTCATCCCAACACCGTGGGCTGACCAAACAACGGAATTATGGAATAGAGCGGGTGGAAGAAGAGATGGAAATCGTTTGTTTTCTGGATGATGATACTGTCTTAGAAAATGATTATTTTGAGCAACTCTTACAAACCTATCAAATTTATCCCGAAGCTTTGGGAGTTGGAGGTTATATCATAAATGAGTCAGAATGCGAGTTTGTAGGGGAGGATTATTCTCCTAAAATAGATGAGTATTATTATGACGGCTGGAAGCGAAAGGATGGCAGTCGATTTGTTCTACGAAAGAAATTAGGATTGGACAGTAATTGTCCTCCGGGATTTTCTTCCTTGTTTTCGCATGGCCGAAGTGTTGGTTTTTTGCCACCCAGCGGTAAAATATATGAAGTCGAAATGCTAATGGGAGGGGTCTCTTCTTTTAGGAAAAAAATTTTTGAAAGCACACGGTTTTCTACTTATTTTGAGGGGTATGGGTTGTATGAAGATGCGGATTTTACGTTGCGAGTTGCTAAAGAAGGAAAGTTGTATTTGAATACTGCGGCCCAATTAAATCATTTTCATGATGCCTCAGGGAGGCCTAATCCATATCAATATGGTAAAATGGTGGTGCGTAATGGCTGGTATGTGTGGCGGACTAAGAATTCGAGACCTTTATTAAATGCCAAACTTAAATGGCATTCTATCACTATATTGTTGGCAATAATCAGATTTAGCAATACATTTACTGTTAGTAATAAAAAGGAAGCCTTTATTGAGGCTGTAGGTAGAACAGTAGGGTGGTGGAGTCTTCTGTTAAATAAACCAAATGTATTAAAATGAAAATAACAGAGTCTATTTTAGAAACCAATAAAAAACAAAAGGAATTTTATAACAATATTAGACAAAATTTCTCGACCAAAATTTGGGCAAATTTTAGAAATGGACTTCTAAACCAAATTAGAAAAAGTATAGGTATTCAGGATCAAGCCTATCTCTTGCATAAAGAATGGTTTGGCGATTTATCTCATAAAAAAGTGCTCGATCTCGGTTGTTATTCAGGAAATTACTGGTCATTGTATCTTGCCGAAAACTCGAAAGACTATCTGGGTATTGATTTGAGCGATGTTGCCATTGCAAAATTGAACGAAAGGTTGAAACCTTTTCCTAATGCTAAAGCCGAGGCGGTTGATTTTCTTTCTTCTGATTTTGCTGACAAAGATTATGATTTGATTTATGCTTATGGTGTCTTACACCATTTTGAAAATACCGATATTCTAATTGACAAATTGAATGATAAGTTGGCTCTGAAAGGTGAGATAATAAGTTATGATCCTCTTGAAACTAGTTTGCCTATAAAAATCATTAGAACCCTTTATCGCCCCTTTCAATCAGATGCGGCCTGGGAATGGCCGTTTACCAAGAAAACATTTTATCAATTTCAAAAAGCTTTTGTAATTAAAGAGAGGCGTGGGCTTCTTGGTAAATCAAAATGGGTTGCTTTTTTGGATATTTTACCTATTTCAGCAAACAAGAAAAAGATAATTGGACAAAAATGGCATCAACACGATTGGGATGAATCATTGGCTTCTGATAGCGTGATGTTTAGTTGCATGCATTTAACGATGTTGATGCAGAAGAGATAATAGTTAAACTTAATATCAAAAGATGACTTTTGCAATCATAACTCATGTACCTCATATCATTGAGCGTAATAACTATTTTGCTTATGCTCCCTATGTCAGCGAAATGAATGTTTGGACAAAGTATGTGGAGGAATTGATACTGGTGGCTCCAATAGTAATGTCAGAGACAACTCTTGTAGATAAAGCTTATCAACATCAAAATATTAAATTTATAGCTATTGAGCGCTTTGATGTTTTGAGTTTAAAAGGTGTTTTTAGTGCCGTTTTAAAAATACCAAGAATAAGCTGGAAGATTTTTAAAGCGATGAAAAATGCTGATCATATCCATTTGCGCTGCCCAGGAAACATAGGATTGTTAGGATGTTTTATTCAAGTGCTTTTTCCTAATACTCCGAAAACTGCTAAATATGCCGGTAATTGGGATCCGAGATCTAAGCAGCCTTTGACGTATAAACTGCAACAATGGATTTTGAGTAATACGCTGTTGACCCGAAATATGCAGGTATTGGTTTATGGCCATTGGAAAAATTCCAGTACAAACATACGGTCTTTTTTTACAGCGACTTATACCGAGTTGGAGAAATTACCTATTTCTAAAAAAGAGGTGAAAGGACGTATTGATTTTGTTTTTGTGGGCACTTTGGTAAAAGGCAAGCATCCGTTGTATGCGATTCAGTTAGTGGAGCTTTTGTCTAAAAACGGATACGATGTGCGCCTTAGTTTATATGGGGAAGGAATAGAACGCACTGCATTAGAACAGTATATTATAGCCAATCAATTAGAAGCGGTAATTGAATTACAAGGGAATCAATCCAAGGATACCGTTCAAAAAGCTTATCAAAATAGTCATTTTGTGGTCTTGCCTTCCGATAGTGAAGGCTGGCCAAAAGCGATTGCTGAGGGAATGTTTTGGGGCTGTGTTCCATTGGCAACACCGGTATCCTGCGTGCCTTTTATGCTCGATCAAGGAAAAAGAGGTGTTTTGCTAGCAATGGATTTGGAAAAAGATGTTAGAAAGACAGAAACGCTTTTAAATAATAAAACCGATTTTAATGCTAAGAGTGAAAACGCTTCGAATTGGTCCAGGAACTATACTTTGGATGTTTTTGAACGAGAAATTCTGGGTTTATTGAAACAAGATTCAAAATTCAAGAATTAAATGAAAAAGCAATACCTATTTTGGGTTCTTCTTTTTGTGGTTGCATTGCTTGCTATAATCAACTATAGAACTCCTTTTTTTCAACAAGACGGAGGGGGGTGGTCTATAGGTTATGGCGAATCAGCTGGTTATCCAGATAAGATTGCCGTGGATAAAAACTCCATTTATTCGATCGAAACGTTGAAAGCTCAAAATGACAGTACGGTGTTTCTTGCTGATCCCTTTTTTGTCAAAGAAAAAGACACTTTTTACCTGTTTTTTGAACATAAAAAAAACAAACCCAATGCGGATGTTGGTTTATTGACCTCAACAGACGGAAAAAAGTATCAGTATCGGGGAACTGTTTTAACCCAAAAATTTCATTTGTCTTATCCTCAAGTTTTTAAATATAAGAATGATTTTTATATGGTACCAGAGTCCAAACAGGCAAATATGGTGTTGTTGTATAAAGCATATCATTTTCCTTTTGACTGGAGGATTTGTGATACTTTGATTGCCAATGTTGCGCTCGTGGATCCTTCCATCTATTTGTCGGACTCTTTGAATATTTTAGTTGCCACCGATTATAATAAAAATATGTACCTCTACCAAGCGGACTCCCTGTTTGGGAAATGGAAATTACATGAAAAACCAATTGCTTTAATAGGAACTGAGGCACGAGCGGGTGGCCGTTTTTTTGCGGATAAAAAAGGATTGGTTTTACCAGTACAAAATTGTACCAAAGGCTACGGGTATGGGTTATCTTTATATCGTTTTTCTTTTCATGACGGAAGTTATGATGTGAAAAGAGAAAGCCCTTTTTATTTAATGGCAAATAAAAATATAGCAGCATTTAATGCGGGAATGCATCAGTTGGATATGCAACGTTTAGACGCTACCCATTATTACTATGTTTATGATGGGAATCGATTAATAAGCAACTCTAAACATCTAAATATTAGGGGACCGCTGAAATGGAGTTATTTGGATTTAAAAAATTGGATACTAAAAAAATGAGGATACTTCAACTAATAGATAGTTTAGAAGCGGGTGGTGCCGAACGCATGGCGGTCAATTATGCGAATGCATTGGCTAAACAAATTGAGTTTTCCGGATTAGTGGTTGGTCGTAAAGAAGGACCTCTTGTGAATCAGATTGATGATGGTGTTTCGTATTTGTTTTTGAATAGAAATAGGGTCATTGATTTTAAAGCTCTTTTTAAGTTGAGAAACTATGTAGTAATACATAAAATTGCAGTTATTCATACACATAGTACTTCTTTTTTTCTTGCCTTTCTTCTAAAGCTACTTTGCCCTTCGATTAAAATAATTTGGCACGACCACTATGGGGATAGTGAGTTTTTAAATAAAAGGCCCTTACTGGCTTTACGACTGATTACTCCTTTTTTTAGTGGGATTATTGCGGTCAATCAGAACCTAAAAGTTTGGGCAAATGAAAATTTGCATTTTGAGAACTCTATTTATTTGCCCAATTTTCCATCGGAAGAAAAAAATGGTACAGACCATACTGTATTGAAAGGGACTAGTGGAAAAAGGATTGTGTCCTTGGCCAATCTAAGGGTACAAAAAGATCATTTTTTATTGTTGGAAGTAGCTAAGAAATTAAAAGTATCTCATGCCGATTGGACCTTTCATTTAGTAGGAAAAGATTTTGATGATGCCTATTCCAAACAAATTAAGTCTTCTATAGTTGAAAATGACCTTGAAAAAAATGTGTTTCTTTACGGTACGAAACAAGATATAAAAAACATTCTCGACCAGTCAACAATCGCAATACTGACTTCTCAATCGGAGGGCCTGCCCGTGGCGCTTTTGGAGTATGGTTTGCATAAAAAACCTATAATAGTAACCGCTGTGGGGGAAATGCCTTTGGTAATTCAAAACGGAATCAACGGATTTCTTGTAGATGTCCAAAAAGAGGAGTTGTTTTACAAAGCAATAATTGAATTAATAGAGAAAGAGATACTTAGGGATGTTTTTGGTGAAACATTATATAAAACTATTTTTGAAAATTTTTCAAAAAAAAGGATTATAAAACAGTATCTAAATTGGTTAGAAAACAGTCAAAAATGAAAAAAGAGGAACAAACATATCTGTATTTAATTCTTTTTCATGTAGCCATAGGTATTATGGTGTATGTATTTCCTTTTACAGCAAAATTGTATGGTTATTCTATCTTTATACTAGGAATTTATTTTGTTATAAAAACCCAAAATAAAAATCACCAAGCCTTAATGGTGGCAGCTTATATAACAGGGAGCGAGGTGTTGCTGAGAATGACAGGCGGTAATATATCATATGAATTTTCCAAATACGGGGTGATGATTTTTGTTTTTATTGGAATGTATTATAAAGGATTGTCCAAAGGGGCAACGCCTTATTGGTTTTTTTTATTATTATTAGTGCCCAGCATCGTCCTTTCTACTTTTGTCTTGGATTTTGATAACAATATCAGAAAGACCATCGTCTTTTATATTTCTGGGCCGGTCTGTTTGGCATTAGCGTCTTTGTATACGTACAGGCGAAAAATAGCTTTGGAACATATGAATAGTATTTTATTGAGCATAGGATTACCAATAATTAGCTGTATGGTTTATTTAACCTTCTATACCCCAAACATAAGGGATGTGGTGACAAGCACCCAATCCAATTTTGAAACTTCAGGTGGCTATGGACCGAATCAGGTGGCTACGTTTCTGGGGTTGGGCATGTTTATTTTTTTTTCGAGGATTATATTAGAGTCTCCAACTAAATTTATGTTAATAACCAATTTAATAATCGCATTTAATATTAGCTATCGTGGCATGCTTACGTTTTCAAGGGGAGGAATGATCACCGGTTTTATGATGGTAGTTTTGTTGTTGTTGTTCCTGTATTTCAAATCCAATTATAGAGGAAAAGTAAAACTCAATTATATTATTGTATTTGTGACTTTAGCCATGATGGCGACCTGGGGATATACTTCGTTTCAAACCGGCGGGCTTATTGATAAACGCTATGCCAATCAAGATGCTAAGGGAAGGGTAAGGGAAAGCCAATTGACCGGTAGAGAAGATATAGCGCGTAATGAGATCGATATTTTTTTTGAGAATCCTATTTTTGGAGCTGGTGTAGGAAAAGGAGTGGAAATTAGGGAGCTAAAAACAGGAATTCAAGTACAATCTCATGATGAGATCACCCGAATGCTTGCGGAACATGGTACCTTGGGTATCTTGGGCTTGCTGATTTTGTTTTTTACACCGCTGGTATTGTATCTGGAGAACAAGTTCAATATGTTTTTGTTGTGTTTTGTTGCTTTTTGGTTTTTAACCATCAATCATGCCGCTATGCGTACCGCTGCGCCAGCCTTTGTGTACTCTCTGTCTTTGCTTAATGTGCAGTTGGGTTTTGCTAAAAGAAAGAAAGAGGATTAATTTGTTATTCTTTATTTTTATTAATGAAGTATGTTCCTAATCTATTTGAGTGTATTTTAGTATTTGAAAAAACACTGCCAATGACGTTTTACTATATAGGGCTTCGATCCTTCGATAAAAACTCAGGACAGGCTCTGCTCAGCCTGACATTTTGAATGTTATTTTGTATTGCTTTTTTTGTTTCATTATATTAATTAGATCTGAGGTGGTCACAGATTAATACGTTAAAAAGAAAATTTTGTTAAAAAAATTAACATATCTTAAATTTACTTCGACTCAAAAGCATTAAATTGCACCCCTAAACGTAAATGCCACTCATGTTTTCAGTAGACAAGATTCATTTTGAAATATCAGAACGAAAGATGATTCTTCGCATTTTTGATGTGTTTTTTGTTTTGGGTTCTTTGTTTTTTGTTGGAAAAATATTTGATTTTGACTATTTTACTATATCAACCAATAATTTATATTGGATGATTATCTTGGGAGTTTATGTCAATCTTTTCGGAACTATTTTCGAAATGTATAATCTTCAGGTTGCCAGCAATCAATTTCAAGTGCTAAAGAGTACGATTCTGACCGTTTCGACGACCGTTTTGGTGTATTTATTAACGCCGTTTTATTCTCCGGTATTACCCTCTAAAAGAATTCAGATTCTATTGTTTTATCTAGTTGTGTTTTTGGCTTTGTTTTTATGGCGGATGTTTTACGTTACGTTTTTAGCCTCTAATCGGTTTCTTCAAAATGCAGTTTTAATATGTGATAAAGAACAAGTAGAAGAGTTGATTTCCGGATTAGAGCATATAGATCCCCATTATAAAATAATTGCGTTTGTCAATGCCGATGCTGCCGAAGATGCAATAGCCGAATATCCTTATGTTAAAAATATAAAAAGGGAAGAGCTGTTCTCTTTTGTAAAAGAAAATTCTATATCCGAAATTGTGATTGCTTCTCAAAAAACAGATGGAATTACTGCCGAGTTGTATCAGCAGCTGCTTCGTTTACTGGAGTCTGGGAGTATAATTAGAGAGTATACACAAGTGTATGAAAGTAAAACGGAGCGTATTCCGGTACATTATATGTCCAGAGATTTTTACCGATTTTTTCCTTTTAGCAGAATCAATCACAATAAATTGTATCTATTAAGTGTCAGAATTTTCGAAATTGGTATTTCGATACTTGGATTATTCATTGGTCTGGTATTAATCCCATTGCTGCTAATAGGAAATGCAATAGGAAACCGAGGAAAGTTATTTTATACCCAAGAGCGTGTTGGCAAAGATGGTGTGGTCTTTGAAATTTTAAAATTCAGGACTATGGTCAGCAATGCTGAGTCTAACGGAGCTGTTTTTACCGCTACAAATGATTCGCGTGTAACAGTTTTCGGTAAATTTTTAAGAAAAACAAGAATTGATGAGTTTCCCCAATTTATAAATATTTTAAAAGGCGATATGGCCGTTATTGGTCCTCGTCCGGAACGCCCTTTTTTCGTAAAAGAAATTGCTGAAATAATGCCTTTCTACGAAACAAGACATATTATAAAACCGGGCCTTACGGGTTGGGCACAAGTAAATTATGCTTATGGAGCGACAATTGATGAAAGTTTGATAAAACTGCAATATGATTTGTATTATATCAAACACAGAAGTGTTTTTCTGGATTTGAGTATTGCTTTTAAAACAATTACCACCGTTTTGTTTTATAGGGGGCAATAGTTATTATCATCAATCTATTATTATTATTATTATTATCAATATTAATATTTCAAAAAATATATATTTTAAATGATAATTGGAATGCGTTTTTTATTTTGAATTGCCAATCTGACCAAAATAATTCCGCTTGTAATTACCAATGGCAGTACCAATACCAAATGAATTTTGTTGATTATAAAAAAGAAATAGATTCCTAACGACAGGATATTAAATAACGCCAGATTGTAAATTCCTTTTTTGTTTTTTGTCCAATAAAAATAAAGCAGCCCTAATAAGGTTGGATTAAACAGTACAATATTATAGTTGTATCCTAATTCCAGATGTGACGAATAAAAGCCGACAAACGTAAAGAACATGCCTATTACTGCCATTATGGTGAGGTAAAATAAATCGATGCTTTTCTTTCTCAAAAAGATAATAAAGCAAAGAAACAATATATACGTGTAGGGATTATTCCACCAAGAGGTGGGAACTTCTTTTTCGAATTCTATGATAGTTTTGTTTTCCTGCGCTAGAGGTTGATTCTGAAAAGAAACTTTCTTCAGGCTTTTTTGTAATTCAAAAGGTAAAAATATTTGTGTCCCCAAACCATCTACTTTTTTACCAAAAATGATACTGGTTCCTAATTTTTCGTAAAAGTGATTGTCAAAATACGGATAAAGGATGGTTCTGTAGGTGATATCGGTATCGGTGTTTTTTACAATTGCAGTGGTGTCTACTGTTTTATTAATGATATCAACAACCATCGATGTACAGTTTTTATCAATAAATTTATACGTATAATGACTATCGCCCGAGGCCAAAGAAGTGTTGAGGTTGTCAAATAGTTTTTGTTTCAACGTAAAAGGAATATTCAATTCCTGCTCATAAACGGATCTTTTTTCATACTGGTATTGATTGATGAAATCAGGATAGGAGTGCGCTACGGCAAAATATTGTAAGTCCCCTTTTATGAATTTCAGGACGAAATCTGGTGTATTAAAATCAAAAGCACCATAATTGTATACCACATCAATTGCGTTGACTGTATCGCGTACCCGAATTGCAGTATGTCCAAAAAGAGAATAGGATTCGTTACCCGTTCCGCAAGTAAGTACACTGACTTGTGTGTTTTTTGATAATTTGATGCTTTGACTAAAGCTATATAGGGATGAGAATAGTAGTGTGAAAAGAACTATTTTTTTTAAAGAAGCTATATTCATTTGCTGTGGCATTGCTGTTTTTAAATTAATTTCTAAACATCCCCAAATCTACTTTAACCGAAAAAATGTTGGAATACAAAGCGGTACTTTGATCGCCCAAATCAGTTAGTGCATAATCAATCTGGATGCCTTTGTATTTAAAACCCAATCCGATATTAGGCTGAAAGCCCACTTTTTCGGAGTTGTCTAATTGTTGTACATTTTGAAAATTACCCACTCCGGCACGTACAAATACCAAATCAGTATAGCCAAATTCTAATCCCATAGCGGGATCGATACTGACAAAATCTGTCGAGATAAGGTCATTCGTTTTGGCAAATCGCATATTCATATTGGCAGCAGCCAAAATACTGTAATCGTATCGTATGATGATTTTTTTAGCGATTCCCAGTTGTGCTTTTGGAGCCGTAATCTCAGTACTCTCCGGTAATTCTTGATTTTCTCCGGGTATGGCGTTGGCAATTTTCTTGTATTCTTCTTCATCAATATTCCACACATTGTAGGTTGTGGTTATATCTCGAAGCATTAGCCCAAATTGCCAGTTGTTCTTTTCGAACTGCAATCCGACATCAAAACCAAAACCCCAAGAATTGGCAAATTTGCCAATAATTCGTCGGATAACTTTGGCGTTTACGCCATATTGAAACCCGCGAACAGGAAGTTTTCGAGCATAAGAAAAAGTGAAACCATAATCAGCAGTCGAAAAAAGACTGATTCTGTTGTAATCAATATTACCTTGGCTGTCGATTAATTCCGTAGTATTTAAAATGTCATCCACACCAAAACGGATTAATGAAATTCCCCAAGCACTCCTGTCATCTATAGGGCTTGCGTAGGCCAAGTAATCGTATTGGGCAATATTGGCGAAATAATTTGCATGCATTACTGATACCTGATGATCCTCCAGATGAATCAGTCCTGCTGGGTTCCAATACCCGGAATTCACATCACCGGTAGCAGCTACAACAGTATTTGACATGCCCAATGCAGCCGCATCCACGCCGATATTCATAAACTCATTCGAGTATTTTCTAACAGCCTGACTGTAGTTTAGAGTACTAACCAAAACCGTTGCTAATAGGAAGCTTTTTTTCAATGGGGTCATTTTTACAAACGAAAAGTCTGTTTAATTTTTATCAAAAATATAATTTTTTACTGAGCTTATTTCTTCCTTTGAGTAAATATATGCAAACAAGAAACCGCTATTGAAAAAACTCTATTAAAAACGTACTTCTCCTTGACTTATTATGCTAAATTTGCCAACTGTGGTTCACTAAATTTTACAACTATGATTATTAAAAAGCATATCCCCAATATCATTACTTTATTAAATCTTTTTTGCGGTTGTATCGCTTTGGTTTTTGCTTTTAACCAAGATTTTGAAATGGCATTTTATTTTGTTTGCTTAGGTATATTCTTAGATTTTTTTGATGGTTTTTTTGCCCGCTTATTCAAAGTTTCGAGTCCGCTTGGATTGCAGTTGGATTCTTTGGCAGACATGGTTACCAGCGGTGTTGTGCCGGGTTTAGTGATGTTTCAAATGATGATCGATCATTCATCAATTGCGCCAGTTGGTCATTTACAACTGTTTCCTTATTTAGGATTTTTGATTGCCTTAGGTTCTTGTTACCGATTGGCAAATTTTAATATTGATACCCGTCAAACAGATTCTTTTATTGGTTTGCCAACGCCTGCCAATGCACTGTTTATTTTAAGTCTTCCCTTGGTTTTAAAATACACCGATTCTTTATTTATTGTCGAAATTTTGACGAATCAATGGGTTTTATTGGTAATAGCGTTATTAAGCGCTTACATCTTGAACGCTGAAATTCCTTTGTTCTCCTTAAAAATAAAAAAGTTCAATTTCAAGGATAATGTACTTCAAATTGTGTTTTTGATTTGTTCTCTTTTGTTGTTGATTTTCCTCCAGTATTTAGGAATTCCTTTAGTCATTCTCTTTTATGTTTTGCTGTCCGTGGTGCATAATAAAATGCTGAAAAAGTAGTTTTTTTGAATGAAAAGAAAAACGGTCAGAAGAAAAACTACGGTAGTCCGTAAACCTAAAAAGAAAGCAACTGTTTTCTCCGGAAAGGTTTTGCGCTATTCTATTGTTGCTATTTTTGTTGTACTGATAATTGCTGTTGGTTATTATTATCGAGATGGTTTAGCGTATTATTTTAGTTTTAAATCGGATAAGATTCTAAGAGAAGAAACAGAAGCCAAGCGCATTTCTGATGTTCGCAATTATCAGGTTTTAGAAAAACACGAAGGAAAAAGCATTGGTCTTGACGTTTCGGAATACCAAGGAAAAATCCGATGGACTTATGTAGATACTTTAGAAAAGAAATATCCCTTAGATTTTGTGTTTATTCGTGCTACTGTTGGAAAAGACAGAAAAGACCGTCAGTTTAATAGGAATTGGCTTGGCGCCAAAGAAAATAAAATGATTCGCGGGGCCTATCATTACTATCGTCCTAACGAAAATTCAATTGAGCAAGCCGAATTTTTTATTAAAACAGTAACGCTTCAAAAAGGAGATTTACCCCCGGTTTTGGATATTGAAAAACTTCCTAAAAATCAGTCGATTGAAAATCTTAAATTAGGTTTGAAAAGATGGTTAAATGCTGTGGAATCCCATTACGGTGTAAAACCTATTATCTATACCGGCGAGCGGTATTATGACGATTTTTTGAAAGAAGAATTCAGCGATTATCTTTTTTGGATTGCCAATTATAATTTTTACAGGGAGGAAATTGCCGAAGATTGGTTATTCTGGCAATTCACCGAAAAAGCATCAGTTCCGGGGATAAAAGGGAATGTAGATGTTAATATTTATAATGGAGATTTGCAACAGTTGCGGTACATTACAGTGGAGTAGTTTTTTAGTATTCAGTGTTCAGTGAACAGTAATTTAGTGAACAGTGATTAGAGGTTTGGAAATAGATTTAATCGATATTTTTTAAATGGTTACTCCGAACTTTTGAGGATTTAAAATCATGTAATTGATTAGTTTTCCAACTTCATTGCTTTCATTTAATAATTCGTTGTAAATACTTTCGCTTATATAGTTGCATTTAAGTGAAAATTCCATCCAAACTTAAGTTTCTGAGTTTTCAGCATCGGAATCAGTTAATTTACTATGAAAATGTTTAGGATAAACTCTTTTTCTATATGCTTCCGCGATATTAGCGGGTACGCTTCTAGAAGAACGCCTAATTTGATCCGTCAAAGAATACATTTCTTCTTTTGGGAACGATTTTGTTATTTCAAAGATTTTCATGGCTAATGAAAATGATTTCTGATGCACTAATAAGTCTTGGAATTTCATATCGTCTGTTTTTTTAGAACTGATCACTGCTACTGATCACTGACCACTTTTTTAAAACTCTAATTTCTTCTTTCTCAACTCAAAATTTTGTCCAAGATAGACGCGACGTACCATCTCATCTTCTACTAATTCTTCCGGAATTCCCGCTTTTAGGATTCCACCTTCAAACATAAGATAGGTTTTATCCGTAATAGCCAAGGTTTCCTGTACGTTGTGATCCGTAATAAGAATTCCTATGTTTTTATTTTTTAACTGCGCCACAATTCTCTGAATGTCTTCAACGGCAACAGGATCGACACCGGCAAATGGTTCGTCCAATAAAATAAATTTTGGATCGGTAGCCAAACATCTTGCAATTTCGGTACGACGGCGTTCTCCACCCGAAAGTAAATCGCCACGATTGGTACGAATGTGTTCTAAGCTGAATTCTTCGATTAAACTTTCCATTTTAGCTTCTTGTTCAGCTTTGGTAAGTTTTGTCAATTGCAATACGCTTAATATGTTGTCTTCGATGCTTAATTTTCTAAAAACGGATGCTTCCTGCGCTAAATAACCAATTCCCTGCTGTGCTCTTTTGTACATAGGATAATCGGTAATATTCAAATCGTCCAGAAATATATTGCCTGAATTCGGTTTAACTAATCCCACAATCATATAAAAAGAAGTTGTTTTTCCAGCACCGTTTGGTCCCAAAAGCCCTACGATTTCGCCTTGATTCACTTCTACCGAAATGCCTTTTACAACACTACGACCTTTATAGGTTTTGATTAAATTTTCGGCTCTTAATTTCATTTTTTTAGTTTGATTGTTTAACCGTTCAAATAAACGGATAAAGAATTAAAGGATTTTGCTTCTTAACAATTATTTCACAGCGGTTTGTTCCAGTGCTTCCCAGAATTCATAGGCTCTACGTAAATGAGGAACGACAATAGTTCCGCCAACAAGTGTTGCGATTCCCATAGTTTCCATCATTTCCTCTTTGGTAACACCTTCTTTAAAGCTGGTTTCCAAATGGTATTTTACACAATCGTCACAACGTAAAACTGCCGAAGCTACTAATCCCAGTAATTCTTTGGTTTTTACATCCAGCGCTCCCGCTGCATAGGCATTGGTATCCAGATTAAAAATTCGCTTTACAATTTTATTATTGTCTGCCAATAATTTTTCGTTCATTTTAGAACGGTATTCGTTGAATTCTTGAATGATATCAGCCATTTTGTTCTTTTTTATTTTTTACTACTATTTTTGAAATTAAGATACTTGCTTCATAAATTAACAACATCGGAATCGTTACAATTATTTGACTTACCACATCAGGCGGAGTAACTATTGCGGCAACTATCAGAATGATAATTACGGCATATTTCCAGTATTTTCTTAAGAAAACTGGAGTTACTAATCCTAATTTTGTTAAGAAATAGATGATAATGGGCAATTCAAAAAACAATCCACAAGCGATAACACTCGTCTTTACTAATCCAATATACGAATCAATACTAAATTGGTTTTTTACGACATCACTGATGGTAAACGAGGCAAAAAAGTTGACTGACATGGGTACAATTACAAAGTAGCCAAACAATACGCCCAAGAAGAAAAGCAAGGAAGACGAAAAAATAAAAAGTTTGGCATGCTTTTTTTCTGTATCATACAATGCAGGACTGATAAATTTCCAGACTTCCCATAAAATAAAAGGAAACCCTAAGATAAATCCGGCTGTTATACACGTCCAAATCAAAACGTTAATTTGACCCTCCATATTCGTATTTTGAATGATGAAAGGCATTTCGGTTACGCAAATACTCTCAGCAAAACCCAAAGTGTGAGACAAATCACAAAAAAAACGGTAGGTAATAAAATTAGCATCTGTGGGGCCAAAAATGATAACATCAAAAATATAATCACTTATGAAAAAAGTGACGGTAGCCAAAATTAATATTGCAATTGTGCTTCGAACTAATAACCATCTTAATTCTTCAAGATGATCTAAAAACGACATTTCGTTTAGGTTTTTTTTTGCCATTATACTATTCCTTCTTTTAAAATATCGTGTAAATGTAATACCCCTTTGTATTCACCATTATCCACAACTACTAATTGTGTGATGGAGAAGTCTTCTAAGGTGTTCAAGGCATCTACAACCATAGCGGTAGATGATACTAATTTTGGATTTTTTGTCATAATATCTTTAGCGGTCAAATCAGCGAAAGAATCTCTGTCGTTTAACATTCTTCGAATATCACCATCGGTAATAATACCGATAACTTTATCCTGATCGACAACCGCGGTTACGCCAAGACGCTTCTCCGAGATTTCGAAAATCACCTTTTTTATCGATGCATCTGGAGCAACCATAGGTTTCAAGGTGTGTTCCAACATGTCTTTCACACGCAACAATAATTTTTTGCCCAATGCACCGCCGGGATGGTAAACAGCAAAATCTTCGGCTTTGAAATCACGCATTTCCATAAGGCAAACAGCTATAGCATCGCCCATCACCAATTGTGCGGTTGTGCTGTTTGTTGGAGCAAGATTATTAGGACAAGCTTCAGCATCTACTGTGGTGTTCAAAACAAAATCAGAACCTTTAGCAAGAAATGAGGTCGTATTTCCGGTTATTGCAATCAAAGTATTGCCAAATCGTTTTAAGAGTGGCACTAAAACTTTTATTTCAGGACTGTTGCCGCTTTTTGAAATGCAAATGACAATATCTTCATTTTGAACCATCCCTAAATCACCGTGAATAGCCTCTGAGGCATGGAGAAACAGCGATGGTGTTCCCGTAGAATTAAAGGAAGCTACCATTTTCTGGGCAATAATTGCACTTTTTCCTATCCCTGTAACCACAAGTCTCCCTTTGGAATTATAGATATTTTGTGTTGCTTCAATGAAGTTTTCATCAAGAAAATCAGTTAGTTTGGCAATTGATTGGCTTTCCGATAAAATAGTTTTTTTGGCACTAGCCAATATATTTTCTTTAGATATCAAAACAGAATAATTAAAATTTGTATGTGTAAAAGAAATTTGTACCTTTAGGTGTTGCAAATTTATACAAAATACCACATAATAAAGAATGAATTCAAACGAAATTGACATACACAAAGAATTAAAAAAATATTTTGGCTTCAGCCAATTTAAGGGGTTGCAGGAACAAGTCATAAAAAGTATCCTAAACCAAGAGAATACATTTGTGATAATGCCCACAGGAGGAGGAAAATCACTTTGTTATCAATTACCTGCTTTGATTCAAGAGGGAACTGCTATCGTAGTTTCGCCCCTTATTGCTTTAATGAAAAATCAAGTGGATGCCATCAGAAGTTTGTCTTCTGAAAATGGTGTTGCCCATGTTTTAAACTCCTCTCTTACTAAAACGGAAATTGCTCAGGTAAAAAAAGATATTACTTCAGGATTGACAAAGTTGCTGTATGTAGCACCAGAGTCTTTGACAAAGGAAGAATATGTAAACTTTTTGAAAAATGTTACCATATCTTTTGTGGCTATCGATGAAGCGCATTGTATTTCGGAGTGGGGTCATGATTTTAGACCGGAATATAGGAATTTGAAACACATCATCAAGCAATTGGGTGATGTTGCTATTATAGGTTTGACCGCTACGGCTACGCCAAAAGTACAGGAAGATATTCTGAAAAACTTAGATATGTCTGATGCAACTACTTTCAAAGCATCATTCAACAGGCCTAATCTGTATTACGAAGTACGGACTAAAACTAAAAATATAGAATCGGATATTATTCGTTTCATAAAACAACATAAAGGGAAATCAGGAATCATTTATTGTTTAAGCCGCAAAAAAGTAGAGGCTATAGCCGAAGTTTTGCAGGTTAATGGAATAAGTGCCGTGCCTTATCATGCGGGATTAGATGCTAAAACACGTGCCAAACACCAGGATATGTTCCTTATGGAAGATGTAGATGTGGTGGTGGCAACCATTGCTTTTGGGATGGGAATTGACAAACCGGATGTGCGTTTTGTGATTCACCATGATATTCCAAAATCATTAGAAAGTTACTATCAGGAAACGGGTCGTGCCGGTCGTGATGGAGGTGAAGGACACTGTTTAGCCTATTACTCTTACAAAGATGTCGAGAAATTAGAAAAATTCATGTCGGGAAAACCCGTTGCTGAACAAGAAATCGGATTTGCTTTGTTGCAGGAAGTTGTGGCTTACGCTGAAACTTCGATGTCCAGAAGGAGATTCCTGCTTCATTATTTTGGAGAAGAATTTGACGATGTTAATGGTGAAGGCGCTGATATGGATGACAATATTCGAAATCCAAAAACAAAAGTCGAAGCCATAGATCAAGTGGTGCAACTACTGGAAGTGGTTCGCGATACGAAGCATTTATACAAATCAAAAGAAGTTGTTTTTACATTGATTGGCCGTGTCAATGCTGTCATTAAAGCACATAGAACAGATACACAGTCTTTTTTTGGATGTGGTTCAGATCATGATGAAAAATACTGGATGGCCTTATTACGACAAGTTCTTGTTGCTGGATTTTTATCGAAAGATATTGAAACCTATGGCATTGTAAAAATCACCAAGAAGGGGTTGGATTTTATTAAAAACCGAGAATCCTTTATGATGTCTGAAGATCATGAATACAACGAATCTGAGGACGAAGCCATTGTAACCGCTTCCAAATCTACTGGAACTGCCGATGAATTATTGATGGGTATGTTGCGTGATTTGCGTAAAAAAGTGGCTAAGAAATTAGGCGTTCCTCCATTTGTGGTTTTTCAAGATCCATCATTGGAAGACATGGCTTTGAAATATCCTGTTTCCCAAGAAGAATTGAATAATATTCATGGGGTTGGGGAAGGAAAAGCTAAAAAATACGGTGCGGCATTCTTAGAATTAATCAGCCGATATGTAGAAGATAACGATATCATCCGTCCGGAAGATTTAGTAGTGAAATCTACGGGAGTAAACTCTGTAAATAAACTGTATATTATCCAAAATATCGACAGGAAATTATCCCTTGATGATATTGCTTCCGCCAAAGGAATCAACATGGATGCTCTGATTAAAGAAATGGAGCAAATTGTGTATTCAGGAACTAAACTGAATATAAAATATTGGATTGATGATATGCTTGACGATGATCAGCAGGAAGAAATTCACGATTATTTTATGGAATCAGAATCGGATAATATTGAAAACGCACTCAAAGAATTTGATGGGGATTATGATATTGATGAATTGCGCTTGATGCGAATTAAATTCATCAGCGAGGTTGCTAACTAGTCATAAAGTCGAAGGTCATAAAGTCATAAAGTTTTAGAAGGTTTGGTGTTTTTTGGACATTTCGACTTTATGACTTTAGACTATATATAACTCTCCACGATGCGGTTTCAAAGCATCTCGAACCTGAATCATGTTTTCATCCGTAACTACCATAAATGCGATGGCTTGCATTTCGCCATGAATTTCAAACCCGGTTATATTCAACGGTAATTTTTCAATAGCGATGTATTCTTTCAAATGGATTTCATGGTGTTCTGCTGTTTTTGCAGCAGCCGGACCGCGGAAATCCCATATTAGTTTTATTTGTCTAGACATTTTTTATGAGGTACAAAGGTTCATAGAGTTAAAGCACCAAAGTTACAAAGTCTAATTCGAAAATAAACCAATTTGTAAATTTGAAAAGGGATTTTCCATTCAATAACAAGAAGTCAGTACAAAATACTACTTTTGTACCTGGGTTATTTTAGACATTTTTAAAAGTCAAATAATCTAAAAATCGAATAACCTAAAAAAATGCCTCAAGAACTCTTATTACAAGTATCTCCAGAAATTGCAGCAAACGATTTGTTGTTGAAAAATTATTTATCGAAACAAATTAAGGTTTCTGTAAATGAAATTCAGCATGTTTCTATTTTAAAAAGATCTGTAGATGCACGTCAAAAAGCTATAAAAATCAATCTTAAGGTTGTGATTTATTTTAAAGGAGAACCTTTTCAAGAGCAAAAAATTCAACTTCCAGATTATGGTAATGTGGCTACAGCCCAAGAAGTAATCGTTGTTGGCGCAGGACCAGCCGGACTTTTTGCTGCTTTGCAATTGATAGAATTGGGTTTGAAGCCCATAGTTATTGAGCGCGGAAAAGACGTTAGAGGCAGAAGAAGAGATTTGAAAGCCATCAATGTAGATCATCTTGTGAATGAAGATTCCAATTATTGTTTTGGCGAAGGCGGAGCAGGAACCTATTCGGACGGGAAGTTATACACACGTTCTAAAAAAAGAGGTGATGTAACGCGAGTTTTGGAATTATTTGTCGCTTTTGGAGCTTCAGCCGATATTCTGATTGAGGCGCATCCACATATTGGAACCAATAAATTGCCTCAAATTATTCAGGACATCCGGGAAAAAATCATCGAATGTGGCGGACAAGTTTTGTTTGAAACCCGATTGACTGATATTTTAATAAAAAATAATGAAGTGCAAGGTATCGTTACTCAAAAAGGGGACACGATTCTTGCTAATAAGCTTATTTTGGCCACCGGGCATTCGGCTCGTGATATTTTCGAATTATTGGATAGGAAAAAGATTTTTATCGAGGCCAAACCTTTTGCCTTGGGCGTAAGGGCAGAACATCCACAATCTTTGATTGACAGTATTCAATACAGTTGTGATTATCGTGGGGATTATTTACCTCCGGCTCCATATTCTATTGTGAAGCAAGTAGGAGGAAGGGGAATGTATTCCTTTTGTATGTGTCCTGGCGGCGTGATTGCGCCTTGTGCCACTAGCCCCGGTGAAGTGGTAACGAATGGTTGGTCACCCTCCAAAAGGGATCAGGCTACTGCCAATTCAGGAATTGTAATCGAACTGCAACTGGAAGATTTTAAACCTTTTGCTAAATTTGGTGCTTTGGCTGGAATGGAATTCCAAAAAAGTATCGAGCAACGCGCCTGGCATTTGGCAGGCGAAAGTCAAAAAGTTCCTGCACAACGGATGATTGATTTTACGCAAAACAGAGTTTCTTCGGACATTCCGAAAACGTCTTATGTTCCCGGAACAACTTCAGTAGAAATGGGACAGGTTTTTCCTGGATTTTTAACGCAAATATTAAGAGAAGGCTTCACTGAATTCGGAAAATCCATGCGTGGTTATTTGACAAATGAAGCGATACTTCATGCGCCAGAATCCAGAACTTCTTCGCCTGTGCGTATTCCCAGAGATCCTTTGACTTACGAGCACGTTCAAATAAAAGGCTTGTATCCTTGTGGAGAAGGCGCGGGTTATGCCGGAGGAATTATATCTGCCGCTATTGATGGTGAGAAATGCGCGTTGATGATAAAAGAATGTATAGGAAATTAATTTTTTCAGCGATACAGTCGTCTTTTAAAGAAAGCAGCCTTATTTAGGCTGCTTCTGTAGTATTATTTTAAAATAGGATTGGATTATTTTTTCTTGGCAGGTTTTATTTCTGTCACAACAATCTTGAATGTGGTAGTTCCTGTGTTTTTTGCCATGTGCGTTACGGGTGGGAAATACAGTACGTCTCCTGCTTTGATATTGGATTCGGTTGCCGGCATGCCTTTTTCTGTGATCTGAATTTTACCACCGGTCAAAGCATACACGGTGTGATGAGGATGGCTATGCCATGGCATAGTTGCGCCTGGGACAAATTCAGCTGACATGACCCTCACTTTATCATTGTCGAGGAGGATTTTTTTATACACTTTCGGACCCGCTTTCATAGGATCTTGTGCATAGACACTTGAGCTCAATAGTAGGAATAGTCCAATGAGCAACGACATCGAAATCATTTTAATTGCTTTCATTTTATTTCATTTTTATTGATTAGACATAAGATGGACAAGGTTTTATTATCCATTTAAAAAAATATTTCAGTTTCATTCCTAATGTATATTGACTTCTACCAACTTACATTTTTAATTAGTATTAAGAAATTTGGTGACACTTGTAACTAATGCTTTTTTAATTTATTAGCAAGTTCTATGCGGTTTCATAGATACAGTTCAATTAAAAAGGAAATATCAATTCTTTGGACGGTGCAAACTTTTGCATAGCAATTTATTTGAACTATCGAAGCGCAATAAATGGCTTTTGGGGAACCACTAATTTACAAAAAAAATAGGTAGAATATTAAATAGAGGGTCTTTTTTTCGAGTTTAAATAGCTGACAATTAGCTATTTACTTGAGTTTTGAATTGATGGAGTAAAAATCCATTTCTAAAATTTAAAAAACTGATTTTGTATATGAATCAAAGCTAGGTAAGATGTTTTTATTTTGTTCCTGTTGAAGTAGGAATAGCTTCGGTTTGATTGCATTTCAGATTGTAAAATTCTGTTATTTCTTCAATATTATTTTTTGTATATGTTTTGTTTTGAAATACAAACAAAGAAAATAAATGGATGAAATAAAATCTTTGATATTATAAAAAGTAAAACAAAACTTACTATTTATATCTTTATATTTAATGGTCGTAACTGATTACTCTAGATATTTTCCATTGATTGTCTTTTTTCTTCCAAATCATAAGAAATTTAAATGTTCCAATTTCTTCTTTTCCGTTTTCCATATGTCGAAATTCGTGTACGCCAATTTCAATTGCTCCATAGTCTTTAATAGGATGGACTTCCAGAGTTTCTTTGATTAGTTTTCGGGTTAGTTTGTTTTCGTTTTTAAACATATTCGAAAAATTGGTAAAAACGGTTTCATAGCTAAGTAATCCTCCATTGTCTTGAAACCATTCTAAATCTTCGGTAAATAAAGATTTGAATTTTTCGAAATCTTTCTTGTTGAACGCTTCAAACATAATCTCATCCATTTGTTCGATTTCCTTATATAATTCAGCGGAGGCTGGTGCTACTTTTTTTTCTTGTGCAGTTGCAGTATTAAAAAAAACTAAAGCAAGAATTAGATTTAATAAGTAATGAAATTTGAATGTGTTTTGTTTCATAATGTTCAAAATATTTTGGTGGAGTACATGATTTCTGCAATCCTTTACCATGGTCTTTATCTTTATTTTGTTCAAATATTTATAAAAGAGTCTGATAGGGTAAAGTTGCATTTATTTTGTTGAATAATACTTCTCTTTTTGAAGTTAATATTGCTTTAGTTATTTGAAGTTGTTTCGTTTCGCTTGGAGTCGTTTTATTCGAATTAATTCCTTTTTTCAAATGATTGATGACAACCTCATAATCATGCCATTTCCCAAGTAAATCAGATAAAATATTTTTGTCTGGCAATGATTGGTTTTGTGATTCACAATTCATGATTTTTTCATTGTATTGGTATGTTTTTAATCGTTTGCGAAAAGTGTGCATTTGTGTTTTTTTAAAGTTGGTTTTGCATATTAATTTTTTAATAGCTCTTCTCCTTTCATCCATATAGAGAATCCTCTTTTTTTTACTTGTTTTAGCTAGCATGGGAATAATTTTACGATACTTTTTTTTTAATTTTCGAACGAAGCTTTTATTAACAATAGAGAAGAAACGTAGCAGTTCTTTGGTTTCGAGTTTTTGTAAACGATTTCTGTATGCTTTTACCAAATGGGAATTGGGTTGTTCTGCAAGCAAGCATTCTTCTATTTGAAGTTCTCTTACTTTTCCTGCTTGTTTAAAAATAAGTCTAAAAGGTTTGTAAATTCTTTTATGTTTAAATTTTTTGGAACAATAGTTTAGCAAATCAAATAAAGCGTTCATTTTCTTGATTTCTACTCGAAGGGTATGAAAAGTTTCCGGAGTAAAGGATTTTGGAGATTTTTCTAAAATAAGATTTACGGCACTTTTTCGTATTTTAAAATATGTTCTAAGTGCTTTCATCTTTTATAAAATAGTTATTTTAGAATAAAAAAAGGATGATGATTTAAAAAATCTATCAAAAAAACATTCCGCGAAAATGATGTTCGTTGTACAAAGTGTACTTTTTAAATGGGTAAAAAGAAGTATAAATATATGAATTTTAGAGTAGTAAATCTACTTATTGCATTGCGTTTTTCATGTGGATATAAAAAAAAACGCCTTGTTTGTTGTGGCAAGGCGATAGCTTAATAATTTATTTTTTCGTTTTCAATCGGCTTTTAAAAAGCTTTTCGAATTTTTCCATTTTGGGTTGAATTACCATTTGACAATAGGGTTGACTTTTATTGTTTGCATAGTAATTCTGATGGTAGTCTTCGGCTTTATAAAATTTAACCAACGGTTCCAATGTTGTAACTATTGGACTGTCATAAATCCTAGCTTTTTTCATTGCAGTGATAATCGTTTGCGCTGATTTTTTTTGTGCTTCATTTTTATAAAAAATAGCGGAACGATATTGTGTTCCTACATCGGCACCTTGTCGGTTTAGTGTAGTTGGGTCATGGACTGTAAAGAAAACTTTAAAAATCTCATCCAGATTTGTTGCGTTTTTGTCGTAGGTAATCTGAACTACTTCGGCATAACCGGATCTTCCGGTAGAAACATCCTCATAAGTAGGATTAGCGATTTTTCCGCCTGCGTATCCTGATACTGCCGATTTTACTCCAATTAGATTCTCATAAACGGCCTCAACGCACCAGTAACAACCGCCGGCCAATGTAATGGTTTCAAAATTGGATTGTTTTTTAGTTTTATCAGTTGTGCTGTTTTGTCCAAACATGCCCAATGAAGCCAATAGTGCAATTAAAAATATATTTTTCATCTTATTTAGTGTCAGGGATAAAGTCAAGTGCGATAGAATTCATACAGTATCTTTTTCCGGTTGGTGCAGGGCCATCATCAAAAAGATGCCCTAAATGACCGTTGCATCTTCCGCAAAGGGCTTCAATTCTTTCCATTCCAAGAGAATTGTCGGTTTTGTAAATAACACTGTTTTTGTTGTCTTGTTCGAAAAAGCTTGGCCAGCCACAGTTGCTTGAAAATTTGGCGCCAGAACGAAATAGTTTGTTGCCACAAGCTGCACAATAATAGGTTCCTTTTTCATCCGTGTCCCAATACTTTCCTGTAAAAGGTCTCTCCGTGTCAGCATTACGGGTTACTTCATAAACGTCTTCGGGTAAAACCTTTTTCCATTCGGCATTACTAACATTAAGTTTTGTCGTGTCTGTATTTGAGTAATACGGATTTCCGGGTTTGTTGATGGAATTTTTCATTGTGATAGATTTTTTTGCACTGTCTTTTTTGTTTGTAGTTTGACCACAGGCAGTGAACATGAATAAAGGAAGCAAAAATAATACGTTTAAAAAACGGGTTGTTGTTTTCATGATTTTCTTTTTTATAGTACAAATGTAAAGTGCTTTTGAATCAAAAAATGTCACCTACTTTGCAAATGAATAGTTATTTAAGAACGTTTTAACTATTGTTATTTACGGGTAAAAGACATATCTGGATTTAGAATTAACAAAACCTTATTATTATAAAATAGGTCTATCCGCAATCGTAACCAATACCAGCAATAATTTTGCCACAGATTTCACAGATTTTTGTTTGTGTAAATTGGTATAATCTGTGTTTCACTTCATCAATGCGTCTGGAACTCTGCCTCGAGGTGGTTTGTTCTGTGGAAATCTTTTAAATCTGTGGCAGAAAAATAAAGTTTATCTACAAAGCGGACCGTCATATTTATAGAATCATTCGCATGTTGACGAGGTGTTTTTCGAACCCTGCTTTCTCATATGCCTTAATTGCCGAAGTATTGTCATTGTATACGTCCAGTCGAAGTTCAAATACATCCTGCAGGTTGCACCAATCTTTGAGCGCTTCAATAATTTTAGCGTTTACTCCTTTTCCTCTGTGATTTGGATCGGTGTACATGAATCCTAAATAAGCATAGTTCAGATGATTCAAATAAGGCTTAGCGGTCTCTATTCGCGCATATCCTGAGCCTATAAGCTGCGAATCAATTTCGGCTACCAATACTTCAATATGTGGTGTTGAAATCATTTTCTCTATATCATAATAATGTATTTTTGTTGCTTTTAAAGTAGGGTCAAAAGTGCGTTCGGCAGTAATAATTCCCTGTTCGAATTCAAGGAGTTTTTCTAAATCGTTACGATCTGCTTTTCGGATGGTTATCGTGTGCATGGTGCTTTTTATAATTTGTTATAAAAATACAAAAGAATCTTTGAAAGTATGATGTCACTTTTATTTGGACTGCCCTGAAAAAATTCCGCTTCAACAAATCGAAACAGAACGTTAAAGCCCCCGACCCTAATTATCTTTTTTGTATTTTTGACCTGTAATAGTTTTATATGTTAGAAGAGAACGTAATATTAGTTAATGAAAATGATGAGCAAATAGGATTGATGCCTAAGCTAGAAGCACATGAAAAAGCGGTTTTGCACCGTGCTTTTTCAGTTTTTGTTTTAAACAGTCAAAATGAAATCATGTTGCAGCAGCGAGCACATCAAAAATACCATTCTCCTTTGCTTTGGACCAATACCTGCTGCAGCCATCAGCGGGAAGGAGAAACAAATATTCAAGCAGGAAGCCGAAGGTTGTTTGAAGAAATGGGTTTTAAAACAGAACTCAAAGAGCTTTTCCATTTTATATATAAAGCTCCTTTTGATAATGGTTTGACGGAGCACGAACTCGATCATGTCATGATTGGTTATTATGATGAAGCGCCTGAAATAAACACTGAGGAAGTAGAGGACTGGAAGTGGATGAAAATTGAGGATGTGAAAAATGATATGGAAGTTCATCCTGAGCTGTATACCGTTTGGTTCAAAATTATCTTCGATGAGTTTTATCATTTCCTTGAGGAACATAAAATATAAGATTGCAAATAGCAGTTCAAAAATGTATTAACATAAAAAAGATTTTAGATTTCACAACTTTGAGAAATCTGAAATCTGAAATCTGAAATTATGAAAGTTACTATTTCACGAAAAGCCCATTTTAATGCGGCACACAGATTATACCGGAAAGATTGGACTTTCGAACAAAACGATGCTATTTTCGGGAAGTGTAACAATCCTAATTTTCACGGGCATAACTATGAATTGACAGTGAGTGTAACCGGTGAAATTGACCCGGAAACAGGTTATGTAATGGATGTGAAATTCCTGAGTGATATCATTAAAGAGGATGTTGAGGATCAGTTTGATCATAAAAATTTGAATATTGACGTGCCTGAATTTCAGGATTTGAATCCAACAGCCGAAAATATTGTTGTGGTCATTTGGAATAAAATCAGAAAAAGAATCAAACCTGAATTTGAATTAGAAGTTGTTCTTTACGAAACACCACGAAATTTTGTAACCTACAAAGGCGAGTAATGAAACTAAAAGTAGGCGATATCATCCCCGATTTTAAAGCGAAAGATGCGAACGGCAATGATTTTGACAGTCAAAAGATTGTGGGACACAAGCCTCTCGTTATTTATTTTTATCCAAAAGACAATACTCCGGGTTGTACCACTGAGGCATGCAGTTTTAGAGATCAATATGAAGACTTTACGGCCTTAGGCGCTGAAGTAATAGGGATCAGCAGTGATAGCGTCAGTTCACATCAACAGTTCAGTAAACAGTTTAAATTGCCTTTTATTCTTTTGTCAGATAATGACAATAAAATTAGAAAACTTTTTGGGGTTCCCTCCGGATTGTTTGGATTACTTCCTGGACGAGTAACGTATGTTACGGATAAAAATGGAGTCATTCAAATGATATTTGATAGTATGCGGGCTGCCAAACACATTCCTAAAGCACTTCAAGCCATCATAAAATTAGTATCATAGATTTAAAATTGTATTGTACATTTGTTTTCTCTTAATTTGCATTCAGTTGCTATTTACTGCCAGAAATCTTCTCAAAGGTTTAAACAGTATAGTAGTTTGGCAAAAAAAGAATATTGATTTTATACATTTGCAATCCGAAAAAAACATACTTAAATGAAACTTTATCCATTACAATTTGAGCCCATTTTAAAAGAAAGAATTTGGGGAGGTGAAAAACTAAAAACACTACTTAATAAACCAATTACATCTACAATTACAGGAGAAAGTTGGGAGTTGTCTACCGTCGAAGGTGATGTAAGTGTTGTTGCAAACGGAGAATGGAAAGGGAAATCATTAACAGCTATTATTAATGATTCTCCGGATGAAATATTAGGCACGGAAGTTCATGCCAGATTCGGAAAACAATTTCCGTTGCTTTTCAAATATTTAGATGCTAGCGAAGACTTGTCCATACAAGTGCATCCAAATGATGAGTTGGCTAAAAAACGACATAATTCTTTTGGAAAAACCGAAATGTGGTACATCATGCAAGCTGATGATGAAGCCAGAATTATTGTGGGTTTCAAAGAAAAATCGAATGCTAACGAATATTTAGAAAATCTAAAAAACAAGACTTTACTTTCTATTCTTGATACTGTAAAAGTAAAATCAGGTGATGTTTTCTTTTTAGAAACTGGAACGGTTCATGCGATTGGTGCTGGATTAGTGGTTGCCGAGATTCAACAAACTTCGGATATTACCTACCGTCTCTATGATTTTGATAGAGTAGATGCTAATGGGAACACAAGAGAATTACATGTTGATTTGGCTTTGGATGCCATTAATTATAATAAGGTAGAAACTAAGAAAGCGTATACTAAGAACATAAACGATTCAAACAAAATTGTTGACTGTCCTTATTTTACAACGAATTTTATTCCGTTAGAAGGAGAAATTTCAGTTTCTAAATCTGGAAAAACCTTTACGGTATATATGTGTACAGAAGGAACATTTGAACTGGAATACAACAATTCAAAATTACAATATAAAAAAGGAGATACTGTTTTGATTCCTGCGGCAATGAATGCATTCATTCTCAATGGAAAAGCTTCAATTTTAGAAATTTACATTTCATAGTCGGTAATAGAAAGATTATGTGTACTTTTGCAGACGCAAATTAAAATTCAAATTTTAAAAAAATAAAAATGGCAAACGTTAAGAATTTAAAAAAAGACATCAACTACGTTTTAGGAGATATTATTGAAGCAGTTTACTTGTTCGAAATTTCTACAACAGGAAAACCAACAACTGAAACTAATGATTTAATTGATGAAGCTATTGCTGCTTTTGACGCTTTAATCACTAAAGTGAATGCAAAAAAAGTAGAAAATAAAAAAGCACACTTCAAACAAATCAATGTTGAATTGGAACAAACTGCAAATCAATTGATTGCTAAAATCAACGAATTGTAGTCAAAAAAAAAGCGAAAAAAGTTTGAATTTGTTTTGGAAAATAGAAATTCAGACTTATATTTGCACCCGTAATGAGTCGCCAGCGTAGCTCAGTTGGCTAGAGCAGCTGATTTGTAATCAGCAGGTCGTGGGTTCGAGTCCCTCCGCCGGCTCTTTAATAAAACCACTTAACTTTTGTTAAGTGGTTTTTTGTTTTTGGTAAAAATCAGAATTGAATTCCGTTTTAATTGAATGTCATAATTTTTTTGTTAAATTTGGTATCTAACCTAAAAATTAAATTATGGAAGAGCATTCAGTTATTGAGAATTTTGAAATGAAACTAAATGAGTCTGCGAAAGACTTTTTGAAAGAAACAGCAAAGTGGGCCTATTTTTTATCAATTCTGGGTTACATAGGAATTGGTTTTATTGTTTTTGCAGCTTTATTTGCCGGTACATTATTCTCAGCGATGGGGAAAATGAATCCAGCAATGGGAATGATGGGTTCCTCTTTTGGAATAGTGATGGCTGTTGTTTATTTGCTTATTGCGGCACTTTATTTCTTTCCGGTATATTACTTGAACAAATTTGCATCTAATGCCAAAGCAGCGTTTAATAACAACGATCCCGAAACACTGACTACTTCTTTTAGATATCTAAAATCACATTACAAATTTATTGGAATTATGACTCTGGTTATTTTCTCTCTGTACCTTTTAATGTTTGTAGGGATGATCGTTGGCGGAATGGCTTTTAATAACGCTTAGACAGTTTTTATATATAGTTACGATGAGGTTTTGTTCAGTCAGGCTTCAGCGTTACTATACTTCTTCATAAAACAAAAAAATCATCTTGTTATAAAGCAAGATGATTTTTTTTATTCTAATTATGGAATAGAATGTAGCTTTTAGAACTGTTTACTTTTGGTTCTTGATGCTGGTAATATATTCCGTTAATTTTTTACCATAAAGCGATTGCGCTACTTTAGGTGACATTGATTTTTGAATTGTATCTAAATATTTGATATTGATATCATAGATTTCAGATAATGCTATATAAGGTGCAACTTCGAATTTTCTGTTGTTAAGTGCAAAATTAGTGGCAAATAAGTATTTTCTTTTTATGTTTGAATCTTGTTTTGCGCTTAAACTATCTGCTTTTTGTATGTTTTGACTTTTGATAGCATTAAACTTTTGTTCAATCAAAGTAAGATTCTCATCTGTAAAACGGGTGTTAATCTTTTTATACTCTTCAAATATTTCCTGATTTTTTGATCCTTTAATTTTGGCGTCAGACAAATAGTGATCTAAACTTGTTTCAATAGTTATGTTTCCTGGTTCAGCAAAGAATGATAAATTATTGTCTAAGGAATTGCTCACGCCTCTGTCTAAAAATAAATAAAGCATTTCAGGCGATTTTAGGTCCAGATTGCTTTCAAATGAGGAACTTCCATCGATGTTTATAGTGTCAATGGCTACCAGCGTGGTATCGACAATTCGCTGGATATACAAAGTTCCTTTTTTTAATCCTTTAATATTTCCAGTAATATGTAAATTAGTTTTTGATTCATTCTTGTTACAAGATGCTAATAGGATAAGCGTAACGAATGCAATAATAGATTTTTTCATGTGAAGTTAAAATTTGTTTTTTTGAAACATAGTATCGCCATTCTTTATCCTGATTTGTCTCGAGACTTCGGGATTGAATCAAGGCGATTTGATTGGTGTTTATATTTTGGCGCAAAATAAAGAAAATTGTTGGAATGATTTTACTAACGCATTCAAATTTCACAAAAAAAATCCCAATCTATATTTCTAAATTGGGATTTTCTGAATTATTTTTGGGATTATGATTTTAACCAAGCTTCTTTCAAAGTTGTTTTGGTTGCATCTGTAGCCTTAAGACCTCCTTTTTCTTCATAAGGAAATTTTACCTTTCCTTTGATTACTTGTTCCTTACCGTCACGTTTTATTTTTACGGTAATGGCGTCATTTTCTTTCCAGTTTTGACTCTCCGTAATCATATCATAAATGTTGTCTAATGAATACGGTTTTTCATTAATAGACACCAAAATGTCTCCTCCTTTAAGCCCTAAATTTGTATAAAAAACGTTCAATTCCATGTTTGGAATCACGATGATTTCTTTAGTTTGTTGGTTCACGGTAATATATGGCGATTGTCCTTTTAAGAACACATTTCCGGGTACTTTTTCCATGGATTTAGTAACGCCAACTTTAGCCAAATAAGTCTCATAAGGAATTGGAGTTGGACCAGAAACATAAGTAGTCAAAAAAGCTCCTACTTCAGGATAGGTAAATGAAGTTATTTTGGCAAAAAGCTCATTATCATTAAATGGTTTTGAAACTCCATATTCATTAGATAATTTTTGCATTAAATCAAGAATTCCTCTTTCGCCATTACTTTTTTCTCTAATGATGATATCCAAACACATTCCAATAAGAGCTCCTTTTTCATATACGTTCAAGTATTGGGCTTTGTAAGGTTCTGCCAATACATTGGCACTCATCATAGTGAAAGGCATCGTGTCATTCATAGCATTTGCATGCTCAATTTTTTCTGCCATACGCGTATAAAACTCCTCTTCAGTAATTAACCCTTGGTTGATCTGAAAAAGATTCGCAAAATATTCTGTCACCCCTTCATACATCCATAAATGTTCTGACATTTTAGGCGTGTTGTAATCAAAATAATGAATCTCTTTAGAATGAATCGTTAAGGGTGTTACAATATGAAAAAATTCATGCGAAACCACATCTTTCATCGATTTAACCAATTCTTCCTTTGGCATCATTTCAGGTAAAACAACGGTGGTTGCAGTAGGGTGTTCTAATGCTCCGAATCCTTTAGCATCAGTAGGTGTCATACTTGATAAATACAACAATACGCTGTATTTTTTTGTAGCATTGATTTTTCCTAAAAATGTTTTTTGAGCAGTCATCATCGTTTTCATCTCAGGAGTGATGCTTTCTGCAGTCACTTTTCCAGTAGGAGAATAAACGCCAATCAGTATTTCCATGCCGTCTACCGTAAAAGTAGTATAGTCCGGTTTTGCATACATAATAGGATTTTCAACTAATTCAGCATATCGAGGTGTTGTAAACACATCGTTAGTTGCGCTTGCATCTTGATCTGTCATTGAGGTTGCTCCCCAAAGCATTTCTGGGTGCGAAATACTTACAGTGTACGGAAGGTCTTTTTTGTCTTGAAAATAACCTGCAAAACCGTGCATGTTCAGCATAAAGTTTTTTCCTGCATCAATGTTTGTCCCGGCTGGTGAAAAAATATCATTTTGACCAAAACCGCCACCTTTTTCAGTATCAAATGTGTCGTTTACCAAATAAGTTATTTTAACTAACGTTTTTGCATTTTTAATATTCCAGGTGTTGTCATCTGTTTTAGTAACGGGCAATACACTTCCTTTGCTGTCAAATGCTTTAAAATCCTCGATGTATTTTCCGTAATCATCTACAGAATAGGTTCCGGGAACAATTTTAGGAATGCTGTAGGTTACTTCATCCGTGCTAATTTTTGGGGAAGTAATGGTGACAAGTACTTTGTCATCCTTTATGTCATTCAAATTAACAGCGACTTTTACTACATCAATAATAGATTTCGAGTCATTAGCTGAAGTACTGGCAGTTTTACAGCTCCAAAGAACAGAAGCAAATGCTAGTGCAAAAAATATTCTTTTCATTTTCGTTGATTTTTATTTTAAATATTAGTCTCTATAGTTGCACAATTGTTACATCTTAAAGTGATTTTACAAACGTTGTTATTGTGCTTGTTAATTTTGAAGTTATTGGTAAATCAGGATTGGTATAGGATTTCATGTTTTCTGAGTTATCCCCTTTGATTTCTTTAAAAACATGATTCATATTTTCAATCAAAACGAGTTCAGCCCCTGGTTTTGCTTTTTTTAGTAGTTCTGCTTCTTGAACTGACACTTGTAAATCCTTGGTTCCGTTTACAATCAATACAGGCATTTGTAATTTAGTGATTTCAATTTGTGGATTGTATTTTATCCATGAAATCATATACGGCTGAACGCTTTCTCTAAAAATGGATGCCAACATGGGATTTTTTAATTCGAAAGTTTTCCCGGTTTTAAGAATGCCAAAATTCTTTTCCACTTCCTCTTTTAAAGAAGGGGCTTGTTTTGTTATCTGTTCTACAATAACGTCATCAATAGTTCTTCCGGCTCCAGCTAATGAAATGAAAGCATCTGCTTTGTCACTTGCGGCTATCATTCCTATTAATGAACCTTCGCTGTGTCCGGCAATTATTATTTTGTTGTATTTTTTTTGATTTTTAAAAAATGATAAAACTGATTTTGCATCGGTAATGAAATCATCAAAAGTTAGCGTTGCCTCATTTACAGTTCCAGTCTTCATTTGAGCAATGATTCTTTTATCATAGCTAAAAACGGCAATGTCATTTTTAGTTAATTCTTCTGATAGGTATTTTAAGGAATTATTGGTTAAACCTTTTTGATTTCCATCTCTATCTGTAGGTCCTGAACCTGCAATGAGAATAACAAGATTTGTCTTTTTGGTTTGTTTTAAAGGAGAATACAACGAACCATTTATCAATGGATTTATAGAAATTTCTTCTTTGTTAAAAGATTTAATTGCTGTTTCTGCTTGAGAATAACAAAGTGTTGAAAACAGTGTAAGAAATACAAGTAGTAGTTTTTTCATTTTATTTAGTGTTTAATAAGCTCATTGTCTCTTCCGGATTTTCAACTTCGATAATTAGTTTATTATAATAGGAATCTTTGAGTTCGACAATAACTGCATTTTTTTTATTGCAAACATCCCAAAAATTGCGTTTTCCCTTTTTTATATAAGCTCCAGCAGTAATAACCCATGGTAATTGGGTGCCTGGCATTTTCCAACCAATCCAAAAGGTAAATTCATCGTTGCTTTGATACGCTTGGATTATTTTATCTTTCGGTACTCTAATCTTATTTTCGAAAGCCCAAAATTTATGACTTCTGAGAATGTCAAAAATAAATTCGTTTTCGTTTGATGTTACTGAAACCATTATTGAGTTTGTAAAAGTGACATGGTATAAAAACAAAAACTCCTGAATATCAGGAGTTTTATTTTTAGTCTAATTTGTTTTTTATATAATATTTTCCATCCAAATCTTCATCAAAATCATCAATTTTAACGGGTTTTGGTTTTGGTTTATTTGCTGTCGCTTTCTTTTTCCACATTTCAAATTTCTCTGCTGGCATCTTCTTTTTCATGATTTCAAGAATCTCTTTTTCTGCCAGACCAAATTCTTTTTTTATGATTTCAAAAGGATTTTTTTCTTCTAAAGCCATTGTAACAAGTTTTTCTGTTTGCTCCCAGTTCAATTCTTTTCGGTTACTCTTTTTCATCACGTGAAAATTAATTCAAATAAGTTGTTAATGATTAATAAATTACATTTCTAATTTGATACCAATATTAAGAAAAAAAATAATTAGATTTTCTCAAAAGATCATTTTTTTTATACTTTTCACTTATTTTCTTTTATTGGCGGTTTTTGAAAGGGTATTTTCAATAAGTTTTTTAATTCATTGTGTTCTTCAGGCCTCGGATGTGTGTCGATTCCGTAAATGATTTCTTCTTTTGGAAGCGTCATAAAGGTTCCAAAAAGCCGGTCCCAAATAGAAAATATATTGCCGTAATTACTATCCGTATACGGTAAAACATAGTGATGGTGCACTTTATGCATATCCGGAGAAACGATAAAGTAACTCAGAATAATATCTACTTTTTTTGGAAGAGAAATGTTAGCATGATTGAATTGTGTTGCCACAACGGATAACGTTTGGTAAAGGAAAACCATCCACATGGGACTTCCAATAATTAAAACTCCCATAGCCGTAAATGTAAAACGGATTACACTTTCTCCGGGATGATGTCTGTTAGCAGTTGTAGTGTCAATCCACGTATCGGTGTGATGAATCAAATGGAAACGCCATAAAAATTTAGTTTTATGTTCTACTAAATGTACCAGATACGCGCCAATTAAATCCAGTAAAAGCAATCCGATAAGCGCGTAAAGCCATAATGGCATTTCAGGCAGCCATTGTAAAATTCCAAAATTATTGGCAATTGTCCAATCGGCTGATTTTAGCAATATAAACGCCAAACAAAAATTGATCACAATAGTAGTAAAAGTCATAAAGATATTAATACCTGCATGATGCCATTTTTTGTACGTGAAGTTAAAAAGCGGAAAAGCATTTTCTATCAACCAAAAAAAAGTGATTCCCCCAACAAGAATTAAGCTTCGGTGTGAAGATGGAATGGTAGAAAAATAAGCAATAATATCATTCATAATTGGAGTATTTATTCCAAATTTAATGATTTTTATTGAAAATAATTATTTGATTACTCGAAAGGTACCATTTATTCTGGGGCCAATGGGTTTTGCGGTTTTTGGAATCTGGTGTTTCCAGTAATGCTGCGTTGTTCCTTTCATCAGTAATAAACTGCCGTGTTCCAAAACGATACTTTTTTTCTGGTCTTTGTAGAGCTTATGTTTCAGTTGAAACGTACGTTCCGCACCAAAACTTACAGAAGCAATTATTGGGTTTATTCCTAATTCTTTTTCGTTATCGGCGTGCCAGCCGTTACTGTCTTTTCCGTCGCGATAGTAGTTGAGTAAAACGGTTGTGAAATTGGCATCGGAGACATTTTCGATTTCTGTTTTTAACTTTTGCAAAAGCAAATTCCAAGGATGCGGTTGCATTTTTATATTCGAATAAGAGTAGGGTTTTCCTTCGTTTCCAAACAAAGCCGTCAAACGAGGTTGCGGATGAGTTTTTCCATACACCTGAATTTCATCTTGTTGCCAAGGGATTTCTTGTATCAATTCGGCAAAAATAATATCAGCTGCCGGCTTGTCAAAAAACTGAGGATAATAGATAATCTCAGCATCGGGCAGGTCAAGGAATAAGGGGGTTGATGAGGATTCGAAGAGTGATTTCAATGGATTATGTGTATTGGTAGGCCCAGTAAATTAATAGTAATTGAAAAGGCATTCGAAGCAGTAAAACCCAATTTGGCAAACCCATTCTTGCTTTTTTATCAAAATACATATAGAGATGCACAGGGAAAATAGCAATCAATAAGGCAATAACTCCCCAAGCAGCATAGTTTGAAAGTAGCGGAATACAGAGTGCAATACCCAAAAATATTTCAGATAGACCGCTGATGTAGTTTAATAATTTTGGATTCGGAAAATAAGTAGGAATGATTTTTAGGTACAGTCTCGGGTTTCTGAAATGGTTTAATCCTGCTAAAAAGTAAACAAAAGCCATCACATATAAATGCCAAGGTAGATTCATAATAAAGTTATTTATCACGAATTTATAAAAATTTTAATGAAATCAGCTTAAATGTTTTTAAATTGAAATTAAGTAGTTTTCTTAAAGTTTACATTCATAATCACAATCGCTAAGATGATTAAAACGATTCCAATCCATTGGATTAAACTCACTTTTTCACTCAAAAGAAAATACGCCATTAGTACTGATACGGGAAGTTCCAGTGCAGAAACGATGCTTCCTAACCCAATTCCTGTGAGCGGAAAACCGGCATTAAACAATAAAGGCGGAATTATAGTTCCAAATAGCGCCAGTATTATTCCCCATTTCATGAAAATCTCAAAATTAAAAGGAGTTGTTTGTGTTGCAATTGCAAATCCGGTTACAATAACAGCACCACCAAGAAGCATAAACAGACTGCGTTGCGCTGAGGAAATATGTGTTGCCACACGATTAGCAGTAAACATGGTTGTGGTAAAGGAAGCTGCCGCCAAAAGCCCTAAAACAATTCCGCGCCAGTCTAATTCTACTTTACTTTCAATAAGATTAGTAGCAAGTGCGGTTCCAATTAATACAATAACTACGGAAACTATTTTTTGAGTTGAAGGTCTTTTCTTTTCTAAAATCATTTCGAATAAAACGCCCATCCAAACCGTTTGCATCAATAAAACGATAGCAATGGAAACAGGAATGTATTTTACCGCCAAATAATAAAAAATACTCGTCATTCCCAAAGAAGTTCCTGCAAGCATTAATTGACCAATGTTTTTCTTGGAAGCTTTTACAACGTCATTTCTCTTTTTAGCTTTTTGAAACAGATTAATAAGCAACATTCCCGTAATTCCATATACAAATTGAGCAATGGTAACTTCAGGTGTGGTGAAACCTTCGCCGTAGGCTATTTTTACAAAAGTAGCCAGCATTCCGTAACTCGTTGCACCAAGACCTACTAAGAAAACTCCTTTTAATACATTATTCTTTATCATTTTTTTTAATTTTAAAAAGCGGGCAAAGGTAGGGTTTAGATATTAGTTATGAGTTAGAGTTAAGAATGTAAATTCTATTTCTTTTAATTCACCTCTTTATCCGCCAAATCACTCAAATGCAATCGTAAGGCATTCACGGAAATGCTGATTTCCCAAAACGATACTCCCAATGAAATAAGTAAACTGAGTAAACTCAATCCGAAAATATAAATGCCGAATAATTGTTGTTCTATAAATAATAGCATCATGGCTAAAACCGATAGAAACAAACTCATCACGCCAAACATTTGCATATAGCGAATAAGTGTTAAGCGTAAGTTGAGATTTTTTATTTCGAGTAAAATACTTTTGTTTTCTTTTTCGTCATAGTTTTTCTTTAAGCTTCTGACGATCTGTGCAATGGTAAGAAATCGATTGGTATAGGCCAATAAAATCAATGAGGTTGCAGAAAAAAGCAGGGCTGGAGTTTCTATATTTAAAGCCATGATTGTGGTTGTATTTTATAATAAAAAATCTAAAGTACGCAATTCGATTCTTTTTTAAATAAAAAAATGGCAAGAGTGAATTTGCAGCTTAATGTATTTTTCGTTGTTAGGGTTTTTGGATGCGAAGTTGGATGAATTGCCAATTTGCAGTTTCTCGGTACGTTTTTAAAATAATACAACTCTTAGTAGGGTAAAGTGCTTTACAGTTGTCTTACTATTGAAGTTAGTCAAACGATAGTAACTGTAATTAAAATTTATAATCATGAAAACAATTAAAATCCTACTTGTCCTATTTCTTTTGGGAGCAATAGCGACAGTAAATGCACAAGAAGCCAGTTTAGAAAGTGAAACAAGCATAAATACCAATGCAGATAAAATTACTTATTATCAACAAAGGGGTAGTGAAGATGCCAATTATGAGTTAACATTTAAGGCTAAAACTAAAGCCGAAGAGAAAGCTTTTTGGAAGGAGCAAAAAGAGTACGAAAAGGGGTTAAAGAAAAAGAATAGAAAAGCGTATCAGGCATATATTGCCAGCAAGCAAGATGTGTATACAATGCATCATTCTCATTGTGATGCCCATTGTCATCACAGCGATTCCTTTTATGGACACGCAGGATTTTATTATTATGAATATGATCAAAGAAATTATCAAAGAAGGCCAAGCAATACTTCGGTAAATACACAAATAGGCGTGCGCACCCCCAGCGTACGACTAGGTATTTTTTAATATATTGAAGTTTGCAAAAAGCCGTTTTTTCTTGTTTAGAAAAAACGGCTTTATTTATTTTTATAGCAGTAATCAGATCGATTATTAAATGAATTACAAAAAATGTTTTTTTGTTTGTGGGTATGAGTGAGACGCTTGCGCTAGCTGATGGCTTTTACTTAATTATTTCGTTGATTTTTTCTTTCATTTTTTCAAATTCTTCGGGAGAGTATCCAATAGAACTATATACAATAATTCCGTTTTTATCAATAAGATAATTCCTCGGGATATATTGTGTAGCAAATAGATTATAAACGGATTTGTCTTTATCGGCATAAATAGGAAAATCAAATTTCTTTTTATCTCGAAATAGGTTTACCTCCTCCGCTGAATGTCCTCTTCCGAAACTCATTAAAACAAAATTTTTATTTTCTTTATATTTCGCCCAAACTTCCTGTTGCAAAATTGGCATTTCAACCATACAAGGACCGCACCAAGTTGCGAAAAAATTTAGTAAAACGACTTTTCCTTTTAAGCTAGAGAGATTAATTGTTTTTCCTTTTTCTAATTTTATGGTAAAGTTTGGTGCTTGCTGCCCTTCTAATACTACATTGCTTTTTTGATAATCTTGCCCATAAGTATTGGATAAACTTATAAATAAACAAACTAAAATAATTCTTTTTTTCATGTTTTTTAATTTTCATTGTAGCTAATCTACAAAAAAACCTGCAACTGTATGCTTGCAGGTTGTTTGTAACCGATCCGATTCATAGCTAATAATCCAAATATCGAAGTATCTATTTGGATGGAGGAGGAGCCATACAAGGCAAATCAGAATTAAAAATGTCACGGAAAAGTTTCCATTTTCCATCCTCCATTTTCCACAATTCCAGTGCTTTTCCACGGTCTACCTCTTTTCCGTCTTTATCGGTCATAGACCATTCTTCTTCCACGGTCAGCATATTTTCATCACCCCAAACTTCTACAGGTTTTATACTTAAACCACCTGCTCCGGCTTTAATGAATCCAGCTAATGTGGATTGAATATCTTTTCTTCCCGAAGCTGCTTTCTGATTGGGAGGCATAAATTTGGCATCAGCGGCATAACCGTTGACAGCATTTATAGTGTCGCCTTTGTTGAATGCGTCAGTAAAAATCTTGTTTTCTTTTTCTATCGCTTGCATGGCTGCGACTTTGTCAAATGTTGCTTCTTTCTCTTTTTTGGAAGAATTACAACTAACCAATACCAATAATAGCGTTGTTGCTGTGACAGACACAATTGTGGATTTAATAAAATTTAGACTTTTTCTCATGGTTACATTTTTTTAGATTAAAAATTAATATTTCATAAAAAGCACCATAAAGATATTGATTATTTTAACATATTTAACATGAGTATATTTATAATTATTTGAATAGCAATTCGTTAGGTTTTAAATTAACAATGTTTAATCTTACGTTATAAAAAAATTTCAATTTTGAAAAACAAAAAACCTGCAAACTTTCGCTTGCAGGTTTAGTCTAATAATCTAACGATCTAAAAGTCTAATAATCTTATTTGATCATCTCAAAACTTCTTTTTACGAACGCCGTTAAAGCTTCGCCTTTTAATAGGTTTTGTGATAATTTTGCTAAGTCAAGCGCTTGTTTTACTAAACTTTCCTGAGCTGATTTGTCTTTGTTGTTTAGAATGCTTGTCGCCAATTCAGAATTAGTATTTACCACTAGATTGTACATTTCCGGCATATTTCCCATTCTAAACATTCCACCACCGCCAGACTGACTCATTTCTTTCATTCTACGCATGAATTCCGGTTGCGTGATGATAAATGGTGATGCATTACTATTTAATCCAGTTAAATTTTTGTTCGATAATTCTGGTTTTTTCTTCTTGAATGAATTTCAAATAAGCACTGGCTACTGGTGAAAATTTCTTGCCTTTTAACCAGATTAAATTCCAGTTGGATTGAATTGGCAGACCTTGTACAGCAATGATTTGCAAGTCACCGTTATTGAGCTCGTTTTTTATACCGATTAATGGCATAATGGAACATCCAAGTCCAGCGAGTACAGCTTGTTTTACGGCTTCATTGCTAGTGAGTACCATTTTTTTCAGAACCGTTAGTTGATTGTTTTCTATAAATTTTTCCATTATATATCTCGTTCCTGATCCTTGTTCGCGATAAATCATCGGTAAGATTTCTATAATTTTTTTATCTTGAATACCGTTTTCTATTTTTTGATCAATGTTAGCGACAAGGAAAAGTGCATTAGGCATAAGCTCCACCTTTTCAATTTGCAGGGTTTCTGGCAGCACGGAAACCAAGGAAAAATCAACTTCGTTCCTTTCTAGACTTTTCAACACTTTAGTCTTATTGGTCACATCCAGAATTAATTCGACACCTTGATTTTGTTTCAAAAAATCAGATAAAAAATAGGGAATGACATATTTCCCTGTGGAGACTACGGAGATCTTTAATCTTCCCGCTAGCTGGCCTTTGAATGCCATTGTTTTATAGTTAATAGCATGCACTTCATTTAAAATTTTCTCGGCAGCTAGAGAAATTTCTTTACCAAAATCGGTTACATATAGTTTTCTGCCAATAACTTCTGTTAGAGGAACATCAAATTGGTCCTGAAAATTTTTTAATTGAATGGATACTGCTGGTTGAGTAAGATGCAGTTCCATCGCCGCCTTTGTGATGCTGTTATTTTGAGTGATTTTTAAAAATACGTGCAGCTGGTGGAGTGTGTAATTCATAAATATTTTTTATGTAAATCATTACAAATATAAATAAAAACATATGAATATGCAGTTTTACCTTTGTGAAAACTAAATCAGTTGTCATGAAAAAAGAAAATAAGAACAAAAATATCAGTTTATTGTTTGCCATGGTTTGGCTAATTTGTGGGATACTATTGTCATTAATGGATCATAAAAACATGTTTTTTACAATTTTATTAGGTACAGGGATCTTTTTTAGTACCTACACGCTCCTGAAAAATAAAAAATCAAATCTATTATAAAAAGCGTCATGAAAAAAGAATATCAATTTAAGTTAATTGAAGGTCAATTTGCACCATCTGAAGCCGGGAAAGTTCTCTTTTCTCTAATAAATAGTAAAATCAACTTTCATAATTTGGAAGCATTTAGCAGCCGGATACGATATAATGAAGAGGATTCTCACTCAAAAAATAGACTTGAATCTCTTTTAGATGCTTCTGAATACATCAAACAACTCATTGATGAAGCTTCGTCAAAGGGAATGGGGCTGAGAATTGACAGTGTCATTCAAATTGTTCTAACTTCCAAAGTGAAAACAGAGCTGGATGTTTGAAGGTAGAAAATTACTCATTGCAACAAAGCATCATAAAGAAAAAGTGATTGCGCCAATACTTGAAAAAGGTTTGGGTGTTCACTGTTTTGTGCCTCAAAATTATGATTCAGATGTTTTTGGAACTTTTTCAGGAGAAGTGGAACGTGTGGCTAACGCTGTGGAAACCGTAAGAGCTAAATGTTTGTTGGCGATGGAGCAATTTGACTGTGACTTGGGTATTGCCAGTGAAGGTTCGTTTGGTTCGCTTCCCACCCTTTTTTTTGCTCAGGCAGACGATGAATTTTTACTTTTTATAGATAAAAAAAATGATTTGGAAATCATTGTCAGAGAACTCAGTCTGGATACTAATTTTTACGGAGCAGCAATCAGTACTAAAGAAATGCTCCTTGATTTTGCGGATAGGATTAAATTCCCGTCTCATGCAATAATTTTGAGAACCAAGCCAGATGATCTCACTCAAATAATTAAAGGCATTACCACTAGGAGTCAGTTAGAGGAGTCTTTTGAACATTTAAGAAGTGTTTTTGGGAGTGTTTATGCCGAAACCGATATGCGAGCCCTGTATAATCCCACCCGGATGGGAGTGATAAAAATAGCAGCAGAAAAATTATTGGAAACTATTAAAATGGAATGTCCGAGTTGTATGACGCCTGGTTTTAGTATTACAGAAGTAAAGACTGGCTTGCCTTGTTCTTGGTGTTCGGCACCCACTCGTTCTACGTTGAGTTTTATTTACACCTGCCAGAAGTGCGCTTTTAATTCCGAAAAAATGCATCCTCATCAAAAAACAACTGAAGAACCCGGATATTGTGATGCCTGTAATCCTTAAATTATGACTTTAATAAGTAATTCGATTCACAATGCTATAACGATTTTAAATAAGGAGCAAGTTATAGGTATTCCTACCGAAACGGTTTATGGTTTAGCCGGAAATATTTACAGCCAAAAAGCCATTCAAAGTATTTTTACAATAAAGCAAAGGCCTACTTTTAATCCCTTAATTGTTCATATTAAGTCGATTCAGGATTTGTCGCAAATCGCAAGAGATATTCCTGAAAAAGCATTGGAACTGGCAGCTGCGTTTTGGCCTGGACCTTTAACTTTAGTATTAAAAAAACAAAGTTCCATCCCTGATTTAGTCACTGGAGGTAAAGATACTGTAGCCGTGAGGGTTCCGAATCACCCGTTGACTTTAGCTCTTTTAGAGCAATTAGCGTATCCTTTGGCCGCACCCAGTGCCAATCCCTTCGGTTCCATTAGCCCGACAAAGGCAGAACATGTTACCGCTTATTTCCACGATACTGTACCAATGGTTTTAGATGGCGGTGCATGCGAAAGGGGAATTGAATCCACAATCATAGGTTTTGAAAACGGGGAGCCTGTTGTATACCGTTTGGGATCTCTTGCAATTGAAGATATAGTAGCAATTGTGGGCACAGTTAAAATGATGACTCGTGACGATACTACACCTATAGCACCCGGGATGCTTTCCAGACATTATGCGCCATTGACTTCGACCCTTTTAACAGCAAATGTCTTTGAGTTGCTTGAAACCTTTTCAATGCAAAAAATAGGTGTGCTAGTATTCCAAAATGAGATTTACAATCAAAAAATTACAGCACAGGAAATTCTATCTCCCACGGGTGATTTAACAGAAGCCGCTTCGCAATTGTATGCCGCTTTGCACCGATTGGATAAACTAAACCTCGACCTAATTATTGCAGAACGATTTCCAGATGTTGGTGTAGGAAAAACGATAAACGATCGATTACAAAGAGCCACTAAAAAATAATATATGGATACTGTCATTAGAAATGCAAGTGTAGTTAACGAAGGTCAAATACTTATTTTAGATGTGTTGCTATCAGGGGAAAGGATTGAAAAGATAGCCCCTACTATTGTATTAAACCCAGCTAAAAAAAGCATCGAAATTGATGCTACAGGACTATATCTGCTTCCAGGAATAATTGATGATCAGGTTCATTTTAGAGAGCCCGGGCTTACCCATAAAGGTACTGTTTTTTCAGAATCAGTCGCTGCTGTGGCGGGAGGAATCACCTCCTTTATGGATATGCCCAACACGATTCCCAACACGCTAACTCAAGTCTTATTAGAAGAAAAGTACACCATGGCAACTGAGAAATCAATTGCTAATTATTCTTTTTTTATGGGAATTTCGAAGAATAACTTAGAAGAAGCTTTAAAAACAGACACCGAAAATGTATGTGGGATAACTGATGACGGGCTTTATTTTAACAATGACGAAGGTATTTTGGCTAATTATCCGGACTTTTTAGAGCAATTTTTTTCGAGAACGAATACCCTTATTGCCTTGCACAGCGAGGATGACGCAATTATAAAAAAGAATACCCAAAAATTCCGACTCCAATATGGAGACGATATTCCTTTTTTTTGCCATTCCCTGATCCGTGATGAACTCGCTTGTGTAAAAGCTACAAACAGAGTGCTGTCTATTGCTAAAAAACACAATACTCGCTTGCATCTGTTTCATATTTCAACTTTGGTGGAAGCTGAATTATTTGATAATACGGTACCCATTCGAGATAAACGAATCACCGCCGAAGCTTGTATACACCATCTTTGGTTTTCGGATGCTGATTACGGAAGATTGGGTTCAAAGATTAAATGGAATCCCTCTATTAAAACGGATCAGGATCGGAAAGGTTTAATGCAGTCACTGCTAAACAATAGGATAGATATAATTGCTACGGATCATGCTCCCCATACTATTGCGGAAAAGGCAGGGAATTATTTTCAGGCACATTCAGGCGGACCTTTAGTGCAACACGCGCTTTTGGCAATGTTAGAATTATTTCATCTTGGTGAAATTTCCCTAGTGAAGGTAGTGGAAAAAATGAGCCATAATGTGGCCGAAATATATAGAATCAAAGCAAGAGGCTATATACGAGAGGGCTATTTTGCCGATTTAGTTTTAGTCGATTTAAATAAACAACAGGAAGTAACCACAAATTCTATTTTATATAAATGCAAGTGGTCTCCTTTTTTAGGACAGGTTTTTAAAAGCAGCATCAATTCTACTTTTGTAAATGGAAATGTAGTGTATGAAAAAGGACTTGTCAAGACGGATATAAAGGGAAAAAGATTAAAATTTGAAAAGATAAGATAATCAAAATGTATAATATAATTTTAAAATAATTAAAATATGAATCTTAGTTTATTATTGGATAATTTGACTAATCCGGCTTTATTGTTTTTTGTATTGGGAATTATAGCGGTATATGTAAAAAGTGATTTAGAAATTCCGGAGAACACCTCTAAATTTATATCGCTATACCTTCTTTTTTCAATTGGTTTTAAAGGCGGGCAGGAATTGGCTCACAGTCATTTTACCATGGACATACTTTGGTCCATTGTCTTTGGGGTATTAATCGCAGTATTAATTCCACTCTACACTTTTTTTATTTTAAAGAAAAAGTATAGTATTGAGAATTCTGGTGCTATTGCTGCCGCATATGGATCGGTGAGTGCAGTGACTTTTGTAACGGCAGTTTCTTTTTTAGAAATTCAAAAGTATAGTTTTAGCGGTCACATGGTGGCTGTAATGGCGCTAATGGAGGCTCCGGCGATTATTATTGGCGTAATCTTAATCCGGCTGTTTAGTAAAGAACACGTTCAAAAAACCAAAATGAGTACAATTATCAAACACTCTTTTACGAACGGAAGCGTACTCTTGATTCTTGGAAGTTTGGTTATTGGGTTTTTGGCCAGTGAGCAACAGGCTTTAGGAATTAAACCGTTTACCACTGATATTTTCAAAGGTTTTTTAGCCTTGTTTTTATTGGATATGGGGATTGTAAGTGGACGAAAATTAAACGATTTTTTCAAAAGTGGCTGGTTTAGCGTCTTTTTTGCTATTGTTTTTCCATTGATCAACGGATGTATTGTTGCTTTCTTAAGTCAATTCGTTAGCGAAGATGTTGGGAATCGCTTTATTTTTGCTGTCCTGGCGGCGAGCGCTTCTTACATTGCCGTTCCGGCCGCAATGAAAATAGCAGTGCCAAAGGCGAATCCAGGGATCTTTTTACCAATGGCATTAGCGGTAACGTTTCCTTTTAACATTACTTTTGGGATGCCGATTTATTTTTCAATTGTATTGTGCCACTTTTAATTAGGGGCTTAATTTGAGGTAGTAATGCTTATTAATGAACCTGAAAAAGGTGTTGTAAACCAATGTTGATGTCATGAATTAGAACGAATGATAAATTGTAAAAACAAAAAAACCTGCAAACTTTCGCTTGCAGGTTTAGTCTAATAATCTTACGATCTAAAAGTCTAATAATCTTATTTAATCATCTCAAAACTTCTTTTTACGAACGCCGTTAACGCTTCGCCTTTTAATAGGTTTTGTGATAATTTTGCTAAGTCAAGCGCTTGTTTTACCAAGCTTTCCTGAGCTGATTTGTCTTTGTTGTTTAGAATGCTTGTTGCCAATTCAGAATTAGTATTTACCACTAGATTGTACATTTCCGGCATATTTCCCATTCCGAACATTCCGCCACCGCCAGACTGACTCATTTCTTTCATTCTACGCATAAATTCTGGTTGCGTGATGATAAATGGTGATGCATTACTATCTAAAGCTTCCAGTTGTACAGAATAGGTTTGTTTAGGAACGATAGCTTCTAAAACTGTTTTCAAGTTCGTTTGTTCTTCCTCAGATAATTTAGAAATAGTAGTTTCCTCTTTCTTGATTAAATTATCAATATGGTCTGAATCGACACGTACAAAAGTCATGTTGCTATTATCGCCTTCAATTTTTTGAATTAAATGCGAGATAATCGGTGAATCAAGTAATAAAACTTCATATCCTTTGTCTTTTGCAATTTCGATATAAGAGTGTTGCGCTTCTTTATTTCCAGCGTATAAAACAACTAATTTTCCGTCTTTATCCGTTTGATTAGCGGCTAAGTTTTCTTTTAATTCTTCCAGTGTGTAAAATTTACTATCAACTGTTGGATACAAAACAAAAGCACCTGCTTTTTCGTAGAATTTATCTTCAGAAAGCATTCCGTACTCCAAAACGATTTTGATATCGTTCCATTTTTGTTCAAAATCTTCACGGTTTTCAGTGAACAAAGATTTTAATTTATCAGCTACTTTACGAGTGATATAATTTGAGATTTTCTTCACCGCAGCATCAGCCTGTAATCCAGAACGAGAGACGTTCAATGGAATGTCCGGTGAATCAACAACACCTTTTAACATCATTAAAAATTCAGGAACAATTCCTTCTACATTATCCGTTACATACACTTGATTTTGGTACAATTGGATTTTGTCTTTCTGAATTTGTAAATCCGAACCTAATTTTGGGAAATACAAAATACCGGTTAAGTTGAACGGATAATCTACATTTAAATGAATGTGGAATAACGGTTCTTCAAATTGCATCGGATACAGTTCATGGTAGAAATTCTTGTAATCCTCAGCAGATAATTCAGTTGGTTGTTTTGTCCAAGCCGGATTTGGATTGTTGATGATGTTATCCACTTCAACTTCTGTAAAGGTTTCTTCTTTGTTTTCGGATTCAACAAACTCTCCCTTTTTTTGCTCTATTTTTTCTTTTTTGGTTCCAAATTTAATTGGAATCGGCATGAACTTATTGTACTTATTCAACAGCTCTTTGATTTTGTATTCTTCCAAGAATTCCAAAGAATCTTCGGCAATATGCAAAATGATTTCTGTTCCACGAGAAGTTTTGTCAGCAGGTTCTAATGTAAATTCCGGGCTTCCATCGCAAGTCCAGTGTGCAGCAGGTTCATCTTTGAAAGATTTAGTGATGATTTCCACTTTTTCGGCAACCATAAAAGCAGAATAGAAACCAAGGCCAAAATGGCCGATAATCCCAGAATCTTTAGCAGAATCTTTGTATTTATCCAAAAATTCTTCTGCACCAGAAAATGCCACTTGGTTGATGTACTTTTCTACTTCATCCGCAGTCATTCCTAAACCTTGATCGATGATGTGTAATTTTTTACCTTCCTTATCGATTTTCACTTCGATAATTGGGTTTCCGTATTCTACTTTGGCTTCGCCAATGCTTGTTAAATGTTTTAATTTTAAAGTAGCATCAGTACCATTAGAAATCAATTCACGCAAGAAAATTTCGTGATCACTGTATAAGAATTTCTTGATTAAGGGAAAGATGTTCTCTACCGAAACATTAATTTTACCTGTTGTCATATTTTGAATTTTTAAGTTTATTTTAATGGATATGATTCTTTCAAATAGAATACCAATTACAATTGGGGTGACAAATTGTCGTAAGCGTTAATTTTGATATAAATTAATTTAATTTTGAAACAATTTTTTTTCATTGCATTGTATCTTTGTGTAAGTATTAATTCATTAAATTTAAGAAAATGAAAAAAGTAATTTTAGTGTGCGCGTTAGCTGTTTTGATGTTTGCATGTAAGTCAACATCAGTGACAAGTACGAATACAGATAGAAAAGCTCAAGTTGATATGAAAGGAAATTGGGTAATCAGTTCTGTAACGTATCCAGGTTCGCAATATATCAAAGTGAATAGTTTTCAACTTGCGGATTCAGAATGTTTTGTAGGGAGTACATGGAAATTTGTTTCCAACAACAATAAAGGAAACATGGCTTTGACAAAAGCAAATTGTGTGTCATTTAGCTCACCAATTACTTGGTTTGTAAATAATGATGGTCAGTTTGTACTAAAAGTACTTGATGCAGGTGAAAAAGCAAGAAAAGTTAGAGATGGATATATTTTATATCTAGCCAATCAAACAGAGTCTTCTTTTCAATTGATTGATAAAATCAATGTTGGAGGAAAAATGACTGATGTAGTGTACCAATTTCAAAAAGTTAATTAATTAATAAAAAATATAGATATGAAAAAGATTTCAATAGTTGCAATGGCAACAATAATGATTATAGGTTCAATATTCACCAGTTGTGAAGCTGTAAAAAACACAAATAAAACACAAAGAGGTGCCGGAATAGGTGCTGTTGCCGGAGCTGTATTAGGAGGCGTTTTAGGAAACAATCTTGGTAAAGGTGGTAAAGGTGCAATGGGAGCTGTATTAGGTGGTGTTATTGGTGGAGTTGCCGGTGGAGTTATCGGTAACAAAATGGACAAGCAAGCAAGAGAAATCGATGCAGTGCTTCCCGGAGCTGAAGTAGTTCGCGTAGGAGAAGGAATCAAATTAGTTTTGAATGAAAATGCAGTGCGTTTTGATACTAATAAATCTTCTTTGACTGCTGGCGCTAAAGCAAATTTGGATAAATTGGTTCCTGTTTTTGCAGAATATCCAGATACTAATATTACTATTTATGGATACACAGACAGTACTGGTCCAGCTGATTATAACTTAAAACTTTCAGGAGAAAGAGCAGCGTCAGTTAGAAATTATTTAACTAGCAAAGGAGTATCTTCCAGTAGATTTCAAGTAACTGGTTTAGGAATTGCTGATCCAATAGCATCAAACGAAACAGTTGAGGGCAGAACTCAAAACCGTCGTGTTGAATTTGCTATTACTGCAAATGAAAAAATGATTAAAGATGCCGAAGCTGAAGTGAAAAACTAAGCAAAAATACTATATAAACAAAGGCTGTTTCGTCAAGAAGCAGCCTTTTTTTGTGCCTAAATTTGAATTAAACATTGTAAATTTGCACTCTTAAATACAGATGATGCTCGAGATAAAAGATATTTCCTTCACTTACATTGATACCCCCGTTATTGAAAATGTTAGTTTTACTATTGCCAAAGGTCAAAACACCGCTATTATTGGCGAAAGTGGTTGCGGTAAAAGTACTTTGCTAAAACTCATATACGGATTATATGATTTGGATAACGGAGAAATAACCTATAATGAAAAACCCATTTTGGGTCCCAAATACAATCTTGTTCCAGGAGAAGATTACATTAAATATTTAGCACAGGATTTCGATTTGATGCCTTACATAACTGTTGAAGAAAATGTGGGCAAGTTCTTGTCGAATATGTATCCTGATGAGAAGAAAGCCCGTGTTCAAGAATTATTAGATATGGTCGAAATGACCGCTTTTGCAAAAGTAAAAGCGAAATTCCTAAGTGGCGGACAGCAACAACGAGTGGCCTTGGCAAGAGTTTTGGCTTTGGAGCCGGAAATTATTTTGCTCGACGAACCTTTCAGCCAAATTGATTCTTTTAGAAAGAATTCTTTGCGTCGCAATTTATTCCGCTACTTAAAAGACAAAGGCGTTACCTGTATTATTGCCACGCATGACAGTACCGATGCTTTGTCTTTCTCAGATGAAACAATTGTGGTTCAAAACGGAAAAGTAGTGGCAAAAGGAGACTCAAAAACCTTGTATGAAAACCCCGCTAATAAATACATTGCATCTCTTTTTGGGGAAGTAAATGAGTTAAAATTGTCTCAATTAATAGCTCTTGAGGATGACGAAGACGCAGTACTTTTGTTGTATCCGCATCAATTAAAAGTGGTGGACAACGCAATTATGAAAGCAGTTGTGAAACAATGTTATTTTAAAGGGAGCCATTATTTGGTTAAAGCAGCTTTTGAAAGAAGAGCTATTTTCTTTGAACATGATTCCCCATTAGAATTCAATCAGGAAGTATACTTGATGTTATCTTAAGAATACAAAAACCCCGAAATCATATTGATTTCGGGGTTTTGTTTTTTATGTGAAGTTTGAATTAATTCTTCAAATATTTTTCTAAGAACTGATCTTGTTCCCAAAGCAAATGCAAAATATTCTCTTTGGCTGCATAACCATGACTTTCTTTTGGAAGGATCACCATTCTTGCCGGAGCTCCTAAACCTTTCAAAGCCTGAAAATAACGTTCGGTTTGCAAGGTGAACGTCCCCGGATTATTATCGGCTTCACCGTGTACTAAAAGCATTGGTGTTTTCATTTTGTCAGCATTCATGAATGGCGACATCGTGTTATAAACCTCAGGAGTTTCCCAGTAGTTGCGTTGCTCACTTTGGAAACCAAAAGGAGTTAACGTTCTGTTGTACGCACCACTTCGGGCGATTCCACATGCAAAAAGATTAGAATGGGTCAATAAATTAGCCGTCATAAAAGCGCCGTATGAATGTCCTCCAACCGCTACTTTTTTTCTGTTGATGTATCCCAAAGCATCTACCGCATTAATCGCCGCTTCTGCATTGTCTACTAATTGCGTCATGAAATTATCATTTGGTTCCGTTTTTCCTTCCCCTATTATAGGAAAAGCAGCATCATCAAGAACTACATACCCTTTGGTTACCCAATATACGAAGGATCCATAATTAGGAAATGTAAATTCGTTCGGGTTTTGTGTGCTTTGCCCCGCTGAATTTTTGTCTTTGTATTCTGCTGGATAAGCCCAAATCAATAATGGCATTTTCTCTTTTTTTACCTTATCATACCCTACCGGTAAATATAACGTTCCAGATAATTCAACACCATCTTTACGTTTGTATTTAATCACTTCTTTGCTCACGTTTTTGATGCTTTCAAAAGGATTTTTGAATGCTGTGATTGGTGTCAGTTTGTTTTTTTGTTTGATGTTTCTAAGGTAATAATTTGGATACTCATTTTTAGACTGGATTTGTACTAACACAGTTCCTTTCTTGAAGTCTTCAATCTCCAATAAATCCTCTTTTTTATCCGTGTAAGCTGAGGTATACAGACGATTTGATTGTAATGTTTTCAAATTATACTCCGCAATAAAAGGAAATTGCCCGTTTTTAGTAAATCCGTCCCCAATAAGAAATGCATTGTCATTTTCGATAGCCAAAACATATCTGTTGTATTGGTTTTTTCTGGTTTCAAAATTCCCTGGATCCGAATAAACATCTTGAGAGTTTCTGTCGAAAATTACTTTTGGAGCCTGACTTGGATTTGATGGATTGATTAAATAGGTTTTGGTATTACGCGTGTCATACCATTCATCTGAAACAACGGCAACGTTTTCATTCCCCCAAATCATTCGGCTGTAGCGTTGCGGCGTTTTTACCAATGGAGTGGCTGCTGCGTCAAATGGTGCGTTCCAAAGAAAAACTTCGTCTCTGAATTCCACTTTATTTGCCGGGTCTCCAGCGTCTAAAGCTTCAGCGTAAACTAATGTTGCCGGTTTGTCCGCTCTCCAGCTCATGTTTCTTTTTCCTTTACGAACCGCCATGAAGCCTTTAGGAATAATTTCGGTTAGCGGTACTTCATTCACAACTTTTACTTCGTTTCCAGCTTTGTCGTACACTACTGATTTTGACGGAAAACGGTTCAACGGAACGATGTATGAAAATGGTTTTTGAATGGTAGTCAGCATGATATAATTTCCATCAGGAGAGAAACTTTCTCCGGCATACATACCTGCATTTTTGAATAAAGTTGCCGTTCCGTTCAGGTTTATTTTATACAATTCAGACGTGATAATGTTCTCAAAATTGATTTCATCATTCTTGTTTTTCAACATGTCCGGATAGGTTCTGTTTTGAGATTTAGCACCATCGGCATTTGAAATTATCGGGCCGGTTGGTAAATCTTTTTTGGCATCCAAAAGTGCTGCTCTGTTTTTTGGCAACATTTTCACCAAAATAGTCTCGTTGTCATTCATCCAACTGAATGGATTACCAAGATTAGCGTTTACAGTAGCCTCTGTTAATCTGGTGGCTTTTGCCGAAGCTACATCGATAAACCAAAGTTCAACCCCAGAAGCAGTAGTATGTGAAAACAAGATTTTTGTATCATTTGGTGACCAAGAGATATTACTGACACGAGGATTTGTTGGTAAACCTGCAACCTGTACCTCCTCTTTTTCTTTTATTTTACGTAATTTAAGATTGTTAATGTACGTAACAGTACTCGAAATATTAGTGATTGGATTAATTCTCAATCCTCCTAAACGCAATTCGTCTTGGTTTAAATCGTCCAGTGATTTATACGTATTTCTATACGTAAGTAGCATGTATTCTTTTTTGGTATCCATTGATACTGAAGGTGCTCTTTCATAATCAGCCAAATCAGCGATCGATTTGGAAGGTTTTTGATAGGTTAAATTTTCTTGGGCAAAAGTGGTTAAACTCAAGCCCAGAAACAGGAAAAACGGAATCTTTAATTTCATAGTTTGAATGATTTTAAATTATTTAGTATTCTGAATTATTGGTCTAAAATAATTCAATGTTGTTACATTTGGAAGCAAATATTTCTTTTTAACGTTTATGCCTAGCCCAGATAAAAGTGAAAATCCTTTTCTTGTATCGTTTTTTAACGATACAAGAGAAGATTGTAGCGGATAGCTGGAAAAAGCTCCTAAAAAACAGATATAAATGATAAGTTGCCAAAAAAAGAGTAATTTGTGGACTCATATTTTTAAGTATGTTTAAATTTGCAACTTTATTTTAATAAAATAACATTAATATGTATCATTCAAAAATAGCAGGATTGGGTTATTATGTTCCCGAAAACGTAGTCACTAATGACGATTTATCAAAAATCATTGACACCAATGACGAATGGATTCAGGAGCGAACAGGAATTCAGGAAAGACGACACATCATAAGAGGGGAAGATACAACGACTTCTATGGGCGTGAAAGCTGCAAAAATTGCGATAGAACGTTCTGGAGTTGCAAAAGAGGATATTGATTTTGTGGTTTTTGCCACATTGAGTCCGGATTATTATTTTCCTGGCCCAGGAGTTTTAGTACAACGAGATTTGGGTTTAAGAACCGTTGGCGCATTAGATGTAAGAAATCAATGTTCCGGATTTATTTACGCGTTGTCGGTTGCGGATCAATATATCAAGACCGGAATGTATAAAAACATATTGGTTATTGGATCTGAGGTACATTCTACAGGATTGGATATGACCACTCGTGGACGTAGCGTTTCGGTAATTTTTGGAGATGGGGCAGGCGCGGCTGTTTTGAGCAGAGAAGAAGATTTGACCAAAGGTATTTTATCCACACATTTACACTCCGAAGGGCAACATGCGGAGGAATTAATTGTAAAAGCTCCAGGAATGGGAGGCCGTTGGGTAACTGATATTTTGGCAGACAATAATCCGGATGACGAAAGTTATTTCCCGTATATGAATGGACAATTTGTATTTAAAAATGCCGTGGTTCGTTTCAGTGAGGTAATTAATGAAGGACTACAAGCGAATAATTTGCAGGTTTCGGATATTGATATGTTGATACCACATCAGGCTAATTTGAGAATCTCTCAGTTTATTCAAAAGAAATTCAATTTGACGGATGACCAGGTCTATAATAATATTCAAAAATACGGAAATACAACTGCAGCCTCTATTCCGATTGCTTTAACCGAAGCATGGGAAAAAGGAAAAATAAAATCAGGAGACACTGTTGTATTAGCAGCATTTGGTAGTGGATTCACTTGGGGAAGCGCTATTATTAAATGGTAATTATACTTGTTTAGGCAGCCGATTTGTCTACCGTTTTATATAAGAAACCCTGGAGTTGAATTACTCCGGGGTTTTGTTTTTGTTGTCTAATTCTTAATGAAATAAAAGGATACTTAAATGGATTTACTTTTGAAAGAATACTAAAATTTTAAATCTAATTTCTTTGAATTATTTGTTTTAAATTAGAGCGTTATGTAACCTTTTTAGGCGTTATTGATGCTATTTTTGTCGAATTTGGACTTTTTTATGATTAGGAATATCTTTGATTAGATCCTGTAATTGTGTGGTTTTATCTATTTATTAGCATAAAAAAAATGATTCATTTAAAAAAATATTTACTAAAACGATTTTGTAATTATTTTTATATATATTTGTCAAGTAAACATTAAATTTTTCTTAAAGTTAGTTTTCTGATGAAAAAAATCACCATTAAAGACATTGCTATAGAGTCCGGAGTTTCAATCTCTACGGTATCTTTTGTCCTTAATGGGAAAGGTGAGAAAATGGGAATCAGCAAGGCAGTTATTAAAAAAGTGCAAGATATAGCTGAGAAGTTGCATTACAAACCTAATATGATTGCGAGCAGTCTTCGAACAGGAAAAACCAGATCTATTGGGCTTATTGTTGAAGACATTTCGAATCAGTTCTTTTCTGATCTAGCCAGAGTAATAGAGGATGAAGCTAAGAAGTTAGGATATAGAGTTTTTTATTGTAGTACAGGTGATGATAATGAAAGATCAGCTGAATTAATTCAAAGTTTGCTTCAGGCAAATGTGGATGGTTTTATCATAACTCCAACAGAAAAATTAGAAAAAAGTATTGATCATCTTATGAATTTAAAAAAGCCTGTGGTATTAATTGACAGGTATTTTCCAAATCAAAATGTTAGTCATGTTGTTATGGATAATTATAATGGAGCTTATGTCGCAACAGAATTTTTCATAAAAAAAGGATGTAAAAATATTGCTGTGGTTAATACTACTTCAGAAATGATTCAGATGAAATTGCGAGAGAAAGGATACTCTGATGCCATTAAAGAGGCGGGTCTATATGATGAATCCCTTACTCTTCATTTGGATTATCGCAGTGATGAAGAAAGTAAAATTGACGCTATTATTGACTTTTTCAAAAAGAAACCGGGTATAGATGCAGTACTCTTTTTAGCGAATTATATGGGATTAGCCGGATTACAAGCTTTTAAGAGAATGGGTTTAAGGATTCCTGAGGATATTTCTATCATTAGTTATGACGACCATTATAGTTTTAAATTGCATTCTCCCTCTATTTCAGTTATTGAACAACCAATTGACGGTATTGCAGTAAAAGCAGTTCAATTACTGATGGATCAAATGACAAATGAAAATGATTTTGCGGTAGAAAAAGTACTTGAAAAAGGAAAACTGATTATTAGAGAATCGGTTTAATATAAAATAGGATTAATCATTTTAAAAAATTATAAAATGAAGAATCTGTTTTTTTTATTAATTTACTAAATCGATTTAGGCAATCTAGCCGCTGTTAATTGATAATTAAGAATTAAACAAAGATAATATTGAATTAATAAGTATGTTTTAGTCATTATATCTTTCGGTCTTTGTAAAAGCTAAAAAATTAACAAAATTATCGATTAGATTTAACTCTTCAGTCGAATGTGTAAAATAGAATTATTTCTAAAAGAGTAAAATTTGCTTTGGACCTAGACTCTGAAATAGTTTATAATATTAGGATGAGCAGCTGCTAAATTAATGCTTTTATTAATTCCTGAATCGATGTCCTTAATGGACGAAGATTTATAGCTGGAAAAAGGAAAACTGATTATTAGAGAATCGGTATAATATAAAATAGGATTAATCATTTTAAAAATTATAAAATGAAGAATCTGTTTTTTTTAATAATTTACTAAATCGATTTAGTAAATTACTTTAATTAGAAATTGTGTGATGCTTTTTTGATCATACATTGAAATTGAGTTCTTATTTTTTTATTAATATTTTAAATCAAAACCAAAACCAAAAAACAAACAAATGCTTATGAAACAAATTTTAGCAGTGTTAGGATTGGTAATGCTCAGCTGCTTTGGCGCTGTTGCACAAAACCGATCAATAACAGGCGTAGTCGCAGATGCAGAAAACAAGGGTATTGTTTCTGCTACCGTAAAGGTAAAAGGGAAAACCATCAGTACAATAACAGATTCCGAAGGAAACTTTGCGGTCATGGTTCCTTCAGGTAAAGTAACACTGACAGTATCATCTATCGGGTTTACTTCAAAATCAGTAGATGTTGCTGAAAGTGAAAATAATGTTACTGTTGTGTTAGCCGAAAATACACAAGAGTTAGGGGAAGTTGTTGTAACAGCCTTAGGGATTAAAAAACAAAAAAAATCATTAGGTTATGCCGTTCAGGAAATAAAAGGAAGTAGTCTGGTAGAAGCCAGAGAACCCAATTTAGCAAATGCGCTTACCGGAAAAGTAGCAGGTTTGCAAGTGGTACGTTCCAGTGCCGGTCCTGGGGGATCTTCAAAACTGGTTTTGAGAGGTTTTAACTCTTTAACTGGGGATAATCAGCCGCTTATTGTTGTGGATGGAGTGCCTATGGACAATTTTACAGGTGCCTCTAATAATGATTATTGGAATCCAAGTATTGATATGGGTAATGGTATTTCGGATTTAAATTCGGAAGATATTGAAAGCCTTTCGGTATTAAAAGGGCCTTCGGCAGCAGCTCTTTATGGGTCAAGAGCGGGTAATGGAGTGATTTTGATTACTACCAAAACCGGTAAAAAGCAAAAAGGATTGGGAATTACTTTTACTTCTTCTGTTGGGTTTGAAAGTATTTTTACCAGACCTAAACAGCAAAATGACTTTGGTCAAGGTTTGGATAATGTTTCCGATGCACGTTCTAATTCAAGTTGGGGGCCTAAAATTGCAGGACAAAATTTGGTAAATTGGAATGGGATAAGTGAGCCTTTGGCTGCTTATGATAACGTGGGCAATTATTTTAGTGCAAGTGGTATTACTAAAAATAACAGTGTTTCGTTTCAGCAATCCATTCAAAAAACATCCATTTATACCTCTGTCAACCGTATGGAAGATCTTAGTATGATTCCTGGTGCTAAATTGGGCAGAACCAACTTATTGGCTAGAGCGGTAGCTAAATTTGGTGAGGGTGACCGTTGGACTGCAGATACTAAAGTTCAATACACCAATGCAAAAGCAAACAATAGAACTGTAGGTGGGCCTAATGGTACCAATCCCTTTTATTTGTTGAACCTTTTTCCAAGATCAGTTGATATTACTCAATTTAAGGAAGGGGCTGATGCCAACGGTAATATGATTTGGTTTGGTGGCGGAAGCGGAATCAATCCGTATTGGGCTAATAAATATAACCTAAATGAAGATGTGAGAGATCGCTTTTTGATGAATGCTTCGTTAAAATATGATATTACAAGTTGGTTGAATGCCGAAATTAAAGCAGGAGCTGATATGTATACCAATAATTCTAATGCAAGAACATACAGTGGTAGCCCTATGACTCCTACAGGTAGATACAGTTTAGGAAAAAGCACCTTTACCGAAACGAATTACCAAGCTTTATTGATTGCCAAAAAGGATGACCTTTTTGGGAAATTTGGAGGTATGGCTACCCTTGGTGGTAACTTGATGGATCGTGAGTCGTCTTCGATAGGTGCCAGTGCAGGTCAATTGGTAGTGCCTAACTTATTTGCAATAAATAATGCTGAAGGAAATCCAGGTGTTAGTGAAGGATTTAGCAAAAAATCAATCAATTCTGTTTTCGGATCAGCTCAGGTTAGTTATGATGGCTATTTGTACTTGGATGCCACTTTTAGAAATGACTGGTCTTCTGCACTGAGCAAGAAAAACCGTTCTTTCTTTTATCCGTCACTAAGTCTCTCGTATGTGTTTACAGATATGTTTGCAGCGATGAATACAGATTTGCCGAATTGGTTTAGCTATGGTAAATTAAGAGCCAGTTACGCGTCAGTAGGTAATGACCTTGATCCGTATCAATTGGAAAATGTTTATGGAATAGGGAAGGATCCAAATGGAAATACGACCGCTACAAGAGGGCGCGTTTTGTATGATGAAAATGTAGTAAGCGAGTTGATTAAATCAACTGAGTTTGGAGCTGAGTTGCGTTTCTTTAACAGTAGATTTGGTATTGATGTGTCGGTATACAAATCCAATGCGACCAATCAGTTGATAAACCTTCCGATGGATCCATTAAGTGGGTATAGCTCAAAGAAAATTAATGCAGGTAACATTCAAAACAAAGGAGTAGAATTAGTAGTTGATGGGAAAATATTGACTAATCCAAATTCATTATTGTGGAATGTTTCCGCGAATTTCTCTACCAACCAAAGCAAGATTTTAGAACTTTCAGAAGGAGTAACACGCTACGGTTTAGGAGGGTTTGATAACATTCAAGTTTTAGCCGAGGTTGGTAAATCTTATGGAGAAATCTACGGTAGTAAATTTTTAAGAGTTACTGATGCAACGAGTCCTTCATTCGGACAATTAGTAATCGGTGCCGACGGATTGCCACAAGCAGTTACTGGCCCAGCAGAAAGTTTAGGGAATCAACAAGCGAAGGCCATGCTTGGGTTTACCAACACCTTTGCCTATAAAGGATTCTCTTTGGCATTCTTGATTGATGCGAGATTTGGCGGTAAAATGTTCTCAGGAACTCTAGCCGACATGCAACAAAGCGGGACGGCTTCTCAAACAGTTGTAAATGGATTAAGAGATGATATTGTGGCAGATGGAGTTGTCGTGAACGGTACAGGTTATGTACAAAACACAAAAGCAGTTAGCCCTCAATTGTATTGGAGCAGAGTAGCCGGTTCCGGAAACTTAGGGATTACCGAGGCAAATATATATGATGCAAGCAACATTCGTCTTAGAAACGTTCAATTTAATTATGATTTTCCTGCTAAATTCCTAGCTAAAACAGCGATACAAAAAGCAAAAATTGGAGTTTCCTGCAATAACGTTTGGATGATTAAAAGTCACATGAATGGGCTTGATCCAGAATCGGTATTTGCGACGGGTACTAATGCGGTAGGTTTTGAAAACGGTGCAGCGCCAACGACTCGTACCTTTTTGATAAACCTTGCATTGAGCTTTTAATCAATTATAAAATTTATATCATGAAAAATATAGTAAAAAAATCAAGTTTAGCTCTGGCAATGATGACAATGCTAGGGTCTTGTGACAATTTCGACGAAATTAACACAAATCCTATTGCTGCAAATGCAGACCAGGTGCAAGTGGAATATTTCATAAATAGCTCTATAATTGGAGCGCAAATGAATCCGGATGTGGCCGAAAGATCTTTTGTGCTTTATTGGAAAACGGCAGGACATCAAATGTTAAGTACCGGTATATCGGGAGGTACTGATAATGATGGATGGTCAAGTGCTTATTACAATAGCTCTGCGGGTTGGTTAAACTCCATAAATACCGCCATTCAAGTTGCTGACGAACAAGAAGCCAAAGGACTTGTAAAGCCTTATTCCTCTAATCTAAAACAAGTAGCGCGTATTTGGAGAGCTTATTTGATGAGTGAACTTGCCGATAACTTTGGACCCATAGCCATTGAAGCATTTCAGGGTAAAAATCCTGAATTTGTGGATTTAAAAAGCGTTTACTATTTCTTGTTGGCAGAACTAAAAGATGCTTCTGAGAAATTAGATGTTGCAGTTGTGAATCCTGATATTTTAAAGAAAGAAGATCCTGCTTTTCAATACAATTACGTAAAGTGGAGAAAGTATGCTAATTCGATGCGTCTTCGTTTGGCAATGCGTTTGTCTGAAGTAGATCCGGCTAAAGCCAAATCTGAATTTGAAGCTGCTGCAAGCGGTAATTTATTGACAGATGCCTCAGATAATTTTCAAGTACAAGAAAAACCAGGTTGGGATGATTTGACTGGGGTGATGAGTCGTGAATGGAATGCACAGATCATTTCTGTAACATTAAATAATCTTTACATCGGTTTGGGTGGAGTGAAATCAACGGATCAGTTGGCTACCTCTTTTCATGCCAGTGTTAAACCGGCAGATTATATAGGATTGAAATTTGCGAATCATTTTACAATGAAAACGAACGAACCAGCAGCGGGTTATTGGCTGGATGGCTTGCCAAATATGATAGATCCTCGTGCTTATAAAACATTTAGTATTCCAGGGGACTTTAATAATCCTAATTTTTCTACATACCCTTCATGGGATAATAGCGCAAAGACTACATCGAGAAATTTAAAAAATACAAGTGGTGGGGTGGTCAAAACAATTGATGCAACAAATACCTGGAATGCTTTTGCTGTGGGTAATTGGGGTGCTATGGCGAGTACAAATGAAGTAAGATCTTTTAATGGTACTATGCCAGGTTTGTCTCAAGCATTTAGAGCATCTAAGAGCCAACGTATCTTTTTTGCTTCATGGGAAACATACTTTTTATTAGCTGAAGCAGCTGTTAAAGGTTGGACAGTTCCAATGAGCGGTAAAGCAGCTTATGAAGAGGGTGTCAAAGCGAATTTTGCTTATTGGGGAGTTTCTTCTCATTTAAATGCTTATTTGACTTCTGAAGAGTATAATAGAGCAGGTACTTCTGTAAGTTGGAGTCATACTGCGGAACCAGCTGCTAGCCATGCTATGGCTTATGTAGACGGTTATACGAACGTACCTGGGGTGGCTACGATTTTATATCCTAAAAATGATTTGTATAAAAATGGTGCAGTGAAAAATGATTTACTGACAAAAATCATAACCCAAAAATTCATTGCGCAAACTCCTTGGTTGCCATTGGAAGGATGGAATGATCATAGAAGATTAGGTTTGCCTTTCTTTGAGAACCCGGCAGTAGAACAGCCTTTAGTTAATTTACCTGCTTTAACAAGTGCTAATTTTATGAGCAATCAGGTTGGTTTCTTTCCGCAACGATTGAGATATACTTCAGGTTTAAGAAATTCAAATCCAAAAGGATATGAGCAAGCGGTAGGGTTTTTAGGTGGTGCTGATGGTGTATTTACTCCGCTTTGGTGGGCTAAACACTAATCATTTATATTAAAATGTTTAAACCGAGTTGGGTAGGTTTTCCTCCTGACTCGGTTTTATTATTTTATCAGTTTGATATTTCTAATAAAAAAAGGAAGCGTAAAAATTTGATGTTATTTAGGGATTTAGTTTCTTGTCTTTATCACCTTTTTTTTCGCAACAGACAAAGTATTTTACTTTGCTGTCTGCTGAAAAAAATGGAGTTACTTCCAATAATCTCTTAAATGATCTACCGAATAGAATTATTTGCGAATTTTTTCACAATAGGAACAAAACTGCTTTAGGTAATTTTAATAATGATAAATTATATATTTTTATACTTTTGAAATACTTAACTCAATAAATGGTATATAATAAAGGTGTTGCCAAAGGATAAAACACTTTTGTCCAATAGAAATTTACACATTAATAATGATTTTAATACTTCTTCACAATGAAATGTAAAAAAGCCTTTTTTTGGTTTGTAACCCTTTGTTTTGCGAACCTGTTCTTTGTGGCGAATGCTCAAAATAGTTCAGTAGTTTTAAAAAACGGCTGGGAATTTCGTCAGGAGAAAACTGCAAAATGGAATGCCACTACAGTTCCCGGAGAAGTACATACCGATTTGCTGAACAACAAATTAATATTAGATCCGTACTATCGTGACAATGAGAAAAAACTGCAATGGATAGAGAGAAAAAACTGGGAGTATAAAACTTCTTTCCTGGTAACTCCAGCAATGTTAAAGAAAAAAAATACGGAGCTTGTTTTTGATGGGCTCGATACCTATGCAACCGTTTATTTAAATGGAAAATTAGTATTAAAAGCTAATAACATGTTTCGTCAATGGCGTGTTGATGTGAAAAAGTATTTGCATCCCGGTACGAATAAATTAGTGGTTGTCTTTCTATCGGCGCAAAATGTTGTGGATTTACTCGCCAAGAAAGATTTGCCTTTTGTAATTCCGGATAATCCCCGCGTGTATGTGCGTAAAGCCCAATATCATTTTGGTTGGGACTGGGGACCTAAATTTACCACTTGTGGAATTTGGAAAGAAGTACGATTAGAATCCTATGATGAAAAAGAGGCAGAGAAACCTTTTGTTCCAAGCCGAAAGATAGAATTAGTACAACAACCGGACAGCCTTGGAAAATCATTTTATTTTAAAATTGATGACAAAGCGGTCTATATGAAAGGGGCTAATTATATTCCTTCGGATGCTTTCCTTTCGAGAGTGACCAAAAAAGAATATGAAAAGATTATTTTGTCGGCTAAAGATGCCAATATGAACATGCTTCGTGTTTGGGGTGGAGGGATTTATGAAGACGATTATTTTTATGATTTATGTGATAAATACGGAATCAATGTATGGCAGGATTTTATGTTTGCCGGAACAATGGTGCCTGGAGATAAAGCCTTTTTTGACAATGTCAGAGAGGAGGTGAAATATCAGGTAAAGCGTTTGCGTCATCACAAAAGCATTGTTTTATGGTGCGGAAATAACGAAAGCGACGAAGCCTTTAAAAACTGGGGATGGCAAAAATCCATGAATATGTCTAAACAAGACTCGACTCGTTTATGGAAAGATTACGTTCGTTTGTTTCAGGACAGTATTCCAAAATGGGTGAAAGAAGTTGATCCAAGCCGACCATATATCAGCAGCTCTCCATTATTTGGTTGGGGAAGAGAGAAAAGTTATACAGAAGGCGACAGCCACTACTGGGGAACTTGGTGGGGACTAGCAGATATTGAAAACGTGCAAAACAAAACAGGTCGTTTTGTGAGTGAATACGGGATGCAAGCCATGCCTAATTATTCATCTATAGAAAAATTTACTTTGCCTGAAGACCGTCATTTATTTTCAGATGTATTAAAAGCGCATCAGAAAGCCGGGAATGGTTTTATGAAGTTGAATTCGTATTTGGATCGTTATTTTATCGATTCGACCAAAGTGAAAAAGATGAATGTAGAAGATTATACTTATCTCACCCAGTGTTTGCAATATTATTCGTTAAAAAACATTGTTGGGATTCATCGTTCAAAGGCTCCTTATAATATGGGGACTTTGGTTTGGCAGCTTAATGATTGCTGGCCAACAGCCAGCTGGAGTATCACCGATTACAACAATCGTCAACCCAAAGCAGCTTGGTACGCCATAAGAGAAGCGTATCGTGATGATAAAGTTGCCGAGATTGACCTCAAGCGTCCTAAAGATTTACCTTTAGAAGATCCGCAGATCAGTTGGAAAATAATAGGGAATGAAATAATCATCAAAGCCACGAAACCTGCGAAATATGTATATGTTGACATTAAAGATTATACAGGAAAATTGAGTGATAATTACATGGATTTAGAAGCCGGAAAAGAAATGCGAATTTCGTTTGAAGGTAAAATAATAAAGCCTGTTATAAAAGTTACTTCCTTGTATGACGTGCTTAACAGATACAAATAAAAGGAATGAAATTTTTGGTAACTAATTATTTTTAGTCGCCATTTAAATGTTGTTTAGTCTAGACAAACCTACAAGGTTTTATAAACCTTGCAGGACAGCTAATCCTGCAAGGTATTCAAGAGCTTACAGGTATAAATAAGGTCAAGACAAACCTACAAGGTTTTGTAAACCTTGTAAGACAGCCAATCCTGCAAGGTCTCTAAGACCTTGTAGGTATAAATATGGTGACGAAAATTATTGGTTGCTAATTAGTTAGTTTTAATTTAATTTTAAAAATAAAGAATAATGTTTGCAAAATATAGTAAAATAGCGGTTTCAGGAATTGCCGTATTGAGTTTATTATTTGCTCAGCCGGCAGTATCGCAAGTAAAAGCAAAAAAACAAGTTCCTTTAAATTACAGTCAATATGTAAATCCATTTATCGGTTCTGCCGGGCATGGTCATGTATTTGTTGGTGCCAATGTTCCTTTTGGAGCAGTTCAATTGGGGCCGTCCAATGTTTTTGAAGGTTGGGATTGGTGTAGCGGCTACAATTATGCCAGTAATACCATTCTGGGTTTTACCCATACACATTTAAGCGGTACGGGAATTGGTGATTTGAATGATATTCTTTTATTGCCAGTAACCGGAAAAGTGCCGCTCACAAAAGGAACAAAAGAAGACATGCAAAATGGTTACGGTTCTTATTTTTTACATGAAAATGAAATCAGCAAACCGGGTTATTACAGCGTTTTATTGGATAAATACAAAATAAAAGCAGAGTTAACGGCTTCGGAAAGAGTTGGTTTTCATAAATATTCTTTTAATTCTGCTGATGATTCTCATGTTTTATTGGACTTGGCCGATGGTTTAGGATGGGACAAACCTGTGAAAACATACATCAAAAAAATAAGCGGGAATACAATCATTGGTTATCGTCATTCAAAAGGATGGGCTGATGATCAACGCCTGTTTTTTGCCATTGAATTTTCTCAGCCTATTTCGGCTATTTCCTTATATGACAGCATTTCAGCATTAAAAGGAAGCGAAGCAGAAGGAACAAGATTAAAAGCGGTTATCGATTTTGCAAGTTTAAAAAACAAACAGGTTTTAGTCAAAGTGGGACTTTCTCCGGTGAGTTATGAAAATGCTTTGGCAAATATAAAAGCCGAAATTCCGCATTGGGATTTTGCAAAATCAGTAAAACAAGCTGATTCAAAATGGAATGCAGAACTGGGAAAAATTAAGATCAGTGCGGATGATGAAACTAAAAAGGTTTTTTACACCGCCTTGTACCACACCATGTTTGCGCCCTCTATTTTTAATGATGCCAATGGCGATTATAGAGGAACTGATAAAAAAGTATACGAAAAAGCAGGGTTTACTAATTACACTACTTTTTCACTTTGGGATACGTACCGCGCTTTGCACCCATTGTACTCCATTACTCAACCAAACAAAATCAATGATATTGTAAAATCATTTTTGGCAATCTATCAGCAACAAGGACGACTACCAGTTTGGCATTTGATGGGTAACGAAACCAATACCATGAACGGGAATCATTCAATTGCAGTTATTGTAGATGCTTATTTGAAAGGATATAGAGGATATGATGTTGAACTTGCCTACGAAGCCATTAAAAAGACATCGATGCAAACCCGTGCCGGGATGGATTATGTTCAAAAGTTAGAATACATTCCAGCTGATTCGCAGTTGGAAAGCGTTGGAAACGCTTTAGAATACGCTATTGATGACTGGTGCGTTGCCCAGATGGCAAAAGCAATGAACAAAGAAGATGATTATGTGTATTTCTCTAAAAGAGCCAAATTATATGAGCTTTATTTTGATTCGAAAACCGAGTTCATGAGAGGTAAATTAAAAAATGGTCAGTGGCGCGAGCCGTTCAATCCGCTTTCATCATCACATCGTGAAGACGATTATGTGGAAGGAAATGCATGGCAATACACTTGGTTAGTGCCACAAGATCCGTACGGTTTGATAAAATTATTTGGTAACGAAGAAAAATTCACAAAAAAGCTAGATTCTTTGTTTACCCAACAAGAAGGAGTGGTAGGTGAGAATGCTTCACCAGATATTAGTGGTTTTGTAGGGCAATATGCTCAAGGAAACGAACCCAATCATCATATTCCATATTTGTATGCTTATGCAGGACAGCCTTGGAAAACGGCAAAATTGATACGCGAAATTGCCGATACTTTTTATACGACCAAGCCTGATGGTTTATGCGGTAATGAAGATTTAGGGCAAATGTCAGCTTGGTACGTTTTCTCAGCTATGGGCTTTTATTCGGTTAATCCGGCGAATGGAATCTATGTTTTGGGAAGTCCTTTGGTAAATCAGGCAACGGTACAAACTAAGAATGGCGTTTCATTCAAAATGACAGCAGTAAACAACAGTGCTGCTAATATGTACATTCAAAAAGCAGAATTTAACGGAAAACCATATACAAAATCATACATCACCCACGATATGGTTACCAAAGGTGGTGAGCTGAAATTGTATATGGGCAGCATGCCTTCGACTACTTGGGGTGCGAAAAAGGAAGACAGACCTTTGTAACAAGTTTGCAGTGTTCAGTGCTCCTGTAAGGGTTTTTAAACCCTTGTAGGTTTATTTTGAGCGGCAGTTCACATTTTAACACATACATTTTGCAGTATATATTTAAGAATGAAATTATGAGAAAAAAAAATTTAATTTTTTTCGGCTTGCTTTTTTTATGCTTAGCCGCTAATGCACAAAATAAAACTTTTGATCCTGTAGAATATGTAAACCCTTTGATGGGAACGCAATCAGTACACAGTCTTTCTAATGGGAATACCTATCCTGCTATTGCGAGGCCTTGGGGAATGAATTTCTGGACACCGCAAACCGGTAAAATGGGAGACGGATGGATTTATAATTACACGGCTGAAAAAATCCGTGGGTTCAAACAAACGCATCAGCCTTCGCCATGGATGAATGATTACGGACAGTTTTCGATTATGCCGGTAACAGGAAAATTAGCTTTTACTGAGGATGAAAGAGCGAGTTGGTTCAGCCATAAAGCCGAAATCGTAAAGCCGCACTATTACAGTGTATACCTTGCCGATTTTGATGTGACCACAGAACTGACCACAACCGAAAGAGCGGCACATTTTCAATTTACTTTTCCTGAAAATGAGCAGTCTTCTATAGTTATCGACGCTTTTGATAAAGGGTCGCATATCAAAATAATCCCGTCAGAAAATAAAATCATTGGTTATACTACCAGAAATAGTGGTGGCGTTCCAACTAATTTCAAAAACTATTTTGTTTTGATATTCGACAAACCATTTGCATCGAATGATACTTGGCATGACAAGGTTTTGGAGAAAAATAAATTGGAGTTGACAGATAATCATGTTGGTGCAGTGGTTGGTTTCAAAACCAAAAAAGGAGAGAAAATCAGTGTACGAGTGGCTTCATCCTTTATCAGTATCGAACAAGCGGAGTTGAATTTAACAACTGAATTAGGGAAGGCTTCATTTGAACAAACCGTTGCAGACTCTAAAAAGGAATGGAACAAAGTTTTAGGGAAATTAACTGTTGAAGGTGGCAGTGAAGACCAGTTAAGAACCTTCTATTCTTGTTTATACCGTACGGCTTGTTTTCCACAAAAGCATTACGAAAAAGATGCTACAGGAAAAATTATTCACTATAGTCCTTATAATGGTAAAGTTTTGCCGGGTTATATGTATGCCGGAACTGGTTTTTGGGACACCTTTAGAGCCTTGTATCCGTTGTTGAATTTGGTTTATCCTTCCATCAATAAAGAAATGCAGGAAGGTTTGATCAACGATTATAAAGAAGGTGGTTTTTTACCGGAATGGTCAAGTCCAGGTTTCAGAAATGTGATGGTGGGGAACAATTCGGCATCTGTAGTTTCGGATGCTTATATGAAAGGATTACGCGATTATGACATCAATACTTTGTATAAAGCTTTGTTGCATGGAGCCAATAACGAAGGCCCAATGGATGCGGTAGGCAGAAAAGGCGCGGAGTATTACAATACTTTAGGTTATGTGCCGTATGATGTAAAAATTAATGAAAATGCAGCGCGAACTTTAGAATATGCTTACGATGATTTTGCTATTTGGAAATTGGCGAAAGCCCTAAAACGTCCGAAGAAAGAAATCAATTTGTTTGAAAAACGAATGATGAACTATAAAAACGTTTTTAATCCAACAGTCGGTCTAATGAGCGGAAGAAATAAAGATGGAAGCTTTCCTGCTAATTTCAACCCGTTCAAATGGGGAGATGCCTTTACCGAAGGAAACAGCTGGCATTACAGTTGGAGTGTTTTTCACGACATCAATGGATTGATAGATTTGATGGGCGGAGAAAAAACATTTGTATCTAAGTTGGATTCAGTGTTTACTATGCCTCCGGTTTTTGATGACAGTTATTACGGATCGGTTATTCACGAAATCAGAGAAATGCAAATTATGAATATGGGGCAATATGCACATGGCAATCAACCTATCCAGCACATGATTTACTTGTACAATTATGCAGGTCAGCCTTGGAAAACACAATACTGGTCAAGAGAAGTAATGAATCGTTTGTACAAACCAACGGCAGACGGCTATTGCGGTGATGAAGATAACGGACAAACTTCTGCTTGGTATGTTTTTTCAGCAATGGGATTTTATCCGGTTTGTCCGGGAACAGAGGAGTATGTGCTAGGAGCACCATTATTCAAGAAAGTAACTTTAGAATTAGAAAACGGGAAGAAATTGATCATAAATGCCCCTAATAATTCAGAAGACAATAAATATGTTCAGGAATTAAAATGGAATAATTCGACCCATACCAAGAACTACATCAACCATTTTGATGTGTTGAAAGGTGGCGAATTAAATTTTGACATGAGCAATACAGCCAATCAAAAAAGAGGAACATCAGCGAGTAGTTATCCATATTCTTATTCAACTTCAAAATAATACTATGCAATCACGTAGAAAATTTATAAAAAACACAGGAATTTTATCAGCAGGTTTGTTGGCACTTCAATCGGAAGTTTTTGCTTCTGAGTCTAGTATTTTTAATTTTCCAATGAAAGATTTTGTGAGTAAACGTCCGCCACTGGCTCAAAGAAAATTTACCAGCAAGGCAATCGAAGCGGCTATTGTCAGAATAAAAAAACAAATAGCAAACCCGGAACTGGCTTGGTTATTTGAAAATTGTTTTCCAAATACTTTAGACACCACGGTAGATTTTGAAATCATCGATGGAAAGCCGGATACGTATGTAATTACGGGTGATATTGATGCCATGTGGTTGCGCGACAGTACAGCCCAAATTTGGCCTTACCTTCCTTTTGTCAAGGAAGATAAAAAACTTCAAGAACTGATAAAAGGGGTAATCAACCGTCAGACAAAATGCATTATTCTGGATCCTTATGCCAATGCTTTTTATAAAGATTTCAACCAAGTGAGCGAATGGAAGAATGATATGACCAAAATGCAACCGGGAATTCATGAGCGTAAATGGGAGATCGACAGTTTGTGTTATCCTATCCGATTGGCGTATGAATATTGGAAAAATACCGGAGACATCAGTATGTTTGATGCCGATTGGAAAAAAGCCATGGAACTGGTGTTGCAAACTTTCAAAGAGCAACAGCGTATGGACGGAAAAGGGCCATATACTTTTCAGCGTAATACGGCATGGGCTACCGATGGAGTACCATTGAGCGGTTACGGTTATCCCGTGAAACCTTGTGGATTGATTGTTTCTACTTTTAGACCTAGTGATGACAGTACTTTGTTTGGCTATTTAATTCCAAGTAATATGTTTGCCATTGAAGTGCTTGGTTATTTAGTTGAAATGTTCTCTTCTGCTGGATTGAAGGACGAGTCTATTGTTTCTAATGCCAAAGAACTAAGAGAACAAGTGGAGCAAGGCTTGAAAGAGCAAGGAATTATTGAGCATCCAAAATTTGGTAGAATCATAGCTTTCGAAGTAAACGGTTACGGAAGTTTTCACATGATGGATGATGCCAATGTACCTTCTTTGTTATCATTACCTTATTTAGGAGCCATTGCCCCTGACGATCAATTGTATCTAAATACCCGTAAAGTGGTGCTTTCAGAAAATAATCCATTTTTCTATAAAGGAAAAGCGGGAGAGGGAATTGGTGGTCCGCACACCGGTGCCGATACCATCTGGCCAATGAGTATTATTCTAAGGGCGATCACCAGTGTAGATGAAAACGAAATCAGAAAGTGTATCAGCAATTTGATCAAAACACATGGTGATACCGGTTTTATGCACGAGTCTTTTCATAAAGATGACGCAATGAAATTTACCCGTAAATGGTTTGCTTGGGCTAATACATTGTTCGGGGAATTGATTGTTCATACAAGCATTCATTATCCTCAAATTTTAAGCGATAGGAATATTTAAGCAATATCAATGACAATGGAAAAAAATAATACTAATTTAAAAATGAAAAGTATAAAATTCCTTTTTTTATTATTTCTAATTTCTTGTGGTGTAAATGCTCAAGGCGGTAAAAATTTATCTGTAATTGCTTATTACACGGGTGATGATAAACTAATAAATGAGTTTGAGATAAATAAACTGACTCACATCATTTATAGTTTTTGTCATTTAAAAGATGGAAAATTAAATGTTGACACGGCTAAAGATTCCCTAGCCATTAAACATTTGGTATCATTAAAAGCTAAAAATCCTCAGTTAAAAATTATGTTGTCATTAGGCGGTTGGGGCGGTTGTGCTCCTTGTTCTGATGTTTTTTCTACTGAAAAAGGAAGAGCAGTTTTTGCAAAATCGGTGCAAGAAGTTAATGCTTATTTTAATTGTGACGGAATAGATTTAGATTGGGAATATCCCACTATAGAAGGAGTTCCTGGGCATTTGTATCAACAAGCTGACAAAAAGAATTTTACGGAACTTATCAAAATTCTTCGCCAAACCTTAGGGAATAAGAATGAACTTAGTTTTGCGGCTGGAGGTTTCCAAAAATATTTAGACGAATCTGTCGAATGGAAAAAAATAATGCCATTGGTGGATCGTGTAAATATTATGAGTTACGATTTGGTAAATGGATATTCAAAAATTACAGGTCATCATACGCCATTGTTTAGCACTAAAAAGGATGAAGAATCTACTGATAAAGCGGTAAGTTATTTATTGAAATTAGGAATACCTGCCAAAAAACTGGTTATAGGAGCAGCCTTTTACACCCGCATTTGGAAAGAAGTATCCAATATTAATAACGGTTTATATCAATCTGGTGAACCAACTGGTGGTGTAAATTTTAAAAAATATACCACTTCATTTACAACAGTTGATGGTTGGGAATATTTTTGGGATAAAAAAGCAAAGGCACCTTACTGGTATAATGAAAAATTAAAATTATTTGCTACGGGTGATGATATTGCTTCTGTTAAGGCAAAGACGAGCTATGCAATACAAAAGAAATTGGGTGGTATTATGTTTTGGGAACTGGTTTTAGACAGTTCGCGCAATGGGATGCTAGATGCGATAGATCAAATAAAAACAGCTAAATAATTCAATTTGGATATTTTAAATCGATATTAATCCAGTTAAAAAGAACAAATTAATTGGTTTTGTAAGCGTTTATAAAAAATAATGAAAAGTCTATTATCTATAACTTGATAAAAAATAAAATGAAAAAAATTGCAATACTATTGTTGGTTTTCACAAGTGTTATTTCTCATGCGCAACAAGCAGAAAATATCATCATCATAACAACAGATGGGTTAAGATGGCAGGAGCTTTTTAAAGGGATGGATTCTTCCATTGCCAATAATCGAAAATTTAACCAAGGGGACAGTACTTATATTTTTAAAAAATATTGGAGCGATGATGTTAAAGAACGCAGGGAAAAGCTGATGCCTTTTATGTGGTCAGTAGTTGCTTCAAAAGGACAATTATATGGCAACAGAAATTATAATAATAAGGTAAATAATGCCAATCCACACTGGTTTAGTTATCCGGGTTATAGCGAAATAATGACTGGTTATGCCGATCCCGCAATCAATTCAAATGAGTATAAGCCGAATCCTCATGTTACTGTATTGGAATTTTTAAACCAACAACCAAAGTTGAAAGGGAAAATTGCTGCTTTTGGAGCATGGGAAGCATTTGATAGAATCCTAAACGAAAAAAGAAGTGGTATACCTGTAGCTTCAGCCTATGATAAAATAGGAGGGAATAACCCAACTGCCCAACAAAAACTGATCAATGATATGTTGACTGATTCCTATAAGCCTTGGCATGCAGATGAGTGTTTTGATGTATTTACGCAGTATGAAGCTTTGGAGGAATTAAAAGTGAATAAACCAAAAGTATTGTATATCGCCTATGGAGAAACAGATGAATGGGCGCATGGCGCACAATATCGTTCGTATTTAGATGCTGCTCATCAAGTAGACGCATGGATTAAGCAAATATGGGATTTTGTGCAAAATGATCCACAGTATAAAAACAAAACAGCTTTAGTCTTTACAACAGATCATGGCCGAGGAGATAAGATAAAAGCAGAATGGACGAGCCACGGAAGTACTATACAAGGCGCATCCGAAATATGGTTTGCAGCTATGGGAGTGGGAATCACTGGCAAAGGAGAAATAAAGACGGAAGGACAATTCTATCAGGAACAATTTGCTCAGACGATTACTAAACTGCTGGGATATACTTTTAAGGCCAATCATCCAATTGCTAAAGAGATGGCGGAAGTATTGAAATAATAAACTAGTTAAAACATAAAGAGTTGAGAATAGCTTCTTTTTAGAGTATCAAAATAAAAATGTAACCTATGAATAGTATAATAAAACAAAGGATTATGGCACTTAGAAGTTCAGTTCTATTATTTCTTTTATTAGCTTCAGTGCTAATGAATGCACAACAACAGCCTTCTATTATTCCAAAACCTGTAGATCTTAAAATGGGAAGTGGCAATTTTACAATTGATGGAAATACGGCTATTCAATACAAGAAATCACAAAAAGAGCTAAAAGCAACTGCTGATTTTTTTGCATCCTATATTAAAAATATTTCAGGATTTTCTTTAAAATCAAATAAAGCTGCAGCGAAAAAAGTGGAGTTTGTAATTGAAAAAGACATTCAAGAAGAAGGATATCAGTTAACTGTATCTTCAACTGCTATTGTAATTAAAGCGAGCAGTCCAAAAGGTGTTTTTTACGGCATGCAATCAATCTTTCAAACCTTACCGGCGATTCGTACCAATGCAGCTTTGGAAGTGCCAATTATGGTGATAAATGATTATCCTCGTTTTAAATGGAGAGGAATGCATCTGGATGTAAGTCGTCATTTTTTTGGCCCGGAAATCGTAAAAGAATACATCGACCTGATGGCTTCTTATAAAATAAATGTGTTTCACTGGCATCTTGTGGATGATCAAGGTTGGAGAATTGAAATAAAAAAAAATCCAAAATTAACCGAAATTGGAGCTTGGAGAGTGGATCAAACCCATTTAAATTGGAGCGAAAGACCTCAGGCCAAAGAAGGAGAGCGTCCTACTTATGGTGGGTTTTATACTCAGGAACAAATCAAGGATATTGTAAAATACGCCACAGAAAGAAATATTACGGTTGTGCCTGAAATAGAAATGCCGGGCCACGTAGCTTCAGCCATTGCTTCTTATCCGCAATTGAGTTGCACCCAACAACCGCAACTTCCTATGACAGGGGGGAATTATTCGAATATGTCATCTAATTATTGTGCCGGAAATGACGAAGTTTTCTCTTTCCTAGAAGATGTACTTACGGAAGTGATGCCACTCTTTCCTTCGAGTTATATTCATATTGGTGGTGATGAGGTTGACAAAGGACCTTGGAAAAAATGTGCCCGTTGTCAGGCAAGAATGAAAAGTGAGGGTTTAAAAGATGAGCATGAATTGCAGAGTTATTTTATCAAGCGAATTGAGAAATTTGTTATCAGCAAGAAAAGAAAGATAATTGGCTGGGATGAAATATTAGAAGGAGGTCTTGCTCCCGAAGCTGCGGTAATGAGCTGGCGCGGTGAAGCTGGTGGTGTCGAAGCAGCTAAGATGAAGCACAATGTGGTGATGACGCCGGGTACTCCTTTTTATTTTGATCATTATCAGGCGGGTCCTGAAGGAGAGCCTTTGGCTATTGGAGGCTTCAATACCGTAAAAAGAGTTTATGATTATGACCCTATTCCTAAAGAATTAAATAAAGAAGACGAAGCATATATTTTAGGCGCACAGGCTAATATATGGACAGAATATATTACTACTCCTGAACATTTAGAATACATGATTTTGCCACGTATGGCTGCATTGGCAGAAGTGTTGTGGGATCCAAAAGAAAATAAAAACTGGGATAGTTTTAATGAGCGCTTGCAATATCATTTTAAAGGGTATGCTCAAAAAGCCTTGCACTTTTCTCCGGGTAATTTTACAGTGAGTATCAAGCCTTCCACTGAAAACGGACCATTAATGGTAACCCTTTTTACAGAAGCATTGAATGGAGAAATCCGGTACACTACAGATGGTTCGGAACCAACGGTGCAAAGCGATAAATATGAAAAGCCTATAGCTATTAATTCCTCTTTGGTGATAAAAGCATCGACAGTAGTGGATGGACAAATAAAAGGACTGCAGGCTGCAAAACAAAATTTTGTGATGCATAAAGCGGTTGGAAGCACTGTCAAATATACTAATCCGGTAAGTCAATATTACTTGGCCGATGGTCAAAATTCTTTAATAGACGGAGTTAGAGGGACAAGCGTAGTGGGTAAATACTGGCATGGGTTCAGCGGGAAAGACATGATCGCAACAATAGATTTAGGTCAGGCTAAGACTATTCAAAATATTTCATTGGGTTGTTTGCAAAATTATAGCGATTGGATTTTTTTACCACAATCCGTGAAATTTGAGGTTTCAGCAGACGGGAAAACTTTTACAGAAATAAAAACGGTGAACAATCCGGTTGATATCAATCAGAAATCGGCGATGCATAATTTTAGTACAACCTTTAGTCCACAAACTGTAAAATTTGTAAGAGTTACTGCTAAAAGTAATATTTGCCCTCCGGGTCATAGCGGAGAAGGAAAACCGGGGTGGGTATTTGTAGATGAAATTATAGTAGAATAGTCAGATGAAATTATACAAAAAATTGTCGTGTAACTTTTTTAACAAATAGTAAATACAAGAAAAAATAAATGAATAAAGAATATGCATTAGGGCTAGATGTTGGAGGAACTCACATTACTGTGGCAGTTATAGCTATTAATAAGATGAAAGTTCTTGATTTTTCGCTGCATAAAGAGTCTTTTGATTCTAATTTGTCAGTAGCTCAGGTGATGGATATTTGGGAAAAAGCCATTCGCATTTCATGGAAGAATTCCGGGGTAGAAAAGTTGGAAGGATTAGCAATATGTATGCCGGGTCCATTTGATTATGCAAGTGGCATTTGTTGGATAAAAGATCAAGCTAAATATGAACATTTTTATAGTTTAAATATTCGGGAATTAATTCAGGAAAGACTTAATTTGTCTAATGATATACCAATTCTTTTCGATAATGATGCCAATTGTTTTGGTAAAGGAGAATTTTTTAAAAATGCAGAAAATAGTTCAAGAAAAGTAATGGCAGTTACCCTTGGTACCGGTCTTGGGGCTTCTTTTATAGACAATGGTAAAGCAATAGATTCAGGAACTCAAGTACCGGCAGACGGCGAGTTATATAACCTTCCATTTAAAGAGGGAATTGCTGAGGATTATGTGTCAGTTCGAGGGCTCTTATCTCGTTATGAAGCAGTAAGTGGAATAAAAATCAGCAATGGTCTTGAACTTTTTAATCGTGCAAATGATGGAGATGTTTTGGCCATAAAAGTATTCGAGGAAGTAGGAGCCGATTTAGCCGAAATTGTACTTCCGTGGTTGAGAAGCTTTGAAGCAGATAGCTTTATAATCGGGGGTAAAATTGCAAATGCGAGTGTCTATTTCTTACCTGCTTTTCAGCAAAAAATAAGGGATTCCGGGAGTGAAATCATTATCTTAGTATCCACAGATAATGAAATTTCGGCTTTACTGGGTGCTACAAGTTTACTTTGTGAAGCGTAGGTGCAAATACAAGAATTAATTACATGATTATTTGGAGTTGTTTTGAAACGAAAGTTGGATTAATATAAAATAGAAAATATGAATAACCGTAGGAGTTTTATAAGAACAGCGGCGATAGCTTCTGTAGCAGTGGCGTTAAATTCATTCAAAGGGAAGCCAGAGGAAGAAAATGATTTTTCATCTAAAAAAGGAAAGAAACCCATTGTACTTTCTACATGGAATTTTGGGATACAAGCTAATGCAGCCGCTTGGGAAATATTAAAAAATAAAGGGCGGGCCTTAGATGCTGTAGAAGCAGGAGTAAAAATTCCTGAAGCCGACCCTAAAGAGCGAAGTGTGGGCTATGGCGGACGACCAGACAGAGACGGTCGGGTAACACTTGATGCTTGCATAATGGATGAAAATGCCAATATTGGTTCGGTAGCTTGTTTAGAATACATCAAACATCCTATTTCTGTAGCTCGAGGAGTGATGGAAAAAACGCCTCACGTGATGCTGGTTGGTGATGGTGCTTTGCAATTTGCGTTGTCGCAAGGTTTCAAAAAAGAAAATTTATTGACTGAGGAATCGGAAAAAGAATGGAAAGAATGGCTGAAAGACAGCAAATACAAACCCATCGCTAATATCGAAAATCATGACACGATTGGAATGATTGCTTTGGATGCTGACGGAAACCTTTCGGGTGCTTGTACCACAAGTGGAATGGCTTTTAAAATGCACGGACGTGTAGGCGACTCACCAATTATAGGTGCGGGATTGTATGTTGATAACGAAATTGGAGCTGCGACTGCCACGGGTCACGGAGAAGAAGTGATTCGGATTTCAGGTTGTCATTTGGTTGTAGAATTGATGCGTCAAGGGAAATCACCACAAAAAGCCTGTGAAGAAGCGGTTGCCCGAATTGTGAAATTGACTAAAAACAGGAAAAAAGAATTAAAAGACATTCAAGTTGGTTTCATCGCTTTGAATAAAAAAGGAGAATACGGCTCGTATTGCGTTCAAGGTGGTTTTAACTACGCCGTTAATGACGAAACCGGAAACCGATTAATTGATGCAGATTATTTTTTGAAATGAGCATAACCGGAGTTTGATGCAAAGAAGGATGATACTATGGGAATTACATATTCCAATAAAAACAATAGGTTCTACATATGAAATAAATGAGAAAAGGTAAATTAGAGATAGCGTGTTTTAATCTGGAATCAGTCATTATTGCACAAGAAAGTGGTGCCGATAGAGTAGAATTGTGTGCTAATATGAAAGAGGGTGGAACAACGCCAGATTTTGAAATGACTAAAACTGCCCGCAAAGTTCTGTCAATCGATTTGAATGTAATGATAAGGCCTCGTGGTGGAAATTTTGTTTATTCTGATTTTGAATTTGAACAAATGAAATCAGAAATCATAGCCTTCAAAAAGTTGCAAGTAGATGGCTTTGTTTTTGGAATTTTAAAAGAAGATAATAGTTTTAATGAAGAACAAAATGCGGAATTAGTTGCATTAGCAAATCCACTTCCATGTACTTTTCATCGTGCTTTTGATACAATAAAAAATAGATTTGAATCACTTGAATCCTTAATTAAATGTGGTTTTAAAACCATTTTGACTTCTGGGCTAGAAACAAATGTGATTGAAGGAATTGATGTATTGGTAACTTTAGTAGAAAAGGCAAATGATAGGATTACAATCATGCCAGGCGGCGGTTTGCGATCTACTAATGTTGCATTGTTACAAGAAAAAACAAAAGCAGTTTTTTATCATTCTTCCGCCATTGTTGATTCAGGAGAAACAGCAAGCGGTAATGAGATAAAAGGCATAAAAGCTAATTTGCAATACTAGTAAAGAGACCTTTTTTTAATCGAAAATCCCGGAGTTGGCATACTCCGGGATTTTTTTTGGCAACAAAATATTAAAACTAAAATTTTTATAAAAGCCCACCGCTTCCTTGGGTTTCATTTTTATCTCTTTGCTTTCTTTGAATGGCTTTATTTTTCCCACTTCCGAATCTATAATTGAAACCTACGTAAACGGATTGGCTTTCCCAATTAAATTGTCCGTTAGCTTTATAAGGTCTCTCTCCATTAAAAGCAAAATTCATGGTGTTGAAAATGTCGCTGAAACGGGCACTTATGGTTCCGCTTCCTTTTAATACATTGTAACTGGTTCCGATATCCATTTTCCACATAGGCTCTCTTAAGAATTGTAAGCTCACATCACGTCCTCTATACATTCCAGACAATTGAAAACGCAAGTCTTTTGTGGCTTTAAATGTATTGCTGATTCGTGCATTGAAAGTAGTGGCATTAACCGCTATAAATTCGAAATTTCCAGGTGTGTTTTCAATAGTTCCTTTTACTGTTTTCTTATAAGCATCTAAACTGATATTAGCACTCCACCATTTTTTGAAATCTAAATTTCCGGAAACTTCCACACCATACGCATCATTGTTTTCGAAGTTGTCGTAAGATAATATTTGTTTGTTCGTATCTTCAGGATTGGTAAAAATTACTCTGGTAATTTCGTCCTCAATTCTTCTGTAAAAAATACCCGAAGTGATAGATCCAATTTTAGTTTTTCGGGTGTAATTGAATTCAAATGAATTGGTAAATTGAGGGATTAAATCTGGGTTTCCTTCTGAATCGATTGTAGGGGTACTCCATTCCCTGATTGGGTTTACCTGTGAAATACTTGGTCTGTCTACACGTCTTGAAAAACTCAAGTTGAAAGAGTTGTTATCGCTTGGATTGTAAGTTATAAAAGTAGATGGATAAAGGCTTAAAATTTCATCTTCAAATTTCGAATCGGCTTCGCCATCTTTTTTAAATAGTGCCTCTACATCGTATTGTTCCAAACGTGCTCCCACTTGAAAGTTCCATTTTTTCCATTGTTTTCCTAAAGTGGCATAAGCCGAATACAACGATCTGTCATAAGTAAAAGCAGAACCGAAAGCATTGTCTTTGAATAAACTATTGTCAGTATTATCATTTCTGCTTTCCAATCCCAATTCTAATTTGGTAGTTTCGGTTAATGGATTAACATAGTCAAGATTAACGATAGTGCTTTTGCCTAAAGTTTCCACATCATTGTTGAATGAATTAATTAATGCCCCGGTGGTTTTGTTATAATTGGTATAAACAGCATCTTCTGGATCATTGTTTTTGCTGTAATTGACTTCTAATTCTAAATTGTGTCCTTCTTTTTTGAAATTCAATTTATAATCAAAATTATAGGTTTGGGAGTGGTTGTCACTTTTACTTCCAAAAAGTTGTAATTTGTCTATATTGTTGTTATTAACATAATCTACATCGGTACTTCCAAAACCATTTCCTAAGAAAAAACTTTGATTGGTATAAAACGAAAAAGTATTTTTTTCGTTGATATAGAAATCAAATCCCAATTTAGCCAAATGCGAGGTGTTTTTATTGTTAAATTCAAACTTCTGAAGGTTTTCTTTGTTTGTCTCAAAACTTTTTATAAAACCATAGTTTGCGTTTTTTCCATGATTAAAACCATAATTCCCGTAGAAATTAAACTTTCCAGATCTGTAATTTAAGTCAAGAGATGAGTTTACTTTTGGAGTTTTTCCAAAGGTTACACCATTGTTAATGCTTCCATTAAAACCAAGTTTGCTGTTTTTATTCAAAACGATATTGATAATTCCGCTCATTCCTTCGGGATTGTATTTTGCCGATGGATTGGTGATTAATTCAATTTGTTTGATGGATGCCGATGGGATTTGTTGCAATACCTGCGCTGCATCCATGGTCGTTGGTTTTCCGTCGATTAGTATGCGAACATTAGAATTGCCTCTTAAACTAATGGCATTCGTTTGTGGATCCACACTCACCGATGGAATATTATTCATAATTTCTCCAGCAGTTGCTCCGGCAGAAATTAAATCTTTACCCACGTTAATAATCTTTCTGTCGATTTTCTGTACAATAGTTGATTTTTCGCTTACTACTTCAACACCAGCCAGCTGAACCGCATCTTCTTCTAATGCAATGGTATTAAAATTGATGCTTCTGTCTTCCGTTAATTTTGCCGATTTTATAATCGTTTTATAACCCATAAATTGGATTTCAACAGTGTAATCTTTTAAGGCTAAATTTTTTATTTGAAAAGTTCCTTTATCAGATGTAATACCGCCAGTGATGACTTTGCTGTTTTCTTTTACCACAATATTTACATAGGGTAACGGTTCGTTTGTCTTTTTGTCAATAATTTTTCCTGAAATTTCTCCTGAAATTTCCAGAATTGATGATTTGACCGAAGTTTGCGCCTGCATCGAAAACAGTGTTCCAATAAAGCAGATTAAAATTAATTTAAGTTTCATGATTGTTTTGATTTAAGTGATTGATGATGCAAATGTATTATTTTATACAATACTATGTTAAACACAATACCTTTTTTAGTAATATTTAACATTTTTTAACAAATACTAAATATTAAAAGTTTCTTAATAGACTTTCAAATAAGGATTTTGTTACATCGATTTTTGAAAAAAATATGGATTTCTACCTTAAACTAGGTTAAAAGCTTCATTTTTAGATGGAAATTATCTTGTTTTCCAATTTTCAAATTACTACATTATGACTATCTTTGCCCCCATAAAACCAATACACGAAATGACATTACCACAAATTCTTACGCCCTCAATTGAAAAAGCAGTAAAAGTTTTATTTGACGTTATTATTGATAAAGTTGAATTTCAAACTACACGCAAGGAATTTGAAGGGGATATTACAATGGTTATTTTTCCATTGTTGAAAGTTGTTAAAAGTAATCCAGTTGAATTGGGAAATAAAATTGGAAACTATTTAGTTGAAAATGTAGCTGAGGTAAGTCGGTTTAATGTGGTTTCAGGATTTTTGAATATTGTTATTTCAGATGACTATTATTTAGATTTCTTCGGAGGAATAAAAGACGATGTTACCTTTGGCTTTGTTACTCCAAATCCAGAAGACAAAGCGGTAATGGTTGAGTATTCTTCACCAAATACCAATAAACCATTGCATTTGGGTCACGTACGTAATAATCTTTTGGGTTATTCGGTTGCTGAAATCATCAAAGCTTCTGGTAAAAAAGTGTATAAAACTCAAATCATTAATGATAGAGGAATCCATATTTGCAAATCGATGTTGGCTTGGCAAAAATTCGGAAACGGACAAACGCCGGAATCAACAGGTTTAAAAGGCGATAAGTTAGTTGGAAATTATTACGTGGCTTTTGATAAGGCATATAAAGAAGAAATAGCGCAATTAATGAGCGCCGGTAAAACGGAAGAAGAAGCCAAAAAACAAGCGCCAATCATTCTGGAAGCTCAGGAAATGTTGCTGAAATGGGAAGCTGGAGATGATGCCGTAATCACGCTTTGGAAAACCATGAATCAATGGGTTTATGATGGTTTTGCCATTACCTATAAAAATTTGGGAGTTAATTTCGATTGTTATTACTACGAAAGTAACACGTATTTATTAGGGAAAGATGTGGTTCAGATTGGTTTGGACAGAGGCGTTTTCGAAAAAGATCCTGACGGTTCAGTTTGGATTGATTTAACGGATGAAGGTTTAGACCGTAAAATAGTATTGCGTTCAGACGGTACTGCGGTTTACATGACGCAAGATATTGGAACTGCAATTCAGCGTGTGAAGGATTATCCAGATGTGGGCGGAATGGTTTATACGGTAGGAAATGAACAGGATTATCACTTCAAAGTGTTGTTTCTTATCTTGAAAAAATTAGGTTTTGACTGGTCTAAAAATCTATTTCATTTGTCTTACGGAATGGTAGATTTGCCTTCAGGAAAAATGAAAAGCCGCGAAGGAACTGTTGTCGATGCCGATGATTTGATGCAGGAAATGACGGATACAGCTCAAAAAATTGCCGAAGATTTAGGGAAATTAGATTCCTATTCTCCCGAAGAAAAAGCAAAATTATACAGCACAATTGGTTTAGGCGCTTTGAAATATTATATTTTGAAAGTAGATCCTAAAAAACGAATCCTTTTTAATCCGGAAGAATCGGTAGATTTCGCCGGAAATACTGGGCCGTTTATTCAATATACATATGCCAGAATTCAATCGATTATTCGTAAAGCCAATTTTGACTTTTCGAATAAATCAAAAATGGTAGTGCTTCATGAAAAAGAGAAAGAACTGGTAAAACAATTAGAGCTGTTTCCTGAAGTAATTCAAAATGCAGCACAGCATCACAGTCCTGCTTTGCTCGCAAATTTCACCTATGATTTAGTTCGTGAATACAATTCATTTTATCAGGCTGTCCCTATTCTTGGCGAAGAGGATTTAGAAAAGAAAATTTTCAGAGTTCAATTATCTAAAAAAGTAGCGGATACTATTGCTGCCTCATTTAGTTTGTTGGGAATAAATGTTCCGGAGAGAATGTAATTTTTTTTAACTTCTTTATTGTGAAAATAATATTTTATTGGTACATTTAATGTCAAATAAATAGTTTAATCATGAGAAAGATAGCTTTTTACCCGCTTTTGATTGTTTTGTTTTTACTGAATGTAGCTGGAACATGTTGTGCTGATGATCCCGAAGTGGTGTCTATTGTAAAAAATAATCTGACACAGGTAAATAGCATACTAAGTCAAGGTACTTGGAAAGTGAGCTATTTTCTTGATAAAAATAGTAATATGACAAGTGAATATTCAGGATATAATTTCACTTTTGGAATGAATGAAATTTTGACTTCTAACAATGTTGCCAATACGTTCACTGGAAATTGGTCCATTGTAAAATCGAATGGTATTGATGATAACCCGGACAATGATTTGGATTTTGCCATTTCATTTTCAAGTCCTGATACATTAATGGAGTTGACAGCGCATTGGGAAGTTGCTGAAATTACGGAAACTAAGGTTCGGTTGAAAAGTAAATCTGGCAATGTTGATGGAATCAATTATTTGACTTTCGAAAAAAAATAAATTTATATCGTTTAACGATTTAGTAAAACTTTAGAAACAGTCTCAAAAAAGGCTGTTTTTTTTATAATATTATGAATACAACTTCAAAATCAAATGCTTAAATTTGCACTTCAAAATAAATCAATACTATGTTCGATAATTTAAGCGATAAACTAGATAAAGCCTTTCATATACTTAAAGGTCACGGAAAAATCACCGAAGTAAATGTAGCCGAAACGCTGAAAGAAGTTCGTAGAGCCTTACTTGACGCGGATGTTAACTTTAAAATTGCGAAAGATTTTACCACCAAAGTAAAAGAAAAAGCAATTGGTCAGGATGTATTGACGACACTTCAACCAGGACAATTATTGGTGAAGTTAGTGAAAGATGAATTGACAGAATTAATGGGTGGTGATGTTGCCGGAATCAATCTTTCGGGAAATCCATCGATTATTTTGATGTCAGGTTTGCAAGGTTCAGGAAAAACTACTTTCTCAGGAAAACTAGCCAATTATCTTTTAACAAAGAAAAATAAAAAACCATTATTAGTTGCTTGTGATATTTACCGTCCTGCGGCGATTCAACAATTATACGTAGTTGGAGATTCGATTGGAGTAGAGGTTTATTCAGAGCCAGAAAATAAAAATCCAGTAGAGATTGCTCAAAATGCAATCAAACATGCGAAAGCAAATGGGTTCAATGTAGTGATTGTCGATACTGCCGGTCGTTTAGCAGTCGATGAGGAAATGATGAACGAAATAGAACGCGTTCATAAAGCGATTCAGCCTAATGAAACGTTGTTTGTTGTTGATGCAATGACGGGTCAAGATGCTGTAAATACTGCAAAAGCCTTCAATGAAAGATTAAATTTTGATGGGGTTATCTTAACCAAATTAGATGGTGATACGCGTGGTGGAGCTGCAATTTCGATTAAATCGGTTGTTAATAAACCAATTAAATTTGTAGGTACAGGGGAAAAGATGGATGCAATTGATGTGTTCTATCCAATTCGTATGGCCGAAAGAATTTTGGGAATGGGAGACGTTGTGTCTTTGGTAGAAAGAGCTCAAGAGCAATTTGACGAAGAAGAAGCAAGAAAAATCCAAAAAAAAATTGCCAAAAACGAATTCGGTTTTGATGATTTCCTTTCTCAAATTCAACAAGTGAAGAAAATGGGTAATATGAAAGATTTGGTAGGAATGATACCAGGTGCTTCAAAAGCCATGAAAGATGTGGAGATAGAAGACGATGCATTCAAACATATTGAAGCAATTATTCATTCGATGACTCCAATTGAAAGAAGCAAGCCAGCTTTAATTGATGTAAAAAGAAAAGCCAGAATTGCAAAAGGTTCCGGAACCAAAATCGAGCAGGTCAATCAATTGATGAAACAGTTCGAACAAATGAGCAAGATGATGAAAATGATGCAGGGCCCAGGAGGGAAAAACCTCATGAAGATGATGGGTGGTATGAAAGGTGGAATGCCAGGAATGAAATAAAAATGAGTCAAAAGTCGAAAGTCTTAAGGTTGTAATGACTTTAAGACTTTCGACTTTAAGACATTAAACTAAATTAAAATGCAACTACTAGACGGAAAAAAAACAGCGGAAGATATTAAGAGTGAAATCGCTGCAGAAGTACAAAAAATGAAAGACAATGGGGAGAAAGTCCCTCATTTAGCAGCCTTGATTGTTGGTAACGACGGCGCTAGTTTAACTTATGTAGGAAGTAAAGTAAAAGCCTGTGAAAGAGTAGGTTTTGAGTCTACTTTAGTAAAAATGCCAAGTACAACTACTGAAGTTGAATTGTTGAAAAAGATTAAGGAATTGAATGAGAATGATGCTATTGATGGATTTATCGTTCAATTGCCGCTTCCGGAACAAATCGATGAGCAAAAAGTGTTAATGGCGGTAGATCCAAGTAAAGATGTTGATGGATTTCATCCTGAGAATTTTGGAAAAATGGCATTAGACATGACTACTTTTATTCCTGCAACACCTTTCGGAATTTTAGAATTGTTAGAAAGATATGGAGTAGAAACAAAAGGAAAACATACTGTAGTAATAGGGCGCAGTCATATTGTGGGAAGACCAATGAGTATTTTGATGGGAAGAAAAGGTTTTCCTGGAAATTCAACAGTGACCCTAACACACAGTTACACTAAAAATATTGAAGAAATTACCATTCAGGCGGATATTATTATTACGGCTCTTGGCGTACCTAATTACCTGAAAGCGAATATGGTAAAAGAGGGTGTTGTGGTTATTGATGTTGGTATTACTCGTGTTCCTGACGAAACAAACGAAAAAGGATATGTAATCACCGGTGATGTTGATTTTGAGCAGGTGAGTAAGAAATCATCGTTTATTACTCCGGTTCCAGGTGGAGTAGGGCCTATGACAATTGCAATGTTGTTGAAAAATACGCTTTTGGCAAGAGAAATGAAAAGAAATAAATAAAGAGAAAAATAGTTTTGATGAAAGCCTTAAATGTAAGTTTAAGGTTTTTTTTATCTTAAAAAACGCATAAAATTCTGATAATTGATATTAAAACGGAATTTAAAGAATACTTTTGCACCACTTAAAAAAAAGACCTTTAAAATGGACGATTATTATTCGGAAATGTTGAACTAATGTAGCTCTTGAACTATTTTCAAGATGCTGTAAATAAACCTATAGAATTTTGAAATGAGAACTTTTTACAAAAACAATAACGGATTAATTGCCATTGCTGAATGGACTCCAAACTGCTGGATAAATATTGAATGTCCTACCGAAGCAGAAAAAAAATATTTACTCGAAGACTTACAAATTCCCGAAGCATTTTATAATGACATTGAAGATATTGACGAAAGACCAAGGATAGAAATTGAAAATGGTTGGACTTTGATTATCATGCGAATACCTGTAAAGAGTAACGACGTGAAGTTGCCTTTCCATACAATTCCTGTCGGGGTTGTTTTTAAGGGAGAAGTTTGTATCACCATCAGTTTTCATAAAACGGAAATGCTTACGGATTTTGTAACTTATACCAAACGCAAGAATATCAACATTAAAGACAACTTCGATTTAGTGCTGAAATTATTGCTTTCCTCCAGTGTTTGGTTTTTGAAATACTTAAAGCAAGTCAATCAAAAAATAAAATTAGCCGAAGACAATTTAGAAAAGTCAATTAAGAATGAAGAATTACAGGCGTTGCTTCAAATTGAAAAATGTTTGGTATTCTTTATGACTTCCTTGAAAGGGAATGATATTTTGTTGCATCGAATCAAGAATATAAAGTCCCAAAAAGAACATTTTGATTTGGAGTTACTGGAAGATGTTGAAATTGAATTGCGTCAGGCGCAAGAAACTACTAATATTTACAGCGACATCTTAACGGGAACTATGGATGCGTATGCTTCTGTGATTTCTAATAATATGAATACGATTATGAAGCAGATGACTTCGATTTCGATTATTTTGATGATTCCAACATTGATTGCGAGTTTGTATGGAATGAATGTTCCTAATGATTTAGAAGATAACCGCTATGGAATATGGATTGTTATTTCGGTATCCGTATTGTTATCTGCTTTTGGAGTATTCTTGTTCAAAAGAAAAAGATGGTTTTGATAATTCTCACTTTGGATAAATAATATTTTTGACTCATAGGGTGCAATTGATTTTTACCATATAGAAATTATAGTATTTAAAAAGAGTTTGATAGATGTTTTACTTTTCATGTAGTCAAGCTATGCAAAAAATAATGCTGTTTTCTATTATTTCTTTAATCAGAAGTTTTATTTTTCTAGGGGGTAAAAAAAATGTCTTTTTAATTACACCAACAGGTTATTTTATAATATTTATTGAAATTAAATCGTTTTCTATTTTGAAATCAAAAAATAATAAATAACTTTGTACTTCAAAGTACTTTATTTATGAGTCAAAAGCTTCAAGAAGATTTATCACATATTCGTTCCATGATGGAACGCTCTTCAAGATTTATTTCGTTAAGTGGCCTTTCAGGAGTATTTGCCGGGTTATTTGCATTAGCTGGGTCAATTTATGCGTATCAATTGTTTAAAAATAATGATATTGAATATTTTGATGGTAGGCAAAAGATGTATAGCTATGATTTAATAATAGAATTAGCATTCATTGCTTTGGCAATTTTGATTTTGGCTTTGGGATCCGGTATATTTTTTACTTTGAGAAAAAGTAAAAAGTTTGATTTGCCTATTTGGACTAATACTACTAAAAAAATGTTGCTGAATTTAGCGATTCCTCTATTTGTTGGAGGCGTATTTTGTATGGCACTTTTATACCATCAGTTATTTGCACTGATTGCTCCCGTTACTTTATTGTTTTATGGCTTAGCACTTATTAATGCTGGAAAATATACTTTTTCGGATATCAGATATTTGGGTGCATGTGAAATTATTTTAGGATGTATTTCCCTTTTTTATCTTGGTTTTGGGCTTGTTTTTTGGGCAATAGGATTTGGAATTTTGCACATCCTTTACGGAATAATTGTGTTCAAAAAATACAAATAGAAATGAGTATTATTGATAAATTAAATAAAGATTTCGAAAGCCGAGTCAGATTAGGCATTATGTCTGTTTTGATGGTAAACGATTGGATTGATTTTACCGAAATGAAATCTTTATTGAATATTACTGATGGGAATTTAGCAAGTCATACTTCGGCATTGGAAAAATCGGAATACATAGAAGTAAAAAAAGAGTTTGTTGGTAAAAAACCGAAAACTTCATATCGAGTTACTAATATGGGTAGGGCAGCTTTTGTTTCCCACTTAAATAGCCTTGAAAAACTAATCAAATCTAATAGCTGAAAATTTTTTATTTAATTACTTTGAAATGCAAAGTACTTTAAAATATATGATTATGAAATCACCACTAATAAAAAGAATGTGTAACAAATACCGATAATAAATAAATTCAACAAATATGAAAAAACTACATTTTATTTTAGTCAGCAGTTTGGTTTTTACACTGCTTTTTTACAACGAGGATTTAGGTCTCAATTGGGCCATTTTCGGGATGATGCAAACCGCCTTAATATGTTATTTCTTTCAAGAGAAATTCACCAGTAGGTTACATTTGATTTTAGTGGTAACATCGGTTTTGTCTTGTTTTGCGTTTGCCTGGTACAGAGATTTTCCATCATTTTTTGCCATGGCTTTGTCGATTATCTTTTTACAATTCAAAACCCAGGAACCAAAACTTAAATTGTTGCAGGCTTTTCCTTTGGTGTTAATCAACGGAATCGCTTCGTTAGGTCGCATATTTATGTTCAGTCAATATCTTCCTAAGCGAAAAGTTAATAACGGTTTTGCTAAAAAACTGATTGCTTATTTTGTTATTCCAATCCTATTTCTTGGGTTGTTTTTAATCGTATATTCTTTTGGAAGCGATCATTTTTCGTCTTTGTTTACCGGTTATTACTTAGATATTGATGCTTGGCAAGTATTTGTACTTACCGCTTTAGGATTTTTTATTTCGTTCACTTTCTGGAATTATTGGATTCCTGAGGTTTGTTATGAAAAGAATGATTTATTGGACAATGATTTTAAGGAAGAAGCCAAAACGCAAAATCAAAATTCATTTTCGTTTCTGGATATTGATTTTGAAAGAAGAAGCGGCGAGATTACGTTGTTTCTTTTAAATGTGCTTCTTTTGGTTTTCATTGCGACTTATAATTACGAACAATTTTTTGAAGTGGTCAAAAAATCTAACTTAAGTTCTGATACACACGAAAGAGTAAATGCCGTTATTTTTTCAATCATAATGGCAGTTGGCGTTATTTTATTCTATTTTAAAGGAGGGTTTAATTTTGATGGAAAAGCTAAAAAGCTAAAAAAACTAGCTAAGATTTGGATTCTTTTAAACGGAATTTTAATAGTATGTGCCATTATCAAAAACTCAGAATACGTTTCGTTTTTCGGATTGACTTATAAAAGGTTAGGTGTATATGCTTTCTTGATTCTAGCCATAATTGGATTGGTTATTTCTTTTATAAAAATCACCAAGCAAAAAACAAATGCTTTTCTTTTCAATCAAATGATTTGGTATTTCTACGGAACTATTTTGCTATGCAGTTTTGTCAACTGGGGAAATCTGATTACCAATTATAATATTTCGGTAAACAAAGGTGTTGAACAACGTTTTCTGAGAAGTTTGAATTTTAATCATAAAGCTTATTATGATTATTTTAAACTTCATCCTGAAGAGATGGAAGACAAATATGATTATAAAGAGGGTAATGTAGCGCGTGTTCAAAATGAAACTATTTTGTCTAAATCGCTCTATTTCGAATTTTTAGATACTAATAAATAAAAAAAAATCCCATCGGCCGTAGACTGCCCCCAAAAAGTTAGACACTATTTGGGGGTATTTTTTTAGGTTTAATAATCGTTTTTTCCTTTAAACCTGGGATCATCTCTTTTGATGAATTCGGTTCTTCTTTTTGGCGCTTCCGTTTTGGGTAAACTGGCTTCTTCGGTTTTACTTGAAGGTTCAATCAATTCGTTTAATTCTTTGATTTCGGCATCTGTCAAATCACGGTAACGTCCTACAGGAATATCCAGCGAAATATTGATGATTCGAATGCGTTTTAGCGCCGTAACATCATATCCTAAATATTCTGTCATTCTACGGATCTGACGGTTTAAGCCTTGTGTCAAGATGATTTTGAAAGTGAACTTACTGATTTGTTCCACTTTACATTTTCGGGTAACAGTGTCCAAAATAGGAACTCCATTGCCCATTCTTTCGATGAAACGATCAGTGATGGGTTTATTTACTGTTACCGTATATTCTTTTTCGTGATTGTTTCGGGCGCGTAATATTTTATTGACGATGTCACCGTCATTGGTCATGAAAATCAAGCCTTCACTGGCTTTGTCCAATCGTCCGATAGGGAAGATACGTTTGGGATAATTGATGTAATCTACAATATTATTGCGAACATCAAGGTTTGTGGTACATTCGATTCCTACGGGTTTGTAGAAAGCAAGATAAACAGGTTTTTCATTTTTCTCACGGATTAATTTACCGTCAATACGCACTTCGTCATTTGGGGAAACTTTTGTCCCTAATTCTGGAACGACTCCATTGATGGTCACACGACCTTCTTCAATGATTTTATCAGCTTCGCGGCGGGAGCAATACCCAGTTTCTCCTATGAATTTATTGAGGCGTTTTAGATTTTCTTCCATACTGCAAAAGTAGTCAATTTGTTTGTTAGATTTTTAGACTTCTTAGATTTTTGGATTGTTTGAAAGTTTAGTTTCGATGGATTGTGCTAAGTCTTCTTAGATTTAATACACAGGTTCTTATCATCTAAGATGTCTAAGAATCTAATAAGTCTATTTTTGTTCTTCAAATAAAAAGCGGGACACTTTTTCATACAATTCGGCGTCGTGCATACTGTGTCCTAAACCTTTGGTTTCGATAAAAATTGCATTTTCCCATGCTCCGGCAATTTTCTTTCCCTCTTCGAATAAAACTACCGTGTCGTCAATATCATGGGCGATTAGTCCTTTTATGCTCAGTTTTGAGGCGAATAATTTTCCTGAAAATTGTTCCAGATTGAGTTTGAAATGATTTAAATAATGATCTTCTAAAGCTTTAGAAATTTTAGCATTCAAGCTCAATAATGTAATATAATTGTGGAGTATAATGTTGAAATCACTTGGTGCTCCCAGAATCACCATTTTTTTTAGCGCGTCATTTTGATAAACGGATTGATAATACAAACAGGTTTTCCCGCCAATGGAATGCCCAATCAGGTATTGAGGCTTGAATTTTTCAACAGCAATATGAATAAATTCGGCATATTTAGGAATGCTAAATTCTTTCCCGCTGGATAATCCATGAGCCGGACCGTCAATCGCAATAATAGTGCTTCCTGATTTTTTTAAATAGGGTAGTAAGTTTTCCCAGCGAGAAGCGTTGCTTTCCCAGCCATGAACCAAAAGAATAATGGTGTCATTTCCTTTCCATGTATAGGTGTTAAAGGAATGTTTCCCATGTTGAAATGTCTCGGATTGTGCTTCTTGTAGAATTCTGGGAAGATTTGTTTTTGATAATTTACCTTCTCGAGGTTCACTAAAAAAGGCATACGCCAGCTGTGATGCTTTTTTTGGAAATACAAAACTCAAAAGATTAATGTATACCCCAATAGATTTAGTGAATATAAAAAATAGTGTTTTTTTCATAAAAAAAAAGTCCCGATGTGTATCGGGACTTAAATGTAATTAGAATTTAGAAAACAACTGTTCCATTTTCTCTTTTTCTTCGTCAGCCAATACACTGTCGACTAATATTCTTCCTGAATGTTCATCAGTAATGATTTTTTTTCTAGAAGCAATTTCTACTTGTGTCTGTGGTGGAATCGTAAAGAACGATCCTGCAGATGCACCTCTTTCAATAGAAACAACAGCCAAACCATTACGAACACTAGTTCTGATTCTAGTGTAAGCTTTCAATAATCTTTCTTCGATTAAAGCTTGGTATTCTCCTGATTTTTCAGATAAGAATGCTTCTTCTTTAGCAGTTTCAGCCATGATAGCGTCTAACTCTGATTTTTTGTGCTTCAAGTGATTAGATTTTGCTTCTAATCTTTCTTTAGAACTTGAAATTACTTCTTTCTTATGTTCTATTGAAGCTTTCATTTCTTTAATTTGTTTTTCAGACAATTGAATTTCTAATTCTTGAAATTCAACTTCTTTAGTCAACGAATTAAATTCTCTGTTGTTACGAACAGTTTCTTGTTGCTTCGTATATTTTTTGATAGCCTCTTTGTGCTCATCAATTGCATTCTTTTTTACCTTGATAAGATCTTCGATAACTTCAAGTTCACTTTTCAATTTTTCTGAACGTGTGCTTAAACCAGCCACTTCATCTTCTAAATCTTCAACTTCTAAAGGAAGTTCTCCTCTTACGTTTCTGATTTCGTCAATTCTAGAGTCAATAAGTTGTAAATCGTAAATTGCTCTTAACTTGTCCTCAACACTTAATTCTTTCGTATTCGCCATATTCTATAAGTACTTAACTGGATTTGAATTTTCTTCTGATAAAATAACTGCAAAATTAAGGATTTTTTTCCGAAGATACTCAACAATATAATTTTTTGTATAGCGTTCGCTTTCAAAATGTCCGATATCTGCCAATAAAAGTTTATTTTCGGCTTCATAAAACTGATGATACTTCAAATCGGCAGTTAAATAGGCATCAGCTCCTGCTTGAATCGCATTTTTTATCGCAAAACTTCCTGCTCCGCCAAGAACCGCTACTTTTTTTATTTCCTTTCCTATAAAGTTGGAATGTCGAATCCCACCGCACTGCATTTTTTCTTTTGCAAAAAGAAGAAACTCTTTTTCACTCATGGGATTTTTCAATTCGCCAATCATTCCCAAGCCAATATTTTGATGCTTGTTTTGTAAATCATAAATCTCATATGCGACTTCTTCATAGGCGTGGCTTTTGAATAACGCTTTTAGAATTTTGTTTTCTAAATGTTTTTCGAAAGTCATTTCGATTTTGATTTCGTCGCCTTGCACAAACTCAAATCGCTCTCCAACTTGTGGGTTGCTGTGCTCATTCCCCATATAGGTTCCAATTCCTTTAGAATTAAAACTGCAATTTTCATAATTTCCAATCGTTCCGGCTCCTGCATCAAATAGTGCATTTCGCACTTCTTCCGCATTTTCAGGAATCGTATAGGTTACTAATTTACGAATGAAATTTTCCTTCGGAATCAGGATTTTAGTATTTACCAATCCTAATGCGTCACTGAATATTTTATTTACGCCTTCTTGATGATTGTCTAAAGCGGTGTGGACTGCATAAATGGCAATATCATTCTTTATGGCTTTAATTACGGCTCGTTCCACGTAGTTTTTTCCTGTAATTTTTTTTAAACCTGAAAATAAGATGGGATGAAAACAAACCACCAGATTACAATTTTTTGCAATCGCTTCGTCAATTATATTTTCTAAGGCATCATGGCAAACTAAAATTCCTGTTGCTTCGGATTCTTGATTTCCAACCAATAATCCCACATTGTCAAAATCTTCAGCATAGGCGAGTGGCGCCATTTCTTCAAGTACGGAAATGATTTCTTTGATTTTACTCATCGTTTAGTTTTTTTGGTATTCGTGAATCTTTGATTTCATAACATCAGATTTTTGATTGTTTAATTCTGGATTTTCGAATAAACAAATTAACGAATAAACAAATCAACTTTAAAATAAAATATTCTACTTTCGTATAATGAATTTACTGCGAAAAATACTGTTCCCATTTGCCATTTTGTATGGTCTGATAACGAGTATTCGGAATTTTCTTTTCGACAAAGGCATTTTAAAATCCTATTCTTTTGATTTGCCTATTATTGCTGTTGGAAATTTAAGTGTTGGCGGAACCGGTAAAACGCCCCAAGTCGAATATCTGATTCGGTTGCTTTCTCAAAATTATAAAATTGCGACGTTAAGCCGTGGCTATAAAAGAGAATCTAAAGGCTTTATTTTGGCGGAAGCCAGCTCAAATGCTGCTATTCTGGGAGACGAGCCTTTTCAGTTTTATAAAAAATTTGCAGCTATCCAAGTTGCCGTTGATGCCGACAGGAAAAATGGAATTGAACAATTGCTTTCGCAACAAGAAAAACCAGAAGTGATTCTGCTTGATGATGCTTTTCAACATCGAAAAGTAATAGCGGGATTTTATATTCTACTCACTTCTTATGGTGATTTGTATTCGGATGATTTTATGTTGCCAACAGGGAATTTGCGTGAAGGTAGAACTGGAGCAAAAAGAGCCAATGTGATTATTGTGACCAAATGTCCTTTTAATCTTTTGCCTGACGAACAAAATGATATTAAAAACAGGTTAAAAGTTTCTGAAAATCAGGAATTGTACTTTACTTTTATAGCATACGAAGAATTTATTTATGCAGAGAACCGAAAGATAAATGTAAATGAAATTCAATCGGCTTCTAAATTACTGGTGGCAGGAATTGCAAAACCGGAACCGTTTTTTGCTTATTTGCAGGATACCAATGATGTCTGTTTGTCTTTTCCGGATCATCATAATTTTACTGATAAAGACATTTTGGAAATTAAAAATTTAGCTCAAAATAACATTATTATCACTACCGAAAAAGATTATGTACGATTAAGAGGAAGTTTACCAAGCGAACAACTTTTCTATTTACCTATACAAAGTTCTTTCGTTTCGGGAAGTGAAAATTTTGATAAAACAATTATAGATTATGTGGGAAAAAGTACAAGAAACGGTAAGTCAGATTAAAGGAAAAATCAATTTCACACCGGAATATGGCGTAATTTTAGGTTCAGGATTAGGGAGTTTTACGGATGAAATGAAAGTAGAATATACGTTGCCATACAATGAAATTCTAAATTTTCCTGTTTCGACAGTTCAAGGTCATAAAGGTGCATTAGTTTTTGGAACAATAGGAGATAAGAAAGTCGTTGCCATGCAGGGAAGATTTCATTTCTATGAAGGCTATTCGATGACAGAAGTTACTTTTCCGGTGCGAGTGATGAAATTTTTAGGCGTTGAGAAATTAATAGTTTCGAATGCTTCCGGTGGGGTAAATCCAAGTTACAAAGTAGGTTCTGTTGTGATGATTACAGATCATATTAATATGACACCGGAACATCCTTTGCGTGGGAAAAATGACGAACGTTTCGGACCTCGTTTTGTAAATATGAGTGAGCCGTATTCGAGAAAAATGATTGCGAAAGCTACTGAACTGGCAAAGAAACTAAATATTGAAGTTCATGAAGGAATTTATCTGGGTTTGCAAGGGCCAACTTTTGAAACCTTGGCTGAATACAAAATGGTAAAAATTCTTGGTGCAGATTGTGTAGGAATGTCAACCGTTCCCGAAGTAATTGTGGCACGTCATATGGATTTGGAAACATTTGGCATTTCAGTAATTACCGACATGGGAAATGAAGAAAGTATTGGAACTATTTCACATGACGAAGTATTGGAAGCTGCAAAAAATGCAGAACCAAAAGTGAGAAGTCTTATTAAAGAATTGATTTTAAACTATTAGGAATCTAAATATATTCAGCGATTATACTATAAAATTCCTCTGGGACAAATGGTTTGGTGATTACTTCATTCATTCCAAACGATAAAAGCATTTCGCGGTTTTCATGCAATGAAATTGCGGTAAGAGCAATGATAGGTGTAGTGGTATCAAATGTTCGTATCGTTTCTGTTGCAATTGTTCCGTTTATGCCGGGTAAGTGAACATCCATAAGAACTAAGTCAAATGTATTCGTTTTTAATAAATCGATTGCCTCCTCACCGTTGTCAATTATTTCGCAGATTATTCCTTTATTATCCAGCATTTTTTTGGTAATCATTTGATTGATTTTATTATCCTCAACCAATAGTATTTTTTTGTTTACTAATTTAGAATCGTAGTTTATTTTTGGTTTTTTCTCCATTTGTGTTTCCTGCTGTGCACTTATTTTGAATTCTAGGTTAAATGAAAATGAGGAGCCTTCTCCCACGACACTTTTAAGCTTTATATGTCCGCCAAGAATTTTAATTAGTTTTTTTACAATAGTCAATCCTAACCCGGTTCCGCCATATTTGCGATTCACTTCTATGGAGCCTTGGGAGAAACTATCAAAAATGGTTTTTAATTTGTCTTCAGGAATTCCAATCCCTGTATCGGTTACTTCAAAATATAAAGTAGCTTTTTCATCCGTAATTGAAGCTAGTTTAGTGATTACATTTACAGAACCATTTTTTGTGAACTTTAGCGCATTGTTAATTAAATTCAACATTATCTGCGACAATTTTGTAGGATCACCAAGCAAATAATCAGGAATACCAGCATCAATTTCAAGTTCAAAGGTGTTGTTGTTTACTGAAGCCAATTCTTTTAAAGAGTTCTGTATGTTCTCTAATAATTGTTTAAGGTTGAAATTAATGTATTCGATTTCAACTTTATTTGAATCAATTTTATTTATTTCCAGAATTTCATTTATAAATTTTGTCAGATAATCTCCTGAAAATTTCAATGACGACAAATAGTTCATTTGCGATTTTTTTGGTTTTTCTTCCAATAATAAATGAGTGATGCCATTGATGGCATTCAAAGGTGTGCGAAGCTCATGGCTTACGGTTGATAAAAATTCGGATCTTGCATTAGAAGCTTTTTCTGCTTTATTTTTGGCAATTTCTAATTCTTTATTTTTTTCTTTTAACAGTAAATTAGATTGATTTCTAATGATATTGTTTTTGTACAAGGATAGACTTAATAAAGATAAAATTGAAATTAAGGCAATTGCAAAAATACTGATCAGTTTCGAAAATTTATTAGCTTTTTCCTGCTCTTTGTTTTCATAATTGGTTTGTGCAATTTCTTTTAATTTTTCAGATTCTTTGAATTTATCATAATCATCAATTCCTAGCCTTTCGTTGTTAAAAATTGCTATCCGCTCTTCCAAATTAAGATGTTGTTTCAAATAGGAATAGGCGTTATTTTTGTCTAATGTTTTTTCATGAACATCACTTAAGGCAAGTAAAATATCTGATCTTTGTTCTAGATTTTCGGTTTTACTGTTTAATTCTAATGCTTTATTGAGATAGTTTAACGCCAGATTATTTCTATTTCTGCTGGCTTCAATTCCACCTATTTGATACAAGGCTTCTGCTTTAGTATTTAACAAAGCTGGACTGTCAGGTTTTGCAATTATAATTTTAAAAACGGATAATGCTAAATCTAATTTATTCTTTGATTTGTAAATTTGCCCTCTTTGGAGGTTAAACAATTCAGCAGAATCAGGAATTCTTAATTTATCATTAATGGATTTGGCTCTCTCGAAATATATTGAAGCTCTATTATAATTTTCCTTTTGCATGTAGCATAAGCCAATATAATAGTACGTTGTAGAACGTTCTGAGTTTAGCTCAAAATTCGAAAATAATGCAGCACTTTTCAATAAAGTTTCTATGGCATCATCGTATTTTTTTAAGTCAAAATAAATTTTACCAAGGTTGAAAGTCTGTTGCGCCTGGTCTTTAGTGTTTTTGTTTTTTGTAGCATAACGTATTGCTTTTTGACTATACAATAACGCTTCTTTATAATTATTAGTTTGAATATTGGAGTTACTCAAACGGCTGTAATAGGCAGTGCTATCTATATCCTCATTAGGTTGAGAATAGAGTGAGGAGTAAAAAAAAACAATAAAAACAAAAAAATATTTCATTTGTAACTGAATTTTTTCTGTGGGTTATTTTTATTTTTTTGTTAAATTAATCAAATCAATTATTCTAGAGGAATAACCAATTTCATTGTCATACCATCCTACCACTTTTACCATTTTATCAATAACAGAAGTGAGTTGAGCATCAAATATACATGAATTTTTATTGCCAATCACATCTACAGATACAATCGGGTCTTCGGTATAATCCAAAATGCCTTTCAAAGTAGTTTGTGCGGCAACTTTGAAGGCAGCGTTGATCTCATTTATGGTAACCGCACGTTTTACATTGAAAGTAATATCAGTCAAAGAGCCATCAGGAACGGGTACTCGTATGCCACAACCGCCAATTTTACCTTCAAACTCAGGGAATATTTTTGTCAATGCTTTTGCCGCTCCAGTTGTTGTAGGTACAATAGATTGACTCGCCCCGCGAGCGCGACGTAAATCTTTATGGGGTTGATCGTGTAAACTTTGGTCCGTCGTATAGGAGTGAATGGTGGTGATGTAGGCTTGCTCTATGCCACAAAGGTCATTGATTACTTTAATCATCGGTGCAGCATTATTTGTAGTGCAGCTAGCATTCGAAATAATGGTTTCTGTACCATCAAGAATAAAATCATTTACACCCAAAACTACCGTTTTTATAGTGTCAACTTCTGATGGTGCAGAAAGAATCACTTTTTTGGCGCCAGCAATAATATGGGAATTTAGTTCTTCAAAAGTCTTGTACTTGCCAGTTGATTCCACAACGTAATCAATGTCTATACTTTTCCAATCCAGGTTTGAAATGCTTTTTTCGTGAAAAAATAAAAAATGCTTTCCATCTACCAGAATTCCTTTTTCATCATCACTGACCACAAATGGTAAAACACCGTGAATACTGTCGTATTTCACTAAATGTGCCATTGTTTTTTTATCAGCAATATCATTTATGGCTACAACTTCTATTGAAGGATGGTTCAAAAGTAATCGGAATAAATTCCTGCCGATTCTTCCAAAACCATTTATGGCAATTCTGATCATAAGTCTTAAAGTCTTAAAGTCTTAAAGTCTTAAAGTCTTAAAGTCAAGATATCAAGCCTTTCGGCTTTCTGACTTTACGACATTCGACTATAATATATGTTTTTGTGCTTTGTAAGAGGAACGAACCAACGGTCCGCTTTCTACGTGACGAAACCCTAATTCCAAACCAAACTGCTCGTATTTTGCAAATTGTTCCGGCGTTATAAATTCCTTCACTGGCAAGTGTTTTTTACTCGGTTGCAAGTATTGACCTATCGTAACAATATCAACATTGGCTTCACGCAAATCTCGCATCGTTTGATACACTTCCTCTTCTTGCTCGCCAAGACCCAACATAATTCCCGACTTTGTTCTGTTAATTCCTTTTTCTTTCAAGTAGCGTAATACTTCCAGACTTCGGTCGTATTTTGCCTGAATACGTACTTCACGTGTCAATCTGCGAACCGTTTCCACATTATGCGAAACCACTTCAGGATTCGCTTCCACGATACGGTCAATATTTCTTTCGATACCTTGAAAATCCGGAATCAACGTTTCCAGTGTTGTGTTTGGGTTCATTCTGCGAATGGCTTTCACGGTTTCAATCCAAATAATTGACCCACCATCTTTCAAATCATCTCTGTCAACACTAGTCACAACGGCATGTTTGATTTTCATAATTTTGATAGAACGCGCGACTTTTTCCGGCTCATCCCAATCTACAGTTTCTGGTCTTCCAGTTTTTACACCACAAAAACCACAAGAACGCGTACACACATTTCCTAAAATCATAAATGTAGCCGTCCCTTCGCCCCAGCATTCACCCATATTTGGGCAACTTCCCGAAGTACAAATCGTGTTCAAACTATATTTGTCTACTAAGCTGCGAAGCTCCGTATATTTTTGGCCTATTGGGAGTTTTACCTTCAACCATTTCGGTTTTCCTGTAGGTAAAGTATTTTCTAAAACAGTTTCCATATATCAATTTTCAAAGCACAAAGATAAGGAATGTAGTTTATTTGTGGATTTCTTTATTTGTTTATTTGAAGAAAGTGAAACGGATGCTTTAGGAGCACAATATTTATTTGTTTTTAGGGAATAGTCGTCCTGCTTTTCGTTATATCCACGCAAAAAAATGCGTGAGATACCACTGCAATCAGGGCTAGGTTAGCGCTTTTTGTTGGTTTGAAATAAAAAAGCTTCAAAATTAATTGAAGCTTTTCTTTTTATATTTAATTCATCTGTACTGTAATGGGAAGATTATAAGCGGTTCGCACTGCTTTTCCGTTAATCATTCCCGGAGACCATTTTGTTTTCAAGGATTTCAATACTCGAACGGCTTCTTTCCCCAAGCCATAGCCAGGATCTCTTTTTACCTGAATGTCAGTCATGCTTCCGTCTCTTTCAATTACAAAAGAAACATATACGCGAATCGAACCGTTACCTTCTATTTCTTGTTTTTCAAAATTATTTCCCACATAATTATAGAACTTATTGATTCCACCGGGGAATTCAGGAAGTTTATCCAGAGCAACGCTATTTACAATAGTGTTTCCCAGATCAACAGGTGTTACGGTTTCAGTTCCAGTTCCTGAAGTAGAAGTTGGGTTTATACCAACAGTTCCGGTTCCTTCTGAAGAGGTATTTGTAATATTTGTATTGTCGGTGTTTTTTGCAATGTCCTGATTTGCTTGTGAAGCCTGAACAATTATAGGATTAACAAGTTGAGCGCTTTTGATGGGGACATCAACATCTTTGGTTTTTATCTGAGGAAGAGTCTTTTTTTCTTCAAGCTGATTCGGAATTATGTCTGTAAGTTGGACGACAGTATTTGTAAGTTCAGGAATATCTATTGTGATACTTTTATTGGGATTAAAATAGTTAATGATTACCGGAATACTTAAAGCTGCGGATAAAAATAATACACCCATAAAAAGTGCCATTAATGAAGTTTTAGTACTTTCCTTGCGCAATTGATACGCTCCATATTCTTTATTTCGGTCTTGGAAAACAAGGTTAATCCAGCCGGTATCGTAAATGCTTAGTTTTGACATAATTTATGGATTTAATGGTTAAGTAGTAATTAAATCATAAGCAGAGTTGTTTTTATTTTATAACGTGTAAAATAAGAATTTTAGTATATAAATTTAATAATTATTTTTGATTTTATTAGTTTTATGTTTATTTATTTAACTATAACGTTAATTAATTTACGCTGTTAATTCTTAAATTTGAATTAATACAATAGCAAAGCGCATTCAAATCAATGAATGCGCTTTGCTATTGTATTAAATGATTTATTTAATAGGATTTAAAAAGCATATTTAAATCCTATTTGTATTTGAAACGGATTTCCTGAAAGCGAAGGAAGTCCGGCATTGTTTACTCTGTAATTAAATTGTTGTCTAGTACTGTCAAATCCCGGAACTGCAGCTGTTGTTCCTGATGCGGGTGTGCCTAAAGCATACAATGATTGACTACCAAGGGATTTGTTTACACCCCATTCTTTATTTAATAAATTGGCAACATTAAATATGTCAGCCGTAAATTCTAGGAATTGTTTTTTGTCTATTGCAATTTTTTTACTGATTCTAACATCAACAAGACCATAAAACTCATTTATTCCCCCGTTTCTTTCGGCTAATTTGCCAGAGTATTTATTGATATAATCCTTCAAACTTTGGCTGGCAGCAGGGTTATTAAGTATGGTTTGTAATCCCGTTTTTATATTTTGAGCAACAGCAGGGTTATTGATGTCAAAAATATAAGCTAAGTCATTTGAAGCTGAGACAAAATCGGCATTTGTATTTCCTCCTGAAAGCAAGCTGTAGCGTGTACCACCGATGCCAGAATAACGAACACCAACACTGATACCATAAAAAGTAGGCAATGTTCCATAAAACACCACTTTATGACGGAAATGATTGTCAGAATAACTCATTTTGCTCAAGTCTCTCGGGTCATCTTCTACCGGTAAAACTAAAGTTGCTGTGTTGGCAACGTTTCCATTAAATGAAGTATTGTCCTTTGTGTCATTCAAGGTATAGCTGGCAGATATTTCACCATCTTTAAAATAACGATACGTAACATCTACCACCATTGCAAATTGATTGACTTTTCCCTCACTATTTAATTCTAATACACGTCCTAATTTATTGCTAATACGTCCTTGCATCCAATCTCCAGCGCCATTTGCAGGCATTGAACTAGCGGGAACATACACTCCACGATTTCCTTCATTGGCCAAAGTAAAAAATGGATTAGCTACCATATTTCGATCTACATAAACATAGTTGTTACGTCCTAGAGTTGCATAACCCGCTATTCCTGCTTTCAATTTATCAGTGAAGAAATGGGAGTAAGATAGGTTGGCTTTATAGACTACCGGTACTTTAGCATCTGTTCCTGTGAAATTAATAGTAGGTAATTGAAACGCATCCAAAGTTGGAATACTGGCATAATTATTTCGATAATCAATGAAATTTGGCATAGGAACATTTGGTGATCTTACATCCACTGTAGCCGTATGATTTCCATCAAAATATAAATTATTGATAACCGCATAGTTATTTAAATCGGATGCAAAAATTCCAGCACCTAAGCGAATATAATCTTTGTGGTCTTCATTTACATCCCAAGACAATTGTACTCTCGGTTGAAGAATAGCTGACTGAAGTTTATTGTCCGTACGAATGGCTAATTCATCAAAAACTAATTGATTGAATGTTGCTGTCGGATATTTAGCATAATCAAATCGTAACCCTAAAGTCAGGTCTAATCCCAATGCAATTTTGGTTTGTAACTGACCATAAATTCCAGCGTTTAATATATTTGAAGTTACGGTAGGATCCGCTACCAAAGGTACTTCCCTGTAATAACGATAAGGCGTTAAGTTGTCAAAATTAGCAACATTATTGAAATGGAAACGACCATTTACTTCGCTGCCATATAAAGATTTTGAATTGGTTTGCATTAAATCAAAACCAAAAGTATATTTAACTTTATCCGTGTTAAAGTATAAATTATCTACAATTTGAAAAACATTATTGGTGAATTTTTCTTGTGCAAATCGATGTCCGCCAATTTGGATATTCGTAGTTCTTACTGCCCCATTAATAGTTGAAGCAACATTTTCTACAATAGCGCGTGGAATATTATAGGAAGGCAATTGGTCTCCCGGATTACTGTCCTGAAAGGTATATAAATGCTGTACTTTCAATTCATTCGTAACTCTTGCATTTACTTTAGTTCGTAAAGAAGCCAAAATACTGTTGTCAACATTTAAATCGTCACCAAATGATTCATATAAATTGATGGTCGTGTTATCCTGTAGCCCTAATTTATTATTGTCATAAGTAAAATTATTACGAACAGTCAATAAATTATTACTGTTAATTTGCCAATCGATACGAGCGAAAGCGGCATCCGAATTACGCTTTTTATCAAAAGTTCCGTATTGTGGAGAATTGGAAACTCCATATTTATTTCGGGCTATAGTCACAAAATTGTCTAATGTAGCTCTTGTAACATTAAAACGTAATTCGTCTTCCGCCGATTGAACATCAGCGATGATTAATGGACGCGAATCTTGTTGGTGATCCCAAGCTACAAAAAAATGTAATTTATCTTTAATGATTGGTCCACCAAAAGTGAAACCATATTGGGACGTAGAAAAATCATTTTGACGTCTATTTCCTCTAATATCGTAAGGGCTGGATAACCAGTCTGCTCGATTATAGGCAAACATACTTCCTGTAAAATCATTTGTTCCTGATTTAGTCACGGCACTTACTGTTCCGCCACCACTTCGACCGTAGCCTACATCATATTGATTGGTAACAACTTTAAACTCTCTTACTGCTTCTATAGATATCGAGTATGGAGCTCCGCTTCGGCTGGTTGTTGATCCTGCCGAAGTTGGATTTTTGGCATTCATTCCGTCCAGTGTGTAATTAGTGGATGAGGCTAATTGTCCTGAAATATTTCCTCCTCTGCTCAAAGGCGATAAATCCATTAAGCTGGTAAAATTTCTTCCGTTTACCGGCAACGCATTGATAAGTTTTGCAGTCACAGCTGTTGCAGCTCCTAAGTTCCCTGTTTTGTTCTTTAAACCTCGACCTACTACTTCGACAACTTCTAAATTTTGAATGTCGTCCTGCATTAGTATTTCGATATTTATTAAATCACCTTGATTTAAAGTGTAGCCGGAGCGCTGTTGTTCTCCGAAACCTGAAGCCTTAACGCTAATGGTGTAAGGTCCGCCTAACGGGAGTTCTTTGAAAGTAAAAACACCTTTAAAATTAGACAATGAATTGGTTTTAAATCCAGTTGATTCATTTCGAATTTGAACCATCGCATCTTTAATAGGTTCTGAATTATTGCCTAAAACGATACCTGAGATGGATGCTTGAGTAGTTTGGGCAAAATTTTTATTGCCGACAAAAACAGTCAGTACAATCGTAAATAAAAATAATTTGAGTCGTTTCATGAATACTTTTTTTTGTTTTTTAGTGTCGACAAAGGAATTGACTAATTAAAAAATGGCTGTTATTTTAATAATAACACTAGAATACTTTTGTGTTAATGAAAGCCTAAAAAGGAAGACTGAAACAAACATTTTTTTAAGAGATTGTTAACCGATTCATCATAAAATCATCTCATTTAGATAGGTGAAATGTTCTTAATTTAATCCTTACTTAATCTTTGAGCCTGTCAGATAATCTATTTTTACCTCAAAAACTTAAATGAAAATTATGAAATTCACTACACTATTACTGGCTTCATCATTAGCCTTATTATTTTCAAATTGTACTTCAAATAAATTTGTGGTTTGTGGGCACAGAGGAGCAATGGGGCATGCCACAGAAAATACTCTAGCATCAATAGAAAAAGGACTCGAATTAAAAGCAGATATGTTAGAAATAGATGTTTTTAAAATCAAAACGGGTGAAATGGTTGTTTTTCATGATGATGATTTGGATCGAATCACAAACGCAAAAGGGAAAATTGAAGAATATACTTTTGAAGAATTGAGAAAAGTTCTGGTTGCCGGGAAACATCAAATCCCAACTTTGCAAGAAGTTATTGAGACTATAGATAAAAAAGTAGTACTTAATATTGAATTGAAAGGCGCAAACACAGCAACGGATACGTATAGAATAATAGAAGAATACAAGAAAAAAGGATGGAGAAATAAAGATTTCTTTATTTCTAGTTTTCGAATAGGAGAATTGCAAAAAATGAGGTCTTTGAGTAATGAAATAACTATTGGGTTGCTTACCTATAAAGATCCTATTGAGACTATTATTAAAACTGGAAAAGAGCTTAATGCGCAGGCAATAAACCCGTATTATAAAACCTTAACTGCTGAAAATGTTGCAGTAATGAAAGCTAATAATTTCAGAATCTATCCTTGGACTGTGAATGAACCTGTGGATATTAAGAATATACAAGAACTTAAAGTTAGCGGAATTATTACTGATTATCCGGAAAGAATAATACGATAATTTTTAGGTATCAGGAATTACTTTTGATATAGGAAAGTGGTCTAAAATTAATTTAGATCACTTTTTTGTTTTTAGATGATTAAGAATGTAAGCTGATTTATTAAAATGAAAGTTACCTTTTATTCTGAATGATTTCTGCCAATAATTTCTTGGCGCGAAGCAATTTAATTTTCACATTACTCAAAGGTTCATCTATTTTATTGGCAATTTCCTGGTAACTCATTTCCTGAAAATAGCGTAATTGGATGACTTCTTGGTAATGTGGTTTTAATTCTTTGATGAATTGTAGTAATCGAGAAAGGTTTTGTTCGGTAATCAATTCATCTTCCGCAGATGGAGTAGTGTCGGCAATATTGTAGGCTTGCTGGTCTTGTTCATCGGTAATTTCAACAAAAAGACTTGATTTTTTTTTTCGTAATAAATCGATGTGTACATTTTTTGCAATTGCAATAAGCCACGTGTTAAACTGGAATTCCGAGTTGTAAGTGGCTATTTTATCGAACGCTTTCGAGAACGTTTCGATGGTAATATCCTCTGCATTGGTTTCGTTTTCGGTACGTTTTAGCATAAAACCATACACTTCATTCCAATAATAATTCAATAGAAAAGTAAAGGCAACCTGATCGCCTTGTTTTGCTTTTTCTATTTGTTTGTTTATTTCCAATGTACCGGTTTTGAGAATATATTTGTTATAAAGATATTGATTTGTGTGAAGATAAGTACTATCTCAACGATAGGGAACCAGAATTTAATATCATTTTCTTTAAGTTTTGCTGCCGAAAATCCTACCACAATCCATGCCACAAGATAGCGTAATGCTATTAAACTTAAAACTAATATCCATTGGAATTGAAAAGCTAATAACAGAATGGGCAATAAAATAAACAGAAATTGTGAACAATAGAACGCGCCTAATTGTAATTTATCGAGAGATTTATAATAGTTTGCCGTAGCAACATGCCTTCTTTTTTGTATCAGCCAGTCTTTATATGTCGTTTTTGGTTTAGAAAGTGTAAAACTTTCCGGTGTGTAGGCGATAGTTGTATTTTTAGCTTTTGCAGCTTGGTTTACAAATAAATCATCGTCTCCAGAACGAATTTGCATGTGCTCGATGAAACCATTTACATTAAAAAATTCTTCCTTTTTATACGCTAGATTTCTTCCTACACCCATATACGGATGTCCAATTTTTGCCCATGAAAAATATTGAATTGCCGTCAGTAAAGTTTCAAAACGGATTATTTTATTCAGAAATGAATTAGCAATTTTTTCATACTTACCATAACCCAAAACAATTGTTTTTTGCATCGTAAATTGAGAGCTCATAGCCGTTATCCATTCTTTTGAAGTTGGGTAACAATCCGCATCCGTGAATAATAAATACTCTTTTTTAGCGGCTTTTATTCCTAAAGTCAATGCATATTTTTTGTTTCCCCAAAAAGCTTCGTTGTTCTCCACTTTTACCAAGCGAACATTTGGATATTGCTTTTCAAAACCTTCAAAAATAGCCAGAGTAGTATCACTTGAAGCATCGTCAATCAGAACAATTTCAAAATCAGGATAGTTTTGTTCCGCAAGTAGAGGAATAAAATTAACAACATTTTCTTCTTCGTTTTTGGCACAAACAATAACCGAAATTGGAATTCTTTTCGGGGTTATTTTCTGCGCTTTAGCGAAAGCAAATTTTCCAAAAACACCTAGATAATACGAAATTTGAACTACAACAATAAAAATAAAAAAGTAAAGAATTAGTATAAGCATCTGAGTTTAATGAGTTTTTAAATCGAGTGCAAAGGTATGAATAGAATTATGAATTGTTAAACACAATCTGTGAATTTTGAAAGAATTTATATTGGACATTTCTTCATCTCATTTGCAATAGCAATGGACTGATTTGAATTGGTTTTTTCTAACTCGGAAATGATGTTTAGATAATTTTTTTCGTCCCTGTTTTGAGATATTTTTTTCGTGGCTTGGATTTCGGTTATTTCAATTTCAAATGCTACAATACCACGAGATTGCATCATAGTTTTTTTAGATAAATCTTCTATGCGAACAGGATTTTCAGAGTTTTGTTCGTACTTATCGACTAGTTTTCTTAACGATTCGATGACGGCTTCTCCTTCGATAATTTTTATTTTTCCGTACACATGAACAGCAATATAGTTCCATGTTGGGACATTTTCATGGTCGTACCAAGAGGAAGAAATATAACTGTGAGGTCCTGAAAACACTGCTAAAATTTGGTCGTCATCTATAAAACCATTCCATTGTGGGTTTTCTTTTGAAATGTGCCCGTATAAAATGTCTTTGCCTTCTTCATTGGTTTCCAGTTCCAAAGGAATATGTGTTGCGCACAATTTTCCTTTGGTTTGATTGATTAGAATACCAAAACTATTCTCTTGCAGAAATTTTTTGATTTCTTCTTTATTTTCGTTTTTGTAGATTTCTGGAGTATACATGTTTTGCTGTTTATTATTTCCAAATAGTGTAACCTGATTATATCACATTTACTTCGGCTTCAATATGAATACCAAACGTTTTAAAAATTGTCTCCTGAATATCCTTTGAAACATTCAAAATTTCCTGACCGGTTGCGTTACCATAATTCACTAAAACCAAAGCTTGATTTTTATGAATTCCGGCATCACCAAAACGTTTTCCTTTAAAACCAGCCTGTTCAATTAACCAGCCTGCAGGAACTTTTACTTCGGTTTCAGAAATATTGAAATATTTCATTTCAGGAAATTGCTGATGAATTTTTTCGAAATCCGATTTCAGTAGAATTGGATTTTTAAAGAAACTACCACTGTTTCCCAGTTCTTTGGGATCGGGCAATTTGCTTTGTCGAATGGCAATAACGGCATTACTAACGTCCTTTAAAGTAGGATTAGTGATGTTATTTTTGGCTAATTCAGCCGAAATATCTCCGTATGAAGTGTTGATTTTATGATTCGTTTTTGTCAATTTAAAAACCACCGATGTAATAATGTATTGATTTTTCACTTCGTTTTTGAAAACGCTTTCTCGGTATCCAAAATGACATTCTTCCTTTGTAAAGGTTTTTACTTCCTGACTTTCTATCGTCATTGCTTCACAAGAAATAAAAGTGTCTTTGATTTCGGTTCCATAAGCACCAATATTTTGAACCGGCGTAGTTCCTACATTTCCCGGAATAAGGGACATGTTTTCTAAACCACCAAAATCTTGGTCGATGGTCCAAAGCACAAATTCATGCCAGTTTTCACCAGCCTGACTTTCGACCCAAACAAAATCATTATTTTCTTTAATAATTTTCTTGCCTTTCAAATCGATATGAATAACGAGGGCGTCAATATCTTTTGTCAAAAGCATATTACTTCCGCCACCCAAAATAAATTTTTTCTGTGCTTTATTCTCTTGTAAAATAGTTGACAAATCCTGTACAGAATGCACGGCAACGAACTGTTTTGCTTTAGCTTCAATGCCAAAAGTATTGTGTTTTTTTAAAGAGAAATTAGGTACTATTTCCATAAAAGAAAGTGCTTTTTGAATTGTTTTATTCCGCACCAAAAGTAAGGATTAAAATTTAGTTGCATACGTTTTCATCCAGATATGCATCATAAACAATGGCATAATATAAGGAGTCATTCTGGTGTCGCCTTTTTGTAAATTCTGAACGAGTTTTTGAATGTTTATATGTTGAAAATAAGACATTTGAAATAAATCACTTTTCGAAAATGATTCTAATTCATCTTTAAAAGCGGGACTCTTTGTGATGTAATCACCCCAAGGCGCACTCAGTCCTACTTTTCTGAATTTTAGAATTTCATCTGGTAAACGATTTTCCATAGCCTTTTTTAGAATGAATTTCCATTTTTTACCTGCAAATAACCATTTGTCTTCCAATGATCCTAATCCAACAATTAATCTTGGATCTAAAAATGGTTCCCTGCATTCAATGGATGCGCCCATTGTGCAACGGTCGTTTCTGTCAAGAAGCGAGCATAAATAGGTATGTTGATCAAAATAAAGTGCTTGTCTGCGTAAATTATTCGGATACAATGACTTTGCTTCTTTATAGATTTGTTTCCTGTATTCGTTTTTTGGGGGCGTATTAATTCCAAAAATTTCCGCAATATCATTGGGATAAATATTGGAGCCGTTGAAAATAACCAAATTAGATTTTTTATTGATTTGGGCATAACGCGTTAACTTTTCATATCGCGGTTGTTTTGTAAAAACATCCAGATTTCCAATGGTGGCAATAGAATTCAATAAAGACGGATATTGTAAGGCTTTGTATCGTACATAACCACCCATTAATTCATCTGCCCCTTCACCGGAAAGGAACACTTTTACGGATGGTTTTGCCATTTGTGAAACAGCTAAAAGGTGAGGCTCACTTAAATGCATGATCGGTTCGTCCTGAAAGTATGTAGAACTGATTAATTTATCATAAAGGTTTTTGTGCTCTAATTGCATGGTTTGAAAACCATAATCGAACTTCTCTGCCATCATTTTAGCCAAATGTGCTTCGTTATGTTCTTTCTCTTTGAAACCAATATTAAAGGTTTGTATGTCTTTGTAAGTTTGGTGGTGTAATGAAGCCAAAATCGAGGAAGAATCCAGTCCGCCGCTCAATAGAACACCCACTGGAACGTCACTTACCATCCTCAGTTTTACAGAGTCATCAAAAGTTTCCCGAAACCATTCTACAGGGTTTTTGATTTTTGGCTGGTTTTGAATTTCCTTTTTTAAGTCCCACCACTTTTCAATGGTTACTTTTCCACTTTCATGAATGGTCATGATATGTCCGGGTAATACTTTTTTTATGTTTTGATATAAGGTGTTTTCACCGGCAACAAATCGGTTAAAAATGTATTCTTCCAGTCCGTCTTGTGCAATTTTGAGAGGGACTCCAGCCGTGAAAAGCGCTTTTTGCTCGGATGCGAAATAAAAAGTTTCATTGTAAAAAGAATAATATAAAGGCTTAACGCCCATTCTATCCCGAACAACGGTTAGCTTTTTTTCTAATTTATCCCAAATAGCAAATGCAAACATTCCGTTGAGGCGATTGAGCATTTTTAAGCCATGCAATTGGAATAGTTTCATCAAAACCTCGGTATCTGAAGTAGTTCTGATGTCAAATCCATTGTTTTTTAACTCTGGATAAAATTCTTTGAAATTGTAGATTTCACCATTATAAACCAGCACATATCTTCCGTCTTCAGACAGGAAAGGTTGGTGTCCGGACATGGAAACATCCAGAATTGAAAGTCTTCTGTGTCCAAAACCAATATTGTTTTCTATGAACAATCCTTTATCATCAGGACCGCGATGCTCGAGCGAATCGCGCATCTTAGTAAGAACGCGTTCGTCAACTTTTTTTTGTAATTGTAAATGCAAGATTCCATTAATTCCACACATAGTTAATTGGGGCTATTTGTGTTGATTAATTCGTGGTATTTATTGGCAATGATTTTCATATTTATGTTGTAATCTGCATTTTTTTCTACAAATATTCTATTTTTTAAAACGGCTTCGTTTCGAAGTTTATTGTTTTCAAATGCCCAGATTAATTCGTCTGCAAGCATTTCAAAATCATCAGCAGTAATCAATTGTCCGTTTTTGCGGTGTTTAATCCAACTTTTATTTCCTGCAATATCGGTTACAATTGGATAACAATTAGTAGCCATTGCTTCAAATAATGAGGCCGAAACACCTTCGGTTATTGGCATACTAATGTAAATGTTAGATTCTTGCAATAGTTTTGGTAATGCTGTATTTGGAATTCTTCCGGTAAAGTTGACTTTGTTTTCAATGCCTAATTCTTTTGCTAAATCTTTCAGTTTAGAAAGTTGAATTCCGTCTCCTATAATGGTAAGTACGAAATCTAGTCCTTTTTGGTTTAAAACGGAAAATGCTTTTAAAATAACATTATGACGGTATTCCGGTAATAAAGAACGAGTGACTATGGCGCAAATTTTTTCAGGATTGGCGTTGTTTTTATTTTCAAATTTTGCCAAATCAATTCCTTTTGGTAAAACCAAAACTTTATTCATATCAACATTAGCTTCCATCATAGAAAGAGTCATCACTGGTCCCCAAGAATGAATTAAATCTGCTTTTTTGAAAGCATAACTCTGAATGATTTTTTTTAATGGTAATGAAATCGATTTTTCTGGCCATAAATCAGTTCTACCCTGTTGTGCAATTGCAATAGGTTTTGCACCGGATAATGCAGCAAGAAAACCGTAACTTGTTGTTCTCTCTGCAATTACCATGTCTGGTTGTTGGGCTTTTATTATTTTTCGGATTTTAAAAATGGCCAATTCAAATTCGAAAATCCTTAGAATTCGGTTATAAATACCAGTACTGGGTGTTTTTAATTCCCAAGTAATAATTTCAAAATCACCAAATTCCTTTAGGCCGTTCATCCAAGTGATGGCGTCGGCTCTGTAAGACTCCCCTAGAAATAGAATTTTCTTTTTTTTCATCAACGTAAATTATAATTACTCAGAAGTTAAAGCGCGATTTATAAAATCGTTCAATGGTTTTAGTGCAATCAGTTTTTTACTCATTGTAGCAACAAAATCTTTTTTTGTCACTTCTGAAATATCAATTCTTTGAGAAGATTCAAAGCTTTTCAGTTTGAGAAATTCAATAGCCGGATGTTCTTTTTCGTACCCTCTTGGTGGGTTTTTCAACATGCTTTTTTCATTACGATCAAAATCTTTAAATTCCCTTTTGAAATCTTTTTCGTTAAGAATGGCTTCTAAATCATCATGGAAGTAGGCAATTTCTTTGCGCATTTTTTTCAAATCTTCCGCTTCGGGGCAATACAATCCTCCGGCAATAAAACTGGCTCCTTTTTCTAAATGAATGTAATAACCGGAACGATTCAAACCTTTTGCTCCAGACGAAAGCCAAACACCTAAATGCGATTTATAAGGAGTCTTGTCTTTAGAAAACCGAATGTCACGATTGATTCTAAAGGTGCAATTTTTGACTTCCAGCATTTCCAGCGATGGATCAAGCGGTTTCATGGCGTCAAGTAAATCGGCAACTAATTGTTGGTAGTTTTTCTTGAAAGCTTCGTAGCGTTTTTTATTTTCCAAAAACCAATCTCGATTGTTGTTGGCTTTTAAATCATCCAGAAATTGCAGTGTGTCTTTTGAAAGCATCTTGAATTATTGTATTTGTTTTCTTAATTCCTCTTCACTTATAAAACCAGAATGTTTCCATTTTACTACTGCATTGTCATACAATAATACCGTAGGAAGTTCACTTATTTTCATTTCGGCCATTAAGGTTTTATTTTTATCGGCATCCAATCGGATGATAACCACTTTGTCCGCCAATTCTTTTTCCATTTGCAAAAGATACGGTTTCATTTTTTTGCATGGAGCGCACCATTCTGCATAAAAATCAATCAATACTTTTTTATCCGAATTTAATAATTTATTGTATTGCTGAATTGACAAGCCAATTATTTTATTGCTTGGTTTAGATAATCCGGTGGCATCCCATTTTAGAATTCCTCCTTCTAATTGATAAATAGTTTTAAAACCTAATTCGTTTAGTTTTTCAGCAGCTTTTTGGCTTCTTCCACCACTTTTACAATACACAAAAACGGGTTTTGATTTGTCAAGCTTTTCGGCATTTATAACAAAGTCATTACTAAGCCAATTTATATTTTTAGCATTGTCAATACGTTCTGATGCAAACTCTTCAGGAGTTCTTACGTCGAGAATTTGTGGATTTGGAGTTGCTGCAATTTTTTCTGCAAAGATTTTGGCTTCAATAGTCTTTACATTTTTTGAAGTTTGACCGGTGCAGGATAATACTACGAAGCCTATGATAGCCAAGAATATGGAATGAAATTTCATGTAATCGAGTTTAAAATTGAATATGCTAAAATAGGTAATTTTTCAATTTTCAAACGGTATAAATTACTAAATAAAAGTTATAAGTTGAAAATTTTATACGTCTGATGTGTCGATTTTACAATGGCTTCGGTACGTTCCGGATGTGTATCTGATATAAAAAGCTGCCCAAAAGTATCGCTGTTGACCATTTCTATGATTTTGGCTACGCGACTTTCGTCTAATTTATCAAAGATGTCATCAAAAAGTAAAATTGGTTTTACACCGCTTTGCTTTTTTAGGAACTCAAATTGAGCTAGTTTCAAGGCGATTAGAAACGATTTTTGTTGGCCTTGTGAGCCAAATTTTTTAATTGGATGTTGGTCTATTTCAAACGCTAAATCGTCTTTGTGAATTCCTACACTTGTATAGTGTAAAGCTCTGTCTTTATTGATGTTTTCCTGTAATAAAGTCAATAAGTCTTTTTCGAATAAATGACTTTCATACACCAGTTGAACCGTTTCTTGAGAACCGGTTATGGCTTGGTGATGTGTGTTGAAAATAGGAATAAACTGGTCGATAAATTCTTTTCTTTTTTCGAAAATATAATCTCCAAAACTAGTAAGTTGCTCATTATATATAGAGAGCGTATCGGTGTCAAAAACATGATTTAATGCAAAATATTTCAATAAAGCATTGCGCTGACTCATTACTTTTTGATATTGAATGAGTTGCTGTAAATAATAGGAATCCAGTTGCGAAATCACGCTGTCCATGAATTTTCTTCTGGTTTCGCTGCCTTCTACAATCAAATCCCTGTCGGCAGGAGAAATGATAACCAAAGGAATAAAGCCAATATGATCTGAGAATTTATCGTATGCTTTTCCGTTGCGTTTCAATATCTTTTTTTGTCCTTTTTTTAAACTACAAAGAATTTGTTCATTTCTTTCGTTTTTTTCAAATTCAGCATCAATCACAAAGAATTCTTCTCCATGTTTAATATTCTGAACGGCTAATGGATTGAAATAGCTTTTTCCATACGATAAATGATAGATTGCATCAAGCACATTTGTCTTTCCAATACCATTCTTACCTACAAAACAATTTATTTTGTTGTCAAAATCGAAATTTGCTTCCGAAAAATTCTTATAATTGAATAATGAAATCTTTTTTAAATACATTTTTGTGTGAGGTACAAAGTTACGAAGTGGCAAAGGTACTAAGTTTTTAAGTTAGCAAAGTGGCAAAGTTTTAGTTCAAGGCTTTCAATCTTTTTAAGGCTTTCAGTCTTTGAGAAACTTCCGAGTTTTAATGTTTGCGGCTAGATTTCCCTTGGAGCTAAGGGGTTAATTCTTTGCGACTTTGAGCCTTTGTAGCTTTTCTTCTTAATTTTGAAATATAAAAGCATATTTTTTATGTCGGTTTGAATAAAAATTTTATTTTTGCGACTCACTAAATTAAAAATAAATGGCTACTTACAGTAAAAGAGGATATAAAGCACCAAAAGAAAAAGAAGTAAATGACGCGGTTGAAGCAGTGCAAATTGATGAAAAAGACAGCACTACAGCTGGTGTTTTTTCAACATTAGACGAAACAGCTTCGAAAACTGAGGATTGGGTAGCTAAAAACCAAAAAGTTATTATTGGTTTAGTTGCCGCTGCTGCTATTTTTACAATTGGTTATTTAGGATACCAAAGATTCGTTGCTGCGCCACAACAAAATGAAGCGGCTAACGAAATGTTTGTAGCACAACAAAATTTCCAAAAAGCAACTGATGGAGTAGCAAGTGACTCATTATATAAATTATCTTTGAATGGTTCAGAAGGTAAATTTGGATTCTTAAAAATTGCTGATGAATATTCTGGAACTGATGCAGGAAATTTAGCTAATTATTATGCTGGAATTGCTTATTTAAACACAGGAAAATATACTGAAGCGATTGATTATTTAAGTAAATTTAAATCGGATGATATTGTTCTGGGAGCTTTAGCAAAAGGAGCAATTGGAGATGCTTATTCTCAAAAAAATCAACCGAAAGAAGCTTTAGAAAATTACGTAAAAGCGGCTGAGTCAAATAAAAATGATTTCACTACGCCACGCTTCTTGTTGAAAGCTGGAAAAACAGCTTTAACATTAGGAAATAAAGCAGACGCTTTGAAATATTTTACAGACATTAAAGACAATTTTGAAGGAGCTCCAGAGGCTGCTTCAGTTGACGTTTTGATAGGATTAGCACAATAGTAAAAAATGATATAAGATTGGTGATTTAAGATTAGAGAATTTTGATTTCAAAATGCTATCTTTAATATCTGAAATCAAAATTCTAAAATCAAAATTCTAAAATCAAATGGCTACCGTAAATAAAAACTTATCCGAGTACGATAAAAATGCAGTCCCAAACGCGAAAGATTTTCGCTTTGGGATTGTTGTTTCAGAATGGAATGATTCTATAACTGAAGGACTTTATAGAGGCGCTATTGAAGCCCTTTTGGAAAACCAAGTTCCAGCCCAGCATATTATTCGCTGGAATGTTCCTGGTAGTTTCGAGCTTATTTATGGATCAAAGAAAATGTTGCAAACACAGAATGTTGATGCTGTTATTGCTATTGGATGTGTAATTCAAGGGCAAACCAAGCATTTTGATTTTGTATGTGAAGGAGTAACGCAAGGCATTAAAGACCTGAATGTTCAAACGGATATTCCTGTTATTTTTTGTGTTTTGACTGATAATACCATGCAACAATCCATTGATAGAAGTGGAGGAATTCACGGTAATAAAGGTACAGAAGCGGCTATTGCAGCTATCAAAATGGCCTATATCCGTCAACAGGCTTCGTTGTCACATCAAATAGATAATCAACATTTATTGTCTTCCGGAGCTATTCAACTGGAAGAAGGAACGCCTTTAGAGTTGAAGGAATAAATAATAAAAAGCACTAATTATTAAACCTATACTGTCTCATAAATAGTATAGGTTTTTTTGTTTTTTTTATGATTAAATAAGCTGCCATTCCCAATAGAATTTCATTAAATTTGTGCATCCTGGTTTTATAATAAACTATTGTCACCCTGAGCGCAGTCGAAGGGTTAAACTTTAAACCTAAATTTTTTAATGTCGAGTATAATTCAATTACTTCCTGATCATGTTGCCAATCAAATTGCTGCTGGAGAAGTCGTTCAAAGACCAGCTTCAGTTGTCAAAGAATTGCTTGAAAACGCTGTTGATGCCAGAGCAACGGACATTAAACTAATTATTAAAGATGCGGGAAAAGCTTTGGTGCAAGTTATCGATAATGGTTTAGGAATGAGTGTTACCGATGCGCGTTTGTGTTTTGAACGTCACGCCACTTCCAAAATTCGTCAAGCAGAAGATTTATTTTCGTTACATACTAAAGGGTTTCGTGGGGAAGCATTAGCTTCTATTGCGGCTATAGCCCATGTAGAAATGAAAACCAAACAAGATCAAGAAGAACTTGGCACGCACATCATTATTGAAGGCAGTAAATTTGTTTCGCAAGATGTTGCAGTTTTGCCAAAAGGCACTTCATTTGCAGTCAAAAATTTATTTTTTAATATTCCAGCGCGACGTAATTTCTTAAAATCGGATACGGTGGAATACCGTCATATTATTGATGAGTTTCAACGTGTGGCTTTGGCTCATCCAAAAATACATTTTACGTTTTATCACAACGGTAGTGAAATGTTCAATTTACCGCCATCTACTTTGCGACAGCGAATTGTCAATATTTTTTCGGGGAAAACCAATGAAAAATTAGTGCCGGTTCAGGAAGAAACTGAAATAGTGGCCATTCAAGGATTTGTGAGCAAACCAGAATTTGCCAAAAAAAATCGTGGGGAACAGTTTTTCTTTGTCAATGATCGTTTTATAAAAAGCGGTTATTTGCACCATGCGGTTATGGCTGCCTATGACGGAATCCTAAAAGACGGTGCACAGCCTAGTTATTTTTTATATTTATCGGTGCCACCAAACACAATTGATATCAATATTCATCCTACTAAAACGGAGATTAAGTTTGACGATGAACATGCGTTATATGCTATTTTAAGAGCTTCCATAAAACATAGTTTGGGTCAGTTTAATGTAGCGCCAGTTTTGGATTTTGACAGGGATTCTAATTTAGATACGCCGTATCATTACAAAGATTTAGAAGGTGCAACGCCGACGATTCAGGTGGATGGCAACTTCAATCCGTTTTCTGATGATAAGCCCAATAAGCATTTTTCTAATTATAAGAAACCGGAACCAACGGCTAATTGGGAAAGTTTGTACGTAGGTTTAAAACAAGATACGGATGAAATAGGACACATGACTTTCGAAAATGAAGAAGTGACTTCTTCCTTATTTAATGATGAAGAAGTAGAGCATTCTGTTCATAAAACCTATCAAATTCATAAAAAATACATTGTTTCATCGATCAAATCAGGAATGGTAATTGTCGATCAGCAACGGGCACATCAACGTGTTTTGTATGAGCAGTTTTTAGTAAATATGACAGTGAATCAGGCATCAAGCCAGCAGTTATTATTTCCTTTGAACTTGTTTTTTTCGTCGAGCGAAATGAATCTTATCGCTGAGTTGCAACTTTCGTTGATGAATACGGGATTTGTTTTTGAAGAAAATAATAGTGACCATATAGTCATTTCAGGAATTCCGGTAAATGTAACAGAGAGTGAAGTTTCACTGGTTTTGGAACAATTATTAAGTGATTTGCAGGACGGAATTCCAGAAAGTAGTTTCAGTCAGAACGATACGATTGCCAAATCCATGGCCAAAAGTTTAGCGGTGAAAACTGGAACGCACCTTACAGAAAAAGAGCAGGAAAATTTGGTAAACGGACTTTTTGCCTGTAAAGACCCAAATGTTTCCCCATTTCATAAACCCACTTTCATCACGATGCGTGTGGAAGATTTAGATAAAAAATTTGCATTATGAGAAACGTAACTGAGACAGTAAAACAATTAATAATTATTAATGTATTGTTTTTTGTAGGGACTCTGGTAATAGGTGATGCTGCCTATAAAATATTGGCTTTGTATTTTCCAGAAAACCCAAGTTTTCAATTGTGGCAACCGTTGACGCACATGTTTATGCATGGAGGTTTTATGCATATTTTTTTCAATATGTTTGCGTTGTATTCTTTTGGATCTGCTTTAGAGCAAATGTGGGGAAGTAAGAAATTCCTATTTTTCTATATTTCCTGTGGATTAGGTGCTGCGTTGTTGCATACCGGAGTCAATTATTACTATTTTCAAGAGAGTTTGAATACGTTAATCGCTAACGGATTTCCCAAACAAGAAATTTTACAACTTTTAAATGAGGGTAAAATCGATACAAGATGGCAACAATTTATATCCGTTTCTGATTTTCAAAATTTTACAAGTGCTTATATTGGTACTGCAGTGGGTGCATCCGGAGCTATTTATGGAACGATAGTGGCATTTGCTTTTATGTTTCCTAATGCTGAATTGGCTTTGATGTTTATTCCTGTGCCAATAAAAGCAAAATATTTTGTTCCAGGTTTAGTATTAGTCGATTTGTATTTAGGTATTTCTGGAAAATCTATTTTTGGAGGTGGAGGAATTGCCCATTTTGCACACGTTGGTGGCGCTTTATTTGGTTTTATTATTATGTGGTATTGGAAAAAAAATCAGTTCAATAAAAACCGTTGGAATTAAAATTGTAACACCTTTTAAAGTAGTAAGACCTAAATATCAGATCTTAAATCCCAATTAAATTATGAATATTATTGACGACCTGAAATTACAATACAAAATGGGAGGAATAGTGACTAAGCTAATCTTTTGGAATGCAGCTTTGTTTGTTCTTCCGTGGTTGTTTTTTGCTCTTTTATCTTTGTTGGGTGTCAATATTGATTATATTCATTATGTGAGTTTATCTTCTAATCCGGCACATTTGCTTTGGAAACCTTGGTCGTTGCTTTCGTATGCTTTTTTTCACAGTGGAATCATGCATATTATTTTTAACATGATTGTTTTGAACTTTTCGGGCAACTTATTTATGACGTATTTTACGTCTAAACAATTGCTGGGATTGTATGTGTTAGGTTCCGTTTTTGCTGGAATTAGTTATATTCTTGTATTCTATGTTTTAAATATTAGCGCTCCAATTGTAGGTGCCTCTGCCGCTATTATGGCTATTTTAGTCGCAACTACTACGTATTATCCTTTGATGGATCTTCGATTATTGATTATTGGAAATGTCAAGTTATGGCATATAACCGCCGTAATTATTATTATTGATTTGATGCAACTGCGCTCAGAAAATATGGGTGGACATATTTCTCATCTTTCCGGAGCATTTTTTGGTTTTATTTTTATTAAATTGCTCCAAAATGGAACGGATTTAAGTACTGTTGTTTCTCGTTTTTTAGATTTTTTTGCAAATTTATTCAAAAAAAATACGGCGACACCATTCAAGAAAGTGCATAAAAACTACAGTAAGCCTCTGGAAAAAAGTGTTTCAAAAATAGTAGCGAAAGATAAATCGCAGCAACAGATAGATGAAATTTTAGATAAAATTAGTCAGTCAGGTTATGATAGTTTGACAAAAGAAGAGAAAGAATTCTTGTTCAAAGTAGGGAAATAAGTAGCAATGAGATTTTAGCTATTGTCTTAATAAAAAATGTAGAAAATGAAAAATCTTTCATGGTTTAATAAAGGAATGTTTTTTTTGAATATAGTCCTTACTATTGTGACTTTTATTGCCTATGTTTTGCCCTTTTTGGCGCCAAAATCATTTCCTCTTTTGTCTGTTTTGACACTTTTTATGCCACTCTTTTTTATCTTGAATGGCTTGTTTTTTGTGTATTGGGCATTGCAATTCAAAAAACAAGTGATAGTTTCAGGTTTGGTTTTGTTGATAGGAATTACTTTTATAAATAAATTTTATAAATTTTCTTCTCCTGAATTTTCTAAAGAAGAAAAGGATTTTACCGTAATGAGTTATAATGTTCGTCTGTTTAATGTTTTTAAATGGATTGACAGAGACGATGTTCCTTCTGATATTCTCACCTTTATAAATGATAAAAACCCTGATATATTGTGTGTTCAGGAATACTCTTCATCTGCTGACATTGATTTGAAAGTGTATCCGCACCGATATATTTTTACTGATGGAAACCAAATTAAAACGGGGCAGGCTATTTTTTCTAAATTCCCGATTATTGACCAAGGAAATATTATTTTTCCAAATTCCAGTAATAACGTTGTTTTTGCGGATATAAAAAAAGGGAAAGATATTATCAGAGTGTATAATATGCACATACAGTCCATTAAAATTTCTCCTGATGTTAATGAAATTGATGAAAATATCGACGCTATTAATCAGCAAAAATCACAAATGCTATTTATTAGGATAAGTAAAGCGTTCAAGCAACAGCAACAGCAAGCGGAGATTTTCAAGGAGCATAAAATGAAATGTACGTATCCAATTATCATTTGCGGAGACATGAACAATAGTGCGTTTTCGTATGTGTACCGAAGTATCAAAGGAAAGTTGAAAGACAGCTTTGAAGAAGCAGGAAAAGGTTTTGGAGAGACGTATAAATTCAGGTATTATCCCGCCAGAATTGATTATATTTTTGCTGACGAAAAAATGAAAGTAAAGAAGTTTGAAAATTTCCCGAAATTTATAAACTCAGATCATTTTCCTATTATGGCAAGATTGTCTTTTGAATAAAAATCTAATTAAGAATTTTATTTTAAAATCAGTTCTTGTTTTTTTAGATAATCCATCGCATATTTCCCTTCATTAAACAGCAAATCCAGAACGCTAAGATTGTTGATAAAACCATGTTTATCATCAAAAACCTGTGTGTAACTCTCGAATAGAGAAAGATCTTTTTTCCCGTTTACCAAAGCCCTGAAATCTGTGATTGTTGTTGTATCAACATCATGAAAGTATTCAGTTGTTGTTGTGTAATCTAATTTTAGACGGAAACATTTTGATAGAATGGCTAAAACCTCAAAATTTAAATCCAATAAAAAAGTATATTTTTTTTCGAAAATTGGTCTGATATCATCTTCGAAAAATTCAAAAAAAGGAGAACTTCGGTATCCTGCTTCTAATGATTTGAAGTGTTGTTTTTGCCAGTCAAAATCAGTTTCAATTTTGATGTCTTTTGTTTTTTGATGATTTTCTTTCGAATGTTTTACCGGGATATTCAATAACTGAATTCCGTTTGGACTATAAATATAAGCGCGGTTGCGGTTGGTTTGTTTCTGAAAATTATCTTCTATTTCAAAAGTGATATTTTCCGATTGTACCATGGCTGCAAAATGGCTAATTGATGGAAAATAGGTAGGATGGATGAGAGTGTTCATATTTGTCTAAAGTTTTTAAAGTTATAAAGTCAAAAGTCATAAAGCTAGATTAAATAGAAACTTTATGACTTTAGACCTTGAAGCTTTTGACTAATTTTTTGTCTCTTTTCTTTTTTTCCAAAAATAATCTCCAATAAAAAATGCTGCTAAAGCGATTAGGAAATATTTAAAATAAGATTGAGGTTGACCTTCACCGCTAACAGTTGTAAAAACTCTGTCCCAACGTATTTTATTCAAACCTTTACCGTTAGTATCCCAGCTTAACCAGATAAAAATAGGTTTCCCTACAATGTGATTTTCAGGAACAAATCCCCAAAAACGACTGTCTTCAGAGTTATGACGGTTGTCACCCATCATCCAGTAATAATTTTGTTGGAAAGTATAATCTTTAACCACTTTTCCGTTTAGTCTTATTTCGTTTCCTGTTACTTTAAGGTCGTTTTTATCTCCATTTTCATTTGTTTCATAATCAGTAATTATGGTTTTGTAAAATGGTAATGATTCTGTTGTTAAAGCGACAGTTTTTCCTTTTTCAGGGACATAGATGGGACCATAGTTATCACTGTTCCATTTATTGATGTGAGGAAAAACACCTTTCCCATGATTAGATTCATCAACAACTCTGGATATTTGTCTTGTAACAGCTGTTATACCGGGTACATTTTTCAATCTTTCCGCCCCTGCTGCTGTCAATGCACTAAAGAATAATGTATCTCTTCGAGTTTCATCAGTAACCATCACAGGGTCAGTTACGTCCATCTCTTTAAGTAAATATTCAAAATCGATTGGCGTTTTTCCGTCTAATGCTACTTTGTATGAGAATTGTGGTTTTGCTCTTTCGGGCATTTCCAATAGTTTGCCATCAATATAAATCATACCGTCTTTTATAGACAAGTTGTCTCCAGGAATTCCAACACATCTTTTTACATAATTGGATTTTTTGTCTACCGGTTTGAAAGCGCGTCTTTTTGAAGTGTCAAAAAATCTATAAACAGTATCAACCGGCCAGTTAAATACAACGATGTCTGTTCTATTAATATTTTGTATTCCTGGTAATCTTAAATAAGGCAATTGTGGCCAAGTTAAGTATGATTTTTTTTGAACTAAAGGTATCGAATCGTGAACCATTGGCAATGCCACAGTTGTCATTGGAATTCGGGCACCATAATTCATTTTGCTTACAAATAAAAAATCACCTACCAATAAGGATTTTTCTAATGAAGAGGTAGGAATTGTGTACGGTTGAATTAAATAGGTATGAACCAAAGTAGCTACGATAACTGCAAAAAGTAAAGAGCTAACCGTATCAGCGGTTTTGTTTTCGGGACTTAAACTTCTATCAGCTATGTAATTTAATTTTTGAGTATAATTGACATAATAGATGTAAAATCCAAGAGTTATAAGCCCTAAAAAAGTATCTAATCCAGATCGTTTTCCAAAACTTCTCAATGTTTCTATCCAGATTACAGGAAACATAATCAAATTAATAATTGGAATAAAAAGTAAAATGGTCCACCAAGTTGGGCGGCCTATTATTTTCATCAAAACAATAGCATTATATACTGGAATGGCTGCTTCCCAGCGTTTTCTTCCTGCACTTTCGTATAATTTCCATGTTCCTAAAAAGTGTACTATTTGTACAAGCAGAAAAAATATAAACCATTGATATGCTGACATAATATGTTTGTTTGGTTAATCGGTTATTTGTTTATTAAAAAATTAGAAAGTTTTATAATTTCTAAAAATCTATTTATCTAATTCTAATACATCCTTCATTGTGAAAATCCCTTTTTTTCCCACAATCCATTCTGCTGCAATTACAGCACCTAAAGCAAAACCTTCACGATTGTGTGCTGTATGTTTTATTTCGATAGCATCAACAACAGAATTATAGGTTACGGTATGTGTTCCCGGAACAGTTCCTATTCTTTTTGCTTCGATATGAATTTGGCTAGCTTCTGGTTTTTCTAATGTCCAATTGGTGTAAGAACTATTTTCAATTACTCCTTTGGCTAATGAAATTGCAGTGCCACTTGGTGCGTCTAGTTTCTGGGTATGATGGATTTCTTCCATGTCAACCGAGTAATTGTCAAATTTTGACATGATTTTTGACAAATATTCATTGAGTTCAAAGAAAATATTTACACCTAAACTAAAGTTAGAACTAGAGATAAAACCACCGTTCTTTGCAGCACAAAGTGCCACCATTTCATCATAATGCTCTAGCCAGCCTGTTGTTCCTGAAATCACAGGGATATTAGCATGGAAACAACTGGAAATATTAGGGACTGCAGCTGTTGGAACACTGAAATCTATAGCCACATCAGCACTTGAAAGACCGTCAAAAGTATTGTTTTCATCTTTTTTCAAAACGATTTCATGACCTCTTTCCAGTGCAATTCTTTCAATTACCTGACCCATTTTTCCATACCCTAAAAGCGCAATTTTCATTTGTTTATTTTTTAAATTTTGAATAATTTACGATTCCTGCAAACAAGAGCCCTATTAAAATTCCAGCGATAAATCCAGAAAAGAAATTATTCATTCGAATAGCCTCAAGCTCTTTAATTTCTGAATAATTTATTAAAGTGATTAATAACAAAACTGTAGTTATAATAAAAAAATATTTCTTCCCTATTTTATTAATTAATGACATAATGAGCTGTTATTTTTCTTTATGTAAGCTTTTGGTTTCTAAAAATTATAATTAAATGTTAGTCCTACATTAGTCTTTAATGTTACATCATTCGGATAAAGAACTGGTCTTATTGATAAGTTCTCATCTACATTGAATTGTATTAAAGCGGCATCCACATTAGCATCAATAATATTTAAAGCATAAAAAGCCACAACAAATAATGCAGATAAGTCACGATTTCTCTGATAAAATTTTTGTCCGGCAATCAATCGGTTATTATCTAAGAAAGCCAAATCATCGGTTACATATCCTTCCAATCGGCTTTTATAAGCGTCTCTGTATTGATGGTATTTTTTATTGCTATCGATATAAAAATAGAGACTGGTTCCGATAGCTCCATAAACCAGTGGTATTTTCCAGTATTTTTTGTTGTAAGCTTGCCCCAACCCTGGTAAAACGGCTGAATAAAAAGCTGCTTTTGCAGGAGTTAACGGGTCAATGTCATTCGATTTCAAAGTATCTTTTGCTACAAGCACAGCATTAGTTTCCGTTTGGGCAAAAACAGTAGTGTTTCCTATAATAAAAAGGAATAGACCTATGAAAATGATTTTATGCACTACTCGTTTATTAGTTTAATAATTCTATTGAAGTCTTCTTCAGAATGAAATGGAATAGTGATTTTTCCTTTGCCGTTTCCTGCTACTTTTACATCGACTTTGGTTCCGAAATAATTTGTAAAAGTACTTTTGTGAGCATCTGCAATTTCAAATGAAGCTGCTTTTGGTTTGCCGGCAGGTTTAGGTTTTAAGCTTTCCTGATAGTTTTTTACCAAAGCTTCCGTATCTCGAACGGATAGATTTTGACTCACAATTTTTTGATAAATATCAGTTTGAATATCTTGATCTTCAATGTTGATTATCGCACGACCGTGCCCCATACTAATGAAACCATCACGAATTCCGGTTTGGATTATCGGGTCTAATTTTAGAAGTCTCAAATAATTAGCGATTGTAGAACGTTTTTTTCCTACACGCTCACTCATTTGTTCCTGAGTCAATTGAATTTCATCAATCAAACGTTGGTACGAAAGTGCAATTTCAATTGGATCTAAATCATGACGTTGGATGTTTTCCACCAAAGCCATAACCAATGATTCGTTGTCATTTGCAATACGAATGTATGCAGGGACAGTTTTTAACCCCACAAGAGTCGACGCTCGAAGACGGCGCTCACCCGAAATTAATTGGTATTTATTGAAGTCTAATTTACGTACGGTAATCGGCTGAATAACACCTAATTCTTTGATAGAAGTTGCTAGTTCTCTCAGAGATTCTTCATTGAAATTACTTCTGGGCTGAAACGGATTTATTTCGATCGCATCAATTTCAAGCTCAATAATATTCCCTACAACTTTATCGGCATTTTTATCGTTTACGGATTTTATATCGTTTTCCGGATCTTTCAATAATGCAGATAATCCTCTTCCTAATGCTTGTTTTTTTACTGCTTTTGCCATAAAACTATTTACTGTTTTTCTTTATAACTTCTTGAGCAAGATGTAAGTAGTTAGTAGCTCCTTTGCTTGTGGCATCGTAGTTTATTATACTTTCTCCAAAGCTTGGCGCTTCGCTCAGTTTTACATTTCTTTGAATAATGGTATCAAAAACCATGTCGTTAAAATGTTTTTGAACCTCTTCAACTACTTGGTTTGATAAACGCAATCTCGAGTCAAACATGGTCAATAATAACCCTTCGATATCTAAATCCGGATTGTGAATTTTTTGGATGCTTTTTATTGTATTCAATAATTTGCCCAAACCTTCTAATGCAAAATACTCACATTGAATAGGAATAATTACAGAATCTGCAGCAGTCAAAGCATTCAAGGTAAGTAATCCAAGAGAGGGTGCGCAATCTATAATGATATAATCGTAGTCATCTTTGACACTTTCCAATGCTTTTTTAAGCATATACTCCCTGTTTTCTTTATCGACTAATTCGATTTCAATAGCAACGAGATCAATATGGGATGGAATCACATCTACATTTGGAGCGGAACATTTTATAATGGCCTCTTTGGGCGTATGACTATGTTCCAGAATTTGGTACGTGCCAATTTCGACAGATTCAACATCAATACCCAATCCTGATGAGGCATTTGCCTGGGGGTCAGCATCAATAAGTAACACTTTCTTTTCTAAAACACCCAGTGAAGCAGCCAGATTTACAGACGTTGTAGTCTTTCCAACTCCACCTTTTTGATTAGCAATCGCGATGATTTTGCCCATTTATTTTTCTAAATTTTGAACCGTAAAAATACAATTATTTATGGTTTCTAAAAATCTATTTTGTTAACATTTGTTAAAGGTTGATTAGTCGCTATTTGACAGATTCGAATTTTTAAAACGGATATGATTTTCGGGAGCTATTCCAGCGGTTCGTTTCAATCCCGATGTTTTTTACCACCATATGTGCAAGAGACAAGATTTTAATATTTATTTATCTGAAAAATGAAGAATATCAAATAATCAAATTAATTGGTATAATAAAAGATATCCTGTGGCTGTACCTAGATTGAAATGTCTATGTTTACATTAACAGGTATAAATAGTGTTATGAGCTTATTTTTTAGATTTCTATGCCTCGATTTATTTTCTTTTAATAGGGGGTTTGTTGCTGAACCTTTTATCGGTTTTATTTGAAATTTGAATACTTATTAATCTTCACAATTAGATTTTTATAAAAAAAGCAGTCAGCGCCATTTCGAAAAAACAATGTTTCAAAAACATCTGATAAGGGTAAAAATAGAAATAAAATTATTTCAGAAGTAATTTAATTATTCAAATTAATACATGCTTCTATATTTTAATAAAAAATAAAAACAATAACATGAAAATTGGACTAATAGGATTTGGAAAAACAGGTAAAGCCGTAGCTTCAGTAATTCTTCAAAATAAAGAATTTTGTTTGGAATGGGTGTTAAGGCAAAGTACACTTTTAGAACATAGATCAGTTCCTGAATTCTTAGGGGTACATTCTGATGAGCCTGGATTAATATATTCCAGTTCTAAAATTTCAATGGAAGAACTTTTAGATAAACATCCGGTGGATATTATTATTGATTTTTCTTCAGATCAAGGAATTTACACTTATGGATTAATAGCTGCTGAGCGGGAAATTAAAATTATTTCGGCTATATCTCATTATACAGAAAAGGAAATAGAATTACTGAAAGAATTAGCACTACAAACCACTGTGTTTTGGTCTCCAAATATTACTTTAGGGGTTAATTATTTATTATTTGCAGCTAAATTTTTAAAAAAAATTGCGCCATGGGTAGATGTTGAAATCAATGAAGAGCATTTTAAATTAAAAGAGGGAACCTCAGGTACTGCAATTAAAATTGCGGAAGCATTGGATGTTGAAAAAGAGAATATAAATTCGGTTAGGGCAGGGGGTATTGTTGGGAAACATGAAATAATTTTTGGATTTCCATTTCAAACGGTTCGACTGATTCACGAATCCATTTCAAGGGAAGCATTTGGTAGCGGTGTGATTTTTGTTGCCGAAAATTTAAAAAACAAAAGTAAAGGTTTGTATAATTTTGAAGATATTTTACAACCTTATTTTACGAATTAGGTTGTAAAGGTCCATTCTTAGGACCTTTCGGTTTCATCTTTTCGGGATGCCATGATGATTTTATCATACAAAAAAGTCGAACATTTCTGTTCGACTTTTGTCGGGGTGGCAGGATTCGAACCTGCGGCCTCCTGCTCCCAAAGCAGGCGCGATAACCGAGCTACGCTACACCCCGTAATTCTGGTGCAAAGATAGAATTATTTTTTATTTGACCAAACCAAAAAACAAAATAGGGGAATATTATTTCGGAATAGGTAAAAATGATCTTTTTATCGCCATATTTTTTTATTAAAAAACTACATTTGCAACTTCATAAATGTAATAAAAAACAACATGTCTGATACAATCGAAAAAATTAAATGTCTTATTATAGGTTCTGGTCCAGCTGGTTATACTGCAGCTATTTATGCCGCCAGAGCTAATATGAACCCTGTTTTATACCAAGGAATCCAACCTGGAGGTCAACTGACAACAACCAATGAAGTAGAGAACTTTCCGGGTTATGTTGATGGTGTTACGGGTCCTGAAATGATGGTTCAATTGCAATCTCAATCACAACGTTTTGGTACTGATGTTCGTGATGGTTGGGCAACAAAAGTAGATTTTTCAGAAGATATTCATAAAGTTTGGATCAATGGCACAAAAGAATTGCATTGTGAAACTGTAATTATTTCGACAGGAGCATCGGCTAAATATTTAGGTTTACCATCAGAACAACACTATTTAAAAATGGGTGGAGGAGTTTCTGCATGTGCTGTTTGTGACGGTTTTTTCTATAGAAATCAAGAAGTAGTAATTGTAGGAGCAGGAGATTCAGCTTGTGAAGAAGCACACTATTTGTCCAAATTGTGTAAAAAAGTAACAATGTTAGTGCGCAGCGAAAAATTCAGAGCTTCTAAAATCATGGAAGAACGCGTTCGAAAAACAGAAAACATTACTATATTAATGAATCACGATACTGTAGAAGTATTAGGTGATGAGCAAGTAGTTACTGCTGTGAAGGCTTTAAATAAAACTACAAATGAAGTTTTTGATATTTCTGCAACAGGTTTCTTCGTAGCTATTGGTCACAAACCAAATACAGATATTTTCAAAGATTATATCACATTAGACGAAACAGGATATATTATCAATACTCCAGGAACTTCAAAAACAAATGTTGATGGCGTTTTCGTAGCGGGCGATGCTGCGGATCATGTATATCGTCAAGCGATTACAGCAGCCGGAACGGGCTGTATGGCAGCTCTTGATGCTGAAAGATATTTGGCTTCTAAAGAATAATCAGAATCTGATTTTTTAAGATAAAAAAAGTCCCATTTGCCTTTGCAAGTGGGACTTTTTGTTGGTTAGGATATATAGGATCAATCCAGTTTTTACTCCCTCTCCTTTGGAAAGGGTTGGGGAGAGGGTTTCCTATTTCAATTTTTTTATCAATTTAGCTTCATCGGCAAATTTTCGGATTTCAATTTTTGGAGCGCCCACAAGTTGAATTTCTGATTTATTTGCAGCGTCTATAATAACTGATGTTACCGCATTTACGGTGCAATTGGAATAACTTTCTGTGGTTACATCAACATTTTTTATAGTTAACTTATTTCCGGTTAAGCTCGAGTTATTATCCAACCGAATGATGGCATTAGTTGCGTCTCCTTCGATAGTTGCATTTGATTTTTGGTACATATCCACTTTCAAATCAGTTGTGGTAACTAAGGCTTTTAGAGATGCATTTTTACTTAATTCGATAGTAGTATTTTCTGATTTTAAATTGAGTTCTGTTTTTGATTTATCATCAGATTGTAATACGAAGTTTTTAGCATTCACATTCAAAAATAGTTTGGATGTATCGTATGTTTTAAGGGTAAGGTCGTTTAATAAAATTTCTTGAATTGCATTTATTGTCGTTTCGTTTTTTGAAGTAATCAGTTTTAAATCATTGGTATACGTTATTCTAACAATCAGTTTCTTATAATTGGTGGCTTGTTTTGAGGTATAAATACGAAGCATATTGTCTATTAAATCCAGCGAAATAATATCGTGTAAATTTTCATCGGCTTCAATTTTTAGTTCGGTTTTTTCACCTCTTTCCAAGTATACTTCGAGATTGTCTTCAACAGTTAGCGACTCGAAATTCCCAACTTCTCTTTGTTCCACAGTTACTGTTTTTGAGCCTTTTATTTTTTCCTTTTTCTGTGCAAATGTCAATGTAGTTGATAAAAGGAGTAGGAGTATAGCAGTATATTTTTTCATAGTTATTTATATTAGAGTCTACACAAATATAAAAAAATCATCCACTTGTGATGGATGATTTTTTGATTTTTGTAAAATGATTTTATTTATCGATAAATAGCTTTTTTCTTAACGAATTTATTTTAAGCCTTTGTAAACAAGAATTCTTGACCATTTACTTTAAATTTAAATTCATTTTTAGTTTCGTTAAAATGAATTTCAATTCCTGCTTGTTCAAAACCAAATTTGTCTTTACCTATTGAGTCTAAAGTAAGCGTCGGTTGACCTGTCGCATTTGCAGTAAGATTGCCATTGTTTTCTGTTAAAATAATTTCTACCGGAATTTGTTTACTTGAAAAACTACCAACATAACTATCTAAAATAACTGCTTTTTCTAACTCACTTTTGTCCGAACTCCACACATTATTTTTTGTGTTTACATCAGGTAAAGCGTAATCTGGATCTATGGTAATGGTTTCAATTTCTTCCGTAGAAGCATTTCTAAATACCCAATTCGTGTTGCGTTGCCAGATTTCTACTGGAAGTTGCACACGGTTAGTTGCGCCACTTTTGGTTTTAATTTCTAATACTACAGGCATAGCCATTTTTTCCAGATTTTCAATGTAAATAAGAGCTCCCAATTTTGGATCATTTTTCAAATACTTAATCTTTGAAATGCCTTGGTCTAAACTCCAATTGTTTACAAACCAAGCTCTCCAAAACCAGTTTAAATCCTCTCCGGAAACATTTTCTATAGTTCTGAAAAAATCATCTGGCGTTGGATGTTTAAAAGCCCAGCGTTCCGTATAAACTCTAAAAGCCTTATCAAATCGTTCCTTGCCTAACACTTGTTCACGCAACATAACTAACCCGGAAGATGGTTTTTCATAAGCCAGCAACCCTAGATTTGATTCTTTCATCCCGTCAGGAGCAGTCATAATAGGTTCTAATTCCGGATTGGTTAATCTTTTAGACATTCTGTGCATGTCTTTTGGTTTCGATTTGTACTCTCCGTTGTTAAAATCCTCGGAACTCAGTGAGTTGATAAAGGTATTTAAGCCTTCGTCCATCCAAGCAAATAAACGTTCGTTAGAGCCCACAATCATTGGGAACCATCCGTGTCCAAATTCATGGTCCGTAACTCTCCATAGCTCACTGCCTTTTGATTGCCAATCACAAAAAACAATTGCAGGATACTCCATTCCACCTTCGTTTCCTGCTACATTTGTTGCTGCGTGATAAGGATACTCGAACCATCGTTTTGAATAATTCTCAACCGATGATTTTGTGTATTCAGTGGCGCGGCTCCAAGCATCTTGACCAGAACTCTCAACAGGATAGGCTGAAATGGCTAACGATTTTTTACCGCTTGGCAAATTGATTTTTGCGGCATCAATAATAAATGCTGCCGAAGATGCCCAGGAAACATCACGTGCATTTTTTATTTTAAAATGCCAGTTCAAAGTAGCTTTTCCTGAAGGTCTTGAAGCAGTATTTGTCACTTCTTCTGCAGAACGAATTGCAATTGTTTTGTCGCTTTGGGAAGCTGTTGCCCAACGTTTTTGTTGTTCAGCGGTGTATACTTCAGATGGATTCATTAATTCACCGGAGCTAACTACGATATGATTTGCAGGAGCTGTAATGGTTACATCAAAGTCACCAAATTCCAGATAAAATTCTCCAGCGCCTAAATAAGGTAAGCTATTCCAACCTTTGACATCGTCATAAACACACATTCTTGGATACCATTGCGCCATGGTAAATACTTTGCCGTTTTTGGTTTCTAAAACTCCCATTCTATCTGACCCAAAGTCTGGCGAAATAAATGAAAAGTCAATTTTAAGTTTGATGCTTGCTCCATTTGGATTCAAATCTTGAGGAAGGAAAACTTGCATTCGTGTATCGATTATTTCAAATTTAGCTTCTGTTTCGACAGTCTTTCCATTTTTTCCAGAAACTATTTTTATCGATTTTATTTTATGACCACCGTCAAAAACTTGCCCTTTATCTCCGTTGCGACTTCCGGTTATTGGAATAACAGTTTCTCCAAGGGAATTGTTTTTAAATAAATTCTGATCCACGTTCATCCATAAAAAAGAAATCTTATCTGGGCTATTGTTCGTGTAAGTCAAAATTTCAGAACCAATAATCTCATTGTTTTTCTCATTCAAGACAGCAGTCAATTGATAATCGGCTCTGTTTTGCCAGTACTTTGCTCCGGGTTGACCGCTTGCTGAGTGGGAATCTGTACCGTTTTTAGTATAAAAATTTGGGCCAAAAGTATCATGATAATCATACTTTGATATTGCTTTATTGTTTACAGGGGCTACTGTTTTACCTTCTTGCGCCTGAAGAGTTGTAACTCCCAAAAATAAAGCTAAATAGGGTGTAGCCTTAAAGAAATTGTTTTTCATAATTTGATTGATTTTGATTGATGATTTGTTGAAGTAATTAATTGTTTATAGGACTGCCATGATTTCAGATAGTTATTTATTGTAATAAATAGATGGTTAATTATTTGATTTTCGATAAATGAAGTTCAAAAAAAACATCCATGATTGGTGGATGTTTTTTTAGACTAAGAAAGATTTGTTATTCTTGATGAATACTTCCTCCGGAATTGGTTTCTTTTCGAATTGATTTCGGAACTTTATTATAGCTTATACTTCCTCCGCTAGAAGCTTCGGCATCCAAACTTACAATAGGGTGAATACTTATGGTGGCCCCACTGGAAGCTTCAGCATTAACTTCATTTGCTAATAAGTTTTTGGAGTCAATTTCGCTTCCACTTGATGCATTTGCTTTCATTTTTAATGCTATTCCATTAATGGTGATACTGCTTCCACTACTGGAATCACAAGTAATATTATCTGATTCTATATTCAGGTCCATAGTTCCGGCACTAGAAGTATTTAGTGTGATGTTTTCTCCTTTTATAGTATTGATGCTTGTTATTGATGCACTGCTATTGGCTTCTAATTGATCAATAACAGGCATTTTTACGGTTACTTTTTTTGATTTCGTATTGATAAAAGAATTTTTATCGCAAGAAATAACGAGTGTGCCATTTTCAACTTTGGTAAAGATGTGTTTTTGTAAATTATCATCAGCTTCAACTACTATTTCAGTTACGTCTGATTGTTCAATGACAAGATCGATGGCATTACTGACTTCTACGTTTTTGAAATCACCTTGGACAATTCTTTTTTCAGTGGTAACATTCCCACTTCCTTCAATTGAGTGTAAATTTATGGAATGGTTACAGGATGCAAATAGTAAGGCAGTTAAGGCAACCAGAATAAATTTTGTAATTAATGTGATGATTTTTAACATAGCTTTAATTTTTTATGATTATACCGTTTTTACTTATGGATAAGCCTTTTTTGGTTCCAGCTTCATTTACTGTTACCGTTTCACCGTTTACTTTTACTGTAGTTGTAGTAATACTGTCATTTTCTGTTACTTTTCCAGTAATGTTTACTTCAACACTATCTTTATCTGCTTCAACATCATTATACTCGTTTTCTTCAGCAGGACAATTTAAACATTTTATTTGAGAATTTTCTACTTTGTAAATGTAATTGTCTGAACTGTAGTGTAAGTTGAAGAAAGAATCGTCAGATCTGTCAAAATTTTGTACTGAAGAATCTGGTTTTAATAAAATTCCTTCCGGTAAGTATAAAAATATTTCCACTTCCTGATCACGAAATTTATTAGCTACTTCGGTCAATAAATAATTATCTAGAATCAGCTGGTTTCCTACAATTTTGATAGCGTATTTTATTTTTTCAGCTCTTCGTTTTGCATCTTGAAATGATTTACCTCTAGCTATTTTTTCAATTTGAATGAAAGGTAATTTTTCATCGGTACGTAAAATTTCTAAACTTACATTATTGGAATAAATCAATTGGGTGTTAGCTGAATCCTGAACAAACTTGAAGCTTTCTCTCTCATCGATGTCTTTAGTGTAATACTCATTGTATCTGAATTTTACAAACAAAGTGTCATTTGGCATTACATTAATCGTTTCTTTCTGAACTGTTTTTCCTTCGTAAGCCACTTCTGATGCTTGTTTTATTCCTATCGAAATTAGTATCGCTATAGCAATTATCCAAAGTGCCAATAACGTGTATTTAGCAATGTTTCCAATTGATTTCATGGTTGGAGACAATAATTTGAAACCTAAAAGTGTCAAGAAAAAGAACGGAATTCCAACAGCAAAGAACATTAACAATCCAAAAGACCATATTGGATAATCCGTAAAATTTCCTGCTTCAATAAAACTTTGCCATGGTACATTAATAAAATCAGATGAACCTAAAGTGAAAACAGCAATTAGTAAAGAAACTAATGTTGCAATTCCAGTGATGATTAGAATCACACCCAAAAACTTAGCGAAAATTTTGAAAACTGTCATGATAAAATCACCAAGAGAGCTTCCTAGTTTCCCGGCACCAGTTTTTATTTGATTGCCATATTTGTCGTAATCAGCATTTTTTATTTTTTCCGATACGTTTTCAAATTCTTCACGTACTTTTTTTTCGATATTCGAAATATTTACTGGTTCTCCAGTCATTTCCAGTTTTTCAGATGTGGTAACTGCTTCAGGAGTAACAATCCAAAGAATGATATACACCAAAATTCCAGTTCCAAATCCAGCAAAAACTAATAGTATAAGAGCGATTCGGATCCATACGGCATCAATTCCAAAATAATGACCTAATCCTGAAGAAACACCACCAACCATGCCTTTTTCTTTATCACGGTATAATTTTTTTGTTCTTCTGTTAGAGTGGTCGCTAAAAGTTAGAGAACCTTTCAACTCATCTTCAATAATGTAATCTTCCGGTTGTCCCATTACGGCAATAACCTCATCTACATCTTTTAAACCCACAACATGTTTGTCGCTTATTTGTTTCTCATTTAATAATTCTGAAACACGCATTTCAATATCTTTTATAATTTCATCATGTCCTGATGAATTAGATAAAGAACGTTTTATGGCATCAAAATATCGAGTTAATTTTTGGTATGCATCTTCATCTATATGAAAGAACATTCCGCCTAGATTTATATTTACAGTTTTGTTCATGACTATTGTTTTTGGTTGGTTATAAGGTTTACGGCATCGGATAATTCAGTCCAAGTGCCACTAAGTTCTTTTAAAAATGTTTGTCCTATTTCGGTTAGACCATAATATTTTCTTGGTGGTCCTGATGTGGATTCTTCCCAACGATAGTTGAGCAATCCATCATTTTTCAATCGGGTTAGCAGCGGGTAAATAGTTCCCTCCACGACTAATAATTTTGCGTTTTTTAATGTGTCCAATATTTCCGATGTGTATGCATCTTTTTCTTTTAATACGGATAAGATGCAAAACTCGAGAACACCTTTACGCATCTGGGCTTTTGTGTTTTCAATATTCATAATTTCTTTTTTTTGATTTTGTGTTGATTAAACGGTTCATTTTCTGATTGATGATTGATTTTTTTTTTTGGAGCTAATTCCTGCTTTCCATTTCAATCTTTTTTATTTTTAAAGGAAAAATAAAAAAGGATTTCCATTTCAATCAGGGCTATTTGGTTCGTTTTATTTATTACGTCTATTCTCTTTTAATCCATTTTATTTTCCTACTTAATAAACGGAATCGTTATTGGATATTTGTATTTTTCACCATTTGATGTTTTGATTGAAGCATAAATGATTAAAAAGAATTCAGCCACTTTTAAAAGGGCAAAAATTAAAACAGCAACTAAGCCTACTGTTAACATTCCAATGTTTCCTTCAAAGCTGAAATTTCTAAAGACAAAATCGTGATCATTTACTACAGCTTCTAAAGGAACATTTCTAAACAGTGTAATTAAAAATGTTGGAACTGCAATTAGTATCAGCACTAAAGAATACAATAATAAACTTAACTGAAAATTAAGTACTTGTTTTCCGTGGTGATCCACAAATTCTGAACTTTCCTTTTTCGAGGTCCAAAGTATTATTGGAAAAATATAATTTCCAAAAGGAATAAAATATTGAGTTAATGCACTCAAATGAGTAAAAGTTGCGGTGTTTTTTTCGGTAGTTGTTTCCATGATTAAAAGTATATAGTAATTTCTTATGCAAATATATATCTAAAAGACAGTATCTTGTTTCACATAGTACCAAATATTAACATAAAATTAACAAATTAATTTAATATGTATGCATACTATTTTTTTGTATTTTAGCAAAAAACCTAGCAATAATGAACCCGCCATGATTCAAAATTCCAAAAATAATGAAGAATGGCGATACCATATTCCTATAAAAACAAATATTAGCTACATATGAAACTTACAGCGTCAAAACTTAATAAATTTCTCTTATTTAAATTACCGTCGGCATTTATCTGTGGTGTGCGTGTAAAAGAGATTGATGAAAACAAATGTGTGGTATCAGTAAAACACCGTTGGATTAATCAAAATCCGTTTAACTCCATGTATTTTGCTGTGCAGGCAATGGCTGCAGAGCTTTCTACAGGAGCTTTAGTAATGTTCCAAATTCAAAAAAGCGGGAGAAAAATATCTATGCTCGTCGCTAATAATAAAGGGAATTTTACCAAAAAAGCCACAGGAAGAATCACTTTTACCTGTAAAGATGGCTATCTAATCGAACAAGCGATTCAAAAAACAATTGCTACTGGAGAAGGGCAAACCTTCTGGATGAAGTCTATTGGAACGGATGAAAAAGGAGTTCAAGTATCCGAAATGGATTTTGAATGGAGTGTAAGAGTCAAATAAAAAATGCTGAGCTATTTATTAAAATGGAAAAACGCCTCTAAATCTAGAGGCGTTTTTTATAGGAAATTAAAATTTATATTTTTTAGATTAGCATTTTTTTCCACTTGCTTTTGCCGTTGAGACATCGCACTTTTTTCCTTCGGCCTTGCATTTTGCTTGGCATTTTTCTATTTCATCAGCACTCATTGCTTTTGATTTGGAATCTTTTTTAGCACAACAGGATTCTTTTTTTGCTTTTTCTTTTGTGGCAGTTTTACTTTCTTGCGCACTAAGATTTACAGTCAGAAATGCGATTGCTATACAGGTTATTATCTTTTTCATTTTTTGTAAAGTTAAAATTGGTTTTATTTTTTGCTTTGGATGTAAATCCAAAATTATAATTCAAATATAAATAATAATTTAAATCAATTGTTAAAATTCAGGTTAATGTTTACTTAATTGAATCGGATTTTATTACTGGAAATATCCCTTTTATTTGATAATGATTTTTTTGCCGTAATCCCCTTTTGAAGTTTTTAGTTTTACTATGTATACTCCTGAACTTAAATTTTTGATTGGAATTTGAATTTTGGTTTGATTCTCATCTTTCACATCCCAATTTGCCATAGCTTGTCCTAATAAATTAAAGAGATGAACTTCGTTTACAGTTGCGTCAAGAATTTTATTTTGAATAATTAAGACTTTATAATTGTTGGAATATAAAACTATAAGTCCATCATTCAAATTATTCTCTTCAACATCAAGTGTTTTATTTGTGAATTGTAAGGAGAAACGGTTTTTGTATTCACCAATGGCTAACGAAATTGTAAAATTACTATTCCGGATGTCATGATAAATGCCAGTAATGTTATCATGTAAATAGATTTTGGTAGTCTCAGGTATGTTTTCTAATGCATCAATCTTGATAGTTGCTTTACCTTCATTTGCTATAGCAAGACCTATAGGGATTATTTGATTCACATTAAAATCGGGAATTGCTTGAATCACAAACTGACTGTTACTCAATTCCCAATACATATCATTCTCATTCATGTCGAACATTTGTGCATCATAACCAATATCAAAAAGAGGGGTTGTATTACTGTCTGCTCCAACTAATAGTTGTCGGTGCATACCCACAGGAGAGTCAAAACCAAGTCTTATTTTTGATCTTGTATCTATATCAGTATCTGTTTTTTTTGTGTTTTTAGTTCCCGCAGTTTTCATGAAAATGGAACTCGACGAAGTTTCTCTCACGAATACCCTTTGACTATTTTTAAAATTAATATAACCACCATCAACGGTTGTTGTTGTCCCATTTATGGTAGGGTCTAAATAGGCATCCACAAAAAATCCTTGTCCTACGGGTATGTAACGTCCAGGTACTTTTGATCCCCATGAACCATCATTTACATTTAAAGGGCTGTCATTAATAGCTTTAACACCTCCGGTTAAAGTATAAGTTGCATAACCACCCTGATATTCAGCCAATATATGATTGTCTGACTTACCAAAATGATCCCAGAAATAGAGCGCGCCATTAAATACATTTTTGCCCTCAGCATTTCTGCCCGCTAAATTATCTAAAATAAATTCGTTGGCATCGAGTGCGGATGGATAGGGATTTCCTACTAAATAGGTTTGAATTGGAGGTAAGGGCAGTGTAATGGTTCCGGAATTGGGTTTCCCGACAAATACATGATTTTGTGTTACATCAAGATCTGCTGCTCCACCTGTTCCTTTCATCGTAAATCCTTCTCCTGCTTTTAATGACCCAGTATTTCCAATATAGTTCCATTGGAAATAATCATCCCAATCTGTATTAGAATCGGGTGTTGCTGAATTGTATGACCATATCCAACGGTTACTTATATTTATAAAAGTTGTATTGGGCCCGTCGGCAAAAAAGGCACCGTCACCAAAAGTTATAGTTTTCGGATCAGCAGAATTTGTACCATCTCTTAAAATACCTGGAACGTTATGCGGCGTATTATTAATGAGCCCTTGAATAGTACTTACGGGTGATGACCAATAATTGTAATTGAAACTATTTTTTTTGCCTTGTTGATCCCGTTCAATATATCCTAAACTGGTTGCATCAAAAATACTTTCGCTGAATTGAGTCGTAATAAATAATTGGTCCGTTGGATTATAAGTACCATATCTCTTTTGTACCAATTGTGATTCTCCTACCAGATCAATAGTACCATTCAATTTTAAATAAAGAGTTATCCATACCCCTTGACCGTCATTTTTTTCAATTGGAGTGGTTGGCGTAGGATCTGCAATTGTTAATTTACCTGCAGTTGAAATCAATCCTAATACGGTAATGTCTTTATTCCCAGAACTAATGTTGTGTGCCGTTTGTACAATATTCCAATCGATTAGAGTTCCATTATAACCAGTACTATTTGGATAATCCCAAACAGAATGACCGTATTTCCACGGAGTTGTACCGGCACCTCTATCGGTCCAATTACCATCTCTTATTGAAACATAGGGTAAAGGAGCAGTCTCTTCTTGAGAACTCGTAATATTTCTTAATTTGCCATCAACACCTTTTCCTCCAAAAGGTTTAAGATAACCACAGTCAATTAGATTCATACGGTAATAGCCTTTTAAATTTGCCCAATTTAAAGGTTGGTCATCAGTTCCGTCTTTATTGGCATCTGGCCCATTAATATCAATAGGTATTATTTCTCCTCTAACAGCAGCGCCATTATTGATAATTTGTTGATTCATCATTTGTCGTACATGGTCAGAACTTAAACCTATATCCCAAATTCTTAATTCATCCATCCATCCTGAAAAATGATTTACAGGTTTGTTTGGAGGGTTTCCTGTTTGGTCCATAGCTCCCGCAATGCACTCAAAGCTATTAATTGTTGGTGCAGAACCAGCAGAACGAATAACTTCAATTCCGTCAACATACAATATATAGATTCCACCACTATAGGTAACAGCAACATGATACCATCTATTGGTCGTTAATGGGAAGGGTGAAGTTATTTTACTTCCATTATTCCAATTAAAGGTTAGTGTACTGCCTACAAGTCTTAAGTCATAACCATCAACAAGACTGTTTGCATTTCGTTTAGATAGAATGGTTTGGATGGTACTTAATGGGTTTGCTGGTTGTGGATCTGGTTTTACCCAAACTTCTATACTAAATGCAGTACCAAATGTACTATCTAATCCATAATTATTTTTAAAAGCTACATAATCATCAACGCCATCAAAATCAATAACATCACAACTGGTTAATGTTACTTGGACATCGCTAAAACAACCTGAAACATCTAATTTCCATCTCAAAGTATAAACTCCCGCATCACCTGAAAAGGATGAAGTTGGACTTTTGACATCAGAAAAACTATAGGTTCCACATGTATTTGTAGTGTTAAAGACTGACCATGTTCCTGTTGCTCCTGTGCCTGGATCATCACTAAAAGTATTAAGTGCTAATGGGTAGGCACCTTTAGCCTTATTTTGTTCTGCAGTTTTAGTATTATCAAACGCATTAAGATTAACCGTTCTTTCTCCACACTCGGCATTGGTATATCCCATAGCTTCACCGGCATAGGCATAATTTACTACTACAGTCGCTATTGCCGTTCCGTCTGGATCATATGCTCTACATCCGTTAATTAGACTTGTTGCTCCGTATTTATGGACGCCAGGCGATGTAGGCGGAAAAGTATATGCCACCTCTAATTTACCTTTTACAATATACACCCCAGGTTCTCCAATTCCATCGGTCCATTCTAACTCATCACTATAAGGTTTAACAGGAATTGTAATATTGTCTATTGCCCATACACTTTCATCAGTTGTTCCAAAAAATGTCCACTTCACTCTAAGATTAGTAAGGCCGCCAGCAGGAATTTCTTTAATGTATTCATATAAATCAAAACAGGAGTTATCGTTTGCAAACATATAATAACTAGCAGTTGAAGGAGAATGATTCTGCCAATCCCAAGTTAATGGAGGGTTTGTTCCAATTAGTTCTTGTAAGGGAATGTCATAAGTTGCTCCGCCATCTAATGATAACTCTAACTTAGCATAATCTCCCGCATGTAGATTATACGCTTGATCGAAACAGATAGACGCTTCTGCTAAACCTTCCAAACTAAATATCGGAGTTTCTAAAGTTGTTGGTCCTACACCAAACTTAGAAATATAAGCGGCACTATTATAATTACCATGAGCCATTCCAAATTTCTTCCCCGCTGTGCCATTATCATATTTTATTATATAGGATGTACCTACATTTTTAGCATCATTGGTTCCTGTCCAGTTGTTGACTTTTGTGTTATTTGCTGCTGCTGTCCATGCCGTTCCTGCTACTTCTCCATCAATTTTCCATTGCGTTGGATCCCACTTTTCTGGAAATTGTCCCTCATTAAAATCTCCACCATCTCCTACTGCTACTGTCGAAGCATATCCGCTACGAGCTACTAAACTAACTTGATCACCAAGACAGATATTGAATAAATTTTGATCTAAAATTGGTGGTACATCAGGAGGAATTGCATGTACGTTTACCATATTTGAATATTTCGTACAGTTTCCTACTTGAATTAGCGCTCTAAATAAAGTGGATTTAGTGTTGCTAAAATTAAAGATAGTATTATAGGTGTGGGTGTCAGCAGTATTTGGAATAGCACTCCATGTAGTACCTCCAGCTTCGAATTTTTCCCAACGAACAATTGTACCTGTTTCACCTGATAAATTTATTCTAATTGGGTTTGAATCATTTGGACAAGAAGTTATGGCTATATTGTCAGTAGCAGCAGGGGTCGGAACTATGTCACTAATATAGCCTGACAATGATCCTCCAGAAATTGATGGTGCTGTCAGTATTACATTTTGTGTTTGAGTTGTTGTGTTTCCGTTACCATCATTGTATGTCCAAGTTACTACTGTAGTTCCTTCTGTTGTAATTGGGAATGGAGTTGTTGTTGTACCAGTAATTGTTCCTTTACAAGTATCAGTTGCTGTTGGTGCAGGTAAAGTGGTTAACTCACATCCTGCTTTGTTAACATCTGGTAAGTTTGGTGTTGTGTCTGGTACTGGTGCTATTGTGTCATCGATAATTACATTATGACTTGCTGCGATTACAATACCATTGCCAAAATCAAAAGACCAATTAACAGGATATGTTCCTTGGGTATTATAAATTGATGGATCTCCTGTAGTTCCGGTTACTGTGACTCCACAGTTATCCGTTGCCGTTGGTGCCGTTAATGTAGCTGTACATTGTGCCGTTACATTAGTTAAAGTTACTACTGGTTTTGGATTCACAGTTACATCTACGGTAAACGTCGTACCTGGACATCCGGCAGCAGTTGGTGTTACGGTATAGCGAACCACACCTGTTGTAGTGCCTGAATTGGTTAATGTCTGGGCAATTGTAGATCCACAAGCGGCCGCACAATTACTAAATCCAGTTATCGTTCCGCCAGGCGGTGTTATTTGTATAGCTGTCCAAGTAAATGTTGTGCCGCTTACTGTTGAGTTTAGTGTAACACTAGTAGTTCCTTTACTGCAAATGGTCTGAGCTGAAGCAGAACCAATAGGCTTTGGATTTACCATTATAGAACCTGTAGCGGTTACAGTTCCACAGCCTCCAGTTAAAGTTATGGTATAATTATATGGC
>NZ_SMLH01000007.1 GCF_004349315.1 Flavobacterium ranwuense | reverse complement strand
ATTAACTATTGTCTGACAGCCTATTCATTTAATATAGCCATTTTTATGAAAAAGGATCTTTACACAAGTTAATTAAACACAAACTAATTTACACAATATAAGAAGTCCAATGAAATAATTTTCATTGGACTTCTCTATTCAAACAATCGTATTAAAATTATGTAACCGTTTATTAATTATCTCTTTAGATTCTGATATAAATATAAAAGGCTGTCTTTTGGGGAGAAGACAGCCTTTTAGTTTAAAAAACAAACTCAACTTATATTTTTGCAAAAATATTTGTGTAATACTTTTTACCAGTTGCAGGATTCTCTTTTATTGCAATTCCAAAATGAGTATGATCACCTTCGATGTTTGCTTTGTGACTAGGACTTGCTAACCAAGCCTCTAAAACTGCCTGGGGTGTATTATAATTGTAAGCAATATTTTCACTTACAGTTTTAGCACCTAAAATTTTAATGATGTTTTCAGATCGAGCTACAAAATCATTATGATTAACTACATTATTTGCGATCATGTAATTATCATGTTCTTCTGACTTGTAAGACATGTGATTAATTTTTTCCAAAGGTTTTAATCCAACACTAATTCTGTGTTTATTAATCAAAGCCATTGTTTCTAATTCAATAGAATTATAAGAATAACTTACTACTTTTTGTGCAGATGCTTCAGTAGTCTGAGAATTAGAATCATCGGATGAGCAGGAATTCATAGTGCAAATCACAGTAACGAGCAATAATGCACGAAGTATTTTTATCTTCATAATATAGTAGTTTAAGTTTAAAGGAGATTGTGGGGCAAACTTCTTTAACAAATAAATTAAATGTTCTTATTTCTTATTCAAACATACATTTTTTATCGTTAAAATACCAAAAATAATCGACGAAATACATAATAAAAACAATTTTACATATACATTTCTTACATTATGATAACAAGCGATCGATTTTCCAAGAGAAATTTTCTTGACTAGAATATATAAAAATAATATCAACTCAACAGATTTCGATAATTTATAACAATTGCTTTTTAATTAATGTTTAAAAGCTTAAAGAAACAGTCGTTTATGGCTGTTTCTTTAAGCTTTTCATTATATAGATAATTATTTAAAAGTTTAATAACTATTCTAAAAATACAAGTAATTTACTTTAGGCAAAGTAGCTTCGAAATTCTAAAAAAATCTAATTATATTCTTGCAAAGATATTTGTATAATATTTTTTCCCGGCTGAATCCACTCGTATTGAAATTCCAAAATGAGTAAAATCACCTTCAATATTTGCCTTATGGCCAGAACTAGCCAACCAGCCATTAAAAACAGCCTGAGCTGTACTGTAATTAAAAGCGACATTCTCTCCTACACTTTTAGCTCTTAAAACATTCATAATATCTTGGGAACGTGCATCAAAACCAGCATGATTTAATACATTATTGACTATCATATAGTTGTCATGCTCTTGCGCTTTATTAGATATATAGTCTGTTTTTAATAACGTTTTTAACCCAATACGAACTCTATAAGCATTTATCAAATTCAAAGTTTCTGTTTCAATAGCGTTATAGGTATATGTTCTGGCATCCGTTGCAGGCGGTACCACATTTGAAACTGGTGGTGTCGGTGTTGGAGAAGTAACTGTTGTTGGTTCTACAGGAACAGCTTCAGTAGAACAGGAATTCATTGTTAATAGCACAATAATGAACAAACGTGCTCTAAAAAAATTTAATTTCAAAATAATAGTAGTTTAAGTTTAAAATATATCGTCTGCAAACTTACAGGATATAATACCTAACTACAACACAAAAAACCGTTAAAACACACATTATTAACTATTTACAAAGCTATTTCTTACTTTACGGAGATAGTCGTTCAATTTTCCAAGAAAAATCATCTTGATTACTATATCGAATTCTGTCATGTAATCTATTAGGCCTTCCTTGCCAAAATTCTACCTCTAAAGGAGTTACCAGAAATCCTCCCCAATACTTCGGTCTTGGAATTACGATACCGTCAAAATCCTTTTCTAACTCTTTTAAATTTTCTTCTAAATATTCACGAGAAGGTACCACTTCACTTTGGTTAGAAACGATTGCTCCTAATTTACTTCCGTCAGGTCTGGATTCAAAATAATTATCTGAAATAGTTTCTGTCGTTTTATGGGCAATCCCTTTTATAATAACCTGACGCTCCATAGTGTGCCAAAAAAAAGAAAGACATATTTTAGGATTTTCGGCAATAGCCCTACCCTTTTCTGAATTATAATTGGTATAAAAAATAAATCCTTCCTCATTAAATTTTTTCAACAAAACAACTCTAGCTTTTGGGAATCCATCTAAACCTATTGTAGATATCGTCATAGCGTTAACTTCGCTGTCGCCACCAAAATCCTCTACCTCATGAAACCACCTGTTAAAAAGATTTATTGGGTCTTCGGGAATATTTGATTCTAATAGTTCACTCTTTTCGTACGATTTTCTGTAATTACCTAAGTCTTTCATATTTTGATTTTTCGATGATTAGATTTTTCGATAATTAGATTCCTAACTATCTAAAAAATCTAAGTATCAATTTTACATTCTAAATAAATTAATCCTCTTTTTTAAAACTCAAAGCTTTTTCCATCATCAGCCAAAAGCACTTCTGGAAAAACAGTTTCGGCTTCTTCTTTAAAAAGTTCAATATTTTCATATCGAGTTGAATAATGTCCTAAAATTAATTGCTGTGCATTAGCTTTCAAAGCAATTGTAGCCGCTTCTTTTGCAGTGGAATGGAATGTCTTTTTAGCTAAATTTTCTTCTGATTGCAGGAAAGTTGATTCATGGTATAAAACATCAGTATTTTCAATAACTGGAATCATAGCTTCATTATATGCAGTATCAGAGCAAAAAGCATAATTTTTTGCCGGAATAGGATCAAATGTTAATTTGTCATTTTCAATAACTCGCCCGTCTTCCAAAGTAATGTCTTTTCCGTTTTTTATTTTTTGATAATAACAGGTATCGATTTCATAATTTTGAACGGCATCCAAATTAAGTTTTCTCTCCGCAGTTTTTTCTTGGAATAAAAACCCATTTGTATAAACACGGTGTTTTAAAGGAATGGTTTTTACCAAAACCTTTTCATCCTCAAAAATGACTTCACTGTCATTGGATTCCAGTTCATGAAAAAACAAACCATAATTAGTCCAAGAATTAGATAATCTCAATTGCAACTTGATGATTTCTTGGATTCCCTTTGGACCATAAATATGCAAATCAGTGGTTCTATTCAGTAAAGTAAAAGTAGATACTAAACCTATTAATCCAAAAAAATGGTCTCCATGTAAATGAGAAATGAAGATATGATTTATCTTAGAAAATCGGATTTTATTTTTTCGCAACTGCACTTGGGTTCCTTCTGCGCAATCAATCAGGAAAATTCTGTTTTTTATTTCTAAAATCTGGGAAGTAGGATTCGTAAAAGTTCGGGGTGTTGCTGCATAGCAACCAAGGATTGTTAGTTTCAATTTTTAATTTCAATTTAAAGTTAGGATAGAAATAAAAATTGAACATTCACATTTCGTTATTTATAACTAAATTATAAACTATCAATATTCTTTTCCTTGTTGTATTTTCTGATTTGTAGCGCCATAGAAACCGCTAATAATAAATTGGCAACTATTCCCCAACAGCTACTTGAATTGCTATTAATGATTACATTATTTAGATTAACACACAGTAAAACCAAAAAACATATTAATAAAATAATTCTAAAAATAGGTACTCTTTTTTTGTTGCTATAAAAATCCATCAAAATATTTTTAAAAGCCTAAATCTCTTTCAATCTCTTCCATTTCTATAATATCATGTGCTTCTAATAAAGAAGGAACAACAGTCAATTTCTCAGGAACTGCATTGTAATCAAATTCCGAAGTAACTATAACAAATGATTTTTTAGCTTTTTTATGAAGTTTTGATAAAGGCATAAATAATTTTACGTTACCCGCAGATAAATCTTTGTACAACAAAAGATCTATAATTAAATTATGTTTTTCAAATGTTTTATATTGATGCGTAACCTTCATTAAAAAAGAGGTAAAATCACCTTGCGTGTCTCTAATACTTATTGTGTGTCCTTTTTGATCTACTTTCATCTTTTTAATTTCTAAGTCTACTCAAGGCAGAGAAGTTTATAAACAACTAATTTACAAAGTTTTGTGCTAAATTATTGAATTTTTGATGCCAAAAGATAAATAACCGCCATTCTAATTGCCACACCATTTTCGACTTGGTTTAAAATCACCGATTGATGTGAATCAGCCACCTCACTGGTAATTTCGACACCACGGTTGATCGGTCCAGGATGCATAATTATAATTTCTTTATTTAGGGAATCCAAAAGTGTTTTATCAACTCCATATTGTTGAGCGTATTCTCTTGTTGACGGGAAATAATTCACATCCATTCTTTCGTTTTGCACGCGTAACATATTCGCCACATCACACCATTCAAGGGCTTTTCTTAAATCAGGCTCTACCGTTACACCAAGGGATTCAATATATCTGGGAATAAGCGTTTTAGGCCCGCAAACTTTCACCTCTGCTCCCTGCATTTGTAACGCATAAATATTCGATAAGGCAACTCTGGAGTGCAAAACATCACCTACAATCACTACTTTTTTTCCAGCCACTTCGCCAAGTTTTTCTCTAATTGAATAACTGTCTAATAAGGCTTGTGTAGGATGCTCGTGGGCACCATCTCCTGCGTTTACAATACTGGCTTTTACATTTTTAGACAGGAAATATGCAGCTCCGGGATTAGCATGCCGCATAACCACCATATCTACTTTCATCGAAAGTATATTATTAACAGTATCAATTAATGTTTCTCCTTTTTTTACGGAAGATTGTGCCGCCGAAAAACTAATAACATCAGCCGATAAACGTTTCTGTGCTAATTCAAAAGAGAGTTTTGTTCGGGTACTGTTTTCGAAAAAAATATTGGCAATAGTAATATCTCGTAAGGAAGGTACTTTCTTAATTGGTCGATTGATAACTTCTTTAAAATGATCGGCTGTTTCAAAAATTAGGTCAATATCATTCTTGTTGATGTATTTTATTCCTAATAAATGATTTACGCTTAATTCTTTCATTTCTTTTTACGATTATTAGTTTTTAATGTTAGACTTTGAAACAAATTAGTATCTAACTTGTAATTAAATATACACCATCTTCACCTTCATTTTCTTTCCAACTCACTTTAACTTTTTCGTTATTTATAGCATCTACCTGTCTTCCGCGATAATCGGGTTGTATTGGTAAATTACGGCTAAAACGTCTGTCAATCAAAACTAGAAGTTCAATTTCTGATGGTCTTCCAAAAGATTGAATGGCTGTCAAAGCGGAACGAATGCTTCGGCCGGTAAATAAAACATCATCAATGAAAATAACTTTTTTGTTTTCAACGATAAAATTAATCTTGGTTTTATTTGCTTCTAATGGCTTCTCAGTTCTTCGAAAATCATCTCTGAAAAAGGTAATATCCAAATAGCCCAACTGAATTTCAGGTGTTTGGTATTCTTTTTCTAATATTTCTTTCAACCGTTCTGCTAAAAAAACACCTCTTGGTTGAATACCTACAAAAATTGTGTCTGAAAAATCTAAGTGTTTTTCAATTAATTGACAGGCCAAACGATGTAATATGATAGTAACTTCTTTTGCAGTAAGTAATACTTTTTGACTCATTGTAAAGTGTGTTGTTTGGTTTTGCAAATATACGAATTCCGATTTATGATTTTATAATTAAAAAGAGAGAAAATGATAATACCAATACTCTATAATAAAATCCAAATATATATTATTTTTTATTAAAATTAATTTTACAAAAAACAATACAAATTATATAACAAACAAGCTTTACTATTTAGTAATTTTATATTTCAAATTAAAGATAAAAATCATGCAAAAAAAACTAACCAGATTGTTAATGCTTTTAGTAGTATTACTATCGTTTACAAGTTGTTCAATTATAGAAGGTATATTTAAAGCGGGAGTTGGTGTCGGTATTTTTATTGTGGTTGCAGTACTAGCCATCATTGCTTTTATTGTAAGTAAAATTTTCGGAAAGAAATAATTGAAGATTATTTAAAGTCTGACTCTATTTAAAACATATTTAAACAAAAAACTCCTGCAATTGCAGGAGTTTTAAATCAATGTTTTAAAACTGCTTTTTAAACAGTATACATCTTAGCTCTCAATTCTTGTACTTTTTCATCATCAAGATAATCATCAAATGTCATGTAACGGTCAATCGCACCATTTGGTGTCAATTCGATAACTCTATTACCAACCGTTTGGGCAAACTCATGATCATGTGTGGTAAAAATTACAGAACCTTTGTAGTTTTTTAATGAGTTGTTAAACGCTGTAATCGATTCCAAATCTAAGTGATTTGTTGGTTCATCAAGCATTAAAACGTTGGCTCTTTCCATCATCATTCGAGACAACATACAACGTACTTTTTCTCCTCCTGATAAAACGTTACAAGTTTTCAAAGCTTCTTCTCCGGAAAAAATCATTTTCCCAAGAAAGCTACGAATATTTACTTCATCACGTTCCTCTTCAGTTTTTACCCATTGACGCAACCAATCTACAAGAGAATAATCGTTTTCGAAAAACGAATGGTTATCTCCAGGCAAATAGGCTTGATTGGTTGTAACACCCCAATCGTAAGTACCTGAATCGGCTTTTTGGTTTCCGTTTAAAATTTCGTAAAAAGCAGTAGTTGCACGAGAATCTTTAGAAAAAAGCACAATTTTATCGCCTTTGGCCATATTCAAGTCTACTCCTTTAAAAAGTATATCTCCATCTACAGAAGCGCTTAAATCCTGTACATTCAAAATCTGATCTCCTGCTTCACGCTCTTGATCAAAAATAATCGCTGGATAACGACGGCTTGATGGTTTTATCTCAGAAATATTCAACTTGCTAATCATTTTTTTACGGGAAGTAGCTTGTTTTGATTTGGCTACATTCGCACTAAAACGACGAATAAATTCTTCTAATTCTTGTTTCTTTTCTTCGGCTTTCTTATTTTGTTGTGCACGTTGCTTAGCCGCTAATTGGCTTGATTCATACCAAAAAGTATAATTTCCTGAATAATGATTTATTTTACTGAAATCAATATCCGAAATATGAGTACAAACTGAATCCAAGAAGTGTCTATCGTGAGAAACTACAATTACGGTATTCTCATAATTTGCCAAGAAATTCTCTAACCAAGCGATGGTTTCAAAATCCAAATCATTAGTAGGCTCATCCATAATAAGTAAATCAGGATTTCCAAAAAGTGCTTGCGCCAAAAGGACACGAACTTTTATTTTACCCTCTAAATCACCCATCAACGTATAATGATTGTCTTCTGTAATCCCAAGATTGGACAACATTGATGCAGCATCAGAATCAGCATTCCAACCATTCATTTCTTCAAATTGTACTTGTAACTCTCCTATTCTGTCTGCATTTGAATCATTGTAATCTAAATACAAAGCATCCATTTCTTTTTTGATCGCATACAAGGTTTTATTCCCCATCATCACGGTCTCAAGAACGGTACTTTCATCAAACATATTATGGTTTTGGTTCAAAACCGACATACGTTTTCCTGGTTCCAAATGAATATGTCCCGATGTTGGATCCATTTCACCTGCAATTATTTTAAGAAAAGTAGATTTCCCAGCGCCATTGGCTCCGATAACTCCATAGATATTACCGTGTGTGAAGGTAGTATTTACTTCGTCAAACAAAATTCGTTTGCCAAACTGAACTGATAAATTATTTACTGTTAACATGAATATTTATTTTATAAAATTTTTGCAAAAATACGAAAAAAATACTGATTTTTTTTATCCAAAAAAAGTACATTTTTATGAATTGTATTTAGCTTATCATTAAAAGACTAATCAAAAAAAAACCTGACACAAAATGTCAGGTTTATAATATCATTTTCTTTTAAACAAACCATTTGATGAATTGTAAAAAAAAAACTAATATTTATTCAAAATAGAAGGGATTAAAATATAAATAACCAAACTCAATTTTAATAATTGCCTTTCACACTTTGAATTTATTTTCTATACATTCTTGCTTTTATTTTTTAATAGTCAAAACGTTTAAAAGCTTCGATAGCTTCATATTCTGCAAGACCAAGATTATCGTATAATTTAGCGGTATTTTTATTTCGGTCTTCAGCCCTAACCCAGAATTCTCTTGAATCATTTCCTTGAAACATCACTCTGTCTTTTTGAGATTGGTGGTATAAAATAGCATGTCTTTTCAACAAGACCTCATCCGGGCTTAACGGCACAGCCATATCAATTTCGTGAATATCCCACTCATGCCAAGCGCCTCTATACAACCATAACCAGCAATCATTCATATACGGCTCTGGTTTCAATTCTTTCATGGCTGCGAAAATGGCATTAAGACACACCTCGTGAGTTCCATGTGGATCAGCAAGATCACCTGCAGCGAAAACCTGATGTGGTTTTATTTTTGCAATTATATCTTTTACGATGGCGATATCTTCAGATCCTAACGGATTTTTCTTTATTTGTCCTGTTTCGTAAAAAGGAAGATCTAAAAAGTGAGTATATTCATCTTTTAGTCCAATATATCTTGTTGCGGCATAAGATTCACGACGTCTGATAAGTCCTTTCAATTTTCGAACATCCAGAGAATCAATTTGATTTTCTGTTTTATTATTTATGAAATCTATTACAGCAGGAAAATCAATATTACAATCTGTTTTGCCAATAAAATCGTTGCAAACTTCGGCAAATTTAAGTGCCTCATCATCCGTAACGGCTATATTACCTGATGTTTGGTACACAACATGAACATCGTGTCCTTGCTTTATTAATTTTGAAAAAGTTCCTCCCATAGAAATTACGTCATCATCTGGGTGTGGACTAAAAAGAATAATTCTTTTTTTGGCAGGATTGGCTCTTTCAGGCCTATTGGAATCATCTGTATTTGGCTTTCCACCTGGCCATCCCGTAATGGTATGCTGTAATACGTTGAACATATTAATGTTCAAATCGTAGGCAGAACCTTCTTGCGCCAAAAGATCTGACATTCCGTTATTATTGTAATCTCTATCGGTCAATTTTAAAATCGACTGATTTGTTTCTTGACATAACCAAACAATGGCTTTACTTTTTAATTCTTGCGTCCAAATACATTCTCCAACCAACCATGGAGTTTTAAATCGTGTCAACTCTGAAGCTGCGGATTGGTCTAATACAAAGGTGGCATTAGCGTGATTTTGCAAAAATGTAGCAGGAACTTCAGAGCTTATTTCGCCTTGAATGGTTCTCTTTATAATTTCAGCTTTATTTTGTCCCCATGCCATCAAAACAATTCTTTTAGATCGCAAGATTGTAGACACGCCCATTGTGATTGCTCTTTTCGGTACGTTATCGATACCATTAAAGTCAGACGAAGCATCGACTCTGGTAATATGATCCAAAGTAATAATTCGAGTTCCTGAATTGATATGAGAACCTGGCTCATTGAAACCTACGTGACCAGTACGCCCTATTCCTAATAGTTGAAAATCAAGACCGCCAGAATTCCTAATATTCATTTCATAATCAACACAATACTGATTCAAATCTTCGATAGCTACAGTTCCATCGGGAATGTTTACATTTTCAGGTTTTATATCAATATGATTAAACAAATGCTGATGCATGAAGTAATGGTAACTCTGATTGTTCTCTTTAGTCATTGGATAATATTCATCCAAATTAAAAGTGACTACGTTACTAAAACTAAGGCCTTCCTCTTTATGCATACGTACTAATTCTTCGTACACTTTTACAGGGGAAGAGCCTGTAGCCAAACCAAGAACACAAGGTTTATTTTTTTCTTGCTTAGATTTGATTAATTGCGCTATTTCTTGAGCAACAATTTTTGAAGCTTCTACCGAGTTTTTGAAAATTTCATTATGAATTTTTTCAAATCTAGTATCTTCAAATTTACCCACACTTTTATAACTAATGTCTGGTTTAATTTCTAAAGCATTTTTCATATTTATTTTTTTTATTCGATTTACTTACTCTGTTGATATTACTTGTTTCACAAATGCAACCTATTGATTTCATCTTTAACTAAATGTTTAAGATATGTTGACTATCATAACTTAATCTCGGTATAAAACTACCTAAAACGTTTTTTTTGAAAAAATAAAATATACCAACAGTCAAAAAATTTAAACAAACGACATGATTTATTCAATAATGCGTTTCGAGAAAAACAAAACTTGCTTTTATAATCTCAATTATAAAGTTGTTGATCACGCTATATTGCAATTCGAAATATTAAATAATTTTGTACTTTCACCAACTATAAAAGTAAAGTCCAATTATTATATCATCCGTTTGCAAATACCTATTGAAAATGAAGATTAAATGTGTTTTGATTGATGATGAAACGCTAGCTACAAAAGTCCTGTTAAATTATTTTACTAATTTTTCAGACTTTGAAATTGTAGGAACATTTTACAATCCTATAGAAGCACTGGAGTTTATAAATAATAACACTATTGATGTTGTATTTTTAGATATACACATGCCAGTCATGACTGGGTTTGAATTGATTAAATTAATTGAATATAAAACTAAAATCGTCATTACTACCGCTTTTAGGGAGTTTGCAGCCGAAAGCTATGAACTGGATGTTTTAGACTATCTGGTAAAACCCATAGCGTTACCCCGATTTATTAAATGCATTCATAAAATTGAAGCCGAATTCAATTTAAAAAACAACCTCAAAATTGAAAGCCATCGAATCGAACCCTATATTTTTATCAAAGTAGATAAAAAAATGATTAAAATCACTCTGGATGAAATCCTGTTTATCGAAGGAATGAAAGAATACATAAAAGTCATAACTACTGACAAAACCTATATCACACTTAAATCATTAACCTCATTATCCGAAGAATTGCCTTTGGATCGATTTATGAGAATTCATAAATCGTATACTATCGCGATTGATAAAGTAAAATCTATAGAGGGAAATCGAATTCAAATACTTTCATATACCCTACCCATTGGGCGAAATTACAGTAAAGAGGTGAAAAGTAAAATATTAGAATAAATTCTTTACAAATACTTTATTCAAAATAAGAAAAAAACAAAAAAAATACACATTTTTCTGTAAACATTAGTTATTCTATAATTCTAACAATATTTATTCCTTTTAATTTTTTTTTAATTTACTTAACAAATATATTTACGGTCTTTAATAATTTTTTAAGAAATAATAACTAAAAAAAATCTAATTAATTTACAATTATGAATACAGAAAATTTACAGACCAAATGGGGACAATTTATTCCATTAGCGATAGTGTTCTTCTTTTGGGGATTTGTAGCGGCAAGTAATGACATTTTAATACCTGTTTTTAAAACTGCTTTTAACTTATCACAAGGAGAAAGTCAATTAGTATCTCTTGCTTTTTACATTGCTTACACTGTAGGTTCCTTGATATATATGGGAATTTCCTATTTAATAAAAGAAGATTTAGTAAACAAAATAGGGTATAAAAATGGTTTGTCATTAGGACTGGCTATTTCTGCTTTGGGTACATTACTGTTTTATCCAGCAGCAAACACAGGTTCTTTTCCATTAATGTTATCTGGCTTATTTATAGTGGCACTAGGATTTTCTTTACAGCAAACTGTAGCCAATCCATTAGCTATTGCATTAGGACCTATTGCAACTGGTTCTCAACGTTTGACTATGGCTGGTGGAATTAATAATCTTGGAACTACAATTGGCCCCTTAATTGTGAGTTTTGCAATATTTGGTTCTAATACAGGTGGTACATCAATAATGAGTATCGAAAGTGTCAAAATTCCTTATTTAGTATTAGGATTGGCTTTCTTACTTGTAGCGATATTATTAAAATTTTCTTCTTTACCGGACAAACCAGCATTGGTTGTTGAAGCTGAGAATAACGAAGGTGGAATTGCAAAAAAATCAGCTTTACAATATCCACAATTAGTTATGGGAATGATTGCTATATTTTTATATGTAGGAGTTGAAGTTTCTACGGCAAGTAATCTTCCTGCTTATATGGAAAGTAAACTAGGATTTTTGACCCAAGATGTAGCTCCTTATATTTCTTTGTATTGGGCCAGTTTAATGATTGGTCGTTGGACTGGAGCCGTTGAAGCCTTTACAAACGACATGAGTTTACAAAAAATACTTCGTTTTATTGCGCCTTATTTGGCATTTGGGGTTTTCTTAGCAGTTAATGCAATAGCAAAACACGACCTAACTCCTTTCTATATCTACGGATTAGTTATTCTAGTATTAATTGCAGCCGATATTGCCAGTAAAGGAAATCCAGCAAGAATGTTACTTATCTTTTCAGTTTTAGGAATCATTGCTCTTTTAATAGGAATGACTACAAGTGGAATGGTAAGTGTATATGCATTTACAAGTGTTGGTTTATTTTGTAGTACACTTTGGCCTTGTATTTTTACTTTAGCGGTTAGCGGATTAGGAAAAAATACCAGTCAGGGAAGTAGTTTCTTAATTATGATGATTATGGGTGGAGGAGTTATCAGTTGGTTACAAGGATTTGTTTCTGAAAGCATCGGAATCCAAAGTAGCTATATAATTGGTGTACTTTGTTTTGCTTACTTGGCTTTTTACGCTTGGAAAGTAAGCGGAATTCTTAAATTACAAGGAATCAGTTTTGATAAAAAAATATCCGGAGGACATTAAGATTAATGATTTTAGATTAACGATTGTTATGCTATCTAATTACAAAGCATTCTTAAATTACTAAATACCGAAACAAAAAAACTCCCATTTTGCTAAGCATAATGGGAGTTTTTATTTATACCGGAATCTAAAATCAGAAATCGTTAATCTGCAATCTCAAATCTATTTATTTCCTTTCTCGAAATCAGCAACAAACTGTGCCAATCCAATATCAGTCAATGGGTGTTTCAGCAAACCGTAAATTGCAGACAATGGTCCAGTCATAACATCAGCACCAATTTTTGCACAGTTTACAATGTGCATCGTGTGACGAACTGAAGCTGCAAGAATTTGAGTTTCATAACCGTAGTTATCATAAATCAATCTGATTTCTTCAATCAAAGCTAAACCGTCTGTAGATACATCATCCAAACGACCAATAAACGGAGAAACATAAGTAGCACCCGCTTTTGCAGCCAATAAAGCCTGACCAGCAGAGAATACTAAAGTCACATTTGTTTTAATTCCTTTATCAGAGAAATATTTAGCAGCCATGACACCTTCTTTAGTCATAGGTAATTTTACTACGATTTGCTCGTGTAAATCAGCTAATTCCTCTCCTTCTTTAACCATTCCGTCGTAATCCAAAGCATTCACTTCAGCACTTACATCACCATCAACAAGGTTGCAAATATCAACATAATGCTTCAAAATGCTATTTTTACCTGTGATTCCTTCTTTTGCCATCAATGATGGATTAGTTGTAACACCATCCAAAACGCCTAATGCCTGTGCTTCTTTAATTTGAGCTAAATTAGCAGTGTCAATAAAAAACTTCATAATATATCTATTTAATTGTGTGTTTTATAATTTGGGCATGACCCTTCGTGAAAAACTTCGGGTCGGGCTTTACGCTATAATCTTTTACTTTTTAAAGAAAAAAGTAAAAGGATTTTCACTGCAATCCCTCATGCTCCTAAAATTCGGTGCAAAATTACAACTTATAATGATTCATAAGCATTTTTTCATATACTTTATCCGGTAAAATTCTCTTCAATACAATCGAGAACTTTTGCATAAAAACACCCACTTTATAATGAATTTTAGGTTCAGGAGTTTGGATAATTTTATACACTGCTTCTGCCATTTCATTAGGATTACTGCCACTGTCGACATGCTCATCCATTGTTTTCAATGTATTTCCATAAGGACTTTCGTAAGCAGAACCTTTAATAACGGGAGCATGAAAACGTCCCGAAGCAATATTAGTCGCAAAATCACCCGGAGCCACATTTGTAATGTGAACGCCAAAGGATTTCACTTCCATGCGCAACGCTTCCGTTATGAGTTCAAGAGCACCTTTTGAAGCTGAATAAACACTACGGTATGGCAAACCCATATAACCCGCAATAGACGTAATATTGATAATCAATCCCGATTGTTGTGAACGCATTTGTGGCAACACCGCTTTCATCACTTCAATTGGACCGAAGAAATTAGTCTCAAAATTATTTTTGATTTCATGCATTGGAATTTCTTCCAGCGGTCCTGTAATTCCAACACCTGCATTATTGATTACAACATCCAATCTTCCTGAAATAGCAATTACTTTGGCTACAGCCATATGAATCGAATCCGTATCCCTGACATCTAAAGCGACCAATGGAAAAACCGAATTTAAAACTCGTTCCGGGTTTCTGCTTGTTCCATAAACAACAAAACCTTTTTTATGTAAAAACTCGCCAATAGATTTTCCTATTCCTGAGGAACCTCCTGTAATTAGAACTACTTTATTCATGATTATCGATGTTTGTTGTACGAAAGGTCCAAAAATAAAAAAATCCTCCCGAAGGAAGACTACTTTTGTAAGAAATAAAAAATGGCAAGCGACCTACATCGCACCGCTCAACCACGTACCCTTGCTATGTTCCCATCCTGGGGGAGTCTGCAGGAGCTGGTCGTGTAGGACTTGCCGGTGCAAATATACAAACTTTTTATATTTTTGCAAGTGCTTTGCACCTATTAAAATAACGTTGTATATTGGGGTATTCAAATTTTACACTATGAAAAATTATAACATACTATGTATCATTTTATTAGGAACCTTACTGGCTAATTGTGGAGATACAAAAAAAGGGGAAAATTCTTTATTTACCTTTGATAATTCTAAATTCAAGGAGCAATACCAACCTCAAGAAGCGATTGAACTAGGAATTTTAAACCCAAATTCGAAAACTGTTGACAGTATTATTTATTATGTAAACGACAAAAAGGTCGCTGCTAAAAAAAATATAGACAAACTAATTTTTGAACTGAAAGATCAAAAATTAGGATATCAAAACCTAAAGGCTTTAGTTTATTATGAGGGACAAAACTCAGAAGCTACCACAAGAGTAGAATTAGTTTCTAATATTCAGCCAAAATTATTAGAATATAAAATTGTAAATACGTATCCGCACGACACGGCTTCTTTCACCCAAGGTTTAGAATTCTACAAAGACACTTTATATGAAAGTACTGGACAAAATGGAACTTCTCATTTCCGAAAATACGATTATAAAACCGGAAAAGTCTTTGAACAAGTTGACTTAGATAAGGCTTATTTTGGAGAAGGAATTTCTATACTGAATGATAAAATATTTCAATTGACATGGACCGAAAAAACAGGTTTTATCTATAATGCAAACACTTTAAAACTTGAAAAAACCTTTACTTATGATAAAGATATTCAAGGCTGGGGATTGACAAATGACGGTAAATACTTATACCAATCAGATGGAACCGAAAAAATTTGGAAAATGGATCCGAAAACACTTAAAATAGTAGACAACATCAACGTTTATACAACTAGCACTAAAATAAAAAGTGTAAACGAGCTGGAGTGGATTAATGGTTTAATCTATGGTAACATTTGGCAAAAAGATGCAATTGCTATCATAAACCCTACAAATGGTGCAGTAGAAGCGGTATTAGATTTGTCTAGTTTAAGAAAATTAGTAAAAGTTACCGAAGACGACTTTTTAAACGGAATTGCCTACAACCCCAAAACAAAAACCATTTTTGTAACCGGTAAAAACTGGAATAAAATGTTTGAAATCAAAGTTTCAGAGTAATTATTATATAAAATGACAACGCTAATTATCAATATAAAAGAATTACTTCAGATTCGAGAAACAGCTATAGCTAAAGTTTCCGGTGCTGAAATGGCTATTCTTCCAACGATCAAAAATGCCTTTTTAGTAATTAAAGACAACTTAATTACTGATTTTGGTTCCATGGAAAATCTACCTGCAATACATGTTGATAAAAAGATTGATGCTACCGGAAAAATGGTTTTACCGTCTTGGTGCGACAGTCACACACATATTGTTTATGCCGGCAATCGCGAACAGGAATTTGTAGATCGAATCAATGGAATGACCTATGAAGAAATTGCTAATCGTGGCGGTGGGATCTTAAATTCAGCTAAAAAACTCAATGAATCCACTGAAGCCGAAATCTATGACCAATCCAAGACTAGACTGGAAGAAGTCATGCGTTTAGGAACTGGCGCCGTCGAAATTAAGTCGGGATATGGATTGACAATTGAAGGAGAACTAAAAATGCTTCGCGTGATTCAACGTTTAGCTCAAAACTATCCAATAACAATAAAAGCTACTTTTCTTGGCGCTCATGCTTTTCCATTGGAATATGCAACAAATCACGAAGGCTATATTGATTTAATCATCAACGAAATGCTTCCTGAAATTGCAAAATATAAACTGGCAGACTTCATCGATGCATTTTGTGAAACCGGTTATTTTACTGTTGATGAAACCCAACAAATCATGGAGGCTGGAATTAAATTTGGCTTAAAGCCAAAAATCCATGTCAATCAGTTCAACTCTATTGGAGGAATTCAAGCTGGAGTAAAGTACAATGCTCTTTCTGTTGACCATCTAGAAGTTATGAAAACAGAAGATATTGAAGCTTTAAAAAACACCGAAACAATGACAGTGGCGCTGCCTTCGTGTTCCTATTTTTTAAGTATTCCGTATACACCAGCACGAGAAATGATAACAGCCGGACTTCCTTTGGCTCTCGCAACCGATTACAATCCAGGTTCTACTCCATCAGGAAATATGAACTTTGTAGTGGCAACGGCTTGCATCAAAATGAAAATGACTCCCGAAGAAGCCATAAATGCCGCCACAATAAACGGAGCCTACGCAATGGGAATTTCAGAAACCCACGGAAGCATAACTGTTGGCAAAAAAGCAAATCTAATAATTACGAAACCCATTCCCTCTTACTATCAATTACCTTACGCTTTTGGCAGTAATCTAATTGACACTGTATTGATCGAAGGTGAAATTTTTGCATAAAAAAAGAGGAACATTACGTTCCTCTTTTTTTATGCTGTACTGAATTACTCTTATCTTAAAACAAAACTTGTTTTAGAAACCAATATATCTCTATCAAAAATATTGATAAAATACGTTCCTTTAGCAAAATCTTTTCCTTTTAAATCTTCCGAAACATTGATTGTTTTGTTTTCATATTTAACATTCGTTAAAAAACTGTATGTTAAAGTATTCTCACCAAAAGTCTCTGTTTTTTTATCACCTAAAACATTGTTTTTACTATCAATTACTTGAACATAATAGGTTTTATCACCAGATTTAGCAATTTGATTTTCAGCAATTGTAAAATTAACTCTAAGAACGTCAGCTCTGCTCGCTTTATCAGTTTCGATTTGTTTACCAGAACTTCTCAATTTAAAAGCAGATCCTCTAGTGTTTAGAACCGTCAATTTTGAACCAATTTCAACCGCTTTTGTCAATTCTTCATTTTGACCAGTTAATGCTTCAACATTCTTTTTAGTCTCTCCTAAAACTACAACCGTACTATCACGTTGCGTAGTTAAAGTTGTATTTTGTTTTTTCAACCCATCATTCTCAGCCATTAAAACCCTCATGTTTCCTTGCAAAGCATTGAATTGGGTTTTGTATTTTGATAATGAAGCTACATCGCCTTTCGATTTACTTAAATCGCCCATTAAGTTCACCACTTTATCTCTTTCTTGAATTAACTCATCAGACATTGATGTGTTTTCTGCAATTGCAGCATCATACGTTGATTTTAATTCTTGTAAATCTTTCATAACTGATTCCTTTTCAGTCAATGTAGTTTTCAATTCTGTTTTTACGATCTCTGTGTCTGAAGTCATTTTAAAAATATAAACTAAACTTCCCACTAATAAAATAGCTAATACTGCTATAACCGCTTTAAGACTTGAACTGCTTTTTTGATTTTCCATCTTTTTAATTTAATTTATTTTATTTTACAAATTTAACAATATATAACCACGTAATAACGTAAGTTAATGTAATTATATTATTTTTGAAAAAAAAATTTTTTTTAATGGAAAAAATCATCCCGTTTACAATCAAAGATCTTGCAAAAATTACGAACCATAGAAGTGGTGAAATAAAATTTGGAGAAAAAATGATAACTGTTCCAAAAGAGACTGATCCTGTAGAGTTTCTAAAAACGTGCGAGGCAAAATATGTATTGTTTGGAATCCCGGAAGATATAGGCATAAGAGCTAATTTTGGTAGGCCTGGTGCAGCATCAGCTTGGGATAGTGCCATTAAAAGTATCGCTAATATTCAGCATAATAGATTTTGTAAAGGAAGCCAACTTATTGTATTAGGCCAGTTGAATGTTAGCGTCGAAATGAAAGAAGTTGAGCATTTGGATTTTAATGATATTGACGATCGATCTAAATTAAGTCAATTAGTAGAAAAAATTGACAAAGATGTCTCTCATATAATCTTCAACATTATAAAACTAGGTAAAATTCCTATAGTTATAGGTGGCGGACATAATAATTCCTACGGAAACATAAAAGGATCTGCACTTGCAAAAGGTAGACCTATTAATGCTATAAACTTTGATGCCCATTCTGATTTTAGAATTTTAGAAGGACGCCACAGCGGTAATGGTTTTTCATACGCGTTTGAAGAAGGATTTTTAAAGAAATATTTTATTTTTGGTTTACACGAAAATTATACTTCCAAAAGTGTATTGGATATAATTAAAAAAATAGAAGACCGCGTACGCTACAATACCTATGATAGTATAAACATTAGAAAAGAGAAAGATTTTAATCTAGAAATGGCTCAAGCATTAGAGTTTATAAATGATGACTTTTTTGGAATTGAGATAGATTTGGATTCGATTCCTAATATTGCTTGTAGCGCAATGACTTTGAGTGGTTTCTCAGTGGAGCAACTTCGCCAATTTATATCCTATTTTGCAAAAAATAAAAATGCAGGGTATTTGCATATTTGTGAAGGTGCACCTGATTTAGGTGAAGAAAAAAACAATCATTTAATAGGTAAACTTATAGGATATTTAGTAACTGATTTTATTAAATCCAACCAGAATATTGTTTAACTTTTTAATCGAGAAATCGGTTAAACGAATAACCAAATAACCAAATCGAGAAATAACACTATCTTTGTTGCACTATCTATGTACTTAATACAAGATATTTAATACCAAAAATATGTTATTCGAAGATTTATCGCTCTCAAAAAGTATACAAAAAGCCGTATTTGAACAAGGCTACCTTAACCCAACTCCTATTCAAGAACAATCTATTCCTATTGTATTAGCAGGAAGAGATTTAATAGGTTGCGCACAAACCGGAACCGGAAAAACAGCCGCATTTGCTATTCCAATAATACATCAATTACACCGAATTGTGGGTTCTTCAAAAAAAGCCAAACAAATTCGTGCATTAGTAGTTACTCCTACACGTGAATTAGCAGTCCAAATTGGACAAAGTTTTGATACTTACGGTAAGTACACGAATTTGACACAACTTACTATTTTTGGTGGCGTATCGCAAAATCCGCAAGTTGATACCTTAAAAAATGGTGTGGATATTTTGGTAGCGACACCAGGAAGATTGCTTGATTTACACAAACAGGGTTTTATCGATTTAGATCATTTACACACTTTAGTTCTTGACGAAGCAGATCAAATGCTAGATATGGGATTTGTAAATGATGTAAAGAAAATTGTAAAGCTTACGCCAAAAAACAGACAAACATTATTTTTCTCAGCTACAATGCCAATGGCTATCCGAGAATTAGCCGAAATGTTTCTGACTGATCCAGCAACAGTAACCGTATCGCCAGTTTCGTCTACAGCTGAGAATGTAGAACAACGCGTTTATTTTGTTGAAAAAACAGAAAAAAGAAATTTACTATATCATTTAATTAAAAATGAAAATCTATCCGATGTTTTGGTTTTTTCAAGAACCAAGCACGGTGCTGATAATGTTGTAAAAGCATTACGAAAAAACAATATTGCCGCAGAAGCCATTCACGGTGACAAATCACAAAATGCAAGACAACGCGTTTTGGACGCTTTCAAAAACAAAGAAGTTGGAGTTTTGGTAGCAACTGATATTGCAGCCAGAGGAATTGATATTGACCAATTGCCTTTTGTAATTAATTTTGATTTACCTAATATTCCTGAAACCTATGTTCACCGTATTGGTAGAACCGGTCGTGCGGGAAATGGAGGTATTGCAATTTCTTTTTGCAGTAAAGACGAACATACCTATTGGAAAGACATCCAGAAATTAATAAAAGTGGATGTAAAAACCGTAAATGATCATCCTTATCCTTGGCATTCAGGAAGTCCGGAAACTGCTCCTGGATCCCAGCAAAAAAATTCAAACCGTAGTGGTGGAGCTCATAAATCAAGAAAATCAGAAGTTTCTAAACAAAATAAAAAACGCTGGTATTAATTAGATACTACTCTTTAATTTTCATCTGTAAGTAATGCCTTTTGTCTACAAAACAAAAGGCATTTTTATTAAAATTAAAATTTCTCACAAAGCAATTTTTAAAAACAAGATTAACAAAAATAAATTAAGATATACTTTTAGGTTTTGATATTAGAATACTGATGATTTCAAATAATTTAATTGAATCAAAAGGTTTTATAATGATGTCATTGATTCCGGCTGAAAGAGCTTCTTCGATTATTTCTGCTTTATCAAATGCCGTTAATGCTACGATTGGTATGTCGATACCTTTTAGACGAATCTTTCTTGTAGTTTCAAAACCATTGATTAAAGGCATATTAATATCCATCAATATTACATCAAAATTCTCTTTTTCCAGTATTTCCAATGCAGCGTAACCATTGTCAACAACACTACATTTATAGTTGTTCTTTTCAATAGTTTTTCTGGTAATGACTTGATTTATATGATTATCCTCTACTACTAAAACATTGACCACTTGGGTTGAACTCACATCAACTTGAATGTTATTGATAATTTCAGTTGTTCGCGCAGGATTAAATTCAAAAGCAATTATAAATTTGAATGATGTTCCTTTTCCAATTGCACTTTCGAGCGAAATATCACTATTGAACAAACCTAACAGTTGCTTTACAATGGAAAGTCCTAAACCGGTTCCTTGATAATCAGTTTCTTTTCTACTAATCTGAACAAATTTATCAAAAACCTTTTCTTGGTCAGTGGCATGAATTCCTATTCCGTTATCTTGGATTTTAAACTCTAAAAAATGAGATTTTCCCTCAACTCTCACCAAATTTACATTTATGCTTACTTCGCCTTTCTTTGTAAATTTCAATGCATTACTGACCAAATTCATAATGATTTGAGAAAGCCTTAACTTATCACCTATTAAGTATTCTGGAATATTAGGATCAACATTCACTTGAACAACATTATCATTTGTTTTGGCTATAAAAGATAATGAACTTTTAATCATATTAATTTCGTCAGAAATATTAAAAGTCAAATTTTCAAGAATAATTCTATTGTCTTCAATTTTATTAATTTGCAGAATATCATTTACTAATGATAATAAATATCTGGCTGAAAATTTAAGAGAACTTAAATGCGGGCTATGCGCTAATTCTTTATGCTCATCAAGTAACATATTAGTAATTCCTACCACACCGTATAAAGGAGTCCTTAATTCATGACTGATTGTAGAGACAAATTGTGATTTTAATACGGAAGCTTCCTCTGCTTTTTCTTTGGCAATTATTAATTCCCTATTGGTTTCAGAAAGCTCAGCATTCGTTTTCTTCCTATAATTATTATTTTTGAATAAAGAATAGAGCAATAGCAACAATACTAAAAATATAATAATAAATAGTAGTACTATAGTTTTAGATTTTTCTAAACTTTGAAGTTGAGTCTTTTTTTCAATTTCAATTTTATCTATTTCTCTTTTATACTCATCTAATTCTAAATTTATTCCTGCTACACTTGCTTTATCAAGTTTTTCTTTATTGTAGAGTTCATCAGTAATTGCATTATAACGCTCGAGATTTTCATATGCTTTTTTATGATCTCCCTTTTTTAGTAAATATTTAGAGTATTCTAGATGTGCAAAGGACAAATCTGACTTTTCATTTCCTTTATTTCCAAATTTTATAGCATTTAAAAAAAATAATGTCGCTTTATTATGGTTTTCTTTGTAACCATAATACATTGCATTTAGCATATTTAAAGCTACAATGGTTGTTTCATCACCATGTTTTTTATTATACTTATTGATAAATTCCAAACTTGGCAAACCTTTTTCAAAACGACCAATATCAAAATAAGCCCACGCAATATTAAGTTTAGTCATAAAAACCTGATTGGTATCTGCTAATTTTTGACTGTACTTAAGGGAGTTTTCATAAAATTTTATTCCTTTTACATATTGCTTTTTCTCAAAACAATAGATATTACCTAAATTGTTATTTATCTTTTCTCTTAAAATGTCATTATTCGTCTTATCAGCATAGAATAGACTCTTGTTGTAGAAAAATATGGCTTTATCAAATTCAGCCATCTCAGCATAATTCGCTGCAATTGTAATATAGGAAATAGCAATAGCATACAAATCATTAGCGTCAATAGCGGAACGAAGCGCTAATTTAGAAATATCCAAAGATTTTTCAAAATTAGCATCCTTAAAGTATTGGGACGCTTGATCCGTTAATTTAGTGATTTCTTTCTTTGAATATATTCTTGTCTGTGCAATTGAATTATCACCAAAATAATTTAATACAAACAATAGTAATAAAACAATCCGTAAATTATACATAAAGAATCAGGGTTTATCAAATATACATTTTTTTAATAAAAAAAGGAACGATATATACACATTATATATTAAAATAAACAGAATAAACAGATATTCAAAAAAAGAGGATTACTAGCCGTAAAATTAAAAAATGCTTGAAATTTAATTTTTAAACATAAAAAAACCTGCTCAACTAATTGAACAGGTTAAATATATTATTTACCAGAAAAACTTAAATTATAACTATTCAGAAATTACAGTTTCATTTTCATCATCACCTTCCCATTGCCCAACAACTGATGTAGCCAAAGCATTTCCTAAAACATTTGTTGCACTACGAAACATATCGCAAAAATGATCTATTGGTAAAATTAATGCGATTCCTTCAATTGGAATATCAAACATACCACAAGTTGCTGCAACTACTACTAAACTTGCCCTTGGGACACCTGCAATTCCTTTGCTGGTAAGCATCAAAACTAAAAGCATAGTCATTTGTGTTCCTATATCTAAATCAATACCGTAGGCTTGAGCAATAAAAATACTGGCAAAGGTCATGTACATCATACTTCCATCTAGATTAAATGAATAACCTAGTGGCAGCATGAAAGAAACGATTCTGTCTTTTACTCCAAAACGTTCTAATTCTTCAGTCAATTTTGGAAAAACCGCTTCGCTACTGGTTGTTCCAAAAGCAATAATTAAAGGACTCACAATTCTTTTAAGTAAAACAGTCATTCTACTTTTTAGAAAAATGTAACCAACAACTATTAATACCAGCCAAAGTGATGAAATTCCAACTAAGAATGAACCAAAAAATTTGAAATATGTAATCGCTAATTCCTGAAAATCTCTTACGGCGAATACTCCGGCAATTGCGCCAAAAACTCCTATTGGAGCAAACTTCATTACGTAGTTTACCATTTTAAGGACAATGTGAGACGTTTTATCTAAAGCATTTATAACGGGCTTTACATAATCCCCCAGTGCTGCTGCCGCTAAACCAAAGAAAATAGAAAAAATCACAATTTGTAAAATTTCATTGGTAGCCATTGCTTCAAAAATACTTTTTGGTACAATATGTTCAATAAAATTTTCAAAAGATATATTTTGAGTTTTTGCAGTAACTTCTGAAACAGACCCTAAATCAACATTTGATAAATTAAGCCCGACTCCCGGTTCAAGTATGTTTACAAAAAACATTCCCAATAATAACGATACGAATGAAGCCGTAAAAAACCAACCCATCGCTTTACCGCCTATTCTTCCTACTGCTTTAATATCCCCCAATTTTGCAATTCCTACAACAAGCGTTGTGAAAACTAATGGCGAAATAATCATTTGAACTAATCTAATGAAAACTGTTGCGAGGATTTTAATTTTTGCACTAAAGCCTTGGGCTGCTTCCGCAGAAATTGAATTATGAATTATAATACCTAGAATGGCACCCAAAACCATAGCTATTAATATTTGTCCCGTTAATCCTGAAAAAAAAGATGGTTTTTTAGTTGTTTTGGTATTCATTAAATTGATTGTTAGGTTTTAGTCTTAGCCCTGATTATTTTTCTTCTATTCTCATAAGTGTCCAGTAAATTTTCTTTACAACAATATGTTTTTCTTGTTTGCTGCCAAGCAAGGGAAAGATTAAAGCAGGAAAAGCTTCAAAAATTAGTATTAATAGGTTTTGTTTATCAAATAAAAATCAGCAAGTACAATGGCAGCCATTGCTTCAACTATAGGCACTGCACGAGGAACCACGCAAGGATCATGTCGTCCTTTTCCGGTCATCTCGGTAATATTACCTTTGTTATCCAATGATTCTTGTTTTTGCATAATTGTAGCTACAGGCTTGAAAGCCACACGGAAATAAATATCCATTCCGTTGCTAATTCCTCCTTGAATTCCCCCTGAAAGATTCGTTTTAGTTGTTCCATCAGGATTGTATAAATCATTGTGCTCGCTTCCTTTCATCTTAGCTCCATCAAAACCACTTCCAAATTCAAATCCTTTTACGGCATTAATAGAAAGCATGGCTTTACCCAATTCAGCATGAAGTTTGTCAAAAACAGGTTCTCCTAAACCAATAGGCACATTTTGAATCACACACGTTACAGTTCCACCTACAGTGTCCCCTTGCTTGCGAATATCACGAATATATTCCTCCATAATTACCGCTGATGCTTCATCAGGACAGCGAACAGGATTATTTTCAGTTTTTGAAAAATCTAATTCTTGGTATGATTTTTCTAAAAAAATAGGACCTACTGAAGAAACGTAAGCATTGATTTTTATTTCTGGTAACATTTGTTTGGCTACCGCTCCAGCCACCACTCTGCTGGCGGTTTCACGTGCAGAACTTCGTCCACCACCACGGTAATCACGAACACCATATTTTTTTTCATACACATAATCGGCATGACTGGGTCTATAATTATCTTTTATATGAGAGTAATCGTCTGATTTTTGATTGGTATTCGGGATAATAAAACCTATGGGCGTTCCAGTTGTTTTACCTTCAAATATTCCGGAAAGAAATTGTACATCATCCGGCTCTTTACGTTGGGTAACTATAGCCGATTGACCCGGCTTTCTTCTTGACATTTCAAATTGAATTGCATCTAAATCTATAGTTATTCCAGGAGGGCAACCATCTATTATACCGCCTAATGCTTCACCATGTGATTCTCCAAAAGTTGTTATTCTAAATAGTGTTCCGTAGCTATTTCCTGCCATTATAATTAGTTTTGAACAAAAGTACCATTTTAGTTTAAAGTTTAAAAGCTTATCCCGAGATTTCGGGATAAAGTTTTAAGGAACATTTCACATTTATTGATATTAATTTAATCTTGTCTTAGATTTCTTAACCTTTAATTTCATTTTTATTGCTAATAATTCTATTAATTTGGTAAACTTCAAATTCAAATACCTTGAAAAAAAGAAAAGTCGAGTTAGTGGTGATTTCTGATGTGCATCTTGGAACTTTTGGTAGTCATGCTAAAGAACTTTATAATTATTTATCTTCTATAAAGCCTAAAACATTAGTGTTGAATGGTGATATTATAGATGTATGGCAATTCCGAAAATCCTATTTTCCAAAAGCGCATTTAAAAGTTATACAAAAAATTATAAGCTTTGCATCCAAAGGAACAAAAGTTTATTACATCACAGGAAATCATGATGAAATGCTCCGAAAATTCAGCGATATGAATATGGGTAATTTCGCATTAGTTGACAAATTAGTTTTAGATCTCGATGACAAAAAAGCATGGATATTTCACGGTGATGTTTTTGATGCTTCTGTCCAACATTCAAAGTGGATTGCCAAACTGGGAGGTTTAGGGTATGATTATTTAATACTTTCAAATCGATTTGTAAATTGGTGCTTGTCAAAATTGGGGAAAGAACCCTATTCTTTTTCTAAAAAGATAAAAGCAAGCGTAAAAAAAGCAGTAAAACACATTTCTGATTTTGAAGAGACAGCAACTGAATTAGCCATCGAAAAAAAATACGATTATGTTATTTGTGGACATATCCATGAACCAAAAATGATTCATAAGGAAAACAAAAATGGGACTACTTTATATTTGAATTCAGGAGATTGGGTGGAGAATTTGACTGCATTGGAATACAATAAAAAACGCTGGAAATTATATAGTTATTCTGAAGCAAACTATGTTGAAGAAGAAAATCTTTTTGAAATGGAAGATATTTTGAGTAATCAAATAGTGGCTACAGCATTTTTCTCGAAACAAAATATTCTAATGTAATACTAGTTTAAAAAGTATCAAAATTCTAAAAAAATGTAAATTATATAACTTTTATATAAAATCTTATAAGCATCATATCCTACTAAATTATACATTTGTATTTATAAAAACTTACTTATGAAAAAAATTATTTTATCGGCAATAATGTTAATGGGATTAGCATTTGCCGCACAAGCACAAGATATTTCAAAAAATGCTTTAGGATTACGTTTTGGTGGCAATAATGGTTTTGGTGGAGAGCTTTCTTACCAAAGAGCATTAGGAAGCAACAATAGACTTGAACTTGATTTAGGTTGGAGAAACAGAAGTAACTATAACAATAATGGTTATGATGACAATGCAATAAAATTAGCAGCTTTGTACCAATGGGTATGGAACATTGATGGTGGTTTTAACTGGTATGCTGGTGTAGGTGGTGGTGTAGGAAGCTACAGTTATGATGACAATAATAACGATTCAGTTAATGATACTTTTGTATTTGCTGCTGGAGATATTGGTATTGAATACAACTTTGACATTCCTTTGTTAATTTCATTAGATTTCAGACCTGAATTTGGAGGAAATGGATATTACGAAAACAATTATGGCTCTGATGTAGCTTTAGCGCTTAGATATCAATTCTAATATTTTAGAACATATAGTAACAACGCCACTATTGCTAGTGGCGTTTTTTTATTTAAAAATAATTTCTTTTTTGGAATTTATTTTGACTACACAAAAAGGATTTGTAAATGCTTGTGTAACCATACTCCCGGGCTCAGGAATCGTTTCTTTTATGGTGATAACAATATTTTTATCGGTTTCAACTACAGTATCAATTCCTATACTATAACCTCCCGAAGTTTTTTCACCCATATTCAAAACTATAAAATTAGAAGTCTGAATATCATTCGGACCAATTTTATTTTTTAAATTTTCATCATTCTGTAGCATTGCAATTTCATTTGGTTCAGAAAGAATCTCAAAAAAACGAATACTTGCACCGCCATTCGTCTGTTGTGTCAAGACTTCATATAAAGAATTTTTATCGGAACTTTTTGAAGATGTTGCTCCACAGGAAACTAACGTTAAAGCCACTAGTGATAATACTATTTTTTTCATTGCAGAATTTTATTGATTAATAGATTAAATTTAAAAAACGTTACTTTCTTCTATTATAGAAAATGTAAAATCTATGTGTATTTTTTTATGGCTTTTTTATATAATTCTTCATAAAGTGGTAAGATGTTTTTGATGTCAAATTGTTTTGCGACAGACAGTGCATTTTCTTTAAATTTATTCAGAGTAGCATCATCTTTTAAAATTTTCAAAGCATTTTGTGCCATTTCATCCGTGTTCCCCACATCGCTCAAATATCCTGAAATACCGTCAAAATTCACTTCTGGTAACCCTCCCGAATTACTCGAAATTACAGGGACTCTCCATGCCATAGCTTCGAGGGCTGCAAGTCCAAAACTTTCGGTTTCAGATGGCAACAGAAATAAATCTGTATAACTCAAAATTTTATCGATTTCATTACTGTTTCCAAAAAAGATGACTTTATCCTGAATTCCTAATTCCTGACATAAATATTCTGCTTTTTCTTTTTCAGGACCATCCCCTACCATCATCAATTTAGCAGGGATCTCTTTTTGAATCGTATAGAAAATTTTAATTATATCCGGAATTCGTTTTACTTTTCTGAAGTTACTGATATGAGTAATGATTCGCTCATTTTCCTTTGCCATTACGGAACGATGACAAGCAATAGTAGGATCATTGACGTTTTTATCTAATTCTATAAAATTAGGAATCACCTCAATTTCGTTTTTTATATTAAATAACTTATGGGTATCATCTTTCAAACTTTGGGAAACCGAAGTAACAAAATCAGATTTGTTAATGCTAAAAGTTACTGCTGGTTTATAGAACGGATGATTCCCAACTAATGTAATATCCGTTCCGTGAAGTGTAGTCACCATTGGAATATTAATTCCTTCATCTTTCAGCATTTGTTTTGCCATATACCCAGCATAAGCATGCGGAATAGCATAATGCACGTGAAGCAATTCGATTTTATATAACTTTACCATATCTACCAATTTGCTTGACAAAGCCAACTCGTAAGGTTGATAATGAAACAATGGATATTCCGGGACATTCACTTCGTGGTAATGTACATTTGGATTTAAAAGAGCCAAACGAACTGGTTGGCTATACGTTATAAAATGAATTTCGTGACCACGTCTTGCCAATTCAAGACCTAATTCTGTAGCGACAACACCACTTCCTCCAAAGGTAGGATAACAAACTATTGCAATTTTCATGTATGTGTTTTAATGAAACGAATTTAAGAAAAATAGGAATGCCTTTTATGGAAATTTAAGTTAAATACAATAAAAGATAATTACATTGTTTCATGCGCTATTTGTCCTTTCCAGATCTTTTTTTATTTATCCATTTATTCACTTTATAGCTGAGATAAGCCGAGCCGCTTCCTATAATTGCTCCTGCAAATACATCACTTGAATAATGAACCCCTAAATGCATTCGTGAATATCCTACTGCTCCTGCCCATACAAAAGATGGCGCAATTACATACCATTTGGGATATGCTATGCTCAGTGATGTTGCTGTTGCAAAAGCTAAAGAAGTATGACCGGAAGGAAATGAACTCTCCACTGCCGATGTTGCTTGATCAATATCGGGATAGGTTTCAAATGGTCTGTCCCTTTTCATAGTATGTTTCAATGCAGTGGTAATAAAAGCATTCACTAAAAATGTTTCTCCTATAAAAATTGCCTGTTTCTTGATGGAACTATCTTTCTTTATTAAACCAACAGAATATACAATAATGGGAGTTGCAATACTAAATGGGACCGCACTATTCGTTACCAATTTAAAAGTAGGATCTAAGTTCTTATTTCTATCTACATTAATATCGCGTAGAATATTTATATCCATATTTTGAGCATTTACAAACGTCATGCAAAAAAGCAATACAATTAAATTGACTTTTATAAAAACGGTATTCTTATTTTTCATCAAGCTGTTTTGGCCCAAATATACTATAATACAGGGTAAAGTTTGTAACTAAATACTTCAAATAAAACTCACAAAAGCGCTTTTAATAGCAATAGCCCAAATGAAATTGTTTGCTAATTTCATTTGGGCTAAGTACTAATTAATATATTATTTGGTTAGTTTACAATCGCTTCATAAATCACCTTCTGGATATCTTCACGAATGTTTTCTTTAGATAATCTGTTTTCACCTGCAACGGGGAAAGTTCTATTGGATAAAAATACATAGACAATTTGCGTTTCGGGATCGGCCCAAGCCATAGTTCCTGTATAACCGGTATGTCCAAAACTTGTCATGGAAGCACAACCGCACGTAGGTCCTTCAGTACCCAATTGTGGTTTATCAAAACCAACACCTCTCCTATTTCCTGCAGCACAAAAATAACACGTATTGAAATCTTCAAATGTTTTTTCAGAAAAATACCGCTGATTACCGTAACTTCCTTTTTGCAGATAAAGTTCCATTATTTTAGCCACATCCATAGCATTCGAAAAAACGCCGGCATGACCGGAAACACCGCCTTCTAAAGCCGCCGACAAATCATTGACATATCCTTGCAAAAGCTGATGACGGAAATAAGTATCTGTCTCTGTTGGTGAGATTCTGTTTATATCAAATTTAGCCAATGGATTAAAACTTGAATTATTCATTCCGAGTGAACGGTAGAAATTCTCTTGAATTAAAACATCCAATGTTTTACCCGTTGTTTTTTCTAAATAATCCTTCAAAATCATAAAAGTAAGATCACTGTACTTGTATTCTTTTTTCAATGAAACTTTACTCTTAACAATCATTTTCATAATTGTGTCACTAAAATCATTTCTTATAAAAAGACTGTCTGCTAATTGCTTAGAAAACTGCTCTTCCGGAATTTTTCTAAAATAAACTTCCGAAGGAAATTTTGATTTATCCATAGTAGCTTTATAAAATGGAATTCCAGCGGCAAGTCCAGCATAATGGGACAATAAATCCTTAAAATTAATATTCGCTTTATTGGAATCTTTAAAAATAGGACACATTGTTTCTAATGTAGTTTCCAAATTAATTTTTTGCTGATCGTATTGCAGCATTACATTGGGTAGCGTAGCCAGAATTTTTGTCAATGAGGCAACATCATAAATATCTGAATTTTCAACTTTCAAAGTTTTATCATAAGTGTGATGTCCGAATGATTTTTGATAAATTACTTTTCCTTTTCTGGCTACCAAAACCTGAATTCCGGGTGTCATTTTACCATTAATCGCTTTATTGGCAATACCATCAATTTTCGACAAAATTGTAGCATTCATTCCTACATTTTCTGGAGTTGTGAATCCTAAGCGATTTAACTTTTCGGTTGGCAATCCATAATTTACTTTGAAACTAGTGTTGATTGAAACGGGTAATTTTCCTTTGGCTTCAATCGCTCCAAAAATTAGTTCTGCAGAAACTATTTGTGCAATAGTACTGTTTTGATAGGAAACGACCAATCCTTCGATTTCATCAAAATTTGTAATGGGCAATAACGAATATGGTTTCGCAAAAACATCCAGAATCACATTATTGTTTTTGGCTAAAAATTTGATCTTAAATAATTCATTTGATTTTAAATCGTCATTTTTAAAAGCAACATCTGATTTGTGGTATCCAATGATCACAGTTGTAAATGGTTGTAACTTCACTTGTAAACTGTCCAAATTAGCATCTGCAATTACTGTTACTTCAGCGTATTTTTTTAAAGTCGAAATAAACGCATCATTGCTGTCATCTCCTATTTTTACGTAGGCAATTTTTTGTTTTTCCAAATTTTTTATTGGTAAAACAGCAGCCGTATTTTTTAGAACAGTAACTGCATTTTCATACAACTCATACTGTAAAGCGTCATTTTTAGAGGAATTTAAATCCTCATATAAATTATCCGTTACAATAGGTTTATAAGAGTTTAAACCCGCTTTATATTTGAACTTCAATATTTTCTTTACAGAAAAGGCCAATCTTTCGTCTGTAAATAAATTAAGAGAATAAGCAAGCATAAATTTTTCAATTGCAGCAGGAACATTTTCAGGAAATAACAGTACATCATTTCCAGCCATAAAAGCTTCAAAATTAATTTCACTGGGTACCATGAAGTTGCTCACTCCTTTCATATTCAACGCATCAGTAAAAATAAGTCCTTTGAATCCCAATTCTTTTTGAAGAATATTGGTTACCACATTATAGGAAATAGAGGAAGGATAATTAGGTCTTGATTCTAAACTGGGAACGTTTAAATGCGCCACCATAACAGACGAAAGTCCTTCGTGAAACATTTCTTTATAGGGATAAAACTCTACTTGCTCTAATCTTTCTTTAGAAAAATTAATGGTTGGCAATCCTTTATGAGAATCCGTTTCGGTATCGCCATGACCGGGGAAATGCTTTCCGGTAGAAAAGATTCCTTGGCTCTGAACGCCTTTCATTAAAGCAATGGCACGTTCTGTAACTTTAAATTTATCTTCACCAAAAGAACGAAAACCTATAATGGGATTTCTGGGATTTGTATTGATATCGAGAACCGGGGCAAAATTAAACTGCAATCCCAATCGTTTGCTTTGTTCCCCCATTTGAGCACCAACCTTTTCCAACAATTTCATGTCCTGGATGGCTCCAAGTGTCATATTCCAAGGATAGCGATACGTAGAATCAAGTCGCATACTCAATCCCCATTCCGCATCACTACCAATAAACAAAGGGATTTTTGACTTCGATTGAAAACGATTGGTTAATTTAACTTGACGAGCTGGACCTCCTTGGAAGAAAATTAATCCTCCAATTTTGTTGTCTTGTATCTGCTTGTCAATGGCGTTGAAGTGTACAGTATCTTTATTAGAATAAGCGGCAACCATAAATAATTGCCCAAATTTTTCCTCTAAAGTCATTGCATTGTAAACACTATCAACCCATTTATTTCCTTCGGGAGATAATTCAAAAAGTCTAGGAGTATTACTTAAAGCTATACTGTCCAAATTTTTTGATTTGGACGGACCGTTGGTTAAAATTACTTTATTCTTATTAATTTTTGTCCCAACACAACTTGAAGCTACAAAGAAAATTAAGACATAAAATAAAACAATTTTGACGCCTATTTTTCTCATGGTACTGTTTTGTTTAAAAAAAGCGACTATGCCAACTATCGATGGCTGGAACTTCCCAAGATTCATTGTACTCTTCTATATTATTGACTAAATTATTAAAAACTATTGTGTTTTCAGTAACCGCTTTATCTTTTACCATTTTCTTGAAATCAATCAAAGGCTTATGGGCAATATGCTCTCCTAATTTGAAAGTCACATTCATTTTATCCAATAAATCAACCGTATACTTTTGTTCTAAACTTTGAATAAATTCTACAGAAGAATCAATAGAACAACCCGTAGCTGCTTGTACATCCTGATTTACGGCAATAATGATAAATCGGTTGTATTTTAATTGATACGATGATTCTAAACTGGTACCATGTGCAGCCCAACCTTCAAGAAAGGATTGCAAGGCAGTTTCTATTTCAGAAAATTCGGCATCCGAAAATTTTCTGTTTGATTGATAAATCCAGATTTTAGATTCTTCGGGTAAATTTTCAAATGGAACGTACATCTTAATTATGAGTTATGAGTTGTGAATTTTGAGTTACAAAATCAAAATTCGTAATTTTAAATTTTTAATTCGTAATTGATTTACAAATCTTGTGCATTGGCAATCAATTCCGCAATATCCATAACTTTTACTTCGCCTTCCTTTTCTTTGTTTTTAATACCATCAGTCATCATGGTGTTACAAAAAGGACAACCCGCAGCAATTATCTCTGGTTTAGTTTCTAATGCATCTTCGGTTCTTTCAACGTTGATTTCCTTATTTCCAGGCTCAGCATCTTTAAACATTTGGGCACCACCGGCACCACAACATAAACCGTTAGCTTTAGAACGCTTCATTTCTACTAACTCGGCATCCAATTTAAGAATTAAATCTCTTGGTGCTTCATACACATTATTGGCTCTTCCTAAATAGCAAGGGTCATGAAAAGTAATTCGTTTTCCTTTAAATTGTCCTCCTTCAATGGTCAATCTTCCATCATCTAATAATGATTTCAAAAATTCCGTATGGTGAACGACTTCATATTTCCCGCCTAATTCCGGATATTCATTTTTTAGTGTATTGAAACAATGCGGACAAGCAGTAACAATTTTTTTTGCTTCGTATGCATTCAAAACCTCAATATTCATCATGGCTTGCATTTGAAACAAAAACTCATTACCGGCTCTTTTTGCAGGATCTCCAGTACAACTTTCTTCAGTACCTAAAACAGCAAAAGAAACATTGGCTCGATTTAAAATTCGAACAAATGCCTTAGTTATTTTCTTTGCTCTATCATCAAAACTTCCTGCACAACCTACCCAAAATAAAACTTCTGGTTGTTTCCCTTGAGCTAACATTTCGGCCATAGTTGGCACTATTAAATTCTCTGACATACTATTTTGTTGATTCGGTTATTTGCTTATTTGGTTAATCACAAATTCTTAATTTGTAAATCGGTTATTCAGTAAATAAATAACCCGTTAAACGATTTAACGACTATTCGTTTTTCCAATTCAATCGATCTTGCTGATTGTATTGCCAAGGCGCACCGTTATTTTCTATATTAGTCATCATTGCATTAATTGGCATTGGTGCAGCACTTTGTTCCATTACTAAATAACGTCTCATATCCATGATAATTGAAAGCGGACTAATATTTACAGGACATTCCTCAACACAAGCATTACATGATGTACATGCCCAAAGTTCTTCCGGTGTAATATAATCGTTTAATAATGTTTTGTTGTCCGGAATAAAAATACCTTTATTGGCATCAATATTTTTTCCTACTTCTTCCATTCGATCTCTTGTATCCATCATGATTTTACGTGGAGACAACTTTTTACCTGTTATATTCGCAGGACAAGATGAAGTGCAACGACCACATTCCGTACACGTATAAGCATTCAATAACTGAACCCAATTTAAATCCTGAACGTCACTTGCTCCAAATTTACTTGGAACTGCATTTTCATCCACTGGTGCTGCCGCAAAGGGATCAGCATTAGGATCCATCATCAGTTTTACTTCCTTGGTAACGGATTCTAAATTATCAAATTGTCCTTGAGGATTTAAATTCGCAAAATACGTATTTGGAAATGCTAACAGAATGTGTAAATGTTTAGAAAAATAAAGATAGTTCATGAAAATCAAAATCCCTGTAATATGTAACCACCAGAATATTTCGGAAAGAAGCATCACTAATTCATTAGACATTCCATTAAATAATGGTTCAATAAATTGACTGATTGGAAACGAACCTGCTTTAATAAAATGAGAAAAACCTCCAGGTACATTCTGTAAATGCAAATCAGAAGCATTCATTAATAAAAACAATGTCATTAGAACTACCTCAAAATACAAGATATAATTAGCATCGTTTTTAGGTGCTCCGGTCAAATCAGGATTAGCAAATCGCTTTAGTTTGATGATATTTCTTCTTATCCAAAAAGAGATTACTGCAACTAAAACTAAAAGAGCCAAAATTTCGAAAGAAGCAATTAGCACATCATACGTAGTTCCTAAAAAAGCAAAAACACGATGTGTCCCAAAAAGTCCATCAATAATAATTTCTAATAATTCTATGTTTATAATTACAAAACCTACATAGACTATAATATGCAATGCTCCAGCAATAGGTCTTTTCACCATTTTGGATTGACCAAGAGCAATCATGGCCATATTAGTCCCTCGTGCTTTGGGATTATCGGAACGATTTACATCGGTTCCAAGGTTTATATTTCTAATTATTTTTTTAACGTTTGTATAAAAATAACCAAAACCAATTACCAAAAGAATGGCAAATAAAATATTGTCTAAATAGCTCATAATTGCTAATTTTTTACATTAGATATAGAATCGTTTACAGGAGCAACATAAGGCTTGTTTTTCTTTCCGAACAAAGAAACATTGACATATCTGGTTGGATAAAGTCTTACGTCTTGCAATAATAATTCTAATTCTTTTGTTGTACTTTTAATATTTTGGTAGAAAGCATCATCGTTCAATAATTTACCCATAGAACCTTTACCGGATTCCAAACCGCTCATAATACCATCGACTCTGCCTAAAGTTGCATTTAGGTTTTTTACCGTTTTTCCTAAATCGGCTTTATTCAATGAATCAGATATTTTAGAAAAATTCCCGGATATTTTATTAAAATTGGTAACAACACCATTTATTTGAGTTTTGTTATCATCTAATAAAGTATTAAGACTTAAAGAAACTTTGTGAAATTGTTCAATAGTCTTGCTCAATTCCGCTAAAGAAACTTTTAAATCCTGCTGCCCTTTTTGGTCCAAAACATTATTCAATCCTGAAATCAATTTATCAGTAGTTCCCAGTAGTTTTTCAAATTTTTCTTGAAGTGGTGCTAATTGATCTCCTACTTTATCTGTAAGTCCTAATTTTACTCCGCCTTCTAATTTTTGACCATCAACAGCTAATATTTTATCATTAAAATTAGGAATAATTGCAATTTGTTTTCCTCCAATAAATCCTGGCTCATAAATAGAAGCTGTACTCGATTTAGAAATTGGGAAATCCGTTTTTAATTGTAATTCAACTAATAATACACCCGTATTTTCATCTATTGTAATACTGCTAACTTTACCAATAACTAGTCCGTTTAGCGTAACGGGCGCAGATGTGGCTAAACCTTCTACACTTTTATATTCAACATAAAATGTTTTGTAATTGGTAAAAAGGTCTCTTCCTTTCAAAAAACTGTAGCCCCAGATAAATAATAAAATAGATGCAATTACTAAAATAGCAGTTTTAATTTCTCGTGTTATTTTCAAAATTTAAGTATTTTTTACAAATTTAATATAAAATATTTGACTTGTTGTAATTATTTAAGCGCTTCTTGAATACTAATATTCTTTCCATCTTTGATTGCAATTATATACGCCGAAGCATATCCTTTGGATTTTACCACTTTTAAATCCTGTTTTGCGGTATTATAGTCTGACGTTAAGCCATATGCGTACTTATATAAAGATCCATTACTTGTTGTTACCGAAACATTTTTTAATCCTTTAAAATTTGAAGAATTTAATTTAATGTTTTTATTTCCGGCTGCAAATTGAACTTTAAAAACCACATCGGAATTTTGTGTTTTCGGCTCTTGTTTCTCTATAATACGCTTTGATTTAGTACTCTTTGAAGTGTCTTTTCTTTCATTTTCGACTACTTTTTTGGATGGAAGCTCTTCATAATTCTCATTGGATTGTGTTCCAAAATATTCTTTTTTATAAGCAATGATAGCCGATGCAATAGCTTCTGCCATATTATTTTGTCCTTCCTCTGAATTTAAATAAAGTCCTTCCTCGCTATTGGATAAAAAACCCAATTCAATCAATACACTTGGCATATAAGCGGCATCCAAAACCCATAAAGGAGTCTGTTTTATACCTCTTGATTTTCGATGTAATTTATTTTTAAAATTATTTTCAATTTTTGAAGCCAGATTTATACTTCGATCTAAATAATCTTCTTGCAGAATTTTCAATCCAATCAAAGTTTCAGGATTCTTGGGATCAAATCCTTTATAGGTTTGCTTGTAATCTTTCTCCAGTAATATTACGGAATTTTCTTGCTTAGCAATTTCTAAATTCCCTTTACTTCTTGCCAGACCCATTACAAAAGTCTCTGTACCAAAGGGAACTGGATTTTTAACAGAATTGCAATGTATAGAAACAAATAAATTAGCATCGAGACTATTTGCTTTTTTTGGTCTATCCTTTAATTCTATAAAAACATCTGCTTTTCTGGTATGAACAACTTGAATGTCATTATCTTTTTTGAGGTATTTTTCTAGCTTTAAAGTCGTTTTAAGCGCAATTTCTTTTTCAACAAAACCATGATAGGAATTACCAGGATCTTTACCTCCGTGACCCGCATCTAAAATAACAGTAAACTTTTGATTGGATTGAGAAAAAGCATTGAAGCAGGAAAATAGAAATAGAACTAAAATTGTGGTTTTGAATGCTCTGGTTATTTTCAAAATATGAGTATTTTATTTACAAATTTAATATAAAAAGGATAAGCAGTTATTATTTAATTACATCTTGAATATTAATTTTCTCTCCGTTTTTAAATGCTATCAAAAATGCAGAATTATATCCTTTTTCTTTTGCCTCGCTTAATTGCTTTTTTGCTTCATCATAATCAGAAGTTTCTCCATACATATATTTGTAAACCCTATTTTCAAAGGCTACAGAAATATTTTTAAGTCCATTAAAATTTTTTGGTACTAATTCTAATTTTTTATTACTGGCTGAAAGTTGTACTTTGAATAAAGGTTTAGAATTATCAACTGTTTTTTTTACTTGTGTTAGTTCTACTGCAGGTTGAGAAATCATTTTTGGTTTCGCAGGAGCAACAGTATCTCTTATTGGTTTTTCATTAATTTTTTGCGAAGGCGACTCTTCAAAAATTTCAGTTTCACCATTGCCAAAATATTCTTTTTTATAACTGATAATTGCATCTGCGATAGCTCTGGCTATTTCATTTTGACCATCCTCTGAATTTAATTTATTTCCTTCAATTGTATTAGAAATAAAACCCATTTCTATCAATACTCTTGGCATGTATGCTTTATGAAGCACCATAAAAGGAGCTTGTTTAACCCCTCCTCCTCTTATTCTTTTTCCTAAATCTTCAAAAGAATCTTCTACCTTACTTGCCAGTGAAATACTATTGTCTAAATATTCCTCCTGCATCAAGGTCATTCCTATCATAGTTTCCGGGGAGTTTGGATCAAATCCTTCATATTTTTGCTTGTAATCCTTTTCCAAAGTAATTACAGAATTCTCTTTCTTTGCAGCTTCAAGATTAGAAGCAACTTTACTCAAACCCATTACATAGGTTTCAGTACCATCGGCAGCAGTATTTCTATTGGCATTACAATGAATCGAAACAAAAATAGTAGCGTTAAATCTATTGGCAATATTAGCTCTTTCAATTAAATCAATGAATACATCCGTTTTTCGGGTATAATTTACATCCATTTGTTTTGTAGATTCTAATAGCTTTCCCACTTTCAAAACTACTGCCAAAGCAATATTTTTTTCCACACGTCCTTCATAAACAGCTCCAAAATCATGTGCTCCGTGACCCGCATCTAAAGTCACCCTGAAAACATTGGATTGACTAAAGCTCGATAAAGAAATTATCGTCAACATAAAAGTTAATATTGTTTTTATTTTATATCTAATACGCATAAATCCAAAAGTTAATTTAATTAAAACACTACCGTCATAAAATTTTTTATTTGACTATTTTTGACAAAAAATTATATGTAAGTTTGACATGTCAAAAAACAGGCCATAATTATACAAAAATAGCATTTAAACCTTTGCATACAAACTTATTTAATATCGTTTTATTATCAATTTTCCTGTCATTAGGATCTGGTAAATTATATTCTCAAGATATAACAAAAAAAAAGACGTCCATATCCGCAAACAAACAAGCAGATAGTACCACTCTAGATACTAACAAAAAGAACACTCCTGTTTTAACGGTTACAAAAGAAACTGATTCCATAAAAAAAGACAGTGTAAAACCTAAAAAGGCGTTTCTTGACGGAAAGGTAAAATACAAAGCGGATCAATATGCTAAAATTGATCAAAAGAAAAAGCTAATCACATTATACGACAAAGCGGAATTGTATTACCAAGACATCGAATTGAAATCTGGGATAATCGTTATGGATTATGAAAAAAATGAAGTCTATGCGGGACGAATCAAAGATTCAACTGGTGCTTTCACTCAATATCCAAATTTCAAACAGGGCACAAATGTAGTAGAACCGGATTCTATTCGTTTTAATTTTAAAACAAAAAAAGCTCTTATCTGGAATTCAAGATCCGATCAAGGAGAATTTAAAATAAAAGCCGCTGTAACAAAAAAAGAAAATGATTCCGTTTATTTTTTAAAAGGGGCTCGTTTTACGACATCAAAAGATGTCGATAATCCCGAATATTATTTCCAAACTAATAAAGTAAAATTTATTCCAGGCAAAAAAGTAGTGACTGGATTAACCAATATGGTTATCGCAAATGTTCCTACTCCAATAGCTTTACCCTTTGCTTTCTTTCCAATGAGTAAAGAAACCAGTATTTCAGGATTAATTTTACCAAGCTATAACGACTCTAACAACAGAGGATTTTCTCTTCAAAATTTAGGGTACTATTTTGCTTTAAGCGACAATTATGATTTAACTGTTTTGGGGGATTATTACACCAATGGAAGTTATGGATTGCGTTTTGAATCCAGTTATGCCAAAAGATATAATTACAGAGGAAACTTGAATGTTAGATTCGAAAATTTAATCACCAGTGAAAGAGGATACCCAGATTATTTGAAACAAAATATTTATAACATCCAATGGTCCCATTCCAAAGACTCTAAATCAAATCCTAATTCAAGTTTTTCAGCATCTGTAAATCTTGGAAGCAGTAAATATTTTAAGCAATCCATCAATCAGGTTAATATTGGATCAAATCTTAACAATACATTGAGCTCTTCGATATCGTATTCAAAAACATTTACTACAGTTCCTCAAGTCAGAATGTCATTGACAGCCACACATTCACAAAACACTCAAACGGAAGAAATCAATATGACTTTACCAACACTACAATTAAGTGTCGACAGGATTTATCCTTTTGTAGGTAAGGATGGCGTGAAAAAAGGTTTTTTCAAAAACATAAATTTACAGTACAATTTAAACGGTAGAAACAGTATCGTTACAAATGATTCCTTATTCTTTAAACCACAAATGTTTAGAGATGCAAAAGTTGGTTTTCAACACAGTATTCCGTTAAGCACCAATTTTAAATTATTTAAATATTTCAGTGCTTCTACCTCTATGAATTACGAGGAAATATGGTATACCAAAACAATTGAAAGAAGCTTTGATGTTGATCAAAGTAAAGTTGTTGATAAAACCATAAATGGATTTGACGCTTTTAGAACTTACTCTTTTTCATCCAGCGTAGGAACAACTATTTATGGAACTTTTAATTTTGGCAATGATAAAAAAATCAAATCGATAAGACACGTCATGAGACCATCTGTTTCGTATGGCTACACTCCTAGTTTTGAAAAGTATTATGATACTTATGCTTCAGACGCAACAGGAACCATGACACAGCAATATTCAAGATTTGAAAGCGGAATTTTTGGCGCTCCGGGATTAAATAATTCCAATACTTTAGGCTTTGATTTGAGCAATACTTTTGAGGCAAAAGTGACAGACAAAGACAGTACTAAGGTGGAACCTAAAAAAATAATGCTTCTTAATAATTTGAACCTTTCCACTAGTTATAACCTTGATGCCGATGGGGTAACTTCACTTGCCTTTTCTCCAATAAGAGTTAGCGGTGGAACAACATTGTTTGATAACAAAATGAATGTCAATTTTGGAGCTACATTAGATCCCTATGCAATTGACAATTCAGGAAACCGAATTAATGTGTTTAATATTGATAATGGCGGAAGTCTTTTTAGAATGACCAGTTCAAATATGACCTTAAATTATTCTTTATCAAGTAAAGGAAAAGACAAAACTGATAAGGATAAAAACACTCAAAGTCAAAGAAACGGTGGTCGTGAAGACGATTTATTTGGAACAAATACGGACTTAGGCGACAACCGAAGAAGTCAATTTGAAGACGAGGAAGAAGACGAAGGAGAAGATAAGATCTCAGAATTCTTTAATTCAAAGTTGCCTTGGGACATGACATTTGCCTATTCCTTAACGTACGGAAACAACAATAGAGAAAATAAAATCATTGGAAATTCCATTATGATTTCAGCTAATGCTGACATAACTCCAAAATGGAAAGCTGGAGTATCTACCGGTTATGACTTTGTTCAAAATGGAGTTACTTTCACCCAACTTCGTTTTGAGAGGGATTTATTGAGTTGGAGAATGGATTTTAACTGGTCCCCATTTGGTACAAATGCAAATTGGGGTTTCTTTATTGGAATAAAATCTGGTGTTCTTAGCGATATCAAATGGGACAAACGAAGTACCATCAATAGATAATTGATTTTTAAACTTATTACCATATAAAAATACAACAGTTTTATGAAAAAGATAATTTTTACAGAAAATGCTCCAGCACCAATCGGGCCTTATAATCAAGCAGTTCTCAAAGGAAATACGCTATACACTTCTGGTCAAATTGCTTTAAATCCTGCAACAATGGAATTGGTTATAGACAACATTGAAGTCGAAACAGAGCAAGTAATGAACAACATGAAAGCCGTCCTTGAAGCTGCAGGAATGACATTTGAAAATGTTGTAAAGACAACCATATTCATCATGGACATGAATGATTTTGGAAAAATAAATACCGTATACGGTTCTTATTTCAACGAAAAAACCGCTCCAGCTCGTGAAACGGTTCAAGTGGCCGGTCTGCCAAAAAATGTAAATGTTGAAATTTCTATGATTGCTGTGCAATAGCATCTAATAATAATTGTGCCGTTGCTTCATTGGTTGCCAATGGCACATTATGAACATCACAAACGCGAATAAGCATATTTATGTCGGCTTCATGAGGATGACTCGATAATGGATCTTTAAAAAAGAAAACCATTTTAGTTTTCCCTTCAGCGACTCTGGCTGCAATTTGAGCATCACCTCCTAAAGGTCCCGAAAGCATTTTCTTTACTTTGAAACCTGAATTTTCAGCTTTACTTCCTGTAGTCCCGGTTGCAATCAGCTTTATTTTTTCCTCTTGTAAAATGACTTTATTTTTATTCAGAAATTGAACTAAATCTGCTTTTTTAACATCATGAGCAATAATAGCTATTTCCATAAGTTATTTATTAGCGATGTGATACGCAATAAGCCCATCAATTGGCCTTCTTAGTACATTGCCTAAACTCAGTTCATATTTATCGAAAGTCTCTTGCAATTCTTCTTTCAAATAAAATGCAATGGAACCAACAAAATGAACGGGTACTTCTTTGCAATTATCATATTGTTTAATATAATTTTTTACAAAAGATTTCATTCCTTTGAAAATTATTTTTTTACAAAACTCAGTATCTTTATGTTGAATTAAGAACTTTGCAAATGTTGCTAAATAAGCATTAGGATTCGCTTCTTTATATAATTTACTTTTAATAGCATCCGGATCTAAATCATATTCTTTCTCAAATTCTGTTGCCAATTCTTTTGGCATTTTATTGAAATAATACTTTCTGATTAATTCTTTTCCAAAAACATTACCGCTACAATCATCCATAACGATATATCCCAATGATTGCACTTTTTGATGCAATTCTTTTCCATCAAAATAGCTACAGTTAGATCCAGTTCCTAATATACTGACAATAGCTTTTTCACCTTTAGGTGTTGTAGCATAAACTGCAGCATACGTATCCTCTTCAACAACAATAATTGCGTTAGGAAAATAGTTTTGAAAAATTTGTGAAAGTGAAATTTTCATTCTATCAGTTCCACAACCTGCACCATAGAAAAATAAATGAGTGGCCTCTTTTTTATTTTGTAAAATATCAAAACGATCGTTCAAACGTTCAATAATTTCATCTCCATCTAGAATTTCTGGATTCAATCCTAATGTTTGTGTTGTGAACAATACTTTCCCGGCATCATCTATCGCAATCCAATCGGCTTTGGTAGAACCACTATCAACTAATAATCTCATTTTTTTTTGGTTTTTTTTTGGTTTTGTGTTTCGTTTTTCTAATTTAAAATGTTTACAGTAAAAATTTGCATTTAAAAAAAGTGAACAAAAAATAAAATCCCGCTATTATTACTATAACGGGATTTGTAAATATATAGAATTATTTTAGACCTGCAATATGTACTGATAAATCAATCAATTTACTAGAATATCCATATTCATTATCATACCAAGAGATGATTTTGAAAAAAGTTGAGTTCAAACCAATTCCAGCGTGAACATCTACAATAGAAGTTCTTGGATCAGAAATAAAATCCTGAGATACAACTAAATCTTCAGTATATCCTAAAATACCTTTCATTGTAGTTTCGGAAGCTTTTTTCAAAACTGCCATAATTTCTTCGTAAGAAGTTTCTTTGGCCACTTTTACAGTTAAATCAACAACAGAAACGTCAGCAGTAGGAACACGCATAGACATACCTGTTAATTTTCCGTTCAATGATGGAATAACTTTTCCAACCGCTTTTGCTGCACCTGTTGATGATGGAATAATATTTAGGTTTGCAGCACGTCCACCTCTCCAGTCTTTTCTAGAAGGACCATCAGTTGTCATTTGAGTTGAAGTTGTTGCGTGAACTGTAGTCATCAACGCTTCAACGATTTCAAAATTATCGTGAATAACTTTAGCCAAAGGAGCTAAACAGTTTGTTGTACAAGATGCATTAGAAACTACAATATCTGAAGCTTTTGCTGTTTCATGGTTTACTCCCATTACAAACATCGGTGCATCGGCAGAAGGTGCAGAAATAATTACTTTTTTAGCACCACCTTTGATGTGCTCGTTTGCAGTTTCGATAGTTGTAAAGAAACCGGTACATTCTGCAACTACATCAACATCAACTTCATTCCATTTTAAATCTGCTGGATTTCTTTCAGCAGTGATACGGATATTTTTTCCGTTTACAAAAAGTTTTCCTTCTTTTACTTCTACAGTTCCGTTGAAACGACCGTGAACTGAATCATATTTTAATAAGTAAGCTAAGTGATCTACATCTAATAAATCGTTGATTGCTACAACTTCTACATTATCTCTATTGTAAGATTCTCTGAAAACAATTCTTCCAATCCTTCCAAATCCGTTTATTCCTAATTTTACTTTCGACATTTTACTTTAATTTTTTGTTTATTTTTATTAACTCAACCTAAAGCCTAATTTCCTCACAATAAACTTTAACCCCTTATGTAGACATAATGTCTGAAACTCTCAATAATTCTCTATCAATCATTGTTTTCCCTTTAATTGCTTGTTCTAAAGGCGTTAACGCTACTTTATCATTTTGCAATCCAACCATATAATTTGACTTTCCTTCCAATAAAGATTCAACGGCTTTTACACCTAATCTACTGGCTAATACTCTATCAAAACAAGATGGGGAACCACCTCTTTGCATGTGGCCTAAAACCGAAACTCTAACATCGTATTCAGGTAAATTAGCTTCAACATAATCTTTTAATTCGAATACATTTTTACCAATTTTGTCTCCTTCAGCAATAACAACTATACTGGATGATTTACCCGAAGCTTTACTTTTTTGCAGTGACTCTAATAATCTATCTAATCCTAAATTTTCTTCAGGAATTAAAATTTCTTCCGCTCCAGCACCAATACCTGCATTCAAAGCAATATGCCCAGCATCTCTTCCCATTACTTCTACAAAGAATAATCGGTTGTGAGAACTTGCAGTATCTCTAATTTTATCAATTACATCTACTACAGTATTTAAAGCAGTATCATACCCTAAAGTATGACTCGTCCCAAAAATATCATTATCAATAGTTCCCGGGATTCCCATTACTGGAAAATTAAATTCAGTATTGAATAGTAAACCTCCAGTAAAAGTACCGTCACCTCCTATTACTACTAAAGCATCAATTCCTGCTTTAGTAAGATTTTCGTGTGCTTTTTTTCTTCCTTCTGAAGTTTTAAATTCTAAAGATCGAGCTGATTTAAGAATCGTCCCTCCTTTATTTACAATGTTGTTTACACTTCGAGGTCCCATTTCTTTGAAGTCTCCTTCAATCATTCCTTGGTATCCTCTATAAATTCCTATGCATTCTATATTATGATAAGCACATGTACGAACAACTGATCGAATAGCTGCATTCATTCCTGGCGAGTCACCTCCCGAAGTCAGAACGCCAACTTTTTTTATTGTTTTTGGCATTATTTAAGTATTAAAGTGTAAAATTAGCAAACATTCAGCACTTTTGAATGCTGTGTTTTTAATAAATTAGTAAAGCGTTTTAAATTCAAACGTTTTCGTTAATAAGTTTTTAAAAAACCAAAATAAAAAGGATTTTATTTAACAAAATTGAATAAAAATTGATTTTTATTTGATAATTAACAATTTACTTATTTTTTTGATTGCAAACCAACACAATGTAGTAACTATTTATTACTAAGATGTAAAAAGAGTATTTTTCCGCTCTCTACTTTAAAAAATTATTATTATTATATACTGCGCTTGGTAGATGAATTATTAATAGCTATTCTTATTGAACTGCATTCTTATTCAGAATTCATAGTATTAAATTTGAAAAGACCAACTCATTAGTTTTCCTCAGGAAGTAAACCTTCTTGATTTTTCTTGATCTTTTTTGTACTGGATTTCTTAGGCTTAGAAAAATTTATATAATCTGGAGACATATCAGAATCTTGATCTTCGGCAACTGGCACGGTAGCTCTGTCAATTTTTAGGTTTTTAAAAATTTTATTGACTAACTCTTTAAAAGTATCAAAATCTACCTCATAGGAGACCCCTAAACCTTGTGTATACCCAATTCCTTGACCTATATAATTAATGTCATTTTCTTTATTAAAAAGGCGTAAATTAAGTGTTCCGTCTTCATTAACTCTATATAGAACTTCAACATCTCCTACAATTGCTGATTCATTAATCCCTCCAAAAGGAACACCTAGTTTTCCGTTAATTGTAATCCTTTCATTTATTTTTGATGAAATTGTTGCTACAAATCGTCCATCCGTTTCTTTTCCTATTCTTCTATCGGCACCAATAAAATTGAGACCCACTTTAAATTTCTCATCATCAGATTGTATGATTCCACCTAATATACTAGAAGCTGTCTCAAATAAACTTCCTGAAAAATCAGATTGGCTTACTCCTTCCGGACTTAAGAAACCACCAGATGATAACAAATACAAGGCTTGTGTTTGTCTTACATCCTTATCATTTAATTTATATTGAATTTCTGATTTCAAAACATTACTTACTGTTGGAAATTCGATATTAAAATCAGGCTCTGGACTGGTCAAATCGCCTCGAATACCAATAACTACTTCAACAGGCACTTTAGTATTAAAAGATGAGTTATCTAATAATACCGCAGGATTTGCTGTCGTTTTATATACCGCTTCTAGGTTTAATTGCGCTCTCATCGGATTACCTTCCCAAGAAATAGAACCTCCTTTTTTAACTGCAAATTTCTTATCAATAAGGCCTCCATATTTAAAATTATAGGTTCCTTCATACGCCTGAAAATCTCCCCACATATTAAATTTTCCTAAAGTATTTATTTTAAACAATAATGATCCAAAACCTTTTCCTTTCATTCCATGACCAGTATTTCGGTCTAAAATCACTTCTACTTCGGCATCTGGAGTAATATCAAAATCAAACTCTAATTCCAGTCCGTTATAATTTCTGGTATTATCAGTAATACCATTTTTCAAATTGTATTTTTCTTGAGCAGTCACAAAATGAAGAAAAACATTATCACTTACACTTTCGGCATTATTAATAGGGATTTTTATAGCCGTTCCTTTTTCAGATTTTGCGTCTACTTTTATAAACAAAGAATTCGTTGGTCCTTTTATAGTGGCGATACCATTGATAAAAGCAGTTCCATAATAAGCGGCATCTTCGCTGTCTTGAGTATCTAACGCTAAAAGCCTTTTAGAATTAATAGCTAAATCTAATTTCCAATCTGCAAAATTATTATGTTCAATACTTCCGTTTAATTTCCCTGTTGTTCCGTATTTAGTATCCGTAAGTGTATTATTCCTAAACAGGAATTTCTCATCAGTAAGATCAATAATTGTATTGTTACTCAATGCATAATCAACATTCAAATACGGAATAGTTATACCAGCTTTATCTAAAAACAAACGTCCATTTATATTTGGTTTTTTAAGATTTCCCTCAATAGTGGAATTTCCAGATATAGAACCTCTAATATTCGATAAAACTTCTCCGCCCAATGAATTTAGAGTTGCAATATTAAACTTCTCGAATTTTAGTTTTAAATCAAGAATCGTTTCTTTGTTAACTATTTCAAAGCTTCCATTCGCATTAAAGGATTCCAAATTTTCATTTTCTAAATTAGAATTTATTGCAAACTTTCTGAGACTTTCATCGCCTTCAATATCAAAATTCAAAGTACCTAAATCCGTTTTATTTACATTCAAATTATCAATTACGATAGAAGATGTGGGCTGATAAACATTATTATTTTGCTTGAAATTTACCTCGCCATTAATATTTCCATGCGCAACAAACTTATTATTGGCGGGCGTAATTTGGTTTAGATCTACATCTTTAAAGCTTAATTTCAAATCCTTAATATTCGCGCCTTTAAAAGCACCCATTAACGAAATAGACTGATTTTCATGCGACAATATTATATTATCAATATTGAAGTTTTTAAATGATTTATCAAAAACAATCTGATTATTTGGCGTTTCATTTTCATTCAAAAACCAAAGATAGTCCTTGAATTTAACTTCTGATTTACTGATTCCAACTACATTATTATTGGCAGCATTGATCGTATGATATAAATTCAGATTAAAATAATCTTCTCCTTTTGATCCGCCTTTAAATTCAGAACGAAAGAACAAAGTATCTTTCATGGTCACATTTATCACACTAAAATCACGAATTTTATAATATTTAGTTTTGATACTGTCCAATTCAATGTAAGCATTATACAGTGGATTTTTATTGTCTACCGAAACTCTAATGTTATCAAATATATTATTGGAAGCTATGATTTGAGGCGAATTGAAATTAAGTTTAAATTCTTGATTATCAGAATCTATATTACCTTTAACTATAGTATTAGAACCAATTGAAATATCAGGATAAAATATTTCGATGATTTTATTATAAATCGAGAAATTAAATTTAAGAAACTGTCCTTTTTTTACCTTACTAGGTTTGAAATTTGTGTAAAGACTTCCCAAAGAATTTTTTACTAAATTCTCTACTTGATTGAATTCATATTTACCTACAATTTCACCCTCAACAATATCCGGAGAGTTTACTGTTATGGTTCTTATTCTGTTTTGGTCGAAACTGGAAATTATAGTAAAATCATCAAAATTGTAGATTCCCTTTTTGTTTTGATAAGACGTTTTATTAATGTAAACATTTCCCTGAAAATTTTCTATATTGTTTCCAGAAGCCTCAACTACAACATCACCTTTAAAAATAGAAACAGAATCTTTTACTAATTTTAATTTAGTTAAATCTGCATTTTCAACATTGATATGAAAATCGTATCGGCTGTCTTTTTTACTTAAATCCAATAAACCGTCAAAAGTCATACTCAAATTAGGATCATTTATAGATATCTGACCTTTATAATTAGGACTTTTTAGCTTTCCGTCGACAACAATATTAGTGTAATTGTAGTTTTTATAATCTATTTGACTAATATCTCCTTTGATTTCAGTATCAAGATATTCTCGTTTAAAACCTTTTCCATCTACATCAATATTCAAACTTACGCTACCTAACTCTTTTTGATCAAATAATGTCCCAATATCAAAGTTTTCTAAAATCACATTCCCTAAATAGGAAGCCTTATCAATTACATCAATATTTTGTATTTCTAAATTAGAAGTTACTTTTCCTAATGCGGTAATCATAGAAAAATCAGCGTCAACGGCTGTAGTTGAAACACTAGAAATTCCTCTAGCGGTAAATCTTCCTAATTTTTTTAAAGAAGTAGGTAATTTATTTCCTAAAATATTGGGAAGTATTACGATTAAATCATCGTAGCTGGACGTTAACTTATCAAACTTAGCATACATCGAAAATTTTTGCCCTTTTCTAGCAAACAAATTTTTAAAATTGATATCACCATTAATTCGTGTCTTACGGTCATCAACTAATTCTAAATTTTTAAATTTCAAATCATTAAGAGTTCCTTTTATACTTGCTTTGGTATAAAAATGTTGGTTCCTGCCTAATTCTTTATAAAAATAACGAATGTCATTTGAAGCAATTGATGCTGCGTCTAATTTTATATCAAACTGGACCTTATCCGTAAAATTAGAAAAATCTTCAATTTTATATTTTAATAAAACCGTCCCTTTCAATGTTGATTCTTTGGTCAACAAATCAAGATTTTCCAGCTTTATATTCTTTCTTGAATAACTGAATTTTGAGCTTAAATTTTTAACATACAAACCACGAAAATCCAAAAATGACATTCTATCAATCATGGTGGTAACATCTGGACCGTATATTTTAAAATCAGTTACAGAAGCGTTAAGTTTAGTAAAATCTAAATCTTTAGGATTCTCACGATTGTCATCTGTCAAAATAAAATGACCATCATAAATTTTCAACTTGTTTGCTTTTAGTAAAAATTTCTTGCTTGATGGTCTTCCAGTTTCAAAAGCGGCAATAAACTTATCGAGATTCGATTGTTTTTCGTTTTTGTACGTTCTTAAATTAAAAAGTAGCCCATGCAAATCTAAATCATCAAAGATTAAATCTCCATCGAGCATTTTTTTACCTTCCAAAATAGTTGTTGAAATTCTATTGGAATAAATTAAAGTATCTTTATGATGATCACGAATTAATACTTTTTTAAATTTTACCCCTCCAAAAACTGAAATGGCAACTTCATCAATGCTAATATTAGTACCAAAATCTTTATTGATACTATTTGTAAAATATCGAGCAATTTTTGTTTGAACAAATGGCATGGTAAGAGCAATAGCAAGCACCAACAAAAGTAGGATTAGTCCAAGTAGAGAACGAAATACTATTTTTTTAATTTTTTTGATACCTATATACTATTTAAATTTTCTAATATTTCATTTTGCCTTTGGAAACGGAAGCACCTTAAATAAAAATTCTTTAATTTTGGCTGCTACAAAACGATTTTTATAATCGACTTGTCAAATGTAATTCAAAATTTGTGCCTTTTTATGCAAAATCCTGAGGTTTTTATTCTTGCCATCGAAAGTTCCTGTGACGATACCGCTGCTTCCATTTTACAAAACGATAAAGTGTTGTCAAATGTTGTGGCAAATCAGCTTATACATAATCAGTATGGTGGCGTGGTTCCTGAACTAGCTTCTCGTGCACATCAACAAAACATAGTTCCGGTAATAGATGCCGCGCTTCGTAATGCAAATATACAAAAAGAACAGCTATCGGCAATTGCCTTTACACAAGGTCCGGGACTTATGGGGTCACTTTTAGTAGGAAGTTCGTTTGCAAAATCGATTGCTCTTGCTTTGCAAATTCCTTTGATTGCTGTAAACCATATGCAAGCACACGTTTTAGCCCATTTTATAGATGAAGAAGGATATGAGAAACCTACTTTTCCTTTTTTGGCTTTGACCATTAGCGGCGGGCATACTCAAATTATAAAAGTGGACGGCTATTTTGACATGACTGTTATTGGAGAAACCACTGATGATGCGGTAGGTGAAGCTTTTGATAAAAGTGCAAAAATATTGGGTCTTCCCTATCCAGGCGGTCCTTTAATTGACAAATGTGCACAATTAGGAAATCCAAAAGCCTTTGCATTTACAAAACCAAAAGTTCCAGGATTGGATTTCAGCTTTTCGGGTTTAAAAACGGCTATTCTCTATTTTATTCAAAAGAAAAAAATAGAAAATCCAAATTTCATTACCGAAAACCTCAATGACATTTGCGCTTCCATTCAACATACGATTATTGAAATTTTAATGGACAAATTAAAATTGGCAGTAAAGGAAACCGGAATAAAACAAATAGCAATTGGCGGAGGAGTTTCTGCAAATTCTGGAATTCGAAGCACATTAAAAGAAACAGAGAATAAATACGGTTGGAAAACCTTTATTCCTAAATTTGAATACACTACCGATAATGCTGCAATGATTGGAATTGTAGGTTATCAAAAGTTTTTATCACAAAAATTTGAAACTTCTTCTGTCGTTTCTAAAGCAAGAATACAATTATAAATTATGCAATTATTCTACAATCCAAATATTACTGAATCTACAGAAACTTTTTCTTTTGAAAAAGAAGAAAGCAAACATATCATTAAAGTACTACGCAAGAAAGATACAGATATATTATTTGTAACCAATGGATTAGGTTTTTTATTTAAAACAGAAATTACATTAGCTTCGGATAGCAAATGCACCGTTAAAATTCTTTCATTTGAAAAAGCACCAGCTTCAAAATTTCATTTGCATTTGGCGGTAGCACCAACTAAAATGAATGATCGTTATGAATGGTTTCTGGAGAAAGCAACCGAAATAGGCATACACGAAATCACACCTATTATCTGTGATCATTCTGAGCGAAAAGTCATTAATAATGAACGATTTGATAAAATTTTGTTGGTAGCTATGAAGCAATCTAATGAATTATATTTGCCCAAATTAAATGATGCTGTAACTTTCAAAGAATTTATTAAACTTGAAAAAGGAGGTTTAAAACTGATTGCACATTGCGAAGAAACAGAGAAAAAAACACTAAAATCAGTTTTGAAACCCAATGAGAATATAACATTACTCATAGGTCCAGAAGGTGACTTTTCGGAAAAAGAAATTGCTTTAGCACTTGAAAATAATTTTATACCAGTTTCATTAGGCAATACTAGATTAAGAACTGAAACCGCAGCAATTGTTGCCTGTCATAGTGTAATTTTTGTCAATGAAGAAAAATAAGAACTGATTTTATATAATTATGAAAAAAATATTTTATCTACTGTTATTATTTTCAATACCAACATTTTCACAAGAAATTGCTTTGGTTAAATATAGCGGTGGTGGTGATTGGTATGCAAATCCTACTTCTTTACCCAATTTGATAAAATATTGCAATGCCAATATCAATACCAAAATAAAAATAAAACCGTCAACTGTTGAACCCAGCAGCCCAGATTTATTTTCGTATCCGTACATCCACATGACAGGACATGGAAATGTTGTTTTTAATGATGCTGACACTAATAATCTTAAAAATTATTTACTCGCCGGAGGGTTTCTTCATATTGATGATAACTATGGTATGGATCAATATATTCGAAAAGAAATAAAAAAAATATTCCCCAATAGTGACTTAATCGAAATCCCAGCCAATCATGCCATTTTTCAAAAACCGTATTCATTCCCAAACGGATTGCCAAAAATACATGAGCACGATGGAAAACGACCACAAGCCTTTGGAATATTTGTAGAAAATAAATTAGTGTTGCTTTACACCTATGAATGTGATTTAGGGGACGGTTGGGAAGATCCAGAAGTCAATAACGACCCGATTGATGTTCGGGATAAAGCATTAAAAATGGGTGCCAATATTATTAGTTATATTTTTAATAATTAAGAGTTCTGTTTTCAAGATTCCATTTCAAAACGACCTATTCAAATTTAGATTTGAATAGGTCGTTTTCTTTATAAATGATATTTTTTTATTTGTTTGATCTAAATAATTTAAAAAAAATTCCGAATTCGGATGGACAAAAAAATCTCTCAAAGAAATAGATGTTACACCTACAATTATTAAAAATAACATCCAAAAGTTTACTTCCAACAAAAATAAAAAACATTAATTTCATATACATTTATGACATTATTTTATTTAATGGCAAAACATCTCTTAAATGACTTCATTATAACTATATTTTTTAGATTTAGAATTTTACTAAAAAAAATTGTATGAAAGTACTTCTAAATCAAAAATCGTGAAATTAGCTAAAAGCAGTAAAATCAATAGAATGATTTTTTTTTTAAATTTTTTTTTAATTTTTTTTTTAATAAAATTTTTTTTGTGAAAAAATTGTTATAAAATTGTGAAATAATTAACCAAATCTATTAATTTATAACAAAAATTTTATGAAAAAAATTCTTTTATCTGCCGGAGCATTATTGATGCTTTTCTCTTGTCAAAATGACACAACAGAAGCAGCACCAGAAACTAGTGCTTTAGCACGACGCGGTTGTGCATCTCAAGAAGTTCTAGCTGCACAACTAAAAGCTGACCCAAAATTAGCTTTAAGAATGAACGAAATTGAAGCATTTACTCAAAAAGCAATGGTAACTGGTCGTTTAGTAAATGGAAAAGTTGAAATTCCTGTAGTAGTAAATGTATTGTACAAAACTGCTGCAGAAAACATTTCTGATGCTCAAATCCAATCTCAAATTGATGTATTGAATGAAGATTTCAATGCAACTAATTCAGATTTCAGCAGTACTCCTGCTTTATTCTCTGGAGTTGCTGCAAATGTTGGTATAACTTTCGTTTTACAAAGTGTTGTTAGAAAATCTACTACTACAACATCATGGTCTACAAATGATGCTATGAAAAAATTACCAAAAGGGATTGCTCCTACAACACCTACTACAGTTTTAAACATGTGGTCATGTAATATGGGTGGTGGTATTCTTGGTTATGCACAATTTCCTGGCGGAGCTTCTGCTACTGATGGAGTTGTAATGGACAACAATGCTTTTGGACGTGTCGGAACAGTTTCTGGTGTTTACAATTTAGGAAGAACAGCTACTCACGAAGTAGGTCACTGGATGAACTTACGTCACATTTGGGGTGATGCAACTTGCGGAAGTGATTTAGTTTCTGACACACCTACACACAACACTGCTAACTATGGTGTTCCAGCTTACCCACATTACAGCACTTGTACTGGTACTCCAGTAGAAATGACAATGAACTACATGGATTATACTGACGATAGAGGAATGTACATGTTCTCTAACGGTCAAAAATCAAGAATGGCTGCAATTTTTGTTTCAGGTGGAGCAAGAGCAGGTTTCGGAATATAATTTTTTAGTCTTTTAGAATTTAAAACTCGCTACTTGTTAGCGAGTTTTTTTGTTTTGAATAATGAACAATCAATTTGTGATTTATAAAAAAACAATTTCTAAAACCTTGATTTGCAGTCAATTATTTTACGCCTCCTTAGCATTATAATGAGAAAATAATCGTAAATTGCTTATCATTAACCTGATAAAGAGCAATTTACAACATAAAAAACTGCAATTATGAAAAAAATTATTTTATCCGCAACGGCATTTATAATGCTTTTTTCATGTCAAAATGAAGAAACCGAATCAACCGCTCCATCAACAAACTCAATCGTTCAACGTGGTTGTGCCTCACACGAAGTACTGGAAGCGCAATTGAAAGCCGATCCAACATTAGCTTTAAGAATGAACGAAATTGAAGCTTTTACACAAAAAGCGATGTTAACCAATCGTTTGGTAAACGGTAAAGTTGAAATTCCGGTTGTAGTGAATGTATTGTACAGAACAGCAGCTCAAAACATTTCATTGGCACAAATTCAGTCTCAAATTGATGTGTTGAATCAAGATTTCAATGCGACTAACTCAGATTATAATTCAGTTCCTGCTTTATTTTCAGGTGTAAAAGCCAATGTAGGAATTACTTTTGTATTGCAAAGTGTCGTTAGAAAATCTACAAATACAACTTCATGGTCGACAAATAACGCCATGAAGAAGTCAGCAAAAGGAATCGCTCCTACAACACCTACAACCGTATTGAACATGTGGTCTTGTAATATGGGTGGAGGTATTTTAGGTTATGCACAGTTCCCAGGCGGAGCTCCTTCTACAGACGGAATTGTTATCGATGATAATGCATTCGGAAATACAGGAACAGCTTCTGCACCATTTGATTTAGGACGAACTGCAACCCACGAAGTGGGCCACTGGATGAACTTACGTCACATTTGGGGCGATGCAACTTGCGGAAGTGATTTGGTTTCTGACACACCTACACACAACACGGCTAATTATGGTGTTCCAGCTTACCCACATTATAGCACTTGTACTGGTAATCCAGTAGAAATGACAATGAACTACATGGATTATACTGATGATGCAGGAATGTACATGTTCTCTAACGGTCAAAAATCAAGAATGGCTGCAATTTTTGTTTCAGGCGGAGCAAGAGCAGGTTTCGGAATATAATTTTTTAATTTTTTAGAATTTAAAACTCGCTACTTGTTAGCGAGTTTTTTTTATCTTTATAACCTAAAATAGCAATATGATTACATCTAAAACCATTTCAAATGGCATTCTCAAAGCATTAATAACAACGGTTTTAGTTGGTTTAATCTTGTTCTTCTTCTATAAAATTCAATCTGTACTAATTTATCTAGTTGTATCTTTTATACTTACATTAATTGGAAATCCTATTTTAGACTTTTTCAAAAAAAGATTAAAGTTCAATCATCTCTTTGCAACAATAGCAACTTTGTTTATTTTTATACTAATCATATTCGGTTTTATAATGATGTTCATTCCTTTGATTTTATCTCAAGGAGAAAATTTGTCGCTTTTAAATACAACAGAAATTGAAAAAAACATAGTCCAGTTAATCAATCAAATCACTGTTTTTTTAGACAACCACCAAATTGATTCCGCACAAGTTTTAAAGGAAGCAAACATTACCTCTAAAATAAATTTTAATTTCATCCCTAACTTTTTAAATACAATTCTAGGCACAATTAGTAGTTTGAGTGTAGGATTAGGTTCAGTACTATTTATTACTTTTTTCTTTCTGAAAGACCGGTTAATATTCATTTTAGGAGCAAAAAAATTAATCCAAAATAACCATGAAGATCAGATTTTAAATTCTTTAGAAAAAATAAACTACTTGTTGTCGCGTTATTTTATTGGATTATTACTTCAATTATTTATTGTATTCCTTTTATACCTAATTGTATTGTTTATTTTTGGAGTTCCAAATGCCCTTGTTATTGCATTTTTATGTGCGGTTTTGAACATTATCCCATACATTGGTCCTCTTATAGCATCCTTTTTAGCGGCAATTCTAACTATGTTAAGCAATCTGGGAAGTGATTTCCAATCTGAAATTTTACCGACCACCATTTATGTTTTAATTGGTTTTTGGATTGTTCAAATTATCGATAATAATTTATCTCAGCCAATTATTTTTTCTAAAAGCGTAAGTTCACATCCGCTGGAAATATTTCTTGTAATCTTAATTGCAGGTTTCCTTTTTGGAATACTAGGAATGATTGTGGCAGTTCCTTTATACACCATAATTAAAGTAATAGGTAAAGAATTCTTCCCGGAAAACAAAATCATTCAACTATTAACTAAAGATATTTAATTTTGGATATAAGGATTCTAAATGTCGAAATACAGACGTTTATCAATGACAATATTAGCAAAAGCATTTCGAAGTTAGCACTGCAAAAAAATCCATTTCCAGATGTAGATTGGATTTCTATTTTGAACCAAATTGAAGCTAAAACAAAAGCAAAAGATAAATTGCCGAATTGGTTCTCAACCAAAAACATTATTTATCCAAGTAAAATTTCAATAGAACAAACTTCATCCGAAAAAACAGCAGCCTATAAAGCTTCAATTGTAAATGGCGAATCTCTAATTGATTTAACAGGAGGTTTTGGAGTTGATGATTACTATTTTGCAAAAAAAATAAAAACAGTTGCACATTGCGAAATCAATCCAGAGCTGTCAAATCTAGTAAAACACAATTTCAAACAATTAAATGTTTCCAATATCACCTGTTACACTGGAGACAGCTTAGCAACTTTGTCTTCTTTAAATTTAAAATGGGACTGGATTTACATTGATCCTTCCAGACGAAATGATGACAAGGGAAAAGTATTTATGCTTAAAGATTGTTTACCTAATGTTCCGGAAAATCTTGATTTTTATTTTACCAATTCAAATGCTGTTCTAATAAAAACTGCCCCTCTTCTTGATATATCAGCGGGTTTATCTGAATTAAAACATGTAAAAACCATTCATATCGTAGCCTTAGAGAATGAAGTAAAAGAATTATTATGGGAATTGCACAAAGATTATTTTGGAAATATAAATATCAAAACCGTTAACATTGTTAAGGATCAAACCGAAACATTTGATTTTATTTTGGGCGAGGATTCTCAATTTCCAAACTTTAGTTTACCTCAAAGATATTTATATGAACCCAATAGCGCTATTATGAAATCAGGTGGATTTGATGAAGTAAGCTCATTTTATAATCTAAACAAACTACAAAAACATTCTCATTTATACACATCAACTGCCTTAATATCCTTTCCAGGGCGCATTTTTGAAATTCAAAAGACATTTCCTTATAACAAAACGGAAATGAAAAGTCATTTAGAAAAGACTCAGGCAAATATCACAACCCGTAATTTTCCTGACAGCGTAGAAACCATTCGAAAAAAATGGAAAATAAAAGATGGAGGAAATGCATATTGTTTTTTCACAACTGATGAAAATAATCATAAAATAGTTTTAATTTGCACCAAAATATCATAAAAATGAAATACGTTATTACACTAACTTTATTGTTCTTCAGTCTGCATATATTTGCTCAAAAACCTTGTGATTACAGTACAAATGTTACCGATTCTTTAGGCACATACAAATCAACAAAAGAATACATAATTAACGAGAAAAATTTCGCGGGGAATTCCAGTTATATTTTTTATTCTTTGGCATTAACAGATGGATTACCAACATTGAGTGTGCAGTTAATTCAAAAAAGTAAAGACTTTTTGAAAGCGAATTGTTTTGATAAAAATTCTAAATTATTTTTACAGTTAAATAATGGAAAAATAATCACATTGGTACATATCGATCAAGAAAATTGCGGTACCATGTTACGCGATGATAAAGGATTTGATAATAGAGTTAATACCGGTATTTTCATGTTTATGAAAGATAGCTTTGAAGAATTAAAAAGCTCTCCAGTATCAATGATGCGTATTAAATATTTGACAGATACCGAAGATTATATCCTCAAAAAAGAGTTTAAATCAGAATTAACAAATGAAATTTACAATCCGGAAACGTATTTCATTGACAATTTAAAATGTATTGAATAGCGGCTATTTACAGTCCCATTTAGTATTAGAGACTTTATCATTCAAACCTGACTTCAAATTGTAATGCCACCATTCTGAATCAAAAGAATTGAAACCACTATTTGTCATAACTGTTTTCAATACTATTCTGTTTTGTTTTACTTCATCTGAAACATTTGGATAATTGTGGCTCGCTTCAATTCCAAAAAAATCAAAAGAAGTCCCCATATCCAACTCTTTCCCATTGCTATCAACCAGAGTAATATCTACTGCTCCTCCTCTATTGTGGATAGAGCCTTTAGCAGGATTTGCTACATATTCCGGGTTAGATACTATTTTCCACATTTTTTTCTGAATATCCAAAGGGCGGTAACAGTCAAAAATTTTGATTTTATAGCCCTTTTTTATAAACTTCTTATTAGCTTCAACAAGTGCAGTAACGGTTTTTAACCGTAAAAAACATTCCGCACAATCATACACTTTTGCTTTTAGGAAATTATCGGTTGTAGCATATTTCATATCATAGATAAAATCCTGGCTGTATTCTTTTAAATTTACAAATGTAGTATCATTGATAATTGAACTGTTTTTTTCTTGAGCATCAGAAATGATGGTTTGCGATTTGCAGGAAACAATACAAAAAACAGAACAAAGGAGTATAAATGGTTTGAAGCAGGAAATCATAAACGCTATTTTTTTATAAAAATAGAATAATTAAAGGAATTTCAGGAAATATAAAAACAAAAAAAACGATACTATTTCTAGTATCGTTTTAAGTGAACCACTTGGTACAAAACTAGAACCTTTTATTGGAAGATTTGAACCTTTTGAGTGAAGCGTCAGAAGTTTAAAAGGATTATTGGAGGGCATTTCGATTCCGGTTTCAATAGGGATTACAGCCAAAAACCTTATGCTTATTTTGACATTTTTTGATGCTTTAAAAATTTTGCAATTAATGACTAAAATCATTTCGCGCAGCATCATCTAGCTCACCAAACATGCTCACTGATTCTCTTATAACTGACCTTGATAGTGTAATTGCAAACCATTTTATATATGATTTAAATAAATTGGCAATGTGGAATTCAACATGGTTTGCTATTTTAGAGGAAATGCTAAGTATATAATAAGTTTATATAGAGATCAGAAGCATCATTGATAACAATGTCTAAAAGCAGACAGTTATAGTTTTCGTGTTCTATTAAGAGATGAGCTAATTGTAGAACAAGTTCATGAAAATTCTAAAAGCATATTACGTCTTTTGTAATCAATTAGCTATGTTCATTTAATTTTTTCAGAACAATTTTAAGTTAAAATAGTTGAATTCTTACATATGTTGCTTGCCCATCAATCTTATTCTAATGATGACTTTTTTTGTACATTTGATTACTTAATAATTACTTCGATTTTATTAAATTTTATTTTTTTTGTATAAGTTATATACCGTCAAAATGATTGGGATACTAACTTGATATATGTTGCAACAACAAAATAAAAATAATAGATACAATAGTTTTATAATAGCATTATTCATTTCAGAAAAACCAAAAAAATATTATATTGAAATTTAAAAATTTATTCATCAGCCTTGTTTTTATAGGACTTGTTTCTTGCAACAATAAAGAAAAATCTGCATCTTTAGATAATTCATTGGCTCATCATCAGAGAGATAAGAAATCTGAAATCCATAATAATAAACCGCTTATAGATTCATCTAAAACTTTAGACCAAAAATATTCCTTGGAACAACTTGATAATACCAAGGGATTGTCAAATAGTTCTGTTAATTCTATTTTTCAGGATTCTGAAAATTTGCTTTGGATTGGTACTTGGGATGGTTTGAATCGATATGACGGAAATAGTTTTAAAATTTTCAGACCTGAATTAGATAATGAAAACAGCCTGAGTAATCAGGTGATCCTTAAAATTGATGAAGATGATAAGGGAAGAATTTGGATATTGACTATTCATGGAATTAATAGGTATGACAAAAAAACGGATACATTTCAAAAGTATTATTTTTCCAGAGAAAATAAGCCTCCGTTGTCAGAATCAGAATTTAATATGGCACTTGATACTTCAAAAAAAGTATTTTGTGCTGTAAAAGACTGGGGAATTGGTTACTACGATGGTGCTGTTTTTCAATTGTTAATCGCTAAAAATCTTTCAAAAAAAGCAGTTAAAAAAATGGAGTTCTCGCCTACAGGCGAACTATTGGTCTTGTTTGAGAACAATGAACTTTATGCTTTATCGCTTAAAACTACGAATAACGGCAAAAAAATAATTTCAAAAGCGGAATTAGTTTCAAAAAATATTCGGACGTTTGGAATCATATCCAATCAGAAAATCTGCAGTATCTCAACAACAGGAAACGCAGTTTTACATTCTTTGGCGGATAAAAAAACTCAGGCACTTCCAGATAAAAAAATTAAAACCATCATCGGGCATATTTCTGAAGGACTGGTGATTTCTGGCGAATCAGGATATTTTATTATCGATAACTCAGGAAAGAGTATTGCCAAACCATGGTTGAAATACCTGAATAATCAAAAGATCACAACATTAATTCAAGGGACAGAAAATGTGCTTTGGACAGGAACTGATGGCGATGGATTATTTAAAATGTATCCGCTAAAAAAAGCCTTTAATTTAATTTCTAAAGCTCAGGTTCCTGATCTTGATGGAGGTATTGTCAGAACATTTTTGGAAGTGGAAGGCCATTCTTTCTTAGTTGGAATAAAAGGGAAAGGATTATTTCGCTTTCCGTCTAATTTTTATCTAAACCCGGAGAAAGCGTTACAATATGAAAACTTTAATGAAAGTAACAGCTCCATTAATAATGCCGTATTTGCTTTATGCAAAGGGCAAGATAATATGGTTTTTATAGGAACTGACGGAGATGGCATTACTGTTTTTGACTTAAAAAAATCAAGGCTTATCAGTTGGTCAGAAATTGATGGAAATGAACAATGTGATTATTTTAAGTCAACCTATTCTATTTATCAGGATAAAAAAGGATTTATTTGGCTTGGAACTAATGGCTATGGGATGGTTCGTTGTAAAATAGAGCGTTCAGGAGAAAAATTAAAAGTAACCGAATTCAAGAAATATCTGGCGAATAACACTGGTGATAAATCGTTAAGTAGCAATATTGTTTTTTCGATAATTCCGAAGAATGACAATCAGCTTTGGATAGGAACCCGATTGGGAGGTTTGAATCTATTTGATAAAGAATCAGGTCAATTTCGCACTTATAAAAACATCAAGAATGACCCCAAAAGTCTATCCAATAATGATATTTTGTGTTTGCAGAAGGATGCTAATAACAGACTTTGGATAGGAACCAGTTTTGGGTTGAACTTATTGGAAGATTTAAAAAGTGACGGAAGCGCCGTTTTTAAAAGTTTTACTGTTAAAGATGGACTTCCCAATAATACCATTCATGGAATTGTCTCTGATAAAAAATCTAATCTCTGGATAAGTACCAATTTCGGGCTGTCAAATTTTATACTTAATAGTTCTAAATTTATTAATTATACAAAAAACGAAGGACTGCAAAATAATGAATTTGCAGATGGGGCTTTTTACCAAGATCTTAAGTCGGATTTTGTTTTTATGGGAGGAATAAAAGGATTTAATTATTTTTTGCCTCAAAAAATAAAAGAATCCTCTCTTGTTCCAGATATTCTTATTGATAAAATTAGCGGACAAAATCAAGCGATTCCATATTATCAGGGATTAGTGATAGCTCCCAATTCTAATACTCACCCTTCAATCGTTTTAAATCACGATCAAAACTTTTTTGACATTGAATTAGCGGCTTTGACATATATCAATAACGAAAAATGCCAATATGCCTATCTATTGATGAATTTTGATAAGGACTGGAACGCAATTAATAATCGAAGAATTATATCTTTTACCAATGTTCCTAAGGGAAATTATTCCTTGTGGATAAAATGGACTAATAGCGATGGGGTTTGGAGTAAACCGGTTCATGCTATTGATATTCGTATCAAACCAGTGTTCTGGCAATCAAATCTTGCTACTGTAATCTATTTAGTATTGATTGCACTTTTTATACTCTTTGTCTTGAGTTATTATAAAAAACGCCAATCATTGAGCCAAAATATGCTGCTTAGACAAAGAGAAGAAGAACTTCACGAAAACAGGCTTACCTTTTTTACGAATGTCGCCCATGAATTTCAAACTCCTTTAACTTTGATTGTTGGGCCTGTTCAAAAACTATCAGAAACAGCAAATCTCAGCGAAAGAAATCAGAAGTTCATTCAGATGATTCAGCGTAATTCTTCAAGATTATTGTTTCTAACACAGCAATTATTGGAATTCAGAAAAGCGGAATATGATTATTTAGAAGTGACTGCAAGGGAATTTGATTTGGTTAACTTGATAGAGCAAATCGCCGAATTGTTTGATGAATGGGCATTAGATAAAAATATAGATTATAATCTCGATATTCCGTCTTCATTACCCGGATGGTTTGATAAGGATAAAATTGAAAAAATAGTATTTAACTTAATGTCAAATGCTTTTAAATATACTCCTGTATATGGAAAGATTGATCTTAAATTCCACATTCAGGATGAGGGTTCAAAAAGATTAACCATCACTATTGTAAATACCGGTAAAGGAATTCCAAAAGAGAAATTAGATTCTCTCTTTGATCGATTTTTTCTGTCTGATACGAATAAAGGGATTGATCATGATATGTTTAGAACAGGTATTGGATTGGCCTATATTAAAAAACTGGTTACAGTATTAAGAGGCGAAATTTTGGTTTCAAGCGTTGCCAATGAGAAGACCACCTTTATCATTCTGGTGCCTTGCAGCAAAGACGCATTCAGCGAAAAAGAATTGGATGTAGAAGCAAGCCCGATTTTGATTTCTCAGCATCTTAAAAATATCCTTGAAGAAATTCCAAGCAAGTCTGATGATACTCCAAATAAAATTTCATCGCTTGAAGGTCTTGAAGACAATCGTAAAACGGTTTTAATAGTCGAAGATGAGAAAGAAATTCATCTGTTTTTGGATGATTTATTAGGAGAAAAATATAAAATTATTACAGCCTATAATGGTGTTGCAGCCTTAGAAATTCTTGAAAAAGAAATCCCTGATATTATCATTAGCGATGTAATGATGCCTTTGATGGATGGTGTAGAACTTTGTAAAAAAATCAAAACAGACATCAAAACCTGTCATATTCCGTTTATTATGCTTACGGCAAAAGATTCGGTTATACATAGAATTGAAGGTTTGGAAAGCGGTGCTAATTCTTATATTCCGAAACCTTTTTATCCCGATCATTTATTAGTGCGAATCCAAAAATTGCTGGAAGAAAAAGAACTCATATTAAAACATTTTTCCCAAGATACTTTGGTTGAAAATTTATCTGCTCTTCCCATAAATAACGAGGAAAAAGATTTTATAAAAAAGGTGATTGAACTTATCCGTAATAATATTGACAATGAAAATCTTCAAAGTTTATTTATTGAGAAAGAATTAGGGATCAGTAATTCGCAATTGTATCGAAAAATTAAACAGCTTTTCGGGTTTACTCCCGGTGATTTAATTCGGACTATACGATTGAAGTATGCAGCGGAACTTTTGCGTAAAAATGTATTGACCGTTTCTGAAGTTTGCTACCAATCGGGTTTTAATAACCGTTCCTATTTTTACCGTGAGTTTAAAAAAATATATAATACCACTCCTAAAAATTACCAATTGAAATACAAAGCTAAGTTTTAGATTGTTTTTGTAAAATACTGAAAAACAACATGATTTAATACAGGTGTACACTTTTGATGAAATAGTGTACACCTTTTTTTGTACTCTGAAATTACTTTTATAAAATGATTTTTGAATCAAAAAAAACCATTATTGCATTTAATTAACCAAATTTTTATTAACATGAAAAAATTAACTCAAATTATTAATAAATTTAACACTTCACTATGATGAGAAAAAATATCATTTATAATTTAGTTCTATTAGGAATAATTTTATCAGGGAGTATCATGCATGCCCAAACCGTTAAAGGTGTTGTTTCGGATAGTAGTGGTCCATTGCCACAAGTAAATGTTACTGTCAAGGGAACAGCTATAAATACCGTAACTGATTTTGATGGTAATTTTACAATTAACAAAGTAGACTCTAATGCTGTTTTAATTTTTAGTTATATAGGATATTTAACCAAAGAAATTCCGGTAAAAGGAAACAGCATTATCAATGCAATATTAACTAGTGATTCACAAAAATTAGATGAGATAGTTATTGTAGGGTATACCAGTCAAAAGAAAGCTTCCATAACTGGAGCAGTTAGTACCGTTGATATGGATGATTTATCCAAAACAAGGGTTGCCGATGTAGCTCAAGCCTTGCAAGGACAGATTGCCGGTGTTTTTGTAGCTGCCAATACTGGAGCTCCTGGTGATGGGATAAAATTACGTATTAGAGGAGAAGGTACACTTGGAAACAATGATGTATTGTATGTTATAGACGGAGTTCCTACCCGTGATATTTCTTTCCTTAATCAATCGGATGTGAAAACAATGACTGTATTGAAAGATGCTGCTGCAGGTGCTATTTATGGATCTAGAGCTGCAGGTGGTGTTGTTTTGATTACGACTAAAAATGGAATAAAAGGGATGACCAGTTTTGATGTTGAGATGTACTCAGGAATACACTTTGCCACTAATCTTCCTAAAATGTTGAATACGGATCAGTACTTAACGGTAAAAGATCAGGCTTGGCATAATACAGCAGGAAATGCGGCATCGGCTATTAGTCCTTATGCAGCAGACAGAAACAGAACCGACTTGGCCAATACCGATTGGCAAGATGAGTTATTCACTACAGGGATATCTAAAAATTTCCAAGCTTCGGCAAGTGGAGCTTCTGAAAACATGCAATATTTAATTTCGGGAGGTTATTTTGGACAAGACGGTATTGTGGTAGAAGACAATGATAAATACCAACGGTTTAATTTTAGAACAAACGTTAATGCGGATATTTCCAGTCGTTTTAAAGTGGGTACCAATGTACAGCTGAGCTACGCAAAACAAGATAAATTATCTTCCAGCGGTGATGCTCCTGGAGTTATACGTAATGCATTGATTCGTCCGCCGGTTTTGGGAGTTTATAAAGATGTAAATGATCCAACGTATTCTCAAAGAAATCCATATACTGATTTACCTTTTTATACCGGTCCAAATGATGGTTGGAGCAAAATTTATGAATATGGTTCAAACCCAATTGCCATTGTTAATTTTACGGATGATAAACGCAATACATTCCAAACCTTTGGAAATTTATACGGAGAGTATACTTTCTTAGGCGATAAATCTTTGAAATTCAAAAGTAATTTAGGTGTAGATATCAAATTTTCTCATAACAAAAATTTTAGTGAAAATTTTGGTGATGCTAATATCAATGACACTTCTAATCAATATTATGGTTTGGGAAGAAACAATAGGCCTAATGGTTTAGATGAAAATAGAGGTCAGGGAATGACATTTACTTTTACGAACACATTGAATTATGTTAAAACATTCAAAGAATTGCATAGCGTAAATGCATTGCTTGGCATGGAAAATATCAATAGCAAAGAGGCAGCAATAGGTGGTAGCAGACAAAATTTTGACAATACTACAGATCCTTTTAGATATCTTGATTATGGAAGTACAACTAATGCTTTCAGTTCAGGATCTGCAAGTAACTGGAGTTTGTTATCTTATTTTGCTTCTGGGACTTATGGATATGACAACAAATATTTTGCTACTGCGACAATGAGAGCGGATGCTTCTTCTCGTTTCGGTCCTAACAATAAATGGGGCTATTTTCCTTCGGTTTCTGCCGGTTGGGTTGTTTCTAAAGAAAATTTTTTGGAGAAAGCAGATTGGATATCTAATTTGAAATTGAGAGCAAGCTGGGGCCAAGCCGGAAATCAAGAATTACCAAATAATGCTTACGAAACATTGGTATCTTCTACAGGAGGAGTTGTAAATGTAGTACGTTATGGTAATCCAGATTTGAAATGGGAAACTACTACGCAAACTAACTTTGGAGTTGATTTAGGAATCTTGAATAACAAATTGACTTTTACAGCTGATTATTTTACAAAAACTACCGATGATATTTTATTAACCGTGGGCTTACCTGCAGTATCAGTGGGAGTTATAGAAAGAACTTACGTAAATGCTGGGGAAGTAAACAATAAAGGACTTGAATTTGGAGTAAATTTTCAAAACAACGACCATGAGTTTAAATACGGTATAAATGCAAACATTGCTACGCTAACAAACAAAGTGAACAAACTTCATGAATTTGTAAAAAATATTTCTGACGATTTTACGCATACTAAAACAGAAGTTGGTCAAGCAATAAGTTCGTATTATGGCTATCAATTTGATGGTATTTATCAAAATACAGGTGAAGTTAGTTCTCATTTATTTTCAAATACTAATGCAACTCAACCTGGGGACATTAAGTTTAAAGATATAAATAGTGATGGACAAATAAATGCTGATGACAGAACTTTTATTGGAAATCCAATTCCAAAAGTAACTTACGGTGTCAATTTTAATGCGAGTTACAAAAACTTTGACATCTCTTTCTTATTGCAAGGAGTAGAAGGGGTAGATCGTTACAATGATTTGAAACAAATCTTAAATTATGATAGCCGTCCGTTCAATTCTACAACCGCCGTATTGGATAGCTGGAATGGTGAAGGAACAAGTAATACAACTCCTCGCGTTACTTTTAATAATAATGGTGGTGGTAATGTTTCTAGTGTTTTTGTGGAGGATGCTTCTTATTTGAGATTGAAAAATTTAGAAATTGGGTATACTTTTAATAAATCTGCTCTTGGTATAAAAGACATGCGTTTGTACGCGTCAGGTCAAAATTTATTTACAATAACTGACTATACAGGCTTAGATCCGGAATCTACTTCGTTGATTGACAAAGGAACATATCCTCAATCTAGGTCGTTTATTTTTGGAGTAAGAGTTAAACTTTAAATAAAAAATTAAAAAATATAAATTATGAAAAATTTATTTAAAACCGGTATTCTAATGAGCTTGATGGTATTGGTAAGTTGTGAAGATGCGCTTACACAAGAGCCTATCGGATTAACGACTTTGGACCAGGCAAACAGCACTCCAACATTAAATACAGTAGAAAGTTCTGTAAACTCTTCTTATCAACTGCTCTCAAACCGATTGAACATATTGGCACAATGGGATTGGGGCGGAGGTCTTGTTTTTCAAAATGATTACATCATGCAGGATATCGCATCGGATGATATGGAGAAAAAATGGGCTTCAGATGGTGATCAGCCCTGGATGGACGAAATCAACAATTTCAGTTACACTTCAACCAATGGTGGTCCAAACGGATTATGGAAATATAACTATGAAGGGATTAAAAGACTAAATATTGCGATTGAATTATTAACAAAATCGGATATTGAAGCTATTACGGGAATTACTACTGCCAGAAAAAACCAATTGCTGGGTGAGGCATATTTCTTAAGATCGTACTACTATTTCTCTTTGGTTAATAATTTTGGGGATGTGCCATTAATTTTAGCTCCTGTAAAAACATACCAGGAAGCTTTTGATGTTGCAGTGAGAGCTGATAAGGCATTGGTTTGGGAAAGACTTAAAGCAGATTTAGTTTTAGCAAAAGGATTATTGCCAAACAGTAAATATTCGTCTACTCCCGAAAAATGGAGAGTTTCTAAAGGTGCTGTGATAGCACTTCAGGCAAAAGCCGCTTTGTATACTGAAAAATGGTCAGAAGTCGTAACTTTAGTTGACGAGTTAACACCGCTTGGATATAGCTTAAATGCCAATTATTTCGATAATTTCAGTACTTCTAAAGAGTATACAGATAATGAAGTCATTTTTTCTTATGACCATCAAACCAATACAACTCCAAGAAAAGGTAATGGAATTTGTGCTCCTTTAGGATGGGGATTTTTTGCTCCAAGCGCCGATTTCTTAAATTCATTTGAACCAAATGATCCGAGAAAACTTTATACAGTAGATGCAGCCAATCAGAATGTAAATAAAATTCTAGGAACTCTAGATGGTGGCAATAAAGGAAATGATGATGCAGTTACTAATAAAGTATACATGCGTTACGCAGATGCCTTACTTTGGAAAGCAGAAGCACTAAACGAAACCGGAAATTATTCAGGAGCGATTGCTATAATCAACCAAATAAGAAATAGAGCAAGAACTACTGTAACAACTACAGGCGGAATTGCACCAGTTGGGACTTTGCTTAACAGACTACCTTCTACAGATAAAGCGACTATAAAAGGCTGGTTGATTTCAGAAAGAAGAGCAGAACTTGGTTTCGAAAATCAAAGAATGCTTGATTTAAAAAGATGGGGAATCGCAAAAGCTGTTATGACCGCACACGGGAAAAATTTCCAAGATAAGCACATGTTGTATCCAATCCCTCAATCAGAAATTGATGCATCAGCCGGAACTTTGAAACAAAATACCGGATATTAATATTCCAAATAAAGGTTAACCCAAATTTACTCTAATATGGATTTGAGTTAGCCTTTTAAATTACAATAAACATTACTAAGAAGTATGAAAGATATAGCAAAACGTTTTACAGAAAACCCTTTATTATCACCGGCAGATATACCTGCCAGTAGCGAAGGCTTAGAAATTACCTGTCTTCTTAATCCAGGGGTATTTAAATTTGAAGGTAAAACTTGGCTTTTAGTCAGAGTTGCAGAAAGACCTGAGCAAAAAAATAATATAATTTCTTTTCCCATATTAACGGAAACAGGTACTATTAAAATTATTGAGATTCCAAAAGATGATCCTGAATTAATAGCAACCGACGCAAGAGTAATTAATTATAAAGGAGTTGATTATTTAACAACATTATCACATCTTCGATTGTTATGCAGTGAGGATGGTCGCCAATTTTATGAACCTGAGAATTATCCGCCATTAGTTGGTGAAGGGATCCTAGAAACATTTGGTATAGAAGATTGCAGGGTGGCTTTGATAGATGGGAAATATTATCTGACTTTCACTTCGGTATCAGATAATGGAGTAGGTGTTGGTTTGCGTACGACTACTGATTGGAAAGACTTTGAAAAACACGGTATGATACTACCAGCGCACAATAAGGATTGTGCCATTTTTGAAGAAAAAATTAATGGTTTGTTCTATGCTTTACACCGTCCGAGCAGTGTTGATATTGGTGGAAATTATATTTGGATTGCTTCTTCACCCGATGGGATTCATTGGGGGAATCATCATTGTATCATTAAAACAAGAAAAGGACTTTGGGATAGTAAAAGAGTTGGTGCCGGAGCTGCTCCCATAAAAACAGATAAAGGCTGGTTAGAAATTTATCATGGTGCCAATGAAAATCATCAATATTGTTTGGGTGCATTTTTAATGGATTTGAATGATCCTACAAAAGTAATTGCAAGAACAGAATTACCAATAATGGTCCCTACGACAGAGTACGAATTAAGCGGTTTCTTCGGAAATGTAGTATTTACAAACGGTCACATTCTAGAACCAGATGGAGATACGGTTACAATATACTACGGCGCTTCGGATGAATTTGTTTGTGGGGCTAAATTTTCTATTAAAGAAATCTATTCACTTTTAAAATTTAGCCATGTTTAAAAAAATCCAAACTGAAATTGATCATTTTCAAAGTCAGACCCATAATTTTCGCATCTTAATTTTTACCAATCTGGTTTATGCTTTGGTGTTACCTGTAATCGATATTTTCGTGGCAGCATACATCATGAGAAACTCCAATGACACTTCTAAAGTGGTTATTTATCAATTGGCAATTTATACTGGGATTCCGCTTACTTTTATATTGAATGGCTTTCTGTTGAAACATTTTAATATTCGTAAGTTATATTCCTTAGGAATGATGATGAGTGGCGTTTCCATGATTATCATGATGTCATTCAAAATATTGGATTTAACTGGAATCGGAATTGCCGGAATCACGATGGGTATGTCTTTTGGATTGTATTGGTCAAACCGCGACTATTTGGCATTGGCTATTACAAATGATAAAAATCGTAACTATTATTACGGTTTAGAGACTTTTATCTATACCATAATAGCTATTGTAATCCCAGCAACAATCGGTTGGTTTATTCAGTCGAAATCAGGGGAAGCAGAGAAACACGATGCCTATCTCATCATCACAGGAATTGTTTTCGCCATTACTATTTTGGCTTCCGTTGTTTGTTTCAGAGGTAAATTTGAAAACCCAGTGCAAAAGCAATATATCTTTTTCAAGTTTCATCCGCTGTGGTACAAATTATTGTCTTTGGCAACCTTCAAAGGTTTGGCACAAGGATTCTTGGTAACCGCTCCAGCTATGCTTATTTTTAAATTATTGGGAGAAGAGGGCGCCTTGGGGAGTGCACAATCTATAGGAGCAATTTTGGCGGCTATTATCATTTATTTCATCGGGCGCTTTTCTAAGCCGTCTGACAGAATAAAAACATTTGCCGCAGGACTTATACTTTTTGCTTTGGGTGCATGTTTAAATGGATTCTTTTACAATAAAACAGGAGTGATTATATTCTTATTGCTATTGCTAATTGCCAAACCATTAATGGATTTAGCCTACTTCCCTATTCAGTTAAGAGTCATAGATATTGTTTCTCATATTGAAAAAAGAGGTGAATTCACCTACATATTGAATCACGAAGCTGGTTTATATGTTGGAAGACTTTGCGGAGCCGGAACATTTTTGGTTTTGTATTACACCCTTTCAGAAGATTTTGCTCTCCGTTATGCCATAGGTATTATTGCGCTTTTGCAATTGTGTTCTATTTACATCAGTAAAAAGATCATTGTCGAAGGGAATATACTTTCTCCAGAAAAAGAAGAGTCTATTGATATTAAAGCTTTAGATCAAGTGGCAGAGCACATCGTGTAGTAATAAAAATTGATTTTTGATTAACGATTATTATTCGCTATCGTTCAGGTCAAAAATCGTTAATCTTCATTCTAAAATCTAAAACAGTTAATCTAAAATCTAAAATCCAATGAAAAAAACTTATTTTAAAATCGCCATTGCGGGTCTGCTGTTTTTCACCATCAATACAGAAGCACAAGTAATCCAGAAAAAAATAGCTCGTGTAGAGCAAATGCCCAATATTCCTGCTCAGCTAGAAATCATCGATTATAAAAAATTAGCACTTGATTTTGATAAAACAGTGTTCGATTTTAATGCCAAAGGCAAATATTGGCCATTAGTTTGGATGGACGATAGCCAGAAAAATTACCCTCAAACCGTGGTGGGATTATATACCGCCATAGCAGATGTACGTCAAGGAACGAACAACAAAGGAATGTTCCACGAAGCTCTAGCCACTATGGGTGCCACATTAGGTGCAACTTTGGTAGGGATTGACAAAAGAAATCAGCAAGACCTGAATTATGTTGGGATGACAAAAAATTATTTCAACAGCGAAACCAGTTGGGACATTATGATGAATAATACCTGTCCCGAAGTAGCCTTACTGGGTGGCGGTTACGGTCGTGACTGGTGGTATGATGTATACCCTAATTTATTGTTTTATGCCATATATGACAAATACCCAAATGAGCCCGGATTAGAAAAAATGGCTAGAAAAATTGCCGATAAATTTTATGAGGCCGATGTAGTATTGAATGGGAATTATGACTATTCCTTTTTTGATTACGCCAAAATGAAACCCATGAAGAACTCCATATGTGCACAACCTGATGCCGCAGCTGGACATGCTTGGGTTCTATACTCTGCTTATAAAAAATTTGGCGATCCTAAATATTTAAAAGGAGCAAAAAGTGCCTTGGCTGCTTTAGAATCACAAAAGATAAACCCAACGTATGAATTATTAATGCCGTTTGGAGCTTACTTATCAGCGAGAATCAATGCCGAAGAAGGGACTCACTATGACACGGATAAGATGCTGGGTTGGACTTTTGACGGAACCGCTATATGCCGCGAAGGTTGGGGTGTATTGGTAGGAAACTGGAATGGATTCGATATTTCAGGTACCGTTGGAAGTACTGTTGACCATGGTGGTTATGGCTTTTTGATGAATACTTATGATATGGCTTGGCCAATGGTTCCGATGGTACGCTACGATCAATCGTATGCCTCCGCTATAGGAAAATGGATGTTGAACGCAGCAAATGCCTCCCGTTATTTTTATCCGCAGTACATGCCAGATGAGCACGAAACCATCCCGCAATTAGCTAGCGCAGGAAAAGGGGTAATTGCCTATGAAGGAATTATCAAAAAATCGAATTACGACAAGTATTCTTATGTTGAAGCTCCAGTAGCACAAGGTGATGGACCTCTTTGGGTACTGGGACAAAATCCTGAAGAATCTCAGCTAAGTGTTTATGGTAGTGGTCATGTTGGAATCTTTGGGAGTATTATTAAAACAACCGATGTTGACGGAATTTTACAATTAAACTTATTGGCAACCGATTTCTTCCATGATAAAGCGTATCCTTCGTTCTTGTATTACAATCCGTATAATGAAACTAAAACGGTAACTATTACTGTTGAAAAAGGTAAAAAAGTAGATTTATACAATACGGTTTCTGGGACTTTTGTAGCTAAAAAGGTTACCACTTCCGCTAAAATAAAAATTGGAGCGTTGAACTCTGCTGTAATTGTATGCGTACCCGCTGGAGGCAAAATCAAATACAAAGGGGCAAAAATGCTCGTTAATAATATTGTAGTAGACTATAACTCACAAACCCAGAAATAAACCTTAAATACCACAATTTATTCCTGGTAGCTGTCTAGTTTTAATTTAAAATTAGGCAGTTGCTTTTTTTAAAATCTATCCTATATTCTTGAATAGACCATAATAAATCATCTTTTTATAACTCTATGCTATACAGCTATGAAAAAGAAACAATTTAAAACAACCATAATCATCTCCATAATCGGAATCACGGTAGTAGTTACTTATTTGCGTTTCATTTTTACAGGAAAATCCAATGACAGTAATCAGCTTATCTGCATAATCCAAAAATCCAATTTGCGAAAAATCTATCGCTAACATATCTTGATACGTTTTTTCGACATCAACAATACCGCTCAAAATCAATTTTCGTGCTCTGATTTTCAACTCCATTATAATAGGAGCCAAAATATCATAATCCGGATGTTTACTTGAAATCGTTTTTCCGTCGGTAATAAAATGATTCGCTTTACAAAAAGTAATTGTTTTAGATTTACGTTTGTTTTGGTGCGCAATTTCCACTAAAGGATACCATCTTGATTTTCTTTTCGAGAGGTAATAAGCTTGATTTCAATTTTCATGTTTGTGATTTGTTCGTGAAAATGTCGCAAAATGTTGCGTTTTGTTGTTGTAAATTAAGAAACGCAAAAATCATTAAACGCAAAAAACCCACTGAAAACAGTGGGTTTTGTTGTGAAGGCAGAAGGATTCGAACCTTCGACCGCCTGCTTAGAAGGCAGGTGCTCTATCCAGCTGAGCTATGCCTCCATTGCTCATGTAAAAAAATTAGTCGGGGTGGCAGGATTCGAACCTGCGGCCTCCTGCTCCCAAAGCAGGCGCGATAACCGAGCTACGCTACACCCCGAAAAGCAAAATTATAAAGCGGAGGGACAGGGACTCGAACCCTGGCACCGATTGCTCGATGACAGTTTAGCAAACTGCTCCATTACCACTCTGGCACCCCTCCAAGCTCAAAGAAACGTGTCCTGTTTTGCGGTTGCAAATTTAAGACATCTTTACGTTTCTCACAACTATTTAAAGTCTTTTTTTTAATATTTTTTATCATTTTTACAAAAACAGTTCACAATCAAATATATAGAATAAAAATAAATTTAAAAAAAGATAATGACAAAATCAAAATTTGAAATTGTTTAAAAAAGATTAAATTTGCTACATAAACCAACATTATAAAAAGTCATGAACAAAAGAGTTGTTATCGTTTCTGCCGTTAGGACACCTATCGGAAGTTTTATGGGGGGATTATCTACAGTTACTGCTCCAAAATTAGGAGCAATCGCTATTAAAGGTGCTTTAGATAAAATAAAGTTAGATCCGAATTTAATTGATGAAGTATTCATGGGCAACGTTGTCCAGGCTGGCGTAGGTCAAGCTCCTGCTCGTCAAGCCGCAATATTTGCCGGTTTACCAAATTCCGTTGCCTGTACCACAATAAATAAAGTATGTGCTTCCGGAATGAAAGCAGTTATGTTAGGTGCACAAGCTATTCAATGTGGTGATGCCGAAATTGTAGTTGCCGGAGGAATGGAGAACATGAGTCTGATTCCACATTACTTGAATTTAAGAAATGGAACTAAATTTGGTCCTGCAACCATGATTGACGGTATGCAGAAAGACGGACTTACTGATGCTTACGATAACAGCGCTATGGGAGTGTGTGCTGACTTATGTGCTGCAGAATATAATTTCACCCGCGAAGATCAAGATAACTTCGCAATTCAATCGTATGAGCGTAGTGCTAAAGCATGGGATTCAGGGAAATTTGATAATGAAATTGTTCCTGTTCCTGTTCCACAAAGAAAAGGAGATCCTATCATAGTTTCTAAAGATGAAGAATTCACAAATGTGAAATTAGATAAAATTCCATCACTAAATGCCGTTTTTACAAAAGACGGAACTGTAACTGCCGCCAATGCATCAACAATAAACGATGGAGCAGCAGCAGTAATATTAATGAGCGAAGAAAAAGCAATTTCACTAGGACTAAAACCTTTGGCTTATATTAAAGGGTATGCGGATTATGCTCAAGAACCAAAATGGTTTACCACAAGTCCTGCAAAAGCACTTCCTAAGGCATTAAAAAAAGCAGGATTATCCATTGATGATGTAGACTATTTTGAATTTAATGAAGCTTTTGCTGTTGTAGGCTTAGCCAATGCTAAAATTCTAGAATTAGAAAACGATAAAATAAATGTAAACGGTGGTGCTGTATCTTTAGGACATCCACTAGGATGTTCTGGTGTTCGAATAATTGTTACCTTACTAAACGTTTTAGAGCAAAATAACGGTAAAATTGGTGCCGCAGCAATTTGCAATGGCGGTGGCGGTGCTTCAGCAATTGTAATTGAAAGAGCTTAAATAATTATAAGTTAAGAGTTATAGGTTTAAAAAACTTATAACTCTTAATTCTTAACTCATAAAAGAACCTAAATGTTCGGAATTTGTAACCTGGCCATAATCCCACTCCGCTTTGAACCCAGTGATAGAAGCGAAATCGTTTCTCAAGTTTTATTTGGTGAACATTTTGAAATTTTAGAACAACTGAGACAATGGTCCAGAATCAGAATGCAATATGATGATTATGAAGGCTGGATAGATTCCAAACAACTACAACTGATTTCCGAATCTAGTTTTAATCAGTTATCTAACGAAGCCATCATTCTAAATGCTGATTTAATAGAATACATTACGGCACCAAATAATGTATTGATACCAATCCCGCTTGGCTCTTCTCTATCTTTTATACATCATAATGATATAAATATCTCAAACTTTGATTTTGAAGGGACTAAAACTAGTGGAGAGAAAACTAAAGAAAGCTTAATAAATACTTCATTTATGTACTTGAATGCTCCTTATCTTTGGGGAGGAAAAACTACTTTTGGTATTGATTGTTCCGGATTTACTCAAATGGTGTACAAACTCAATGGATACAAATTATTACGAGATGCTTCTCAACAGTCAACACAAGGAGAAGCTTTAAGTTTTATTGAAGAAAGTGAACCTGGAGACTTAGCCTTTTTTGACAATGAAGAAGGTAATATCATCCATGTAGGAATAATAATGGCCGATAATTATATCATTCACGCCAGCGGAAAAGTGCGAATTGATCGGCTGGATCATTTAGGAATATTTAATGCCGATACAAACAAGCATACTCACAAATTACGGGTTATCAAAAAAATAATATAAAAAAAGCCTATCCAGAATAATATTCGAGATAGGCTTTTTTAAATTTAAAAATAAAACTATTGAATCTTAGCTTTCAATGCTTTGTATTCTGCAGTCATTTCTAATGCACTGTAAACTCCTAAAAGAGTTTTCGAAACATCAACATTTTTAGGATCTAATTCTACTGCTTTTTCAAGATAAGGAATTGTTGCTTTAAAAAGATCTTCTCTTTTCTTTTTCAATTCATCATAACGCTTCATATCCTTTGTAGACGTTCCAAGTTTGTTCATTTCATCAATGATTACTTTCTCATTTTCTAATTTCAAGGCAGCTAAATTGATATACCCATTAATATATTTTGGGTTAATTTCTAAAACTCTTTTATAATATTTTTCAGCATCTGCAACATTTTTAGCATTTGCACTTAATACTCCCAAGTTAAAAATCAAATCAGCATCATTAGGATTTTTTTCCAATACTTCAGCAATAAGCTTTTTGTACATTTCAAAATCCTTTGTTTCCAAGTAAAGATTAGCTTCTGTTAAAGTCAAAGAAGTATCCTCCGGATTTGCTTTTCTTGCTTCAGAGATTGCTTTTTTAGCTTCTTCCGTTTTACCTTTTTCAACTAAAATCAAAGCCATATTTTTATAAATTTCACCCCTTTTAGAAGAAACAGTTTCCGTTCTTGGTTTTTCATGTGTTCCCATTTTCACCATTCTGTCTCTTTCTTGAAGCGTGATAAAAAAGTCTTCTTGACTTGTTAATTTATTAACCGCAAAATAACTAGTTCCTTTTCCAGAATAGTTTAAGGTTTTTAAATCATCATACAATTTAAGCGCTGCATCATAATCTTTAGCATTTACATAAGTAGAAGCCGCGTAATATAAATTGATAGTGTCTTTTTTATCTAACAAATAAGCGTCATATAATTTTTTAGCACTATCAGAATGCTTATCTACTTTCGAATCAGCAATTGCACCATTAATCAATTTGAATTTAATGTCTGTAATAGAAACTGCAGCTTGAGTTGAAAATTTCACTTTTCCAGAAGTTTTTTCAACAGCAATTAAATCTTGGTATGCTTTTGCAGCAAGCGAAAGATTGGTATTTGCATCAACATTTTTATTTGCTAAATCCAATAAAGAATTTCCTTTTACAAAGAAAAATTGTGCTTTCTCAGCATCTGGAGCATTAGCTATTAAAGATTCCGCCTCCATCAAAATGGTTACTGCTTCTTGAGATTTACCAGCTTTCAAGGCTTTTTCAGCGGCTTTAATTTGATCTTTTTGAGCAAAAGTAGCTACTGATATCAATAATGCTGATGCTAGTAATACATATTTACTTTTCATAATATTCTATTTTTGTTTAATAATTATTCTTGGTTTTCCAATTTTTATTTATGCTTCGTCATCATCTTCTTCTTCTTCTTCAGCCTCATCATTAGCTTCATCTTCTTCAGAATCGTCCTCGTCATCATCTTCAGCACCTTCTTCCTCAAGAACTTCTAAGACCGGTTTCACTCTTTCGATAGCTTCTGTTTCGATGACATTCCCATCTTCATCAACAACAACTTCATTTACATCGTCTTTCATTACTTTTGTAACCGCTGCAATCGAATCGTTTCCTTTAATATTAATCAGTTTCACACCTTGTGTAGCGCGTCCCATAACTCTTAAATCTTCCACAGCCATTCTGATAGTCAATCCAGATTTGTTGATAATCATTAAATCATCAGCATCTGTAACGGCATTTATCGAAATAAGTTTCCCTGTTTTCTCGGTAATATTTAAGGTTTTAACTCCTTTTCCACCACGATTTGTAATTCTGTATTCGTCTAGGCTTGAACGTTTTCCGTAACCGTTTTCGGCAACAACTAAAATTTCACTGCTCATGTCATTAACAGTAACCATGCCAATTACTTCGTCAGTATCGTCTTTTAGTGTAATTCCACGTACTCCAGAAGCTGTTCTTCCCATTGGACGGGTTTTAGTTTCTTCAAAACGAACTAATTTACCAGATTTCACAGCCAAAATAATTTGACTTTCGCCATTAGTTAATTTAGCTTCCAATAATTCATCGCCTTCTTTAATCGTAATTGCAGCAACACCATTTACCCTTGGTTTAGAATATTTCTCTAAAGAAGTTTTCTTAACCTGACCTTTTTTAGTCACCATAATCAAATTATGACTTTTGATGTATTCTTGGTCTTTTAAATCTTGAGTACAAATAAACGCTTTTACTTTATCGTCACTTTCAATATTTACAAGATTTTGGATTGCTCTACCTTTAGCGGTTTTACTTCCTTCCGGTATTTCATAAACACGCATCCAGAAACATTTTCCTTTTTGAGTAAAGAACATCATATATTGGTGATTCGTTGCCACAAACATGTGTTCTAAGAAATCTTGATCTCTTGTTCCTGCACTTTTTTGACCTACTCCTCCTCTATTCTGAGTTTTGTATTCCGTAAGATTCGTACGTTTAATATAACCTGCATGCGAAATCGTAATAACTACATTTTCATCAGCAATTAAATCTTCAATGCTTACATCTCCTCCTGAATATTCTATTACAGAACGGCGCTCATCTCCATATTTCTCACGAATTTCAGTTAGTTCTTCTTTAATCAAGGCAATTCTCAAGTTTACATCCGCTAATAAAGCTTTCAAATGCTCGATTAACTTCATGATTTCATCGTATTCTGTTCTTAACTTATCTTGTTCCAGACCTGTTAATTGTCGCAAACGCATTTCTACAATGGCACGAGATTGAATATCTGATAATTTAAATCTTTCGATTAATTTTTCTCTGGCTTCTTCGGTACTTTTTGAAGCTTTGATTAAAGCAATTACTTCATCAATATTATCCGAAGCGATAATCAAACCTTCTAATATATGCGCTCTTGCTTCCGCTTTTTTTAATTCAAATTGCGTTCTGCGAGTCACAACATCATGACGGTGTTCGATAAAATAATGAATCAAATCTTTCAGATTCAACATTTGCGGACGCCCTTTTACAATTGCAATATTGTTTACACTAAACGAAGATTGTAATTGTGTAAATTTATAAAGCGTGTTTAAAACCACGTTTGGTGTCGCATCACGTTTTAAAATATAAACGATACGCATCCCGTTTCTATCGGATTCATCTCGAATATTTGCAATTCCATCAATTTTTTTGTCATTAACCAAATCAGCTGTACGCTTAATCATATCGGCTTTGTTGACTTGATAAGGAATTTCAGTAACGATAATACATTCTCTTCCGTCAACCTCTTCAAAACCTACTTTAGCACGCATTACAATACGTCCTCTACCAGTTTTGAATGCTTCACGAACCCCTTCATACCCATATATAATACCCCCAGTAGGAAAATCCGGGGCTTTGATATGCGTCATCAATTCATCAATCTCAATATCATTATTATCCATGAAAGCCAATGTACCATTGATCACCTCGGTTAAGTTGTGAGGCGGCATATTGGTAGCCATACCTACCGCAATTCCTGTTGCCCCATTTATTAATAAGGTAGGAACACGAGTTGGCATAACTGTTGGCTCTTCTAGCGTATCGTCAAAATTTAATTTAAAATCTACGGTTTCTTTATCTATATCTGCCAGGATTTCTTCCGAAATTTTTCGCATTCTAGCCTCTGTATAACGCATTGCTGCAGGACTATCCCCGTCCACAGACCCAAAATTACCCTGGCCATCAATCAATAAATAACGCATGCTCCATTCTTGAGCCATACGAACCATGGCATCATAAACAGAAGTATCACCATGAGGGTGGTATTTACCCAGAACTTCCCCGACAATTCTTGCGGATTTTTTGTGGGCTGACCTCGAGTTAACACCCAAATCATGCATTCCAAATAGTACTCTTCGATGTACTGGTTTCAAGCCATCTCTAACATCTGGAAGTGCTCTTGATACAATTACCGACATCGAATAATCGATATAGGCCGTTTTCATTTCATCTTCTATGTTAATAGGAATTAACTTTTCTCCTTCAGACATAAGTTGTTATATTAAAAAATTATATTAGTTTCAAAACGTGCCAATATACGGCTTTTTGAAATTTTTCAGCCTATTTCATTATACTTATTTCAATGATTTATTAACAAAATTAACTTCGCTTTTGGTTAATAAATTAAGGGAAATTTAACTTTAAAATCATTATTATTTTTGTCTATTAGCTGACACCACTTCTTAAGGGAATGGTTTTTGTTTTTGAATCACTAATTCACTAAATTTACAGTACCAAATTACCAATAATATTATGGATGATAATTTTTCACCAAGAGTAAAAGACGTTATTACTTACAGCAAAGAAGAAGCTTTGCGACTAGGTCATGACTTTATAGGAACTGAGCACTTAATGCTGGGTATCTTAAGAGATGGTAATGGGAAAGCAATTCAAATATTGAACAACCTATCTGTCGATTTAGATCATTTACGCAGAAAGGTAGAGATTCTAAGCCCTGCAAGCCCTAGTGTAGAAGTTAATGTCGAAAAGAAAAACCTACACCTGACACGCCAAGCAGAACGAGCGCTTAAAACCACTTTTCTGGAAGCAAAAGTATTTCAAAGTTCGTCTATCAGCACAGCGCATTTATTGTTGTGTATTTTAAGAAATGAAAACGATCCAACAACCAAGCTATTGAATAAATTAAAAATTGATTATGATATAGCTAAAGAACAATATCTAAACATGACTCCAAACGAAGAAGATTTTACAGAAAATTTGCCACGAAACGAATCATATAATGACGATTCAGGACAAGATGACAGTCTAAAAGAAGGAACTTTCAACAATCCAGCCAATAAATCAAATAAAAAATCCAAAACACCTGTTTTGGATAATTTTGGAAGGGATTTAACTGAAATGGCCGAAGAAGGAAAACTAGATCCTGTTGTGGGACGCGAGAAAGAAATTGAACGCGTTTCTCAAATTTTGAGCCGTCGTAAAAAAAATAATCCTTTACTTATAGGTGAACCGGGAGTGGGAAAATCAGCTATTGCCGAAGGTTTAGCGTTGCGAATTATTCAGAAAAAAGTATCTCGTACTTTATTCAATAAACGTGTCGTTACCTTGGATTTAGCCAGCCTTGTTGCAGGTACAAAATACCGTGGCCAGTTTGAAGAGCGCATGAAAGCGGTAATGAACGAACTTGAAAAAAATGATGATATCATTCTTTTTATAGATGAAATTCACACTATTGTTGGCGCTGGTGGCGCAACAGGCTCACTCGATGCTTCTAACATGTTCAAACCTGCATTAGCTCGTGGAGAGATTCAATGTATTGGTGCTACAACATTAGACGAATACAGACAATACATAGAAAAAGACGGAGCATTAGAAAGACGTTTTCAAAAAATAATCGTAGAACCAACTTCTGTTGCAGAAACAATTACCATTTTGAACAACATCAAAAACAAATATGAAGACCATCACAACGTTACGTATACACAAGAAGCAATCGAAGCGTGTGTAAAATTAACCGATAGATACATGTCCGAACGTTTCTTGCCGGACAAGGCTATTGACGCATTAGACGAAGCAGGTTCAAGAGTTCACATTACCAACATTGAAGTTCCTAAAGAAATTTTAGATTTGGAACGTCAATTAGAAGACGTACGTGAATTGAAGAATGTTGTTGTGAAAAAACAAAAATATGAAGAGGCCGCTAAACTTCGTGATGATGAAAAACGTATTGAAAAAGATTTAGCCATTGCTCAGGAACAATGGGAAGAAGACGCAAAAAACAACAGGATTGAAGTTACTGAAGACAATGTTGCCGATGTCGTTTCTATGATGAGCGGAATACCCGTAAATCGTATAGCTCAAACTGAAAGCAACAAACTAGCTAAATTGCCAGAACTTATTGAAGGTAAGGTGATTGGACAAAGAGAAGCTGTAATGAAAATCGCTCGTTCTATTCAAAGAAATCGTGCCGGATTAAAAGATCCGAATCGTCCAATTGGTTCTTTTATTTTCTTAGGTCAAACCGGTGTTGGTAAAACCCAATTAGCGAAAGTATTAGCGAAAGAGTTATTCGATTCTGAAGATGCCTTGATTCGAATTGACATGAGTGAATACATGGAAAAATTTGCAATCTCTCGTTTAGTTGGAGCACCTCCGGGATATGTAGGATATGAAGAAGGTGGTCAATTGACAGAGAAAGTCAGAAGAAAACCATATTGTGTTGTCTTATTGGATGAGATTGAAAAAGCACATCCTGATGTTTTCAATATGCTATTACAAGTTTTAGATGATGGTTATTTGACAGATAGTTTAGGTCGAAAAATTGATTTCAAGAACACTATAATTATCATGACTTCGAATGTTGGAGCCAGACAATTAAAAGATTTTGGACAAGGTGTTGGTTTTGGAACTGCTGCCAAAGTTGCTCAGGCTGACGATAATTCGAAAAGCATCATCGAAAACGCATTGAAAAAAACTTTTGCTCCTGAATTCCTTAATAGAATTGACGATGTAATTGTATTCAATGCTTTAGAAAAACATGATATTGATTTGATTATCGAAATCGAATTAAAAAAATTATTCGCTCGTGTAGCTGAATTAGGCTACCAATTGAATCTTTCTGACAAAGCAAAAGCTTTTATTGCAGAGAAAGGTTTCGATAGACAATTTGGCGCCAGACCATTAAAAAGAGCCATTCAAAAATATGTTGAAGATGCCCTTGCAGAAGAAATTATCACTTCGAAAATTACTATAGGAGATGAGATTTTTATGGATATCGAAGAAGGCTCACAAGAATTAACTGTGCAAATTCATAAAGCTGGGGAACCAACAAATCCTTAAATTTATAACCAATTATAGCAAAATAGACCCGTTACGTTTTTATAACATAACGGGTTTATTCTTTACAGTAAACACACTTTTTTTGAAAACAAATATTTACATTTGATTTTTATAAAAAAGGTTAATTAAAATTAATTTATGTCAGATAACAAAGTTATTCTAGGTAGTGAAGAATGGTGTTCCTTTCCAGAATTAGGGATTCCTACTATTAAAGCCCGAGTAGATTCAGGTGCAAAAACATCCGCTTTACATGCTATAAACATTGCTCCATTTATTAAAAATGAAAGCAACTGGGTGAAATTTGACATTAACCCGATACAAAATAATCTAAAGACGGTAATTCATTGTGAAGCACCTTTAATTGACAAACGCATCGTTAAAAGTTCGAGTGGTTTTAGAGAACAGCGCTATGTTATTCAAACAAATCTACAAATAGGAAGTTCAAAATGGCCTATTGAAATGACGTTAACCAATCGAGATTCTATGGGTTTCAGAATGCTTTTAGGCCGTGAAGCCATGAGCGGAAGAGTGCTGGTTGATCCGGAACAAAAATATCTTTTAGGGCAGCCTACTTCAGATGCTTTAAAAGAATTGTATAAAAACTCTGAGAAAGCAAGCTCTGGTTTGCGGATCGGGCTTTTGGCAAGTAATCCTGAATTGTACAGCAACAAACGTATTATGGAAGCGGGTGAAATGCGTGGTCACGAAATGCATTTTCTGAACATCAAGGAATGTTACATGAAACTGGATGCAAAAACGCCTGAAATTCATTATCGTGGGGGTAAAATACTAAATCAATTTGATGCCATTATACCCAGAATCAGGCCTAGCATTACTTTTTACGGTTGCGCTTTGACGCGACAGTTTGAGGCATTAAAAGTATATTGTTTAAATTCATCTAACGCAATTACACAATCACGCGATAAATTATACTCTTTGCAATTACTGTTGAATCATGGCGTAGAAATTCCTACTACTGGTTTTGCTAATTCTCCATTGGATACCGATGATTTGATAAAAATGGTTGGTGGTTCTCCTTTAATTGTAAAATTATTGGAAGGCACGCAAGGAAAAGGAGTTGTATTAGCGGAAACAAAAAAAGCAGCCGAAAGTGTTATTAATGCTTTCAAAAGCTTAAATGCCAATATACTAGTTCAGGAATTCATCAAGGAAGCCAACGGAAAAGACATTCGTTGTTTTGTGATTGACGGAAAAGTAGTTGCTGCCATTCAGCGTGAAGCGATGCCTGGCGAATTTAGGGCTAACATTCATCTTGGAGGAACTGCATCGATTATAAAAGTAACTGCGGAAGAAAAGAAAATTGCCATAAAAGCAACGAAAGCAATGGACCTAAAAGTGGCAGGAGTCGATATCATTCGTTCTTCAAAAGGACCATTATTATTGGAAGTAAATTCATCGCCAGGATTGGAAGGCATTGAAGGCGCTACCAATAAAGACATTGCAGGAGAAATGATAAAAGCGATTGAGAAGAATTTTAAGCTAAAACAGTAATCAGCCTCAGTTTTCAGCCTATTGAGAAACTTTGAACTTTATATATTAAACAAAAAAATGAACGAATATCTTGATATAATACTTCGAAGTACTGCCGTTTATTTTTTTATGGTTATCGCCTTGCGCATTTTTGGCAAGAAAGAATTGTCTCAACTGAACACTGCCGACGTGATATTGATATTACTGATAAGCAACTCCGTTCAGAATGCTATGGTGGGAAATAACACGAGTCTTTATGGAGGATTAGCTGCGGCAACTGTATTGTTTACCATCAATTTTATTTTAAAGAAATTGATATACAAATACAAGAAATTCGGTGCTTTTATGCAGGAAAAACCAGAAATTCTAATTCATAATGGCAATTTGGATTTTAAAGTATTAAGCAAATTAAACATTTCTTCTGATGAATTAAAAGAAGCGATGCGTGAACATGGCATTGAATTTTTTAAAGATGTAAAATTGGCGATGCTAGAAATAGACGGAAATATTAGTATTATATCCGGAGACAAAAATTTAAAACAAACCCATTATAAACGCAAACGCAATCACAAAAATTTGAGTGGAATAAATTAGACCTAAAGAACACAAAAAATATTTAAAGGAGTTATAAAAAAATATAAAACAGAAGTATCACTGTAGCCCTGAAATAATTATGCTCGATTCCTTCAAAACTTATTTTCAATCGAAAACAGATTTAACCGATGAACAATTCCATTCGATTACGGATACGTTGCAATCCAAAAAAGTAGAAAAAGGTTCCATTCTACTCCATCAAGGTGACATTTGTCATCACTCTTTTTTTGTATCCAAAGGATTATTGCGTTCCTACACCATAGACGAAACCGGAAAAGAACATATCATTCAATTTGCGCCTGAAAATTGGATAATTTCGGATAGAAGCAGCTTTTATTTCAATGAACCTTCTGAATTATTTATTGATGCCATTGAAGAAACGGAAATTGTTTTTATCGATAAAAACTTCATTAATGCCGCAGCAGAAATCAGCGTTTCTTTTCGACAACAGGACAATATTGCTTTGCACAATCACATTCGCCAACTTCAAAAACGAGTCAATCTTTTACTGGGAGCCACAGCTGAACAACGGTATTTGGATTTCATAGCCATTTACCCAAAGCTTACTTTACGGATTTCGCAGTGGATGATTGCTTCCTATTTAGGCATTACACCCGAAACTTTAAGCAGAGTTCGCAAGGAATTAGCCAAAAGGAATTTTAAACCTTATTAACCTCAGTTAGATTATCAATTTTTAACCAGATACATAGAAAAAATATTTTTAAACATAATTATACTATCTGAAATAGAGCAACGCGACTTTTTTAAAATGCAAAATTCTATGTTTCTATGTGGTTTAGATTTTTTTTTTTTACAATGTGTTTTACATTTTGATATTAATCAAGTTCAGGTTATTAATTTCCTTGCCCATTCATTTCTTATCCTACATCAATGCGTCTAGTATTAAATCATAGTAAATTTGTACTATAATTTAAATACTATAGAAATGAAAACAAAAAACGTAGAATTAGTATTAGCTCCGCCTACACCACATATGGTTGGTGACGGATTTAGAGTCCATAACTTTATTCCGAGTGGTCGTAATTTAGATATGAAAAGAATGAGTCCATTTATTATGATGGATTATAATTCTAAATTTTATTTTCCTCCAACAGATCAACCCAGAGGCGTAAGCGTCCATCCACATAGAGGTTTTGAAACCGTTACAATTGCCTATAAAGGTAAAGTGGCACACCATGACAGTTCAGGAAATAGCGGGATTATTGGCGAAGGTGACGTACAATGGATGACTGCAGCTTCGGGAATTTTACACAAAGAATACCATGAAGAAGAGTTCAGTAAAAATGGTGGCGATTTTCAAATGGTACAACTTTGGGTCAACCTTCCGGCAAAAGATAAAATGTCAACCCCAAAATACCAAGGAATTACCAACGACCAAATCAATAAATTTGAGCTTCCTGAAAATGGCGGTGAGATTGAAGTCATAGCAGGACAATACGAAAATGTGAAAGGTACCGCTTCAACATTTACACCAGTGCATTTACTAAATGCCAAATTGGATAAAGGCGCAAAATCATCTTTTAATTTTCCGGCAAACTACAACACCGCATTATTGGTGATTGAAGGAAGTATAAAAGTTAATGATGTGAAAAATGTTCCTGCAAACCATTTTGCATTATTCGAAAACGAAGGAGAAGAATTTATCATTGAAGCCACTGAAAATACAATCGTTTTGATTTTAAGTGGAGAACCCATCGATGAACCTATTGCAGCTCACGGTCCGTTTGTGATGAACACCCAAGCCGAAATCATGCAAGCATTCAATGATGTGAATATGGGCAAATTTGGATTTCTGGAAGATTAATTCCTTAAATTTATAGTTTAAAAACAAAAAAAATGTCAAACATAAAACTGATAATAGAAGAACGCCCAAGCAACATTGGCAACTTTATGGTTGGGCGATTGCTTCCCTTTAGAGAAAAGAGAATGGTTGGACCATTTGCATTCATTGACCACATGGGACCAACCTGCATGAGCGATTACGAGAACCTAGATGTCCCGCCGCATCCACATATTGGACTTTCTACTTTGACCTATTTGTTTGAAGGAAGTATTATGCACAAAGACAGCCTGGGAACTGAAATGGAAATCAAACCCGGGCAAATCAATTGGATGACCGCTGGAAAAGGAATTGTTCATTCCGAACGAACACCTCAGTATTTGCGTAATTCCGATAAAATGTTACACGGACTTCAAATTTGGGTAGCATTACCAAAGGATTTAGAAGAAATGGAACCTTCCTTTTTTCATGTTCAGGAAAAGGAAATTCCAGAATGGAAACTGGATAATGTTTCATTTAAACTCATAGCAGGCGAAGTTCTTGGCAAAAAATCTGCCGTTCCGGTTTATAGTCCGCTTTATCTTTTAGAATTAAAAAGTACCACCCGCCAAACAGTCACTATTGGTGACCATTTATTTGGCGAAAGCGGTTTGTATATTTTAGAAGGCAGTATAGAAAGTGAAGGAAATGTTTTTGGTCCAAAACAACTTTTAATAGCCAAAGACAGTAAACTCTGCACTTTCGAAATGGCAGAAAATACCACCATTTATATTTTTGGAGGAGAACCTTTTCCTGAAGAAAGAATTATCTATTGGAATTTTGTGGCTTCAAGCAAAGAATTGATTGAAAAAGCAAAAGAAAAATGGCTAGCGCAGACTTTTGATAAAGTTCCGGGCGAAAACGAATTTGTTCCGCTTCCGGAGCAAAATAAAAATTTTCGATTATGATTAAAATAATAGCACATACTGGCACAGAACTGTACAAAACAGAAATAAAATTGGCTAACCATACTATTATTTCTGATGAACCTGAAAGTAGTGGAGGAAAGGATTTAGGCTTTGAACCTAAGGAATTATTGGCTTCATCATTGGCGGCTTGCACGAGTATTACAATACGGATGTATGCGAACCGAAAAGGATGGGATTTAACCGATGTAAAAGTTGAAATCACTTTTGATACGGATCCAGCAGAAAACAAATTTAAAATAATTCGCAACATTCAATTCTTCGGAGATTTAGACAATGATCAAAAAGCCCGATTATTAAACATAGCAGATAAATGTCCTATACACAAAATTTTAACCAATCCTATCGAAATAACAACAGAATTAAATTAGAAACTCATGATAATTGAACAAATAAACGAAACCAAAAACGGCTATTTTAAAGCTATTCTTAATGAAATAGAAGCCGGAAGAATGACGTATACCTGGGCTGGAATCGATAAATTCATTATCGACCATACCGAAGTAAACCCCGGTTTTGCAGGTCAAAGTGTGGGTAAAAAACTGGTAATGGCAGCGGTAGAATTCGCTAGGGAAAACAATCTTAAAATCATGCCTCTATGTCCTTTTGCGAAAAGCGTTTTTGACAAAACTAAAGAAATACAGGATCTTCTGTTTTAAAAAATTTAATTTTTTAAAACATAAAAAAACCATTCGTTGACGAATGGTTTTTTTTTATGATTGTTATTTTAGCATTAAAGAAAAATACTAAAAATATAGTACAATATTGCAGCCAAAATTGCCGAAATTGGAATAGTTAAAACCCAAGCCCATAATAAGCTAACAGTCATCCCCCAACGTACGGCTGATACTCTTTTAGTAAGCCCAACTCCAATGATAGATCCAGTAATAGTATGCGTTGTACTTACAGGCACTTTAAAATGTTCTGTAAAATATAATGTCAATGCTCCAGCAGTTTCTGCGGCAACACCTTCAAAAGAAGTCACTTTTGTAATTTTTGACCCCATTGTTTTGACGATTTTCCATCCTCCGCTTAAGGTTCCTGCCGCAATAGCAGAATAACAAGCTAAAGGAATCCAACCTGGCATTTTAAATGCACCTTCATCGTTTGGCAGCACTACATCTAACCAAGCTGGTAAGGTTTCTTGTGCTACTCCACTAGTATGAATATAAACAGCAACAGCTGCAGCAATAATACCCATCACTTTTTGTGAATCATTCCCACCATGTCCTAAACTAAAGGCTGCTGAAGACAATAATTGCATTTTTTTCAACCATGCCGTAGCTTGATGTAAATTTAAACTACTGAATATTAAACAGAATGTGCTTATTGACAGGACTATAAAAGCCACCAAAAACCATTTGATATTATGTGCTTCAAAAGCGACACTCCAAAAATGAGATTCGAAACGAGGATGTCCTTTCTTTATTATATCTTCATAATAATGCATCTGACTTTCCACAAACCAAATTGTCAAGACCATTAAAGAAGTTGTAAAAATCTTTGGGTAAATACTCTTTTTAGAGGCATTAAGAAGCCATATCGATATCAAGTAAGAGATTAAAGCCCCTAACAATGGTGCCAATATAATAAAAGCAACAATGATTAAAACTCCTGAAGGCATACCACCATCTTTTCCTTCTTTGTACCAAGAAACTACACCAAAACCTGCATGAGCAATTGCTGCTCCGGCAAAACCACCAATTAAGGTATGTGATGAACTGGATGGAATTCCTTGCCACCAAGTAAATAAATTCCAGATGATAGCCGCTATTACACCGGCCAGGATTACAACCAAGTTGATATCCATGGTATTGGCTGTTTTTGCAACAGTATCTGCTACACCAAAACCAAAAACCCAATACGCCAAAAAGTTAAAAAAAGCCGCCCAAACTACTGCTTGGAAAGGGCTTAGTACTTTTGTGGCAACAACGGTTGCTATAGCATTGGCAGCATCATGAAAACCATTAATGTAATCAAAAATTAAAGCCAGAACTATAATAACTATAAGTAAAGTAAATTCCATAATTATAATTTCAGAATAAAACCGATTGAATTAAGAATGTTTTACAGAAATTGATTCTAAAACACTCGCTACACTTTTACATTTATCCGCTGCAGTTTCTAAAACTGACAACACTTCTTTGTACTTAATAATGTTTTTCGCATCCGTTTCGTTTTCAAATAAATCAAGAACTGCTTTATCATAAACATTATCTGATTTATTTTCTAACTTGTTAATTCTAACACAAGCATCAGTAATATTCTTAATTTTTTTTAAATCTCTTAATTCTCTTACCGCAACATCAATATTTTGACAAGCTTCAAGATTGATTTCAGTTAATTTTCTGATCGATTTTGTGATTTTATCCACTTGATACAACTTCATTCTACTTGATGCACCCTGAAGGTTATCCGCAACATTGTCTATTGAAGTAATTAGTGCGTGTATATCTTCTCTATCGAATGGAGTAATAAAGTTTCTACTTAACTCTAAATTTGTTTGACGAGTTATGTCTTCTCCTTTTTGCTCTAAAGCATCAATTTTTTGAAAAAGAACATCACGTTCCTTCAAAGGAAGATTTACTGCTTCATGCAAGTTTGTAGCAATTTCAATTAAATTACTAGAAGCTTCCTCAAAAAGAGGGAAGAACTTTTTATCTTTAGGAACCAAAAATTGGAAAAAATTATTTATATTCATTTCATTAAAATTTAGTTCGGCAAAATTACTTCATTATTTAAAGCTAATGTTAAGCTAATGTTAACAAATCGTCTTCGATTTGAAAACTATTTAAAAAAGAAACCGTCTTCTCAATATCGTAATGTAAAATTCTGTCTTCTTTTATCAAAGGAACTTCTTCACGATACGCACTTAAAAACATTTCTATAAAATCACTGGATTGCAACGGTCGTCTGTATTCTATAGCTTGAGAAGCATTCATCAGTTCGATAGCTAAAATTCGTTCTAAATTATCCAAAACGCGTAAGGCTTTTGTAGCAGCATTTGCTCCCATGCTTACATGATCTTCTTGTCCGTTACTGGAAACAATACTGTCAATACTGGCAGGAGTCGCTAATTGTTTATTTTGACTGGCAATACTCGCTGCTGTGTATTGCGGAATCATCAAGCCGGAATTCAATCCCGGATTATCTACTAAAAATGCAGGAAGATTTCGCAACCCAGAAATCAATTGATAGGTTCTACGTTCCGATATACTTCCTAATTCAGCCAACGCAATTGCCATGAAATCTAACGCTAATGCCAATGGCTGTCCATGAAAATTACCTCCGGAAATGATTTGATTACTTTCAATAAATATATTTGGATTATCCGTAACCGAATTAATCTCTGTTTTGAAAACTTTCTTTACGTAATCAAAAGCATCTTTTGATGCTCCGTGAACTTGCGGCATACATCTGAAAGAATACGGATCTTGAACATGTATTTTTACTCGTTCGATGATTTCGCTTCCTTCCAAAAATCCTTTTATACGATTTGCCGTTACTATTTGACCTTTATGAGGTCTAATAAAATGAATCAACTCATGAAAAGGTTCTATTCTTCCATCAAAAGCTTCCAATGAAATAGCTCCAATCAAATCTGCTAAATAAGAAAATTTGCTGGTTTTCATCAAAATATGCGCGCCATACGCACTCATAAATTGGGTACCATTTAATAAAGCCAATCCTTCTTTAGACTGCAGCACAATTGGTTTCCAGTCAAAATGTTTTAAAACTTCACTTGAATGTACTTTTTTACCTTCAAAATACACATCGCCTTCACCCAATAATGGTAAAGATAAATGTGCCAAAGGAGCCAAATCTCCCGAAGCTCCAAGAGAACCTTGCGTATAAATTACCGGAAGAATATCATTATTATAAAATTCAATTAAACGTTCCACGGTTTGCAATTGGATTCCGGAATGTCCATAACTCAAGGATTGGATTTTTAGCAACAACATCAATTTTACAATTTCGGCTGGCGCTTCCTCTCCCGTCCCACAAGAATGCGATTTAACTAAATTTTCCTGTAGTTTGGATAAGTTCTCATTTGATATTTTTACATTACATAGCGAACCAAAACCTGTATTTATACCATAAATAGGTTCAGAATGAGAAGCCATTTTTTTGTCTAAATAATCCCTGCATTTTTGGATATTAACTTTGGCTTCTTCAGACAAAGCCAATGATTTATGATGTGAAATAATTTCTTCTAACGTTTCAAAACTGAGTAACTGAGTACTTATATAGTGTGTATTGTCCATTTTTATTTTCTAATTAAAGGGTAAAATTCAATAAATCTATATTAATAAACAACATTTATTGATGATAATTTAAAATTCAAATCTAAAAACTAACTAACATTAGGTTTTATGCATAAACAGTTACAAATTAATTAACTTAAGATCTGAGATATAAGGTCCTGAAATTAATACGAGTTGCCATAATAAATTTAGAAATAGTCAATATAACTATTCAAATCAGCTTTATTAAAGGAACTAAATATTTTTATTAAAGTTATTAAATGAATTGCAAATCGTTTAATAACTTTAATAAAAATACGAATAACTCCAACATAGACGCTAAAAATTAACCAATATTCAATAATCCTCTAATTGGAATTAAAAAATTAAAATATTCGCAAAAAATACAATTAAAGGCTTCCCTTTTTATAAAAAACTGTACTTTTGAGAAATCAAATGACAAACAACAGAACAACATATCACACTTCGATAACAACTCAACTTTGGGTTGCTTCTTCTGTTACATTTACTACAACAACTACTACCCCTTAGGGGTATACATTTTACATATAATCCTATTTGTTATATTTTTTTTCTAAAGAAAGAAAGTATTTGAATATATAATAAACATTTGCATTTTTAAAATAAAACAAACAAAAATGAAAGTATTAAAATTTGGTGGGACTTCGGTTGCCAATGCACAAAACATAAAACGGGTTTTAGATATCGTCATCAATAAAGCAAAAGAAGAAAAATTAATCGTTGTAGTTTCTGCTTTTAGCAAAGTCACTGATTTGCTTCAACTTGCTTCCCAAAAAGCCGCTGCCGGCGATGAAAGCTTTAAAGAAATTCTTGCCGATTTAGAGAAAAAACATTTAGACGCTTTAAAAGAACTTATCCCAGTAAGCGAACAGAGCAGCCTGTTAAGTCATATCAAAAGAATTATCAATCATCTTGAAACACTGTTAGACGGTTGTTTTCTTTTAGGTGAATTATCTCCTAGAACCTCGGATACCATTTTAAGTTTTGGCGAATTATTGTCTTCTTACATTATCGCTGAAGCATTAAAACAAAATCTAAAAAATAGTGCTTATAAAGACAGTCGCGAATTGATAAAAACAAATAATCATTTTGGAAAAGCGGTAGTTAATTTTGAAATTTCTAATCAATTAATTGCTGATTTTTTTGCTTCGAATGAGAATCAAGTAGTTGTAATGCCCGGATTTATTGCCGCATCGCTGGACGGAATCAACACCACTTTAGGTCGCGGTGGTTCTGATTATACTGCCGCCATTCTCGCCGGAGCTCTGAATGCAACTGACTTAGAAATTTGGACTGATGTCAACGGAATGTATACTGCCAATCCAAAAATTGTAAAACAGGCACAACCTATTGCATTCATTTCCTATCAGGAAGCTATGGAATTGTCACATTTTGGTGCCAAAGTTTTATATCCGCCAACCATTCAACCGGTGTTGAAAAAAAACATTCCAATTCTTATCAAAAATACTTTTGAACCGGAAGCCGAAGGAACCTATATTTCAAATCAAGAAATGGATCACACAAATCCTGTAAAAGGAATTAGCCATATTGACAATATAACTTTAATTACGCTTGAAGGGTCAGGAATGATTGGTGTTGCCGGTTCATCCAAAAGACTTTTTGAAGTATTGTCATATGAAAATATCAATGTGATTTTTATTACACAAGCCTCATCGGAACATTCTATTTGTATCGGAATTCTAAATTCTGACGCTGATGTTGCTGAAGATGCGATCAACTGCGCTTTTGAAGTGGAAATTTTGCAAAACAAAATCGATCCTTGTATTGTTGAAAAAAACCTGTGCATCATTGCTTTGGTTGGCGAAAACATGAAAAATCATCAAGGTTTAAGCGGTCGAATGTTCAGCACTTTGGGTAAAAATAACGTGAACATCCGAGCGATTGCGCAAGGTGCTTCCGAAAGAAATATTTCGGCAGTAATCAACGAAAGAGATGTAAAAAAAGCACTGAATTCGTTGCATGAAAACTTTTTCGAAGAAAACACCAAACAATTAAACCTATTTGTAATGGGCGTTGGAAATGTGGGGGAGAAATTCATTGAACAAATTTACCAGCAAAATAAATTCCTAAAAGACAATCTAAAAATAAACGTAAGGGTTATTGCGCTGTCTAATTCCAGAAAAATGCATTTTGACGAGGACGGAATTTCCTTAAAGAATTGGCAATCAATTTTAGAAAACGGCCAAGTAGCAGACAAAGAAAAGTTTCTTTACAATGTAAAAGAGCTCAATTTACGCAACAGTATTTTTGTTGATATTACTGCAAATGAAAGCGTATCTAAAACCTACGAACAGTATTTAAAACGCAATATTGCCGTAGTGACTTGCAACAAAATTGCCTGTGCATCAGAATACGACAATTATAAAAATCTAAAGAAATTATCCAGAAAATTCAATGCCCCTTTCCTTTTTGAAACCAATGTTGGAGCTGGATTACCCATCATCGATACCGTAAAAAACCTGATTGCTTCAGGTGATAAAGTGAATAAAATTCAGGCAGTTTTATCGGGAAGTTTGAACTTTATTTTCAATAATTTCAATGAAAATAACACTTTTCATAATGTCGTCAAAGAAGCTGGCATACAAGGATTTACAGAACCAGACCCAAAAATTGATTTGAGCGGAATTGACGTTGCCAGAAAGATATTGATCCTGATACGAGAAAGCGGTTATAAAATGGAAATTGACGAAATCACAAACGAGTCATTCATGCCTGCTGAATGTTTGGATACTACAAATAACGAAGCCTTTTTTAACTCTTTAATTACACACGCTTCCCATTTTGAAACTATTTATAAGGAAGCATTGAGTAAAGATTCCCGTTTGAAATACGTAGCGCAATTCGAAAACGGAAAAGCAAATGTTGGTTTGCGTTTTATCCCGAAAGACCATCCTTTTTACAATCTGGAAGGAAAAGATAATATCGTATTATTTTTCACGGACCGTTATGTTGACCAACCTTTATTGATAAAAGGTGCCGGTGCCGGAGCTGCAGTTACGGCTTCAGGAATATTTGCTGATGTGATTAGAATTGGAAACATATAATTCAGTCGTAAAGTCGAATGTCGTAAAGTCTGAAAGTTAACCACTTGATTTTATCCACATTCCAAAGACTTTATGACGTTAAGACTTTAAAACTTTATGACAACTATTAAAATATTTTGCCCCGCTACAATCGCTAATCTTTCCTGTGGATTTGATGTCCTGGGGCTTTGTTTAGAAACTGCTGGTGATGAAATGATTATTCGAAAATCAGCTATAAAAGGCATTCGCATCACTAAAATAGTGGGTGCCGACTTGCCTTTGGAAACCGAAAAAAATGTGGCCGGAGTATCTGCTTTGGCGATGTTGGAAGCTGTTGAAACGGAATATGGATTCGAAATAGAAATCTACAAACACATCAAAGCCGGCAGCGGAATTGGCAGCAGTGCAGCCAGTTCAGCGGGTGCTGTTTTTGGCATCAATGAATTACTCGGACGACCATTTACAAGAAAAGAATTGGTGCAATTTGCCATGCAAGGCGAAAAACTAGCCAGTGGAAACGCTCATGCCGATAACGTTGCTCCTGCCCTTTTGGGTGGATTTACGTTGGTAAGAAGTTATAATCCTTTGGATATTATAAAAATTGAAAGCCCATCCGAATTGTATGCCACTGTGGTTCATCCTCAGATTGAATTGAAAACTTCGGATGCCCGTTCGGTATTGAAGCAGAACGTTTCACTCAAAAGCGCCATCATGCAATGGGGAAATGTCGGCGGATTAATCGCTGGATTGTACACGAAAGATTATGAGTTAATCGGACGTTCGTTGCACGACGAAATCGTGGAACCGTTGCGCAGTGTCTTGATTCCGGGTTTTGATTTAATCAAGCAAACGGCTTTAGAAAACGGAGCTTTAGGTTCAGGAATTTCGGGTTCAGGTCCTTCTATTTTTGCTTTAAGCAAAGGAAAGGAAACCGCTGATAAAATCGCCAAAGTCATGAGTGCAGTTTATGAAGAAATGAATTTACCGTATGAAATTCACGTTTCAAAAGTAAATGATGAAGGAATGAAAATAATTTTATAAGCAATAAGCATTAGGCATTAAGCAAAAAGCTTACTGCATAAAGCATACTGCGTAAAGCAAATAAAAAATGAAATATTACAGTTTAAACCATAACGCACCCAAAGTTTCTTTCCAACAAGCCGTAATACAAGGATTAGCAACTGATAAAGGATTGTATTTTCCGGAAACAATTACCCCGTTAGCTCCTGCTTTTTTTGATACTATAGAAAATTTAAGCAATGAAGAAATCGCTTTTGAAGCCATCCAACAATTTGTGGGTGACGAAATTCCCACCGACACTTTAAAAGAAATCATAGCAGAAACCTTGTGTTTTGATTTCCCTGTGGTGGAAGTCGAAAAAGGCATCTATTCCCTTGAACTATTTCATGGCCCGACTATGGCTTTCAAAGATGTAGGCGCGCGCTTCATGTCGCGTTGTTTGGGTTATTTCAATAAAGACAACAAAGAAAGTAAAAACACGGTTCTTGTCGCTACTTCCGGTGATACTGGTGGTGCTGTAGCCAGCGGTTTTCTTGGCGTAAAAGGCGTTGAAGTGATTATCCTGTATCCGTCCGGAAAAGTGAGCGATATTCAGGAACGGCAATTGACCACTTTAGGTCAGAATATTAAAGCGCTTGAAGTAGACGGCGTTTTTGATGATTGTCAGGATATGGTAAAGAAAGCGTTCTTGGATGACAGCTTAAAACATAAAAACTTGACTTCGGCGAATTCGATTAATATTGCACGCTGGTTGCCACAAATGTTTTATTTTTTCTTTGCGTACAAAGTATTAAAAAAACAAAACAAACCGTTAGTTTTCTCTTGCCCAAGTGGGAATTTTGGAAACATTTGCGCGGGTATCATTGCTAAAAAAATGGGATTACCAATCGAACATTTTGTAGCGGCTACGAATGTGAACGATACTGTGCCGAGATTTTTAGAAAACGGAATTTATGACCCAAAACCTTCTATCGCCACAATTTCGAATGCAATGGATGTTGGGAATCCAAGTAATTTTATCCGAATTCAGGAAATGTACCACAATGATTTGGAGCAGTTCAAAAAAGATTTTTCATCCTTTACTTTCTCTGATGAGGAAACTTTAGGTGCGATGAAAACCATCTACAATACAGACGGTTACATTGCAGAACCTCACGGAGCAGTTGGATATCTTGGTTTGAAAAAAGAATTACAAAACCACACGGATGCGATTGGGATTTTCTTAGAAACCGCCCACCCAATTAAATTTTTGGATATCGTAGAACCCACTTTAAACGTAAAACTGCCAATTCCTGCACAAATTGAAAGTGTTTTAGGAAAGGAAAAAGTAAGTACTAAAATTAAAACCTACGAGGAATTGAAAGCTTTTTTAGGATAAAATTAGTTCCTCTAAAACAAATAAAAAAACGACTAAGAATTCAATTTTAGTCGTTTTTTTGTACCTAAATAAATCCAGTTATAAAATGGTTCTAAACTTGTATTTTAGAACACAAAAAACAATTCTACCGGTTTTATACATCAATTTTAAATATATAATTATGAGTAATTTACAGGAAAACAAAGCAATAAATTTCGTCACAAAAAAATAAAATTCCAGTTCTGAAAATATAGCTTGAATAATGATTTATTATACCTACTTTTGCAAAAAAATCGAGTTGTCCATTCAAGTCTTGTACGAGGCAAAAAAGCAACTTGAACCCCATTAAAAAAACAACTAAGTATTTAAGAAGCTGTTTGAACTTTACTAAAAAGCAACAGATTAAAAAAATACTTCAAAAAAACTACCTGATAAAGTAGCTTCCCATATCAACATAATTTATTAAAAGAAGGAGAAAAAAGTGTATGACGGATCATAGCATGAATGCTGTTAGTTTTGAAATTGAATTATTGGATAAGCACAAAGATTATAGGAATCAATATAGATCAAATGATTTGTATTGGGGCATAGGAATCGAAAATGAATGTTATTTAGAGTTTGAAAATCATCGTGTGGTGGACAAACATTTTTTGCTGACTAAAGGACTTCATGAAAAGTATAGTGTGAATCATTTTAAGAATTACAAAGAAAATATATACCAGAATTCATTGCAAAAAATATTATCCGATAAAGAATATTATTTGCCGGTACTGATGAACTCCCATTCGTTTACAAAAACGGACATCAACAATCAGCATAAGACTTTTGACCCCATAGACAATGAAGCGAATCCTGAATATTCAGGGGAAAGTATCTTTGAAATATTACAAAAAAACAACCCTTATTTTATAGACGAGCTTCAAAAAGAATTCATTTTTGACGGCGACACAGTTGAATTTGTTACACAAAAATTTTACAAAACAGATATTGACTCGGCCATTACTGAACTGGCTACAATAAAACAAGGTTTCATAAACAATTTGCAAAGCGCTTTTCATAAAGAGAAAATCTTTACGGAATACGGCCCCATAAAAATATGTTCTGAAAACCATCCCTTTGCCATATTTATTTCAAACGACACTAATTATTCTGTTTTTAATAATATGACTTATCATTTCAATTTAACTATTCCTACTGAGTTAAATAAGGACGGTGAAATTAAGGACAAAATAGATTTTATAAAAAAACACCAGAAGGCTATTCGATTATTCCAATGGTTGAGTCCATTATTTATGATAAAATTCGGTTCTTCTGATTATTTATCGCATAATGACAGCAGCGTCAATTTAACAAAGGCATCACAACGATGTGCTATGTCAAGATACATTGGGGTGGGCACTTATGACACCAATGTGATGAAAACCGGAAAAATTGTCCAGATGAATTTTGACGAACATCCCATGCATGAGAATCCAATGTGGTGGGTGAACCGTTATTCTGAAATATCAGATTATGAAAAAATTGATAAAATTGGGCTTGACATCAATTTTCACAAGCACAAAAATCATGGCATTGAGTTTAGAATATTTGATTATTTCGACGAAAAACACTTGCAGGAGGTTTTGAATTTTCTTGTTTTTATTATGGATCATGCCCTGTTAAATGAAATCGAAAATCCTATTTGCGATTTGGAATGGAATAACTTTGTCTACGAATCTATTATACACGGCAAAGAAACCTGTGTACCATCGAACCTTATCGTTCTTTTAGAAAAGATATTGTCTATTAAAATAGAATCGAATGATCCTTTATTAATTTACGATCAAATATACAGCAGTTTACACGTTGCCTATTATGAAAAAGGCTTTTGTAGTTCTTTACTAATTAAAAAACAAGCCGCATTACAAATGCAATAGCGCCTTTTTAAAACAAGCCCTACATAATTACACTTCTTGCAGACACAAACCTACAAGAAGTGTAATTGTTTACAAGGATTTATCTAATTATGATAATAAAAGATCACAGAAGAATACCCTTTTTCTGGATCTTTATTGTTCCACCAATCTTCTCTGATTTCTGAAAAATAATTATAATTATCAGCACCTGCTTGGGATTGTAACGGATAAATTACTTTGCCGTCTTTCCTATAGGCTTTGTCAGTATCAGTTTCCGGAACCACCACTACAATATGCCCTGATTTATTCAAGACAAATCTTTTGGCACAGATGATTCCCACTCCACCATTGGCATTTACTTTTTTTTGAAGTTCATCAACATCATCGATTCTTTCCCATCCAAACTCCTTCGATGATTGCAAAAACCAATCATAGATATAATTTGAATAAAAAGGTTTTACCGTACCATCAAAAACCACAGCCACTTCGTTGCCTTTTTCAAGCTGCTCGATTGCGGTATCAGTCCATCTCAATCTGGGGATATAGACCTTGGCAAAAAAACAATAATCAAAAGTATAAATATTACAATAGGTATCCGATGCATCTTTCTGATACCGGAAACTTTTTGAAACATTCAGCACATTGATTATCTTACGAATTGACGTCAGTTTAGATTCAAGACTTGTTAAATCCCTAAAAGGAATTGAAGGATCGCCAATAGGTTTGTATGTTTCCTCTTTGCTATCCAGACTTGCTTTCGCACCCGGTTCAAAATTAGGTACTTCAATATCCGTACTTTTTTCATTGGTTTCATCAACGAGCTCAATGTCTTTTGAAAACACAAATCCCTCTTTTTCAGTGTTTAAAAGTTTTACTTTCCACCAATCCGATGCTGTTTTCTCAATTAATTTAACGGTATGTCTAAAAGGTATTTGTATTAAAATTTTGGAATTATCATGCGTTGCCGGAAAATCTCTGAGATTTAATGACGTGGTAGCGACTCTATATTTCATACTAATCAGTTCATTATAAATGATTCTACTGCCAAAATACTAAAAACAACCAAGAAAGCACCATAGATAACCATTATTTTAAGATTTTTTTAGAACTAATTCTAAAAACCAATAGTGCCAAACGGCAATAATGAGTCCTATTTAGCCCGAAGAAAAAGGGGAGCGTGCAAGTTAAGATTTAGAAGGAATTGAAAGCTTTATTTGCATAGTATTTAAAGATTTATTCTAAAACACAAAACGGCTGAGAAGTGATTTTTAGTTGGTTTTTTATGAGAATTAGTTTTCTGTAAGTAAAATCATTAAGTTTGAATTTAATATTATTAGAAAGCACGATGTAACATGAATAAAGAACTAAATGGATACGTAATTTATTGCAAAGACACTCACAGAGATGTTCCGTTCGGTGTTGTTTCTGATAAAAAACCAAAATAAGCTACTGACTTAAAAGGATCTAGCTTTTTTTATACCTTGGCTTTAAAATAAAACCATAACTACACTCATAAAATAGGCATTCAGCAATTTTAATAACTAATTAGGAAAATTATGAATACAACAGAGCAGACAACACAAAAGCAATCAAAGTTCAGTATCAAAAATATTTTTCTTCCTGACTACGAAAACTACGAAGGTGTTCGCAGAATCAATATTTATGTCATGCGGCTGTTCTTCGCCCTTATGTTTGTTTTTCTTGCCCCAGAATCATGGAAAGTTATTCTTAGCCATGAAGGTGCGTGGGATCCTACAAGAGCTGTTGCCTGGTGCACTTGGACGGCTTACTCAACACTTGCGATTTTAGGCGTTTTCCACACACTTCGAATGTTACCCATTATGCTTTTTATGATTTTCTACAAAGGACTTTGGCTTATTGTTGTCGCTTATCCTTTATGGTCAGCCGGCACGCTCAAAGGTTCACCAGCCGAAGAAATGACCTATGTGTTCTCGGGAATTATCATACCGATACTTTTCATGCCATGGAAATATGTATTCCAAAAATACATTTTGATAGAGAAGAAATGATTTATAAATAAAATTACTTCTTGTGGAAACTAAAATTTACTCGCTAAAAAACAAAACGGCTGAGAAATATTTCTCCCAGATAGGACCAGCGCAATGTCATTAATTTAAGAAAAAAAATCCAATGATTGCTGATTTTTGATTAACGATTCTTGATTTCAGACGTGATAGTCCCCTTAAAATCGACAATCTTATATTTACCAATACAAAATCAGAAATCTGCAATCGTTACTCTTCAATCTAAAATATCTTAACTTACTGACATTGCGTTCGCGCTAGCAGAATAAAACACATTTTTTGCCTAAATCGCTCGGATTTCAACAGCAAAAATAGTGTTACAGCTTATTAAACTTAAACTTCTGCCCACCAATCGATGCCTCATACATCAGTCCACCCTTCTGCATGGTGAACACCATAACGCCTTCCGTATATTTTACATTCGCTGAGGCGCCTTCCGTCACGGCTACTGCGGAAGCTTGTGCGGAAAACTCGAATTTGCTCTCTTTAAACCGTTCCAATTCCTTTCTTGACTCAAAAAATATTACCTCTCTATACGCCTGTCCACCGGCCTGGAATCCTATGCTCACTTGTGTCAACTTTGCCATGCCTATCCTCTTGTTCTGTTCATAGACAACCCCGTTGCCTGCTGCTCCTCCAATACCGATTCCTCCCTTTCCAACATTGGGAAAGATGACATAGCCAGACGCTTTTTCAAAAAGTGCTTTCATCAGCGGGTCACTTTTAATGAACTCCGCCTTTGCTGTTTTGCTGTCAGCAATAATTTTATTCTTTTTAGCGGTCGATTGCCCGAATATTGGCGCTATGCTTATTACGCAAGCCATCACTATTACCCAAATAATATTTAAATTTTTCATAATTATATATTATTAAATTGTTGCAAATTTTCTTTATTCAAAGGTAAAAAAATTTTCTTATTTAATGACTAAATATACTGATTATCAATACTATATAAATAATTTTATTCGTTTAAAAAATAATTATTTTATCAAAAAAAAGAAGTGATTAATCCCTTTTTTCTACCTTTGAAGAACAACAAAGCAATAACCCAAGAATAGAAGTATTATCTATGATTATAAAAGCAACAGTAGAAGACGTTTCCCTATTAAATACATTAATCAATTCAGCCTATCGCGGGGAATCGTCTAAAAAAGGATGGACCACTGAAGCGAACCTTTTAGAAGGACTCAGAACAACTGAACAGGAACTGACTGAAACGATTCAAGACCCAAAAAATACCATTCTAAAATTTACGGAGAACAATCAGATTATAGGTTGTGTATTGTTGATTGAAAACGAGCAGCAATTGTATTTAGGAATGCTGACGGTTTCGCCTGAGCTACAAAATAGTGGCGTAGGAAAAAAATTATTGCAACAGGCAGAAATTCATGCTTCGGCATTGGGATTACCTAAAATTGTAATGACTGTAATATCTGTTCGGGAAGAATTGATTTCATGGTACAAACGCAACGGTTATGTTGACACTGGAGCAAGAGAACCTTTTCCGGTAAGTGATGTTCATATTGCTATTGCGGAACAGCCTTTGGAATTTATTGTATTGGAAAAAAGGATTTCATAGTCTTTATTAATTGATTATTCATGAAATTGGATACTAATTTGAGTAAAATAAACTAACTTTAATGGTTCATTTTCATTCCGAAAAAAAAGGAATGACCACTGCTTCAATCAATTATACCAAGTAGTAATCAATCATAAATCAAAATAAAATGGCAACTAATAGCAAAACACTTGTTGTAAAAGATTTAAAAGAAAAATCAATTCTTGTATCCAGAACATTTAGTGCCCCGCTTGAAAAAGTTTGGCGTGCGTATACTGAAAGTGAATTATTGGAACAATGGTGGGGACCACAACCTTGGAAAGCCGTAACCAAAACGATGAACTTTTCTGTTGGCGGGTATTGGTTGTATGCTATGGTGGGTCCCGAAAATGAAAAACATTGGGGACGAATGGACTATACAGCCATAACACCAAATTTAAGTTTTGAAATTAAAGATAGTTTTTGTGATGAAGAGGGAACTATAAACAATTCCTTGCCGGTTTCTACAGGAACTATTGCTTTTGCTACAACAGAATCGGGTACTTTGGTTGAATTCAAGATGTTTTATTCCAATGAAAAAGAGATACAAACCATGATTGAAATGGGCTTTGAACAAGGCATTACCGCTTGTCTCGAGCAATTGGAAACGTTATTTTAAGAAAATAAAATCTAGCGATAATCAATCGGATATCGATATTTCTCTCCATCTTCGGGTTGCTCGCGTAAGGGATTGTGGCGGCATCCTTTATTTTTTTCCTTTAAAAAAATAAAGATACAGCCAAAAGCCCGACCCCAAAGCTCCAGATACGTAAATGGAAAAAGGAATTTTCTGCTTTGGGGTTACGCCCAAATAAAGAGTATTTGCATGCAACTATTTTTCACGAACAGAGTTTCAAGGTTTGAAAATTACTATTCTGCTTTCCGCTTTTGTCACTCAATTAAAAAGCAATATATTAGTGCTTTCAAAATTGTATCAGAAAAACAGTATTGAAATACCCCAAACCAATCTCTTTATGAAAAAAACAGTACTATCCTTGGTCTTCATTGGATTTTTTGCGGCTTTACATGCTCAGCCACAAAAAACACCTACAACACCTGTCGCTCCAAAAGAAGAAAATTCTGCTTCAAATCTTACTTTCAATCCGGATTCGCAAGTGGTAACGGAACATAGTACGACTATCAAAGGTCAAAAAGTGCCCTACAAAGCCACCACTGGTACGATGCCGGTTTGGGACGAAGATGGAAAAGCAATTGCCGGTTTATTTTACACCTATTACGAACGTTCCGATGTAAAAGATCGTGCCGCCCGCCCTTTGGTTATTTCCTTTAATGGCGGTCCGGGCTCTGCTTCGGTTTGGATGCAGATTGCGTATACAGGTCCAAGTTTAATCAATATTGATGATGAAGGTTATCCGTTACAGCCTTATGGAATCAAGGAAAATCCGTATTCGATTTTGGATGTTGCCGATATTGTTTTTGTAAATCCGGTCAATACCGCGTATTCAAGAGCTACGAGCAAAGAAATACCAACAACTAAATTCTTCGGTGTAAATGCCGACATTAAATACCTCGCCGATTGGATCAATGGATTTGTATCCCGAACCAATCGCTGGGCTTCGCCAAAATATCTTATTGGCGAAAGCTATGGTACCACACGAGTTTCAGGACTTGCTCTCGAGTTGCAAAACAGCGAATGGATGTATCTGAACGGTGTTATTTTAGTATCGCCAACTGAATTGGGAATCACTCGTGGTGTCGCTTCTGAAGCGGCATTGAAACTGCCTTATTTTGCCGCTACGGCCTGGTATCATAAAATGCTGCCTTCTGATTTACAGAATAAAGATTTAACAGCCATGTTACCGGAAGTAGAAGACTTTACGATAAATGAACTGCTACCCGCATTAAGCAAAGGAGGCGCATTAGACGACCAAAAAAGAAAAGAAATGGCTGCTAAAATAGCACGCTATTCCGGACTTTCGGAAAAAGTGGTTTTGCAAAATAATTTAGATGTACCGTATGATTATTTTTGGAAAGAATTGTTGCGCGATCAAGGGTTTACCGTAGGAAGATTAGATTCCCGCTATAAAGGAATTGACCGTAAAGCGGCTGGTGACGGACCCGATTTTAACGCAGAACTTACTTCTTGGCTCCACTCCTTTACTCCTGCCATTAATATGTACTTGCGCAATAATCTAAACTACAAAACCGATTTCAAATACAATATGTTTGGCTCCGTGAGACCTTGGGATGATTCAAATGATAAAACCGGAGAAAACCTGCGTCAGGCCATGGCGCAAAATCCGTATTTACATGTAATGGTTCAGTCCGGATATTATGACGGAGCCTGCGATTATTTCAACTCGAAATACAACATGTGGCAAATGGACCCAAGCGGAAGACTAAATGACAGAATGTCTTGGAAAGGCTATAGAAGCGGTCACATGATGTACTTAAGAAAAGTAGATTTGGAAACTGCTAACGAAGATATCAGACAATTTATAAAACAATCCTTGCCTAAAGCCGGAGAATCTGCAAAATATTAGGTTTGGTATTATTTTTATAAAAAGGCTGTTCAAAATGATTTTGAACAGCCTTTTTTTTGCTTTACAATTACAATAACTAATATAAAAATCCATATCAGCCTTAATGGGTAAAACAAAGCCTATTTTTGTGGCGTGAAGAAATCAGTTTCAATTATTGGAGGAGGACCCGCAGCACTTATACTCGCTGCATTACTCGATTGTCAGAAATTCAAGGTTACCATCTACGAAAAAAACAAAACACTGGGAAGAAAATTTCTGGTGGCCGGAAAAGGAGGATTTAACCTCACCCATTCGGAACCGATTGCTGAACTTATAGCACGGTATACACCACCGCATTTTCTGGAAAAAGCACTCCTTGATTTTGATAACGACGATTTCCGGAATTGGATTGATTCCATTGGTATTCCAACCTTTATCGGCAGTAGTAAACGTGTGTATCCCGAAAGCGGCATCAAACCCATAACGGTGCTCAACGCAATTCTGAATGTTCTCGATAAACAAGGTGTTGTCATTCAATATCAACATACTTGGACGGGTTGGACGAACAACGATGATATCGTTTTTAATACGGATACAGAAATAAAATCAGACTATACCATTTTTGCCCTCGGCGGTGGGAGCTGGAAAGTAACCGGTTCAGATGGTATCTGGCTTGATTTATTCGAAAGGCAAGATATTGCTATCGTTCCTTTTCAATCATCAAATTGTGCGTATCGTGTGAACTGGCCGGAAGATTTCATCTTGGAACACGAAGGCAGTCCGCTTAAAAACATAGCCATTAGTTGTTTGAACAAAAGGCAAAAAGGCGAAGCGGTTATCACTCGTTTTGGTTTAGAAGGCAATGCCATTTATGCTCTTAGTCCACAAATTAGGAAGGAACTTGAAAGCCAACAAAAGGCCAGCATTTTTCTGGATATGAAACCAACATTGCGTTATGATGATTTGCTTCAAAAGATCAAAAAATCAACCTTAAAAAAGACGAGCGAAACATTACAAAAAGGGGTAAAATTGAGCCCTGCACAGATTGGGCTTTTGAAAAAATACCTTTCGAAAGAAACCTACCTGAATCCGGAATTATTGGCCCAAAACATTAAAAAATTAAGTCTCGAAATAACCGGTTCTTCCTTATTAAATGATGCTATATCTACCACAGGCGGTGTTCAACTAATTGCCGTGGATGAAAATTTTCAATTGAAAAATAAAAAACACAATTATTGTATTGGCGAAATGCTGGATTGGGATGCGCCCACTGGTGGCTATCTGCTGCAGGCTTGCTTTAGTATGGGCATGCATCTTGCGCGTCACCTGAATAGCATCTCTTAAATTTTATGGATTATAGTGTGGATTCCAAAAAAGTATTTTAATTGCGAAATGACTTTCCAACAGTTTTAAAATTTATTTACAATACCATTTCTTCAAATAAACGTTGCGCTGTTTGTTCCAAATCATCACACAATCCCGGATGTGGTCTTGAGGTTTGAATGGCAGAGCTGCGAAGTGCAGTCAACCAACGGAAACGTGATGGAATATCAAATTGTCCTATTGGTCCGCCTGATTTTTCGCCATGCGCCACTTTCTCAAATGCCTGTAAATTTAAATGCAATTGTTCTAAATCTAAATCGGCTGAAAATAGTTGTAATTTGGCTTCATTCATCGAGCAGAGCACTTTTATAAACTTCGCTTTTTTACAAAAGAGAATAATACCCACATTGAGGAATTCTTCGCGTTCTACCATTGGTACAACCCGGATTACGGCATACTCATATAAGTGCTTCTCTTGCATTTTGTGCTTCGTTTATAAAAATTTCGGAATGGTTCAAACGTATGGATAAAAACTGAAAATAGACTTCCCGAATGGCTTCGGGAGTTTCATCGGTATCTTCCCAATTTAACCATACTTCTGGAATAAGATTCACGATATTCTGTAATACCTCTTTCGTCAATATTTTTTTGAATAGTACATCAGTTTCTGGCAACAAGGAAGCTTGAGGCAACAATACATGATCTTTTATCAATGCAAAAGGACTTTGCGCATGCTTTTCCCAATTGGTCCACGAATGCTGAAAATAAAGACTTGCACCATGATCGATCAGCCATAATTCTTTATGCCAAATCAACATATTGGTGTTTCTAAATGTTCTGTCCACGTTTGTAATAAAAGCATCTAACCAAACAATTTGGGAAGCTAGTTTTGGGTCAACCAAAGTGACAACAGGATCAAAATTTATGGCTCCCGATAAATAATGTAATGCCAAATTGAGTCCCTGACTGCCTTGAAGCAAGTCCTGAATTTCTTCATCGCCTTCTGAACGTCCAAAAGCTTCGTCAAGATTTGCGAAAACAAGTTCCGGCATTTTTAGATTTAAAACACGGGCAATTTCCCCGCCAATTAATTCGGCAATCAAGGCTTTTACACCGTGTCCGGCACCTTTGAATTTCAATACATATTTAAAATCATCATCAGCTTCAGCGAGCGCAGGCAAAGAACCGCCTTCCCGCAAAGGAGTGATGTATCGCGTAACGTTTACGGTTCTAAGATGAGGTGTTTTTTCCATAATCGAATTGGATAAAGCTATTTTGCTTGGATACAAACTTACAAATAAGTAGGATAAAATTCATTTATGAGTACTATTTACTCCAATTTTTCTAAACTCAAAAAGGCTTTTCCAATATTCGCAATAACATCTGAAGCGATAAAAGATTGATAACCGGTTTCCGGTAACGCAATTTCAGCGGTTAATCCGTGAAGGTACACCCCAAGAATTGCGGCGCTAATGGGTTCATAGGATTGCGCCAGTAAACTGGTAATCATTCCCGTCAAAACATCGCCACTTCCTGCGGTTGCCAAAGCGGCATTTCCGGTGGTATTTTCGTAGAGAGTTTCTCCATCTATGATACGGCTTGGCGCACCTTTCATTACGATTATAACTTGGTATTGTTTTGAAAAGGAGATTGCCATACTCCTTTTTTCTTCCTCGGAATGCCATTTTCCTATCAATCGTTCCAGTTCTTTGGGATGTGGCGTTAAAATAGTTTTGGGCGGTAATAACGAAAGCCATTCTTTGTTTTGGGATAAAATATTCAACGCATCGGCATCGATTACTAAAGGCGTTTTATTTGTTTGCAAAAACTGATGGAATGCGTTTTGGGTTTCAATTTTCTGACCTAAACCAGGACCAATTCCGATGGCTTGTGGCGTTATGTCGAAAGTGATATTGGAGATTAATTTCTCTTGATTGTCTGTTATGACCATTACTTCGGGAATGGCAATTTGCAGAATATCATAACCACATTTGGGAATAAAAACAGTGACTAATCCGCAACCGGTTTTCAAGCACGCTTTGGCAGACAAACTCACTGCTCCTATTTTTCCATAACTTCCACCAATGATTAAAGCGTGTCCCTGAATTCCTTTGTGAGTGTGTTTGTCTGGCTGTTTGTAGTGTTTGAGGATTTGTTTTTGGTCGATGTAAATGGAATTCGTCATGGAAATTTGTTTGTTTAAAATTACGAATTTAATAAGAAACAAATTCGTTAATTGTACCGAAATTCCCTAGCCCTGATAAAAGTGGCATCCTTTATTTAAAGCTTCCAGCCTTTTGAAGACTGGAAGCTTTAAATAAAGATATAGCGAATAGCAGGAAATAGCTCCTAAAAATAATTGTTATAAATCCTACTGTACGAGTTATTCCGAAAACGTTTGAAAGTTTAAACTTTGCTTCGCTCGGACTTTGTCACCCGAAATAAAATCAATAAATTAGCGACTTCAAATTTTATATAAAAACACAATGAAAAATACTGCGCTTACGCACATACACGAGAGTTTGGGAGCAAAAATGCTTCCGTTTGCCGGATACAATATGCCAATTTTATATGAAGGAGTGAATGCGGAACATGAAACGGTGCGAAATGCCGTGGGTGTTTTTGACGTTTCTCACATGGGTGAATTCTTGCTTACGGGTCCAAATGCATTGGCTTTGATTCAAAAAGTGACTTCGAATGATGCTTCGACTTTGACCATCGGAAGAGCGCAATATTCTTGTTTACCGAACAATGAAGGTGGAATTGTAGACGATTTGATTGTTTATAAAATGAAAGACGAGCAGTATTTATTAGTGGTAAATGCTTCGAATATTGACAAGGATTGGGATTGGATTTCGGCTCATAATGATTTGGGTGTGGAGATGAAAAACTTATCCGATGATTATTCATTATTGGCAATTCAAGGACCAAAAGCGGTTGAAGCGATGCAATCCTTGACCTCAAAAGATCTATCTGCGATTCCGTATTACCATTTTGAAGTGGGTGATTTTGCCGGTATCGAAAACGTAATTATTTCGGCTACTGGATATACTGGTTCCGGAGGTTTTGAGATTTATTGTAAAAACTCAGAAGCAGAACAAATTTGGAATAAAGTATTTGAAGCGGGTGCGGCTTTTGGTATCAAGCCAATTGGTCTTGCGGCTCGTGATACGTTGCGATTGGAAATGGGTTTTTGTTTGTACGGAAATGATATCAATGACACGACTTCTCCATTAGAAGCTGGTTTGGGATGGATTACAAAATTTACTAAAGAATTCACGAATTCTGAAAACCTGAAAAAACAAAAAGAAGCTGGTGTTACTAAAAAGCTAGTCGCTTTTGAAATGCTGGAACGTGCGGTGCCAAGACACGATTACGAAATTGTGGATGCTTCAGGAAATGTAATCGGAATTGTAACTTCTGGAACAATGTCGCCATCGATGAATAAAGGAATTGGTATGGGTTACGTAACAACGGAACACAGTGCTTTGGACAGCAAAATTTTTATCAGAATCCGTAAAAATGATGTCCCTGCGAAAGTGGTTAAACCGCCTTTTTACAAGAAATAAAAATAAATGAAGAAACTTTCACTCGTATTGTTGCTGGCTACATTTTCACTTTTTGGTCAAAATGAGGCAAAAACTTGTGAAACACTTTCTAAAATAAATGCATTAATACAACGTGAACATTATCATCCAAAACCGGTAGACGACAGTTTATCGGTTTTTGTTTTTGACAATTTTATGGATGCTTTAGATTCTAACCGAAACTTATTTACCAAGATTGAATATCAAAAACTACGCAAACATAGACTCCAACTAGACAATTATATTTTACAGAACAATTGTTCCTTTATGAATGATTTTGTTGCTGTTTATAAATTGGCTTTAACCAGAAAGAAGAAAGTTTTAGAGAAAATACAAGAGGAGACTTTTGATTATACTACGCATGACTCCGTTAAATTCTCGAAGAAAAACTTCCCATTTGATTTGGTTTTAACTGATATCGAAAGAGTCTGGAAAAAGAGAATCCGGTATGATATTCTGGAAGATATTTCGAAGTTAAGTTCTAATTTAGATTCGCTCACTCAAAATTTTTCAAAGCTCGAAAAAACTGCCAAAGTAAAAATATTTGACACCAATTTATGCAAAGTAAATAGTATTCTTGAAGGCAATAACAGATTGGAAAATGACCTTCAAAATAATTTTTTGAATATTTTTTGCACCTATTTTGATCCTCATTCCAATTATTTTTCAATGGATGCCAAATCCAGTTTTATGTCGGGTTTATCAATGAGCAATCTTTCGTTAGGATTGAATATTGGATTTAATGAAAAAGAGGAAATTATTATCGAAGAAATTGTCCCAGGTGGTCCGGCCGCTAAAACGGATAAGTTTGAAAAAGACGATGTAATTCTAAAAGTATCCAATACCAAAGGAGATGAATATTCTGTTTCATGTGCCTCAATAGAAAAAATTGGAGAATTGATTTTTTCTGATTCGAATATAGAAATTGAGTTGACCATTCAGAAAAAAAATGGGACGATACAATCTGTCCTCCTCAGAAAGCAAGTAATGAAAACCACTGAGAATGCAGTTTTCAGTTATATTGCCGAAGCGGAAACAAAAATTGGTTACATCAATATTCCTAGTTTTTATTCTAATTTTGACGGATACTCCTTTCAAGGCTGTGCCGATGATGTTGCCAAAGAAATCGTGAAACTTCAAAAAGACAATGTTGAAGGTTTAGTGATCGATCTTCAAAACAATGGTGGAGGATCGATGGAAGAAGCTATTAAATTAGCCGGAATGTTTTTAGATATTGGTCCTGTATCCGTTTTGGTTAATAATAAAAATAAGCAAACCATTTTAAAAGACGGCAATCGTGGCAGTGCTTATAATGGTCCAATCGTACTGTTAATCAATGGGAATTCAGCATCAGCCAGTGAATTTTTTGCTGCCTCAATGCAGGATTATAACAGGGCGATCATTATTGGAAGTAAATCATTGGGCAAAGCTTCTATGCAGACCATTTTACCATTGGACGAAAATAATCAACAAGATTTTGTAAAACTAACCATTGAAAAATTCTACCGAATTACCGGTGACAGCCATCAAATAAAAGGAATCATTCCGGATATTGTACTTCCGGTTTTGTTTGACAGTATAATTCAGCGGGAGATTAGTTTTAAAACAGCTTTGAAATATGATGTGATTGCTACAAAAGCCAGATTTAATCCATTTTCAAAAACCTATTTTCCAAAAATAGTCGAATTAAGCAATTCAAGAGTAAAAACTGCCTCTTGTTTCAATGAAATCAGTTTGGCTAACGAGCAAATAAATGCACTTTATAACAATCCAAAAAAACCAACACGCTTGATTTTTAAAGATGTATTCAACGATATTCATGAAATTGATTCGCTTTGGAAAAAAGTAAAAAAGATTGTAGACAGCCAAAGTAAAAGTACGATTTCAAATAATTCCTATGATTTGGAAAAATTAAAATTTGATGTTTTCCAACAGGATATTAATCGCTATAAAATCAAAGGGGTGAAAAACAATCCCTATTTAGAAGAAGCAATTGCCATAATAAACGATTATAAGAATCTGAATAAATAACCAGCAAAAAAATGAAATTAACCTTTACTTCGATCCTGTTTTTAATTACGATTACCTTTTCTAATGCGCAAGAATTCAAAACTCCTGTTGACTATTTAAATTACATTGGCAAAGAAACCGATGCCATTTCTCGAACAACATGGAAATACACTTCGGCAGTTGCGCATAGTAAAAATGCCCGAAGAATTGATATAACCCGTAAAACATTAGTAAAAAGTATTCAGAATACCACTAAAAAAATTGAAGCTTTAAAGGATGGCTATAAAGGCGATGTTGAATATAAAGATCAACTGCTGGCGTATTTATCAATTTCTGAAAAACAAATCAATCAGGAATATGAAAAAATCATAAACATGCAGGAAGTGGCTGAGCAATCGTATGATTTTATGGAAGCTTTTATTTTGGCAAGAGATTTAGTCAATACTAAAATCAATGAAGAAGTAGATAAATTGAATGCCAACCAAAAAATATTTGCAACTAAATACGGTATCCAAATTGGAGAAGACAAAAGTGAACTGGGTAAAAAAATGAAAATCTCTAATGAAGTTTTTGAAAATCATACTCAATTATATCTGATTTTTTTCAAAGTAAATTTCACAGAATCACTTTTGATGAATGCCGTTGCTCAAAACAATTTGAATGCCATTCAACAAAACAGTAATGCATTAGAGCAATATTCGAACGAAGGTTTGGACAAGCTAAAAACATTTAAAGCCTACAACAAGGATTTAATGCTGGTAAATGCCACCAAAAAAGTATTGGAATTCAGTAAAAAAGAAGCATTGGAATTTAGTCCCAAAGTAGTTGCCTTTATGATGCTTAATCAAAAATTTCAAGAGAGTAAAAAAACAATGGATAACAAATCAGCCACTTCCAGATCAAAGGAAGAAGTCGATAATTTCAATAAACTGGTAAACGAGTTGAATAAAGAAGTTGGGAATTATAATGCTATCAACAACAAATTCAATTCAGAGCGAGCCAATACAATCAATTTTTGGAATGTAACAGGAGATGCTTTTATTTCAAAGCATGTACCAATTGATTGATAAAAATTTTTGAAAAAATAACTAATAGCTGTATTTTTGCAGTTCAAAATAATAAATTAGAAATGGGAAGAGCGTTTGAGTTTAGAAAAGGAAGAAAAATGAAACGTTGGTCGGCAATGGCCAAAGCATTTACCAGAATTGGTAAAGATATTGTAATGGCTGTAAAAGAAGGCGGACCTAATCCTGATGCCAACTCCAGATTAAGAGCCGTTATTCAGAACTCCAAGGCAGTAAATATGCCAAAAGAAAATGTAGAACGTGCCATTAAAAAAGCTACCGATAAAGATACTGCCAACTATAAAGAAGTTTTATTTGAAGGATATGCGCCTCATGGAATTGCAATTCTAGTTGAAACGGCTACTGATAATAACAACAGAACTGTTGCCAATGTTAGAAGTTATTTTAACAAATGCAATGGAACTATGGGAACACAAGGTTCGGTTGAATTTATGTTTGATCATACGTGTAATTTTAGAATTCCGGCAAACGGAATCGATCCTGAAGAATTAGAATTAGAATTAATCGATTTTGGTGCTGAAGAGGTTTTTGAAGATGAAGACGGTATTTTAATATATGCTCCTTTTGGAAGTTTTGGAACCATTCAAAAAGAATTAGAAAACAGAGGTTTAGAAATTCTTTCTTCCGGATTTGAAAGAATCCCTCAAATCACTAAGAAACTTACAGAAGCTCAGGTAGCGGATGTAGAGAAACTAATTGAAAAAATAGAGGAAGATGATGACGTGATGAACGTATATCATACTATGGAAGAAGAATAGATTTTAGATTTCATTTCAAACTAACTCCAGATAATTCTGGAGTTTTTTGTTTCTAATTTTATCTTGTATGACTCTGTTAAAAAGAAAAACTCCATTCAAATAAGTATGAATGGAGTTTTTTATGTCTAAAAATCAAAGAATTCTGATTATCTGACTGTCTAAGAAAGTCTATTTAATAAATTCGATTTTTTGAGCCTCTTCTTCATTGATACTGTCAAAGAAACCTTGTTCGTTCATCCAGTTATCACTAAATACCTTACTCATATAACGAGAACCGTGGTCTGGAAAAATAGCAATTATATTACTGTTCTCATCAAATTCTCCCTCTTCGGCGTATTGTTTTATGGCTTGCATTACTGCTCCCGATGTATATCCTACAAATAGACCTTCTTTTCTAGTTATTTCTCTTGCAGAATGGGCACTTTCTTCATCGGTAACTTTCATGAACTTATCAATAAGATCAAAATCAGTTGCTGATGGAATTAAGTTTTTACCTAAACCTTCAATTCTGTAAGGATAAATCTCATCGTTATCGAATTCTCTGGTTTCATGGTATTTTTTTAGCACTGAACCAAAAGCATCTACTCCAAGAATTCTAATATTAGGATTTTGTTCTTTCAAGAATTTTGCAGTTCCGGAAATTGTTCCTCCAGTTCCACTACAAGCAATAAGATGTGTTATGTTACCATTAGTTTGTTTCCAAATTTCCGGTCCTGTGGATTTATAATGTGCATCAATATTCAATTGGTTAAAATATTGATTGATATAAACAGAACCTTTTGTTTCTTCGTGCAAACGTTTGGCAACATTATAATACGAACGTTCATCATCAGCGGATACATGTGCAGGACAAACATAAACTTTTGCTCCCAAACTACGTAACATGTCTATTTTATCTTTAGATGATTTAGAACTAACCGCAAGAATACAATTATATCCTTTTATGATACTTACCATCGCTAAACTAAAACCAGTATTCCCAGATGTAGTTTCTATAATGGTATCACCTGGAGATAAAATTCCTCTCTTTTCGGCTTCTTCTATAATATATAATGCTATTCTGTCTTTTGAGGAATGTCCCGGATTAAAAGCTTCTACTTTTGCGTAGAAATTACCTTCTAACTCTTCTGTGATTTTATTTAGCTTAATAAGTGGAGTATTACCTATTAATTCTAAGACATTATTGTAAGCGTTTATTTCTTTTTTCATAAAAAAATAGTTAGTCGTGGGCAATTTTTAATTTAACCACGAACGTTGCAAATTTAACAAAAAAATTCTAATTACTTTTTAATTTCTTCTAAATCTAATAAAAAACTAAATTCCTTTGCTAATTCCTTAATGGCTTCAAACCTTCCAGAAGCTCCACCATGACCAGCGTCCATGTTTGTATCTAGATATAAAACAGTATCATTATTTGTTTTCAAAGTTCTTAATTTTGCGACCCACTTAGCTGGTTCCCAATACTGAACTTGTGAATCATGAAGACCTGTAGAAACATACATATTAGGATAATTTTGCTTTTTTACGTTATCGTAAGGGGAATAAGACAGCATGTAATCGTAATATTTCTTTTTGTTAGGATTTCCCCACTCATCATATTCACCTGTAGTAAGTGGGATACTATCATCAAGCATGGTGGTCATTACATCCACAAAAGGAACTTGCGCAATAATTCCATGATATAATTCAGGCGCAATATTCACGACAACTCCCATCAATAACCCTCCCGCTGAACCACCTTCGGCATATAAATGTTCAGGTGAAGTGTATTTTTGATCTATTAAAAATTTAGAACAATCAATAAAATCAGTAAACGTATTTTTCTTTTTTAATAATTTTCCATCGTCATACCATTGCCTTCCTAAATCTTCGCCACCGCGAATGTGTGCTATCGCATATATAAAGCCTCTGTCTAATAATGTCAGTCTCGTAGAAGAAAAAGTAGCGTCCATGGAGTGTCCATAAGACCCATAAGCATACTGCAATAAGGGATTATTTCCGTCTTTTTTTAATTCTTTTCTATACACCATAGAAATTGGTACTTTGGTACCATCTTTGGCAGTTGCCCAAACTCGTTCTTCGGTATAATTATTTTTATCGAATTTGCCTCCAAGAACCTGCTGCTCTTTTTTAATTTCTTTCTCTTTGGTCCTCATATTGAAATCAATAACCGAAGAGGGAGTTGTCATGGATTGATATCCGTAACGCAAGATTTCTGTTTCAAAATCTACATTAGTTGTCGTATATGCTGTATAGGTTTCACTTTCAAAAGGCAAATAATATTCCCCTTCTCCACTCCAAGGCATAATCCTGATTTTATTCAATCCATTAGAACGTTCTTCGACTACTAAATAGTTGGCAAAAATTTCGATATCTTCCAATAAAACCTGTTCTCTATGCCCAATTACTTCTGTCCAATTCTCTTTTGAAGTGGCCGTTTCAAGGGTTTTCATCAACTTGAAATTTTCAGCCTTGTCCGCATTAGTCATTATATAAAAACTATCCTTGTAATGATTAATGCTATATTCTACACCACGAATTCGTTTTTGAAAAATTTCAAATTCTCCATCAGGATTGTCTGCATTTAGAATTCTGTATTCTGTTGTCAGTGTGCTTCCAGATTCAATTGCCAAATATTTTCTAGACTTAGATTTAGCAATTTCAACATTATAGGTATCGTCTTTTTCAAAATAAACTAAAACATCTTCTGCAGATTTTGTACCTAATTTATGTTTGAAAATCTTATCTGATCGTAAAGTAACTTCGTCTTGACTGGAATAAAAAATGGTTTTATTATCATTTGCCCAAACCGCAGTTCCGGTAACTTTTTCTATTTTATCTTCTAAAATTTCATTGGTTTCTAAACTTTTTACCTGAATGGTGTAAATTCTTCTTCCAACAATATCAAAGCTATAAACTGCCAATTTGTTATCCTGACTCACACTCAAACCTCCTAATTGAAAGTACGAATGGCCTTTGGCCATTTCATTACAATCAAACATAATCTCTTCTTTTGCCGAAAGACTTTCTTTCTTTCGAGAATAAATAGGATAATCTTTCCCTTTTTCAAAACGAGTGATATAGTAATAGCCATTGTATAAATAAGGAACTGATTGATCATCTTCCTTAATTCTTCCTTTCATTTCCTCAAACAATTCTTTTTGAAAATCTTTGGTATGATCCGTCATTTTATGATAATACTCATTCTCTTTATCCAGGTAATCAATAACTTCAGGATTTTCTCTGTCATTTAACCAGAAGTAATTATCAATTCTTGTGTCATTATGTTTTTCTAATGTTTTAGGAATTATTTTAGCTACTGGAATTGGACTATTTTTTAACATTTGTTGTGCTTTTGTATTAGTAAATGAAGTTGCAAAAATAACACAAAGAGAACTTATGATGAGTTTGTTTTTCATGAATATTTTATTGAATATAACTATGCAATATAGTAATTTTGCAATTCAATTAATTTAAAAAAATTAAAACATGGATTTAATGGGAATGATGGGTAAACTTAAAGAAACCCAACAAAAGATAGAAGACACTAAAAAACGTTTAGACACCGTTCTTATAGACGAACAAAGTACCGATGGTTTATTGAAAGTGACACTAACTGCCAATAGATCTATTAAATCAATTACTATTGATGACTCCTTATTGGAAGACAAAGAGCAATTAGAAGATTATATGATTTTGGTATTAAACAAAGCTATCGAAAAAGCTACTAAAGTAAATGAAGCTGAACTTGATGCTGTTGCAAAAATGGATATGCCAATGATTCCGGGAATGGATAATTTGTTCAAGTAATTATGAATTATAAGTTATGAATTATGAGCTCTGACAACTTGAAAAACTCATAATTCATAACTCATAACTTTTTTTAAACCAATTTTTGCAGGGTTTCCAGAACATACGTATGCATCACTTCACGATAATCAAGATGTGTTACAATCCTCAATTTTCCATGTCCCATAGAACTGATTGAAATATTTTTCTGTTTTAATAATTCAATTAAATTCTTTTCAATGCAATTTGGAACCAATGAAAAAATCAAAATATTAGTCTCAACAGGTTCTACTGATGCTACCCAACTTAGCTTTTTTAATACTTCGGCAATTTCTTTAGCTCTTCGATGGTCTTCAGAAAGGCGTTCTATGTTGTTATCTAAAGCATAAATTCCGGCTGCTGCCAAATATCCTACTTGACGCATCCCTCCACCTAATATTTTTCGGATTCGCAACGCTCTGTGAATAGTAGCTTTATCAGCCAATAAAACCGATCCAATTGGCGCTCCCAAACCTTTAGACAAACAAACAGAAATAGTATCGAATAATTTCCCAAATGCTTTTGGATCTTGATTTTTGGCTACCAACGCATTCCAAATTCGGGCGCCATCCATGTGAAATTTTAAATTATTGGCATCGCAAACCTGCTTTATTTTTTGTAAATCTTCCAGTTCATAACAAGCTCCTCCGCCTTTATTGGTTGTGTTTTCCACACAAACTAAACTCGTCAAAGGACTGTGATAAAATTCAGGATCATTAATCGCTCCCGCCACTTGTTCAGCAGTTATCATTCCGCGATTTCCGTCTAATAAACAGCACGAAACTCCACTGTTAAAAGAAACACCACCACCTTCATAATGATAAACGTGTGCGTATTTGTCAGCTATTAATTGTTCTCCAGGTTGTGTATGTAATTTTATAGCCGTTTGATTCGCCATTGTTCCTGAAGGGAAGAAAAGCCCTGCCTCCATACCAAACATAGCTGCAACTTTAGCTTCTAATTCAATAACAGTCGGGTCTTGTTTATATACATCATCACCCACAACTGCTTTGAACATGTATTGCAACATTTCGTTAGAAGGCTTTGTGATTGTATCGCTAATTAAATTTATTTCCATATTTTTTTTTATCAGTACGGACAATTCGTGAATTGTACCTTCGTAAAATTTTTCTATTTTTGTGCCACAAATTTACATAATACCATTTGTTAATTCAAACTAGTTCAGTTAAAACTAAACTAAATATATTACACAACGGAATTTTTTATAAATATTTGAAAATAGACTTATTTAATTAATAGAATTTATGACAACTACCGAACAAATTAAAGGTATTGTAGAGCGCCTTGGTGCGTTGAGGAGGTATCTTTGACGTTGATGCCAAACTAATTGAGATTTCAAATGAAGAGGAGAAGACTTTTGCACCCGACTTTTGGAACAATGCAAAAGATGCTGAAATCATTGTAAAAAATCTTAGAAACAAAAAAAAATGGATTGAAGATTACAATAAAGCTGTCGAAATGACGGACGAATTGCAACTCGCCTATGATTTTTACAAAGAAGGAGAACTTACATCTGAAGAATTAGACGAACAATATTTGACTACTGCCAATCATATAGAAGCGATTGAATTCAAAAACATGCTTTCGGACGAAGGCGATACTTTGAGTGCTGTTGTACAAATAACGGCTGGCGCAGGTGGAACCGAAAGTTGTGATTGGGCCGAAATGCTGATGCGCATGTACATGATGTGGGGCGAAAAATACGGCTATAAAATCAAAGAACTGAATTTCCAGAAAGGAGAAGCTGCAGGTATAAAAACAGTAACGCTCGAATTTGAAGGCGATTATTCATTTGGTTATTTAAAAGGTGAAAACGGCGTACATCGATTGGTTCGAATATCTCCTTTTGACAGTAATGCCAAGCGCCACACTTCGTTTGCATCCGTTTATGTGTATCCGCTTGTTGATGATAGTATTGAAATTGATATTAATCCTGCTGATATTGAAATTACAACTTCGCGATCCAGTGGTGCCGGAGGACAAAATGTAAATAAAGTAGAAACCAAAGTACAATTGTTTCACAAACCAACCGGAATTCAAATACAATGTTCCGAAACGCGTTCGCAACAAGATAACAGACAACGTGCGATGCAAATGTTACGATCTCAATTATACGAAATTGAGTTAAAAAAGAAACAAGCACAACGCGCTGATATCGAAGCCGGAAAAATGAAAATAGAATGGGGATCACAAATACGCAATTACGTGATGCAACCTTATAAATTGGTCAAAGATGTTAGAACCGGTCATGAAACCAGTAATGTTGATGGCGTTATGAATGGTGAAATTGACGAATTCCTAAAAGCATATCTAATGATGATGGGACAAAAAGAAGAGGAATAGTTATCAGTTTGCAGTGGTCTGTACATACTCTAACAAGGTGAAATAAATAACAAAATCCCCTCAACATTCGTTTATCGAAAGGTTTGAGGGGATTTTTTTTGCATCTATTAAAGAGTCCTTTTTTTACAATGCAAAAAAAACATTTGCAATTTCAACGTTAAATGATTTTATTTGGAAACGATAACAAAACCAAATTCAATCCATACTTAATGAAATCCTACACAATTCAAGAAATAAATGAGATTCTAAAAGGAGTAATAGTCGGGAATACTTCCCAAAATATTACTGCACCTGAACAACTTGAAGTCGCTAATGAATCTGAAATTTCATTTATTGGGAACAAAAAATATGAGAAATTTTGGTCTGCATCCAAAGCTTGTGTAGCAGTCGTTAACGAAGACATATCAATAGAACCAGGAGAAGACAGGGCTTTTATAAAAGTAAAAAATGCTGATTTGGCAATGTCTCAAGTATTGGAACTTTTTGCACCTCCAACTCCATTATTTACTATTGACATTCACCCAACCGCAGTAATTGACCCAAGTGCAACTATTTGTAATGGCGCCAGAATTGGTGCAGGTTGTTATATAGGACCTAAAGTTATTATTGGAGATAACACGACCATTTATCCAAATGTGACTATTCTTGATGAATGTACTATAGGAAAAAACACCGTGATTTGGTCAGGAACTGTCATTAGAGAGCGCTGTCATATTGGGAATGATTGTATTTTGCATCCTAACGCAACAATTGGTGCCGATGGTTTTGGTTTTCGTCCTGACCCACAAAGAGGTTTAGTCAAAATTCCTCAAATTGGAAATGTGATTATTGGTAACAGTGTTGAAATTGGTGCCAATACTTGTGTTGACCGAGGAAAATTCAGTTCGACCGTTTTAGGAGATGGTTGTAAAATTGATAATTTAGTTCAAATAGGTCATAATAGTAAATTGGGTAAATTTTGTATTATGGCTGGAAACAGTGGACTGGCAGGATCCGTAACTTTAGGAAACGGCGTGATTATTGGTGGAAGTGCTTCTATAAAAGACCACACCACTATTGGCGATGGTGCCATTGTAGGTGCTGGTTCCGGTGTCACAGGAGATATTCCGGCAGGAAAAACTATGTTAGGATATCCTGCAGTAGAAGCTCGTGACGCATTAAAACAATGGGCAATTTTGAAAAGACTGGTAAATGAGTCTAAAAAATAAATATGACTATCCGTTATTAATACAAAAAAAAAAATCAATCTCTCCGCCGTGGCGGATTCGAACTTGCAAAAATACTTTGTAAACCCCTGTAAATATTAAATCCGCCGCGGCGGAGAAAAACATTATAATTTTTAAACAGTGAGGTTTATAGGTTAAGAGATGCTGGCTTTGTTCTGTTTTAAACCGACGCGGCGGAAGGTTTAGCTTTTTTTTAAAACAAAGAAATAAAGATAGCAAGTGGGGTTCAAGATATTCAGTTTTTTTTTTAAGATTTTTTTGATAACATTGACTCTTAATCTCTTAATCTCATTGTTGATGATAGTAAAAAAAATAATGATGGTTCGTTTAGCGGACAGTCCTACAAATAAATATTCTCTTTTTTTATTAAATTCATAAAAAAATAGAGATAAACTTCTATTTTTTTGTTTTAATAGTAAACATATATTCGATTTTCTTCACAAACCAATTAAAATAATAAAATTTATTTAGTTGGATTTTGTATTTTAGCGCAAACTTTTTTTAACACTATTTCATCATGGATTTGAACTTCAACAAAAACGAAGACCACAATAAACTTTTACTTTCAGCATTACGACAAAAATTAAGCATAGTCAAACTTGGAGGTGGTGAAAAACGCATCCAAAAATTACATGGCGAAGGCAAAATGACGGCACGCGAACGTATCGATTATTTATTGGATCCAAAAGCAAAATGTATTGAAATTGGAGCATTTGTTGGTGAAGGAATGTATGTAGAACATGGTGGCTGCCCATCTGGCGGAGTTGTGGTAAAAATAGGGTATATCAAAGGAAAACAATGTATTGTTGTGGCCAATGATGCTACCGTAAAAGCGGGAGCTTGGTTTCCTATAACCGCAAAGAAAAATCTACGTGCGCAAGAAATTGCAATGGAAAATCGTCTGCCAATCATATATTTAGTGGATAGTGCAGGCGTTTATTTGCCTTTGCAAGATGAGATTTTCCCTGATAAAGAACATTTTGGTCGTATTTTTAGAAATAATGCACAAATGAGCAGCATGGGAATCACCCAAATTGCTGCTGTAATGGGAAGTTGCGTTGCCGGTGGTGCCTATTTGCCTATCATGAGCGATGAAGCTATGATTGTGGATAAAACGGGAAGTATTTTCTTAGCCGGAAGTTATTTGGTCAAAGCTGCCATTGGCGAAAGCATTGATAACGAAACGTTAGGTGGAGCAACTACACATTGTGAAATTTCGGGAGTTACAGATTACAAGGCCAAAGATGACAAAGACGCATTAGACAAAATAAAAAATATAGTTGACAAAATAGGTGATTTTGACAAAGCCGGCTACAGCCGAATTAAAGCAGAAAAACCAGCATTGGATGAAAAAGAAATCTACGGTGTTTTACCAAAAGCCAGAAATGAACAGTATGATATGATGGAAATCATCAATCGTCTGGTAGATAATTCCGAGTTTGAAGCCTATAAAGACGGTTACGGTCAAACCATTATTACCGGCTATGCCAGAATTGACGGTTGGGCAGTGGGAATTGTTGCCAACCAACGAAAAGTGGTGAAAACCAAAAATGGCGAAATGCAATTTGGCGGTGTAATCTACTCCGATAGTGCGGACAAAGCCACCCGTTTCATCGCTAATTGCAACCAAAAGAAAATTCCTTTAGTTTTCGTACAAGATGTTACCGGTTTTATGGTGGGATCCAAATCTGAACATGGCGGAATTATAAAAGACGGTGCTAAGATGGTAAATGCTGTATCTAATTCAGTTGTACCTAAATTCACAGTTATCGTAGGGAATTCCTATGGAGCCGGAAATTATGCCATGTGTGGAAAAGCGTATGACCCAAGATTAATTTTTGCTTGGCCAAGTGCAGAATTAGCCGTTATGGGTGGAACACAAGCAGCGAAAGTATTGGCGCAAATCGAAGCTTCTTCGCTTAAAGCAAAAGGCGAACTGGTAGATGAAGCTAAAGAAAAAGAATTATTCGATAAAATAAAAGCAAGATATGACGAACAAGTTTCGCCTTATTATGCGGCTTCACGATTATGGACAGATGCAATCATCGATCCTTTAGACACCAGAACCTGGATTTCTATGGGTATTGAAGCGGCAAACCACTCGCCTATTGAGAAGAAATTTAACCTGGGTGTAATTCAAGTTTAACTACTCATTTACAAACACTTAACTCTTTATTTTGTATATTTATAATGCTTTTAGAAACTATTAATATAGTTCCTAAAAGCATTTACAGTGCCATAAAAAGTCTTAACCTAATTCGTTTTAATTATTTAAAATTAAAAGAAAATGAAAAAGATTTTGGTTTTACTAACAACAGTATTATTGTTAGTGGGGCAGTTTATATATGCACAAAATAAAACCGAAAATGCTATTTTGTCAATGGATAAGAAACCTTTTTATCTAGAATCAGGTTTAAACTTATCATTGCCCGTACATATAGAAATGTATCGAAGTCACAGACTTGCTGTAGGCGTAAATGTAAGAGCTGGAAAAATAATTTCCAGAAAATTAGAACTCGGAATTCGATTCGATTATGATTACAGATTCATTAAAAAAAATAGTCGAATACTTACTCCCGAAAGCACATTGGAAGAAAGAGCTTTACACAGTAACTTTAGCTTGTTCAGCATCAAACCAAATGTTCAATTTAATTTAAATAATTGGTATTGGGGAGTCGAAACCGGCGTAGGGTACGCACTTTCAGACGAAGACGGTAAAATTGGATTGGGTTTTGTATCTGAATATGCCCGTGACCAACAATTTGGATTATGTTCGGGTCTGTATTTTGGGAAGTCATTTATCATTGGTGCTAAAAAAACCAAAGTAAACTTATCTATGGATTTGACTCAGTTTTTGGCTCATGGACATGCTGAAAACAGCCTTGGTTTAAGAATAAATTATCGATTCCTAAATTAAATAAGGCTTACTTTATTATTAAAATTACGAAATCATTTTTTAAAATTTAACATCTTTACTTACGCTGCAATTATAAATTAAGTTGGTATTAGTAGTAATTTATTCACAAACGCTAGATTACTATTCATTTGAATAAGAAAAATATTCGAAATTTAGTTTTCTTTAACAATTTTAAATTATTTAATTAAAAATCAGTAACTTAGTACTACATATTTTAAACTATAGTATTATGAGCAACGTAAAAAATTTAAACAAATGGGCGAATGCGCACACTTATTTAACCGTAGATTTGGTACGAATAGCACTTGGTGTATTTTTGTTTATGAAAGGAATCTCTTTTATAACGAACATCCAATATTTAAATGATCTAATATCCCCAATTGACAGAATTGGTGGTGGAATGTTTCTCATTCATTACATTGCTCCAGCGCATATGGTAGGTGGTATAATGATTGCATTTGGTTTATTGACAAGATGGGCGATAATGGCGCAACTACCTATACTGATAGGTGCTATTATAGTAAATTTCATGGGAGAAATGCATTCACAAAATTTACTTTTGGCATTACTGGTATTAGGAGTATGTGTGTTTTTCTTATTCTACGGAAGTGGAAAAAATTCAGCTGATTATTATTTTAAAATGCAACAATAATTAAATAAAAAAGCATCCATTTAGCGGATGCTTTTTACTTAAAAACAATTTATATACTTTCTACAATTTCTTTGCGTTTTATCTTCCCGTTTTCGGTTTCAATAAATTTAGAAACATAAAACACCTCTTTAGGCTTTTCATATTTGTCTAAACCATCAAAAATAGTCTCGTCTAGTATTTGTTTTTCACCTTCTATAACGATAACTAATTTTTCTCCTAAAACAGCATCTTGTTTTCCAGTTACAAAAAATCTTGAGTTAATTTTATCGGATAGCTTATCTTCAATTTTCTCCGGAATTAATTTGATTCCGCCACTATTTATTACGTTATCAATACGTCCTAAAAATACAAATTGATTTTCGCCCACCAGTTCCACTAAATCATTTGTGACAATGGACTCATCTGAAATTTTTAAAGCATCAATCACCAGACAATTTCTATCATCTTGGCTAATTTTAATATTTGGCAAAATTGAAAAAGCCTCCTCCCCTATCTTTTTGGCTGCAATATGAGTAATAGTTTCAGTCATACCATAGGTTTCATAGACTTCCGTTTTTAATTTAGAAAGTCCTTTTTCTAGTGTTTTGCTCATTTTAGCTCCTCCAATAATCAACTTTTTCACATTCTTTAATGCCGACAAAGAGTTTTGAGCTTGTAAAGGGACCAGCGCTACAAAATCATATTTGGTATCATTTTGCAACATTGGATGAGAACTTGGCGCAACAAAATCAATATCGAGACCAAGAATAAAGCTCCTCACAAACATCATTTTTCCAGCTATATATTTTGTGGGTAAGCAATGTAATACCTTATCTCCAGGTTTTAAATCGAAAAAATCACCCGTAGCAATTGCCGAATTGACCATAGCTTGTTTATCGACACGAATCAATTTAGGGGTTCCAGTTGTCCCGGAAGTATTCATTTCAATATACGATTTGTTATCAAACCAATCGAGTATAAAATCTCCCACTGATTTTTCGAACTCCTCTCCTTCTTTTATAAAACTGTACGCTACTCTGCATAAATCATTTCGATTCAGATGATATCCATTTAGTTTAAAGAGGTTGTGGACATTATGGTACTTTATTGTATCGATCATGATTCCGGTTATTTTAAATTATTGAAGCGTTTTAATGTTTAAATAGTTCCTGTTAATTTTTCTTTCCAATTAGTCCAATTGTATTTTTTACTAAAGATAAATAAAAGTATTGGGTAAATAAGAACTACCGGTACTATTACATCTAATCCCGCTGAAGGATCCGAAATGTCCTTAAAAATAGAATTAGTTTGGAACGCTGACCAATCTGATGTAACGAGTAAAGCACCAACTAAATTATTGGCTGCATGAAATCCTAAAGCCAGCTCCATTCCTTCATCCATCAACGTAATAATACCCAGAAACAAACCGGTCCCGATGTAATACACTAAAACAATATGACCAATTTTGGATACTTCAGGATTAAAAATATGCATTCCTCCAAAGATAACCGAAGTCATTAATAAAGGAAACCATTTATTCTTGGCAAGATTGGCAAATCCCTGCATCAAGTATCCCCTGAAAATATATTCTTCGGAACTGGTTTGAATAGGAATTAAAAGTACACCTATTACAACTAAAATTGCAAATGGAATTGGTTTAAAATTGACTACGAAATCGCTGGGATTAGAAAAATAAAATAGCAATGTGGAGACAATTGTAAAAATGGACCAAATCATAAAAGAAAATCCAACTCTTTTCCAATCTATTTTATCTCTCGATGTTGTTATCGAAAGCATCGTTTGTCCGTGCAAATAACGTACTACTAGCACAATGCCAACCATAATAAAAACGAATGAAATCAGTATTAAAAACAAAGTCAAATTAGGGTCAAAAAAACGCATTACAGCTTCATTACTCGTTGGATAAGGCTTTCCATTGAAAAATGCTTCATATAAGACCCCAATCAAAAGTGGCACCTGACCCACAAATGAAGCGAAAATTATTAATAACGATCCTAAAATATATTTCCAAAACTTATTTTCTGCTTTTATTCCTTGTTCTATAAACATCTATTTTTCGTTTAGTTTTTATACTGAATAAGTTTAGCAAATGTTACTTTTGTTACATCAATGATAATCCTCGATATACCAATTTACAATAACCCAATATAAATAAAATATGATACAAATATACCATAATTCACGCTGCGGAAAATCTAGAAATTGTCTGGCATTTGTAGAAAAATCAGAAAAAGAGTTTGAAGTCATCAATTATTTGACAAACCCTCCTTCATTTGAAGAGTTGTCTGCTATCATTCAAAAACTAAATATAAAACCTATTGAATTAGTTCGTCAAAAAGAAAAAATTTGGATAGAAAATTTTAAAGACCAAGAAATGAATGATAAACAAATTATTCAAGCCCTGATTTCTAATCCAATTCTAATTGAAAGACCAATTGTAATCAATGGAAATAAAGCAATTATAGGCCGTGAATTAGACAAAGTAGCAGCTTTTATTTTGTAAAACCTCGAATTTTATAATTAACATTTTTTTGTGATTTCTAGTATTAAACCAAATTCTACTTTTACAATCTAAAGTTTGTAACCAAAGTTTTTAAAAATGAAAAAAATGAAATCCGTTTTAATTCTTGTTCTCTTTTTTACTACCCTGTTCGGTTTTGCTCAACAAGGTCCAAGTCCAAAAATTAAAATTACTGGAAAAGTGCTTGAAAAAATAAGCAAGCAACCCCTTGAATACGCAACAATAACTTTTTTGATTCCCAATAATCCAAAACCAGTTGCTGGAGGTATTACAAATCCAAAAGGAGAGTTTGATATTGAGATTAAGCCCGGTATTTACGATATAAAAATTGAATTCATCTCTTTCAAACTAAATGAAATCAAACAGAAAAATCTTAAAGCAAGTACTAATTTAGGGGTAATTAGTTTAGAAGAAGATGCCAATCAATTGAATGAGGTTATTATTCGTTCCGAAAAAACAACCGTTGAAATAAAATTAGACAAAAAAGTATACAACGTAGGAAACGACCTTATGGTAAAAGGAGGAACTGTTAGTGATGTTTTAGATAACATTCCTTCAGTTGCTGTTGATGTTGAAGGAAATGTAAGTCTTCGTGGAAACGAAAACGTAAGAGTACTTATTGACGGAAAACCATCAAATGCTATTAATATTGCTGAAGCCTTGCGATTAATTCCAGCCGATGCGATTGACAAAGTAGAAGTTATTACCAATCCATCTGCAAGATATGATGCCGAAGGTGGTGGTGGTTTATTAAATATCATCTTGAAAAAAGGAAAAAACCAAGGTTTAAACGGAACTTTTATAGCTTCAACCGGATACCCTGAAACGTATGGTTTAAGCGGTACATTAAACTATAAATCAAAAAACTTTAATCTTTTTACTACTCAAGGATACAATGATCGTAGTAATCCCGGAAATGCATTTACAGATTCAAGATATTTAAATGCTGATAATACAACTCGTAATTATGTAAATGAAACTCGAGAAAACGAAAGAGACAATAAAGGATATAATGGAAACTTTGGAATGGAATGGTATCTAAGCGAGAGTCTTTCCTGGACCAATACCTTCAACTACAGAAAAAGTAATGGAATCAACGTTGATAACGTTTTCCAAAATAATTATGATGCAGGGTTTAATTATGACTATACCCGTAATCGTATCAATTTAGAAAATAGCGATAGTGAAAATGTAGAATTTGCAACAAACTTCACTAAGAAATTTAAAAAAGACGGTCATAAATTAACAATTGACGGTTCCTTCTCTACAAATGATGACATCAACGATGCTATAATTACAGACACAGCCACTAATACAAGTGTGGTGAAATTTGACAATACAATCAACAATCAAACTCAAAGCAGAAATTTACTTCAAATGGATTATGTATTGCCTTTTGGAAAAGGAAGCCAGTTTGAAGCAGGATATAGAGGCGATTTCTCAGAATTACTTACCGATTATAGCGTTGAAAATGATGGCATAATCAATAATAACTTCACAAATACATTAGAATACAAGGAGAAAGTTAATGCGATTTATACACAATATGGTGTAAAAATCAATAAATTCTCAGCCCTTTTCGGATTGCGTTTTGAGGATTCCAATATTGAAATCAATCAATTAGCAACCAATGATTTCAACAATAAAAAATACAATAATTTCTTTCCAAGTGCTTTCTTCACTTATGAAATCTCTGATAAAAGCAGCGCTTCTGTAAGCTATAGCCGAAGAATTCAAAGACCTAGAGGAAGAATGTTGAACCCATTCAGTAACTTGTCGAGTAACATTAATATTTTTGTTGGAAATCCAGATTTAGATCCTGCATTTTCAGATGCAATTGATTTTGGTTACATCAAAAGATGGGAAAAATTGACCTTCAATACTTCTTTATATGTGAATAAAACTACTGATGTTTTTCAATTTGCAAGAAGAGAATCAGGAGATTTCGTTAACGGAACACCTATCTTAATCAGTTCACCAATCAACTTGGCAACTGAATATAGAACAGGATTTGAATTTACATTAAACTATTCTCCATACAAATGGTGGAAATTAAACAGTAATTTCAATTTCTTCAGAAACGAAACTCAAGGCGATTTTACCTATACAGATTTTAACAATAATGTGATTGTACAAAATTTTGATAACGTAGCCACTTCATGGTCCACAAGACTAACCTCTAAAATTTCGTTACCCTATAAAATTGACTGGCAGACAAATGCATCCTATAATGGTCCGCAAAATAATGCACAAGGAAGAAGCTTAGGGATTTTTGCAGCAAATATAGCATTCAGTAAAGATGTCTTAAAAGATAAAGGAACACTTTCATTTAACGTTAGTGATGTATTCAATTCCAGAAAAAGAATGATGGAAAGTAATCTTCCTGGAATTGTAAGCTCTTACAGCGAAATGCAATGGAGAGAAAGACAGTTTAGCTTATCGTTCACGTATCGTTTTAACAAACCGAAAAACGAAAAAGAACAACCTAAGCGAAATCAAAATGAAAATGAAGGTGACTTTCAGGGATAAAAAAATAAGGACTCGTGAAAACGGGTCCTTTCTCTTTTTATACAAAAAGTAAAATATTAAGCATAAAAAAAGGACTCATTTTCACGAGTCCTTTTTTTATTTAACAAACAGATTAAACTGATTGTTCTTTCTTTGCTTTTCTTTCTTTATACATTTCCCATAGAGCACCGCCAATCCAATATTGAACGAAACCTACAAGAAAAAACATTAACCAAAATCCTATAGTAAGAATGGTTAAGAAAAGTAAAAAGCCTAAGTACTGTGAAAATTCAAACATGTTTTCCGGAATTTTTGAATGTAGCCACAAATGTAAGTTTAATTCTTTTTCGCACCAATAAAAAAACATAAAAACTACCAATCAATTTTTATAAAAAAGGAATTATCCGTATTTTTGAGCTCAGAATTTGGAGCTGTTTCCCGCTGTACACTCTAATCTTTTCTTTTTGGCAGCAAAAAGAAAAGGATTTCCGTTGCCATCGGGGCTAAAAACGAATTAAACTACATAATTACTTATAAATAACAACAAATGAAATTCAGAATAGAAAAAGACACCATGGGTGAAGTGCAGGTTCCTGCTGACAAGTATTGGGGCGCACAAACAGAACGTTCCAGAAATAACTTCAAAATAGGTCCATCGGCTTCCATGCCAAAAGAAATTATTGAAGGTTTTGCTTATCTTAAAAAAGCGGCGGCTTATGCCAATTGTGATTTAGGTGTTTTACCAGTCGATAAACGTGACGCTATTGGAGCTGTTTGTGACGAAATTCTAGCTGGAAAATTAGATAACGAATTTCCATTGGTGATTTGGCAAACTGGTTCAGGTACGCAAAGTAACATGAACGTAAATGAAGTTGTTGCAAATCGTGCGCAAGTATTAAAAGGATTCAACATTGGCGAAGGCGAGCAATTTATCAAAGCCAATGATGATGTAAATAAATCACAATCTTCAAACGACACCTTCCCTACCGGAATGCACATTGCAGCTTACAAAGCGGTTGTAGAAATCACGATTCCAGGTGTTGAAAAATTGAGAGATACACTTCATGCGAAAGCGGTTGAATTTAATAATGTGGTTAAAATAGGTCGTACGCATTTAATGGATGCTACACCACTTACATTAGGACAAGAAATTTCAGGATATGTAGCGCAATTGAACTACGGTTTGAAAGCAGTTAAAAATACCTTGGCACACTTATCAGAAGTAGCTTTAGGAGGAACAGCGGTAGGAACAGGATTAAATACTCCTGATGGATACGATGTAAAAGTGGCTGAATATATCGCTGAATTTACCGGACATCCATTTGTAACTGCCGAAAATAAATTTGAAGCTTTAGCTGCACACGATGCAATCGTAGAAACACACGGAGCATTAAAACAACTGGCGGTTTCATTGAATAAAATTGCCAATGATGTACGTATGTTAGCTTCAGGACCACGTTCAGGAATTGGAGAAATCCTTATTCCAGAAAATGAGCCAGGCTCTTCAATCATGCCAGGAAAAGTAAACCCAACACAATGTGAAGCATTAACGATGGTTTGCGCACAAGTTATGGGGAATGATGTTGCCATTTCTGTTGGTGGAATGCAAGGTCATTATGAATTGAATGTTTTCAAACCATTGATGGCTGCAAATTTCTTGCAATCAGCGAGATTACTTGGTGATGCTTGTATGTCTTTTGACGAACATTGCGCACAAGGTATTGAACCTAACTACAAACGTATTAAAGAATTGGTTGACAATTCATTGATGTTAGTTACGGCTTTGAATACTAAAATTGGGTACTACAAATCAGCTGAAATTGCTCAAACAGCACATAAAAACGGAACAACGCTTAAAGAAGAAGCCGTTCGTTTGGGGTATGTAACTCCGGAAGATTTTGATGCTTGGGTTAAACCAGAAGACATGGTGGGAAGCCTGAAATAATTTTTTATATTGTAGAGATGCACTGCAGTGCATCTTTACTAAATTAAAAACCCTGCAATATAAAATTGCAGGGTTTTTAACTTTTTAAAGCTATCAAACTATCAAACGCTATTTAATAGTGTCAATAACTTCTTTCATGATTCGAATGCTTTTCAATTTATCCTGATGATTAAAAATTGGACTGGTAATCATCAATTCATCAATAAGCGTATAATCAATAAACTGTTTTAATTCTAAAACTAATTTTTCTTTGCTTCCCACAAATGAACAAGAAGTCATTTGGTTTACATGAAAATGTTCTTCTTCACTCATAATTGCATCAAGGGAATCAACTGGCGGCTGTAACGGTTTTCTATCATTCCGAATCAAATTCAGAAACATTTGAGTCAAACTGGTCGATAATTTTTCGGCATCTTCGTCGGTATCGGCAGCTATCGCGTTTACACATGCCATTGTTTTGGGTTGGTCTAAATATTCCGAAGGTTCAAAATTATCACGGTAAAATTGAAATGCCTGATGCATTTGTTTCGGTGCAAAATGTCCCGCAAAGGCATACGGCAATCCATTGGCAGCAGCCAAAGCAGCGCTATCCATACTGGAACCTAAAATCCAAATGGGAACTTTAGTCCCTTCGGCAGGAAAAGCTCTCACTTTTGCAGTAGCATTATCCTCTGAGAAAAATTCCTGCAGCGCGGCAACATTTTGAGGAAATCGTTGCGATTGCTCGAAGAAATCTTTCCGAATCGCTTGTGCTGTTAAACCATCCGTTCCCGGCGCTCTTCCCAATCCTAAATCAATCCGGTTGGGATATAGTGTTTCAAGCGTACCAAATTGTTCCGCAATAATTAGCGGAGCATGATTAGGCAACATGATACCGCCTGAACCTACACGAATATTTTGGGTTTGACTGGCAATATAACCAATCAAAACAACCGTGGCAGAACTCGCTACGTGCGCCATATTATGATGTTCGGCTAACCAAAATCGTTTGTAATCTAAACTATCAGCCAGTTGCGCCAGTTCTTTTGTTTTTTGTAATGTTTCGCTTGCATTGCTATCTTCGGTAATTATCGCTAATTCTAATAGGGAAATTGGAATATTTTTAGTCATTATAAATTTTTAGTTTTGAACAAAATTAGGCATTTAGACAAACTCATTAAATTATGAGGTGTTAATTGATTTATAATATTTCAAAACCAAGCCAATTTATTTGCCTATAAATTTCCATAAAAAAAAACCTGCAACATTACATTGCAGGTTTGTCTATTATATTAAAGAAACAGCATTTACTTCCCATCTACATAATCTTGTAAATAACTAAATCTTGGAGTCAGTTTTCCTTTTTCGGTGATTTTAGCTCTTTGTAAAATCCCTTCTATATCTCCATTGAAAAATGCAGGAATTACATGCTCCATAAACATTTCTCCAAATCCTTCACTGGCATCTTTTGGCAATTCACAGGGTAAATTATCAACCGCCATAACTACAATTGCCGCAGGATGAAAAACATCAACTTCTTTATCTTCATTTGGCAAATACCCATATAAAGGTTCCGCAATTGTTGATGATCTTAGCGTGCATGCTATTGGGCCATTGACATCACAGGAAACATCTGCAACTACTTTGATTTTGCAATCTTTGGACTGTAGCATTTCACGTGAAAGAATCACCGGAGCCTCATTGGCATGAAAATGTCCCGTAATATAAATATCCGAAACTTTAGTGAATCGTTCAAAATTAGAAACATATTCCTGTGGATTATCATAAAAATCAGTGAAGTCTAATATTTGGCCGTCTTTACGTTTGTTATATTCCAATACATCAATTTGGGTGTAAACGGGTTGTGTGTAGTTTTTTGTTAAATAATTTTCGACTGAAACTTCTTTTATTTTTATGGCATCCAGAATCTCTTTTGCCCCATTACCAACTTTTCCTGTACCCGTAATCACGAATTTTAACGGTGGCAATACCAATCTTTTTAAATGTGTGATTAAAGCCTCTTTTCCTGAAAGTGTTTCTGCTTTTGGCAATTTAAATAATTCGAATTTTATTCCAAAAGCTCTTATACTATTATATGCACCTACTATTCCGGCATAACGTCCAAAACCAATTAACCTGCGATTATGAGAGTCTACAATAGTTTCATGATCGTATAAATCAATATTTTTTTCTAAAATGGTCTGCAATAACTTTCTATTGTAAGGCTGTTTTTTTATGGTATGAGAGAAAAAGAAATACGCTTTATTAGGAATTAAATTTTCTACAGGAACTTCTTTTACTCCAAATAAAACATCACAATCACTGATATCATTGGTCACTTCAATTCCTGATTCTTTATATTGTTTATCAGTAAACACGCGAATATCAGAACTTTCTACTTTTATAGAAGCACCTTGATATAGCTGTTTTAATCTAGCCAATTCATCTGGTGAGAAAATAACTCTTCTGTCAGGCGGGTTCTTTCTTTCTTTTAATATTCCGAATTTCATATTTTTTTATGCTTTTGATTTGTTTTTATTATAACTTTATTTAACTTATTTGTTACAAATATAACAATTTAAATTAAATTGCATTTATTTTTTTATTAAAATCTGCAGGCTGTAAACTACTATTCACTGATGTACAAAATGATACAAAAAATGTGATTCCTATCTACTGATAAAATAGTGTTAAGGTTTAGAAAAAACAGCGTCCAAAAAGACATTGATTCTATATATTTGCCTTCTAGCACCACAGAAATGAATTTTATAAAAAAAACAAATATACTACATATATTCCTCCTCTTTTTGGTTTTGAGTTCATGCAATAAGGAGAAAAAGAAAATAGAATTAAATGATGCCCAACTCCCAAAGAGTACATTGCCTAAGATGAAGCCGTTAAGCAAACCAGAGACAAAATTAACTGCTGAATACATTAATTCAAAAAAGGCATTGATTGACTCTTTTTATAAAAAAAACTGGCCCAATAATAGTGCAAACGGAAGCTTTCTAGTTGCTAAGAATGGTCAAATTATTTATGAAAAATATGAAGGCTACTCTAATTTTAGAGATAAAACATTAATTACTAAATCTACTCCGCTACACATTGCCTCTGTGAGTAAAGTAATTACGGCAACTGCTATTTTAAAACTAATAAATGCTAAAAGACTTGACTTAGATCAAAAGGTGAATACCATCTTGAAAGAGTTTCCGTATCCAGATGTTACGATAAAAACATTGTTAAATCACAGAAGTGGTATGCGTAATTATGCCTACTTCACGGATCGTGACAAAACTATTTGGGATAGGCACAACATACTTACCAATCAAGATATCCTGACTATCATGGCTACAAAAGACATTGGTTTAGAATTTAAAACCGATACTCGTTTTAGTTATTGCAATACTAATTATGTCATGTTGGCATTAATAATTGAAAAAACCACAAAGCTCCCTTACAAAGAGGCTATGAAACAGATTATTTTTGAACCATTAGGCATGAAAAATACGTATGTTTTTGACTATGAAAGGGATAAAGATACTGCTGTTACTTCCTATAAAGGAAATAAAGTAGAGATAGGGAAAGATTACTTAGATGAGGTTTATGGAGATAAAAATATCTACTCTACACCGCGTGATTTATTAAAATTTGACAGAGCGAGAAATAGTTCCGATTTTTTAACGCCTGAGCTTCAAAGTCAAGTATACAAAGGATATAGCAATGAGCGCAAAGGCACTAAAAACTATGGTCTTGGCATTAGAATGGTCAATTGGGAGACAGGGCAAAATTTTTATTTCCACAACGGTTGGTGGCATGGTAACACGTCGGCTTATATTACTTTAAGAAAAGAAAGCGTTACCATTATTGCACTATCCAATAAATTTACCCGAAAAACATATGACGTTAGGAAGTTAGCCGTTTTATTTGGGGACTATCCGTTCAAATTAAAAGACGAATAAAAAAAGGAATGATTTTTGAAATAGAGTTGGTAGTTTAGCACTACTAATTAAAGTTTAAAAGTGTACATTTGCAAATTCAAAATTCAAGTTTGGATTTTGAAATAAAAAAGGGGTCGACTGGTTTTGACAGCAAGTCGAATTGAGAAGTAAGCACGTCGAGAACTGGGACAATTCTCGTTAATAAAAGGTTTCAAAACACATACACGGCGAAGGAAACTACGCTCTTGCTGCATAATCTGAATCATAGTAAGATTAGCCTCGTTCCTATCAGATAGGAAAGCAGGATTTACCTCGAAAGCTTTGGTTTATAGCGGTCGATAAAGGTGAATCGTAAATTTAAACCTAGATTTCCATAAGCTTCGGGTGGATTTTGAAATTAAGAAGATAAGTCTTGTGCGACTGTTTCTGGTCAAACACAAGATCGAAAATCTAATCAGGAAATAAACGTGTAGAAAGCTTTTTAGTTGCTTGTTTGGACCCGGGTTCGATTCCCGGCGACTCCACTAATTCATTTTCAATTGAAACCAAAAGCCTGTAAATCCTAAGATTTACAGGCTTTTTCGTTTTTATTAATTTCAAAAATCATCATTAAATCATAATCGTAAGGACGCTTATTCGGTTACCCTAGAAAAATAATTTTTAGGTACCCGAATTTCAAACAAGACCTTATTTAACAAGTAGTTTGAATAATGAACATCTTGACAATAGAAAATTTATAATCTAATTTAATAATCTTCAAAAGTCACCACATTATAAAAAACAAAATTGCAATACTTTTTTTATACAAAAAGTTCTAGGGCATTAAAAAGCGGTTTACTGCCAATTTATTGGTTCAGTCGCAGCTATCGATTACAAATCTACTTATTAGTGCTTTCGGTGGGATATGCTACCAATGAACAGAAAGATTTAAATATAGTTATACCAGGATTAATCATCTGTTTCTTTCTTAACATATGTACAACTTCAATTCCACTTAACGTTCTTTTAGCTGATTCAAAATCTTTAAATCCTAATCCATTTAGAGTTCTCCACTTGATAAAACGATGATCTTGGTCAACAATGTTGTTCAAGTATTTACATTGCCGGATCACTATTTTAGAAAACGAACGCTGATTATAAACTCTTATAGCACCTATGTTTGATCTCCTTTTATCAATATTTATTACTCCTGGTTTACCATTATTACCAATTGCCTTAATTAAAAAAGATTGGGCACTCATCCTTTGTTTTCTCCTGGTTAATAGGAATCAACTGTATTACCTGATTTATCAACTGCTCTATACAAATAACATCATTTACCCTTAACCTTTATATAGGTTTCATCCATTCTCCAATTTTCCCCAATTCTTAGTTTTCGTTTTTTCATTTGCGCCTCGATAAAAGGACTAAACTTGTACACCAACGCTGAATTGTCGCATGGTCAACCTGAACTCCCCTCATTTTCATTATTTCCTCAACATCTCGATAGCTTAACGTAAACCTGAGTTTGAAATATACAGCTTGAAGAATAATAGATTTTGGGTAGCAGTCACCTTTGATATTCATGGATCGAATGTTTTAAAGCCCCAAAGATAAAAAGTTATTATCAGATGCGAAAGAGCCCTCTCAAGATGCTTTACCAGATATAGATTACGGGTCTGTTAATTTCTATAATCCTAAAGCATAAAAATATAGCACGTAATTTTTTACAAACTAAACACTATCAATAGTACTGTTCAATTTTTCATGCAAGATTTTAAGTTGCTTAAAATCTACGACCAAAGCTTCATCTGTAAAAAAATCCCCCTTGAAAACGGTATTTACATTTTTAGAATGCTTTTTTAAACGTTCAAACATTTGAATAACTTCATCATTTGAATATTCAATTTTAACAAAAGATATAAATCTCTCCAAAACAGATTTCATTCCATCATTATAATTGCACAATAAAACGTTTTTATCTGTTGCATAAAAATCAATTAAAGCCTGAAAATATTTTTCCAGAACCAATGCACCATACTGTTTAAAGCCAATTTCCTTAATTGTATGTGTGGTAATCCCAAAAATTCTAGGTGCTAATACGCCCGGAACCATATGCATTCCTATCATTTTTTGATGAGATTTTAAAACCTCTGTTGGTTCTCGATAAAGCAACATAAAAGGTAATTCAGGAAAGATTGACCTCAACTGAACAGCATTAAATATATGCCACGCATCCAACTTTATAATTAAATTTTTTTGTTGCGGAAATCGTTCTTGACCTAAGAGCATTATTACGGCCTTAATAAGAACATCCTTTTCGTCGAAATCAAAAATATCACTTTGCAAAATTTGATCTATAATGGGCGCTTCAGAAATCATTATATTTTCTGAGGATGTAACTAAAGACTGACTCAACATTGTAGAGCCACATCGTGAAACATGAAATACTAACGATTTTAATTCAACAGAAATTAATTCCTTAGACCAATCCACGAGATTCTCCACAGTACTTAGTACTCTCACTACTTTTGAATTATATGGATGGCTTTTACATTTAGAAATAGTTTCATCAAAAAAAGGATCTGTATATTCTCTTCCTCCCAAATAGATCCATTCAAAATATACCTGATTATCTTTTTCAATTAACTTATAAGGAATCCAATGTAAAAGAGGATGATTTGTGTTTTCCATTTTATAAAATCTATTTAGCTTGCAGTCTTACTATAAGTTCGGCATTTATGTCCGATTGTATTCGATAAAGTTCAGCAATAATTTATTGTTTTACGTCGTATGAAGCAGGTCCTATTATTCCACTTCTGAATCTAACCGAAGTACCCTTCCAGCTTCTTTTTTACATTGAAACCAATTTTTAATTTCTGTGAAAAAAGACAACAATCAAGAACACCAGTATTAAAGTATTCTTCATTTCCAAAAGATAAAATATCATTTATCTTAACAGAAACTGATCTTAAGAAAATACAGTCCAATCACCTTCATATCGCGCTGCATTGAAATGGGGAGCTGAAAAATCATGTTCACCTACAGCTAAGTCCCTTTGCAATTTATCGATCGAAAAGTAAATTGGGAATTTGTCAGAAAAAAAATTCATATTCTTTTTAAAAAATTAAATTAAAAATTATGCCTTTTGCAATGTAAATATACAAATCTTACAAAAGCTTTGTCATCAAAAAAAAATTGGAAATTTTTTGATTCAGGAACGCAATTTTTAAAAATTAAGAACAATTATGTAAATTTTGAATGATAAAATTGTACAGTTTATCAGTTGATAAAGATACTGTATCAAAATCGGTTTTTATTACTAAGTCTGCTCTTGAAGGAATCTCAAAAACATCACTTATTCCCGTAAAATTATTTATTTTACTACTATCATGATCTGGCAGTAATGCTCTTTTATACAATCCTTTAGAATCTCTATTGATCAAATTTTCTATAGAACAGTCCAAAAATACAGTTCTAACAAATTTATGCACTCTCAATTCCTCTCGTAGGCTTTCGTATGGATTAATTACGGACATCAAAACAATAGTATCTGCTTCAACAAAATCTCTTGCTACATTAAAAAGACGTCTAATGTTTTCGCATCTATCCTGTTTTGAGAATCCTAAATCTTTACAAATAGTTTTTCGATAAACATCACCATCAATCACTTCGGCTTTATAGCCTTCTGTTACTAACAAATGATGAACATTTTCAGCTAATGTTGTTTTACCCGAGCCAGATAAGCCCGTAAATTGTATAAGTATCATCCTACGAATAAATTTTCATTATCAAAAAAAATTGATTATTTACAACACTATTTTTTTAACATATTCAAAAAACATTCGAATATACAACTTTATAATACTTAGTTTTTGTTTTCGAAAAATTAAAAAAACATTAATTTCTATTTCTCTTTTATAAATTCGGTTATTACAAAACAACCGATATTAGGTCAATCTTATTCGCTACCAATAAATCACTTCTCCAAATTCTTGATAAGTTCATTAGCTATTGGTAAATTCATTTTTACTAATTCAGCTATTATAAGTTTTTTTTGATCTGCATCAATAGCAGGGACAGTTTTTACGAATTCATTGATTGAAGCTTCTCTAAAAAATAATTGATCCGTCCATTCATTTCTAACGCCATCGATAACCAAATGGATGCGATCTTTATCCCCGCCATTTTTCACGGAATGTAAAAAATTAGCATTAAAATACCAGCATTCTCCAGGATTCATGGTTAACCGCTGGTCGTCCAAAATAAATTCAACCTCTGGGTTCGTGATTATTGGAATGTGCAATCGAAACACGCCATCTTCATAACCTAAACAATGATCTCTATGCGGTTTTACTTCTGCTCCTGAACCAAGATTTAACAACCGAACAGCTATCTTTTCAAATAAAAAACCATCAAGAATTTCTTTGAAATAGTCACAGAAATCTAAGGCATCAGTAGGCATAAACTCTTCTGCACTATTAGACAAAGCAACAATATTACCTGACTTTCCTCCATTTGACATTAAAGCTATAGAGGTCCACTTTCCATTATAATCGTTAGAATTATAGTGGTCTACCCACTTTCTTTTTAGTACTTTATTGGTATCTAGCAATAAGCGTTCTTTATTAAAAACAAAAGGAAATTTTATTGATCGTACTAGTTTATCCATAATTTAATCTCTTATCCATTTTTGCATAACTGGAAAAGCTTCCTTTCCTTCTAAATGAGCTCTTTTGTCTCCTAAAGCTAATCCAGCCCATTCTAAAAAAGGTAAGCCAATGTAATTTGCGTTTGTGAAATTTGAAATAAACCATTCTGAATTTCCTTTATAACCGTTTGAGTGAAATACGAATGAAGGGTCGAGATTTAAATAAGTGAGAGCAGCATAAGACCACAGGATTGCTGCAATTTCTTCACCTTGTGTAGGCCATTCTTCATTATTGATGTTAGTATCAATCATTTTTCGGCTTTCTCCATCTGTAACAGCCAAATGGCCAGCTTCGTGTAGCAAATCGCCTGGATTTTTTAATTTTTCAAAATCTACATAGATACCATGGGTCGCTAGGGCAAGGCCTGGTAAAAAAGTGGTCGAATCTAATTCTTTTTCGATGATTTGAATTCCTATTTTTTCTAAAAATTGCAAAACTCTCGTTGTTTCTAAGATGTTTTTCCTGGTTGACATGCCTATTATTAAAAGATGATTGACTGATTGTTAGGTGTTTAATAAATATTGTCCTGTGATTAAAAATCATCTATTACAATGTAAGCAATATATTATATATTTTCATATATTTACTTTTTTTAACATAAAATAATTATGAAAACTTTTAAATAAGAAAATATGTCAACAGAACCATTTATAGGTGAAATTAAAATTTTAGGATTCAACTTTGCTCCTAGAGGCTACGCGACTTGTCAGGGGCAAATTCTATCAATAGCACAGAATACTGCTCTTTTTTCTTTACTAGGAACAACTTATGGAGGGAATGGTCAAACCACTTTTGCTCTTCCTGACTTACAAGGACGTGTGGCAAAAAGCCAAGGTCAAGGACCTGGTCTTCCTAATTATGTGATGGGACAAGTAGGAGGAAATACATCAGTAAATATATTGGTATCAAATATGCCTGCTCATGTTCACCCTGCAACTGGAATCACGGCAAATCTTCCTGTGGCTAGTGGAGTTGGTAACTCCAGTTCTCCTGTAGGAAATTATCTGGCTCAAGCCCCTATGGATATGTATTCTACTGCAGCTACACCTAGTAAAAACTACGGAACTATAGCAGCTTCTGGAGCAACAGGAAGCGCGGGATCATCAATTCCTCTTGATATAGAAAACCCTTATTTAGTAGTTAATTATTCGATCGCTATAGAAGGAATATTTCCAAGTAGAAATTAATAACTTAAAACAAGAAAGATGTCTACAGAACCATTTATAGGTGAGATTAAAATTTTAGGCTTCAATTTTTCTCCTAGAGGCTACATGGATTGTAGGGGACAAATTCTATCAATAGCTCAAAATACAGCATTGTTTTCTTTATTGGGAACTTATTATGGAGGAAATGGACAGACAACATTTGCTCTGCCGAATTTGCAAGGTCGAATGCCAATTGGACAAGGTCAAGGACCTGGACTTCCAAGTCATGTTCTAGGAGAGGTTTCTGGAGTAACGAGTACAACTATATTACAATCAAATATGCCGGCACATGTGCACCCCGCTACAGGAATTTCTATTAGTGTTCCAGCTTCTGAAGGAGGAGCAGATACAGATAGTCCCACAAATGCAGTTTTGGCTAATGCTATACCAGGATTTTATGCGAGTGGGACAAATGGTTCTGCAGCTCCCATAGTAGCTTCTGGAGTAACAACTGTCACTGGATCATCAATGCCTATTGGTATAGAGAATCCATATTTAACATTAAACTATTCTATAGCTACACAAGGGATATTCCCAAGCAGAAACTAGTTTGAAGAATATTTCATAAATATAACAAAATTAATATTATGCCCAAAATTGGAGTTTTATTGCCTCGTTCAACCTATTATGAAACAATTGGTTTTGATTTATTTGAGGGGCTTCGTTCGGGCTTAAACCTTTATGGATTTCAGGATGTTAAGATAGTTACTGAAAATATTGGTTTCGGGAGTGATAAACAACAATGTTATCGAAGTGCTGAAAAATTATTATTAGAAGAAAATGTAACGATGGTAATTGCCTATATAGGTCAGAGAATGGCTCAATTGCTTCGTCCTCTTTTTTTAGCGGCTAATAAAATTCTTATTGTTCTAGACTCAGGAGCTAATTTGCCCACGGAATACCCTTCTTGTCCAAATATTATATATCATTCCTTGCAAAACTCATTAGGAGCTTGGCTTTCGTCTAAACAGGCAACTGAAGACGGTTATTTTTCAGCAGGAATGGTTACAGGATATTATGACGGTGGCTACCTCCAGACTTATAGTTTGTGTAATAGTTTTGAACAAGCAGGAGGTCAGATTTGTTTTAATCACGCCACAGGATATAAAGAAAATGATTTTACTATGGAACCATTAAAAAATTATTTGGACGAATTTCCAAAGAGTGCTCTTTTGAGTCTTTTTAGTGGCGATTATGTGCAATGGTATTTTTCAGGGATTAAAGATTGGATTTCTGATAAAAAAACAACTATTTATCTTTCCCCTTTTGGTGTAGAAGAAACAATGTTGCAAAAGGCAGTTTTTCCAAATTGTAAAATAAAGGGTGTTGCTGCTTGGTCTAAAAATATAGATTCTCAAGAAAACGATTTGTTTGTTAATACTATTAAAAAAGCAGGAAGAACTCCTAATTTATTTTCATTATTGGCATGGGAAAGTGCACAAATAATAATACAGGTCTTTGACCTTTTAAACAAAAATGAGAATAATAGTGCCCAGACAATTTCAGATTTATTAAGTTTTGAGTTTGTTGGTCCAAGAGGAAAAGTCAGTTTTAATTCAAAAACAAATACATCAGTCGCACCATTATATGAAGTAGAAATTGTTCTTAATGAAGAAGACGGGATGTGTAAAGTTAATTTGCTTTCAGAAATAAAGGATACAAAGAAAGCTTTTGAATTACTAAGCGAACTAGAAATAGGTTTAGCAACTTCAGCATGGTATAATAGTTATGTGTGCGTATAGCTTATGAGTAGTCAAAAAAAAATAGTAATCTTATGTGGGGGTAAATTTGCTTTCAAAGCGCTACAACTATTAGCTTTTGAAAATTATTTATGCGGAATTGGAATTGGAAAAAGTTCTAGTCTGGTCATTGAAGCATTGGAAACGGAGTCAGAAAATAACAATTTGGATTTCAAATCTTTTCCAGACAAAAAAAGCATATCAGAAATGAAATCATGGATTGAAAAATTGAAGCCTGATTTTATTTTTTCGATAAGCTTTCCTTTTTTGATTCCTGAAAATGTTCTTTCTTACGGTAAGGAAAAATTTATCAATTTTCATCCTGGTCCATTACCCCAATATCGTGGTCCAATGCCAATTTTTGAAGTCCTTAAAAATCAAGAGAAATTTACGGCAATCAGTGTCCATTTCATGGATTCGAAATATGATGAAGGTCCTGTTATTTTTAAAGAACTTTTAAAAGTTGAGCAAGATGATACCTATGGAAAGTTAGCCGTTAAACTGAGTAATCACGCAGCTCAAGTTGCATTAAATATGGCTAATATGGTTCAATTTGCGGGAAAAATACCAAGTTCCATACAAGAATCGAAAGATGCGTATTATTTCGAAAAACCAGAGTTTTCAGATACCTGTATAAAATGGAAAAACATGACCGCTGACGAAATAATAGCGTTAATAAATTCATGTAATCCATGGAATACTGGAGCAGATACTTCATTTCAAGGTGAGCATATTAAAATTATTGTAGCCTCTCTTTATAATCAATCTCATCAAAATACAAAGCCAGGGACAATCCTAGCGATAACTGAAGATGGGAATATTACTGTTGCTTGTTCAGATGACAAACAAGTTTCTATTGAGGTATTAAAAACAGATATTGGAATAATTACTGCAAAACAATTCAATTTTCAAGAAAATATTTTAGGAAAAAAATTTAGATAAATTATGAAAAGAAGACAATTCGTTAAAAGCACAGCTATTTTCACTACTGGGGCTTTGGTTTTTTCAGAGACTGAAATTCACGCTTCGATAAGTAAAAAAGAATCAGATGTTTTAGATTTAAAGCCGCTTGTCAATTCGAAAGACAAAATTTCAATTAATGGCTTCGTTAGGGATTTTGAAACTCTTCAGCCAATTACTAATGCTAAGATGAATGTGTCAGTAAAAAGAAATAGGTTTTTCCCCACGTACAGAGAACTAAATTCAAAAAATGGTTCCTATACAATAAATTCTGGTTTCACTAATTCGGGTAAAATTTCTGAAAAACTAGAGATAAAAATTATTGCGGATGGTTACAAGACTTATATAGGTTATCTCTATTTAACTAAAAATGGATGTAATTTGCATAGCAGTGAATGGGATTATAATCCTAAGTTTAATCCTGAATACTGTCCTAAAAACAATAAGTCATTTGATGAGACAACGTCAAAATTTAACTTTCATTTAATAAAAGAATAAATCATTTAAAAAATCAATTGCTTATGAAAAAGAACTTTACTTTTATTTTAATGTGGTTACTTTTTGTTTTTTCATTAAATACTAGAGCACAAACGCAATTTTGGAGTGAAACATTTGAAACAGTTCCCTCAAGTGGAACCAGAACCCCACAAGGAACAGGTGGAACTGGGACTCCTGCAACAAGTTATTTTAAACTAACCGATGGTTCAAATGTTTCGCAAGTTGTTACTTTTTCAGGTAAAGAAGGCAGTAATTACTGGGCTGGAGAAGATCATAACGTTACAGGAACTGGACTTCCGTCAGCAGGAGCTGGTACTGATGATCCTTTAAATGAGCTTCAAATTAATTGGACTGGAATTAACATTACCGGTAAGTCAGGATTAAGTTTTAAAGGCCTTTTTGCTGCAAATAGTACAAGCCAAGCTTGGGATAACAAACAAGCTTGTTTGTCAGGAGTTGCAACAACAAATACGGATTATATTATCGTAGAGTATCAAATTGACGGAGGAGCATGGACAAATCTTACTCGCTTTTATAACAAAGGGAGCGCCAGTGGACTTGGACAAACTTGGAAAAATTTATATGAAGATACTGATAATAATGGATGTGGTGATGGTACCATGTTAGCTGATACTTTTGGTGAATTTACTAAAACTATTAGTGGAACAGGTTCAACAATGGCTATACGCATACGTGTCTATTCAGAAGGAAATAATGAAGAATGGGGTATTGATAATTTTAGATTATTTGAAATCGCTGTAACGGCTCCAACAGTTTCTACAGGAGGTAATACCCCGTCTTATACCACTGCTTCATTAGCAGGTACAGTAAATGATAATAATGCCAATACAACGGTAACCTTTGATTGGGGAGTATCTACATTGTATGGTGCATCTGTAGCTGGATCTCCAAACACAATTGCTGCAGGTATAGGCAGTACCGCAATTACAGGAAGTTTAATCGGCCTTACACCAGGTACTACTTATCATTATCGCATAAAAGGTGTAAACGGTATAGGTACATCAAATGGTAGTGATGGAACATTCACAACGCTTTCTTTGCCAACCATATCAACAGCTGTACCTACAATTATTGCTGCAACTTCGGCTGTATTAGGAGGTAATGTTTCGTCAGCTGGTAGTTCTGTAGTTTCAGAGCGTGGTGTTGTTTATGCATTAACAACAAATCCAACTACATCAAATACCAAAGCTTTAGTAGGTAGTGGAACAGGTATCTTTTCAGGAACAGTTAGTGGGTTTGAATCTTCAACAGTATATTATGTAAGAGCTTATGCTACTAATGCTGGGGGAACGAGTTATGGTCTTCAACAAACTTTTACCACAACATCACCTACAATAACAGCAGGCAACACTTTTCCGTCTGCATTAAGTACCACTTATGGAGTGCCATCTACTTCAACCAGTATTGCTGTTTCGGGTACTGAATTATCAGCAGGTATTACTGCCACTCCATCATTAACTGCTAATTTTGAGGTAAGTTCTGATGGTACTACTTACGGTTCATCTGCTACCATAGGTAGTTCTGGTACGGTATCAGGTACAGTTTATGTTAGGTTAAAAGCAAATGCGCCTGCAGGGACTAATATTACCGGGAACGTAACTTTAACCAGTACAGATGCTAACAGTCCTGTTATAACCATACCATCGAGTACGGTTTCGACAGCTACTTTAACTTATGTAGCAGATTTAAAATCTAAGATTTATGGTGCTGCTGTTCCAGCCTTAACAGGAACAGTAACAGGTTTTGTGAATTCAGAGAATATAGGCACTGCAACAACAGGTACTTTTAGTTTTTCTACTTTGGCTGCGCCAAGTAGTGCTGTAGGTTCCTATGCAATTACAGGTGGAGGATTAAGTGCTGTAAACTATGATTTTGTACAGTCAGCTGCAAATACAACAGCTTTAACAATAACCCAAAGAGCGGTTACGGTAACTGCTAATGCAACACAATCTAAAACTTATGGTAATGTTGATCCAACTTTAACTTATACAGTTGGTGGATCGGGCTTAGTTTCTCCAGATGTATTTACCGGTAGTTTAAGCCGTGCAGCAGGAGAGAATGTAGGGAACTACGCTATCACGCAGGGTACACTTGCAGCTAATGGGAACTACGCGGTAACCTTTACACCGGGAACTACTTTTGCCATTAACCAAAGAGCTATAACGGTAACAGCTAATGCAGCACAATCTAAAACTTATGGTAATGTTGATCCAACTTTAACTTATACAGTTGGTGGATCGGGCTTAGTTTCTCCAGATGTATTTACCGGTAGTTTAAGCCGTGCAGCAGGAGAGAATGTAGGTAACTACGTCATCACGCAGGGTACACTTGCAGCTAATGGGAACTACGCGGTAACCTTTACACCGGGAACTACTTTTGCCATTAACCAAAGAGCTATAACGGTAACAGCTAATGCAGCACAATCTAAAACTTATGGTAATGTTGATCCAACTTTAACTTATACAGTTGGTGGATCAGATTTAGCCTTTGCAGATACTTTTAGCGGAAGTTTATCTCGTGCTGCAGGAGAGGACGTAGGTAACTACGCCATTACACAAGGTACGTTTGCTGCTAGTGGTAATTATAACTTAACTTTTACATCTGGTACTACTTTTGCCATTAACCAAAGAGCAGTTACGGTAACAGCTAATACAGCACAATCTAAAACTTATGGTAATGTTGATCCAACTTTAACTTATACAGTTGGAGGATCAGATTTAGCCTTTACAGATACTTTTAGCGGAAGTTTATCTCGTGCTGCAGGAGAGGACGTAGGTAACTACGCCATTACACAAGGAAGTTTGAGTGCAGGTTCAAATTATACCATTAGTTATGTCAGTAAAGATTTTTCTGTTACAGCAAAAGCTATAACGGTTACAGCCACTGCATCACAAACGAAAGTTTATGGAACAACTGATCCTATTTTTGCTTATTCGGTTTCACCGAGTTTAGTTGGAAGCGATACGTTTACAGGAGCTTTAACAAGAGCTGCAGGAGAGAATATCGGAACTTATGCTATTGCACAAGGAAGTTTGAGTGCAGGTTCAAATTATACCATTAGTTATGTCAGTAAAGATTTTTCTGTTACAGCAAAAGGTATAACGGTTACAGCCACTGCACCAACGAAAGTTTATGGAACAACTGATCCTATTTTTGCTTATTCGGTTTCACCGACTTTAGTAGGAAGCGATACGTTTACAGGAGCTTTAACAAGAGCTGCAGGAGAGAATATCGGAACTTATGCTATTACACAAGGAAGTTTGAGTGCAGGTTCAAATTATACCATTAGTTATGTCAGTAAAGATTTTTCTGTTACAGCAAAAGCTATAACGGTTACAGCAACTGCAACACAAACGAAAGTTTATGGAACAACTGATCCTATTTTTGCTTATTCGGTTTCACCGAGTTTAGTAGGAAGCGATACGTTTACAGGAGCTTTAACAAGAGCTGCAGGAGAGAACATAGGAACTTATGCTATTGCACAAGGAAGTTTGAGTGCAGGTTCTAATTATACCATTAGTTATGCTAGTAAAGATTTTGCTATCACAGCCAAGCCAATTACAGTTACTGCTGCTGCTTCTCAAACGAAAGTGTATGGTACTGTTGATTCTGTTTTTGCTTATACAGTTTCACCAAGTTTAGTAGGAAGCGATACGTTTACAGGAGCTTTAACGAGAGTTGCTGGAGAGAATATCGGAGCTTATGCTATTGCACAAGGGAGTTTGAGTGCAGGTTCAAATTATACTATTAATTATGTAAGTAAAGATTTTTCTGTTACAGCCAAGCCAATTACAGTAACAGCTAATACTTCACAGACAAAAGTTTATGGTAGTGTTAATCCTATTTTGACGTATTCATTTACATCAAGTTTAGTAAGTGGAGATTCATTTACTGGATCTTTAACAAGGGTGACTGGAGAGAATGTAGGAACTTATGCTATTACACAAGGAAGTTTGAGTGCAGGTTCAAATTATACCATTAGTTATATTAGTAAAGGCTTTACTATCACAGCCAAGCCAATTACAGTAACAGCTAATGCTTCACAGACAAAAGTTTATGGTGCTGCTAATCCTACTTTGGCGTATTCATTTTTACCAAGTTTAGTAAGTGGAGATTCATTTACAGGAGCTTTGGCAAGAGTTTCTGGAGAGAATGTAGGCACTTATGCTATTACACAAGGCAGTTTAAGTGCGGGTTCAAATTATAGTACTACTTATATTGGTGATAACTTTATCATTACTAAGGCAGATCAGACAATTACTTGGGGTCAAACTTTGGGACTAGGTTGTGATGGAGAAACGACAGTTATCTTAACGGCTATTTCTAGTAGTGGTTTGCCTGTAAGTTATTCTTCTTCTAATAGTAATATTGTAACAATTTCAAATGATTTATTAGTCTTCAAGAATTACGGTTCTGCAACTATAACTGCCTCACAAGGGGGCAATAATAATTATAATGCTGCTCCAATAGTAGTGTTGCCAGTTGTAAACAGTCAACCAAATTTAATTAGGAAACAGTTTGAAAATATTATCTTCTTTGACAATAGTTCTAAAAATTTTAAATCCTATACTTGGTATAAAAATGGAGTTTTAGTTCCAAGTCAAACTGCTCAATTTTTTAAAGAAAGTGGAGCTTTAAATGGAACTTATTATGCAGTCGCAACAAAATTAGACGGAACATTAATTAATACTTGTCTATTAATTTTATCTCCAACAGTAGAAGAGGAATATATAAAAATTATCCCTAATCCAGTTAAAACCAATTCAAGTTATGAACTTATTACAAATGTGTCTTCTTCAAGATTGCAGAATGCGCATATTGAAGTATATAGCGTAGGCGGATTGCTGATTGAGAATAGAGTCACCAGTGAAAATAAAGTAACTTTAGAAGCTCCAATGTCTGAGGGTATTTATATTGTTAAAATGACTTTAGCAAATGGTAAATATTTTACAAAAAATCTTCTAGTTAAAAATTAAATAATTAAGAGTATGAAATCCTCATTTGGTATAAATGAGGATGGATTATTCTATTGCAAAAAATATAAGTATGAAATTTAATATTAAAAACATAATAGGGACTTCAGCCTTTCTAATTTCTCAAGGAATCGCTGCTCAGTTTTATATAGGTGTACAAACAGGAATAGGGAATATTCAAAGTGATGTTAAAGGAACCACAGCAGGTAATAGACTTGGGGGAGCATTAAAAACGGGTTATGTCTATTCTTTAACAAATCATATCGGAATCGGGACCGGAGTAGAATTTTCTCAATATAAACAAGAAGTTTATCTGACTAATTCATCAGAGACACTGACTAATTATGAGGTTGATCCTTCATCTTCTGCATTTGCATATAACGTTACGACAACTAATTATAATGAAAAGCAGACACTTCATTCAATTCAAATTCCGCTTTTTTTGCAGTATAAAACAAATATAAACAAAGGAGTCGATTTTAATTTCAGAGCTGGAGCCAAATACTTTTTGCCCGTAAATTATAAAATTAAAGCATCTGCAAATTATGTTAATGGTACTGCTTATTACCCAGATGTTAATCTGAATATTTCTGATTTGCCAGAATACGGTTTTGGAAGTTATGATAATTATACAGCTTCCGGTGAGTACCAAACTAAGGGTATCATAATGAGCATGTTTGAATTAGGTTTTACATTTGATATGGGAGTAAACAATGCATTGTATGCAGCGATGTTTCTTGAAAATGGATATGGTTCTATTCTCGACCTAGACAATGACGAGTCTTATATAGGTTATAATCCAACTTCTGTTGTAGAAAGAAAAGCTAACGGATTGTATAGTACTGATAAAAATGCTAAAATTCAACCTGTAGCATTTGGTATAACATTAGGGTGGAATTTTAAATAATTCCGATTTTAAAATTGGTATTGAAGGTCTTGATTAATAATCAAGACCTTTTTTTTATAACTTCTCTTTTTAATCAATATTTTCATCCTAAAAACAAATCATTAAAGTAGACAAATTAACAGTAATTAATTTTCTGTAATTCAACTTAAATTTTTAATATTAAGCGTAATGATTACTTAATTTTCACATCATCGTCAACCAATTTTGGTTTAGTAGCCATCCTTTAAAAACCAAATTAAATATATGTTGTGGTTTGAATCCAGTCAAGGTCACGAGAATAACTAATAGAATTAAGAGCAATAAGAAGTTCGAAACATTGCACCTATCGAATTAAAAATATCTTAAAGAACCATTAAAAAATATTATAAATGAATACAAAATTTTATACATTTACATCAACCACTGGATTAATGAGTTCTTAAAAAATAATATCACAGATTGACAAAAGACCATCGTTCAATTGAAATAATGGATAAAAGTTTGTTTGTTCTTATTTCGCGATGTTTTGCTCAGATTAGTAACTTGTTTGTACCTCAAAATATGTAAAGCCCAGTAAACAATTGGTGTTAATTTCTGCATCGGAATAGTTATTGAATTAATACTTATTCCTTACCTTTACTTAGTAATAAAGACTTTGAAAGTCTAGTGACCCTATTCTTAAAAAACGTTTCGAAGTCCAGTATTTACTGGTGTTATTATAAAGGCATCGGAGCCTCTTTCCCCACAAAAGAAAAACCTAAAACTTTTGTTTCAGGTTTTTACTTTTTTGTACTGAAATATTCACATTAAAAGGTAAATTTAATTATGTAATTTTTTCTATTACTTTAATCCCTAAAGTGTTCGACAATTGTAAAGAGTTCGACTGCCGAACTCTAACGTCACCTTTATCTACACCTTTTTACCTTTAAAAAACTTAGAATTATTAAAAAACATTAAAAGTACTTAGTTAAACTTTTTAACCTTAAAAAATAATTATTGAATTAAATTATTTAAAATCAGATGATTATATTATAATTTTAAGGTGCCAAAAAAAGTTAAGATCGATATAAGGTGTTCAATTGTGATCCCGGCGACTCCACTAATTCATTTTCAATTGAAACCAAAAGCCTGTAAATCTTAGGATTTACAGGCTTTTTCGTTTCTATTAATTTCAAAAATTATCATTAAATCATAATCGTAAGGATGCTTATTCGGTTACCCTAGAAAAATAATTTTTAGGTACCCGAGTTTCAAACAAGACCTTGTTTAACAAGTAGTTTGAATAATGAACATCTTGACAATAGAAACTTTATAATCTAATTTAATAATCTTCAAAAGTCATCACATTATGAAAAACAAAATTGCAATACTCTTTTATGTAAAGAGTGCTAAAGCATTAAAAAACGGTTTACTGCCAATTTATTTAATAATTACGATTGACGGAGTTCGAATTGAAATTAGCACATCAAAGTATGTTGAAAATTAAAAATAGTCAGTTGCAGCAGGCAAAATTAAAGGTAATTAGAATTGGGTGGTCAATATCATTGGAATTTGAATTCACTGTCTTGTCCTAGTATTACCCAAGCTATGCGCTTCACCACCTAGCAGCCTAATGATGAAAATAATGAAGCCACTACCTTATTATTAAATTATTAAAACAAACTGACCTACTATTCTTTGATAATCTTTATTGTTTGTGTTTTTTCTTGTGAAATAACTTTTATGAAGTAAATACCATTTGAAGAAGCTGCTAAATCTATTGTATTTTGATTATTCGCTTTTAAATCAATAGCCTTATTAAAAATTTCTCTTCCTGCTAAATCTGAAACAATAATTTGTGTAGAAGCATTCTCTGATGAAACTAAAGTTATAAGCCCATTTGATGGATTTGGATAGGCTTTAATTTCTAAAGAAGAATTCTTTAAAGATTTTTTGCTGTTTTTTTCGCGTAGTGTTGCAGGAATAGTCGCAGGTATAGAGATAGTTGCAACCACCGCTTTATGATCAGATGGCCAAGGCAAGGTTGATGCTTCGAAAATATCACTTCCATTACCTGCTGTTGTTGCAAGATTATAAGCATAAGCCCCTACTGGTCCAACTATGGCAGCTGAAGTAGCTCTCACGCCCGCACCTTTATAGAAGATATAATCAATACGATCTCTTTCGTCACTTAAAGGAGTCCAACTGGTGCTTGCTCCTCCATTTGTGGCAACTGCTGGCCACGAAATTCCCGGGTTTAACACCACGTCAGGATATACTTGACGGTAAGCATCGGTAAAGCCATTGTTATTAAGAGAAAGTGTTGTGTCCCATTGGTAAACCACACCATGATGATCGTATAGATTTGCTTGTCTTGAAGTCCAATCTAAGCAAGAAGGCTCATTGAAATCACCCAATAATAGGATCGGACGCGTTTCTGTTTGCATGTACAATATAAAAGCTGCGATTTGTTCGTCCCTTTGAGAACCTAGATTTTGGCCTGAAATTGCTGTTAAACTAATTTCAGGTGTAAAAGGAGATAATGCATTCCATCCGGCATATCTTCCTGAACCACCGCAAGCATAACCACGAGGTAAATAAGTAGCATAATAGGTATAGTCTAAATGTGATGAACAAACAACTACTGTAGTTCCATTTACATTCACATCATAAACTACGACAGCACCTGCCAACACTGGTCCCGATAAAGAAATAGGATATTTACTGATTATGGAAACATCAGAACCTGTTATATATCCTCTATAATAGGTTTTACCAACAGCTGCAAGATCGTTTACTATTTTTGTTGTCCAATCACCAGTATAATTGCGAACTTCCGAAAAACAAACAATATCAGGATTTACCGAATTGATTACATCCCTAATATAAGTCATCCCATTTGGTACAGATGTTCCTTCTTGCCAAACATTAAATTGCATCACTTTTAAGCTAATATTTGCTCCTTGGTCAGCAACGGTGATATAGCCATTTTTAGTTAATGTGTTTACACCATTGGCATTAGTAGCCGTAAGCGTAACTGCATAAGTTCCATTAGTATTATAAGTTACCGTAGGATTCTTTGCTGTACTTGTTGATGGAGTTCCACCAACAAATGACCATGACCATGAAGTTGGAGTGCCTGTTGATTGATCTGTAAATGTAGTTGAACCACCTGTTACTACTGAAGTTGCACTAGCCGTAAAAGCTGCAACCGGAACTGCAGAAGTTGCTCCAACGGTAAAATTAACCATAGCCTTGATGGTATAACCATTATTTGCTAAAAGACATGCTTTGTAATTACCGGCAGTTGCAATTCCAGAAGAAAAAGTAACCGTTCCGCTTGCAATATTTTTTTTGGAGGCTGTTTGTGTTCCACTAGTGTAAAGCCAACCTACATTAGTACCTGAGGCGGGTGTTGTGGTTTGCAGGAACAATCCAATCCAATCCTTTGCGGTTGTTGAACCGGTGAAATTTACTGTTATTGCTTCTCCTATAGTGTAGGAGGTCTTATTTGTTGTCACTGTTTGCGCAGAAACATTCGATGAAAATGCGATAGCAATCAAAATTAATAATAATCTTTTCATAGTATTTTAATTGGTTATATGTTACAAATTATATGCGGTTTCTGTTTTTTAACGCAACAGCTAAAAAAATGCAATAAGTAAATTGTTCAATCAATTTATTAATATTTAACGTGAATCAAGGGTTAAGACATCCTTTATAATTAATTTGAATTAGACTTATCCTCTATCAATCGTTTACAAAAAAGATTCGCCTGCTATCTTTTACTATTTATAAAATATTTCCCTACTTCAGTTCCATCATCTTTTAGCATACTTACATTCAGGCTTTTCATATCTGCTTTTACTTTTATTAAAGTACGGTTGCCTTCTTTTGGTCCCCCACCAATTATAATGGGATACGAATGATCCGTTGTAGGAGGATGAACTCCATAAGTATGCGTATGGCCAGACAGTACAATATCGACCTTATATCTATCAAATAATGGGGCAAATAACTGACGACAATGCATGGTCCCATGTTCTTCATCCGAATGGAAATGTGGAATATGCATCATGACTACACGAAATTTTGCTTTTTTGAATGCTTTAGAACGCATTACTTCTTCAGCCCATTTTCTCTGTTCTTTTCGGTAATCATCAAAACCTACTATTCCTCCGTAAACCTGATGATTGTCTGGTTTATCTTCTCCTGTATCTAAAACTACAGTGAAAACCGGTCCCCATTCATAAGCATAATATCCTTTATCTCCTTTGGTGGAAAAATAATTTTTCAGCTCCCGTGCATACTTTCCTCTTGTTTCATGATTACCACGAACAAACAGGAATGGCTTTGTACTGGCAAAGGATTCAGTACAAGGGTTCAGCATATGATCAATTATTTGTTTTTCATCTTCCTGATAATCAAAAATATCACCATTAAAAAAGACATAATCGAACGCCTCATCCCCATTGAGTTTAAGAAGGTGCGGAATAGAATGCGGGCGGTCATGAATGTCATTCATAATTAACCAGGAAACTTCTTCAGGGTTTTCCTTTGGAGTTGTAAATGAATAGGTATCGCTCGTAATTGTTTCTCCATACTTTAAGGAATAAGGCTGAAAAGAAGTAATCTCTTTGGATACAACCCGATAGCTATAGGCGGTATTCGGCTTAAGATTTTGTAGCGTGACACTATTAATTCTATTGTGCGCATTTACCAAACCATCCGTTACCTGATGCATCTTTTTATCCAAATTATTCCCTTCACCATACTCCAGCCAACTGTAGCAAAGCTTATTGGTGACCCATCGTATTGTCATGCTGTCGGGTGAGGGAACTTGCAAATAAGGTTTGGTAAGAAAAATATGCCCTTCAGAAGGGCGTGCCGTGAAAGTTTCAATAGCAGCTGCATTTGCACTAACTGGTAGCATACTGCCTATGAAACCTAATGCTCCCACTTTAGACATGTTGGCAATAAATTGCCTGCGTGGAAGTTCTTTTTTATCTTTTTTCATATATAGATAATATTTGTTTTTTAAAGGAATATGGAATTCGCATATTTTCATCGGTGTTTGCATCGACTCCAGATATGCTCATTTCATATGCTGATATTTATTGTTTTTTATTAATCATATATAATTGATGACATTTTATACTGTTTTTTTTAGAGTCATCGAACTTTACTCGTATAATATCATTCGTGTTTGTATCACAAAGCCGATATGCTCATTTCATAAATTTAGTACTTTTATTATTTTGTAAGTTCCAATACTCTTAAAAAAATAATTGTTTTCGCCTCACCCATCAAAAATAAATCTGACGAAGCTTTTTCAACTAACAAAAAAATATCGTTACGAGAAAAACATATCTTGTCATTATACTGGGTTGAATTAGTATATCAAAAAATTGTTTATTCATAAAAAACTCCAAACATCAAACTGATACAGTAAAGCAAAAGCAGACGTCCGGAGTTTTAACCAAATTCAAAAGTATTAGTCTTTAAGTAACCACATCATCTGATTGACATTATCATTACCTCCATACTGAGAAGCTACGGCAGCATTCATATTTTCGGTATTATAATCAAGTTCATTAGACGGATAAAGCCAACGCAACGGAAAATTTGTGGTTGGGTTATTCAGATTCGTGGATGGGTTCAGGATAAAAACCGGGTAACCTGTCCTTCTGTTTTCAAACCAAGCACTATAAGTACTTCCTCCATGAAAAAAGCCAGCAAGATATTTCTGGGTAATAATCTGAGAAATTTGATTTTCATTGGTACCTGTAAGAGCAACATTGGCTATATATGTAGCTATATTGGCATCCGTAATTTTCATATTGTGATGATAATCGGCGATATCAGGAGTATAGGCTGCGGTAAACTTCATCGCATTAGTGATACCTGCGGCATAATACGTTTGTGCGGGAGTGCTAATCCATCCTCTAACGGCCGCCTCAGCTAGTACAAACTGAAGTTGCTGGAAACTAAAAACACTAACTGGCTCAGCATTTACCAAGTCGACATAACGGTTATTAATATCCGAATAATCTTTTGTCCCACGCATAGCTCCAAGGCTTGTAATAGAATTTGATGGCTCTGCTCCAACATACGCATTCCAATCAGAAGCTAAAAACCCCGCTGTTATTTTTACCGGTGATGGCTTGGCATAATAAAACAACCGGTTGTCTTGCAATGTCTTTAATGTGTTTATTAAAGTCGTCGACAACATTGAATATTTTGAAAGCACATACGGATTAGAACCAGCAGGGACACTAGACCAAGGATAGTTTTGCCCGGCTGTTACATTGTAAGTAAGTGCAAAATTATCTTTATAATCGCGCATCAATGGACGGTTGGCTACAATATCATTAAAGCGGGTAACAACTTTCAGGTCGGTATCGGCCGTTTTTTTATACAACTGCAGTAACACATGCAATTGAAAACTGTTGGTCAATCTGCGCCAGTTATCTACCTTACCTGCGTATATAGGGTCTCCATCAAAATTAGTTCCTTCGGAAAAAAGGATATTAGCTTGATCCAATTCATTTAAAATACCCAAAAAGACTGCCTTCTGTGAATCATATTTAGGTTTTATAATGGCATCCGTTTCTCCCTTTACGGCATCCGAATAAGGAATATCCCCCACCTGCATGGTTGTTTGAAAAAACTGCCAAGCTCTGATAAAATGCCCAAGTCCGGTATACGATTTCTTAAGTCCCTCATTGGGTGCAAAATCAATCATTGGTTTTATATTTCTCAATAAGGTAATACGGTTAAAATTGGTACGACCTAGCTTATTATATTGGAAATCTGTTGGACCACCCTCATTCCAAGTCATGTATTTACCCAGTAGGGACGGTTGTATAAAAGTCTTTGTACTACTGATGTCACTACGGGTAATACTTAAAATCATACTAGTTGCCAGCATCCCGGAACTAACCTGAGTAGCAGCATTAGGATTGGTATTAATCTCATCAAAATTAGAACAGCCAGTTACCATGATTGCCGCTATTGGTACTAATAGTGCATATCTTAAAAATTTTATTTTCATGTTTATATATTTTTATTTTACAGATCGTAATTAAATAAATGAATCTACTTGTTTAAAATCCTAATTTAAAGTTCATTCCAACCATACGTTGTGAAGGTGCATTCAAATCTTCAGAACCAACATCCGGATCGGAAAACTTGAATTTGGTTATCAAAAAGACATTTTGTGCCGTTAGTGTAACCGAAGCACTATTTACCCCTATTTTACCCAATATTTTGGATGGCAATGCATAGCCTACAGATATTTCACGAAGTTTAACAAATGATGCTTTTTCTGCACCATAATTTCCTCCCCTAGTATATTGGGCATAATCTTGATAGGATATGGCATTATCGTTAGGGGCATATACGCGATCATCGGAAACTATTTCGCCATTACTATCAAAAACTACAGTACCTGATACCACTTTTACGCCCTGACCTACATAGTTAGTCAAGCCATTTACTACCTCATCATAACGGTATTGATTGATCGTGCCTGGATGGGTACCGGAATCCCACATTTTATCCTCAATAGAGTTGAACATTAACCCACCTATACGACCATCGACAACCAAACCAACATTAAAGCCACCAATCCTAAAATTGTTTATGAATCCAAAACTGAAATCGGCATCATAATTACCATATTTCTTCACATAATCACTCTCTACAGTGTACCCATTATTATGTATTAAATTTCCGGAAGGATCCCTAAGCCAGTATCTATCTGTATAAACATCTTTCCTTAGCCCTTTCTTAACAAAGGGGCTTTTGGGAGAATATATTGGATCAAGCTCTCCATAATAAACATGATTGTTAGACCAGTTGATGGTTGACTGCCATTCGAAATTTGCTTTCTTTATAATTGTACCATCAACAGTCAATTCAAAGCCCTTACGCACACTTGTTTCTTTTGTATTAACCAAAGTTGAAGAAAAGCCAGACGAGTTCGGGATGGAAACAGAAAGTTGTTGGTTATAATAATATTTATTAAAATAAGCCAAATCCATATGCAACCTCTTTTTAAATAAATAGGCGGCTGTACCGATTTCCCAGGTACGCTGCGCACTTGGTTCAAGACCTTCACCAAGCAAACTGGAAGGATAGCTGGCAGAGTTTAAAGTATTCCAAGCAATATTTGTGGTGCTAAACGTACGATTGGTAGCATATACTCCTGCAGCTGTTTTTGACAAAGCCCAAGAACCACGAATCTTGAACATATCAATCACTTCTGGAAGTTTTACTAATTCTGACAATACAATACTGGAACCTAAAGAAGGATAGAAAAAAGAACGCTCCGCTTTGGGCTGGGATGAATTCCAGTCATTCCTTCCGGTAGCATCCAAAAACACAGCATTATTCCAACTAAAAGAAGTACTTGCATATAAGCTATTTACCTGTCTGGAGCTGTAACCCGGAGATACAGTAGCTTGTTCAACTGAGCCGTTAAGCGAATAAAAAGTAGGTGAAGTTAATCCGTTTTTTGTGGAAGCAAATAAACTTTGATCCACCCAACGATAGACAGTAGCACCTCCCAAAGCATTAACGTTCCATTTATCGACTTTTTTATTATAGGTCAAGATGAGATCGTCGCTGGTACTCCAACCCCAAGTTTTGGATATATTATAAAGTCCTTTTGCATTCCAACCACCTCTGGTAGAGAAAATGTTTGCCGTAGGATTTCTTTGTGTTGATTCATTGGAATACACGTCATAGCCAACACGTAGCATCAATTTTAGATCTTTAGAAAAATTATAATTAGCCGTAAAGTTAGCATTAATGGTGTTTTGTTGTATTCCGTTTAGTTTTTCATAAGCAATCAAATAGGGATTATCGTACCAGTTGTTATAAAGCCAGTTTTGCTTTTTATTAGGTATTTCCCAGTAATCCTTGTATTGACGAATGTCGTAGTCGGCACCGGTCCACATGGTAAGCTGGTACAAATACCCTTGATTATTATAACCACTGCCCCATACTTGTGGAGCTGTTCTGCGGCTTATCCCCACATGACTCTCCAGTGTAAACTTTTCGGAAGCTTTAATCTCCCCCCCTACTGTAAAGTTTAACATATTTAACTGTTGATTCGGAAACTGTCCTTTATTATGTATTTGATTGAGCGAAACCCTGAAACTTCCCGCATCCCCACTTTGGGCAATACTAAAATTATTATTGGTGACCAAGCCAGTTTGCATAAAATTTCTAAGGTTATTTTTTCCGCTTGAAACCAAAGGCAAATCTTCCATTTGTTTGGTAACGGGATTCCATTGCATAGCTGTTGTGCCAACATCCAGTTTTGGCCCCCATACATAGTCATCATTTGGAGAACCGTAAGATCCTTTCCCATATGATGATTGCGTTTCAGGTATGGCCAAAAAACCGGTTTGAAACATGGTACTGCTATTTACATCAATCGAAAGTCCTTTGCCTGAAGCACCCTTCTTGGTTGTAATCAACATGACTCCCGCCTGCCCTCTAGAACCATAGAGTGCAGCAGCTGTAGGTCCTTTCAGAAAATCAATTTTTTCGATATCATCTGTTGGGACATCTCTTAGTGTCATATTTCCATAAGGTACGCCGTCGATTACCAGTAATGCTGCTTCGCCTCTCATTAGCAATTGAGGTTTACCATTGAACTCCGTAGAGTTTTTTACTACTAATCCCGATACTCTTCCTGTAAGAGAGGTACCTATATCTACTCCTTTTACCGTTTGCAACGAAGCTCCTTCCACTTTCTGGGAAGAATACCCCAAGGCTTTTTCCTGACGTTTAATACCCAAGGCCGTCACCACTACTTCTTCCAAATTATTTTCAAGTGGCAACAAAACGATATTTAATGTTGTGCTTTTTTTTGCAACAATTTGCTGGGAAGTAAAACCCAAATAAGAAATAACCAGCACAGCTCCTTCTTCCACTTCGATAGAAAAATCACCATTTGCATCTGTCGTCACCCCTTTGTTAGTTCCTTTGACAGCAATAGTTGCACTTGGAACAGGCTGATTATTATTGTCAGTAACCTTTCCTTTTATTACAATTTTCTCCTGATTACTTTTTTGTACTGAAGACTCTTTCCTTGCTATACTTTGAATCCCCACCATGTTACCTGACCTAAGGAATTGCCAACCGGTCAACTTAGATAATTGTTGTAAGGTCTCCTCCAGAGTTCTTTCTTTTTTGGGAAGGTCAATTTTCACGGCACCTTTTACCACTGTCTCATTATAGGTAAATTGGACTTCAAAAAGTTTTTCCACTTTTTTAATTACTTGTTCAACAGGGGCATTTCGAAAGCCAAAAATGGCTTTCTGTTTAGCAAAAGCAAACAGCTGATTTGATACGAGTAAGGAAACAAGCAAGATATAGATCATTGGTCGTTTCAATGCGCAATATTTTCTTTTAACATTTTTTTTCATAAAGCAATTGTTTTTTGGTTTTAGTATGCGTTTTTCGTGTTTTTTTTTATAAGGCATTTTATTGATTAAAATTTGGGTTAGTTATTCAATAATGACGCTGTCACCAGCAAAAGAATATTGGCAATCAATACTAAAGCAGACAATTTTCAATACATCCTGCAAGGATGCATCCTGATATTCACCGTTGATAAAATGTTTTTTAATTTCAGGATTCTTCACCACTATTTTTACTTGATACCATTCTTCCAGTTGTTCAATTACATTAGACATTGGTGTTTTATTAAAGGCTATACGACCATTTATCCAGGAACGCAATTGAAAAGAATCAAATTTTCCTTTTTGCAAATTCATACCCTTTATGCTCACCCCTTTTTCGCCAGGCAAAAGAAAAACAGTTGTTTTTTTATCATTCTTTCTTGTATCAGCAACCTTCACTTTACCTTCCAAGAGATCAATTTCAATGTCTCTTGAATTCGTTTGTCTGCCTCGCACATAAAATTCTGTACCTAGCGCAGTGGTGGCAATTTTTTCTGTTGTTACCGTAAATGGTTTCTGAGGATTTTTCGCTACTTTAAAAAATGCATTCCCAATCAAAAAAACTTCTCTTTTGCACGTATTGAAATCTTTATTCAATGCTATACTACTGTTCGAATTCAGTATAACGGTGGAGCCGTCAGGCAATGTTACCGTTTGGCGATGACCTGCAGCACTATGATAACTTAACATTTCTGTTTTTGGCAATTGTTCTTCAGACGTCCCTATTCCCAGTTGAAAAAACCGGACAGCAATAAACAGAATTAAAGAGGCCGCTGCCAGATAAGTGGCTACCAAACGGAAAGTTCTACGTTTTTTCTGTCTTTTTTCTATTACCAAATTTGCTGCAGACAAACCTGACTCCTGAAAAACAGTCGTATTATTTGCTTGAAGTTTTCGATCTTGTAATTCCTGACGTACTTTATCAATCTGCCTGTTCACTTCCGAAGAGGTTAGTCCCCCGTGTAGTGACAAAACCAGTCTTTTAGCTTCGTCAAAAACAACTCTTTGTTCCGGGCTGTCATTAATAATGGTTTGCCAGTGTGAGAAGTGTTTTGGATTTGTATTTAAACAATAGTCTACAAAACTATCATCCAACATTATTTCTTCAATAGTATAAATAGGTCCTTTCATGAATTCACTTTATTAACGTTATAGTAATAGATAGAAACCTTCTGTTTTTTTACCCGTTTTTAAGAAGTTTTTTTTAAAATTTTCTAAAAACGGTAAAACGGTAAATCAAGGAAGAGGAATAAAAACTGTTATTTGATCAGGCTTAAAAAGAAAATTCAGCTATGGGAATGATAGCGATAAATTAGTAGCGCAACCGTTCTATACATTCAACTGTTCGAAGTTTTTTAATAGCTTCATGCAGTTTATTATAAACAGTCCTGACAGAAAGCGATGTCTCTTCGGCTATTTCTTCAAAGCTCATATGCTCATAAAAACGCAATTGCAATAATTGACGTTGTCTTGCAGGAAGACCTTTGATAGCATCTCTTAAAACAAAGCCAATCTCTTCCTCTTCGATTTGTTTCACCAGATACTCTTCATAAGATTGTTCAGAAGGTTCCTTTATGAAAATATTGTCCCGAAAAAGTACACGGTGTTTTTTAGATTTTTGAAGATGGGTAATAAGCCATCTTTTGTATGAAACAAACAAATATGCTTTTAGATTATCAACATGCTGCAATTTATCCCGATTATCCCATAAATGAATGAAGAATTGATTCAGGGCATCTTTGGTCATTTCGACATCAGACGTGAATTTAACACCATACCGAAACAATTCGTTATAGTACCTATCCATTAAGGCAAATAATGATTTTTCATTAATCAATTGATCCAATGTAATTTTGAAGATATTACCCCCGGGTGAAATGACATATCAAGTTTTTTTAGCTCCTTTAAAAAAATAAATTTGTTCCGGGTTGTCACTCCAGTAGTATAAATACGACCTTTCTGAAAATTATTTTGATAAGGTTTTAATAATAGATAGAAAGTCAGTGCTTTTTTACCCGTTTTTAAGAAGTTTTTTTATTTAAATGAAAGGAAAAAAGACAAATTCCAAGAAAATGGGGTAAAAGTTGTTAAAAAATCCAGTTGAAAAAAGGAATAAATAACGACGGTAATGATCGCGAAAATTATTAGCGCAATCGTTCAATGGGCTGATGTACCCGTAGTCTTTTGATTGCCTCGTGCAGTTTATTGTAAACAGTCCTTACAGAAAGTGAGGTCTCCTCGGCTATTTCTTCAAAGCTCATATGTTCATAAAAACGCAATTGCAATAATTGTCGTTGTCTTGCAGGAAGACTTTTTATGGCATTTTTTAAAATTTGGGCAATCTTTTCCTCTTCGATTTGTTTAACCAGATACTCTTCATAAGATTGTTCAGAAAGTTCATTTGCATGATTATCGTCAAGAGAAAGTACACGGTGCTTTTGTGATCTTTGAAGATGGGTAATAAGCCACCTTTTATAAGAGACAAATAAATATGCTTTTAGGTTATCAACATGCTGCAATTTATCCCGATTATCCCATAAATGGATGAAAAATTGATTCAGGGCATCTTTAGTCATCTCCACATCAGCCGTAAATTTAACACCATAACGAAACAGTTCGTTATAATACCTATCCATTAGAGAGAACAATATTTCCTCATCGGGTAACTGGTCTGATATTGATTCCTTATTATCCAAAAATTACTATATAGTTATTGTATCCCTTGATTTATGTTATTTTACGTAAATAATCGGGCAATATTAATAATTTAATTAATTACTGAATCTATTTTTAATTTTAATTAATCATTAAATAATATATAACTACGAAAAAACTTATCATTCTGAATTTGGTTTATACCCATCTCTAGTTACAGTTTTCCTTCTCTTAAAATTTCACTTTGCAAGATCTTGAAATTCAATATAGACTTCCTATTTCGTTTTGCATATCTACATTTTCAAATACCAAAAAATAGAAAAAGAATTAAGCTAGTATATTGATAAAATGTAGTCTTCCATTACTCTTTAATCCCTTGCGTTCTTAGTCTGAATGTCATAACTTTTTAGTATAATTACATAGCTTATATAAAAATTAAGCATTCACCTTTGTTTTTGTGATAATTACGTACTAATCTAATAAACAAAGTTATGAAATTCAAAAATGCACTCCCTTCCATAGCAATGCTGCTGGTTGTATTTATGTCCAGTTGCAATAACGAAATGGATGAGAATATAACAGCTGAGATGGCGTTAGTTGAAAAATCGGCTTCGCTGATGACTAAAATATCTGCAGTAAATGAAACTGTTGCTTCTCAGTCAAGTGTTGGTGGATTACAAGGTATAAATCTAGGTGTTTCAGGCGAATTTGTGATTCTGTCAAAAACAGGAATTACTAACGTTTATAAATCTGCCGTTATTGGCGCTTAAGGTTCAAGCCCTATCACCGGAGCTGCTATTCTACTAAAATGTTCAGAAGTAACAGGGACAATATACACCGTTGACGCAGTAGATCCGCTTCCATGCAGAGTAACTAATGCCACAAGATTAACCACCTCTGTAAGTGATATGCAAACCGCCTACACTGAAGCCGCTGCGGAGAACTAAATGAAATATACATCGGCATTATACCAAATCGAATAGGCTAAAACATATGCCGTAATGGTATAAGTTGCTATCCAGACGGAACAGACCAATAAAACAAAGAGCGTTGCTTAATAAGCGACGCTCTATTTTGTTATCTAAAAAAATTACCGCAAAAGACCACGAGTTTATGATGTGTTAAAAAAAACTATAATTTTCTAAAAATGAGACACTTACTTTATATTGTTAAATTTATTTTTGTAAATTTATAACTCAAAAAAAATACCAGAAGTAAAAAGGAAACCGGTATGAGCTGAAGGTAAACTAAAACTAACAACCCACGAAGCAAAACTAAGCATTAAAAAAAATTACGATGCTGAAGTTATTGTTTATCATAAAGTACATAATGAAATTCTAGAAATGTCAGATATACTTGCCGACGGCATCGTTAAAGAATTTCCGGAAAAATTTAAACCAGGAATTATTAAGAAATCTTCAAAATAAAATGGAAGATTTCTTTCAATAAATTTCACATTGGCGGAAAAACAATGAAAGTCATTAAAGCAAAACGGATATGAAAAAACCTACTGCAAAAATAAAATCAACAGACAAAGCCACTCCTGGCGTGTTACAAACTCATGTTAAAGCTCCTGAGAATATATCTGCTTCCAAACCCGTAAATGGGACTATTACCTCGGGAGATAATCTTTCCTTTTGGTTTTCATCGTCCAAAAAGCCAATAGCTTTCGAGAAATTAAACCAGAATCTTGATACTGATATTTTAGTTATAGGTGGAGGAATCGCTGGGCTTACCACTGCTTATTGTCTTGCAAAGGAAGGACGTAAGGTAATTTTGGTTGAAGACGGATTTATTGGTAGCGGAGAAACCGGAAGAACCACGGCTCATATTACCTGTGCCCTTGATGATCATTATTTTGAATTGGAAAAAATTTTCGATGAGCATACTGCGCAATTAGCTGCCAATAGTCACATGGCTGCTATTGAATGGATAGCAAACACCGTTAAACATCATAAAATTAATTGCCATTTTAAAAGAGTTGATGGCTATTTGTTTTTACACCCTTCTGATACCAAAGAAACATTAGAAAAGGAATATGAAGCTACAAAACGTGCGGGACTTATTACCGAGATGTTGAATTCCGTTCCGTCCCTTGCGGCTGAAAAAAATAAGTGGTGCATTAAGTTTGCAGACCAGGCACAGTTTCATGTGCTTCTTTATCTTAAAGGATTGGCGAATGCCTTTATAAAATTAGGCGGAAAAATATATACAGAAACAAAAGCGGAAAACATCACCAACGAAGGAGCTACTGCAAACGGTTTTAAAGTAAAAGCAAATCATATTGTAGTGGCAACGAATACCCCCATTAATGACTGGGTAACCATGCATACCAAACAATGGCCTTATCGCACGTATGTGATCGCTGCCAAAATTCCAAAAGGAAAACTACCTTATGCATTGTGGTGGGACACAGGAGATCAAGACTCAAAATGGATATCTAAGCCTTATCATTATGTTCGTTTAGAAGAATTTGATGAACACTATGATATGTTGATTGCTGGAGGAGAAGACCATCGCACGGGGCAGGCTGACGATGAACATATCAAAGAAGAAGACCGCTACGATAAACTGGAGAAATGGACAAAGAAACATTTTCCAACTATTAAAACAATCGAATTCAAATGGTCAGGTCAGGTAATGGAACCCCTTGATTCATTAGCATACATTGGCAAGAATCCAGGCGACGATAACATTTATATCATAACTGGTGATTCCGGCAACGGTATGACACACGGAACCCTTGGCGGAATGATAATCACCGACATAATTACCGGAAGAGAAAATCCTTGGATTAAAATGTACAGTCCGTCTCGCATTACATTAAAAACCACCGGTGATTATTTGCACGAAGTGGGAAACATGGTGGCACAATATGTAGACTGGTTTAGTGCAGAACATATAAAAGAAGTAGGCAATTTTAAACCCGGTGAAGGTGGGATTATTTCCTCGGGATTTAAAAAAATAGCAGTATATCGTGACGAACAAAATAATCTTCATACCTGCACTGCAGTATGTCCTCACTTAGGTGGCATATTGCAATGGAACGCTGACGAAAAAACATTTGATTGTCCTATGCACGGCTCCCGTTTTACCAATGAAGGCAAAGTAATAAATGGACCCGCAACCTCCGATCTAAAAAAAATCATTATTAACAAAGAACGTGAAGTTTAAAAGTTAATACCTGCCTAAAACAACACTCATTTCAAATAGTAAAATAAATTAACAAATTCATTTATTATGGCAAAGAAAGAACCATCAAAAACAAAAGAGATTGACAATCTTAAAATTAATGACCTTGCTAAAAACACGGAGAGTGGTCAAGGTGAATTTTTAACCACGAATCATGGCTTGCGTATTAATGATGATCAAAACTCTTTAAAGGCAGGCGAACGTGGCGCAACTTTACTGGAAGACTTTCACTTTCGTGAAAAGATTACGCACTTTGATCATGAAAGAATTCCAGAACGCATTGTGCATGCCAGGGGAAGTGCGGCACATGGATATTTTGAACTACACGAATCCATGACAAAATATACTAAAGCCAAATTCCTGCAAACTCCAGGTAAGCAAACTCCCGTATTTGTAAGGTTCAGCACCGTTGCAGGCTCACGAGGTTCATCGGATTTAGCACGTGACCCGAGAGGATTTGCAGTTAAGTTTTATACCGAAGAAGGCAACTATGATTTAGTTGGGAATAATATTCCTGTATTTTTTATTCAGGATGCACTTAAGTTTCCAGATCTTATTCATGCTGTAAAACCGGAGCCGCACAACGAAATGCCGCAGGCAGGATCCGCGCATGACACCTTTTGGGATTTTGTTTCCCTGATGCCAGAGAGCATGCACATGATTATGTGGGCGATGAGCGATCGTGCTATACCGAGAAGCTTGCGAATGATGGAGGGATTTGGCATTCATACTTTTCGTTTCATAAATGAAAATAATAAATCAGTATTTGTAAAGTTTCATTGGAAACCCGTGTTGGGTGTTCATTCTGTTACATGGGATGAGGCACAAAAAATTTCGGGAAGGGACACTGATTATCATCGTAGAGATTTATGGGAAGCAATAGAAACTGGTAACTTTCCGGAATGGAATTTTGGCGTGCAGATTGTAGCGGAAGAAGACGAACATAAGTTTGATTTTGATTTGCTTGATCCTACCAAAATTATTCCTGAAGAAATTGTTCCTGTGCAGATAATTGGCAAAATGACATTGAATCGTAATCCTGATAATTTTTTTGCGGAAACCGAGCAGGTAGCTTTTCATCCCGGTCATATTGTTTCCGGAATTGATTTCAGTAATGACCCATTATTACAAGGCCGATTATTCTCATACACAGACACACAACTTAGCCGACTGGGAGGTCCTAACTTTCATGAAATACCTATCAATCGTCCCATTGCACCTGTTCACAACAATCAACGGGATGGAATAATGAGGCAAACCATTAATGCAGGTCAGTCGAGTTATAATCCTAACACGACAGGAAATGGATGTCCGTTCCAAGCCGGAACGAAGGATGGAGGATTTGTTTCCTACAATGAGCGTATTGATGCCAGAAAAGTCCGTGCACGCAGTCAAAGTTTTTTTGATCATTTCAGTCAGGCAACATTATTCTACAACAGCCAGAGCGAACCTGAAAAAAATCATATTATCGATGCCTTGCGATTTGAATTAGGCAAACTGGAAACAGAAGCAATACGTGTGCGGGTAGTAGGAATGCTTACTCAAGTGGACAAAACGCTTGCTGCAAAAGTTGCGGAAGGCTTAGGCATACCGGTTCCAAAAGCACCTGAACAGCCAATGAATCAAAGTATTCCTGCTGATGGCGATCCAATGAAATTTCAACCTATAAAAGTGCAACCTACATTGCAAAGTTCAGCAGCATTAAGTATGGAGAATACAGTTAAGGATAGTATTAAGACCCGACAGGTAGCGATACTTACCGCAGATGGGATTGATGAAATTTCATTAAATACCATGAGAGAAGCACTTGAAGCCGCAGGAGCACAGACAAAAATTATTGCGCCTCACTTAGGATTTATTGCAGCGGCAACGGGCAAACAAATAAAAGTGGATCAAAGCTTTCTGACCGCAGCTTCCGTTTTATTTGACGCAGTATATGTGCCGGATGGGAAGCAAAGTGCTACTGCATTAAAAGAAGAACCTGATGCTATCCATTTCATTAATGAAGCGTATAAACATTGTAAAGCGATAGCTGCTGATGGAGCCGGGGCCGATTTCGTCTATCTGACTGCTGCCGGAGTTAAAATTCAAAACGAAGACAAAGCAGATAAAAACAACCTTACAATTGGAGTGTTGCTTAATCGTGATGCTAAAGAATTTATAAAAGCAATTGCACAACATCGGTTTTGGGAGCGAGAAAAAACGGGTAAGGTTCCTGCTTAGGATGAATTATCACACGGCAAATAATTCGGATAAATAATAATAATAATAAAGATGAATCTAAAGTTCGAAAATTAACGGCAAAAATTAACAATAAATAATAATTATTCTTAACAATTTAAAAATAAATAAAATGGACAAGGAAAAATCAATTGACGTGTTAAACACACTCATCGAAATCAACAACGACAGAATTGAAGGGTACGAAACCGCTTCTGAGGAGACGGAAGAAAAAGATTTAAAAACCTTGTTCTCTCAATTAATGAAAACCAGTCAAAAATGCAAAACAGAACTTGTTAACGAAGTTCAAAAACTGGGAGGAACACCAATTGAAGGAACCCGGACAACCGGCAAGTTTTTTAGAGTCTGGATGGACGTCAAAGCTGCACTAACTGGTAAGGACCGTAAAGCAATACTCAATTCATGCGAGTTTGGTGAGGACGTTGCAGTAGCTACTTATGTTAAAGTATTAAAAAATGATATTGAAGACATTACTTCCGAACATCAAGACCTGTTAAAAGCACAATACGCATTAATAAAAGCCGATCATGACAAAGTAAAAGGCTTACGAGATATGTCGTCCTAGCATTAATAAATTTTATAAAATAGGTTTAAATAGCGGCAAGAGATGAATTTATCCCTTGCCCTATTTATCTTCCTTTAAAATTAACAGCATCATTTGATATGATACCAATGACATTAACCTCTTCATTTTAAATGCGTGAATAATGTAACTTATTTTTTAAATTATATAATGCTTTCTGGAATTAACCGGGATACTTTTAATTAACTTCTAAATCATATTTTATGTCACTACTTACTGTATTACTTGTATTAATTGTTGTAGGTGTTCTTCTTTGGCTTGTCAATACCTATATACCTATGGATGGCACAATCAAAAAAATACTTAACATTGTGGTTATTATTGTAGTGATTATTTGGCTTCTCAAGGTGTTTGGGCTTTTCAACAGCTTGATGGATGTACAGGTATAAAAATCCATGTTGCATTCATATATTAGTTCTGAAATCGAACAATTTTCAAAAAACAATAATCCGATACAAAAATTAAATTTTATATATCAACAAACCTTTAAAACTAAAAATCATGAATCTAAAAAGAATCTTTGGAGCGTTACTTACTGCTCTCGGAATAGGTGGTCTTATTTATACTGCAGTAATATTTATGGATACCTCTGGCGGTACACGTGACATTAAAATGCTCGTCATTTATGGTATATTGGGTCTTATATTCTTCATATCAGGCATTAGCTTAGTTCGTACAACAAAAGATGAATCATAGTTTTTTAAATAAAAAAACAACTAATTTAACAGTATTTATCTTATTTCTAGTTTGTCCTAACGGCAGCTAAAACATAGGAGTTTCTCAACCTTCCGTCTATTAACAACGAAAAGGAACTAGAGCCTCCTACACGTTAATCAGTAAATGCTTTTGAAATACCTATATAAATTAGTAATTGATTTGCATTTCTAAATTTTTTATAAAAAATGCACGCTTTGGCGCATCAGATAGAGACGGTAAATGTCCTGATTCTGATAGAGATGGCGTTCCCACTATTGATAACCGTTGTCTAACTACAAAAGGTACTATCCTAAACAAAGGTTGTCCTGATATTATTCCTCGGGATACCAAAAAATTACGGATATCGCCAGTACACTTTTCTTCAAGAATACCAACGATAAACTAAAAATAGATACTTTGATTCAACTAGACGAGTTGGAAAACCTATTAAACCGTTACAAAAGTACATACTTGCTTATTGAGAGATGCAGACAGTAATGATACAGATTGTCTACAACTTAAATCTCTCACAAGGTTATACCGATTCTGTAAAAAGATACTTAGCTGGTTGAGCAATCTCTGAAACTAGATTAAAACTATAAGATTTGGCCAAAATAGTGATTAATAAAACTTCTTTTGGTCGTGCAAAAACAGAAGAGTCTAATTGAAAACATCGTATTAAAGAGATATATTAACTGGTTCAATGTTAGTTTGGAAGAAGAAGGCTATTAGTCATCAATAGGCTTTTTTGTTTTAAGAATTTTGCAAAAAAATCTATGTCTAAGTACAAGGATTTTAAATATTTTATTTGCTTCACAAGGAATCCCTAGCAAGATTTTGCGAAGTAATTATACAAAACACCTAGCTGGTTGACATGGCTTATAACCCAACAACATTAATTTGGGGCGTTTCTTTTATAACAACTTGATAATAAGTAAATAATACAACTTTTTAACAGATTTTTGCAACAGATTTTAACATTAGAAATCGAACTTTACATTTCAATAGCGAAAAAAATTCTAAAAGTTATTGTCTTCTTACTAATGTTTTTTTTAAGGAAGCCAATCAAAATAAGGAATCATGATAGCAGGTAAAAAGAAAATATACTATTTATCTGCTTGCGCTGCGGTAAAGGACTTACAAAATTCGATAAAAGAAATTGCTCGATTGCCTTACCCTTCATTTAAACCCGAATTGATATGAGAATTGATATGAGAATTGAAAGAAGATGTAAATAATGTATGTTTCCTTATTGATACGGCATTATGTAGAGATACACTTTAACTTTATTAAGGCGCTGCCGACGAACTGATAGGTTTCACATCTGTTGGTCAATATTAATTACTGAAAGAATTAATGCTTAATACTAAAAAAATGAGAAACAGAATCACAACTAAAAGTTCCAATGCACGATCTGCAGGAAGTCAAAAAAAAAGATATTCTTCTGGGTCCAATGCTATATATATTCCTGAGACTAAAAAGAAGTTGCCCGAAATTTTATTTATTACTTCGTATCCTCCTCGCGAATGTGGCATTGCGACATATTCTCAAGATTTGATTAAGGTATTGAATAACAAATTCAAATATTCATTCAAGATAAAAATTTGTCCGTTAGAATCCAAAAATGAGCAACATGTTTACTCCGAACCAACACAATATATTCTCAATACAGACCATTCAAATGCTTTCCAAAATTTAGCATCCAAAATTAATGATAACACTGCTATTCAAATTGTATTGGTACAACATGAATTTGGGTTGTTTAGAAAGAACGAGGCTGATTTTAGACAGTTTTTAAATACTGTTCTAAAACCTGTAATCATTGTTTTTCATACCGTATTGCCAAATCCAAATGAATTATTAAAAGAAAACGTAAAAAAAATAACCGGATCGGCTCATTCTATTATTGTAATGACCAGTTCATCCGCAAAAATTTTAATGAATGATTACGAGATTGCTCCAGAAAAAATCACCATTATTGCGCATGGAACGCATTTAGTTCCTCATTCTGACAAAGCACTTTTGAAGGAAAAATATAAATTAACGGGTAGAAACGTACTTTCCACTTTTGGATTACTTAGTTCTGGAAAAAGCATTGAAACCACGCTGGATGCGTTACCCAAGATAATCAAAGAAAATCACGATGTACTGTTTCTAATTATTGGAAAGACACATCCATCTGTCGCAAAAGAAGAAGGGGAAAAATATCGATTAATGCTTGAAGCAAAGATTGAAACCCTGCAACTGCAAAATCACGTACAATTTATAAATCGCTATTTGTCCCTATCGGATCTATTGGAATATTTACAGCTTACTGATATTTATTTGTTTACATCCAAAGATCCAAACCAAGCTGTCAGTGGCACTTTTTCTTATGCCATGAGTTGCGGATGCCCAATTGTTTCCACCCCGATTCCGCATGCCTGCGAAGTATTGTGTGGTGGATCTGGAATTATTGTAGATTTTGGAAACGTTCAACAATTAGCCGCAGAAGTAAACCATTTGTTACTTGACGAGCAATTAAGAAAAAACATCAGTGCCAACGGATTGCACAAAATAGCACCAACAGCATGGGAAAATGCAGCAATTGCTCACGCTTTATTATTCGAAAAAATTGCAGAAGACACGCTCTCTTTGCATTATAAAATTCCCAAAATTAATTTGGATCACATAAAAAAATTAACCACTTCTTTTGGAATGATTCAGTTTTCAAATATAAATCAGCCAGATATAAATTCCGGCTACACATTAGATGATAACGCAAGAGCAATGGTTGCAATGTGCCAACATTTTGAATTAACAAAAGACGTAGCTGATTTAGAATACATCTATATCTATTTTGATTTTATCAAATATTGCATGCAGCCTGGAGGACATTTCTTAAATTATGTAGATGAATATCGCCAATTTACAAATCAAAATAATACAACTAACCTATCCGATTCCAATGGAAGAGCGATATGGGCATTGGGATACTTGATTTCTATAGGTGATTTGATACCAAAAGATTTAGCGAAAGCAGCACAAACTACCCTGTATACCGCTTTGTTGAATGTCAATAAAATACATTCTACAAGAGCGATGGCATTTATAATAAAAGGAGTGTATTATAGTAATACAAAAAATAAATTGGCACAAAATGTAGTTTTAATAACAGAACTGGCCAATCGATTGGTTCAAATGTACAGACACGAATCCGACAAAGATTGGGCTTGGTTCGAGAGCTATCTTACTTATGGAAACAGCATTTTGCCCGAAGCCTTATTGTGCGCTTGGTTAGCAACTGGAGATGCTGTTTATAAAGAAACTGCCAAATCCTCATTTGACTTTCTTTTGTCAAAAATATTCAGAGAAGATTGCATAAAAGTAGTTTCTAATAAAGGATGGTTGTATAAAGAAAAGGAGGCTATCTCAATACCAGTAGGAGGCGAACAACCCATAGATGTAGCCTATACAATTTTGGCATTAAGCAAATTCTATGATGCCTTTAAAGACGATGTCTATTTACAAAAAATGGAAATTGCTTTCAGCTGGTTTTTAGGAAACAATCATTTGCAACAAATTATTTATAACCCCTGTACCGGAGGATGTTATGATGGACTGGAAGACACTTACATCAATTTGAACCAAGGGGCAGAATCTACAGTAAGTTATTTAATGGCAAGACTGACAGTTAAAAAAACATTCAAAAAAATACTTAAACATTCGAGTGCCACAGAAAGTCAAATGGAGCATTATTTGAAATTGAATAGCAAAAATCAATTTGCATAATGTGTTAATGCTAAAAGAATTCTTAGTAATAAAAGAAACACTTATCTTTTAGCTTACATATAATAATCAAGTATTTGTATTAGAATAAGCCGTCTCAACACATTGGGATGGCTTATTTTTATCTGATATAAATATTTGCTTTTTTGGAATATTTGACGAGATCTTACCTAAACTAAAAGATCCAAATTTGTCATCTAAAAATCAATATAAAACGCTATGAAACGATAAAAATAGAAGAGCAATTTGTTGCTTTTAACATAATTTAATTATTAGAATAATTTATGTAATAAAAATACTAATTAATTAATAGCCAGACAATTAACAAACTATTTATTATTAATATTTTATTACTGCAAAGCTTTTCTTAACGAAATATGTACTTTGTCGGAAATAATAGAATGTTGTCTTATTTAGTTTTTTTTTTTTGATGTTATACCTAACTTTGGTTCCACAAAAACTTATTCGATTTAAGTTGTTTTTTAGACGACTTTAAGTTTATATTAGGAGATAGATTTTGTTCCCCACATTTTATATTCCTATGTTTGAGGGTTCACTTCAATTATTTTTTACTTGAAGATGACTTAGTAATGGTTAGATACATTTCCCCAATGTGTACCTCCCAGTAATAACCTTTTTACCTGTTTTAATTTAATCGTTTTGAAATTAATCTAATAAATTTTTACAAATCGATTTCGGTAAATGATAAAGGTGTTTTTATCGTCCTGATAAAAACATTCTTTTGATGATGGTTGCCTTCATTATTTTATCTGAAGATGTGTACTCGCCTTAAATCTGTTTACTTCCTAATTAAATCAAATATATGGTGTTAAAATACTATTATTATGAAAAAGAATACATTTTTTAAGTTTTTCGATTTCTTATACAACAAAATAATAAGTTGTTTTTTAATGAAAAACACTATTTCTAAATTAAATTTAAAAAAATTTAATAAGAGAAATCCTTTAGATTACCTATCAAGTTTATGGTGTCTTTATTGGCACCGATGGCTTACTATGTCACTATTATTGGTGACAATTTTAATGACAAATAGTACGGTTAATGCACAAGGATCTATTAGAGGTATAGTGCCTGTAATATCGCCTAAAAATGGTTCTGGAGTTGATGGAGATGCTTTTGCTCATTCTCCTGCTGGGTATGAAAATATAGGTGACTTATTTGACTCTCAGCATCCTACCGTTTCTGGTCACGGTGTGATTAACCCATTAACTGGGGAACTCCTGTATCCCGGTCAAACTTTTTTCCTGCAGGATAGGTATATAAACGATTTAACCATTTTTACTTCATCTAATAAGATTAATGACAATCCCAACACTTATACTTGGGGTCCAGGAAGTTCACCAAACAAAAATGAAATCCAAAATGCAGGTGCTCATTTTTCTTATGGAGATCCTGCATTAGGTGGATTATCAACTGATTTATGGGCTTTATTTGCTGGTGACCGTCAGGTTACTAATGGTAGTAGTTATATTGATTTCGAGTTTTTGCAGAAATCATTGACTATCACTGGCGCAACTACTAGCGCAAATGGAACAATTACTGGAGGTAGTGGAAGTTTTACTTCTTTAGGTACCGACGGCGGTCGTACGGTCGGTGACATTCTGATCACTATCGAGTTTACCAATGGAGGTGGCGATGCAAATGCAGTAATTCGTGTATGGACTGCTAAAGCAGGAGGTGGTTTTGAATATGTAATTCATCCAAACTCAGAATTTCTGGGTAGAATTTTCATTACTAATAATACCTCAATAACCCATGTACCTTTTGATGTATATGGTAGCGATCCCAATGGAACCGGTATAGGTGGAGATTATGGTGTGAATCAATGGGCTGAGGGAGCTATCAATCTTACCCAAGTGTTCGGCCTTGCAAAAGACCCTTGTTTTTCACTCAGTACATTATTTATTAGAACTAGATCTTCTGGAAACTCACAACAATCTGAATTGAAAGATTTCCCGGGAGCTCCCATTCAATTCATAGTAGACTCTAATCCAAAAGCAGTGGCAGTTGCTACTAATCCAGCTTGTAATGGAGGGTTTGGTTCAATAAATCTTACTGTAACAGGAGGTATAGGTCCTTATACTTATTCATGGACAGGTCCCAATAATTTTACAGCAAGCACTGAGGATCTTAGTAATATTTTAGCAGGTACTTATCAATGGGAAGTAAAAGATTCCAAAGGATGTATAGCAACAGGATCGGTAGTTCTGGCTGAACCACCACCGATATTGGTATCATCTGCGGTTGCCAATAATCCACTTTGCTTTGGGGTAGCCAATACCGGCTTTACCATCACAGCATCTGGGGGAACTGGAACTTTGATGTATTCAAAAGACAATGGTATTACTTACGTAGCTTCCGGAGTATTCAC
>NZ_SMLH01000006.1 GCF_004349315.1 Flavobacterium ranwuense | reverse complement strand
GACTTAAAAATAGTCAACTTATATTAAATAATTATAAACCTTGGGAGTTTCACTTTCGAGGTTTACATCTATTCAGGTTGCAATACAGCAATAGTTTTAAAAGCAGCTAAAACATTTTGTCCGTTTTTGATACAGCTATATGTTACTAAACGAATGACAGCATAGAATTGCGCCTCGTTTTCGGTTTTGAATTGTTCGGATACTTTTGTTTCACTTTCACATTTCGAATTACTCTTTCAGAAGCAGTGTTGTCTGGGGAACTTGGTCATGGAATAAAAAAGTGAAAACATATTCCTTGTATTTATCTATCCGCTTATGGAACGTACAAAGATCCTTCCTGTTTTTTGGAACAGAAGTTAGCAGCAAAACGGACAATCGTTCAATGATTTTGTCTCTTTGTAGTATTGGATTGAGATATTGAATTGGGGTCAAATTCCGTTTAAGTTCTATTGCTTCGTATAGTAATTCCTTGAAGTTTATTGCCCATTGAGATTCATAACGATCTTCGAAAAAAACAAGTTCCCAAAGTAAATGAAGAATGCATATTTGATGAGTTTTGTATTTTATTTGAAAATAACTCCGCCAACAATCTTGAACGAGTAAGGAGTTTACAAAGCCGTTTTGGAAATTCCCATCTATATTAGCAGTCCTCTATTGTTTGAAAATGTAATATAAGTAGCAACTTGGCTTTGAAAAGTCCAGAACCATTCCTTTTTTCCATTGAGTTTAACGCCTGTTTCATCACCTCCAACCATTTTTTTATGTTCTACCTTTTGAGCAATCAACTCGTAGGCTAGTTGGGCTTTTTGGGCAAAATATTTCAGTAAGGTACAAAGAGAGCCTCGTGAGATATTTAAATTACAAACATCACTGAAAAACTCGCTCATTCTCTCAAAAGGCAAGTATTGTCTAGTATACATATAAGCAATTATAGCTTGAATATTAGCTCCGTAACTGATAGACGAATTAACTCCGGTGGGGAATAAAGCTTTGGTGTGATGACCACAAGCGTAAATTTTTTGAAATATACGGTGCTCAGTAAATTCAAAAATAATAGGCTGTATATCAACAGCTTGTCTGCGCAGAATAAATGTTGTTGGTTCATCAGACAAATCATGACCACAATGGTTGCAAAATTCTGGTTTATGTTCAATGATGATATCTGGGTTTGCAATCATTTCCAAGGTACTGCCTTCGTGTCCTGGTTGCCCACCTACTTTATTACCTTGATTGGCACTAAGACTTTTGGTTTTTAAAGGCCTATTTTCGTCTTCTGATGAAAAAAATGAACTATTTCGGCTGTTTTTGCGATGCGTTAAGCCATCGATTTTATCAAGTAATTTTTCAATTAATCATTCTAATCGGATAACTTTGGTCTCTAATTCAGCAACACGTTCTTTGTCGGAGTTCAATTTCTATTTATTTGACACCAAGGAACAAGTGTTTACAATAAAGCTATTTTTCTAAAAACAGAAAGCCAAAATTGTTCATAACTATGTTTTTTTAGAACAGGCTGAATAGTTACAATTAATTTTATAATTATTTGTAGTTAAATAATAAATAAAATTGGATGGTACTACTAAGGACTTTGCATAAAACACATACTCTTCTTGACCTATTAAATAAAATAGTGGCGAAGCAAGCTGAAAATAAAGTAACAGTGAAGGTGTGTTAGCTTTCATTTAGCAATTTCATAAAATCATCCTCGGAAATTATCGAAATGTTGAGTTTATTGGCTTTATCTAATTTAGCGGGCCCCATATTGTCTCCTGCAACAACATAATCTGTCTTTGCTGAAATTGAACTTCCCACTTTTCCACCATTATCTTCAATTGCTTTTTTCAAATCGTCTCTGGAAAATTGCTCAAATACTCCTGAAACTACAAAAATTTTCCCAGCAAGTTTATCTGTAGCATTTGGATTTATTTTTTCAATAATTTCAAATTGTAGTCCATACTTTTTAAGTCTTTCGATGCTAACTTTATTTTCCTCGTTTGCAAAAAAATCAAGTACACTTTGTGCTATTCTATCACCAATTTCGTCTACTAAAATCAAATCTACCAAAGTCGCCTGACTCAAGGCATCGATACTTTTATAATGTTTAGCCAACTTCTTAGCCACTGTTTCTCCTACAAAGCGGATTCCAAGTGCAAACAAAACACGCTCGAAAGGAATATTTTTTGAATTAGCTACGCCATTTACCAAATTCTCCGCTGATTTTTGTGCCATTCGTTCCAAGGGTAAAATCTGCGTTACAGTCAATTCATATAAATCGGCATAATTATGAACTAATCCATTATTGAAAAGTAAAGCTACTGTTTCTCCGCCAAGACCTTCAATATCCATGGCTTTTCTGGAAATAAAATGCTGAATTCTTCCAATAATCTGAGGTGGACAACCGTAAAAATTAGGACAATAATGATTGGCTTCGCCTTCGCTTCTCACTAATTCTGTATTACACTCAGGGCAATGGGTAATGTATTTTGTGGGCTCCGAGTTATCTGGTCGTTTCGTCAAATCAACCGCAATTATTTTGGGAATAATCTCACCCCCTTTTTCAACAAAAACAGTATCTCCCACACGAATATCCAGCTTTTCTATTTGATCCGCATTGTGCAAAGAAGCCCTTTTCACTATGGTTCCTGCTAATTGCACTGGCTCTAAATTAGCCACTGGTGTTATAGAACCTGTTCGTCCTACCTGATACGAAATAGAGTTTAATTGTGTTGCAGCTTGTTCTGATTTGAATTTGTAAGCGATAGCCCAACGAGGTGATTTAGCGGTAAAGCCCAATTCATCTTGATAATGAAAAGAATTTACTTTAACCACTACACCGTCCGTTTCATAAGGAAGGTTGTGTCTGTGACTATCCCAATAATCAATAAATTCGAAAACCTCAGTTAAATTACTGGCTAATTTTGCTTCTTTAGGAACTTTAAAACCCCAGTTTCTCGCAGATTCTAATCCTTCAAACTGCGATTTGAAAGGAAGATTATTTCCAATTAAAAAATACAACAAACAATCCAAAGGACGTTTTGCTACTTCAGCACTATCTTGCAATTTTAGACTTCCTGAAGCGGTATTTCTAGGGTTAGAATAGGGCGTTTCTCCAATTTCAATTAATTCCTGATTCATTTTCTCGAATCCCGTAAAAGGCAAAATAATCTCACCGCGAACATCAAATGTAGCAGGAAAATCACCTTTCAGTTTTAAGGGAATCGATCTTATCGTTTTGATATTATTAGTCACATCATCTCCCTGAAAACCATCACCTCGGGTTACGGCTCGTTTCAGTTCTCCATTTTCATAGGTAATACTAATTGATGCCCCGTCATATTTCAACTCACAAGTATACTCTAATGGAACATCCCCTAAAACTTTCTGAACGCGTTTTTCCCAATCGATTAATTCTTCTTTGGAATAGGAATTATCCAAAGAGTACATTCTATATTCATGAGGAACGGTTTGGAAGTTTTTCGTTATTGTTCCTCCTACGCGTTGCGAAGGAGAATTCTCGTCAAAGTATTCCGGATGCTGACTTTCAAGATCTTGCAGTTTTTTTAATTTCAAATCAAATTCATAATCAGAAACTATAGGTTTATCTAACACATAATAATTGTAATTGTGCTGATTTAATTCCTCCCTTAATTTTTGAATCGCATTTTGAATGTCCATAGAAAATAAAAATTGGCTATTTTAGTTTTGAAAAAGTGTACTAAAATAACCAATTAAAAATAAATAGCAATACAATTACGACGCTATAATAGTATTTATTTGCTGGTATAAAAGACCATCACTCAAAAACGAACCTTGTTGTATTAATTCAAAAATCGAAGTATTACGTTCTTCTGTAAACTCTTTTTTCCCTACTTTCATTTCAATAGTATCCGTAAACATGTTGTCACTAAGCCATTGCAATCCTTGTTTGGTCAAGAAATCAGTTTCTGGAACTAAAGATTTCAAGACTATTGACTGTACATGAGTATCAAAACAATGAAAAAGGAAAATATGATTTTTAGAAAAATGTTCTAAGTAGGTTGCTTTTGAAAGTACTCCTTCCCAAACCAAATCAGAAAACACATCTAATTCCTGTTCTGCAACTTCTGGTTTTTCTGCTTTTATTTTATCCCACTCGGCTTTATCGATAGTCTGGGTTGCTAAAAAAGTACTGAATTCCTGATTCAATTCCTCAAATTGTTCTTTTGTTAATCTTGAGTATTTCATTATTGCGTTTTAATATTTAACTATTGCTTTTAACTATTTTTTGAATTTTAAAACAAAAAAAAGCCCTCTCAAACGAGAGGGCAAATTTAATATATATTTTTTATCTTTTTTTAGAAAATATATCTAATTCCAAACTGCGCCTGCCATCTTGATAATAAACTTGCATCATAGTTGAAGGTTTTGGTTTGAGTACCGTTAAAAGTATAGGTTGGTATTTTTGTAGTTTGATCAACAGATACTCCAATTGGCTGTACACTTGTTGGCACTTGAACCAATCCCCAATCAGAATTAATCAAATTACCTAAGTTCAATACATCTATACTAAATTGAATTGTATTCGTTTTATTAGAAGCTGATGAAATTTTAAAGTTATAATCTTGCATTATTTTAAAATCCCATTTTCCTCTCCATGGAGATAACGCTCCATAACGCGCTGCGTACTGACCTCTTCTATCACTTAAATAGTTATCTTGCTTGATAAAGGCATCAAATGCTACACCTTGACTAACCCCACCAGTAAATACCATCGTGCTAATTTCGGCTGTAGTTGGTATATAAATTAAATCATTCCCAGTTGCCCCATCATTGTTAATATCACCACCATAAGTATAATTAAAACGACCTCCTTGTGCGTACTCAAAGAAAGTAGACACTGTAGTAGCCCATTTGTCATTACCGTATTTCCATTTTTTTGAAGCTACGCCTATAAAACGGTGCGTATCGCCATACTTAGAATCAGATAAAACTGCATCATTCACATTCCCCAAAGCCGGATTAAAAGCAAAAGCATCACCCGTAATTTCTGCTTCTATAGAATTAACATCCTGTGACTTTAAATAGTTGTAGGCTAAACTTGCGAACAATCCATTGTCAAAAGTCTTTTGCACTTTGATAGAAGAGTTGAATGCACTTCCTTTATTTGTGTTAGTTAATACATACCCATTAGTCCTTGCTGGAAAACCATAGTCTGTCCAAGTACCATAATCAGAACTACCGTATATGGCTCTGTTATCAGCACCTGCCAACTGACTTGTTGGCCTTTTCAATCCCCAATTTTGGATATGAACCCCATTTAAATCTTTATTATAAGACATGTCTATGGTTACAATATAATCATTTTCAAATTTGTGATCAAATCCTAAACTCGTTCTCCAAACCTGTGGAAATTTAAAATCCTCGTCTACTACTTGATAGAAAAATGGATCTATACCGCCTACTTGATTTCCAATCCATACAAAAGGAAGTTTACCGGTAAAAATTCCAGTACCTCCACGCAATTGTTGTTTTTTATCTCCATTAATATCCCAATTGAAGCCAACTCTTGGCGACCAAAGTAAATTGTTATTGGGTAATTTAGTTGAATCAAAATTCTTTACACTTCCATCAGCTGGGTTATAATAGTCAATATTTGGCAAATACCCTTCTGAATTATCTGTGTCAATAAATTTTTGAGCTAATTCAGATGTATTGAAATACAATGGCTTATCAGCTCTTAATCCATAAATTAATTTAAAATCATCACTAATATTCCATTCATCCTGAACATAGAAAGCTAATTGTCCTACTGTCGTTTCAGCTAAGTTCCAACCTCCATCAACACCATCTTTCAATGCATTTTTTGTATCAAAAATTGTTTGTGCATTTTTTATTGCAGTACTGTAATAACCATTTGCAATATTCGTATTAAAACCAGCCATATCTGTACTTCCAAAAACATCAAAACCATATCCTTTAAGGTTAAATGAATTTTTGAAAATAAACTTTTCAAAAGAGAAACCTACTGTATAAGTGTGATTTCCTCTGACAATATTCAAATTATCTGTAATTTGAATTACTTTTTGATCTAATTTATTATTAATAGAGAAAGGTTCATGACCGGCAATAATGTAAGGAGAACCATCTTTAGTAATTGTAATTACTGGCGCTGGAGTAGAAAAAGGATTTCTAAAATCATTAAAATGAGTATAACCCGCTTGTAATTTATTAGAAACAGTTTCACTAAATTTAGAATTTAATTCTACTAAGAAAGAACTAATTTGATTGTTGATTTGGTATCCTGAATTTTCAAATTGCAACGTATTTGCATCAATTCCTCTACGAATAATAGCTGTAGGATGCGCAGGCTTATCCTTCGAAGCATCTAAAAAATTATAAATAACAGCTAATTTATGATTGTCATTAATGTTCCAATCCAACTTTACAATTCCTTTACTTGAATTAGAATTGTGTGTAAATCCTTGATAAGCACCTGTATTATAGCCTAACTTTCCTAACTCAGTAGAAACATGCATTAAATCGGTTTCTAGTACTCTGGATTCATTCACTCCAGTTGTTCCATTTCCATCATTAGCAACAAAATTTGATCCTAAATCGCTTCTTTTATCAATTTCAAAATTGGTGAAGAAAAATAATTTATTTTTAACAATTGGACCACCAAGACTAAAACCGGTTTGTGTTTGCTCTAATGAAGGAACAAATATTTTTTCTCCTTTAATTTTACTACCTGTCATATCCTGATTTCTATAGAAACTATAAGCAGTACCATGAAATTCGTTTGACCCTGATTTTGTAACTGCATTTACAGAAGCTCCAGTAAAACCTGATAATGTTACATCATAAGGAGCAGTTGCAACTTGAATTTGCTCGATTGCATCCAATGAAATAGGCTGAGAGCCAGTTTGTCCACCTGGAGTTGCAGCATCTAATCCAAATGGATTGTTAAAAACTGCACCATTAAGTGAATAACTATTGTATTGATCGTTTCTACCTCCAAACGACCCTCCACTTGCTGTCGGCTCTAAACGGGTAAAATCATCAGCTGATCTTGAAATAGATGGCAACGCTGATAATTCTCTTCGACCAATAGTGGTTTCTGCGCCCGTTCTTCCACTTTGAAAAACTCTGTTTTTAGAACCAACTACTTTTACTTCCTCTAGTTTCTGACTTTCATCTTTTAAGACAACATCTAAACTGAATACTTTACCTAAATCAAGATAAACATCATTGTACTCTTCACTTCTATATCCTACATAGGTTACGACAATTTTGTAAGGACCTCCAATTCTCATATTCAACATACTGATTCTTCCATCCGCATTCGATAACGCTGAATACTTAGACCCTGTTGGAATATGTATTGCCTGAACCGTTGCTCCAGGAAGTGTCTCATTGTCAGAACCTCGCACAATCCCTTTTATACTTGAAGTGGTAGTTTGCCCAATGACAGCACTAAAACTACATACAATTAATAATAAAGTAATAATTTTTTTCATTTGTATAAATGTTTTATTTTGGTTGCAAAAATAACCAAAAAAAAAATCACTCCTAAGAGTGATTTTAATAATTTGTTAACAATATGTTAACTAATTTATGCTTTTTCAGCAACAATTTCATAATCCAATTCAACAATTACATCTCTGTGTAAACGAACGTTGGCATTATATTTACCCGTACGTTTAACAATTCCGCTTGTGATGAATTTTCTATCAATTTGTTGTCCACCTTTAGCTAAAGCTTCAGCGATATCAATATTCGTGATTGAACCGAATAATTTTTCACCACCTGCTTTTGCAAAGATTTTAATTTCGATAGCTTTCAAAGCTTCAGCCAATGTTTTTGCATCATTAACTACTTTAGCTTCTTTGTGTGCTCTTTGTTTTAGGTTTTCAGCTAATACTTTCTTTGCAGAAGAAGTTGCTAAATGTGCTTGACCAGTTGGGATCAAAAAGTTACGACCGTAACCATTTTTCACTGTAACTACATCATCTTTAAATCCTAAATTTTGAACGTCTTGTCTTAAAATAAGTTCCATGTTGTTGTCCTTTTTTATAGAAGTTAGGTTTCATGTTTCAGAAAACCAACAACTGTTAATTTTTATTATTTTAGTAAATCAGCCACATAAGGCATTAAAGCTAAGTGACGTGCTCTTTTCACAGCTACAGACACTTTTCTTTGGTATTTTAATGAAGTTCCAGTTAAACGACGAGGAAGAATTTTTCCTTGCTCATTAACGAATTTCAATAAGAAATCAGCATCTTTATAATCAATATATTTGATTCCTGATTTTTTGAAACGACAATACTTTTTAGTTTTGTTAGTTTCTATATTCAAAGGCGTAAGATATCTGATATCTCCGTCTTTTTTTCCTGAAGCCGATTGTTGTAATGTTGCCATGATAATTAAGCTTTTGTAGATTTTAATTTAGTTCTTCTTCTTTCAGCCCAAGAAATAGCATGTTTATCAAGACTTACAGTCAAGAAACGCATTACTCTTTCGTCACGTCTAAATTCAGTTTCAAAAGCAATAAGAACTTCTCCAGCTACTTTGAATTCGAATAAATGGTAAAAACCACTTTTTTTGTTTTGAATTTCGTAAGCCATTTTTTTAAGGCCCCAGTCTTCTTTCGACACCATTTCTGCTCCTCTACTAGTAAGAAAATCTTCAAATTTGCTTACTGTTTCCTTTACCTGAACTTCAGATAAAACGGGATTTAAAATGAAAACAGTTTCATAATGATTCATAAATATATATTTATTTGTTATTTTGGGTGCAAAAGTAATCAATAAATCTGATTAAACAAGTCATATTTCATTTTATTCGACGTATGGTAAAAAAATCGGCTCAATTAGTTTTTTTTAAAATAAAAAAGTAATATATTTACTCTGCCAAATCTAAAATACTAAATTATGAAACTAAACTGTGTCGTAGTAGATGATAGTTCTATTCAAAGAATGATTATCGCAAAGTTAGTTAATAATCATCAAAATTTACACTTAATAGGTGATTTTTCTAATGCAATCGAAGCTAGAAGTTGTATGTCTATACACAATGTAGATCTTATCTTTTTAGATATTGAAATGCCGGTAATTAGTGGCTTTGATTTTTTGGATGGTTTAAAAGTAAAACCTCAAATTATTTTCATAACCTCAAAAGCTGAGTATGCTATGAAAGCGTTTGATTATGATGCTACGGACTACCTTCAAAAACCAATTGCAATCGACAGATTCAACTCTTCGGTTAAAAGAGCCATTGACTTACATCTGCTTAAAAAAGAAAACAAAGAAGAAGAAGGGGAACATATTTTCATTAAAAGCAATTTGAAAAAATTGAAAATTTTCACTTCTAAAATAAAATGGATTGAAGCTTTTGGTGATTACGTTAGAGTAGTTACTGAAGAAGATAGCAATCTGGTGCTTTCTACCATGAAATCTTTTGAAAATGACCTGTCAAAAGAAAAATTTGTACGTGTACACAAATCCTATATTATCAACATTGATAAAGTAGAACGTTTCAATAGTAAATTTGCTGAAATTGGAGTTACAAAAATTCCTTTGAGCAGACACAAAAAAGAAGATTTAGTAAGAGCACTTGCCTTTTCATAGCCTACTAATTTTAATAAAAATCAACGTTTGACGTAACTTTTATAGCTCTGTATTGGGCTACAGCTTCAAAACTATTCAATATTTTCTGGATAGTTTTTTTTGTGCTTACAATTGATACATTCTGAGGGATTTTAATTATAATCGTACGAATGTATTCGTTTCTAATTCTGCTTATTGCAGGCTCTTCAGGTCCAAGTACCGGCATATTAAGGTTCTGACCCATCACTTGATACAACCACATCGAGCCTTCTTTTAATTTATCAAAATCACGCTGTTTCAAAGTAAGCTTTATAATCCTGAAATACGGCGGGTATTTATATATTTGGCGGTCATACAACTGTTCCTTGTACATGCCCAAATAATCATTATTAGTGACTTGCTGTATTGTATTATGATTGGGATTATACGTCTGTATAACCACTTTTCCTTGTTTTTCTGACCGTCCTGCCCTTCCTGCAACTTGAGTCATCATTTGAAAACTTCTCTCGAAAGCCCTAAAATCAGGATGATACAACATATTATCCGCATTCATGATTCCCACCAAACTCACGTTATCAAAATCCAATCCCTTGGCCAGCATTTGCGTTCCAACTAAAATATCCATTTCTCTATTCTTGAAGCTATCGATAATTTTTTCGAATCCAAATTTCCCTCTGGTGGTATCCTGATCCATTCTTCCAATTTTTGAATTTGGAAAAATAGACACTAACTCTTGTTCGATTTGTTCGGTTCCAAAGCCTTTTGTAGTCAAATCAACGCTGGAACAGGAATGACAATGTGTAGGTTTTGCCATTGTATATCCACAATAATGGCAACGCAACTGGTTTTTATGCTTATGATAGGTTAAACTCACATCACACTGCTGACATTGTGGTACATGACCGCAAGTCATACATTCTATTACAGGAGAATATCCGCGTCTGTTTTGAAACAAAATGACTTGTTCGCCCAATGACAAAGCAATATTGATTTCCTCAATTAAAACATCACTAAAATGTCCTGTCATTTTTTTACGAAAGTATTTATCTTTCAAGTCCACCAATTCAATATTCGGCATCATGACATTTCCATATCGCTCCGAAATTTCGACCAGACCAAATTTATCCGATTTGGCATTAAAATACGTTTCAATACTTGGCGTAGCCGAACCCAAAAGCACTTTTGCTTTATGCGAATGAGCCAAAACTATAGCCGCATCGCGAGCATGATAACGCGGCGCTGGATCTACTTGCTTAAAAGTCTGTTCGTGTTCTTCGTCTACAATTATGAATCCCAGATTATAGAATGGCAAAAACAAGGACGACCTCGCTCCTATCACCACTTGTGCTTTCTCAGAATTTACCAAAACTTGATTCCAAACTTCGATGCGTTCGTTATTATTATATTTCGAATGAAAAACAGCTACTTTATTACCAAAATAAGTTCGCAGCCTGCCAACCAATTGTGTCGTCAAAGCAATCTCCGGTAATAAATACAAGATTTGTTTTCCGGTTTCCAAATATTCTTCGATGAGCTTAATGTAGATTTCTGTTTTCCCGCTCGAAGTGACACCATGCAACAAACACACTTCTTTTTGAGTGAAACTTTCTTTGATTTCCTCAAAGGCTTTTTGCTGAGCCAAACTCAACTGCAATTGATCTTCGCGTATTTTTCCTGTGAAATTTACTCGGTCTTCCTGAAGAAAATAATCTTCAAATATTTTTTTTTCCATTAATGCCTTAACAATTGCCGAAGAAGAATTGGCCGCTTCAACCAGTTTTTTTACGGTAATCGGCTTCTTCTCTACAGCGCTCAATTGAAAATAGTTTAATACAATTTCCTTTTGCTTATTGGCACTTTTAAGTGTTTCGAGTAATTCGCTCAACCCATCGTTTGATTCATATTTAGGATGCAAACGAACATAACGCACCAACTTAGGTTTGTAGGTTTCCTGTATTTCTTCCTGAAGTACTAATATGTTTTTGTCTATCAATTTTTGAATAACAGGAAAGATATTCTTCTTGTTTAAAATAGATATAATGTCCTGCACTTTCAGAGAACTCTGCTGTTGCAGAGCTTCGTAAACCAAAAATTCATCATCCGAAAGCAGGCTTGCATCTATATCCAAATCTGTTTTTTGAGAAATTACAGTTTCACTTTCCAGCAAAAGTGCACTCGGCATGGCACCACGATACACATCACCAATGGCGCACATATAATAGGAAGCAATCCATTGCCAGTGTGCAATTTGGATTTCGGTTACAATGGGTTTCTCATCCAGAATTTGATGAATTTCCTTGGCTTCGTATAAACTGGGTTTGTTTTGATGAATTTCAATTACTAATGCCGTATAAATTTTACTTTTACCAAAAGGAACCGCCAGCCGCATTCCAATTTTTATATAATGGAACTCTGCTTCAGAGATGCTATAAGTAAAGGTTTTGGCTAAAGAAAGTGGTAAAATTACTTCGACGAAATGCATTTTTATTTAATTATGAGTTATGAATTTTGAGTTATGCTGGTTCTTTTTTTGAACTCATAACTCACAATTTATAATTATTTCACTCTGTTCCAGGTTTGTGTTCTTCCAAATAATGCTACGCCGACATATCCACGCACTTTTAATTTGTCATTTCCTTCGAGAGCCAAAAAGCATTTGTATAATTTCCCTGATGTTGGATCAAGAATTTTTCCTGCATTGTATTCATTACCATCTTTTGTAAGCCCTTTAATAATTACAAGACCTAAAACCGGTTTGTTTTTTTCGTCACCAGGACAATTTACGCACAAGTTTTTTTTCTTTTCAACATCAAATATGTCGATGATTTTTCCATAAATTTTTCCAGAACGCTCGTAGATTTCCACGATTGATTTGGCTTTTCCTGTTTGATCATCAATCGTCTTCCATTTTCCGATAACACCTTGACCTTGCACACATAAAGTCGTCATAAAAAATAACATCAGACCTAACACATTACTTTTATTTATCATTTTCATTATATTAAATTATATTCTCTAAATAATATCTCCTACCAAATTTTCACTCAAACAAATGAATGACAATAATTAATCTTTTACTCTATACCAGTATTGGGTTCGTCCAAACAATGAAATTCCGACAAAACCGCGAACTTTCAGTTTGCCATTACCATCTAGTGTAATAAAACATTGGTAGAGTTTTCCGTTTTTGGGATCGAGGATTTTACCTTTTTTATATTCCTTTCCTACTTTTGAAAGTCCTTTTATGACAACCATGCCTAGAATCGGTTTGTTTTTATCCTCTCCCGAACAATTTTCGCAAATCCTATTTTTATTTTCTTCCTCCAGAATCTCAACTACTTTACCATAGATTTTTCCGGATTTTTCATAGACTTCCACGATTGATTTGGCTTGTCCAGTTTCATCATCAATAGTCTTCCATTTCCCGACAACAGTATGTTTTTGACTATAGAATGTCATCGAAATAAATAATGCGAGTATTGTTATGCTTTTTTTCATTGTTGCACTTTTTTAGCCCTGATAGAAGTGGAAATCCTGTCATTGCGAGGAACGAAGCAATCAAATCGTAAGATTGCTTCGTTCCTCGCAAATGACAGATTGGAACGAATAGCAGGAAATAGCTCCTAATTTTGAAACTATTTTAATTTAATACTTTACTCTTTTTTTGCTTTTAATTTATTTACTGTGGCATTCAATTCGAAACCTAACAGCAATATCATACAGTTAATCCAAATGTAAAACATCAAGATCAATAATGTTCCTATCGATCCATATAATTCATTGTATTTAGAAAACTTTATTACCCATATACCAAAAACATACGAATCCAAAAGAATCAATATGGTAGTAAACACGGAACCTATCGATATAAATGCTCTGTTTTTATCGTGTTTTGTACCGAACTTGAAAAGTATAGACGTTATGCCTAAAATCATTAAAATTACAAATGCATATCTTCCTAAAACAATTAACGCAACTTGATCACTCAGTATTGTTTTTTGAATAAAAACTTCAAAAACCACTATTGTTGCCACAGTCACAATCAACAAAAAGGATAACAATAAGGACATTCCCAAAGCAACTACATATTGCCTTATAAACCCTCTTTTTATGAGAACATGGCGGGAAGATTCAAATCCGCCAAGGATTCCATTTAAACCGTTTGCCATCAACAAAATAGATAATAAAAATCCATAAGACACTAATCCTGAGTGACTGTTATTAAGAATATCATTGATGATTTTATAAATAGCATCGTACGTATTGGGCGGCACTCCATCCCTAACAAATTGAAGAAAATCATCCTGAAAACCTTCAATAGGAATGTATGGAATAAGATTTAAGATGAACAGCGCAAAAGGAAATAATGCCATAAAAAAACTAAATGCAATCGCACTGGCATGATATGTTAGCGCGCTTTCGACAATTCCTAACCCGTAAAGTTCCAATAAATCATACAACGACAATCCTTGCAGCCAAGGAAGCTCTATCTTTTTTAGCACATTAACCAGATTCCGTACTATTGGAATTCTTTGTAATTTAACTTCTATTTCTTTACTCATATCGCTTTTAAGCTCAAATCCATGTTATAAATAGAATGAGTCAAGGCTCCAGACGAAATATAATTTACGCCACATTCTGCATAATACCGAATGGTGTTTTCGTTAATATTTCCCGAGGATTCTGTTTGACATTTATCCCCAATCAAAGCTACTGCTTTTTTAGTATCATCATAATTGAAATTATCAATTAAAATTCTAAAAACGCCTTCACTCTCCAATATCTCTTTGATCTCATCCAGATTTCTGGCTTCAACAATGATTTTTAAATCTAGATTATTTTCTTTTAAAAAAGCTTTGGTTTTGGCTATAGCCAAAGTAATTCCACCGGCAAAATCGTTGTGATTGTCTTTGAGCATAATCATATCATACAAAGCAAAACGATGGTTTTCGCCTCCGCCAATTTTCACCGCCCATTTCTCACAAGCTCTGAATCCCGGTGTCGTTTTACGCGTATCGAGAATTTTAGTTTTGGTTCCTTCTAATAAACGAACGTATTCTTTGGTTTTAGTAGCAATGGCTGACATTCTTTGCATTGAATTCAAAACTACACGTTCCGATTTCAAAATAGATTGCGAACTTCCCGAAACATGAAAAACAACATCTCCTTTTTTTACCGGAGTTCCATCCTTGATAAAAGTTTCTATTTGCAAATTAGGGTCTACATACTCAAAAATCATTTTGGCGAAAGCCACACCCGCAATAATTCCGTCTTCTTTTACAAGCAACTTCGCTTTTCCTGTTGCTGTAGCTGGAATACAAGCCAAAGAACTATAGTCGCCCGGGCCAATATCTTCCCGAATGGCATTTTGTATCAGTATGTCTAACTCGCTTTTAAACTGTATGTCGCTAATCATTTTATAGGAAATTTATGGAATGCTAAAGTAAGATTTATTTTGTGGATTTGAAAATATGTACGCTGGGTTCTTTAAAAAAAAGAGGTAAATGAATGTGTTTTAACAAAGATCACACCCTTAATTAAGATAAAAATATCATTGTCATTAATTTAGCAACCATCATGTAATCTGTCATTTTCATCTAATAAAATCAATTATTTTATATAGTACTGTATTATTTAAAATCTTATATTTGAACTAGTAACTAAAACACTGATTATGAAATCTTTTTTAAGCCTTCTTTTTGTATCCTCAATACTATTGACTTCTTGCAAAAAAGAAATTGAACCACAAAATAACGCAACTCCAACAAATGTAGTTCCCTTTACTGAAGTGGGCAAACAAATGAAGAGCGGAGCGGCAACAACAACTCAGATTCAACAAACTACACCCACAAATACAGTAAATCCAAATAATACTGTGGCAACTTCCAGTCCTGTAGCAGCCGGAATGAATCCAGCACACGGTCAGCCATCGCATCGTTGTGATATTCCCGTAGGCGCTCCATTGAATTCTCCACCCGCTGCAAGTACAAATAAACCAGCAGTTCAGCAACAGAATCAACCTGTTCCTGCTACCACTACTCAAACGCCAGTTGCTACGACACCTACACCAGAAGGAATGAACCCGCCACACGGTCAAACCAATCACCGATGTGATATTGCAGTAGGAGCACCATTACCTAAATCATAATATGAACCACTCAAATATCCATTAAAAACTGGCATGAATTCGTTTGAAAATCACTATTATGACTACAGAAACAAAATATTATGCAAAAGCTGAAATGCTAATTAGAAAACCCATCGAAGACGTTTTTCAGGCATTTATAAATCCAGAAATCACAACTAAATTTTGGTTTACGAAAAGCTCCGGAAAACTTGAAGAAGGAAAAGAAACAGAATGGACTTGGGAAATGTACAATCACTCTACTTTGGTTAGACCTAAAACGATTGAACTGAATAAAAAAATCACAATCGAATGGGGTAATTCTGATGAAATTACAACTGTGGAATGGACGTTTAAAAATTTAGGTAAAGTCGGAACTTTTGTAAGCATCGTTAATAGTGTATTTCATGACGAAACCGAAAAACTTATCTCACAAATAAGGGATTCAACAGAAGGATTTACATTAGTTTTAGCGGGTTTGAAAGCCTACTTGGAACACAACATTGAGCTTAATTTAGTTTCAGACAGATTTCCAAAGGAACTTAATGAGTAAATAATAAACTCTACAAAGGACTATTACTGCTGATAAATTTTAGCAAAATACCTACAAAACGCCTCAACCATTTTAAAAAAAACGGCTTTTGTGTCTACTTGTGAACGCAAAAATCAGGAAGAATCCATAAACAAGAATTTCACTAATTAATCTGAAGTATTTCCTAACGCATTTTTCCGTTTGCAAATACTGAACTCTATTTTCTTATGCGGCAAAAAAAGTACCTTAATTCTGTTTGCTTCTATTAAAAAAAAATTAGGCCTGCCCTATTTTTTGATCTCATTCTCTCAGTTTTAAACTTTAAAGCTAATACTTTTTTCTATTTCTAAAATCTACACAAACTGGTAGGCAATGTCCTGTTATCCAAGAAAAATATTCTAATTTCGATTTTTCATATTTTGTCTTAAATCATAACAAAACTAAATTCAGTAGTATCAAACTGAAAATAAAAAACTATACCTTGACAAAACATAAAAACTCTAAATTAACCATTTTACAAATGAAATTACTTTTTCACAATGCTCTTTTGATTTTAACCTTTCAACTGCTTTCAATACAAACCCACGCAACCGAACAGAAAGGTTTTCCCGATGATACGAATGCCATAAAAACCATAGAATCAAAAACTATTAAAGTCACACTGGATTCATCGTTCCCAAGAATAATTCAATACAACTGGATTGCAAACGGAACTATTCTTTACGGGCAAGAAGATCAATTATCACAAGTGCTAATTAACGGGAAATTATATAGCCCGAAAACCACATTTTCAATAGCAAAAAACACAGCAAACTACGTATTAGACATTCCTGAAATCAAAGTTTCGGTAAAAATTCAAATCAAAGTGGTTGCCAATATTGTTGAATTCAATGTAACTCAAATTACTGAAAACGGCACTTTCAAGGTAAGTACCTTTGAAATACCCAACCATAATTTAGTTTCCGTAAGAAGCTCACAAACTGAAGCTTCTTTTGCTGGTGCAAAAATGTTTACTGCAGTAAAAGGAACCGGAGACGAATTCCTGCCGCTTAAAGCAACAATGGCAAAAGACAGCATCTTAAAAAATTATTTGTATGGTATTGTCAATACAGCGCAATTAGCGGCAAGCATATGGAGTAATTCCGTTACGGAAAAAAATGACGATAGCAGAGTTCAAAAACAGACAGTTGTGACAAAAAATTATGCTCGCACAGGAATATGGAGTGGTTCATGGATTTACCGAGCCAAAGGAATGAAAGCAACTGATCCGCTTCCTGTAGCCAAAATTGTCATTACCAATGATGCAAACGGAGATAATAAAGTGGACTGGCAGGATGGTGCAATAGCTTTTAGAAGTATCATGAACAACCCGATGGGCAGTGATAAAATCAAAGATTTAGTGGTACAACGTATCCCAATGAATTTTGCCAGTCAGGCAACAAATCCGTTTACAAAAACGCTGGACGAAACCAAAAGAATTTTCCTTAATACAGATGGTTTGGGCCAATATGTAATCCTAAAAGGCTACGGATCTGAGGGTCATGATTCTAAACATCCCGACTACGGAGATATAGGAAAAAGACAAGGCGGGGCCAAAGACATGGAAATGCTTTGCAAGCAAGCGATTAAATACAATGCTTTTATGGGTGTACATATCAATGGAACAGAATCTTATCCTGAAGCCACGGCTTTTGACGATTCATTAGTTGACAAAACCAAAAAAGGCTGGGATTGGCTTGACCCTTCTTACTATATCAATAAGCGTTATGATGCCAGTAGTAACAACAGAATGTTTCGCCTTAAATCACTAAAGGATCAAGTCCCTTCATTGGCTTTTATCTATTGTGATGTTTGGTATGCCAAAGGAAGTTGGGACAGCCGAAAATTAGGTAGCGAAATTCATTCTTTGGGATTAACATTGACAACTGAATTCCCTAATGACCATGAATATGATGCAATTTGGAATCACTGGGCTGTTGATTACAATTATGGAGGAAAAGACATCAAAGGATTCAACAGTCAAATTGTTAGATTCATTCGCAACCACCAAAAAGACACTTGGATTGCCAGACATCCTCTATTAGGCGGAACTGAAATGGATGACTTTGAAGGTTGGCAAGGGAGAAACAATATCGATAAAACCATCGAAATGACTTTCGGGACTGGATTATCAACAAAATATTTGCAACATTTCCCAATTCTTAAATGGGAGGAAAACGTTATTTCTCTAGAAAAAAATGTAACTGTAAGTTTAGTTTCCGGCAAAAGAACCATTACCAAAGACGGCAAAATAGTATTAAATGGAGATAGCTACTTATTACCTTGGAATCCTTATACGGAAGAAAAATTATATCATTGGAATCAAACCGGAGGAACTACTACTTGGGAATTGCCAAAAAGTTGGGGGAATTTGAAAACAGTTCAACAGTATAAATTAACCGATCAAGGAAGAGAATTTGTGCAACAAATTGAAATAAAAAATGGCCAGCTTACCATACTAGCTGATTCGAAAACGCCTTATGTTTTAGACAAAAATAAAAATGTTTCCAATACTTTGTCCAGTTTTGGAGAAGGAACTTTTATAAAAGATCCTGGTTTCAACAGCGGAAACTTAAAGAACTGGAAAGTGGATGGCAACGGAGTTGCTGTAGTTCGTAATAAAATTGGACAATATGAACTTGAAGTTAGCGGAACAACTCCGGTAACAGTAAGTCAAACCATTACCGGATTAACTTCTGGAACGTATTACGCTTCCGTTTATGTAGCAACAAGTTCCGATAGAAGAGCCTATCTAGGCGTCAATAACTACGGAGGACAAGAAGTAAGCTCCTATGCTAACAACTCATTGTGGAAAAACTATATTTCTGCTGATTCGAAACACGATAGCAACATGCAACGTATGTATGTGTTTTTTAAAGTTTCAGAAGGGCAAACCACGGCAAATTTATTCCTTCGCACAGAAGCAGGTACTTCACAAGTTTTGTTTGATGATCTGCGTGTGGCAGCAATAAAACAAACGGCAAAACCTGCGAATATATTTTTTGCAGAAAACTTTGAATATATTCCTGACGGACTGTATCCTTTCATTAAAGGACCTTCTGGAGGAGTAAATGACCCTAGAACGCATTTGGCTGAATTGCATGCTCCTTATACTCAAAAAGGATGGAATGAAAAACCAATAGATGATGTAATCAATGGAAACTGGTCACTAAAAGCCCATGGTGAAGAACCGGGACTATTGCTTCAAACAATCCCACAAACCGTTCGATTCAAAGCGGGTAAAACCTATACTGTAACCTTTAATTACGAAGCATCTGGAGCTGATTATGCTTTAGTAATGGGGGATGGAACCAGTACCAAAATAGCTATTGCTATCAATCCAGCTAACACTCCAACCCAAACTTCCTTTACCTTCTTGGGATCTGAGAGTGGAAATTCATGGTTCGGAATCGAAAAACTGAATGGTAAAGATTCTGATTTAATAGTTGATGATTTAGTTATCATAGAGAATTAATCAACAGTATAAAAATAACGGTCTGTTTCAAATAGAACATAATCTTATTAGAAAATATCTATAAGTTATTCGAAATGAAACAGGCCGTTTTATTGAATAAAAACAAGGTTAAAAATACTAATTTTCTATATTTGCATTTTTGAAACACTTGAAAAATGAACATCAAACTGATTGCTATTGGTAAAACCGATAACAAAGCCTTACAAACATTAATAGATGATTACACCAAACGCTTGTCATTTTATATCAAGTTTGATTTGGATATTATTCCTGATATCAAAAACGTAAAAAACTTATCCGAAAGTCAGCAAAAAGAAAAAGAAGGCGAACTGATTTTATCTAAAATCGCACCAACAGACCAACTTATTTTATTGGACGAAAACGGGAAAAACTTTTCGAGCGTCGGTTTTTCAGAGGAATTACAGAAAAAAATGAACTCTGGAGTAAAAACTTTGGTTTTCGTAATTGGTGGTCCTTATGGTTTTTCGGATACCGTTTATGCCAAAGCACAAGGAAAAATATCGTTGTCTTTAATGACTTTCTCCCATCAAATGGTACGCTTGTTTTTTATTGAACAATTGTATCGCGGATTTACGATTTTAAGAAACGAACCGTATCATCATCAGTAAAAAGTGTTCAGTTTTCAGTCGCAGAATTTCGCTCAATAAATAAATTCCAAATTATTTTTCAACATTCAAAAAATCAGTTTTAATTTGTGAAAATTGAATCTGATTATCTATATCAAAAGCACTAAAATTCAAGAAAAGAATTAAACGCAAAAACTTCTTTTACTGTCGTCAAAAGTAATATCATACCAAATTCTAAATTTTCATCATTTTTTTTACGATGTGCATAAAAAAAAACTAACTTTACCTATCACTATATCAGCATATTAACCGAAAAACATTGTGTAATTCAACACGGTATAATATACAAATAACAAAACTTTCTAACAGTAATAATAGTCAATCCTTTTTAACTTTTAAAAATTTTTATTATGAAACACTTATTTAGATTTTTAGCAATTCCATTTTTTTTATTGGGTATCGCATCTTGCGATAATAACAATGACAATCCGGGTCCAAGCTTAACAACTTTTAATGCTACATTAAATGGTACAAGTGAAGTGCCTTCCAATGCTTCAACGGCAACAGGAACGGCAACACTTACATTCAATAATACTACAAAAACATTTACAATTACAGTAACCTACTCTGGTGTAACAGCTACGGGTGGTCATATACACAAGGGTGCTGTAGGAGTGAGCGGAGATATTGTGTTTCCGTTTACTAGTTTAACCTCACCTATAACTTACACAAGCGTTGCATTAACTGCAGCTCAAGAAGCTGACCTTAAAGCCAATCTTCATTATGTAAACATACACAGTGCCGCATATCCAGGAGGAGAAATAAGGGGACAACTTATTAAAGGGACTACCTCTGGAGGTGGTGGTGGCGGTTATTAAACTGCAATTTTTTACCTATAAGACTAAAGGCTTTCTTTTTACAAAAGAAAGCCTTTGTCATTTTTAAATATTGCATTATCAAGGAAAGCGCAAGGTAAAATCTCACTTTCTCTCATGACCTTTTCGCATCAAATGGTACGGTTGTTTTTTATCGAGCAATTGTATCGTGGATTTACGATTTTGAGAAACGAACCGTATCATCATCAATAGAAATGCTTAAGAGGTTAGTCATTTAATCGATGTATTCTTCAGGAACTTCTTTATTAAAAGTATCCAATTCTCTTGTCAAAATCTTAATTTGTAAATATTCTTCAAAACTCATATTTTTATCAAAAACCAATTCTATTCTAGGATTAATAGCAAAATTAAAACTATACACATAATTTAAAACTTCACTTTTTTTTATTTGAATATTGTTAATTAAAACTAGATCCGAATCCTTTTTGAAATAAAATATAAAGCCTCCACTTAAAGGCTTATCGATTCTGTAATACACATTTGTAAAAGGAATAAAAGCTACGTTTTTACCAATCGTATCAGCATAAGAATAATAATTTTCGGCCTTTTCATTCTTGTGTGCCTTTTCCTCGCGCTTTCTTTGTTGCAACTTCATGATTTCCGGAATGGCAAGTCGTAACGGCAAACGTTTGTCTACATTTAGAATCCAATTAGTCGAAATAATACTGTTTTTCCTATTTACTTCTACCAGCGTATCATTGCCTTTTGTTCTAAAAAAAATATAGATTGGAGAAAGATCATCTACATTTTTGACAATTGTAATATTGGCTTTTGGCAACAAAATATCTTCTTTGTTTCCACAAGAGAACAAAGTAAAAAGAGCAATCAGAGTAAAATATCTCATCTTTATTAGTTGATTTTATTGAATAATGTAACGCTTTCCATAGCTTCTTTTACATCGTGAACACGAAGGATCTTAGCACCTTTGGTCAACGCCAAAGTATTCAAAACCGTAGTTCCGTTTAACGCATTTTCTACTGTAGTGCCTAGCGTTTTGTAAATCATTGATTTTCTGGAAATTCCAACAAAAAGTGGCAGTTCCAACATATTAAACAATTCCATTTTTTGAAAAACCTCGTAATTTTGATCTATTGTTTTGGCAAAGCCAAAGCCTGGATCGATAATTAAATCATTGATTCCAAAACTTCTGGCCATAGCCACTTTCTCGGAAAAATAGAACAACATTTCTTTTACAATATCATCGTAATCCGTGAGTGTTTGCATGGTTTGCGGATTGCCCCGCATGTGCATCATAATATAAGGAACATTGTATTTTGCAATTATCTCAAACATTTTATCATCCAGATTTCCTGCTGCAATATCGTTGATGATAGCCGCACCGCTTTCAATAGAAGCTTTTGCCACCTCACTCCTAAAAGTATCAATAGAGATTATCGTTTCTGGAAAATGTTTTAGAATCAAATCTACAACAGGTACAATTCTAGAAATTTCTTCTTGTTCCGAGACAAATTCTGCATTTGGTTTACTGGAATATGCGCCAATATCTATAAAAGTCGCGCCATCCATTAGCATTTTTTCGACTTGAGAAAGGATTTCGGTTTCATTTTTATACTTTCCACCATCAAAAAATGAGTTGGTCGTCACATTCAAAATCCCCATTACTTTGGGAGTTGATAAGTCAACAAGTATTCCTTTACAGTTAATAGTCATTCGTTTACAGTTTTAAAGACTTCAAAATTCTACATTCAAAAAAATTATCTTATTTTTGAAAAAATTTGAATACAAATATACACCAATAATGAAGAATACTTCAAAGGAATATGATACTGTAATTGCGACTTGTCGCGCGCTGTTTATCAACAAAATGAAAGATTACGGATGTGCTTGGCGAATTTTAAGATTGCCTTCATTGACGGACCAAATCTACATTAAAGCACAAAGAATTAGAAGTCTACAAGAAAACGAAGTTCGCAAAATTGATGAAGATGAAACAGGCGAATTCATCGGGATTATTAATTATTCAATTATGGCCTTGATTCAATTGGAATTAGGCGTTGTAGATCAACCCGATTTAGGCGTTGCTAAAGCAACCGAATTATACGATGCCAAAGTCAAACTGACCAAGGAATTAATGGAAGATAAAAATCATGATTATGGTGAAGCTTGGCGTGATATGCGTGTGAGTTCACTGACAGATTTGATTTTGCAAAAACTACTTCGTGTCAAACAAATTGAAGATAACAAAGGAAAAACATTAGTTTCTGAAGGAATCGACGCTAATTATCAGGACATGATCAATTATTCAATTTTTGCCTTGATTTTAATGGGTTTTGGAAATAAATAATAAAAAGCAATAACTGAACATGAAATCGTCAGGATTCCAAAATCACAAACTGGAATCAAGAATGGCGATACCATATTCCATTAAAAAAACAAATATTATCTTCATATGAAAAATATAATTACTCAATTTTCTAGAATTTTCGTTGGAATCCTATTTATTATCTCCGGATTAATCAAACTGAATGACCCTATTGGGTTTTCATACAAACTGGCTGAATATTTCAGTGAACCTGTTTTCAACATACCCTTTTTTGTTCCATTTGCATTGGGAATCGCTTTGTTCTTAGTAATTCTTGAAGTAGTTCTGGGTATTATGTTGCTCATTGGTTACAAAACCAAATTCACAATTTGGAGTTTACTAATCCTGATTGTACTGTTTACTTTCTTGACTTTTTATTCTGCTTATTTTAATGTGGTAAAAGATTGTGGTTGTTTTGGAGACGCCTTAAAACTAACACCTTGGCAATCGTTTACTAAGGATATCGTTTTACTTTTCTTTATTCTAATATTATTTTTTAATAAAAAACTAGTTAAACCATTGTTTAGCAACAATATACAAAACATAGTTATCTACGCCAGTATCGTTTTATCTTCACTTATGGGAGTTTGGGTTTTAAACCATTTACCATTAATCGATTTCAGACCTTATAAAGTAGGGAACAATATTCAAAAAGGAATGAGAATTCCTGACGGAGCAGAAAAATCAGTGGTAGAAATGGTCTTTATTTACAAAGTTGGTGGTGTCGATAAAGAATTTACCGAAAAGGATTTGATGTCAATTCCTGAAGGCGCCGTATTTGTAGATAGAAAAGACAAAGTCATTACAGAAGGTTACGTTCCTCCTATACATGATTTCACCATGGAAAAAGACGGTTCAGATTACAAAGACGAGTTTTTAGAAGAACCAAAATTGATGTTGATTACAGCATACGATTTGGTTAAAGCGGATCACAGTGGAATGGCAAAAATGGAAAAACTGAATCAGGAAGCTAAAGCAAAAGGCTATAAAGTAGTTGCTATGACGGCTTCTTTACCGGAAGAAATAGCTGCTGCAAAAAAACAATTCGGATTGACATTTGACTTCTATTTTTGTGATGCTATTACTGTAAAAACTATCGAAAGAGCCAATCCAAGTATTGTATTACTTGAAAAAGGAACGATAAAACAAAAGGTACATCATAATGATATTTCAGATTTACAATTCTAAATAACTTCTACCGTTTAAAGTCGTAAAGTCCGAATAGAAAACTTTACGACTTTAGACATAAAAAGAATGACAACTGCTTTCTAAATAAACCAGTGAATCAAAATCATTCGATTATTTATAAACTATAACGATATTGCTTTGTCATTTTCGAATAATGCTTTCAAAATTTCTTATTCTGTATAACGCATTCAAATTGTTTGTTTAACTTTGTTAAAAAACATTACTATAATGAAAAGAATAATAGCATTACTAATTGCGTTAGCAACATTCTCTTGCACATCAAATGCGCAAAAAACTAAATTCTCCAAAGAAGCTTTATCCGAAACCCTTTTAGCCACTGATGGAAGTCAAGTTGCTTTTAAGGATATTCTAAAAAAACACAAAGGAAAAACCTTGGTAATTGAAGTGTGGGCTTCCTGGTGTGGCGATTGTGTTAAAGCAATGCCTAAATTTAAAGAACTACAAGCTAACAATCCTGATGTTGGGTACTTATTTATTTCGATGGATAAAACTGCCGATAAATGGAAACTAGGAATCGAAAAGCACGAATTGAAAGGGGACCATTTCATGGCAAATGACCAAATGAAAGGGGTATTTGCTAAAGCTGTTGATGTCGATTGGATCCCAAGATACATTGTTATAGACAAAAATGGAAAGATCGTTTTATACCGTGCTATAGAAACTGATTTTGATAAAATCAATGAGACTCTCAAAAATTTAAAATAACACTTTGTAATAATCAATTACAATATTGGAAAACTAAAACCAAAAACTAAATATAATACAACTAAAATGAGAAAGAAGATTGTTGCCGGAAACTGGAAAATGCATAAAAATGCAGAGCAAACTGAAGATTTATTGAATGAATTAATAGCAAAAATACCTACAGATACAAAAGCACAAGTAATTGTAGCTCCAACGTTTGTAAACTTGGCTTCAACTGTAGATCATTTAGAGTTCACTAATATTGATGTTGCTGCACAAAACGTACATCAAGCAGAAAGCGGTGCATTTACAGGTGAAATTTCAGCTGATATGTTAAAAAGTGTTGGTGTAGATATTGTAATTCTGGGACACTCAGAACGCAGAGCTATTTTTCATGAAACGGATGCTTTGATTGCTAATAAAGTAAATACGGCTTTGGAACATGATATGATGGTTATTTTTTGCTTCGGCGAAGAATTAAAAGACCGTCAATCAAAAAATCATTTTAATGTGGTAGAAAACCAATTGCGTGATGGTTTATTCCATATTGAATCCAAAGACTGGGAAAGTATTGTTTTGGCCTATGAGCCAGTTTGGGCAATAGGAACTGGAGAAACAGCTTCTCCGGAACAAGCGCAAGAAATGCATGAATTCATCAGAGAAACAGTTCGTAAAGCTTTTGGAAGTGAAATCGCTGAAAACGTATCCATCCTTTATGGTGGAAGTGTAAAACCTGAAAATGCTAAAGAAATATTCTCAAAACCAGATGTAGACGGTGGTCTTATTGGTGGTGCTGCCCTAAAAGCAGATGATTTTGTAGCAATTGTAAATGCTATATAAATTTCATTTTTTAACAATATAAAAAGCGGTGAAATTAATCATCGCTTTTTTTATAGTTTAAATTATTCATGAGAATAAAGAGAAATAGTACCTTTGCAAAAAAAAGAAGCATGTCAAACATTTATATCGGGTATCATTTTACTATTGAACCTAAAGAATTAGGGTCTGAAATATTAATTGCAGAATTAGGAGAAAAAGCATTCGAGAGTTTTACGGAAACTGAAAGCGGTATTTCAGCTTTTGTACAAAAGGATTTGTGGGATGAAACCATTTTAGAAGATATTCATATTTTACAATCGGAGGAATTTACAATCGATTATACATTTGAAGAAATCGAACAAGTAAACTGGAATGAAGAATGGGAAAAGAATTTTGAAGCGATTGATGTCGATGGAAATTGTCATGTACGTGCGCCTTTTCACCCAAAAACGGATGCCGAATTTGATATTATAATCGAACCAAAGATGAGTTTTGGAACAGGTCACCATGAGACTACACACATGATGATTCAGCATTTATTAGAAATAGATGTTACTGGAATGAAAACGCTGGATATGGGATGTGGAACTGCCATTTTAGCAATACTTGCCGAGATGAAAGGAGCGCAACCAATTGACGCCATTGATATTGATAATTGGTGTTACTTGAATTCTATAGAAAATGCACAACGCAATAATTGTAAGCACATTACAGTTTATGAAGGTGAGGCCGCTTTATTAGAAGGTAAAAAATACGATTTGATTATTGCTAACATCAACAGGAATATTTTGTTGAACGATATGCAAAGTTATGTAGACAGTTTAAATCCTAATGGGACACTACTTTTAAGTGGTTTCTATCACGAAGATATACCATTTATAGATGCTTCTTGTACTGAAAAAGGGCTAACATATGTTAAAAAATTTGAAAGAAACAATTGGGTATCTTTAAAATATGTAAATTAGTGGTACTATTTTTTTATTAATTACGAAAGTACAAAAACCTACAAAATGAGTACTAAAGAAAAAGTAAGAGAAAGAGTTAGTGTTAAGGAAGCTATAAGTCTGGACAATGAAATAGTCGTTTACAACGATGATGTAAATACTTTTGACCATGTTATTGAAACTTTGATTCGCGTTTGTGATCACACTCCGGAACAAGCAGAACAATGTTCATTAATTGTACATTATAATGGGAAGTGTACCGTAAAAACGGGTCCTTACGAAAAATTAAAACCACAATGCACCCAATTATTAGAAGCAGGATTAAATGCAGAGATAATTTAAGACTAATAAAACTTCCCTTTAAGAAATAAATTACTGTGAATAATTCAAAAAACATTCTCTTTTATTCTATATTTGAATGAAAATAATGCTTTTTTATGGAACAATATGGTAAAATTTTAGTTTTTGTAATGCCCGTTTTTTTGATATTAATTATCATCGAAAAAATATACGGGCATTATAAAGGGGAAGATACGGCACCAAACATGGATTCTGTTTCGAGCGTAAGTTCTGGAATGATTAACTCTCTAAAAGATGTTTTGGGACTCAGCATAACGCTGGTTTCCTACGATTGGATTGTCTCCAAAATAGCTTTATTCGATCTTGAAGCAACCGTTTTAACTTATCTCATTGGATTTATCGCTATTGATTTTTATGGCTATTGGAGTCATCGTTTGTCTCATCAAATTAATTTTTTATGGAACAAACATGCGATTCATCACAGTAGTGAAGAATTCAATCTGGCATGTGCCTTGCGTCAACCCGTTTCCAGTTTTGTGAATCTTTTCACTTTTTTATTGATTCCAGCCGCTCTTTTGGGAGTTCCCTCCAAAGTGATTGCGATAACCTTACCGATTCATTTATTCCTGCAATTCTGGTATCACACCAAGCACATTAAGAAAATTGGTTTTCTGGAAAACATACTGGTTTCGCCATCGCACCATAGGGTTCATCATGCCATCAACCCTGAATACATGGACAAGAATCATTCACAAATATTTATTATTTGGGATAAGTTATTTGGTACTTTTCAAGCAGAATTAGAAACCGTCCCACCCGTTTTTGGAATCACAAGACCAGCGAGAACCTGGAATCCTATTCGGATTAATTTTCAGCATTTATGGTTATTAATTACGGATGCTTGGCGTGCCGAAAACTGGAAAGACAAGTTTACCATTTGGTTTAAACCAACGGGCTGGCGTCCAGAAAATTTTGAAGAAAAATATCCCGTAACCAAAATCACCAATGTCTATGATTTTGAAAAATATGGAGTCCAACATTCTAAAAAACTGATGTACTGGTCCTTATTTCAAGCTATTATTACATTGTTACTTATTAGTTATATGTATAATTCCATAGCAATAATAGGTTTGCCAAATGTATTTATTTACGGTGCCTTTATTTTCCTGACCGTTTACAGTTATACTGAATTAATGGATACCCGGAAAATTTCTGTATTCTGGGAAAGTATTCGTTTTGCATTCGGAATTGGGCTAATTTTCTACTTTGGCGATTGGTTTGGAATGGATCAACTCTTTCCTTTTGCGAGTTATGTTGTTGCAGGCTATCTTATCTTGTCATTGATAGTGACCATTTATTTTGTCAGCAGTAACTTTGAAAAAGAAACAATGATTATAGCTCAATCTTAAAAATAACGTATGAAAAGCAACATAATATTAAATAGTTTTATTGGGTTTAGTCTTGTTTATCTTTCATTTCTATTTTTTGGAAATGAAGATACGGCTTGGTATTTCAAACCATTTTTATTGCCGTTTCTAATTCTGGCAGTTTTTTTACATGAAAGGTTCACTACCAAAAAAATTCTTTTAACAGCTTTGACTTTGTCATGGATAGGTGATATTATTTTGATGTTTGCTGACAAAGGAAAATTATATTTTATAGCAGGATTGATTGCCTTTCTTCTTTCGCATATTTCCTATATTATATTGTTCAGCAAACAATTAAAGATTTATTTAAAGAAAAGTAAAATCATTTTCTGGGTAGGAGTTACAGCAATTGCCTTTTATTTAATAGTAATGATGTTGATTTTATTACCCAGTCTAGGTGACTTAAAAATTCCTGTTTTTGTTTATGCCCTGACAATTTCCATTATGCTTTTATTTGCGCTCAAAGGCTTTTTAAACTGGCAAAAACCCGCCAGTATCTATATATTAATCGGTGCTGTTATTTTTGTTGCTTCAGATACTATTCTGGCATTTGATAAGTTTTATGCGCCACTGCAATACAGCTCATTTCTGATTATGGCAACCTACTTAATTGCACAATACTTAATTGTTGCCGGTATTTTGAAATTAAACAAAAAAAAGTAGCATTTTCATACGAGAATGCTACTTTAATATCAGATGTGTTTCGATTAATGAGGTAATTTATTTTTCAATAATCCATATAAATAGGTGCCTAGTAAAGCGCCAAAAAGCACTATCAGAACAGTCCAAAAACCGGCTCCCAATAAGATAAATATAGGACCTGGACAAGAACCTACCAATGCCCAACCCAATCCGAAAAACAATCCTCCAATCCAATATCGTGCGGAGCCTTTTTCTTTATCCGGAATTCCTATGGATTCTCCTTTGATGTCTTTTATATTGTTTCTTTTTATGATTTGAATGCCAATCACTCCCGTCAAAATAGCTACAGCAATAATTCCGTACATGTGAAACGACTGAAATTGGAACATTTCGTAAATACGATACCAAGAAACGGCTTCGGATTTAGTCAATACAATTCCAAAAACAAACCCAACTAATAAATATTTTACTGTATTTTTCATGCTTTTTATTTTAATATTAAGGTCATTATGATTGCTTAGTAATTCTTATTTTAAAATTAATGGCAATAAAAAATGTGCCATTATTAATCCACCAATGAAAAACCCAATAACAGCTTTCAAAGAAGGAAGTTGTAAATTGCTTAAGCCTGAAATGGCATGTCCAGAAGTACAACCACCAGCATAACGAGAGCCAAAACCAATCAAAACGCCACCGATAATCAGTATGAAAATACTTTTTGGAGATTCTAAAATAGCGGTTCCAAAAAGAGCATCCGGCATTAATTTCCCGTTTGGAGCTTCAATACCCAGTTGTGCTAATTGCGCAATTGTTTTAGGATTAATATCCACATTTGAAGCATCACCCATAAAATGCACGGCAACAAAACCACCTAACATAGCTCCAAGAACGACTACTAAATTCCAGCGTTGTGCTTTCCAATCAAAATCAAAAAAGGCTACTCGTTTTCCTAAACCAGCCATTGAACACAGCGAACGCAAATTAGAAGACATTCCGAAAGACTTTCCGAAATAAATCAAAGAAAGCATAATCATACCAATCAAAAACCCAGAAATGTACCAGGACCATGTTTGAAAAATAACATTCATATTGTTTTTTTTGTGTAAAGATAAGAAGCATTTTCCGAGATTTTGAAAGAAATGCTACATTCGATTAAGAAGTGTATCCCCAAATTATTACGGGAACTCGTACGAAGGTCTAAAGTTCTGTTTATATTTGTATAGTTTAAATTACGTGGTATTGTAATTGCTATTTAAATTTTACCTGATAAATTTACCCTAAACATGAAAAAATCAATCCTTTTTATTGCTTTCCTAATTGGCATGGCTTCTTGCTCAAGTACACAATCTACTTTGAAAAACACAGATGATAATGCGCCCAATCTTACCCTTTCAAAAGACAATACTTTTGTGATTATTGAATATAGTAAAGATAAAAAATATGGCTATGATAAAGATTATCCAATCAATATTTTCTTTAATAACACTAAAAACGAAACAATCAATCAAGATCGGTTTTTGAATGCTTTAGCGGGACCCAATGGCGAAAAAATTATGTTTACCAAACTAGAAAACTGTTGCCCGTTCCCAACAAAAAGAAGTGAATTAGGTGCCGGATTTTTGGATGTTTATGAATTAAAATGGAAAGGACAGAAAAAACCTATTACGCTTTACCTGAATATCTATGAAAAAGGAATATTGATGGTTCCAGTGGGACTTTCATTGAAAAAATAATAGACTTCGAATTCCAAAACATCCTTATATACCAAACTCCTAGCCCTGATGGCAGTGGAAATCCTCCAGTTTTTTCGGGAGATTGCAACGTACAGCAGGAAAAAGCTCCTAATAAAAAGTTAATCCAAGAAATTATTTGCAAATCATAAATTGTAAATCGTAAATCATAACTACCTTTGCACTTTCTAAATAATTCATATTATGAACCTACAACATATTCCACAAATCAAATATACTGACAGTGGTAATTTCTTTCTACTAGCCGGTCCTTGTGCCATTGAAGGGGAAGAAATGGCAATGCGAATTGCTGAAAAATTAGTTGGTATTACTGATAATTTACAAATCCCTTTTGTTTTTAAGGGTTCTTTCAGGAAAGCAAACCGTTCCAGAATTGACAGTTTTTCAGGAATTGGTGATGAAAAAGCATTAAAAATCCTTAGAAAAGTTTCGGAAACATTTGGAGTTCCTACTGTTACTGACATTCACACGAATGAAGATGCAGATATGGCAGCTCAATATGTTGATGTATTGCAAATTCCAGCTTTTTTAGTGCGTCAAACCGATTTAGTAGTGGCTGCTGCCAATACCGGAAAAGTGGTCAACTTGAAAAAAGGGCAATTCATGAGCCCCGAAAGTATGAAACATGCGGTTCAAAAAGTATTGGATTGTGACAATGAAAACGTGATGGTTACGGATAGAGGGACCATGTTTGGCTACCAAGACATGATTGTTGATTTTAGAGGAATTCCTACTATGCAACAATACGCCACTACTGTTCTTGATGTTACACACTCACTGCAACAACCCAACCAAACGGCTGGTGTAACTGGCGGAAGACCAGATATGATTGAAACCATTGCTAAAGCAGGTATTGCTGTAGGTGTGGATGGAATTTTTATTGAAACCCATTTTGATCCTGCCAATGCAAAAAGTGACGGTGCCAATATGTTGCATTTGGATTATTTCGAATCCTTAATGACCAAATTAGTAGCTATCAGAAAAACAATAAATACATTTTAAATTTAGGCCCCAAATTCATTGAAACATTTTTTTTTTTATTCCGCATTCCTAATTATACTATTCACTAATACTACAATTGCACAGGAAAAAACAATAATACAAGATCGATATACCACTCATAACAAAGGGAAATTTTTTGTCTCATGGGGCGGAAACAGAGACAGTTATTCTAAATCTGATATAACTTTTCGTGGTAAAGATTACAACTTTACTTTAGAAAATGTACAAGCACATGACAAACCAAAAGGATGGCATGTAGACTATATAAATCCATCCAGAATGACCATTCCTCAAACTAATTTTAAATTAGGGTATTTTATAAATGATCATTACAGCGTTGCTATAGGTGTCGATCATATGAAATATGTGATGACGCAAGATAAAGCCGTAAATATTGATGGCTATTATCCTAATCCAGGATCGTATGACGAGTTATTGCCCAACAATCAGGTGCTTTTGACTGAAGAGTTTCTAATGTATGAACACACCGACGGTTTAAATTATGTTAACACCGAATTTTCAAGACATGATGATATTTCCTCTATTTTTAAAATTGAAAATACAGACAAAATTCAAGTTAATTTAACTGAAGGAGTTGGTTTTGGTCTATTGTATCCAAAAACTAATACAACATTATTGGGAAAGGAACGCCATGATGATTTTCATGTTTCTGGTTACGGAACTTCTTTAAAAGCGGGATTAAACATTACTTTTTTCAAGCATTTTTACATACAAGGAGAACTTAAAGGAGGTTACATCAATATGCAAAATATTAGAACTACACAAAGCACTGAAGATAGTGCCTCACAAGATTTTTTCTTTTTTCAGAGAATCATTGCGGTGGGAGGAATATTCAAAATATAAATAGTGTGTAAATAATAAAAAAAACGAGGCTGTCTGTATAATGACAGCCTCGTTTTTTTTAACTATTCCTTATATTTTAATGAAGGTGATACGTTAATTTAAATAACAAATTTGTTTATACCATTGCTTTATTATAAGTAATTATTAGCTAAATTTGAAATTATGTTATTCATCTAAAATAATAAAATTAAACAATTCATAAAATTTGTATTTGTCCAAAATCCGAATAAAAAATAACTTTTAAACTCAATGACTGTAAAAAAAAGTAATCCTGATTCAGAAGGGATCTATCACTTTGATAATTTTTTTAATATCTCAGCTGATTTTATTTGTATTGCAGGATTTGATGGGTATTTTAAGAGAATAAATCCCGCTGTTTCAAAATTATTGGAGTTTTCTGATGAGGAATTATATGCTAGACCTATCAGTAGTTTTGTGTACGCACCAGACCTTAAACTTACTATCGAAACTAGAGAACAAGTATATAAGAACAAGCCCCTTTTAAATTTTGAAAACCGGTATTTAACTAAAAGCGGAGCCATTGTTTGGCTATCATGGACATCAATGCCTATCGAGTCCGAAAAATTAGTTTATGCTATTGCCAAGAACATCACTCACAAGAAAAAAGTAGAAGAAGAACGAAATTTACTCCTTACAAATCTTACACAAATCAATAAGGAACTTACCGTTTTATCTCACAAAACATCCCATGATTTAAAGTCTCCTATTAATAACATGCTTTCTGTTTTTAGTCTTATTGATGTTTCTAAAATCAATGATCCGGAAACATTGGAATTGATTAACATCCTTAAATTAACCAGCGAAAATTTAAAACAAACTTTAAACGATTCGATTGACGAATTAGTTGAAAATGAGAACATAAATACTCAAATTGAAGAAATAAATTTAAATGAATCACTTGCTGAAGTCCTTGTATCCATCAATTCCTTGGTACGCGATTCAAAAGCAATTATTCATGTTGATTTTTCAGCATTTGAAAATGTTGCTTTTAACAAGGCATACATTAAAAGTATTTTTCTGAATTTATTAACTAATTCGATTAAGTACTCAAAACCCCATATTTCGCCTGTTATTAACATTAAATCACAGAAAATAAATGGAATCAACCAATTAATTTTTTCTGATAATGGACTTGGTTTTGATATGGATAAAGTGAAAGATAAGATTTTTGGTTTATATGAAAAATTTCACAATAACATTGACAGTAACGGTATAGGATTGTATCTAGTCTACAATCACATCACTAGTTTAGGGGGTCGAATTGTGGTTGAAAGTAAAATAAATGAAGGTGCTACATTCACTATTTCTTTTAGATATTGAATGTAGTATCTTTACTTATACCCAAAGGCAATTATAAAAACATCATTAACTAAATTTGTAAAGGCTATGAAAAACTTTGATTGGACAACATTTACCAGACAAATTGCGGTAAAATCAACTCTTCCTGAAATGTATGCTGCTTGGACAAAAGCTGCGGAAATAGAAAAGTGGTTTTTAAGCAATGCTAAGTATTTCGATGCAAACAAAAACCTTGTTGATAAAAACACACCTATTGAAAAAGGTTTTACCTATGAATGGCATTGGTATTTATATGATGGAGTTGAAAAAGGAAAAATAACGAACACAAATGGCGAAGATTTTATTCAATTTTCATTTGCTGGAGACTGTTTAGTCGACATTAAATTTTCAACTCAAGACGATTATATAATAGTTGAATTAACTCAGAAAAATATTCCGACAGATGACAGCTCAAAGGAAAACATCCGGCTTGGATGTGATTCAGGTTGGTCATTTTTTCTACTAAACCTAAAATCTGTTTATGAAGGAGGATTGGATCTAAGAAATAAAAATCCTAATCTGAAAGGAATGATTAATAGTTAGGATAAAATAAAGTGTGCATGTCATCGCATAACTCCACCCAATGAACATAAAAAAACTACAAGCTTATAACTTGTAGTTTTTTTGCCTTTATTAAAAGATTGATAATACAAATATTGAAAAATTTATTGAGCTTTAACAGTATTTACAATACCATTCTGATCTATCAGATACAGCAATGAAGCCATTGTTGCCGCCCCTAATTCTAATTCTCTTTTATTGATGGCATCAAAAGTATCATTTGCAGCATGATGATAATCAAAATAGCGTTGTGAATCTGGTTTTAATCCTGCTTTCACAATGGTTTTAGACGTTAATGGACCAATATCTGAACCACTGTGCCCTTTAGTAAAACTATGAATTAAATAAGGTTCAAATAGGTTTTTCCAACTTTGAATTTTATTAAAATTAGCATCGTCTGCTTCAAGAGAAAATCCTCTTGGACTGAATCCACCTGAATCACTTTCTAAAGCAAAAATGTGGTTTTCTTTGTTGGCTTGAGCTAATTCTTCATATTTCAATCCTCCTCTTAGTCCATTTTCTTCATTCATAAAAAGTACCACACGCAGGGTATTTTTTGGTTTATAGCCTAAATTTTTAAAGATATTCACCACCTCCATACTTTGCACCACGCCTGCTCCATCATCATGGGAACCATCGGCTAAATCCCAAGAATCAAGATGCCCGCCCACGACCATAATATTTTCAGGATGTTCGCTTCCTTTTATTTCGCCAATGACATTATAGGATAAAACATCGTCAAATTGCTTACAGGATTGCTTGAAATAGAATTTTAAATTCGGGTTGCTTTTTAAAGTTTTGCTCAACAATTCTGCTCCATTGGTACTAATAGCTGCCGCAGGAATGTATTGTGATTTTGGTATATCTCCATAACTTTGTGCTCCGGTATGCGGAAGATCATCCAAACGCAAATTCAAAGAACGTACTATTGTTCCCACGGCACCAAATTTTGATGCTTCTTTAGCGCCAGCATATCTTTGATCACCAGCTCCGCCATAAGCATTAAAAGATTCGATCTGCGCATCCTCCATCGGTCGGTTGAAGAAAACTATTTTTCCTTTTATTTTTGCTACTCCTAAATCTGTTAATTCTTTGATGCTGCGTACTTCAATTACTTCGGCAGTAAGTCCATTTTTTGAAGTTGCTACAGAGCCTCCCAAAGCGCAAATAGGAACGTTTATTTTAGTTCTATTATCTACTATATAAGCGGTTTCTTTTTCGCCTCTAACCCATTTTGGCACCATCACTTCCTGAAGATAGACTCTGTCTAATCCTAGTGTTTCTAATTGCGCTTTGGTATAAAGCACCGCCTTTTCTGCCCCGATTGAACCCGATAATCGAGAGCCAATTTTATTGGATAAATGGTCCAGCCAGGGATAACATTTGGCATTGGTCAAGGATGATTTGTAAATTTCCTTCAAGGTTTGTTCCTCATTGGTTTGTGCAAAAAGAATAATTCCGTTAAGGAATAGTGCAACACATAAAATTGATTTTCTCATAATTTAATACGGTGATGGTTTGAATTTTTTGGTTTCAATAGGAACGGCAATTTCGTGATTCTTAATGAATATTTAACGCCACATTCAAAAAAAATTATGCTTGTTGTTTTTCAATCTATAAAAGTAAATAAAAGCCGTTGATCATCGTGTCGCTTTTAGAAAATACGCTTTTTATAAAAAAACCCTCCGATATAAATACCGAAGGGCTGATCATAAATAAACTAACCAAAATCTACTTAATCAACGCAAAATCAACTTTATTGTCAGTGCTGGAATCCGTACCTACAAAAGCTTGAAAAGCGCCCGGTTCAGCAATAAATTGTAAATCAGAATTATAGAATTTTAGTTCTTCAACAGAAATTTCGAAAGTTACCGTTTGTTTTTCTCCTTTTTTAATGGCTACTTTTTGGAATCCTTTCAATTCTTTTAAAGGTCTTGTAACTGAACCAACTAAATCCCTTATATACAATTGAACTACTTCTTTACCATCAAAATTTCCAGTATTTGTAACGTCAACAGTAACCATTAATTTTTCGTTGAAATTCATTTTATCTGATGAAATTTTCAAATTTGAATATCCAAAAGTGGTATAGCTCAATCCAAAACCAAAAGGATATAAAGGCTCATTTCTTTCGTCAATATAATTAGACCTGAATTTTTCAAACTTTCCTTCTTTGTTAGCAAGTGGTCTTCCTGTATTTTTTTGATTGTAATAAATAGGCACCTGCCCTACACTTCTAGGAAAAGTAGCCGTTAATTTACCGGAAGGATTTTCATTTCCAAACAAAACGTCAGCAATAGCACTTCCTGCTTCGCTTCCTGCAAACCATGTATTTAATATTGCTGGAACAGTTTCATTTTCCTGAACTAAAACCAATGGACGACCCGTAAATAAAACCAACACAACCGGTTTTCCCGTTTTCAATAATGCTTGTAATAAGTCTTTTTGCGCTTGAGGAATCTCTAAATTAGTTCGGCTGCTGCTTTCTCCTGACATTTCGGCTGATTCACCTAAAGCCGCAACAATTACATCCGATTGATTGGCGATTTTCAAGGCTTCTGCCAATAATTCTGCTGAAGTTCTATTATCACGGTGCAGTGTTTTTCCAAACATGGTTGCTTTTTCTTCGAAAGCTGTATCATAATCTAAATTACTCCCTTTGGCGTAAAGCACATTTGTAGCATCACCGGCAACTTCTTTGATCCCTGCTATTAATGAAATGGATTTATCCATATTGGTAGCCACGCTCCAAGTACCCGCCATATTTTCTTTGGCATCAGCCAATGGTCCAATAACGGCAACTGTTCCAGATTTTTTCAAAGGAAGCAACTGATTTTTATTCTTTAGCAAAACCAAAGACTGTGCAGCAATAGCTCTTGCTTCAGCTCTGTGGCTTTTTGTGAAAATTTCCGTTTTAGCTCTTTTTTCATCACAATATTTATATGGGTCATGGAACAATCCCAAATCATATTTGGCATTCAAAATAAGACGAGCTGCATTATCAATTTGCTCGATGCTTACCTTTTTCTCATCCAATGATTTCTTTAAAGTGCTAAGGAAGCCTTCGCCCACCATATCCATTTCGACTCCGGCATTTAGAGCCAAAGCAGATACCGTTTGCAAATCACCCATTCCGTGTGCTATCATTTCAGGAATTCCTGTAAAATCAGTAACCACAAAACCTTTAAAGCCCCATTGCTTTCTCAATACATCAGTCATTAACCATTTATTTCCGGTTGCAGGAATTCCATCAATTTCATTGAAAGATGCCATAACCGAACCAACACCAGCATCAACAGCCGCTTTGTATGGAGGAAAATAATCATTGTACATTCTTATTCGGCTCATATCAACAGTATTGTAATCGCGTCCCGCTTCCGGTGCACCATACAAGGCAAAATGTTTCACACAGGATAAAATGGTGTTATTCTTTGACAAATCATCTTGCTGGTATCCATGTACCATTGCTTTTGCAATTTGGCTTCCCAAAAATGGATCTTCACCGGAACCTTCAGAAACTCTGCCCCAACGCGGATCACGCGAAATATCAACCATTGGGGAAAAAGTCCAGTTAATCCCATCGGCACTGGCTTCCTGAGCTGCAATTTGAGCACTGCGTTCAATCAATTTCATGTCCCAAGTACAAGATAATCCAAGCGGAATAGGGAATGTTGTTTCATACCCGTGAATGACGTCCATTCCAAAAAGCAACGGAATTTTCAACCGGCTTTTTTCGACAGCTATCTTCTGTACTTCTTTTATTTTCTGAACTGATTTGATGTTGAATAAACCACCAACTTTACCTTCTTCGATATTTTTAGCTACATTAGAGCTACTGGCAGCACCAGTTGTAATATCACCCGAAGTGGGCAAGTTTAATTGACCTATTTTCTCTTCCAAAGTCATTTTCGAAAGTAACTCTGCTACGAATTCCGTTTTAGGTTTAATTGTAACTGTCTTTTTAGTTGTCTTTTTTTGGCTGTAGCCAAAAAGTGAAAAGCCAATAAGGAGTATAATAAGTTTAATTTTCATTTTATCTGTTTTTTGTTTGTTTAAACATCCAATCATAAATTTCTTGGTTGTCATATACTCTTGTCCAACTATCGTGATTTGCATCATCAAAAATCGTTAGCGTAACATTAGTATTACAGGTTTTTAATTTTTTATACATCACAATCGAATACTCTACATCTACCACATCATCCAGTAAACCGTGAAAAATTCGAGTTGGAATGGCTGCGATTTTACAGTTTTCTATCATCGGAACTCTATCCACAAATCCTGCAATAGGTACTAAAGTCGCAAAGGTTTCAGGATGTGCAAAAGCTAAATTCCAAGCGCCCCATGCTCCCATACTAAGACCTGTGAGATAAATTCTACTGCTATCAATGTTGTTCTCTTTTTGAATTTTTAAAATCAAACGATACAATACTTCTTCATCCCAATATTCATTCTCCGGACATTGTGGCGCAAGAACATACGCATCTAATTCATGACTTTTCAAATACTTGAATGGTCCATGCACTTTTACTTTTTCGATATCAGTTCCTTTTTCACCAGAACCGTGTAGAAAAATAATCAGAGGCTTTTTTTCTTTAGTATTCTTTGGAATGTGTAAAGCAAAAGCTAATTCGCGTTTTTGTACGATTTCGGTTTTTATTGTACCAATTACATCTCTTTGTGCAAGAGAAGCTATGGAAAACAATAACATTACTATTGTTAATTTGCCTTTCATCAAAGAATTCATTTTAAAATCCATATTGAGTGGACGAAAAACCTAATGTTTTTAGCCCCACTTTTACCTCTGGTGCTTGCATAAATAATTTCCAAATCAATCCGGTACGATGATTTTCAATCATGGGAACAATTGTTCCTTGGTCAATAGCTAAATATCGTGGTGTTACCCAATTATAATGCGGAGAAAAAGCATCATAAGGTCCCGCAATTCCAACTAAAGTACTCTTTTTTTCATCGTATAGATAATGTAAAAACTTCATGCTTTCTACAGGTGTAAATGGGAAAGAAGACAAAGCCGCTGTAGGCGTAATTACTCCTGTATCATTCAGCGGTTGATGAGCTGTATATCCAGTAGTACCATCAGGATTCCTGGTATAACTTGCTGTAAGTCCCCAACATTTATCGGAATAACCTGTCCATTGTTTTGGATTGGCTATGCAATATTGGTTAATGATTTTAGAATGATTTTGTGCCACTGTCCAATAATTTGCATACGCATCCGTTAATCCTCTTGGATCTATTCCCAAATACGAATATTGTGCCCAAAATAAAGGCCCTACGTTTCCTGTTGCACCGTTATAATTGAAAACAACCGGTATACCATATTGAGAACTTCCATTTTTAATTGCACCATTACGAGCCCAAGCTTGATGATATGCTGTTGCAGGAATTGGATGTGTTGGAGAAGCTGCACCCATAATATAGGTAATCAAACATTCGTTATAACCTTCCAGTTTAAAATTCATTTCCCAACCATAGTTAGGAGACCAGTGCCAATACATGGCATTTTCTCCTTTTGTGTACCAATCCCACTCTACGCCTTTCCATAAATTATCTGCTTTGGCAGCCAATGCTTTTTCTGCCGTGTTTCCGTTTTTAAAATATTCTCTAACGGTTAACAATCCTTGGCATAAAAAAGAAGTTTCAACAATATCTCCACCATTATCTTTTGTCCCAAAAGGAATTACTTTTCCTGTTGTTCCATTTATCCAATGAGGCCATGCACCATGAAAACGTTCTGCATTTTCCAAAAAAGTCATTGCCGTTGTAAGACGAGAAACGGCTTCGACTCTTGGTACAAAACCTCGTTCCACACCTACAATAAGTGTCATTAAACCAAATCCGGAACCTCCAGTTGTAATAATACTAGCTTCAAAACTAGGATCTTCAGTAAGGTAACGTTCCCGTGCCAATTTCGAATTGGTTTCGGCATATTCCCAAAAATATTTGATAGCATCTTTTTGGACTTGATCCATCGCTTCGGTATCCGTTAAAGGAACTGTTGGCACTGTCGGACTCGTTGGTAAGGGAGTACCTCCACCTTTTCCTTCAGGAGATGAAGATGAACAAGAAATAAAAAGATTCAAAAAAATTAGTCCGTATAAGTACTTTTTCATTTTTATAAAATAAAAGTATTAATAATTGAAAAAACACCTAGTTTTTTTTCAGAAAACTAGGTGTATAAAAAGCTGTTATCTGTTGTCTTTTTCTAATTTATATAAAGCGACAACTTCATTATCAGAAAGTGCAGCATTATATATTCTGAACTCATCCATCATACCTGTATAATTCAACATCCAACCATCAGGAGCGCCCCATGGAGCACCTAAATGCTGTTGAAATCCTCCAATAATGAATTTTGAAACATTCGAATTGGCAAGATCACCATAACCAACACCTCCAGCAAGAGGGTCACTTGCATATCTCTTAGCAATTGAAGCAGGTAAATCAAGTTTTTTTCCATCAATGTACATGCTGTATGTAGAACTAGCTCCACTATAGGTCCATACAACATGTGTCCATTTTCCAAACATATTCGTTAAAACGTTAGTACCAGCATGCTCAATAAACTGACCAGACCATGCAATACTCGGCATTACATCTTTTTGAACGTGATTTTTTACTAACATCGTTGTTGCTGGACCTGTACCTTCAACCAATGAGAAAATATTCCCCCAAAAATCTGTTGTTTTTGGCAACATAAATAATGATTGTGCTCCTCCTGTGTGTGGATTTGTATTGATCCACATAGAAACGGTAATGCTTTTTACATCGACCAAAGAACTTGCTACTGCACTGTAAGCAATAAAAGAACTTGACGACCCTTTATAAGCCATTCCTTTGATTCCCTTTCCATAAGTTACATTTGTCCCTACTCCACCAGTTATTCCACTTTTTGAATCTGCAATACTGTTTTCAAAACTAAATTTAGTAACTAAATTAGCGGCAGCAATATCCTCTGAACTTTCATACCCGCCAATTGCTTCATAAGCAATTGGGGCATTAACTTTATCTATACTATCCTCGTTACAGCTCACAAAAAATTGTGAAGCCAAAACAGAAGCAAATAAGAAAATATATTTATTTTTTTTCATTTTACTATTTTTTTTAATTATAAAGAGGATTTTGAATTGACAATCCGCCTGCTTGTGTAATGAAAGCTTGTGGCAATGGAAACAATTCATGTTTACCAGCAACAAATGTTTTTCCATGAATAGCAAATGCAGCTACTGCTTGTCCTGTACGCACTAAATCAAAAAATCTATCGTGCTCGAATGCCATTTCTACTCTTCTTTCTTTCCAAATTGCAATTCTCACATCTGCTTGAGAAACAGCAGTTGTGTTGCCTAATCCGGCTCTTGTTCTGATTTGATTCAACAAAGGAATCGCCGCTGGAGTTTGATTCAATTCGTTTAGTGCTTCGGCTTTCATTAATAACACCTCAGCATATCTCAAATATTTGATATTCACATCGGTTTCCCAACCATCTGTAAAAGCAGAAGAATACGCTTTATAATTGTATCTCGGATTTTCAACAGTTAATGGTACAACTCTGCCGTCATACAATGTAGTTCCTGCAAAAATGATAGTGGCATTTTTTCTGACATCACCTGTTTCATAAGCATTTACTAAACTTTGAGATGGTGTATTGAAACCCCAACCCCAACCACCGGCACCTCGAGCACCTTGTGTATTAGAATATCCAGAAATTCCTTTGGCTGGCACAGAACCTGTACCTTGGATTTCAAAAATAGATTCAGCATCATTCTCTCCTGCTAATTTATACATAGAAGCATAATCTGAAACAATAGTATATCCTGTAACCAAATTACAGTTGTCTACAACTTTCTGCCAGTTTTTTTGGTATAAATTTATTTTTGCCAATAAAGCGTAAGCAGCTCCTTTTGAAGCTCGTCCTTTTTCAGCAGCAGCATATTCTGATTTGCTTGGCAATGCCGCAATAGCATCATTCAAATCACTTTCGATATAAGCATATACTTCTGCGCTTGATTTACGCGTTAATTGCATAATTCTGTCTTCTTCGGATGAAGGATTTGGTAAATGATCAATAATTGGAACACCACCATAGGTTTTTACCAAAGTGAAATACATGAAAGCTCTCAAAAACTTAGCTTCTCCCAATAATCTTGCTCGTAAAGCAGGATCTGCTTTGTCTAATTGTGGGATAATACTTAATGCTTGATTGCATCTGTTAATTCCTTCGTAATTAGCGGCAAAAATCTCACTAGTTGACGGCGTTGAAGCATTATACGTTAAGGCGTCCATTAAATCTTTATCTGAACCTGTATCTCCTGGAGACGATCCTTTGTCAGCATCATCAGAAGCAATACTTGACAACCCAATCCAAGAAAATGAAGTCATGTTCCAATCTAAAAACTTACTGTAGATTGCTGTTACAAAAGTGGCTGCTCCTGCATCATTATTGAATAATTCAATGTCTTTTGTAGAAATAGATTCTGTTTGATCTACATCTAAATAGTCATTTGAACATCCAGAGAAAAAGTATGCGGATAGCGCAAAAATTGATATATATATCTTTTTCATTGTATTAAAATTTTAAATTAGCACCAATAACAACTGATCTTAATGTTGGGTATGCATCCAACTCAATACCTTGTGTTCCATAAGGATCTCCGTTACCATTTAATTCTGGAGAGAAACCTGAGAATTTTTGAGTAATAAATGGATTTATTGCATTCACATATATTCTGCAAGAATTTAAAAATTCTCCTTTTAAAGGAATTTTGTATCCTAAAGTAATATTGTTGATTCTAAAGAAATCACCCGATTCTAAATAATAAGTAGACGCTACCGGAACTTGATTAAAAGGACCAGGATTTGAAGCAGTTGTATTATTTACTGTCCAGAAATCTGTTGCCAGTGAATCTTCGATATTTTCTCCGCTAAAGCGTTGTGCTTTTTTACCATTGTATACTTTTGCTCCAGAAGTACCGTATCCGTCCACTGAGAAATCAAAGTTTTTATAGTTCATCCCTAAAGTAACACCATACGTAGAATTAGGTAAAATAGACCCTACATATTTTTTATCAGCATTAGCATCTAAAGCATCTTGAGTCACTTGGGTACCTGTTGCGGTATTATATAACATTTTACCATTTGTAGCATCAAAACCTGCATATTCATACATATAAAAACTACCTAATGGTTTCCCTACAGAAGTATTATCTAAGAGTTTTGTCCATTGTCCATTTCCTAAATCTCCACCTGTAATTGGCGCAAGCGTAGCATCTTTTAAACCTGTCAATTCATTTTTGTTGTTAGAAAAATTTCCTCCAACCCAGTAACTCAAATTATCCGTTAGTTTATCGTCCCAACGCAAAGCAATCTCATATCCTTTATTAGACACTTCTCCAACATGTGCCGGTGAAGAATTACTAATACCTGATGTCATGTACGGTCTTGTGTTTAAAATAACATTTGTTGTTGTTTTATCATATACATCAAATGATCCTTTCAATCTGTTATTTAATAATTCAAAATCTAAACCTGCAGAAGTTTCTTCGGTAATTTCCCATGATAAACTTGGATCTACTTGAGAATTGATTGTAGTTCCTTCATTCAATATAGAACCTCCTAAATAAGAACTAAGTCCTGAAGTATAAGCTTGATTATTAAGCGGAACATTTTGGTTTCCTAATTTACCCCAACCTCCTCTTAATTTCAATAAGTCAATTCCTTTTACATTAGCCATAAATTTCTCTTTAGTAACAACCCAACCTAAACCAAAGGCAGGAAAAGTTCCCCAACGATACTCTTTACCAAAATTTGATGAACCATCACGTCTAATTGTACCTGTAAATAAGTATCTGTCCATTAATTTGTATTGGAAACGACCAAAATAAGAGGCTATTTTATTTTCGTTGAAAACTTCGTCTTTATAATTAACAACTGTCCCTACATAATCAACACCTGCCAATGACCAGTAATTAGAATTTGCATTTACATTTTTTCTGGCAACAGTCAATTGTTCTCTTGCACCTCTAACTGAAGTCTCGATACCCGCTGTTAGTTCGATATCATGAATCTCTGCAAAAACTTTATTGTATGTCAGATAATTAGATAGATTCCAATTGAAATATTGATTTCTACCTTTAGTCAATAAATTAATATTTTTATCAGCTGGATAAATAATACTGCTTAACTGACCTGGATTATTGTTGGATTGCCAAATTGTTTTTGTGTCTTCAAAATTGTAATTTTTCCAGGAGTAATATTCACCGTTAAATTGTGACGTGAATTTTAATGATTTCAAAATATCATAATCTAATTTTAAACCACCTTGTAATGTTATGCTTCTTTGCTCTTCATCAAAATAATCCAATTGTGCTACAGGATTTCCAACATTGTTAAAAGAAGAACCAGCTGTACCTGCAAAACCGTCAGCACCAACATAAGAAACGCCATATTGTCCATTTGAAAAACGAACCGGAACAATTGGAGATTGTTTGTAAGCGTTAGTAAAAGCGCTTAATGGTTTTGGAGTTGAATTTGCTGAACCAAAACTGAAATTTTGATTTAAAGTCAGTTTTTTAGAAATTTTAAATTCGTTATTGTTTCTAAAAGTGGTACGACTGTAATCCAGTCCGTTAAGAATTGCTTTCTCTTGATAATTTCCTAAACTGAAAAAGTATTTAATATTCTCCGTTGCACCAGAAACCGAAACGTTATTTTGAACATATGATCCAGTTCTCGTAATGGCATCAAACCAATCTGTATTAACGGGTTGATCCTGTGAAAAAGTTGTGGTTTGCAAGGCCGAATTCGAATAATGGGAGTACTTATTACTTCCTGCCATTTTTACTTTTTTCAAAGGCTCTCTAAAACCGGCAAAACTCTCTACTTCAACAGTCACTCTATCGCCTTTACCTTTTTTGGTTGTAATAATGATTACACCATTTGCAGCTCTGGTTCCATAAATAGCTAATGCAGAAGCGTCTTTTAAAATTTCGTACGAAGTAATATCATTCGTATTAATGTTATTGATATTCTCCGTAGGCATCCCATCTACAATGTATAAAGGAGTTCGTCCACCTAAAGCAGTACCCAAACCTCTAATAATTACCGAAGGAGTACTTCCCGGCAAGTCTGAAGAAATTACTTGAACACCTGCTGCTTTACCTTGTATGGCTTGCGAAGCGTTCAAAACTTTGGTTCTAGATATTTCCTCTGCTTTTAATGAAGTAATTGCCGTAGTGTTATCAATCTTTTTTCTGGTTCCGTAACCAATGATGACCACTTCTTTTAATTCCGTGTCTTTGGATTCTTGTAATTTTATGTTCATCGGTGCTGCTGTTGCAGAAACTGATAAAGCATCAAAACCTACCATACTAATTTTTAATACCTCACCTACTTTGGCATTGATATTAAAATTACCGTCAAAATCGGCATCCGTTGAAGTTTTAGAATCAGCGGCAACTATCATGGCCCCCGGAATTCCAATTCCATCCTTATCTAATACTTTTCCCTTAATTACTTGTCCAGACATGTATGCCGGTAGTAAAATGAGTGCTAAAAAGCTAAAAATAATATTTCTCATATATTAATAATTTGTTAAAGTTAGTGGAGCCAAAGTAAATAATTACAACGTTATAGTAATCAAAACAGAGATACTACACGAATACATCAAAATAGTAAAAAATGGTCATAAACCAACGTATTACTGCTGATAAGAGTGGTTATGAGATATTACACTACATCTACATGATGTAGTAATGATGTGTTGTAATTCCGTAATAAATAGACTGGAATAATATATTATCTATAAAAAATAAATACTATTTATACAGTTAATAAAAATTTAGACAGATTTTCGTCCTGAACAAGGTTTAATTTCTTTCTCAAACGATAGCGATGCAGTTCTACGCCTCTAAAAGAAATATTCATCATGGGTGCAATTTCTTTGGACGAAAGATTCATTTTTAAGTAAATACAAAGCTTAATGTCCTTTGACGTTAGGTTGGGATATTTTTTAGTTAGGTTAATTATAAATTCATTGTGAATTTGATTTAGATTTGTTTCAAAGGTTTCCCATTCATGCTTGTTAACTGCATTTATTTTTATGGCCTTTTTAATTTCACTTTTTAATTTATTGAAGTCAGTTTCTGTATCTAGAATTCCTTGAATATTTTCAATCATTTCACTTTGCTTCGCAATAGAAAGAGATTTACCTGCAACTTCCGAAGATTTAGATTGTAATTCCAATTCAAGGATGTGTTTTTCATATTCTTGAATATTCAATTCATTCTCCGCTTTTAATTCCATCTCCAGAATTTTCTTTTGATGTTTCAATTCTTCTTCTCTCAATTCCAGTTTCTGTATGTATCGCATTTTATTCCATTTGTAATACAGATATAATATAACTCCTATTACAATTAGATATAATAAAATCATCCAAAAAGAAAAATACCATGGCTTAGCCACAATAAATTGAAAGTTGGAAATTGTATCATAATTTAGTCCATCGTGAAGATAAATAGTAATCTCATTGGAACCGCTATTCAAATTATTCAAAACAATCAACCCTTCATTTACAGGAATAAATTCTTTGGTCCCATTTATTTTATAAAATAAATTAGGTCTTGTTGCTCCAAAAACACCTGATATTACATATATGCGAAGCTCAGAATTGTATGGAATCTTTGATTTATTTTCAACCAAACCATCATTAACAAAGGCTTCAACACTTATATTCGATTCTTTCTTGTTTAAATATTTTAATTGTAATGAAATAAAACCATCATCCAAATTTAACAGATAATTGTCTTTGTTTTTGAACACTTTTAAATTGTCATTAATGATTTTTCCCTTGTAATATTTCTCTTGAATAATAGTGCGGATAAATTTATTATCATGCGCATAAATATGGTACAAAAGTCCTTCTTGCAGTATCAGAAAGTGATTTTCATCAATGGATACAATGTTTGATACATTTTTAAAATTAGTATTAAACAATTCATTTGCTTCTAATTGATTAGTGATTGAATTGTAAGTATACCAAGATTTATTGATCAAAAAAAGGATTTCATTTCTGAACTCAAATATTTTCACGCCAAAATCATTACCTATTTTACTATGTTGGGTGACATTTTTGATGTCAGTTGTTTCGTATGCATCATTATACAAAATTCGATACAAGCCTCTATTATTATCAGCAGCCCATATTTCATTTTTTCTGTTTTGCGCAACATATTTAATAGGTTTCAATATTCCTTTTATAACTATTTTTTGATTCAAATCATTATTGTCATTATAAATTATTACACCGCTGTATGTTGCTTGCAAATAGGAATTATTAATGCTGCTTCTGGCTAAATTCCAGCCTCCATTTATAGTACTTAATTTATAGAACAATCCATTCTCATATACAAAAGTGCCTTCGTTATGACCTATGAGGTATTTGTTATTTATCTTACTGATATTCCAAGCCTGACCTTGAGTATTGGGAATTAACGAAAGCAACTTGTCCTCATATTTAAAAACACCATGATTCGAAGCCATCAAATAGCCTTTTGCAGTACTCGCCACTGAATAAACGGAACCTAAAATTCCTGAGTTATCATAAAAAATAGAAATAGGGGAATTAACCTCAATATGAGCAATTCCGTTGTCTAAACCCAACCATAAATCATTCTCTTTGTCTTGACCAATACTCAAAATTGAATTGTTCATCAATACGTTATCTCGATTGATGTTTTTATACGAACCAGAATTCAAATCAAAAATATAAACACCTTTATTAGCTGTTCCTATGATTAATTTCTTGTTTCTAATGAATTTGGCAACATTGATATTAGCCGCTTTCAAAATGGCATTTAACGGGCTGTTCCAAGCGCTCAGATTACCATTTTCTTCAACATAAACCCCGTTTTTTTTAGTAAAAAAATACGTTTTATTTTGGTATTTCTCAATAGCATGAATGACGTTATTCTCTAAAACGGACCATTCCTCTATCTTTTCAAACTTGGAATTCTTCATTTTATAGATTCCTTTTTCTACCGAAGCAACAAACAACTCATTGTCAACCGGAAAGCAATAGGAAACTAGAAAATCAAACTTGTTTTCTTTAATTACTTTCCCATCATATAGAAAAAGCCCATTAAAAGACTGAAAGTAGATTTTACTATTGAATTTAAATATTTTCCAGATTTCTTCGTTGTTATTTTCATCAAAAACCTTCTTGTTTTTGGAAATCGAAACATAATGCATCTTTCCTTGTTTTCGGAACCAATAGCCAAATTCTTTATAAGAACCTGTATAAATACGGTCACCGTCAACCATTACAGAACGAATAATAGTTTTGTTTGGCAAGCTGTATTTCTCCCATTTTACGCCATCATAGCGTAAAAAATAATAATTATTAGCAAAATACATGGCATTATCATTTCCTTGTGCAACACTCCAAATCTGATTATCCCCTTGATAATTTGATTTGCTGTAATTCTCTACAAAAGGAAGTAATTCTTGCGAATAAAGTTGGAATGAAAAAAAATATAATAGGATTATTAATATGCTTCTTGCTTTCAAAATGTGGCGTTTTATCTCCAAATATAAACAGATTTATTAAATAAAAAGCATAAAAAAAGCTTCTCTGCAGAGAAGCTTTTTTAGAAAATGACATTTTCTAATTGGTAAGTAATTCAAATACCTGATTGGCAATTTCGATTTCTTCATTAGTTGGAATAACCAATATTTTAGTTTTAGAATTGGGTGTATTAATTTCTCGAATTTCTTTCGAACGAATTTCATTTTTGGATGCATCCAATTCTATCCCGAAATAATCCATATCTGTACATACTAATTTTCGAATGTAGGAAGAATTTTCTCCAATACCTGCTGTAAAAATAATAGCATCAAGTCCGTTTAAAACCGATGTATACGAACCAATATATTTTTTAATCCGATAGGCATTCATAGCTAAAGCCAACTGACAATCCGCATTTCCATTCTCCGCATTCGCTTCAATATCTCTCAAATCGCTGTAACCGGTAAGTCCCAGCATTCCACTTTGCTTTTGCAACATTGTGTTTACCGCTTCAAGCGAATATCCTAAAGAATTTACCAGATAAAAAATTACGGATTGATCCACATCGCCGCTTCGGGTTCCCATAATCAATCCGTTCATTGGGCCAAAACCCAACGTATGATCGATACTTTTTCCGTCTTTTATAGCAGTCATACTACAACCGTTTCCCAAATGTATTGTAATAATTTTAGAGCCCTTATCCATAGAATTTTGCTTCAAATAATGAATCGCATTTTCCGAAACATATTTGTGACTCGTTCCGTGAAAACCGTAAACGCGTATTTTATTTTCCGTCAAAAGGTAATTTGGCACCGCATATTTATGTGCCACAACAGGAATCGTTTGATGAAAAGCAGTATCAAAAACAGCCACTTGTTTAGCTGAATTAAAAATTTCTTCGGCAACATTTATTCCTTCCAAGTTAGCAGGATTATGCAAAGGCGCTAAATCAAAAAGTTGTCTGATTTTATCTTTTACTTCAATGGTAATGATTACCGTATTCGAAAAAGCGCTTCCGCCATGCACCACACGATGCCCGACAGCTTCAATCTCATCCGTACTTTTGATTACCCCCACTTTTTCATCCATCAGTAATTTGGCAATTTTTTCCAAACCAATTTTATGGTTCGCAATAGGCAACGTCTCTTCTAATTTAGTAGTATTGGTTACATAAGTTAGATTTGAAGTTTCCAATCCTATTCTGTCAATCATACCCGAACAAATAACTTCATTAGCCGGCATGTAGATTAATTGGTATTTTATCGATGAACTACCCGAGTTTATAATTACTATTTTCATTTTTTTTTAAGTTGCTAAGGCACTAATTATCTGATTTACTGAGTCTTTTCACTAAAGGCTCAAAGAATCAAAACTCATAATTAATAATTCACAATTCATAATTGATTTATAATCCTTGTGCTTGAATCGCTGTAATCACGACTGTATTTATAATATCATCTACCGTGCAACCACGGCTTAAATCATTTACAGGTTTGTTCAACCCTTGTAACATAGGTCCAATTGCTAATGCACCTGTTTCCCTTTGAACCGCTTTATAAGTATTATTTCCTGTATTTAAATCTGGAAAAATTAGAACACTCGCTTGTCCTGCCACTTCTGAATTTGGCATCTTACTTTTCCCGACAGCCATATCAACTGCAGCATCGTATTGTATCGGTCCTTCAATTTTTAAATCGGGACGTTTTCTTCTCACTATTTCAGTTGCAGCTCTTACTTTATCTACTTCATCTCCTTTTCCTGATGAACCAGATGAATACGAAAGCATGGCGATTTTTGGTTCAATACCAAAAGCCAAACTGGAATCGGCAGAGGAAATTGCAATTTCTGCCAATTGTTCCGCAGTAGGATTTGGATTAATGGCACAATCTCCAAAAACAGATACTCTGTCCTCTAAACACATGAAAAATATCGAGGAAACCACGGAGGAATTGGGTTTCGTTTTAATGAATTGCAAAGCCGGCAAAATGGTATGTTGCGTGGTATGTGCCGCTCCGGAAACCATTCCGTCTGCATGACCTTTATAGACCATCATTGTTCCAAAATATGAAACATCTTCCATTAAATCCTTAGCCATTCCTATGGTTACATTTTTTGCTTTTCGCAACTCATAATAGGTGTTTACATAATCATCATAATGCTCGGATTCTATCGGATTAATGATTTTTATTATAGAAAAATCGAAAGGAAGCCCCAACTCAGCAACTTTACTTTCAATTTGTTTTTTGTTGCCAATAATCGAAATATCAACCACATCCATCGTCAATAATTGTGAGGCTGCAATAATGATTCTTTCATCATTTCCTTCTGGTAAAACAATGTGTTTCCTGTGTTGTCTGGCTCTTTTTACTAAATTATATTGGAACATTTTTGGAGTCATTCCCTCCGCTTCAAAAGTGATTAGCTTTTCAGCCAAGTTGTCTAAGTCAACATGTTTTTCGAAAGTATTGATAGAAATTTCAATCTTTTGCTTGTTGTTCGCGTAAATTTTAGATTTAATGGAACCTATTTTATTGGTAATGTAATACGTTCCTTCTTCCACCGCAATAATTGGAACAATGGTCGAAAGTCCTTCTATCAATTTCAAAATACTAATCTCAGGCAAGATATTACCTGTAAGTACAATTCCGGAAATGGTAGGGTAATTTACGGACTCATTGGCCTGCAATGCGCCCAAAATAATATCGGCTCTATCTCCGGGCGTAATCACCAGACTATTTTCTTTCAAATGCAACAAATAATTACACAATTGCATTGCTCCCACACTAAAATTTCCAGTTTGATTGTTCAAATGTGCCGCACCAAATAAAACTTTAGCATCTAACTCATTTACAATTTCCTGTACCGTTGGATTATTCAATTTATGAATCAAAGGAATTGAATTGACCAATATACCTTCCGGTAAGCTTTTCTTTAGACCGTTGGTTACTAATTCAATATTCTCCCGTTGGACTTTATTGGCGATTACAGCCAAAACCTCGACATCTTTGACTTTAAATGAATCGTATGCCAAGTAAAGACTATCTATCAATTCCTCTAATGTTTTACCCACTCCCGAGCCCACAATAATAGTTGGAATACCAAGATTTTTGGCAATCAGAACATTCATATCTAATTCGATAACAGTTCCTTCTCCTGTAAAACTGGTTCCTTCAACCAAAACAAAATCGAAACGCTCTTCTAATTTCTTGTATTTTTCAATAATCAAATCGAGAACCTCGCCTATTTTCCCCTTGTTCTTCTTTTTGATTAATTTACTTTTTGTAATGGCATACGCATCTTCAAATTCAATATCCATCCCAAAATGTCCAATCACGGTTTCAATATGATTATCAAATCCCCCTTCTTCAAAATCTTCAACAATAGGTCTAAAATAACCTACTTTAGCCATTTTACCAATAAGCATGCTCATCAATCCCAACGTAATAATCGACTTCCCACTATTTTGTTCGCTTGTTGCAATGTATATGGCCTTGTTCATTTTTTTATTTTTAAATTTAATTCCAGATTAATTGGATGCATTCCTTTTTAATTTCTAAAACCAACGGCGTTTTTTAAAATAAATAATCATTCCTATAACTATAAAAAACATGGCACCCATAACGGTATGATACCCATAATGGTATTTTAGTTCCGGTAAATTTTCAAAATTCATTCCGTAAACCCCCACAATAAAAGTAAGTGGGATAAATATCGCAGATACGATGGTCAGGGTTTTCATTATCTCATTCATCTTATGCGTCTGTGCCGAGAAAAAGAAATTAGACGCACTTTCCAAAGATCCCATATCGGATTCTATTTGTTCTAAAAGTTCTAAACTCTTTTGATGCAATCGCGCAAAAAAGCTAAAACTATCTGCTTCCATCGCATTAAATATGTTATCGTCTTTTATACTTTTTATATCATACAAAGAATCACGTAGCGGAATAATGGAACGTTTTAGAAAATTCAGATTATCCCTGTGTTTCTCTATTTTTTCTAAAATTATTGGATCAACACTTTCCTTGGTAAGATTGATTAATTCCTCTATTTTGTCCTCCTCGTTTTCTAAAGTGATGTAGAAATTTCCCATGATAGCATCCAGAAGAATGTACAACAAATAATCGGCTTTCTTGGTTCTGACAATTCCTGAATGCGTTCGAATCCGTTCTCGGATGTGGGTAAAAAAGTCACTTCGCTTTTCCTGAAAAGAAATTAGAATTCCATCTTTTAACAAAAAACTGATTTGTTCTACACTTATATTATCTGAATGTTCCGCAGGCAAAAGTGATTTTATGTTGAAAAATAGAAAATCATGAGACTCTTCCAGTTTTGTTCTTCGGGTGGTATTTAAAATATCGGCCAACATAAAATTATCGATTTCAAAATAATCTCCAATCGATTTTAACCACTCCACATTATTCAAACCGTGTATATTAATCCAGTTTGTTTTTTGTTCATCAATATATTTATCTAAATCCGAAACCTTAAAATCCTCATATTCGGTAAGATTCAAATCATCATAAACAAACAATTGCATCTCCGATTCCTTACTTTTATGAATGCCCGTATATTCTAAATTATAAGGTTGCATTTTCCTTCCTTTCTTGTACTTGATTTTTCTCATGCCAACTTGTTTATGTAGTAATATTACGAAAAACTTTTACAAAAATATCGTTTCTCGGTACTTTTGACATTCCTAAAAATGAAAAAAACGGGTTTAATTTGGTATTTTAAAAACAAAGGTAACTCGAAATAATAATTCCTTTCCTGAGAAAAATCATATTATACCATCGGAAAAGTGATTCATCAACGATTCTTAAATAGTGTTAATTATTAAAAATTGCATTTCGAAATAGCATTTTCTTAAAAATATATCAATAAATTTGACAATAATCAGTAACAAAATACAAAAAACGCTACTTATTAACCAAAACCAATTATAAACTTTATCAAATACATTGACTAAATGGTGAACAAAAAACTAACCTTAATTATTACCTGTCTGCTATTTTGTTTTGCGCAAGGCACATTTGCACAAAGCAAGAAAAAGAAAAGAGCAGACAAAAATGCCTCAGCCAAAGTTGAAGCTAAAGCACCTGAATCCAAAGACGGTAAGAAAGAACCAAAACCGTACAAAAAAGTTATTGACTCAACCGCAGTAACACAAAAAGGATTAATTGACATTCATAAAATAAATGACAAATATCTTTTTGAGATTCCAGACTCCCTTTTAGGAAGTGAAATAATGACTATAACCCGATATTCTAAAACTCCTGCAGGAGGAGGAATTTTTGGAGGAGAAGAAATCAACAGGCAAGTTGTTCGTTGGGAAAAAGGGCTGAACAACAACATTCTCCTTAGGTCTGTTACCTATGTTATTATGTCTCCAGATGAAGACAAACCAATGGCTCAGGCTGTTAAGAATTCAACTTCAGATCCAATTATCGGAAACTATGATATCTTAGCATTCAAAAAAGATTCAACCGGAAAAAATAATGCTGGATATGTGATCGACTTGACGAGCACTTTCGATGCTGACGTACAAACTTTTTCGTTAGATCCAATAAAGAAACAATTGTTAAACATACAAACGTTTCAAAAGGATAAATCATTCATCTCAAAAATAAGCAGTTATCCAATAAATACTGAGATTAGAAGTGTAAAAACATTTACTACTACTCCTCCGCGTATTTCAACTACTCCAACACCACAAATTGGAGTTAATTTACCATCCGGTTTAGATGCAGGAGTAATCACGGTTGAGATGAATACCTCTATGATTTTATTGCCAAAAACGCCAATGCGCAAAAGAGAATTTGATGCACGTGTTGGGTATTTTGCAAACCAATATGATGTTTTTGAAGAAGAATCTCAAAAATCAGATACCAAAGTATTTGCAGTGAGATGGCGTTTAGAGCCAAAATCTGAAGAAGATGCTCAAAAACAAAAAAGAGGTGAATTAATTGAACCTAAAAAACCTATTGTATATTACATTGATCCTGCAACTCCTGAAAAATGGAAAAAATTCATTAAACAAGGTATCGATGACTGGCAGATTGCCTTTGAAAGTGCGGGATGGAAAAATGCTATTCGTGGGGAATATTGGCCCGAAAATGATCCAACAATGAGCTTGGAAGATGCCCGTTTTTCAGTATTACGATATTTTGCTGCTGAGATTCAAAATGCATACGGACCTAATGTTCATGATCCTAGAAGTGGTGAAATTTTGGAAAGCCACATTGGTTGGTATCACAACATCATGAGTCTTTTAAGAGACTGGTACTTAATTCAAACTGCTGCTGTAGATCCTGCTGCAAGATCAAAAAAGTTTGATGATAAATTAATGGGTGAATTAATCCGTTTTGTTTCTTCTCATGAAGTAGGACATACTTTAGGATTACGTCACAACATGGGAGCCAGTTCTGCCACTCCGGTTGAAAAACTAAGAGATAAAGAGTACCAAGAGAAAAACGGACATACCTCTTCTATCATGGATTATGCGCGTTTTAATTATGTGGCACAACCAGAAGATGGTGTTACAGCCTTATTTCCTAGAATTGGGGATTATGACAAATGGGCGATTAAATGGGGTTATTCTTATTTTGACGAAGCTAAAACTGAAACTGAAGAAAAGGCGAAGTTGAATGAAATGACTAAGGAAGCCTATAAAAATAACCGTTTATGGTTTGGTACAGAAACCAGTCCTTATGATCCTAGATATCAAACTGAGGATATTGGGGATAATGCGATGAGAGCTTCTGAATATGGAATCAAAAACTTAAAAAGAATTTTACCTAATTTATTAGAGTGGACTAAAGAAAACGGAGAAAGCTATGCTGAACTAGACAATCTTTATGGCGCACTTACAGGGCAATTCAGAAGATATATGGGGCATGTTACTAAAAACGTTGGTGGAATCTATGATTCTCCAAAAACGTATGACATGACTGGAAATCAATTTGAAGTAGTTCCAAAAAGTATCCAAAAAGATGCGGTATCATTCTTGAATGCTCAATTATTCAACACTCCAAAATGGTTATTGGATCAAAATATTCTTTCGAAAATAAACCCGGAAAGCGGTGTTGAAGCGATCAAAGGAATGCAAGATGCTACCTTATCAAGTTTATTGGCTGGAGATAGAATTGTTCGCCTTATAGAAACTTCTTCTGTGAATAAAAACAACTATTCAGCTGATGAATTAATAAGTGACTTAAAAAATGGAATCTTTTCTGAATTGAAAGGAAGTGGTTCAATTGATGTGTATCGTAGAAACATCCAGAAATTGTATGTTGACAAAATGATCGAATTACTAAAACCAGGTACAGCAATGGTTAGAGCGGTTCCTGTAGGTGTTACTTACGGTTTCACAACAAGAAGAGTAAATTTAGCTCAAACTGACTTACCTTCTATTTCCAGAGGACAACTTAATAGTTTAAAAAACGAAATGAAATTAGCCTCGTCAAAAATGGCTGATCGAATGAGTAGATATCACTTACAAGATTTAATTTCTAGAATAGGAGAAGCTTTAAATCCTAAATAATAAATTAAAAAGGGAAAATGTTCAACAACATTTTCCCTTTTTTTTATGATGTATTTGATGTGATTTCAACGTAGAGACGCATATTATATAGAAATACACATTATTGTAGAAACGCACATTGTAAAGATGCACATTGTAAAGATGCACATTGTAAAGATGCACATTGTAAAGATGCACATTGTAAAGATGCACATTGTAAAGATGCACATTGTAAAGATGCACATTGTAGAGACGCACTGCAGTGCGTCTCTACATAATTATAATAATAATAATAATAATAATAATAATAACAAAACCCGACCCGTTTCTAAAACAGGTCGGGTTTTTATTTGATCCCACAAAAAAAACCGTTCACCAAAGGCGAACGGTTTTTTAAATCAACAATAAAGGCAGACAGCAGTCCGTCTCTACGGGAAATTATTATTTTACTTCTTCGAATTCAACGTCTTCAACATTGTCTCCTTGAGCAGCATCCCCTTGAGGTTGTGCTTCACCTTGACCTTGTTCTCCTTGAGCATACATCGCTTCAGTTGCTTTTTTCCAAGCAGCGTTGATGTTGTCAAGAGCCGTTTGAATTGCAGGAATGTCTTGAGATTGGTGTGCCATTCTCAATTCAGTTAATGCATATTCTACAGCAACTTTGTTTTCATCAGATAATTTAGAACCTAATTCTTTCAATTGAGTTTCAGTTTGGAAGATCATTCCGTCTGCTTCATTCAATTTTTCTGCTCTTTCTCTTAAAATTTTGTCAGAATCAGCATTAGCTTCTGCATCTTTTTTCATTCTTTCGATTTCTTCAGCTGTTAATCCAGAAGAAGCTTCGATACGAATATCGTGAGATTTTCCAGTTCCTTTGTCAGTTGCAGAAACTTTGATGATACCATTAGCATCAATATCAAAAGTTACTTCAATTTGTGGAACACCTCTTGGAGCTGGTGGAATACCATCTAAATGGAAACGACCGATAGTTTTGTTGTCAACTGCCATAGCTCTGTCTCCTTGTAAAACGTGGATTTCAACTGTTGGTTGAGAATCTGCAGCAGTAGAGAAAACTTGAGATTTTTTAGTTGGAATAGTTGTGTTAGACTCAATTAATTTAGTCAAAACACCACCCATAGTTTCGATACCTAAAGATAAAGGTGTAACGTCAAGTAACAATACATCTTTTACATCTCCAGAAAGAACTCCACCTTGAATAGCTGCTCCAATAGCAACAACCTCATCAGGGTTAACTCCTTTAGACGCTTTTTTACCAAAGAATTTTTCAACTTCTTCAGCAATTCTTGGCATACGAGTAGAACCTCCTACAAGAATAACTTCGTCAATATCAGAAACAGATAAACCTGCATCTTTCAACGCTTTAGCAACTGGTGCCATAGAACGTTTTACTAAAGAGTCCGTTAATTTTTCAAATTGAGCTCTAGTTAATTTTTTAACTAAGTGTTTTGGTCCTGAAGCCGTAGCAGTAACATATGGCAAGTTGATTTCAGTTTCAGCAGAAGAAGACAATTCAATTTTTGCTTTCTCAGCAGCTTCTTTCAAACGTTGCAATGACATTGGATCAAGACGTAAGTCAATACCTTCTTCAGTTAAGAATTCAGCAGCTAACCAGTCAATAATTTCGTGGTCAAAATCATCTCCACCTAAGTGAGTGTCTCCATTTGTAGACAATACTTCAAAAACTCCGTCTCCTAATTCAAGAACAGAAATATCAAATGTACCTCCACCTAAATCGTAAACAGCAATTTTTTGATCAACACCTTTTTTATCTAAACCGTAAGCAAGTGCAGCAGCTGTAGGTTCGTTGATAATACGCATTACTTTAAGACCTGCAATTTCACCCGCTTCTTTCGTAGCTTGACGTTGTGCATCATTAAAGTAAGCTGGAACAGTAATAACTGCTTCAGTAACAGTTTGACCTAAATAGTCTTCAGCTGTTTTTTTCATTTTTTGAAGTGTCATAGCTGACAATTCTTGAGCAGTGTATAAACGACCATCAATATCCACACGTGGTGTATTGTTGTCCCCTTTTACTACTTTGTAAGAAACTCTTTTTGCTTCAGCAGAAACCTCTGAAAAAGAGTGACCCATAAAACGTTTGATAGAAGCAATAGTCTTAGTTGGATTAGTTACCGCTTGTCTTTTAGCAGGATCTCCTACTTTAATTTCCCCACCTTCAACAAAAGCGATGATAGATGGTGTTGTTCTTTTTCCTTCTGCGTTAGGAATAACAACTGCTTCATTACCTTCCATTACAGAAACACAAGAGTTGGTCGTACCTAAATCAATTCCGATTATTTTACCCATTTTTAATATATTTAATTTTATTGTATACTTGTTTTAATGACTCGAAGTCGATAAGTCAATCTTTGTGCCAATACAAAACCGACTATTAAATTGTCAGTTTATGTTAAAATTGGCGTAAAAAAATCTGACAAGATGACATTTCAGTGGGTTTGTCATTCTGGCGGAAGTCGTAATTAGGAGCTGATTTCTAAATTCTATTTGTTTTTTATTTTGATTACTTTATAAATTTCAATGCGAATAATCCGTAATAAATGAACTACATTAGCGGAACAATAAAATGCTATTTCTAGCGCAAAGCAACCCATTTCGGTTGTATATACGCTAGTTTGTAGCTAGTATATATAAGTTATGCGAAACATTTAAAGACGTTTCTATAAAATACATCTTATGAAAAAGTACTTTTCAATATTATTCATTTTTATTTTCTGCCGAACCTGGTCACAAGAAAATAAATCACCAGAATATCAACAAAAGATGTTTGAAAAAGCGAACGAATATTTAAAAAACTCTGAATATTCTAGTGCGGCTGGTCTCTTTCGGTATGTAAATGAGTTAAACCCAAATAATGATTTGGGAAAAATTTCGCTTACAAAGTCTGACTCTTTAAGACCAATATCAAGGCAACGATTAAAAGAAAGTCTAGTCGGAAAATGGAAATTATCCCGAACGGGTTCTAATTGGGGAATGGAAAACACAAAAGACACAATTATTGTTAAAATATTAATTATCGATGAAAATAAATTTTGTTTCTATGAACAAGATTTAAAAAGCAGTAAAATGAAATTGATTAATTGCGAGAATATTCAATTTTCAAAAAGTGCAAACGAAAGATTTTATTCGTATGACTTTGCTTTTTCAGATAATCAGATTTGGTCATTTAGTGTAAATTCTAAAAATGGAGAATTAAGACAGATGTACATTGGAGATCAAAATGAGAATGGAATTCGTGAAATGGTTTGTGGAAATCCTGAATTGATTTATACCAAGTTACCTAAATAAAATAAATGCATCGCATAACAGCGGTTTTGCGCTATAGCTGGTTTTATTTTTCTTAGCCGGAAATTACCCAGCTCCGCAAAGTGTTCTTGCAAATAAATTAATTTCTCGTAAAGGCTACGCAAATGTCTCTGACTTTGCGCTATTTCCAAAACTTGTTATTAAAACAAAAATCTTATAAACAATCTGATTTTCAATGTTTTAAATTTTAAAAAAAATCGCTAAAGCAGTTTTTCAAACTGTGCCCACAATAGTAATCGAACCGATAGCGCTGATTTGCAATCCGTGCCCATAACAATAAGGCACAAAGAACAAAAACTATTATTTAATTCGTTCAAAACAACATCAATCACTAAAACCAGCAATCATCATGAAACAACGTTCCAAGCATTTTGTACCAAAAACAATCCTAATTGGTCTATTCATCCAGCTCATTACAGTAACGATTTCCTTTGGGCAAACCAAAACAGAGCAAATTGATAAGTTGATGAATCTATATTCAGAATACGGGCAATTCAACGGTTCCATTCTTGTCGCTGACGCAGGTAAAGTTATTTATAAAAAGGGATTTGGAATGGCAAACATGGAATGGAATATTCCGAACCAACCGGATACCAAACACAGATTAGGTTCTGTTACCAAACAATTTACCGCCATGCTAATAATTCAATTAGTTGAGCAGGGAAAATTAAAGTTGGATGCTCCTATAACAACCTATCTTCCTGATTATCCTAAAACATCGGGTGATAAAATAACCATTCATCACTTACTTACGCATACATCTGGAATTCCAAATTACACTTCGTTTCCTAATTTCTTCAAAACAACAAGTCTTAATCCTTATAGCCCGGAAGCATTTGTAAAAATATTCGCTGACTTACCGCTCGAATTTACACCAGGCGAAAAATTTGCGTACAGCAATTCCGGTTATTTTTTATTGGGTTACATCATAGAAAAAGTCTCTGGTAAAACCTATGAGCAGTGTTTACAAGACAATATTCTTACGTCACTCAAAATGAAAAATACAGGATTCGACCATCATGAAACGATTCTGAAAAACAGAGCTTCCGGTTATGAGAAAAACGGTAAAAACTACAGCAATGCCAGTTATCTTGATTTGTCTATTCCCTACGCTGCCGGTTCTTTGTATTCTACCGTAGACGATTTGTATCTATGGGACCAAGCACTTTACACAGACCAGTTACTTTCGACAAAATACAACCATTTATTATTTAATTCTTACATTCCTGCAGGACCGGGACATTATGGCTACGGATGGTTTATCAATAAGGCTTCCAATGGAGAAACGAATGACAGTTTAACGGTTATTGAACATGGTGGAGGAATAAATGGATTTAACACCTTGCTTTCCCGCATTCCGGCTGACAAAAATCTAGTGGTATTGTTAAATAATACGGGCGGTACAAAATTAAACGAGATGAATATAGCAATTCGAAATATCCTTTACAATAAACCATACAATTTGCCTAAAAAATCACTAGCCAATGCTTTAGTAGAGGTTATTCTGGAAAAGGGAATCGCATCTGGACTAGCGTACTTTAAGGAGAATAAAAATTCAAATATCTATGCTATCAACGAAAATGAAATGAATAGCGCAGGATACCAATTATTACAAACCGGAAAAGAAAAAGAAGCAATAGAGGTTTTCAAGCTAAATATTGAAGCGTTTCCTCAATCAGGGAATGCATATGACAGTTTGGGAGAAGCCTATTTGAAAAATGGAGATAAAAAGCTTGCTATTTTGAATTATAAAAAATCAGTAGAACTTGATCCAAATAATGAAAGTGGAAAAAAAGTATTGGAAGAGATTTCAAAATCGTAAATTCGTCTTTCTTTCGTATTAAATTAAACCGAAAGGACAGCGACATTAACTAAAACAAAACAACAATGACTTCATTTATAAAAGAATTATCTTTCCGTTGGTCTGATCTTGACCCTAATTTTCATGTACGACACAGCGCTTATTATGACTTTGGAGCACAGCACCGTATCGAAATTTTGGAAAGTCTTGGTTTGACGATGAAGGTGATGCAAGCACAGCATTTTGGACCTATTCTTTTTAGGGAAGAATGTGTTTTTAGAAGAGAAATAAAGCTTTCTGACAAAATTTTTATACATACCAAAACCTCAAAAATGAAACCCGATGCTTCCCGCTGGTCTATTGTGCATGAGTTTTTGAATGAAGACAACAAACTTTGTGCAACCATAACTGTTGATGGTGCTTGGATGGATACCAAACTTCGCAAACTAGCTTCTCCTACTCCGAAAATCGCCAGTGAAGCCTTGAATATTTTTCCTAAAAGTGAAAATTTTGAAGGACTTTAAAATGAAAACATTGGGACTTATTGGTGGGATTAGCTGGGTTTCCACAGCTGACTATTACAAATTTATTAATGAAGGAATTAACGAAAGACTAGGTGGCGTAAACTTTGCAAAATGCATTATTCACTCTTTTAATTATGCTGATATTGTAAAGAACAACAACAATAATGATTGGGAAACAACATTTAATATGCTTTCTGGAGCCTGTGAAAACTTACAACAAAGCGGTGCGGAAGCTATTGTTTTATGTGCCAACACCATGCACCTTTTAGCAGACAGGATTGAGCAAAAAGTAAATATTCCGGTAATTCACATTGCAACTGAAACGGCAAAAGAAATAAAAAAGAGCAATCTATCCAAAGTGGGACTTTTAGGCACAAAATTCACAATGGAATTGGGTTTCTTTACCTCTAAACTCAGTAATCAAAATATTGAAACCATTATCCCAGAACTAGAAGACAGGGATTTTATTCACGAAACAATATACCATGAACTTGGAAAAGGAATCATTGATATCAATACAAAAAAACGCTACATCAATATCATAGAAAAACTAATAGAAAATGGCGCTGAAGGGATTATTCTGGGGTGTACTGAAATTCCCCTTTTGATTCAACAAGAAGACATTGCTGTCCCTATATTCGATACGGCATTAATTCATTCGGCAGCAGCAGTTGAGTTTGCATTAAGCTAAAAAAATCCTATATATCCTCCCGATCACACTGAATTATGAAGCCCTGCAATCCTTCTTAATCCTTGTATCTCTTTTCCATTCAGAAGAGAATTACTGTCTGTTTTTTTTATTAGAATCATACAATTCATACTTACAATTAGTTAATTAACAGTCATTTAGTTAGTAATTTAACTAACTTTACAATGTATAAATATTAAAGCCGGGGTATATGAATTTTAAAATTACAACAAAAATAAAATTGTCAATTTATAATTAGACACAATTTATACCTCTCGAAAAATAATATTTAAAAAACAACTGTCATGGGAACTACAGATAGAAAACAAGAAGCTAAAGGATTTGCAGAAGCAAAATCAGAAGCAGCATATAATTTAAGAGACTTATTTGAAGTTGGGTTGAAAGATATTTACTCAGCAGAAAAAGCATTGATGAATACCTTACCGAATATGATGGAAAATGCTTCATCACCCGAATTGGCCAACACCTTAAAAAATCATTTGACTGAAACGAAAGCGCATGTTTCCCGCTTGGAGGAAATATTCGAATCTAAGGGTATTAAAGTCGTTGCGGAAAAAAGTCAAGCTATAGAAGGATTAATAAACGAAAGTAAAGACATAATAGCAAAAACCGAAATAGGTGCTGTGCGTGATGCTGGAATTATTGCCACTGGACAAAAGTTAAAACAATATGAAATTGCTACTTATGATGCTTTACAGTCCTTTGCAGAAAATCTCGGCGAAAACAAAGCCGCAAGTTTGCTCGCTATGACATTAAATGAACAAAAAAAAGCGAATGCTTCTTTGAAAGAAATAGCTCAATCTAACATTAATTTTAATGCTTCAGGAGCTGATGCAATTGAAAATATTCAATAATAATTTTTATTGAAGACTAGCAATTATTTACTGTTTTTCTGTTTGATATAAAGCCTGCCAAGCGCAGGCTTTTTTTGGTTATGCTTACTTGGCAAAACAAAAATCTATTATTTAGATGTTCATAATCAAGAAGAATATGGAAGAGGCCATATCAAAGAATCAATCATCCTATTTGTTGATGCTTTAGAATCAATCATCCAAATCCTTAACGCTAGTGTCTATTTTTAAATCCAGTTGTTTGAGGCCTTTTCCGTGATCCCCAAAATATTGGGAAGGGAACGGTTTATCTCCATAAATAGTAGACCATACATATTTACTGAACATCAAGGCGTCCTTATCTATCCGATCTGGTTTTGAGAAGTCTAATTTTTCCGTTTTGGGAGCCAATCGTGCTTGTGTTTTAGATTTCATGTCTTTCATGGCAGGATTCATCTCATTTAATGCAATGTTGGATTCCAAATAGGTGTAATTTGTAAAATTGGGAATATCTTGAAAACATTCGGTCATTAGCGGAGACATGGCCACCGTTTGGTTCATAGGTTGCACCCCAAAAATCTGGCAAATGGTATGCAGTACCGAAGACTGGTTATAAAAAGTGCTCACTAAGGCATCACGTTTTACATAGGGTCCAGCCACTAAGCAATAGGAACGATGACCATCAACATGGTCGGTACCGGTTTGCGGGTCATCTTCATTGATAAACACCACCATGTCTTTCCAAAACGAACTCTTTGAAAGCGCATCAACCACGCGTCCCGTGGCTAAATCATTATCGGCCACATAGGCTCTAGGAGTTGGATTGGCTGTACTGTACCCATTAGTATGATCGTTAGGCATATAGATTACAATAAATTCCGGTAAATTTCCTTGCTTTTCATATTCCGATAAGGCGGTGATAAAAGCGTCTGCCCTTATTTGATCCGGTATATTCATCTGCCAGCCCGGGAAACGCAAATCGCTGTATTTGCGAAGCATATCAGAGTTGTAAACACATTGAAATTCTGCAGTATTGGTTTTATTGGCCCATGAACTATAAAAATCAGTCCAAGTTTTTCCTTTAACCAAAACCGGATAATCGAGTTCCCCAAAATTCCTAAAAGAAATTCCTTTGCGCAAAAGGTGATCCCAAATAAACCCACTTGCTGCATAACAAAGGGGATCCGTGCCAAAATCATAGGCACAGTGCACACTTGCATAATCCTTTTCGCGATAAGGAGTCGTTATGCCTTGTACTGCCCATTGATGACCATCATTGGACTGGATACCATTGCAATAATAATTATCCAATAATACAAATTGACTGGCCAGTGCATGCATGTTTGGAGTCACCATTTTTGGAAATTCAACTAAGTTGGGATCGCAATTTCCTTTTCCAAAATCTCCGAATACCTGATCAAATTTTTTATTCTCCTTGATAATATAAACTACGTGTTTAATCACCGAAGGTTCCCCCACGCGGGCAGGAACCGGTTTTGGCTCAACTCCCGATTCGGCCACGGCTTGTGCTCTGATGATATCGATTAGATGAAAGCCTTTTTCGGCTTCTTGGGTATATTTTTCGAGTTCGGCTTTGTTGGATGGTAATGCTACTTTTTGCAAACCTCCCTTTAGCGGGACAACATTACCGATAAATAAATCGTCATTTTTTATACAAAGGGCTCCCGGAAAACCACCCGCAGCGATAAACCCATAAGGTCCTTCTTTCGGTTTTTTAGGATTGATTAAAGCAATAGCGTTGTTTCCTGCATTGGCGGCAAACAATATTTTTCCGTTCGAACTAAATTCCAATGCGGTGGTTAAACTCCCATAAGGCAAGTTGGGATTGGGTTTGGTATCAATAGTCTCAATAACTTTTCGTTTTTCTATATCAATCACACTAATTCCGTCTCCGCTGGCATCGGTAACATACAAGAGTTTGCCATCGGGAGATAAAACCATCGATTCGGGATGAACTCGGGTATTGATTTCGGCAATTACCTTTTTGGTTTTTATATCAATTACCGAAACGGAACCCCTAAAAGCAATCGAATAGCTATCTACTGCCACATCCGAGCCGGCAGATTTTTCGGTTTTATCGTATTTTCCGGGAATAGGCCCACCAAAATTGCTGATAAAAGCAGTCGATTCATCATGGTTTATGACAACAGCATACGGGCAAACCCCTACGGGAATGTTGCGAAGTACTTTTTCGGTTTTTAAATCCACTACCGCCACCTGATTGGCAATAGCCAGAGCCACCAAGGCCAAGTTGGATTTGTTACAGAGACCAATTCCCAGTGGATTAGTGAACTTTTTATCAATCGACAAATCAATTGTTTTTGTTTGTTCGAAAGTTCCGTTTTTACTCAGGGTTCCTATATACATGTTTTTTTGCTGTCCCGTATAATAAATCGTGGCGTCATCTTTATCTAAAGCAAGTCCATACATGGAACCTCCGTCATTTTTATCGGGAAAAGGATTCTGGCTTATTACTTTGAAATTATCAGCGTCAACAACTGACAGATGTGCATCTGATTTCACCACCAGAAACTTCTTGTCTTGTGCCAAAACCAAATTCAATATGCGTTCCTTTTTCCCCAATTCAATTGAAACGCCCTCTGGTTTTACAAGGTAACCAAACGAAGAAAGCGTGTTGCCCACCAGCATTTTTTTCCATGTTGAATCGATTTGGGTTGGCTCTAAGACAGCACTCCCCTTTTGCAGTGAAGCATCCTTAACGGGAGCTTTATTGTCTTTATGACGGTTAGCCGAATTAAACCATTGATTGTTTTTATCTTCTTGGGAAAAAGCTTCTGTCTTTACACCAATAGATAGCAAAAAAATAACAAGGATACTAAAAACACTAATTGACCTCATTGTCTGTTTATTAATTATTCATTACGAAAGTAACTATTTCTGATTTATAGTAATAACCTTAATGATTTTTTTATCTAATATAAAGTAAAGGCAACTCTTCCAAATTTGATGTTCGGGTATTTTATTCTTATCTTTAGTCCTATTTTTAACTATGGAAACTCTCAATACTATATTAAAACTTTCCGCTGGTGTAGGGCTGTTTCTTTTCGCCATGCATCTTGTGGAGGAATCCTTAAAAAATCTTTCAGGGAGAAATTTCAAACTGTTTCTTCAGCGTATCACAAAAAACAACATTGGTGCAGTAGCCGGCGGAACAATAGTAACCGGTATTCTTCAGAGTAGTTCTATGGTTTCTTTGATGGTTTTGGCATTTGTTGGCGCAGGAGTTTTCACCATGAAAAATGCTATGGCCATTATTTTGGGAGCAAATCTGGGTACAACACTTGCCAGTTGGCTCGTGGCAACACTTGGTTTTAAAACCAATATAGAAGTAATTGCATATCCGGCGGTTTGTTTGGGAGGTTTTTTGCTAATCCTCCTTGGAAACCGGAAAACCATAAAATATGTTTCCTATTTTCTTCTGGGATTTGGTTTAATGTTTATCGGTCTTTCTTTCATGAAAACGGCTATGGAAGCGCAGGTTCAACATTTTGATTTTTCGCAATATGCTTCTAAACCACTACTAATTTTTCTGATTATTGGTTTTTTGATTACGCTGGTTGTTCAATCAAGTTCCGTAACTATGGCACTTACATTGAGTGCTCTCAACGCTGGAGCAATTGGATTTCCTATGGCGGCGGCAATCGTTCTGGGTGGTGAAACAGGTACCATCATTAAAATAGTATTGAGTGCTATTGGCGGAAATGCTTCCAAAAAAAGAGTGGCACTAGGCAATTTATTGTTTAATATTTTTATTACTGCCATTGCTTTTGTATTGCTTAGACCCATTCTTTTGCTGATAACTGATATCCTAAAAATTAAAGATCCACTCATTGGGTTGGTTACTTTTTCGAGTTTAATAAATCTGTTGGCCATTGTATTATTTCTTCCAGTTTTGGATTTATTTACAACATTTTTGGAACGTTTTTTCAAAAACACAGATGGTTCGACCGCTGCATTTATAGGTCACGCGTCAATCGCAGAACCCGAAACAGCGTTGGATTTATTCCGAAGAGAGACTCGATATTTCATTCATAACTCGATGCTTTTCAATTTGGAATTATTCAAAATCCAAACTCTCAAACTTGACCAACAAATTAATTATAAGGAAATCAATGATAAAAGAAATTTTGATTCAAAAACCACTGAAGAAAAATATGAATTCCTAAAACAGTTGCAAGGTGAATTACAAGCTTTTCATTTGAAATTAAGAGTAAAATTGAATAGTGAACAAAATTCCGAACTGAACCAATTGATTTCTGCCGTGCGAAGTTCCATGCATGCTGTAAAAAGTATAAAAGATATTGGAAGCAACATTACTAACCTCAGCAGTTCGTCAAAAGAAATTAAATATCAATTTTTTCTTCATCACAAAAAAGAAACTGAAGAACTTTACATGAAATTAAATGCGTTTCTGAACACCGAAAAAAAGTCAAGTTTTGAAGAACTGACAACTCAATTTGATACCATTCAAAAAAATTACACAACAGCGCTCAATACATTTTACACTGAGGCGCAACTTGCACCCATAGAAGACATTGACATTACAACCGTAATAAACTTCAACAGAGAACTTTTTACTTCAAATAAAGCAATATTAATGGCGGTAAAAGATATTCTATTAGATGAAAAACAAGCTCAAAATTTTAATGAAATTCCCATATATAAAACATAAAATACAATTTATTTGCTTATAATTCGTTCCAGTAATTTTGCAACATTATTTTTGAATTTTGTAAAGTATTTCGTTTTCCATTTTTAATCTTTGTAAGTAATCCCATTTGTATACAAGATTGCAATTCTGATTTAAATTGGTTAAATTTAACCAAAAAATACACCTCATTTGAAAACATATGTAAAGAAAAGTTTAAAAATTTTCCTTTGGATAATAGGAACCATAATCCTGTTGTTCTTAATTCTGTTTGTGACGATTCAAATTCCCTCCGTTCAGAATTATGCCAAAGGAAAAGCGGTTGCTTATCTGGAAGGAAAAATTAAAACCAAAGTGAGGGTCGATAGTCTGGCGATTGAATTTCCCAAAAAAGTAATTCTCGTAGGCGTTTATTTTGAAGATCAAAAAAAAGACACTCTTTTTGCGGGAGAAAAGTTAGCTGCCGATATCAGTCTGTTTCAATTGGTAAACAATAAAATCGAAATCAACTCCTTAGAATTAGTAGGAATTTCGGCCTATTTAAATAGAGATTCCAAAGCTGTTTTTAATTTTGATTATATCATAAAAGCGTTTGCTTCGCCAGAGAAACAAAAGAGTGATTCACCACCCATGCAGTTTTCTGTAGCAGAAATTAAGCTCGACCGTATTAAGTTTAACTATACCGATGCCGTCACAAAAAATGATATTTATGCCAATCTAAAGCATTTTGAGACGAAAATTAAAACCTTCGATTTAGATGAAATGAACTTTGAAATTCCAAAAGCTAAAATCAATGGATTAAAATTCCAATTAAAGCAAGGTTTGGTTCAAATATCCAATGCGACCAAAGTAGCAGCGATAAAAAACGAACCGGAATCCATCTTAAAATTAAAATTGGGTGAAATTGATTTCGCAAAAATTGATTTCGATTATGAAAGCGAGGAAACCAAGCTATCCACTAATTTTTATTTGAAAAAACTAAACGCTAAAATTGATAAAATTGACCTTAACAATCAATTCGCAATTATTGAAAGTCTTGATTTAACTGGTGTGGAAGGTGCTTTGACTATTGATAAATTAGATAAAATCAGACCTAAAAAAGAAACTGTAAATGACGACTCTAACAACTGGGAAATCAAAATAAAGAAAACGGAATTCAAACGAGTAAATTTCCGATACGATAATAATAATGTAGCTGCAGTTCAAAATGGGATTGATTACAACCATTTGAATTTTAACAATTTAAACCTGCAAGTAGATGTACTGAATTACAATCCCGAAAATATTTCCGGCGTTGCCAATTCATTAACCGTTAAAGACAAAAGCGGTTTGAACATTCAATCCTTTAATGCGGAATTTTTCTATGGCAAAAAGAATGCTTTTCTTAAAAAATTATATTTAAAAACGCCTCAAACGGAACTGAAAGATGAAATTAGAATTGGATATCCTTCCATTGAATCTTTAGCCAAAAATCCGGGAGAATTAGGACTTATTGCCCATTTGAAAAAAAGCAAATTGGGGATTAAAGATATTTTGCTTTTTGCTCCAACTTTGAATAATACGAATCCGTTTATGAGTAATCCCAATGCGATATTGCTGATTAATGGAACTGTAAAAGGAAAATTAAAAAACATTGAATTTCCATCTATTGAGATCAGCGGTATTGGAACTACGAAGGTAGCGGCAAGTGGCAGAATCATAGGTTTGCCAGATGTAAACAAAGCCTATTTTGATTTGAATATTAAAGATTTACAATCCGGTTCGAAAGATTTTGTTGGTTTTTTACCCAAAGGAACCATTCCAAATTCGATTCAGTTGCCGTCAAAATTCAGCGCCAAAGGAATTTTTAAAGGTACCATTGCTAATTTCAATACCAATATGAATATCATAAGTAGTTTTGGAAATGCAAAAATCAAAGCTACATTCGACCAAAGCAGAAAAAACTACGAGAAATATGATGCCCAAACGGAACTTAATAATTTTGATTTAGGGAAATTTATCAAAAACGACTCCATTGGAAAAGTAACTTTAAAAGCCAATATAAAAGGGACTGGATTTGATCCAAAAACAGCAACTGCATCTTTAAACGGAAATATTCTAAAAGCATATTATAATAAATACACGTACCAAAATGTAGCCGTAAAAGGGACTATTCGCAACGGAAATTTCAATGCAACTGCTTTCGCAAAAGATCCTAATCTAACTTTTGATTTGGTGAGCAGCGGAAGTTTTAAAGACAAATATCCTACCGGAAAATTAAAATTGAATGTGGATATCGCTGATTTAGAAAAACTAAATCTGCACGCTGGCCCATTAAAAATAAGAGGCGTTGTAGATGCAGATATTCAGTCAGTAAATCTTGATTACCTCAACGGAACGGTATATGCACGCAACATTACCATAGTAAATGCAAAAGAAGAATTTGTAATTGATTCTATTAGCGCAGTGGCAACTTCCACCGCTGAAAAGAATACATTAGTAATAAAATCTCCGTTTTTGGATGTGGACGCCAATGGAAAATACAAGTTGTCAAAAATAACGACTGCATTATCAAATTCTATTGCAAAGTATTATGACAGTAAACCAAACTCAAGAAAAACAGCAGTTGAGAAACAAGAATTTGTTTTTAAAATTGGCGTAAAAGACAGTCCAATTCTATTAAAACTTATTCCTGAGTTGAAAAGTCTTGAACCTATTAATATACAAGGACGATACAACTCTGTTAACGATTCTATTGTTATGAATGGCACAATTCCAAAATTAATTTATGGAGAAAACACCATTACAAACGCTGTCCTTAAAGTGGATACCAAAGACAATTCACTTGTTTACAGTTTTATTGTTGATGACATTCAAAACAAACAAATTCAATTGCCTCACACCAATATTTCGGGGAAAGTGCAAAATAATATTGTGGATTATACCTTGCAATTAAAAGATATAAAAGACAAAGAAAGATACTTAATTACAGGAACATTAAAAGCTACCAACGGAAACAACGAAATAAATCTTGATCCAAATAATTTGTTACTGAACTATGAATCTTGGAAGATAACACAAGACAATTTGATTCGCTTTGGTAAAAAAGGGATTTATGCTGATAATTTCGAATTGAGTAAAGACGGAAGTAAAATCCTTATACAATCACAATCTCAGGAAGCAAATGCACCAATCGCAATTGATTTCAAAGATTTTGATATAAAAACCATTACCAGTATCGTTGAGAAAGATGATTTACAAATGAGTGGTAAAATCAATGGAAATGCATTGGTAAAAAATATAAGTACCTCACCTCTTTTTACTTCGGATTTGAATATTGAGAATTTTACTTTCAAAAAAGATACGATCGGAAACATCAGTATCAAAGTAAACAATGCGATTGCCAACCAATATGATGCCGTAATCGTAATTACTGGTCAGGGAAATCAAGTCAATTTAGAAGGAAATTACAAGGCTACTGACAGCAGTTTTGATATGAATCTCGATATTGATAAATTGAACTTAAAAAGTATTCAGGGCTTTACATTGGATAACATTACAGAAAGCACTGGATTTTTGACAGGGGATTTTAAAATAACCGGAAATACCACTCAGCCCAAAGTAATTGGAGAATTACAGTTCAATGAAATTGGTTTCAAAGTGAAGCAGCTCAATGCTAAATTCAAGTCACTAAACGATAAAATTGTATTTACACCTAATGCTATTCTTTTTGATAATTTCATTATAAAGGATGAGAAAGACAATGATTTAACCATCAACGGAAAGATTGATAGCGCCAATTTCAGTAATTTTGGGTTTGATTTAGCCATCGATGCTGATAATTTCAAAGCCGTCAATTCTAAAGCAAAAGACAATGATTTGTATTATGGCGAATTATACTTGGACAATCACTTAAAAGTAACAGGTAATTTTGATAATCCTATTGTAGAAGGAAACATCAAAATTAATAAAGACACTAAATTCACTATTGTTTTACCACAATCAGATCCGTCAATTGCGGATAGAGAAGGCATTGTAGAATTCATTGACCAAGACAATCCAAAATTAGTCGAGACCATTGTCATGGATGAATTGAATAGTGAAATGGAAATAAAAGGAATCAATGCTTCGGTAAATATTGAGATTGATAAAGATGCCGAAATATCGATTGTCATTGATAAAGCCAACGGAGATTTTCTAAAATTAAAAGGGGAAGCGCAATTGAACGGCGGTATTGATCCGTCAGGAAAAACAACGCTGACTGGTAGATATGAATTATCTGAAGGGAGTTATGAAATGAATTTTAATGCTATCAAAAGAAAATTCGACATCAAAAAAGGAAGTTATATCCTGTGGACTGGTGAGCCTACAACTGCTGATATCAATATCACCGCAGTTTATAAAACTGAAGCTGCCCCAATTGATTTGATAAATGATCAATTAGGAGATGTCACTGCCGAAGTGAGAAATACTTACAAACAAAAAATTCCTTTTGAAACCGAATTGAAAATGAATGGTGAATTAATGAAACCAAACATTTCTTTTGATATCATTTTGCCTGAGGGAAATAATAGTGTTTCAACAGAAATTATCAATGCTACACAAGCTAAATTGACGCAACTGCGTCAGCAACCGGATGAATTAAACAAACAGGTTTTTGCCTTACTGCTACTGAATCGTTTTATTGGAGAAAACCCATTTGCCAGTGAAACCGGAGGAACAAGCGTTTCGTCACTAGCAAGAGAAAGTGCCAGTAAAATTTTGTCACAACAACTTAATAATTTGGCTGGTGATTTAATTGAAGGTGTAGAACTCAATTTCGATTTGAATACCTCTGATGATTATACAACTGGTCAACGAGAAAACAAAACGGATTTGAGCGTAGGAATTTCAAAGAAATTACTAAATGACCGATTGAAAGTAACTGTAGGAAGCAGTTTTGGAATTGAAGGACCGCAGCAAGTCAATCAAAACGCCAATAATATTGCCGGTGATGTTTCGATAGATTATCAACTATCAAAAGATGGAAGGTATAAAATAAGGGCATATCGCATAAATAAATATCAAGTAGCACTTCAAGGAGAAGTTGTGGAGACCGGAATTGCTTTTATTATCACTATGGATTACAATAAATTCAGTGAATTATTTCGCAAAAGTGAAGCGAAAAAAGCAAAACGAAAACAGAAAAAGAATTAAAATAAAGTAAGTTTAAAATGTGCCTTTAGGTACTAAATATTGGTAGGTATAATATAAATTTCAAACTAAAATGTCCCGTAGGGACTATACCATTATGGCAAATACTTATACACAAATACATATTCATTTTGTTTTTGCAGTAAAATTTAGAGATGGTATCATAAGTTCTCAATGGAAAGACACTCTTTATAAATATATAACAGGAACTATTCATAACAACAATCATAAGTTATTGGCTATTAATGGGGCCTCGGATTATATTCATATTTTGATTGGACTTAGGCCCATCACAATCCATTTCAGATTTAATGAAAGATGTAAAACAAAGTTCTTCAAAGTGGATTAATGAAAATAAATTAGTTAAAGGGCATTTTGAATGGCAAGAAGGCTATAGCGCTTTTTCGCATAGTAAATCACAAATAAACAAAGTAATAAATTATATTGATAATCAAGAATCTCATCATAAAAAGTTAACTTTTAAAGAAGAATATTTAAATTTTCTTAAAAAATTTGAAGTTGATTATGATGAGAAATTTATTTTTAAAGAATTGATTTAGAATTAGTATAGACCCTACGGGACATAGGAATAATTGATACACTTTACTACCAATATTTAGTTCCTAACGGAACAATAATAACAACTAATAATATATGAACAAGAGCCATTTACTATATTTTCTTTTTTTAGGATTGTTCGTTTCCTCATGCAGCAATACCAGATTTTTGCCTGAAGGTGAACTGCTGTATATTGGTGCTAAAGTAACCGTGGAAGGAAAAGAAACCTCTAAAAAAGAAAAAAAAGCATTAAAAACGGCATTAAAAGATGTACTTAGACCAAAGCCTAATTCCTCGATTTTGGGATTAAGACCTAAACTATATATCTACAATTTGGCTGGGACGCCAAAGAAAGAAAAAGGATGGCGCAACTGGTTGAGAACTAAAGTAGGCGAAGCACCCGTTTTATACAGCCAAGTGGACTTAGAATACAACAAAAGTGTTTTGCAAAACTTTGCCGAAAACAGTGGCTATTTCAATACAAAAACTGCAGCAGATTCAACCCGACATGGTAAGAAAGCAACCGCAGAATATATCGTAAAACCCGGAAAACAATATAAAATTAAAGAAGTAAAATTCCCCACGGATTCATCTATAATTTCGACTGCTGTTCGCAATACCAGACGAAGAAGTCTGTTGAAAAAAGAAGAAGGCTACAGTCTTGATGCCATCAAAGAAGAAAGAGTTCGCATCGACGCCAGATTAAAAGAAAAAGGATTCTTTTATTTCAATCCCGATTATCTTAAAGTACAAGTAGATACAACTGTTGCAGATCATCAGGTAGATCTTATTGTGAAAGTAAAAGATGAAGCTCCAAAACTGGCAGAGACACCATACAAAATCAATAAAATTATCGTTTATCCAAACTATTCGATCGGTTCTGACAGTGTAAAAACCAATATGGATTCCATCAAAAAATACAATGATCTAACCATTATTGATCCGGAGAATTTATTCAAACCCCGTATTTTTGACAGAGCATTATATTTCAAAAAAAACGATTTATACAACCGTACCGATCATAATTTATCCTTGAATAGATTAGTAAATCTTGGAACTTTCAAATTTGTAAAAAATCAATTCAGGGTTTCTGATACGACTGGAAATTATCTGGATGCGTATTATTATCTGACACCATTACCCAAAAAATCAATACGACTGGAAGTATTAGCCAAAACGAATTCCGCTAATTATACAGGAACCGAACTCAATTTAAACTGGAGCAATCGAAATACTTTTAGAGGCGCTGAATTGCTTACTATCTCTGCTTTTGGAGGTGTTGAAATACAAGTTTCCGGACAAAATAATGGGTTTAATGTTTATAGAGTCGGTACCGAAGCCAATTTAGTTTGGCCTAGATTTGTTGCTCCTTTTGAACTAAATCCTTCCAGTGGTTTTGTACCAAAAACAAAAGCTACATTAGGATATGAATTCCAAAACAGAACCAATTTATATTCCCTGCAAACTTTCAAAGGTTCATTTGGTTATTTATGGAAAGAAAATGAACGAAAAGAACATTTATTGAATGTTACTGAGATTACGTATGCCAGTCCGCAAAATGTTACTGCTTTGTACCAAGAACAAATTCTTGCAAATGAATCCTTGGGAAAAGTAATTGAAAAGCAATTGATTTTTGGACCAACCTATTCCTATACCTACACGAACACACTACAAAAAAGAAAGAAAAATACTTTTTATTACAAAGGATCTATCGACTTAGCCGGAAACGTGGCAGGATTAGTTTCAGGTGCGAATGTTCAAAAAGGGGATACCATTAAATTATTTGATGTTCCGTTCAGTCAATTTGTCAAAATAGAAAATGATTTTAGACATTATTATAAGTTCAGTCCCGATGCACAATTGGCAAGCCGAATTATTGTAGGCGCTGGATTTGCTTACGGAAATTCAGCTGAAATGCCATTTATAAAGCAGTTTTTCATTGGTGGAACCAATAGTTTACGAGCCTTTAGAGCACGTTCTATAGGTCCGGGAAGTTTTGATGGTGCATCAACGAATACCACTGCTTTTTTACCCGATCAATCCGGTGATATAAAATTTGAATTTAATACCGAATACCGAGCTAAAATCTACGGATTGGTGAAAGGTGCTTTGTTTATAGATGCCGGAAACATCTGGTTATTGAATGAGAATCCTGACAAACCCGGAGCCAAATTTTCAAAAAAATTCCTGAATGAAATAGCCGTTGGAGCCGGAGCCGGTTTGCGTTTCGATTTCTCGTTTCTGATTCTTAGAACGGATTTCGCCTTCCCTATTCGGAAACCGTATTTACCCGATGGCGATCGTTGGGTTTTAGATCAAATTAATTTTGGAAGTGGCACTTGGCGAAAAGAAAATTTGATTTTCAACTTGGCTATTGGTTACCCTTTTTAAAAACTATACAGTCTGCATAAAAAAAGAGCACGAAAATCATCGTGCTCTTTGTTTATAAAAGGTATTCTTAATTTCTTATTTAGTCCACCAAGAATAATGCATTGCTGAACAATAGATTTCCGTTTTCCCAGAAACCTCTAAACAACGGATTGTCAATCATGTAGATTACTTCTCCATTTTCTTTTTTGTCCACCGCAAAACTTACCGTATTATTCAATTTCTTTTTGATTTCATTACCAACAAAACCATAACTCTTATAATCTTTAGGCACGTAAACAACATTTGTCGCTTTTTTCAATAACGAATAATGTCTGTCATCCGTTTTTAGACTGAAATATTTATCTCCTAAACCAAAAGACATCGGATGCGTTTTATTTAAAAGGTTCTCAATGATAGCACCAGGAATCGATTTGGAAATAGACCTGCGCTCCGTTTCCTGAAAATCTAAAAAACGCTCTTTTAATTCATTTTCTGAAGCCTCTTTTTCGGAACTAAGTTTATCCTCATCCGTAGCAAAAGGACTCAAAGCATATCCTTCTTTTCCTTCAAATAAACTAAGGGCGCTATTCATGGCAATTACTTTTCCTCCATTTTTAACCCATTCTCCAATTTGTTTTTGTTGATCTTCAGAGAAATTGTAATACCCATCAGGCAATATCAATGTATTGTAATTGTATAATTTTATTCTTTTAAAATTATCAGCATCCACAACACTTACCGGATATCCCACCGTTTCTTCAAGATAATACCAAACAGAACCAAATTCAGTAGAACCAACTCCTTTGCCTGAGAGTAAAACAATTTTAGGTGCTTTCAATAAATTAAAATTTTCACCGCCAACATCTTTAGAATTTGAAGAAAAACCGGTTAAGATATAATTAAAATCTGTTTTTATTTTCACGAGCTCAGTAATCGTTTTTTCAAAGTCAACTACTTTAGGATTATCTGTTTTGGTAACTAGCAAACCACCTGGCTCAACAGTTGTATCACCAAAAACGGCTTTTTTCATAGCCGATCGCACTTTGATATTATTTTGGTGCAACAAAGACAAAACCTGAGCTGAAATTCTGTTATTCCACGGAATATGAAACGCATATACATTTTGAGGAATCGTTTTTTCCTTCGTCTCAATTGACGCTTTTGTTTTGATGGACAAACTGTTTTTCAACGCATATCCTTCAACTCCATACGCCAAGGGCAAAGCCCAAGAGGTAATATCGTACGATAAACTGTCATTCAGTTTTTGGTTTGGTTCAAAAAGCACTTGCGCAAAAACGGCTTTTTGTTGGTCTACTTTTACAATTAAATCATTGGGTTCAATCGTAAAACCTTTCTCTGACTTGGTGTTGTAATTGAATCCAGACGCTTTTTGACTGGCATCGGCATAACTGAATGCTACATTATTTTTTTTCAACAAATCCGCCATTTGAACTAACTTCGGATTGTTTTTCATCACATACATTTTATAATTTCCTTTAACTGTTTTTCGGGAATTATTCATAAAACCTCTAAATCCTTTCAACAAAACATCCGCTTGAGATGCCGCCGATTCCACAACCGTTAAAACTGCTGTTGCGTGATGCGTTAATCGGTCTTTTATAGTCAAATTAATACCGTTACTCATCACAACTTCTCTTCCTGCTCCTATTCCGCCTTGTTCCAATGTCATTCCTACAGCTCCGTTGTAAGTAGGATACGTATCGCCATAACTTGGATAAAACAAATCAAAACGTTCACCGGTATTGTACATCCAATTTTGAGCATCGAATTTTTTAGAAATATTTTTACCCAAAGTGTAATGAAAGTCTTTCTGGTATTTCTCAATATATTCGTGCAACGGCTCTGCTGATGGAGGAAAGAAGTACGGAGAATCGTATCCCATTTCGTGTACATCCGTATGTACTTGTGGCATCCATTGGTTGTACAATGCAATACGCTGTTGGGTTTCCGGTTGCGTTTGCCAAGCCCAATCCCTATTTAAATCAAACATATAATGGTTATATCTGCCACCCGGCCAAACTTCCATGTGCTCTCTGTCTGATAATTCCGGATGCGTTTTTTTACCTGAAATTTCTCTTAACCAATTCCCGTATCTGGAATATCCATCCGGATTAATGCATGGATCAAGGATTACAATTGTATTCTCTAACCACTTTTTAGTTTCAGCATTCGAAGGATTTACTAATTCGTAAGCCACTGTCATAGCACTTTCGGTTCCGGCAAATTCATTTCCGTGAACATTAAAACTCAACCATACAATTAGCTTATCGCCAATCATTTGGGATTTATTCTCAGATAAACCAATAGCTGCTAAATTGTTGTTTCGAATTTGTTCCAAATTAGCCAAATTCTCCGGACTGGAAATAAAATACACATTCAAATCCCTTAGTTCCGGAGTAACTCCGTATTTCTGGTGTTTGATAAAAGTGGACTTTTCCGTAAGATGCTTGAAATAATTTTCAGCCTGATGATAATAGCTTATTTGTTTTCCGTAATTGGGTAAAAATTGAGAAGGACTTTGCACTTGCGAATGAACACTCAGCACCAAAGTTAGCATTAGATAAAAAGAAAAAACGGTCTTTCTCATATTGTTTTGGGTTAGTTATGCTTCAAAAATAGCCATTTACGAAGTATTGTACAAGCTAAATTTTGGATTAATGAAATATTGATTTTACCATACCCTTAGTTTTTATTAATTCATTATTTGTTGAAGAATAATAGCAATATTCAGTATTAAAAAAACAATATTATTCTGTTTTGGATTAGTATCATTGCTACATTCTATTATATTTGCAGACAACAAAATTTACACTACAGATGGAAGAATGTATCTCAGTTTTTGACATGCTAAAAATTGGTGTTGGACCTTCGAGTTCGCACACACTTGGACCTTGGAGAGCTGCCGAACGCTTTCTTGGCGAATTGAGAAACGAAAATTTAATTCATGCTGTAAACAGGGTAAAAATAGATTTATACGGTTCCCTTTCCTTGACTGGAAAAGGACATGCCACGGATTTAGCCGTAATGCTGGGGTTAAGCGGACAAGATCCGGAGTACATTCCCGTAGAAAATATTGATGTAATTATCAAATCCATTGAATCCAAAAACGAAATTAATTTAGGAAACGAAAAACCAATTCCTTTTTATTTCCTCAAAGACATCGTTTTCAATAAAAACTTCCTTCCTTTTCATGCCAATGGAATGACTTTTACGGCCTATATGACTGATGACAGCCAATACGTCTCCACCTTTTATTCTATTGGTGGCGGATTTGTAGTCAAAGAAGAACACATCAATGCCAAAAAGAAAATCCAGATAAAATGTGCTTTTCCTTATCCAATTGAGAAAGCGGCAGAACTATTGGATTATTGTAAAAAAGAGAACAAATCCATATCGGAAATCGTTTATGAAAACGAAAAATCGATGCGTACCGAAGCAGTTATCGATCATGAATTGATGCGCATTTGGAAAACGATGCTCGAATGCATGTACATTGGCTGTCATTCTGAAGGGATTCTTCCCGGAGGATTAAACGTGCGCCGTCGTGCTTTTGATATGCACCAAAAATTAATCGGTTTATCCAATTATAATTCACCACAAACTTGGTTGGAACAGATTAGATTAACCGAAGTGAAATTTCGCCAAATCCTGAAATGGGTTTCTTGTTTTGCCCTTGCGGTAAATGAAGTAAACGCTGCTTTAGGTCGTGTAGTTACGGCTCCAACAAATGGAAGCGCGGGCGTTATCCCTGCTGTTTTGATGTATTATTTAGTGATTGAAAACCACAATGCCGGAGAAAAGGAAATCAAACAATTCCTGATGGTTGCCGGAGAAATAGGCAGTATTTTCAAGAAAGGTTCTACAATATCTGCAGCAATGGGTGGTTGTCAGGCCGAAATAGGCGTTTCTTCCTCGATGGCCGCTGCCGCTTTATGCGAATTGATGGGAGGAACTCCCGAACAGGTTTTAATGGCCGCCGAAATTGCGATGGAACATCATTTGGGATTGACTTGTGATCCTATTGGCGGTTTGGTTCAGATTCCCTGTATTGAACGAAATACAATGGGGGCCATAAAAGCCATTAATGCCGCTGAATTAGCATTAGAAACCGACCCAAAAAACGCAAAAGTACCTTTAGACAAAGTAGTAGACACGATGTGGCAAACGGCCAAAGACATGAACAACAAATACAAAGAAACTTCCGAAGGTGGATTAGCCATTGCCGTGAATATGGCGGATTGTTAAGCGGGTTGTTGTTTTGTTTTAAGTGAGTTTTTTATTTTCACAACCTAAAATTAAAACACTGATAATCTATACTTTGCATATTTACACTATATTTAACCAATACCTTTTAATTTAAATAAAAAGCAATGGAAATCAATTGGATAATAGTTGGCATAGTAATCTTTTTTGTGGTGATTTTGATCGCATTTCTTATTAGAAAAAATCAAAAGGAGAAAAAAAAGTACACCCATTTTTTAAACAATGATTACAAAAAAGCAAACGAAGAAGAGTCAGACTTGAATGACGAAACCTATTAACTTGTATTCTTGAAATCTTGTAAAAACCAGTAGAAATTATTTCACTTCTCATGAAAAATGAACCCAAAACTATTTTCTTCGGGTATCAATAAGATGTATGATTTTCCACGTGTTATCTTTTTTGAACAATGTAAAAGCATTCACTCCTTTGTGACTTAATTTTCCATTTACATAAAACTCATAAGGTGTCCAAGCATGTGCCATGCTTCCATCTACTTGAATAGAATAACTCAGGATTTTTTCCTGAAACTTTAATTCGGCAGGAATAGAAGCTATCGATTTAAAAAATGCTTCCGGTTTTTCATTAGATAATTTGGTGCCTTTCGCATTTTCTGCAATAGATTGTAAAATCATCGTATCCTCACAAAAAGCCTGTAATTTCAGAGTATCTTTGGCATGAAAAGCCTCGAAAAAAGTTTCTACCACTTTTTGAATTTCTTGATTTTGGGCATGGGAATTAGCAGAGATAAACAATATAACAATCAATAAAAATTTCTTCATCGTTTTTTAGTTTAATTAATTGGTCCTACAAATAACATTACTGTTACATTTTTGAGTTAAAAATATACATTTTATTACCTTTACAATCTTAAAACAACAAATATGTCTGTCGCAAAAAAAGATTATAAAAGGATTACTACAAAATCATTGATTGAGATGAAAGCCAATGGAGAGAAAATTTCGATGCTTACCGCATACGATTACACCATGGCAAAAATCGTTGATACAGCCGGAATTGATGTAATCTTAGTAGGTGACTCCGCTTCAAATGTAATGGCTGGTCATGAAACGACTTTGCCAATTACTTTGGACCAAATGATTTATCATGCGTCATCTGTTGTGAGAGCAATCGAAAGAGCATTGGTTGTCGTTGATTTACCTTTTGGAAGTTACCAATCAGATCCAAAAGAAGCCTTGCGCTCTGCCATCCGAATTATGAAAGAAAGCGGTGGTCATGCTGTAAAACTGGAAGGTGGTAAAGAAATTAAAGATTCTATCAAGAAAATATTAAATGCAGGAATTCCAGTTATGGGACATTTGGGTTTAACTCCACAATCCATTTATAAATTTGGAACCTACACGGTTCGTGCCAAAGAAGAAGAAGAAGCTGACAAACTAATTGAAGATGCAAAATTGCTGGAAAGATTAGGTTGTTTCGGATTAGTATTAGAAAAAATTCCTGCTCATTTAGCAGAAAAAGTTGCCCAAAGTATTTCGATTCCAGTAATTGGGATTGGTGCAGGTGGCGGTGTTGACGGACAAGTTTTGGTGATTCACGACATGTTAGGAATGAACAATGAATTTAGTCCGCGCTTCTTGAGAAGATACATGAATTTATACGAAGGAATGACAACTGCCATTGGTCAATATGTTGCTGATGTGAAATCAAGTGATTTTCCTAATTCCAGCGAACAATATTAAATTAGACTTCTTAGATTATTAGACTTTTAGATTCAATGTCTAAAAGTCTAAGAAATCCAACCATCTAAAAATCCAAATGAAAATAGTTTCGAATAAAAATAACCTTCAAATTCTTCACGAAGACAATCACCTTATTGTGGTAAACAAGCGTGTAGGCGATATTGTGCAAGGCGATAAAACCGGTGATAAACCATTATCGGATGTAGTAAAAGAATACATCAAAGACAAGTACAACAAACCTGGGGAAGTATTTCTAGGTGTGGTGCATCGTTTGGACCGACCGACAACCGGAATAGTCGTTTTTGCCAGGACCAGTAAAGCGTTAACGAGAATGAATGAATTGTTCAGCAACCGTGAAACTCAAAAAACGTATTGGTGTATTGTTAAAAATAGACTGTCAAAGCCCGAGGATAAACTCGTTCATTTCCTAAAACGAAACGAAAAAAACAATACTTCAAAAGCGCATTTAAAAGAAGTTCCTGACAGCAAATTAGCCAGTTTAGATTATAAAACCATCAAGGAACTCAACAATTATTTCGCTCTGGAAATCAATCTTCATACGGGTAGACATCATCAAATCAGGGCACAACTTTCGGCTATTGGCTCACCGATAAAAGGCGATTTAAAATATGGTTTTGACCGAAGCAATCCTGATGGAGGAATCCATTTGCATGCCCGAAAACTAGTTTTTATACATCCTGTTACCAAAGAAAATATAGAAATCATCGCACCAACACCTGATGATGTGATTTGGAATGCAGTCTAATCTTATTACTATGTTTCAATTAAAAATGCAACAAAAACAATACTTTACAGACTTATACATTATAAAACAGGAATAATTATTCCTGTTTTTTTTATTTTTTTTATTTTAGAATATAGAGTTGGATTAAAATAATAATTATGTAATTTTAAATTAAAATCATCCAATGAAGTATCATACAGAAATTGCTTTCCGAAAAGAGTCTCTTAAAAAATTATTGCACAACATTATAGAAAATGAAGAAGCAATCATTAAGGCTTTGTACGATGATTTTAAAAAACCTGCTTTTGAAGCCGTTTTAACAGAAACAAATTATGTGATTAGTGACTTAAAAGAAACCATAAAAAACATCGATTCTTGGGCAAAGCCAAAGAAAGTTTTTGCTTCTCTTTTAAATTTTCCTTCATCAGATTATATTTATAGTGAACCTTACGGTAATGTATTGATTCTTTCTCCATGGAATTATCCTTTTCAATTGGCTTTATGCCCGCTTGTGGCGGCTGTTGCTGCCGGAAACAAAGTAACCTTAAAACCATCTGAACTTACACCGAATACTTCGAATATTATTTCAAAAATTATAAGCGAAACTTTTGCGATAAAAGATGTTGTTGTGGTAACTGGAGATGCAACAATCGCTCAAGAATTATTAAATCAACGTTGGGACTATATTTTTTTCACCGGAAGTGTTGCCGTTGGGAAAATAGTGGCGAAAGCTGCTGCCGAAAATCTAACACCTGTTACGCTCGAATTAGGCGGAAAAAGTCCTTGTATTGTTGATGAGACTGCTAATTTAGAATTAAGCGCCCGACGCATTGTGTGGGGGAAAATCATAAATGCCGGACAAACCTGTGTTGCACCTGATTATATTTTGGTACACCATAAAATGAAAGATACTTTCGTAAAATTACTGATTCAAGAAATTGAAAAAGCATTAGGAACAAATCCGGTAGAATCTCAAGATTATGCCAGAATTATCAATTTGAAAAACTGGCAGCGTCAATTAAGTTTATTGGAAAATCAGAAAATACTTTTTGGTGGGCAATCTAATAAAGAGACATTATACCTTGCTCCTACTTTACTTGACGAACCAAACATGGATAGTTTAGTGATGAAAGAAGAAATTTTTGGTCCTATACTTCCTATACTTTCTTATCAATCGAAATCAGATATTGAAAAAATAATTTCAAGCTTTGAAAAACCATTATCATTCTATTTATTTTCCCAAAACAAATCTTTTATCGATGAAGTGTTGCATAAATATTCTTTTGGTGGCGGTTGCATTAATGATACGGTAATTCATTTGGCTAATAATCGTTTGCCTTTTGGCGGTGTTGGAAATTCCGGAATGGGAGCTTATCATGGAAAACTAAGTTTTGATATTTTTTCTCATAAAAAAGCTATTGTAAAAAAAGGAACTTGGCTGGATTTACCCATGCGTTATGCGCCTTATAAAGACAAATTAAAAACCATTCAAAAAGTATTAAAATGGTTGTAACTAATGAAAAAACCAGTAAGCGCAGGACTCGTTGCGCATAATTTTATGATAAGCATGGCAGCTATAAATTATGATACGTGTCCAATGGAAAATTTTGATTCACTGAGAATTAAAAAAATATTACATTTACCGGCATCTTCAGAAATAAACATGATTTTAGGCTGCGGAATAAAAGATGAGCAAGGAGTATACGGGGAACGATTCAGAATCTATTTTAAAAAATAAAAAACTAACAAACCAAATAATACCAAAACCAAATGATTAGAACTACACAAGACCGAATTGAGGAAATAAAAAAGAATGGTTACACCTTAGATTTTGGAAATGTTTTCAACCATGCATTCGAAAATTATAAAAAAATTGCATTGTATGGCGGTTTAGTATTTTTTGTTTTTATGATACTGATGAGTATTTTTGCTATTGTTGTACTCTTCTCCATTTTTGATGCCGAAACTGTTTTAGAAAAATTAAAACCAGAAAATTTAAAACCAGAAAATTTAAGTTTAAACTCCATGTTAATATTCTCAGGAGTCTCTCTTTTAATAACGTGTTTGCTTAGTCCCTTTTCTGCAGGATTAATAAAAATGGCATATTGTGCCGAAAGAGATGAAGAATTTCATGTATCGACCATGTTTGAATATTACAAAGCTCCTTATTTTAAAGAACTATTTATTGCAACATTTTTGGTTACTATCGTTAGCTCCATACTATCAGCTGTAATTAATTATGCACAAATACCAGTTCTTGAATTTGTTGTTTCAATAACGATAGGCTTATTTACCATTTTAATGATTCCGCTTATTATTTTTGGAAAGCTCAAAGCTGTTGAAGCTATTCAAGCCAGTATTCTAATTGTTTCTAAACAGCCTATAGTTATATTAGGTTTATTTGTTGTTGGAATTATAGCTGTTTTGGTTGGATTAATTGGATGTTGCATCGGAATCGTTTTTACTATTCCATTTATGTATTCGTTGTATTATGCAATTTATAGTGAAATTATAGGATTTGAAAGTGAACCGGAATTTGAATAAAAAATCTAAAATAAAATATACTTTTTGAATAAAAAACCAAGAAAGAAATACTAATCTGTTTTGGTTTTTAATAAATTTTTTTTCCTATATTGACCCTCAAAAAGATAGGACCCCAAGTCTACGCTTTAAAAAACCTCCTAAAAAAAACCTATGGTGTTATACTATAGCCTATTAACAGTACCATTCCGAAATTTTACTTTTTCTTGGATACTAAGTCTTTTGAATTTAAATCAATTTCTGTTAATTAGCCCTTTCCAATTTGACAGTATTTCTTTACTTTGGATTTTATTACCCCTTTTGATCGGTTTTGGTTTTGCATTAGTTTATAATTTTTTCAAAATTAAAACTATTATGAACAAAGATATTACGGCAAATTACAATGAATTGGATGCCATACAAAAAGAATATCAACTGTATATATTATTCTTGGGAATTTTAGTGCCTTTTCTTGAAATCAGTTTTGAAATTTTCAAAATCAGATCAAAAAGCCTATTGATATTGAATTGTAGTATTGGTTTTTCAATCTTGTGTTTGTATTTTCTAAGTACAAAAATAAAATTTATCTATCGAAATATTCAAAATATATTTATTTTAATATTCATACTCTATTTTAGCTTAATATCTCGAAATATCATTTTATTCCCTCTTGATATTATACCTCTAGTAGCTTTTTTAGTCTACTTTTTCTTTTCATACAATATTATTAAACCAATAAAATTATACTGGATTTTTGTCTTATTCATTTTTATTTTTTTAAGTATTCTTTTTATTTTTGAGTTATTGCCATTCAAATCTAATATTATTTTATTCAATTATTCTCTAATAGCATTGATTATAAACCACATAAGACACATATCTTTATTAAATATTAAAGATAAAATTAGATTTGCTAATGAAATTGTAAATAAAGGAAACTCGTTGATTATTGCAACAAACCGAAAAGGCGGAATTGTCTTTTGCAGTGAAAATGTAAAATCAATTTTAGGATATACTGTTGATCAAGTCATGGGATTAGGCTATTGGAAAGTCACCGAAGATACTGAGTTTTTTAGTGACGATTATCAAACTGAATTTAAAGATGACAGGGTTTTTATCCGTAAACTTAAATGTAAAAATGGAGAATATAAACACATTCAATGGAGCGATAAAAAATTTTCTGAGGATTTAATTATAGGTATTGGTCAGGATGTAACCAATGAAATCCATTTACAAAATCAATATAAAAATTTAATTCAGAATGCTATTGATCTTATTTTTGAGGTAGATGAAAACGGTAATTTCATATTTATTAACGAATTTACTATCAAAACTTTAGGGTATAAAGAAAAAGAAATACTAACCAGACATTATTTAGAATTCATACGCAAGGATTACTGCAATAGCATCATGGATTTTTACCAGAGCTTGTTAGAAAATGAGCAAAACTTTCCAACGATTGAATTTCCTTTATTAAAAAAGAATGGAGAAGAATTGTGGGTTTCACAAAAAGTAATCATTAATCGAAATGAGACAGGAAAAATAGTAGGATATTCTGGTATTGCTAGAGATATAACTAAATTCAAGGATATTGAATTTGAAAATAAAATTCGTCAGAAAAAATTAGAAGAATATAACAAAACGATTAAAAAACTATCGACTACAAACTTTAGTAATTACAAGAATCTAGACAGTAGTATAATGCAAATCATTGAATCTGCTTCAAAAGTTTCTAAAAGCAATCGAGTAAGTTATTGGAAATATACAGAAGATACAATCACCTGTGAAAATTTATATAACTTAGATAATAATTCATATTCTAAAGGCTATGTCTTAGAAAAGAAAAATTATCCTATCTATTTTGAGTCGATAAAAAACAAAACGCAAATCTGTGCTCCTGATGTTTTTAATAAGTGGGAAGTGTCCGAATTTACGGAAAGTTATTTTTTAAAAAATGACATCAAATCATTACTTGATATTCCAATTTTTATTAATGGTGAATTATCAGGAACAATCAGCTTTGAAACTGCAAAAACGCAAAGAAATTGGGACAATGATGACATTATTTTCGCCAGAACTATTTCGGATATTATATCGTTGACTATGATTTCTCACAGTCGATATGAAACTGAAAAAAAATTAGAATATAAGAGTGAACTTTTATCTGCAATGACACTTTGTACCGAGAAATTTTTGAACAGCAATGACATTAACGACATTTTCTCAGATGTGCTTATTATAATGGGCAAAGCAACTAAATCTCATAGAGCATATTACTATGAAAATAATGAAAACACAGGATTAATAAGTCAAAAATACAGATGGTTAATCAATAGTATCAGATTAACGGAAAACAATACTAAGCTTCAAAATCTGCCATATGTATTTTTTGAAGAACTATTAACTCCACTTTTAAACAACAAAATTTACAAAGCAATAATCCCAAAAATAAAAAATCCTTCTCTTAGAAAGAAATTGGAAAATGTAGATTCTGTTTCAATTATCCTTTTTCCAATTTTCGTAAAAAACAAGTTCCATGGCTTTTTAGGATTTGATGATACTCAAAATGAAAGATACTGGTCAGAAGATGAAGAAAATATTTTACAAACATTAGCCAGTAACATCGCATCTTCGATTGAGCGTATTTCTAACGAGACCGCTATTAATGAAAGCGAAGAGAAATTTAGATTATTAGCGAATAATATTCCTGGGACGGTTTATTTATCTAAATATGATGAGAAAAACACTAAAATTTACATTAATGATGAAATTGAAAAACTAACAGGGTACCCAAAATCAAATTTTCTTACCGATAAATTATCGTTCATTGACTTAATTCATCCAGAGGATAAAATAAATACAATTGCAGCACAAAAAAAGGCAATAGAAAATAAAAGAGCCATTCACTTAACTTATCGAATTATACATAAAGACAACCGTATTGTTTGGGTAGAAGAATTTGGAGATGCCATTTACAAAGAGGGGAAAATTGCATTTATAGAAGGTATTTTTATTGATATTACAGAGAGAAAACATACTGAGACCGTAGTACAAGAAAAGGAATTAGCCGAAGCAGCCAACAAAGCAAAATCCGAATTTCTAGCTAACATGAGCCATGAAATTAGAACGCCTTTGAATGGAATTATTGGTTTTACAGATTTATTAATAAAAACTCATCTTGGAAAAACCCAAGAGAAATACATGATTACCATAAATCAATCGGCTCATTCTTTATTATATATCATAAATGACATTCTTGATTTCTCAAAAATAGAAGCCGGAAAACTAGATTTATACATTGAAAAATATGACATTAAGGAACTATTGAATCAAATTATGGATTTAATAGTATATCAATCCAATCAAAAAAAATTAAGTTTAGAACTGAATATAGCACCGGATGTTCCTAAATATTTTTGGACAGACGGTGTTCGTTTAAAACAAGTATTAATTAATCTTTTATCTAATGCAGTAAAATTCACAGAAAAAGGCTCTATAAAATTAAATGTTTCCATTATTGAAAAAATAGATGATTCCAGAGCCAATTTTCTTTTTACAGTTATTGATACGGGTATTGGAATACAAGAAGAAAACAAAAAGAAAATATTCAATGCTTTTTCTCAAGAAGACAGCTCAACAACCAGAAAATTTGGTGGTACCGGTTTAGGCCTCACCATTTCAAACCAGTTATTAGGCTTAATGAATTCGCATTTGCAATTAGTAAGCACGGTTAATTTTGGCAGCGCCTTTTATTTTTATTTAGATTTAGAAATTAGTAATGGTATATCAGAAGATGTAAAGCAAATTACAATTCCTGTTATTACTAATGAGATTGTAGGCAAACCGAATATAAGCTCAAAAAAAATAAAAATAATGATTGTTGAGGACAATAAAATCAATATGCTATTGCTTAAAACAATCATTAAAAACTTAACTGTAAACTCCACTATTTTTGAAGTTATAAATGGCAAAGATGCGGTAGAGCAATTTGAAGCGATAAATCCTGATATTATTTTTATGGATATCCAAATGCCAATCATGAATGGGTATGAAGCTACACAATTAATTAGAACTTTAAAATCAGGGCAAAATGTACCTATCATTGCAATAACTGCAGGTACCGAAAAAGAAGAAAAAGAAAAATGTCTTAAAGCAGGAATGAATGATTATATTCCAAAACCAATTATAAAAGGAATCATTGAAGAAGCAATTTCTAAATGGACCAGTTAACATCTTCGAAAAAAGAATATTTATTGTTTTAAATTATGTAATTTTATATTTGTAAATTCATTGCTAACTAAAAATCAACTGAATATGAAATGGATAGGCAGACGTTCAAGTGAAAATTTTGAAGACCGAAGAGGAATGTCCTCAGGAGGGAAAACAATTATAGGAGGTGGAATTATCGGAATTATTATCTTGCTATTGAATATTTTTGGTGGAGAAAATGCCCAAATGCTTACTCCAATATTGGAACAAATGAATCAAGGACAAAGTGCTCCCACTGAACAAAGAGCCTTAACCGCAGCAGAAATTGAAGAAGGCAAATTTATAGAAGCTATATTAGTAGATACAGAAGATGTTTGGGGAAAAATATTTCAGGAAAATAACATGCAATATGAAAGACCCAATTTACTATTGTTTACTGATGCAGTAGAAACTGCCTGTGGTAATGCTACATCTGCTTCGGGTCCTTTTTATTGTCCCGGTGATAAAAAAGTGTATATGGACTTGGCTTTCTTTGAAGAGCTGAAAACTAGATTTGGTGCTCAAGGAGGTGATTTTGCTACTGCCTATGTAATTGCACACGAAATAGGACATCATGTACAAACCTTACTGGGAACTTCTAACAAAATGAGGCAAATGCAAGAAGGTAAAAGTGAAGCCGAAGCCAATAAATTATCTGTAGCTTTAGAATTACAAGCTGATTTTTACGCAGGAGTTTGGACGCATTACAATCAAAAAATGAACAATTTCTTGGAGGAAGGCGATATTGATGAAGCTTTAAGTGCAGCACATGCTGTGGGTGATGATGCAATTCAATCTAAAATACAAGGACATATTGTTCCGGAATCCTTTACTCACGGGACATCCGCACAACGAAAAGCTTGGTTCATGAAAGGGTATAAATCGGGAGACATCACGCAAGGAAATACATTTGCAGAAATAGACTAAAAAAGTGATCAATGGTCGGTGGTCAGTCAAATCTGAATACTAAATACTAACTAATGTTTGTTACGGTTTAAAACGAAGTACGATACTTTATTGAAACAAAGTTTACTAATCAAAACCACATCGGAAAATTAGCAGTACCTTTGCGCCCAATTAAAAAAGTAACCTAAATAATAGTGTTTACTTTATAAACGCTATTTATGTCATTCAACTCATTAGGCTTATCTGATGCTTTACTAAAAGCCATCAGCAAAAAAGGATATTCAACACCTTCTCCAATACAACAGAAAGCAATTCCACCCATTTTAGAAGGTAAAGATGTATTAGCATCTGCGCAAACAGGAACAGGAAAAACAGCCGGTTTTACATTGCCTATTTTACAAATATTATCACAAGGTCAACAATTGCGACAAAGACCTATTCGTGCCTTAATATTGACACCAACCAGAGAATTAGCAGCACAAATACTTGCTAATATAAAAGAATACAGTGAATTTTTAGATTTACGCAGCACGGTTATTTTTGGAGGTGTAAACCAAAATCCACAAGTGACTCAATTGCGTCAAGGAGTTGATATTTTAGTTGCCACTCCAGGTCGATTAATCGATTTGCAAAATCAAGGTTTAATATCGCTTGCAAAAGTTGAAATCCTAGTTTTAGATGAGGCTGATCGTATGCTAGACATGGGTTTCGTACGAGACATTGAGCGCATTATAAAAGTATTACCTTCAAAAAGGCAAAACTTGATGTTTTCGGCAACCTTTTCAACAGACATCAAAAAATTGGCAATGGGCATTTTGCACCATCCAGTTCATGTTGAAGCGACCCCAGAAAACACAACAGTGGATGCAATCATTCAGAAAGTATATCCTGTTGCCAAAGAGAAAAAAACAGAGTTAATCATTAAATTGATTACGGAAGGAAACTGGAAGCAAATTTTGGTGTTTACCCGTACCAAACAAGGCGCCAATAAACTGACGGAAAGCATGATTAGCGCCGGAATCAAAGCAGCTGCCATTCACGGAAATAAAGGGCAGGGCGCACGAACCAAAGCATTAGCAGGTTTCAAAGACGGAAGCTTAACGGCTTTGGTCGCCACTGATATTGCCGCTCGAGGATTAGACATTCCGTTGTTACCGCATGTGGTTAATTTTGAATTGCCTAATATTCCTGAAGATTACGTCCACCGTATTGGTAGAACTGGTAGAGCCGGAGCAAGTGGAGAAGCTATTTCCTTATTTAGTCCGGACGAAACTGTCTTTTTACGTGATATAGAAAAATTAGTAGGCTTGAAATTGCCAATAGAAAACATCAAAGGTTTTGAGCCAGACCCTAACGCTTCAAAAGAACCAATCAAACAAGGGCAAGGAAGACAACAGCGTAATTCGACTCCTAAGAAACCAAAAACCGATACTACAAACCGTAGCAGCAACAATAGTTTTGGTCCAAGACGTCCAAGTCAAAATAATGATCGACGTTCTAATAGATAACAACTAAGAAAATACATTTTCTTTTTTTAGGAGCAGAATGATTTCGTTTTTTTAGAAAATATTTCCGCTATCCCACTATAATCTTGTGGCGGCATAAATGCCAGCCGCCACAAGGATTTTCGTTTCTATCGGGGCTATAATTCACTATTTTTATTTCTAAAAACCTTTGTATTCAAATCTTTGAAAAATAAAGTCGCTCTCGTTTGTGGGCACAGTTTGCAAAACTGCGCTATCCAACTCGATATGTTTAGTGCAAATCAGGGTGAATATCTAAATGTTCCTCCTAATAATGTTCAAGCTTAAAAATATACTATTATAAAAACTAAAGCCTCATAATTGAGGCTTTTTTATTTTACTTATATTTGTCTATAAAAGAAATTCAATGGAAATCTTAATAGGTATAGCAGGTTTATTTATAGCGTGGTTAACATATCATAAAACTTTCAATTCTACTCCTAATACTACCGAAGAAAGGAATAATTTATTAGCGGTTTTTATAACTACTCAAAAGCTACATTTAGAAGTACAATCCATAATTCAAAAGTATATCGATGATAATAATGGAGCAGAACATTTACTATATCCTAATATAACTTTTCAACAATATCTGAATGTTGCTAAAGTAGAATATGAAAAAGGATTATCTGATAAAATTTATCAAGACTTAAAAAATAATAAAGAATATACTAAAAGTAATATTGCCACTTTTCAAAATATGATTGATACGCAGCACAATGCTTTATTTCAATTCAAAAATCAATTATTATTTCTAGACAAATAAAAGATTCACAATCGCCCCGCTACGCAAAGTCTCCGACTTTGAGTATGTATTTTTCAGTCTCCGACTGACCTTAAACTTCAAATATTTAAAACTAAATCGGTTAAAAACCGAAAGTCACTTCCTCAAAGTCGGAGACTTTGTGGAACGTTGTGATAAACATCTGAAATTAAAAATCGTTGATCAAAAACCTGAAATCTGCTCATCTTTATACTGAAAACTGTTGTTTCCAAATACAACAATAATTTAAAGCATTACTTTACAAATAAGTATTCTATTCATAGGTATTCAAATCTAGCTTAAGAAGAGTACCTACTCTGCTAAACTCTTCATTAATCTTTGCATTCAAGATAAGTTGTTCATTTGTTATTGGATGATTAAAAATTAACTGATGTGCATGAAGCATCATTCCTTTCAGGTCAAAATTCTCCAACCATAATTTATTTTGTTTGTTACAACCATGTGGACGACTTCCTAAAATGGGATGAAAAATATGTTTGAAATGTTTTCGTAATTGATGCATACGTCCAGTTTCAGGAATCGCTTCTACCAAACAATATCGTGACGTTGGTTGATTGTTAAATTCTAACTCAATTTCGGTACTTTGCAATCGATGAAAGTATGTTATTGCATTTTGTATAATGCCATCATCATTGGTTAAATCATAATCTATCGTAAGTTCTTCGGGTGACCAACCACGTAAAATTGCTAAATATTTTTTTTCGACTTCGCGTGTGGCAAAACGATCATTCATAATTTTTAAAACGGCTGCATCCAATGCAAATAATAAGACACCAGATGTTTTGCGATCTAACCGATGAATAGGATAGACGTGTTGCCCTCCTATTTGATTTCTCAATTCTTGAATAGCAAAAACTTTTGCATCGCGCGCATAAAATGATTTGTGAACCAATAAGCCACTTGGTTTATTAATGGCAATAATATATTCGTCTTGGTAAAGAATTTCTAACATTTGGCAAAAATAAAAGAGATTTCTATCGAAATCTCTTTTTTGACTTATTTATTTCTATACTTTTCTTTTTTCATTTTAGTTCGAAAAACAAAATAGAAGATTACGATTGCTAAAACTGTTATTAAAATTGTATCCAATACTCTTTTATACTGTTGATTATAGTATCCGTATTCTTGAAATTATAGTTAAAATTAATGAAAAAAAGCTACGCAATCTGCTACGCAAAGTTTAAATATCTGCAATCAAAAATCGTTAATCAAAAATCTGAAATCTAATTTAGCCCAACCAACCATCACGATCCAAACTTCTGTATTGAATCGCTTCCGCAATATGGCTGGAAACCACTATTGGGGCCGCGTCAAGATCAGCGATGGTTCTGGCTACTTTCAAAATACGATCGTAAGCCCGAGCCGAAAGATTCAATCGTTCCATAGCTGTTTTTAACAATTGTTTTGAAACATCGTCCAAGGCGCAATATTCCCGAATGTGTTTGGTATTCATTTGCGCATTGTAATGGATGTTTTCCATTTGCTCAAAGCGCTCGGTTTGAATTTCTCGCGCCGCAGTAACCCTTTTCCGAATGTCAACACTACTTTCTGCTTTTTGGTCTTCTGATAATTTTTCGAAAGGAACCGGTGTCACTTCAATATGAATATCGATTCTATCTAACAATGGTCCCGAAATCTTACTCAAATACCGTTGCATTTCGTGAGGCGAAGAAGTTTGTGGAGAATCGGGATCGTTGAAGAAACCACTCGGACTTGGGTTCATACTCGCCACCAGCATAAACGAGGACGGATAAGTAACCGTAAACTTGGCTCTCGAAATCGTTACTTCCCGATCTTCTAATGGTTGACGCATCACTTCCAAAACATCTCGTTTAAATTCTGGTAATTCATCCAGAAATAAAACGCCGTTATGCGCCATAGAAATTTCACCGGGTTGCGGATAACTTCCTCCGCCAACAAGTGCGACATTTGAAATGGTATGATGCGGACTGCGAAAAGGGCGTTGATTCATCAAACCTACTTCCTTCAGTTTTCCAGCTACACTATGAATTTTGGTTGTTTCTAAGGCTTCCCGCAACGTCATGGGCGGGAGAATACTGGGTAATCGTTTCGCTAACATTGTTTTTCCTGCCCCCGGCGGGCCAATTAGGATAATATTATGTCCTCCGGCAGCGGCAATTTCCATGCAACGCTTGATGCTTTCTTGTCCTTTCACATCCGAAAAATCGAATTCAGGAAAGTCTAATGTTTTATAAAATTCGGCTCTGGTGTCAATTGTTGTTGGTTCCAGCGTTCCTTTTCCTTCTAGGAAATCAATCACTTCCTGTACATTTTCGATTCCATATACATCCAATCCGGCCACAATAGCTGCTTCTTTTACATTTTGCTTTGGAAGAAAAAAGCCTTTAAAACCTTCTTCTTTAGCTTTGATTGCAATGGGTAAAGCACCACGTATCGGTTGAAGACTGCCATCTAGGGAAAGTTCTCCCATGATGATGTATTTGTCAACTTCATCGGCTTTTATTTGCCCAGAAGCTACCAAAATTCCTATAGTTAAAGTCAAGTCATAGGCAGAACCTTCTTTACGCAAATCAGCAGGAGCCATATTGATGGTTATTTTTTTTCCAGGCATGGCATATCCGTTATTTTTGAGTGCAGCCGCAATCCGGTAACTACTTTCTTTGATGGCGTTATCAGGCAAGCCAACTAAATGATAACCAATCCCTTTATCAATATTTACCTCTACGGTAATTGTTGTGGCTTCCACTCCAAAAACAGCGCTTCCAAAAACTTTAACTAGCATGTTTACTTATTTGATTCTAAAATTAGAGAAAACATTTTTAATTACTGTAATTAATCCTACAAAATTTAAAAACGATAGAGAATAGTACTGATTTATGTCAAAATAATTAGAATAACATGAATAGATTCCCTCTATTTTTTAAATTGTGCAAAAAACAAATGTTAAAATCAAAAAAAATACTACTTAACATATTCCTTTTTTTACTTTTAGAGAATAATTAGAAACTATACTATGAAAAAAATCTTACTTCTACTCTATTTCAGTGTTTTATTACCAAAAACCTATGCTCAAGAATACTTTCCCAATAATGAAAGTGTTCAAAACAAAAACACCAATTTTACCGCTTTTACCAATGCCAAAATTTATGTTACGCCAACACAAATTATTGAAAAAGGTACTTTATTAATTCAAAACGGAAAAGTTATTGGCGCAGGAAACAATATCGCTATTCCTAAAAATTGCATGACAATAAACCTGGATGGAAAATCAATTTATCCTTCATTTATTGATATGTACACCAGTTTTGGAATCGAAAAACCAAAAGGAATTACCACTACTGAAAGGATTCCTTTATATGACACCAAAAAATCAGGGCTTTACTGGAATGAAAGTATTCGTTCAGAAGTAAATGGATATGAAAGCTTTAAATACGACCAAACTAAAGCCGAAGAATTATTAAAAGCAGGATTTGGAATCGTGGGAACTCATGTCCAAGACGGAATTGCTCGCGGATCAGGAACGTTGATTGCTTTAAATAATTTTGATAAAAGCAATCAATTATTATCTGATAAAATAACCAATCATTTTGCATTTACTAAAAGTGTAACTACAAATCAAGCCTATCCAAGTTCATTGATGGGAATGATGGCATTACTTCGTCAAATGTATTTAGATTTAGATTGGTACAAAAAAGGAAATGCCACAACCAAAGATTTATCCTTGGAAGCATTATCTAATAATGAAAAATTAGTTCAAATATTTGCTTCTGAAGACAAATTGAATAGTTTAAGAGCAGCCAAAATAGCGAAAGAATTTGGTTTAAATTATGTATTGAAAGGAAACGGAAATGAATTTGAGCGAATTGAAGAAATCAAAAAAACAAATTCGAAATTTATTATTCCAATCAATTTTCCGGAAGCTTATGATGTTTCTGACCCCAACCAAGCCAATCAAATGGAATTGAAAGATTTACGTTTTTGGAATCAAGCACCAACCAATCTTAAAGTTTTATCCGATAATGGAATTGTTTTCGCTTTGACGACTGATAAGTTAAAAAAACTCGAAGATTTTAGACCTAATCTATTAAGAGCCATTAAATACGGATTTGATAAAACGAAAGCATTAGAAGCTTTGACAACTATTCCCGCTGCTATTTTAGGAAAAAGCAACGAAATAGGAAGTTTGAGAACAGGAAGTTTAGCCAATTTTGTTATTACATCCGGTGCCATTTTTGAAGAGAAAACAATTCTTTACGAGAACTGGGTTCAGGGCAACAAATTTGTTATAACTGATATAACAATTAAAGACATTCGCGGTGATTACGATTTAAGTGTAGCTAATCAACAATACAAATGGAAAATTAGTGGCGATATAACTGCTCCAAAATCGATAATTACGACAATTGATTCCAAAAAAGTTAGTTCAAAACTTACGGTTTCAAATAATTGGATTTCAACTGTAATGAAATCTATGGATTCAACAAAAACGACTTTCTCCAGGTTAATTGGTTATATCGATGACATCCAATTGCTTTCAGGAAAAGCAATTTTATTCAATGGAAATGAGGTAAAATGGTCTGCAGTAAGAACGGCTCCTTTTATAAAACCAATTGACTCCTTGAAATTGGAAAAGAACAATGTAATTATGCCTACAACATTTCCAAATGTTGCTTATGGTAATTTGAAAAAACTAACTACACAAACATTATTGTTTAAAAATGCTACTGTTTGGACAAACGAAAAAGACGGTATTTTAGTCGAAACTGACGTGTTGGTTAAAAACGGAAAAATTGCATCTATTGGAAAAAACATTTCTGACGCTTCAGCAACAATTGTTGATGCCAAAGGTAAACATTTAACCAGCGGAATTATTGATGAGCATTCTCACATTGCAATTTCTAATGGTGTAAATGAAGGCGGACACAATTCCAGCGCCGAAGTTACCATTCAGGATGTAGTGAATTCAGAAGACATTAATATATACAGGGACTTAGCCGGTGGAGTTACCACTTCTCAATTACTACATGGATCTGCAAATCCAATTGGTGGTCGTTCAGCGATTGTAAAATGGAAATGGGGCGCTTCAGCAGATGAAATGCTTTACAAAGACCAACCTGGATTTATCAAATTTGCCTTGGGAGAAAATGTAAAACAAGCAAACTGGGGAATCACTAATCCTACTCGTTTTCCTCAAACCAGAATGGGTGTCGAGCAAGTTTTTACGGATTATTTCCAACGTGCTAAAGAATATGATGCCGCTTGGAAAAATTACAACGCAACTGGTAAAAAAGGAAAAGGGAAAGCACCAAGAGTGGATTTAGAACTACAAACATTAGCTGAAATATTAAATAAAGAACGTTTCATTTCTTGTCACTCTTATGTGCAATCTGAAATTTTGATGTTGATGAATGTAGCAGAAAAATTTGATTTTAGAGTCAATACCTATACCCATATTCTTGAAGGATACAAAGTTGCCGATAAAATGAAAGAACACGGTGTTGGAGCATCAACTTTCTCAGATTGGTGGGCATATAAATTTGAAGTAAATGATGCAATCCCTTTCAATGGACCAATAATGCATAATGCCGGAATTGTAGTAGCCTACAACTCTGATGATGCTGAAATGTCAAGAAGATTGAATCAAGAAGCAGCAAAAGCAGTGAAATACGGTAATATTTCAGAAGAAGAAGCTTGGAAATTTGTCACTTTAAATCCTGCTAAACTATTACGTATCGATGACAAAGTAGGAAGTATAAAAGTGGGGAAAGATGCCGATATTGTATTGTGGAACGCCAATCCGTTATCTATTTATGCCAAAGCTGAAAAAACGTTAATTGAAGGTGTAGTCTATTACGATGTTCAAAAGGATGAAGAACAAAGAGTAGCTATTGCTAAAGAACGAAATGAGTTAATCGGTCAATTATTACAAGAAAAGAATAAAGGAATGATTACTCAAGAGCCTAAAAAAGCAGAGAAAAAAGAATACCACTGTGATACTTTAGAACATTAAAAATAAAATCTAAAATTCACTGCGAGCGCTTTTGCAAAAAGGCAAAGCAATTCCAAATAAAAAAATATAAATATAATGAGTAAAAAAACATATATATTGCTATTGGTATTTAGTTTATCAATACTTACAAAAGCACAACAAACACCTACTCCTAAGCAATCAAAATCAGTTCTAATTCTTAATGCTACGGCACATTTAGGAAATGGTGAAGTAATCGAGAACAGTGCTATAGGATTCGTTGACGGAAAAATTACTTTGGTAGCAGATGCCAGAGTGATTCGACTTGGAGAAGGGGCGTATGACATTACTATTGACGCCGTAGGAAAACATGTTTATCCGGGATTTATTGCTCCTAATTCAACACTGGGTTTAGTTGAAATTGATGCTGTGAAATCTTCTGATGATGAGGATGAGATTGGAAACATGAACCCACATGTAAGAAGTATTATAGCATACACTGCTGATTCAAAAGTAATAGAAACAGTAAGACCGAACGGAATTTTAATGGCTCAAATCACACCGCGTGGTGGAAGAATTTCAGGAACTTCCTCAATTGTTCAGCTAGATGCCTGGAACTGGAAAGATGCTCTAATTAAAGAAAATGATGGAATTCATTTAGATTTTCCTTCTAGTTTTAGAAGAAGTGGTTCTTGGTTTGAACCAGGAAGCATTGAAGCCAATAAGGATTATGCAAAACAAGTTTTAGAGTTATCTTCTTTTTTATCCAATGCCAAAGCGTATTTAGGGGATAGTTCAAAAGAGAGAAATTTGACTTTGGAATCTACAAAAGGATTATTCGATGGAAATCAAACCTTATTTATTCATGCCAATGAAGAAAAACAAATTATCGATGCAGTACAATTTGCAAAAGAAAATGGAGTTAAAAAAATGGTGATTGTTGGTGGATACGAAGCCTATAAAACAGCTGAATTATTACAAAAAAACAATATTGGAGTATTATTAAAACGTGTTCATGATATGCCGGAAAACGAGGATCATGATATTGATTTACCTTACAAATCAGCCAAATTATTAACAGACAAAGGTGTTCTGGTAGGTTTAGAAAATAGCGGCGCACATGAAAGAATGAATACCCGAAATTTACCGTTTTTAGCAGGAACATGTGCTGCTTATGGACTGGATAAAGAGCAAGCTTTGCAATTAATAACATCAAATACTGCTAAAATATTAGGAATTGACGCTCAATGTGGTACCTTAGAGCAAGGAAAAGATGCTACACTATTCATTTCTGAAGGCGATGCTTTGGATATGAGAACAAACAAGTTGACCAATGCGTTTATTCAAGGCAGGATGATTAGTCTGGATACCCACCAAACCAAGCTGAACGACAGATATAAAACAAAATACAATCAAAAATAAATTAATATAATGGGACTATTTAACGCCATCTTAGGTAATGCATCTGAAGTTAACATTGAAAATGTTTCGAACGAATTTGAGCCAATCTTAATAGAAGAGGAAATAATTGAGAAAGCGTACAAACTCATCCGTGACATGTTTATTTTTACCAATAAAAGACTGATTTTAGTTGAAAAACAATTGGTTGGAACCAAAGTCGATTATATGTCAATTCCCTATTCGAGCATCAAAAAATTCTCTAAAGAAAGTGCCGGAATATTGGATATGGATGCTGAATTAAAAATTTGGCTGAATCACGACAATAATCCAATTGTGAAGCAATTTGGAAAAGGAGGCAACAACATCAATGAAGTATATAAAATTTTGAGTCAGCATACTTTGAAATAAATCATCGATTCCTTAAATTTAGATAATTGCACCTATTGTATTAATTTCAATAGGTGCATTTTTTTTAACGGTATTCTACTTTTAGTTCAAAATGTAGAACCGTTAGGATATGGGTCTATTAGTTCTTAGAATAATTACCATAAAATCTCCTAAAACGATAATTTCTCTTAACCTTACTTTAACAAATTGTAAATTTTAACTTTAAATTATAACATACCCATAAAAAAATAGGGGTCATATTATAAAAATGATAAAAATATAATATTAAACTATTTTTTCAAAGGGGCATACTGATGATTATTATATTTTTATCAAAATTTAAAACTAAAAAACAATGCGAAAAATTATTTTAAGTGTGCTATTAATCACGATTTTGATATTAACCCTTTTTTCAAATTATTTCATAATTGACAGCCCTGCTCCAACAGAAGCTGTAAAATTTGATACTGGCGATACCGCTTGGATGATCGTTGCAACTGCACTTGTATTAATAATGACTCCTGGGCTGGGTTTCTTCTACGGAGGAATGGTAGGAAAGAAGAATGTTATCAGTACTATGCTTCAAAGTTTTATGGCTATGATAATTGTTACCGTTTTATGGGTAGTTATCGCCTTTGGTTTATCATTTGGTCCTTCAATAGGAGGAATAATTGGTAATCCGTTACCTAATTTATTTTTTCAAGGTGTTGGTACCAATACAGCTTGGAGTCTTGCTCCAACAATACCTTTTATGTTATTTGCTTTATTTCAAGCAAAATTTGCAATCATTACTCCTGCCTTAATAACTGGAGCTTTTGCAGAAAGAATTCGTTTCTGGGCTTACCTATTATTTATGGTATTATTCATATTACTTGTTTACACGCCCTTAGCACACATGACTTGGCATCCAGATGGTGTTTTCTTTAAAATGGGAGTATTAGATTTCGCTGGAGGAACAGTAGTTCACATGAGCGCGGGATGGGCTGCACTAGCTGGAGCCATTTTCTTAGGAAAAAGAAAAACACAAAAAGTTAATCCTGCACGTATTACTTATGTACTGTTAGGCACTGGTTTATTATGGTTTGGATGGTTTGGTTTCAACGCAGGTTCTGCATTAGGGTCTAATGGTCTAGCTGTACAAGCATTAGGAACGACAACTGTAGCTGCTGCAGCTGCCGGAATGGCTTGGGTATTTCTTGACAAAATTCTTGGGCACAAACTTTCTGCAATGGGAGCTTGTATAGGTACCGTTGTAGGTTTAGTAGCTATTACACCTGCAGCAGGTTTCGTAACTATTCCACACGCCATGTTCATCGGTATATTTGCCAGTATTGTTAGCAATCTAGTGGTTAGCAAATTCCCTAAAGGTAAAATTGATGATGCTTTAGACGTATTCGCATGTCACGGTGTTGGTGGTATGGTTGGTATGCTATTAACTGGTGTTTTTGCTTCTAAATCTGTTAATTCAGTAGTAGGAGATAATCAAGGACTTATTTTTGGCGATGCTACATTATTTTTAAACCAATTAACCGCTTTAGTAATCGTTTCAGTATTCGCCTTTTCAGCATCTTATTTCCTTTTCTTTATTGTAAACAAAATAACTCCACTAAGAGTAAGTGACGAAAAAGAAGAATTAGGTTTAGATATTTCTCAACACGGTGAGTTTCTATAAACCGACTTTCATACAATAAATTAAAAACACTCTGAGATTAAATTTCAGAGTGTTTTTTTTTGTGCTTAAAATCCAAGAAACATTGTAAATTTTTTCAGAAAAACTAAAATGGCAAAAAAAACAATTCGTAGCCCAGTGGAGTGCTGCTCGCTTCATTGATTGGGCCAGTGGTGTTGATGAATCCGTTGGAGAAAATATCCTGCAAATAATCAAATGCAGAAACCATCCTGAACAGGCTTATAAAAGTTGTTTAGGAATACTAAACTTCGAAAAAAAGGTAGAGAAAGATCGATTAATAAATACCTGTAAACGGGCACTGGATTTTAAAATCTACAATTTTAAGACGATACAAAATATTTTAGAAAACAACTTAGATCATATTTAATTTGAACAAGAATCCGAGCAAAAACTCCCTATTCACGGTAATATCAGAGGAAAACACTATTATAATTAAATTAAAACACAGTAATCATGAATGACCCGAGCATAAGCGAACGGGCGAAGCAATCTACAGCAACAAAAATGAAACAAATGAAGCTTTATGGCATGCATAATACTTTTAAAACTGCCATTGAAATCTGAAAAACAGACCATTACACACTCGATCAGTTTGTATCGATGCTTATTGATGCCGAATGGGATGAAAGGCACAATCGGCGTATTGCCCGCAGTATCACCAATTCCCGATTCCTTTACAAATCAAATATTTAAAGTATCAATTTGACCAAACCCGTAATCTGAATTGAAACACCAAACTGCGTCTGGCAGAATGTGAATTTGTAGAAAAAAAATGAATGCATTTTAATAACTGGAAGTACCGGTGTAGGCAGAAGTTATTTAGGTACAGTATTAGGTTATCAAGCCTGCATACAGGTTTTAAAATAAGTTATTTTAATACTTCTAAGCTGTTTGCTAAATTAAAAATGGCCAAAGCAGATGGTTCTTACCTATGAGAATTGGCCAAAATAAAAAGGAAAAATGCCATTATATTGGACGATTTTGGACTGCAAACGTTAGATAACAGTAACCGAATTACTCTTTTAGAGCTCACTGAAGACAGGCATAATAACGGTTCTATAATGGTAATATCACAAATCCCAGTCCAAGGTTGGTACAATATCATTAAAAAAAACCATAGCTGATGCCATTTTGGAAAGACTCATACATCAATCCCATCGACTCTAATTACATGAAGAATCTATGAGAAAAAAAAGAGGGATAAACAAAGTCCAATATTTAAGTATATCTGAATACTAATTAACAGATGAAAAAAAGTAGTTTTTAATGAAAAATGGAGTGGTCATTTTGCTCCGGAATTAGGTGCTCATTTTGAATTGGAATCAGGTGCACTTTAAATTGGAATTGGGTGGTCAATATCACTGCAATTTGCATAATAAGCTCCAAAATGAGTTCGTTTCAATCGGGGAATTCTGTCAATAACATGAGCCTAAAAATTGAAGAGGTCGAACCTTTGATAATTGGTTAAAAATTATTTTTTTGAGAATCAAATTTTGAACTGTTACCAGTTAAAAAATAACATTATCAAAAAAAATGCCCTTGCAATATAAAATTGAAGGGCATTCTGCTTTAATAATTAGTTCAAATATGTGATTTACATTTTTATTTTATTTCCATTTTTTGGCAGCACCAAATCTGACGCATTATTTTCTTTAAAATAATTAGCTCCCCACATTTCGTATCGTTTTTTCTGAGTTTCAATTTTAGTTTGAAAGGCTGACCAGTTTTTCTTTTCCTTTGGTGACCATAATACTTCACTAAGTGCACTCAAACGAGGAAATATCATATATTCTACTTTAGCTGGATTTTGCATATATTCTGTCCAAACATTTCCTTGGGCACCCATTACATATTTAGCCTGTTGCTCATTCAATTCTTTAGGAATTGGCTCATAGCTGTAAATTTTTTCTAAATTAGTAAACCCACCAATCGTTACTTCTTTTTCATTTTTAGTCTGGGTATGATCTAAATAAACGTGACTCCCCGGAGTCATAATTACCTGATGGTTTTCTTTAGCTGCAGCTATTCCGCCGGCTTCGCCTCTCCAACTCATCACTATGGCATTTGGCGCAAGACCACCTTCAAGAATTTCATCCCATCCTATTAATGTTCTTCCGTTTTTATTAATGTATTTTTCCATACGTTGAATAAAATAACTTTGAAGTTCATGCTCATCTTTCAAGCCTTTTTCTTTTATTAACTGCTGACAAAATTCACTTCTTTTCCAAGCATCTTTAGGAGATTCATCACCACCAACATGAATATACTTTGATGGAAATAAAGCCATGACCTCATCTAGAACATCTTCAAGAAATTTGAAAGTATATTCCGTTGGAGCGTATACATCGGTAAAAACACCCCATGTTTCCTGAACCAGTTTTACTCTGCCATTTGCTAATTCCTGCTTGCTTTTTTCAGAAATCATATTCGCAGGTATATCTGTTTTTTCATTCGGAAAACAACTCAACATCGGATAAGCTGCAATGGCGGCACTACTATGACCCGGCATTTCAATTTCTGGAATTACCGTAATAAAACGGTCCGAAGCATATTTAACAATATCTTTTACTTCTTCCTGGGTATAAAACCCTTCTTCAGGTGTATTGTCGCTTCCTTTACCCGGGTACCTGCCTACGATAGATCCGTTTCTTTTAGAACCTATTTCAGTAAGTCTAGGATATTTTTTTATTTCGATTCTCCAACCCTGATCTTCGGTTAGATGCCAATGGAAATAATTCATTTTATGCAAGGCTAGATAATCAATATACTTTTTAACGAATGAAACCGGGAAAAAATGACGGCTTACATCCAACATCGAGCCTCTATAGGCAAAACGCGGTCCGTCTTTTACCGTTACTGAAGCAATCTTTAGACTGTTGCTTTTCTGTACAGGAAGCAATTGAATTAGTGTTTGCATACCGTAAAAAGTTCCTTGATTTGAATTTCCTTCAATCAATACGCCATCGTTGTCCGATTTTAAACTATAACCTTCTCCTTTAAGTCCATCAATATTTTGAAGACTTTTCAATACAATGCTGTTTTTAGAGACTTTTTGAACTACTTCTAATTCAAATCCATAATACTCCAATAAATATTTATTGAAGAAAGTTGCCGTAGCTTTATCTCCTTTGTTGGCAACCACCAATTTTGTTTTAGGACTAATAACAAAACTACCCGTGTTTGCAATAACTTCAGCTGGCTGAGGAATGATTTTTACTTCCTGAGCAAATGAGAATGTGCTACATAAAAGAAGTGAAAAGAAAAATGACTTTATCATATTTACATTTTTATTAATTATTTGTTTATATATTCATTTTTATATTTAATTCAACAAGTCTATTGTCTAATTCTAGTCCATTTTTTTTCTAAAAAAAACAATAAAATCTTCATTAATGATTCGCCGATTTAATACTAAATCGCTTGAATTAAATTGATGAAAAATGTCATCCCAGAAAATGAAGATGGCATTTCCATATTCTTTATTAATTTGTTAAGAAGCCACCGTTACCTCTGTATAATTTGATTGGTGCGTCTAATGTTACTTTGATACAAGTCACATATTTATCGATAGCATTTTCCGGCAAATCAATGTAAACCAATCCAGGAACAGCACTCCAAGAGATTTTACCCACTACTTTATGAGTCAACTTCTCCTTTGAACCCAAAACAGTAATACCCTGAATTTTGTTATCTAGTCCTTTTAACATTACTTGTCCAGAAGTTTTTCCGTGAACAAATAAGTAAAGTGTTTTTGAATCTTTCGACAGTGTCGTTGGTCCGTAGAAATGCCCTTGTGGAATTCCAGGGATAGTTCCGAAAATCCCTTCTCCGTTTCTTCTGTTCCAATCGCCTAATTCTTTCAAGGTAGAAACAACCGTTTCTGGATAGGTTCCGTCTGGTTTTGGTCCAATGTCTAATAATAAATTTCCTCCGTTTGAAACCGCATCCACAAATATAGTTATTATTTCATAAGGTGTCTTCCAGTTGGTGTCACTCACACGGTAACCCCAGTTTTCATTCATGGTCATACACAATTCCCACCATTTGGATGCAGGACGCACCACAGGAAAATTTTGTTCTGGAGTATCGTAATCGCCATACCCCTGCAAACGACCGTTGATAATGGTATTTGGGTTTCTGTCTAACATCATTTTACGTGTTTTTTCGGCCTGCCATTCATCAGCACTGTGCTCCCAATCACCATCAAACCACCACAAATCAGGATTGTACCAGTCAGAGATTTCTTTGACTTGTCCCTGAAAGAATTTCTGGAAACGTTCCCAACGAGCTGGTTCTTTTTTGATATCATAACGCTTTTTATTCTTCAAAAAATCAGGATAATCATTGTGTGTCCAGTCAATTAATGAAAAATAGGCTCCGCATTTCACATCTCTTTTACGCAATTCTTCAAATAAAGGTTTTATCATGTCTTTTTTGGCAGGACATGTTTTTACCGAACTCAATTTTCCCAATTTGGTGTCGTACATCGCTACACCGTCGTGGTGTTTGGTTGTGATTACCGCATACCTGGCCCCGCTTTCTTTGATCATTTCTGCCCAAGCAACTGGATCGTAATTGCTTAAAGTGAAACTTTTTTGCTGTTTCATATAATCTTCAACCGAAATGTTTCCGTTATGAAAACTCCAAGATTCCGAAACATCGGCCACCGAATAAATTCCGGCATGGATGAAGATTCCTAGCTTAGCATCTTCAAACCATTGCATTTTATCCTTAATGGTTGTAGGATCAATTTTGGGTTGAGCATTCCCGCAAAAAACTGCTCCGCTAAAGAGAGCCAACAACATTACTTTTTTTATCATTTTAACAAAATAAAATATTAATGAAAACCATTACAATTTACTAAAAAAGATGATTTAATTCCCTACTTAAATACAGTAGCCATCCTCTAAGTCTTTTTACTAAATTTATGTCTTTTTAGAAATCGAAAGATATAATGATTACAACCTTTATATTAATGCGATATTATCCTTGTTTAATCATTAATTACCATTCCTAAAATAGATACTAAAAAAACGAGCGATTTTGTCATTTAATAACTTCAGAACATTCTGGTAAAACTTTACAAACTGAGAAAATTATTCTCCCCCATTTTAAAATCTGTTGAGGAAGCATTATTTTGTGTTAATAGGTCAGTCCTGAGATAATACATTACCAACAATAAAAAATAAAGATAAAGGTGCAATTATTTTTATGATTTTTTATTATTTAAAAAGAATGCGGAAAATATTGATTGTCAACAGAACCATCATCAAACAAATCAACAATAGCATAGCCTGGAGGCGTTTGTTTATAATACGTTTTCCCTGCCGAGTCTTTGTCTCCATCTTCCCACCAAAAACCACTTAAGGCACCATTACAATAATAATGTACATTATTGTAAACGGCGTTGTCCAATAAATGAATATGCCCGCTAAAGCAGTTAATTTTTTTGTCCTTATGTTTATAAAAAAGATCGCTGATATATTTTGAATCGGTATGATTTCCTCCATCAACATGGGTACATGCGGCAAGAATAGGATAATGGCTCATGCAAATAACTGGTGTACCGGCTGGAATAGCTTGTAAATCCTTTTCCAACCATAGACGTTGTTCATCATCCAATGAACCTCCGCCGTTATTACTGTCCAATATTACAAAATGCCAGCCTTTTTTATCAAAACTGTAATACCGATTGGGAATTCCCAATTGTTTCACTACATACTCTTTTCCATACATTGGATCCTGTTTATCAGGTGCAGCCCACCACATATCATGATTACCGAGGCAACTATGAATCTCAAAGCCGCTTATCCCTCTGGTAGTTTCGTTCCACACCTTCCATAATTCATTTACTCTCTCACGGGTTATATCACCATAGTCTGCTGCAAATATTGTATCTCCTCCATTCAGGAAGAAATCGACTTTATGTTTTTTTATCTCTTCCAAACATTTTACAAACCGGTTGGGGGCATTTTCTTCCGGTCGGATATGCACATCGGTGATATGCGCAATGCGCAATACTCTTTTACGTTTATCCCTTTGTTCCGCCGCAGAAACAATTGATGTTGTTCCGCTCAATGCGGCGGCACCAACAGTCAATCCAATATATTTTAATAAATCTCTTCTTTTCATTTGTAGATAATATTTGTTTTTTATCGAAATATGGAATTGATGACATTCTATATTGCTTTTTTGGGAGTCATCGAACGTTCTTTTGCATCAATTGATTAAATTCCCGTTCAAAAATAGATTCCGAAAATAGAATATATTTTTCAAATCACATAACAGTGCCTACCAGTTTGTAAAGTATTATGCTAAACTTATAGTAACATAGCAAACAGGTTAAAAAAATACTTTAGCTTATTTCTAATATTAAAATAAAATTATTTAAAAAAGCGTTTGGTATTATTCATCATATTAGTTGTTAATTAGAGACTTTAATTACCCACACATAGTCTGTTACCGATTTAAGAGAAGCCGGAACATTTACCTCGACGGTATCTCCTTTTTGTTTCCATGAAAGGTTTGATTTACTCCCCAATAGCTGCAACTTTGTGTTTTTAGAAAACGGGATTTTCGTTAACAGCTGTTTTTCTTTTGGAAAATCGAACAGGAAAATATATTTGGTATCCCCATTTTTAGTTTGTGTATAACGAATCTTTTCGCCTTCCCCAAAAACGGTAAACATTCGGCTGCCGTAAATGGCCTCACCATTTGTTTTTATCCAAGTTCCAATTTCTTTCAAACGCTGGTAAGCCACCTGATCCAGCTCGCCATCTGGCCCCGGACCAATATTCAACAAATAGTTTCCTCCTTTACTTACCACGTCAACTAATTTCTCGATGATTTCGTTTGCAGGTTTGTAAACATCATTAGGTACATAACTCCAACTATTCCCCATAGTCATGCAAGTTTCCCATGGATAAGGCAAACCGGTATCCGGTATATGCTGTTCAGGGGTAAGATAATTTTGTTGTTCTCCTGGGACAGCTCTGTCCACAACGATCAACTTGGGTTGTTTTGCCCTAACCTCTTTCACCAAACGTGGCATATCGATATCCTGGCTTTGAGGATTACGAGCCCAACGACTGCCTTCGGAAACTTCCGATAATGCATCTTTTATTTCCAGATCTGTTTTCTTACGCACCCAACCGCCATCAAGCCAAAGAATATCAAGCTTGCCATAATTGCTCGCCAATTCATTAATTTGATTATGGGTAAAGTCAACGAATTTTTTCCATTGTTCAGGATACTTCTGAATCGAATAGTTAGCATTGCGGTCGCTTGGCGGAAATTGTTTCCACCAATAATAATCACTATGCCAGTCGGGCTTGGAAAAATAAGCCCCGATCCAAAAATTCTCCTTCCTAAAAGCCGAAAAAATTTCTTTGGTCACATCACTCCTCGGATTGGTTGAAAACGGAGAACCTTTATCGGTAATCTTATAGTCGGTATATTTACTGTCGAACATGCAAAATCCGTCGTGATGTTTGGTGGTAAACACCATGTATTTCATTCCGGCATCCTTGGCAGCTGCCGCCCATTTTTCGGGATTAAATTTCACCGGATTAAAAGTCGTTTTAAGATTCTCGTAGGCATTTACATAATCGTTATAATTGTCGGCCACGCCTGGTTTCTGTCCGCCCGTAGCCCAACTAAGATCTTCCGGGCAAATGCTCCAACTTTCCACAATACCCCACTGGCTGTAGGTTCCCCAATGCATCAGCAGACCAAATTTCAAATCTTTCCATTCCTCCAATCTTTGCTGAATAACAGGATTCGGATCTGGATAATATTCTTTTTCTTGAGCGGAAAGATTGATTGTTATAAAAGAAAACAACAAAAAAATTACTGTCTTTCTAAGAATTTGATGTATGGATTTCATCGCTATTGGTTTATTGGATAATTAAATTCATTTTCGGTATTTCTCTATAACGCCCTATCCAAATGGGTATACCCACCATCCACATGAATCAACTGTCCCGTTGTATGGCTGGATCTTTCGGATAAAAGAAAAGCAACCATATTAGCTATTTCTTCTGCAGTGGTCATTCTTTTTTCAAACGGAATTTTATCCGTGATTTCTTTTAATTTCTCCTCGGGATTATCAAATGTTTTAATCCATGTTTCATACAAAGGCGTAAAACACTCAGCTACAATTACCGCATTTACGCGGATGCCGTATGGCAACAATTCCACCGCCCATTCCCGGGTCAAGGCATTTCTCCCTCCATTGGAAGCCGCATAGGCCGAGGTGTTTCCTTGACCTGTTTCGGCAGTTTTAGAACCTATATTTACAATCGCTCCCTTTGATTTTTTCAATTCAGGCAAAGCATGATGCCCCATTAGATAATAATGCACCAAATTTTTATGTAGTGAAGCCATGAAAGATTCGTAATTGCCGTTTTCCAATCCAACACCATCGTTTACCCCCGCATTATTAATCAATCCGTCGATGCGGCCACATTCGGCCACAACTTGTTTTACGGCTCTTTCACAGTCTTGGGGGTTTGTCAATTCGGCAACAACGGCCTTTGCTTTTCCTCCCGCAGCCTCAATTTCTTTCACGGCAGTCTTATTATCTTCTTCGCTTCTTCCGATGATAAAAGGGATTGCTCCCTCTGAAGCCAACACTTTGCAGATTCCAAAACCTATTCCTTTGGCTCCTCCGGTTACGATAATTATTTTGTTATTTAAATCTAAGTTCATTTCCGTTTTTTTATAAATGATAAAATTCTATTGCATTTCCACCCCAGAGTTTATCTTGTTCCTCATTCGAAAATTTCGAAAAATAATCCTCTACAATATCACATAATTCCTCATAGGATGCTGCCAACAAACTCACCGGCCAATCACTGCCAAACATCAAACGATTGACGCCAAATGCATCAGTAATCACATCAAGACAATAGATAAAGTCAGTTGCTCTCCAATTGTTCCAATCCGCTTCGGTTACCAAACCCGAAACCTTACACATCACATTTGGGCAAGCCGCTATTACTCTAATCTCTTTTTTCCATACGGCAAAATCGATTTGCTTGAAATCAGGTTTTGCCAAATGATCTATTACAAAAGATTGCTGAGGAAAGCGTTTTACCAATGCTGTGGCATAAGGCAAATGTTTTGGTAAAATCAAAAGATCATAGGTAAAATTATACTTTGCCAATTTTGATATTCCCATGCAAAAATCCTCTTGCAAAAGGAAATCTTCATCTGGTTCTGCCTGAACAATATGTCGGAATCCTTTCAGTTTTTTATACTGTGAGAAATACTCCAACCTTGCTTCCAGATTCTCTGCTCTTAAATCTATCCAACCAACAACTCCTTTGACAAACTCATTTTCTTTTGCCAATTGCAATAAAAAATGAGTTTCTTCTTCACTTTGGTCAGCCTGAACGGAGACGCAACCATCAATATATTTTGCTTCGAGCAAAGGCAGTAAATCAGCGGGCAAAAAGTCCCGCTGAATCACTTTCATCTCATCACTAATCCAAGCGTCTTTTACCGGATGGTATTTCCAAAAATGTTGATGGCTGTCTATCCTCATTTCAATTCAAATATTTTTTCCATCAGCATCCATTTTTCTCCTGACTTTGCAAATGGTAGCGCCTGTTGAAACTTCCACATCAATTCTTCCCATTCCTGCACTTTCAGATTATTGGCATCCATTTCTGATTTTTTTTCAAAAGAAAAATCTTCATTGCCTTCGATAATCATGAACATACGATTCCCGACACAATAAATATCAAGCACCTCAATCCCAGAACCCTTGATACTTTCTATAATTTCAGGCCAAACGGCTTGATGATACGCTTTGTACTCCGCCATCAATTGTTGATCATCTTTTAAGTCTAAAGCCAAACAATATTTTTGTGCTGCCATAAAACTATTATTTATAAGCTACTGCTACTTGTTTACTTGAACCCAATCCTTCCATACCTAACTCAATAACATCACCTGCCTTAATGTAAATTGGTTCTGGTTTAATACCTAAACCTACTCCCGGAGGTGTTCCCGTACTGATTATATCGCCTGGAAGCAAAGTCATAAACTGGCTTAGGTAATGAACTAAAAATGGTATTTTGAATACCAAATTAGAAGTATTGCTGTTTTGGAATTTTTTTCCGTTAACTGTTAACCACATTGGTATATTATTCACGTCTGCTATTTCATCCTGAGTTGCCAAAAAGGGTCCAAGTGGTGCAAATGTATCACATCCTTTTCCTTTTGCCCATTGTCCTCCACGCTCTATTTGAAAAGCTCTTTCGCTGTAATCATTAAGCAAAGCATAACCCGCTACATAATCTAAAGCGTCGGTTTCTTCTACGTAACTTGCTTTTTTACCAACTACAAAAGCCAACTCAATTTCCCAATCTGTTTTTTCACTTCCTTTTGGTATGATAAGGTTATCATTTGGCCCACACAATGCTGTAGTTGATTTAAAAAAGATAATTGGCTCAGCCGGAATTGGAGCATTTGTTTCAAGACAATGATCTACATAATTCAAACCAATGCAAATAATTTTAGAAGGTCTTGCCACTGGCGAACCTAGACGTACAGAAGCATCTACTTCCGGTAATGATGGATTGCCTGCTAATGCTGCTTTTAATTTTTCTAAACCATTTTCTTCAAAAAATGCTTCATTGTAATCTGTAACAATTGAAGAAACATCAAATCTTTTTTCTCCAATTAAAATTCCTGGTTTTTCTTTACCAGCTTCTCCAAAACGTATTAGTTTCATAATCTAAATTTATTGTAATTGTAATTCTATAATTGTGTCAATAGGATCTACTTGTACTCCATCCAAATGTACAAACACTCCTCCTGATTGCTGTTTGAATTTTAATGCTTTTTTACTGTTTAATAAATTGCAACTCTTTATTTTATTTTTCATTTCCGGAATAAAAATAGAAGTGCAATCTTTTGGCGTTTTGATAATATGGGCATACCAGATTTTGTCTTTGGCAGTAACTACACCCCATTCTTGCTTTTTCGTAACACCACCTCTAGTCCCATAAATACTTTGGCCGTTTATTTTCATCCAATCTCCCATTTCTTTTAGCGTTTCAACAAATTCAGGCTGAATGGTTCCGTCAGGCATTGGCCCAACATTCAGCAGAAAATTAGCATTAAGACTGGCCGCATTAACCATATAATGGATTAAATCCTTGGTCGATTTGTATTTTTTATCCGTAATATTAAAGCCCCAAGAATCATTCATGGTTTCACAGGTTTCTAATGGTAATTGCGAAATAGATTGTCCTCCAAAACCAGTAGAATTCCCTCCAGGTAAATCTTTTTCAAACGCCTGAAAATCTTCCCCGGGAATTGGCAACAAATGATGATTATTTGAAATTAAACATTGCGGCTGCAAAGAATGAATCAGTTTATAGATTTCATCATAATGCCAGTTTACTTTCGACTGTAAAGTTTTGTCATGGTCATTATCCAATTGATCCCAATGTCCGTCAAACCAAATTCCGTCAATTTTCCCGTAATTGGTCAACAACTCCGTCAATTGTGCTTTCATAAAACGGATGTAACTTTCCCAATCACTCTTTTGAGTCCTGCCAGTTCCTTGTCCAGTTTTTCCTGTTTCATACTGATAATCGCTACGGTACCAATCCAACAAAGAATAATAACAGAATAATTTAATTCCTTCTTTATGACATTCATCAGCCAATTGTTTCAAGGCATCTTTCCCGTAAGGTGTATTGGTTATTTTCCAGTCAGATTGTTTAGTGTCCCAGTTACTGAAACTGTCGTGATGACGGGTGATAAAAGTAATGTATTTCATCCCACCGGCCTTTGCGGTAGCTACCCATTTCTTGGCATCAAAGTTTTGCGGATTAAATATATTGATCAAGCGACCGTATTCTTTTACACCGATTTTCTTGTTATTCATTACCCATTCCCCATCCCCCAAGACGCTCGATGCCCCCCAATGGATGAACATTCCTAATTTCATATCCTGGAATTCTTTTCTTGCCGCCAAATTTTCAGCAGAGGGTGTGTAAATTTGCGCCTGTAAAGCCATTGTAGTTACGCAGCTAAACAACAAACTCGATAATAATTTTCTCATATTGGTTATAGTTTTTGAAGGTTATAATTTTTTGAAACTTTAATTAGGCGTGTAATTTACTCCTCTTCCTTTATCGCTTGAATCTGAGTTTCCGATAAAATCTGATTGAATACTTTCAAATCTTTAATTTTCCCAATAAAAGAATTGCTGCTGTCACCAATTGTATTTAAAGGAAAGAATAATGTTTTCATAACCCAAATGGAGTCGTTTTTATAGCCTGTTGGGATTTTTTCCCTCGTGAGCTTTTTAACCAATTTGCCATTCATAAACAATGTTGTTGAATTATTATCCCCCGTAATAGCAATCGTACTCCACACATTTTGAGGAATCGCAACACCAAAATCATAATCCTTTCCTTCGTGAGAAAAACCAAGGTTAGACGTATTTCCTTGTTTTAGTTTTACAGTTGCATGATTCGATTGAAAAAGGACAGCATTGGCATCATTATTTTCAGAAGGATTTATTTTAAAGCTAACCGTATAATCATATCCAATTTCGTTGTACGGTAGTTTCACATAACTGTCATTGTTCTTAAAACTTAATACTTTTCTGTTTCCATCAGTTATATAGCTTGCATGATTTAGTTTTCGTATTTCATCATTCCCTTTCATCGGAAGATTTACAACTAGAGAATCTTTAGCGTACATTTTTCCTCTCAAATTCAGCCCCGGGCCTTCATTTGTACCTTTGGCTTTGTTGGAAAACTCATCAAAACTTACCGTCGTATCTGTACCGGTCCACATTTTTTCACTCAACACTTGAATTGCAGGAAACACTCTGTCTGTAACATCCTGAGCGGTAATTCCATTTTTGGCAACATCATTCCATACGGCAAACATTCCTCCTCTTATAAAAGGATCTCCCATCTTGAAAACCACATTACCAATGACAACCGGTTCCCATTTTTCATATAAATGCTTCAGGTTTAGATAATCATAGTAATATCCCGCAGCAGGCACAATATAAAGCAAACCGTCGGGCGTGCTAATAAGTGGATAACCCAATTCCTTCATTTTCAAAGGGTCCGCATAGCCATTGTACCAGGCATTCATGCTAACACCTTTTGAAGTAACGGGAGTAGTACCATCGGCATGCGTTAAAGCACCCCAAACCCGTACCTCTTTCCCAAAACCTTGCACGTATTTTATAAAATGATCGGTGAACTTTCTAAAAGGCTCTGCCTCTTTTTTAGCATATTCATCGGTTCCGATATGCACTTCTTTAAAACGAAACACCGGATTTTTTCCTTCCAAGTATTCTTTAAATATGTTTTCTACGATGGTATAGGTTTCTGGATTTTTTATATCCAAATGGTCTTTTCCAAATTCTTTACTCGCAATTTGCGGGAATACTTTTGAGATGGCCAAGGAATGGGCAGGCACATCGATCTCAGGAATAATATTTATTCCATAACTTTCGGCAAGCAATTGCAAGTCAATAAATTCTTTTTTGGTATAGAATTCTCCATTCGTAGCTAATTGCGGATAGGTTTCACTCTCTAGTCTAAAACCACTATAAGTGCTATCCCAGTCATTGTTGAAATGTTTCACAAATGCATTATCACTTAGATGTATTTGAAAATCACCCATTTTATAATAGGACATCAACTTTACATAATCCCGTAAAAAATCAATTTTGAAATATTTTCTTCCAACGTCCAACAGAAAACCTCTTACTTCATATTTAGGATAATCTCTTGAAATTCCCTTAGCCAAAGAACGGTGTAGTGCATCTTTTTCTAATATTTGTAAAATGGTACGTGTTCCCCAAAAAGCGCCCTTATATTCGGCCGCTTGAATGGAAACATAATCTTTAATCGAAAGAGAATACCCTTCCGTTCCCAATTCTTCTTTTTTTCCGTTCAATGAAATAAAAATATCACCGGCTTTGGGAGTACCCACAAGAACTGTCGGCTTTATTTTGCATAGTTCAAGCAAATCATTTTGAAAAACTTTTGCCGCCTGCATAAGGACCGATGCATACTTTACATCCATCACAATTCTTGATTTAGTTGTCAATACAAAATTACCTTTAGCTCCATACCACTCTCTCAATGAAGGAATCACAAAGGGTTTTGCATTCTCTCCTTGATTATTGTAAGTTCCTTCTACTTTTACTGAATAAGGAATCTCCATAGAAGAGCCATCATTTTTTTTAATTGCTTTAAACAACAAATTAACCGTCATGTTATTTAACGGAGTGAAAATAGTTCCCGATTTACTTATTACCGAAAGATTATCTGATCCTATTAGTTGTACGCTATATCCTTCAGGAATAACTGGCATTTTATAAGTTGAAGTCCCTTTTGAAATAAAGGGTTGCATCACCACTTTTTCCGCCAAGTAAATCGAGTCAGACTTAGTCATTTTGGACTGTGCTGATGCCTGTAGGGTCCCCAAAATAAAACCCATCAACACCAAATGTTGTTTAAAATTCATAATCATTATTTTTTCTCTTCTTTGTTAAAATACAATCCCATCTCCGCCAATGTTGGCTGTAATCTGGCTGATACAATACGTAACCTTACTTTAGATGCGGTTACAGATGGAAACTCCAATAAACGTTTGAATCCAATTGTGGTTCCTTCAGTTGCTTTTTTCCATTGGTTATTATCCCAATATTCAAGTACAAATTTTTCTACTCTTTGCCCGATTCTTATATTTTCCTGAAGCGACAGTACATTAAATGTTTTTTCTCCCTTCAAATTCATTTCAATTGCATTATCATTTCCTTTCATAGAAAATGAAAGATGTGTAGCGTCATTCCCGTCAAGCAACGTTTTTATTTTTTTAACCGATCCAACACTTTTGGCGTCTTTCAGAAGATTTACTTTGAATATAGCATCCAATTTCCCTTTCCAGTTTTTCAAGGCAGCTACGTCAAAATCAGTAATTAATCCTCTTTTATCTGGTGGGATATTCAATAACAACACTCCATTTCTTCCTACCGAATGAAAATAAATCTCTTTCAAATATTCAGGAGTTTTCACTTTTTTATCTTCCGATTCATGATAAAACCATCCCGGACGGATCGATACATCTGTTTCAGCAGGATACCATTTTAAAGCATCTCCATCCCTTAATTGGCTGCGACTTCCCAGAACATTGCCCATCATATCTCCAGCTGGCGGTGCATCTGCTTTGGTTTGCGAACCTTCGTTAAATTTATTCTTTTTCCCAACTGGCACCACACTCCATTCTTCCTCACGGCCATGCCCGCTTTCTGTTCCTACCCAACGCACATCAGGACCAGAAACCGCAATAACCGCTTGTGGTTGTAATTTTCGGATATGGGCATACCATCTTTCAAAATCATACACTTGTTTCTTGCCGTTAGGTCCCTCTCCATTCGCACCATCAAACCAAACCTCATCCACTTTCCCATATTGAGTAAGCAATTCCGTTAACTGATCGATAAAAAAATCGTTGTAAGCCTCCGTCCCATAAGATGCATTATTCATGTCCCAAGGAGACAGGTATACTCCAAAACCTACTCCCAATTCCTTACAGGCATCGGCTACTTCTTTTACAACATCCCCTTTTCCATTTTTCCAAGGGCTATTTTTAACCGAATGTTCAGTAGTTTTAGTTGGCCACAAACAAAACCCATCGTGATGCTTTGCAGTAAGAATAACCTGTTTAATTCCCGCATCTTTACAAGCTTTTACCCACTGCTTTGCATTCAATGCTGTTGGGTTAAACAATTTAGGATCTTCCTTCCCATCTCCCCATTCTCTGCCCGTAAAAGTGTTGATTCCAAAATGGATAAAACCCGTTAACTCTAAACGTTGCCAACGCAATTGCTGTGGCGTAGGCGTAATAGTAGCCGCTATCTTCACTAATTCATCTTCTGACATTGACGCATTGACAGGTACAAAATTCTTTGTTTGCGCAAAACCTACCGTTGTAAGCATTGTCATTAAAAACACTAACTCTATTCTGCTTTTCATTTTATATTTTTTTTAAATTATTTAAAAGTTAAAATTTTATTCAATAACATAAATAGTCGCACTTCTTGCTCCATGTGCCCCAATCACCAAAGACTGTTCAATATCGGCGGTTTTTGATGGTCCGGCAATGAATGCACCGAAACCTTCTCGTGCCACATCAACACTATCGTAAGCATGATGCATCGTTGGCACAATAGCTGGCTTATCAATTACTATTATCAAATGCTGGCAAATAAAAGGCAACAGTCTGTTTACCATTTGACTTTCATAAATCCATACCGCGCCATTTTCGGCCACACCAACGGTTCCTCTAATATAGGCTCTCTCTACTTTTTCTAATTCTGATGCCGTAAAAGAAACTACTTGATTGTCTACTTCACCAATGGCGGCTATGGCATTAACAACAAAATTGCCACTTGCTTTATCAGCAATTAGTTTATTTTTTAATTCCGTTATCTTCTGAATCAATTCCACTTTACCGCCAATACTTTCCAGCACCTTTTTAAACTGCGCATAAACATCCTCATAACGAATTAGTACATTCCTATCCATCACAGGAAGTGCTGTCAATTCCGGTTGGTTGATTGCTATGGCATTTAATATTTTTTCTCTTGCACTCATGCTTAACTGTAGCTTATTTTTTGTTCGTTTTCCCGTTTTTTAAATACCAATCCCTGAAGGATTCCTTCGGTGGTTCTGGCATTTCTCTTTGTTTGTACCAAACATTTAATTTATTGTTTGCCACAAAAGGAACTATTCGCATCATCCATCTTCCCATTTTCCCTGCGAAACGATACACTTTTGGTTTTGACAATAAAAAGCCCATTCCTTTCATTCCTATTTTTTTGCTTGTGGCAACATAGCCTTCGGCAACAATAACTTGCCTCCATTTCCATAACTGCTCATGGATATTGATTTTCACGGGACATACATTGGTGCAACTGCCACATAAGGTTGATGCAAATGGTAAATCAGCGTTGGCTTTCATATCCAAATTTGGATTCAAAATAGAACCAATAGGTCCTGCCACAGCGGTATGATAACTATGCCCTCCGCTACGACGGTATACCGGACAAGTATTGAAACAAGCGGCACAACGGATACATTTTAACGAATTCCTGAAATCTTCCCGACCCAATTGTCGGCTGCGACCATTATCAACAATTACAATATGCATTTCCTGATTGGGTCTTGGTTTCTGGAAATGGCTCGAATAAGTGGTTATCGGTTGTCCGGTAGCACTTCTTGCCAACAAACGCAGGAATACCGAAAGATGTTCTGCCTTTGGAATAATTTTTTCAAAACCCATGCAGGCAATATGTACGGGAGCTGTATGTGCGCCCATATCGGCATTTCCTTCATTGGTGCAAACCACAAAACCGCCCGTTTCGGCAACGGCAAAGTTGACACCGGTAATCGCCAATTGTGACTGAACAAACTTATCTCGTAAGTGTTGTCTTGCGGCTTCGGTTAAATATTGTGGATCGTTATTTCCTTTTTCTGTGTGTAAATACTCATGAAAAGTGGCGCTTACATCTTCTTTTTTTAAGTGAATAGCAGGTAATACAATATGACTTGGCGGTTCTTTTCTGAATTGAACAATGCGTTCTCCCAGATCCGTATCGACTACCTCAATACCATGCTCCTGTAAATATTCATTCAAATGACATTCTTCGGTGAGCATGCTTTTGCTCTTCACAATTTTTTGAATATTGTGTTTGCGGATAATCTCGTGAATGATTTTATTGTGCTCGTCTCCATCAGCAGCCCAATGTACTTTTATTCCATTGGCGGTAGCCTTTTCTTCAAATTCTTTTAAATAATCAGAGAGATTGGAGAGCGTGTGGTTTTTTATCTGTGAACCCCATTCCCTTAGTTGCTCCCATTCCGGCAAACCATGCGCGGCCTTATCCCGCTTCTCACGAACAAACCACAGGGTCTCGTCGTGCCAGTCGGTTCTTGGCTCGTCAGCTATAAATTTTTCCGCTAATGTTGCATGAGTTGCTTTCATAATATTTTCCTCTCCCCGGCCCTCTCCGAAGGAGAGGGAGACTGGACGGAGTTTTATTCGTTTAGTTTTTCTGTATTCTCTTTTCTTTATTCTCTAATTTCCAACTTCATTATAATCCGCTATTCAATATCTCAGCAATATGAATGGTTTTTACCTTGCTTCCCTGTCTTTTCAGAATTCCTTCCAAATGCATCAGGCAACTGGTATCGCCACCTGTGATGTACTCAACTTCGTTTGCATCATGCTCTTTTATTCTATCCTTACCCATTTTTACACTTACCGCTTCTTCGGAAACACAAAAAGTCCCACCAAAACCACAGCATTCATCGTTGCGTTTTGGCTTACTTAATTGAATACCTTTCACCATACTGAGCAATTGTTCTGGTTTAGAAAATTCTGGCAACATTCTTTCGGTCATCGAAGAAAGTTGTAATCCTCTTTGACCATGACAACTGTTGTGCAAACCTACTTTGTAAGGAAAACTGGCATTGATGTTTTCTACTTTCAAAATATCGGTTAAAAACTCGGTGAGCTCATAAATTCCGATACGTATTTTTTGAGCCACTTCAGGACGCTTCTCATCCCGTAAATGTTCTTTTACATGCAAAACACAACTTCCCGAAGGAGCCACAATATAATCAAACCCTGAAAAATTTTCAACAAAATTGACATCGCAGCCTTTACTTAAACTGGCAAAACCACTGTTGGCCATAGGCTGACCACAGCAGGTTTGCTGCAAAGGAAATGAAACATTACATCCAAGTTTTTCTAATAATTGTAATGTAGCAATTCCTACCTGTGGATAAAACTGGTCGATATAACAGGGTATGAATAAGGCTACTTTCATATGTTGATATTTATTGTTTTTTTATCGGTAATATGTAATTCACATATCATCATTAGTGTTTGCGACCAATTATCGGTTATGATCATTTCATTAATTATTTAATTTTATAAAACCACCATCAATAGGATAATCAGAACCTGTAATAAAACCTGATTCATCACTGCAAAGGAACAATGCCAATGCAGCAATTTCTTCTGGTTTTCCCATACGTCCGATAGGTTGTGATTTAGATAATTTATCAAACATTTCGGCTTGATTATCCGGATAATTTTTAGAAATAAATCCATCCACAAACGGCGTATGTACTCGAGCCGGAGAAATAGAATTACAACGGATATTTTCGTTAATATAGTCCTTGGCAACAGACAAAGTCATCGCCATTACAGCACCTTTTGCGGTAGAATAAGCAAAACGGTCCGGAATCCCAACCCAAGCCGCGATAGAAGCCATATTCAAAATAACCCCTCCGCCTGAATTTCTAAAGTGTGAAATGGCAGCATGCAAACAATTGTAAACCCCTTTTACATTCACATTCATAATACGGTCAAAATCAGCTTCAGGGGTAGTATCTACTTTGCCAACATGAGCAATTCCTGCATTGTTTACCAGAATATTAAAATTCCCTATTTTTTCGAATGTAGCTAATACTTCTTGCTGATTGGCCACATTACAGGCATGTGAAAACACTTTTCCACCATTTGCCTTTATTTCGTCAACAGCCGTTTTAGCGCTTTCTTCGGTTAATTCTACAATATGCACTTCGGCACCTTGTTTTGCAAATAAAGCAGCAATTGCTTTTCCTATTCCGCTACCACCTCCGGTAACTACCGCTTTTTTATCTTGTAATGAAAACATATTATTAGATTTTTAGATCTTTAGATTATTACACTTTTTACTTTTACCTATTGCTTTTTTTACAAAGACACTCCGCGTTTCCAAGGAATAAAATCATCCTGATTTAGTAATACCGCTTTCGGGATAATTTCGCCACTGGCCGCTTTAATGCAATATTCCAAAATATCTTCTCCCATTTTTTCAATGGTCTTTTCACCACTAATGACCGGACCACAATCAATATCAATAATATCGCTCATTTTTTTAGCCAAAACTGAATTAGTGGCCACCTTAATCACCGGACAAACAGGATTACCCGTTGGCGTCCCCAATCCCGTGGTAAACAAAATCAATGTTGCACCAGATGCCGCTTTACCAGTTGTTGCCTCCACATCGTTTCCGGGTGTACATACCAAATTTAATCCCGGTTTAGAAACTATTTCTGTATAATCCAATACATCTACCACTGGTGCTGTTCCGCCTTTTTTGGCAGCACCCGCACTTTTGATGGCATCAGTAATCAATCCGTCTTTTATATTTCCTGGTGAAGGGTTCATGTGAAAACCAGAACCCACTTTATGTGCCAAAGCATCGTAAGATTGCATAAGATCGATGAACTTTTTCGCAGCCTCTTCCGTAACACAACGGTCAATTAAATTTTGTTCCACTCCACACAACTCCGGGAATTCTGCCAATAATACTTTACCGCCTAAAGCTACCAGTAAATCAGCAGTGTAACCCACGGCAGGATTTGCTGAAACTCCGCTGAAACCGTCGCTACCGCCACATTTAACCCCTAAACACAATTCGCTTAAAGGAGCTGCTGTTCTTTCTTGTTTGTTTATTTCAATTAATCCTTTAAATGTTTTTTTGATCGCATCGGCAATCAATTGCTCTTCGCTGTCCGATTGCTGTTGTTCAAAAACAAGTAATGGTTTATCGAAAGATGGATTTTGTTTTTTAAGGTCATTCATAAAATCCTGTACCTGCAAATGTTGGCATCCTAAACTCAATAGTGTAATACCTCCTACATTTGGATGGTTAGCATAAGAAGCTAACAACGAACTTAAAGTAGCGGAATCCTGACGCGTACCACCACAACCTCCTTGATGATTCAGGAATTTGATTCCATCAACATTTTTAAACACGCGATTCGTGCTGGTTGTTGGCGTAAGCAGCATGTTAACCGAATCAACGTCCTCTCCGTTTTGATAAGCCTGCAATAATTGGTGGGTATACTGCGTGTATTTATCGCTCACTGAATAACCCAATTCATTATGCAGGGCTTCCTTTATTACATCAAGGTTTCGGTTTTCACAAAATACCGTTGGTACAAACAACCAATAATTGGCAGTTCCTACACGACCGTCTTTTCTTTTATATCCTTTAAAAATTCTGTCTTTGTATTTCGAAACATCAGGTGCCTGCCATGCAAAATCAACATGACGGTATCCATAAGGTTCAGCAGCATGCTTCAGATTTGCCGTAGTCATCAGGCTGCCTTTGGTAACATCATTCTGCACTTTACCTACTAATACCCCATACATAATTACTTCATCCCCAAAACTTAAATTAGTCATGTAAAATTTATGCTTTGCCTTAATGGCTTCCTGAAGAACATAAGTTTCTTCTTCAAAAACCACCTTCTCCTCTTTTGCTAAATCAGTTAAAGCCACCAGTACATTATCCTCTGGGTGCATTTTTACCACCAATCTTTTTGCTTCGTTTTTTAACATCTTATTATAAATAGAATTTATGCTTTATTTGTTTTATGCGCATTGAATGCAAACAATAGTATTACTGCAAAACAAGTTAAGGGCACCGTATAACCATATTGAATATTACCTGTCATATCTGAAATTAGTCCTAATACAGGAGGCAATAATGCGCCTCCTACAATCGACATCACAATCAATGATGACCCAATCTTAGTATTATGTCCCAATCCGTCAATTCCCATAGAAAAAATGGTTGGAAACATAATGCTCATAAAAAATGCGATGGCAATTAAAGTATAAACCACTACCATTCCTGTTCCCATTATAGCCAATATCGATAAGATAATATTGATGGTCGCGTACGCTATCAGTAACTTTCTTGGTTGAATGTATTGCATCAAAAAAGTTCCTGCAAAACGCCCTAACATAAATGCCAATCCGAAAAAACCTAAATATTTTGCTGCAGTATCCTCTTCAAGACCGGCTGTAGTAGTGGCCATTTTTATAAAAAAGCTTCCTACGCAAACTTGCGCTCCCACATAAAAGAATTGGGCCAAAATCCCCCATCTTAATTTCATTGATTTTAAGGCTCCTCCAAAGCTGGCTCCATCGGTTCCTTCTTTATCATCGTCTTTAACGTCTGGCATATTGGTAAAATAAAATATTACCGCCACAGCCAGAATAATCAAGCCCAAAATAAGATACGGCATTTTTACGCTTGCCGCTTCTGAAGCTAAATAAGTGCTTAATTCCGTTGACGACATACTTGCCATCTCTGCTTCGGTCAAATTTTTACCAGATAAAATCATTGGTCCAATAAACGTTGGAGCTATGAAAGCCGCCAATCCGTTGAAAGACTGTGAAAAATTCAATCTTTTGGTTGCCGTTTCTGCAGGTCCTAATATGGTTACATACGGATTGGCAGCGGTTTCCAGAAATGTCAATCCACAGGCAATGACAAACAAAGCCCCCAGAAAGTAAATATATTGCAATGAATTGGCCGCAGGCACAAATAATATGGATCCGATACCAAACAAGACCAATCCAATCATGATTCCTGATTTATAACCATACTTCCGCATGATATAACCCGCAGGCAAAGCCATAACAAAATAAGCGATAAAAACAGAAGAGTCTATCAGGGAAGATTGTAAATCAGAGAGATTGAATGCTTTTCTTAAATGAGGAATCAGAATAGGATCCAGATTGTGAACAAATCCCCAGAAAAAAAACAGACTGGTAACCAATATAAATGGGAACATCCAGCTTTTTTTTTCATTAGAAAATGCTTTATTTTGCAAAACCGACTCAGATGTTAATGCCATAGGTATTATATTAAATTTATATTGTTTTGGAATTCGAAAGATATAATGACTAAAGTATATTTATTAATTCATTATTATCTTTGTTTAATTATTAATTATCTTTAGATATAAATGAAAATTGAAAAAACAAAAATAACCTCCTACTTAAACAGTTCTATTTCTGTTATTTCTCGTGAAGAATCATTTTTTCAATCCCCATTCCATTCCCATCCCGAACTCGAATTGGTCTATATAAAAGAAAGTCACGGCAAAAGAATTGTCGGAAATTCTGTGGAACCTTTTGAGTCTGGCGATATGGTTTTTTTGGGTTCAGATATCCCTCATGTATGGCTTAATGACGAAATCTATTATCAAGGGATTAATAAACTAAAAGCAAAAGCCATAGTAGTTTATTTTAATAAAGACTTATTTGGCCCTGCTTTTTATGAATTGAAAGAAACCCAAAAAATAAATACTCTTTTCAACCAAGGCGTTAGAGGTTTGTCTATTTCCGGAAAAACAAATGAACTTATTGCAAAAAAACTAGAGAAACTAGTTAAAAAAAAGGACTTCGAAATTATCATTGGTCTTTTCGAGATATTGTCTATTCTTTCAGAAAGTAGCGATCTCTCTTTTGTAAACAGTGAGGCTTATACTACCGTAAATGATCAAACCAAAAATGATCGTCTTTCAGACGTTTTTGAATATGTAAAAGAAAACTATAAGGAAGACATTTCACTTATTGCAATTGCAAAAATTGCCAATCTTACTCCAACTTCGTTTTGCAGAATGTTTAAATTAAAAACCAAAAAACATTTTGTGGAATACCTCAACGAAATTCGAGTTTCCAATGCCTGCAAATTTCTTATTGAAACCGATATGGGCATGTCTGAAATCGCTTATGAATGTGGTTACAAAACCGCTTCCAATTTCAATAAACTTTTCAAAAAATTAACAGGAACCACTCCAAAAGAATACAAGAAAAATTCAGAAAACTAAGTATTTTAAGGCTTCTTAGTAAGTGCCTTAAATCTTGTCCGAAATGATTTGCGAATTTCCTGTAAGGGTCACATTAGAGAACAAGTTAAGCTGCTAGATTTTACTGGTTTTTTAAATCGACCTTTAAAATATTTAAATCATTTAATTTTTATTCCTACTTTTACATTTGTGAAATGGATTACAACTATAGCATCAATTTACCTGATAGCACTTTCTTGTTTGCCTTGCGCAGATATGGAAGTAAATAGTCCTGCACATGCTTTGACAGAACTTACGTCAAATAATGAGGAACATTCCCACGATAAAGAGAAAGATTCTTGTTCGCCCTTTTGTTTTTGTAATTGTTGTGGCGCACAGGTATTAAGTTATCAGCCAAGTATTTCTTTTGCTTTTTCAGTAGTTTCGGCTGTTATAACCATTCAGCTACCTTCTTACAAATCCGTTTTTGCTTCCAGTTTCTTCGGAAGCATTTGGCAACCGCCACAAATAGTATAATGATGCCCGTCCCGACACTTCGGGATTCGGGTCAGAAAGTTGTGGTTTTTCCACAGTATTTAAAGGGCAATTAGTTGTCCCTTTTTCTCATTCATTATAATATAAAAATGTTAGACAAAATCATACAATTTAGTATAAAGAACAAGTTCATTATACTTTTACTTACCCTTGTACTTATAGCTTGGGGCAGTTATTCCCTTAAAAATTTACCGTTAGATGCCTTACCCGATGTGACTAATAATCAGGTACAAATCATTACTACCGCCCCTACATTAGCCAGTCAGGAAGTAGAACAGTTGATCACGTATCCACTGGAACAAGCCGTGAAAACAATACCAAAAGTCATAGAGCTTCGTAGTATTTCTCGTTTTGGACTTTCGGTAGTTACAGTTGTTTTTAAAGATGATGTGGATATTTATTGGGCAAGAGAACAAATTTTTCAACGGCTAAAGCAAGCCGAAGAAAACATCCCAAAATATGCAGGTTCACCAGAATTAGCACCTATTACAACCGGACTTGGAGAAATATATCAATACGATGTATATGCCAAAAAAGGCTATGAAGATAAATATGATGCAGTCCAATTAAGAACCATTCAGGACTGGATTATTATACCTCAATTACAAGGAATTGAAGGCATTGCAGAAGTCAGTACATGGGGTGGAAAACTAAAACAATATGAAATTTCGGTAAATCCCAATACTTTAAATAGTCTGGGCGTAACCATAACTGAAATTTTTGATGCCTTAGAAAAAAACAATCAAAATACCGGAGGCGCCTACATAGAAAAAGACCAATATGCCTATTTTATTCGAGGTGTTGGTATGGCTACCGGCATTAGAGACTTAGAAAATGTGGTAGTCAAAAACCGAAATGGTTCGCCAGTACTAGTGAGAGATGTAGCCACCGTAAATGAAGGGATATCATTAAGATACGGAGCTGCCACAAAAGACGGAAAAGGTGAAATTGTTTGTGGTTTAGCTTTAATGCTAAAAGGTGAAAACTCTAGTGCTGTAGTCAATCGGATTAATGAAAAAATGATCCAGATTAACAAAACATTACCCGAAGGGGTGGTTGCCGAAGCTTTTATCGATAGAGGAAAATTAGTGAATAGCGCCATTGGAACAGTCACTAAAAATTTACTCGAAGGAGCCTTAATAGTGATTTTTGTATTGATCTTATTTCTTGGAAATCTTCGTGCCGGATTAATTGTTGCTTCTGTAATTCCGTTAGCAATGCTTTTTGCTGTGATACTGATGAATTATTTTGGCGTAAGCGGAAACCTGATGAGTTTAGGTGCCATCGATTTTGGGATCATAGTCGACGGCGCGGTAATCATTGTCGAAGCAACGATGCATCATTTGTATAAGAAAAAAAATAATGGGCAATTAGAAATTAGCAATGGACAATTGGCAATTGGCAATGAAGGAAAATTACCAATTGCTTCTGAAAGAACTTTGCCTATTGCCAGCGAAGCTGATTTGCTTATTGTCAATTCAAAATATTCTCAGGAGCAAATGGATACCGAAGTTTATAAATCTGCATCAAAAATCCGGAACAGTGCCGCTTTTGGAGAAATTATAATTTTGATTGTTTACCTGCCCATTTTAGCATTAGTGGGTACCGAAGGGAAAATGTTCAAACCTATGGCAATGACCGTAGGCTTTGCAGTCATTGGAGCATTTATTTTGTCATTGACTTATGTTCCTATGATGAGCGCGATGTTTTTATCAAAAAACACGGAACACAAACCCAATTTCAGTGATAAAATGATGGCTTGGTTTGAAAAAATATACGCTCCATTTTTAGATAAAGCGTTACAATTTAAGAAAGCCGTTTTAGCGATTGCTTTAGGGCTGTTCGTATTGGCTATTGTTATCTTTCAAAATATGGGAGGCGAATTTATCCCAACCATCGAAGAAGGTGATTTAGCCATTAATGCCACTATTATGACTGGAAGCTCGCTTTCGCAAATGGTTAAAACCACTACAGAATACGAGAAAATCCTAAAAGCAAAATTCCCTGAAATAAAAACAATCGTAACAAAAATTGGTAGTGGGGAAATCCCAACCGATCCAATGCCTATTGAAAGTGGCGATTTAATTATTGTGCTCAAAGACAAAAGCGAATGGACTTCTGCCGACAATTGGGAAGATTTAGCCAATTTGATGAAGTCAGCAATGGAAGCCATTCCTGGTGCAACAATAGAAATTTCGCAACCCATTCAAATGCGTTTCAATGAATTAATGACAGGAAGCCGGAGTGATATTGCCATTAAGATTTTTGGAGATGACTTAGAAGTTTTAGATACAAAAGCGACAGAACTTATTTCGAAAATTAACAATATAGAAGGGATTGGCGATTTGAAAGCGGATAAAGTAACGGGTTTACCTCAAATAACGGTAAAATACGATTACAGCAAAATCGCTTTATATGGTCTAAATATTTCGGATATAAACCAAATTATTCGTTCTTCTTTTGCAGGGGAAACTGCCGGAAAAATTTATGAAGAAAGCAAACGATTTGATATAGTCGTTCGCATGGACGCAGCCAACAGAACGGACATTACCGATGTTAGCAATTTATTTATTCCGTTACCAAACGGGCAACAAGTGCCGCTCTCGCAAGTAGCCACAATCGATTATGAACAAGGTCCGGTGCAAGTGAGCCGTGAAGATGGTAAACGAAGAATTACAATTGGATTAAATGTTCGCGGTCGTGATATTAAAAGTGTAGTCGAAGAAATTCAACAAAAACTAGATACAGATTTTAAACTTCCGGCAGGTTATTATGTCACTTATGGTGGTCAGTTCGAAAACTTGATTGAAGCAACAAAAAGACTCTCAGTAGCCTTACCTATTGCTTTGGGATTAATTTTAGTATTGTTATTTTTTACCTTCAATAGTTTCAAACAAGCAGGATTGATTTTTACAGCCATTCCATTATCAGCCATTGGTGGCGTATTTGCATTGTGGTTGCGTGGCATGCCGTTTAGTATTTCGGCAGGAATAGGTTTTATTGCTTTGTTTGGAATCGCAGTATTAAACGGAATTGTATTGATTTCTTATTTCAACCAACTTAAAGCGGAAGGAATAACCGACCCCTTGCAACGTGTTTTAATAGGAACAAAAACAAGATTACGCCCCGTTTTAATGACTGCCGCGGTTGCATCGTTAGGTTTCTTACCTATGGCATTATCGACCAGTGGCGGTGCCGAAGTCCAAAAACCATTAGCCACTGTTGTTATTGGCGGATTATTTTCGGCAACATTATTAACGCTAATCGTTTTACCGATTTTGTATTTATTATTTGAAAAATTTAGCAATAAGCAATTTGAAACAAACAATTAAGAATAAATAATTAGCAATAAGCAATTTGAAATAAGCAATAAGCAATTGGGAACAAATAATTAGTTTTTTGCTGATGGTGATTCCAAGGATTATTATAATTTAAAAAAACAATAAAAAAATGAGTGTATATAGTTTTAAAGAGACAACAGTTTTTAAAAAATCGTTTTTGTTAGCAATGCAAATTTTTGAAATAAGTAAATCATTTCCAAAAGAAGAAAAATATTCTTTAACTGACCAAGTACGTCGAAGTTCAAGAATTGTATCTGCAAACCTTGCTGAAGCTTACCGCAAAAAAAGATATCCGGCACATTTCATATCAAAACTAACCGATTGCGATGCTGAAAATTCTGAAACAGGAATTTGGATTGAGTTTGCATTTGCGTGTGAATATATAAATGTTGAAATAAAACAAAATCTTATTTCTCAGAATGAAGAAGTTGGAAAATTATTATTTCATATGATAAATAATCCTGAAAAATATTAAGCAATGAAAAAATATAAAAAAACTGGCAATATGCAATATGCAATGTGCAAAATTGCCAATTACCTACGAAGAAGATTTGCTAATTACCCATTGCCTATTTCTTGCAAAGTAAATTTGCTTATTGCTAATTCCTTGCGAAGCAAATTTGCTTTTTGCCTATTATTTTTAACTTGCAATTTTGCTTATTGCCAATTGCCTATTTCTTTAGAAAAAACTATCGAAATGGCTAAATCAAACAATATCGATTTAAAAATTGCCGATGCAGCAATTGAAAAACAGACCGTACTCAAAAAAACTGCTTTTCAAGTTGATCCTTTACAGATTCAGTATCAAGGCGGACAGTTTAACAGCAAGGACTACGACCATAATATTTCGATACAACAATATTTCCCTATCGGAAAAATTACCAAAGCCAATCGACAACTACAGGAAGAATTGGTCAAATTGGCCGAAAGGCGTAAAGCATTGTCAGAATATGAAATAGAGAAAGCCGTAACATTATCCTATTATCAATATCTATTTGGTATTTCTATTCAAAAATTAAACAATGAATTGAACACTATTTATACCAAATTCCTTAAAAATGCAACCCTTCGTTTCAATACTGGCGAAAGTGGAAATATCGAAGTCATTAGTGCAAAAGCAAAGGTTAAAGAAATTGAAACCCAAAAAGCACAATTAGCGTATGACTTGGCTATTTATCAAAAACAATTGCAGTTTTTTGTTCAAACGGAACTAAATATTGTTCCGGACAGTGCGACTCCATTACAGTTTTCATCCCTAACGGATACAAATAAATCAAAAGTTGAAAGTTTAGTGACCGAGTATTATCAACAACAAATTTCGGTGTACCAAAAAGAAGCAAATACATTTAAAGCACAAAGAACACCAAAATTAGGATTGGGTTATTTTGCACAAACAATTGATACGAAATCCTATTTTCAAGGATTTACGGCAGGTTTACAAATTCCTTTATTTGGTGGTGTGAATACCGCTAAAGCCAAAGCATCAGCAATTAGTATTTCGCAATCGCAATTAGAATTAGATAAAAACAAACTTTCGCTGCGATTACAAATGCAGGAATTACGAAACGAGTTTGAAAAGCAACAAAAAGGGTTAGAATATTACCAGAATGAAGGTCTGCAATATGCCGAACAAATTATTACAACGGCTCAAAAAAGTTATGCCAACGGCGATATGACGTATTGGACTTACATTAGTTTTCTAAACCAGGCAATTGATATTAAAAAGCAACATGCTGAAACGCTAAATTCATTCAATCAAAGTGCTATTCAGCTGCAATTTCCATCCATTTCTAACAATTAATAATCTAAAAAATGAAAAATATATTTGAAAACAAAATAATAAGCAATAAGCAATTTACAATAGGTAATTTTCAGCAAAACAGATTTACTTATTTTTTATTGCCCATTGTCTATTGCATATTTTTTCTGGTCTCATGTAACGATAAAAAAACAGAAGAAGTGAAAGAAGAAGAAAAATCCGAAAATGAGGTCGCTTTAACTGCAACACAATTCAAAACAGTCGGCATTGAATTTGGTATTGTGGAAAATCGTAATTTAAATACAGTCATAAAAGCCAACGGTTACACCACAGTTCCGCCACAGAATGCGGCGAATATTTCAACCTTAATTAGTGGTGTTGTAAAGGATATTTATATACTGGAAGGCACTTTTGTAAATAAAGGAAAAGTACTCGCAACCATACAAAATCTTGATATTATTGAAATGCAGGAAGATTATAAATCGGCAACAGCCACTATAGAATATTTGCAATTAGAGTTCAATCGTCAAAAAACTTTAAGCGATGAAAACGTAAATCCCCGAAAAATATTTCAAGAAGTAAAATCAAAACTAGCTGTCGAGAAAGCCAGAGCACAAGCCGCTAAAACCAAATTAGCCGCCTTGAATGTAAGCCCAAACAGCAGCAGTTCTTTAGTGCCAATTGTATCGCCAATTAGCGGTTACGTTGGAAAAATAAACATCTCAAAAGGGGCATTTGCTGATACTGGAATTACACTTTTTGAAGTAGTCGACAACAGCCAAATGCACTTGGATTTGAATGTATATGAAAAAGATTTAGGTACTATTTCAGTAGGTCAGGAAATAGATTTTGTTTTAACCAACCAATCGAATAAATCGATCAAAGGAAAAATATTCGGCATCAATAAATCGTTTTCTAATGAGAGTAAAACCGTAGCGGTGCATGCTAAAATTAATCCGGGCGATGCCAAAGGTTTAATTTCCGGAATGTATGTTTCGGCTAATATCAACATTCACAATACAACGGTTCCCTCCTTGCCAAAAGAGGCAATTGTAAAAAATGGGGATAAATATTTTATCTTTATTCAGGAAGAAGATCATGAAGTGCCAGTCAGCAATAAGCAAAAGGCAATAGGCAAAGAGGAAATACATAAAGAAGTCGACTTTAAAGCCATTGAAGTAATTCCGGGGACAACAGATTTAGGCTACACCGAAGTTAAATTTGTAGCAGAAATTCCTGCCGATGCAAAAATTGTGGTAAAAGGAGCATTCTATCTCTTGTCAGCTATGAAAGGTGGCGGTAGTCATGACCATTAAAAATTAATTTATAAATCTTAAAAATACTAAAAATGAGAAAATTATTAAAAACAACAATCCTGTTAATCGCCGTATTCTTTATTTCAAATACGGCTGTAGCCCAAAAAAATAATCAAAAAGTTGTTATCAAAACAACATTAAACTGCGATCATTGCAAGGAATGTGAAACGTGTGGCTTAAAATTTAAAACAGAAATGTTAAAAATTAATGGGGTAAAAATGTACACTCTTGATGATAAGGCAATGGCATTTACAGTATATTTTAATCCTAAAAAGACAGATTTAGAAACTATAAAAGTGGCTATTTCAAAACTGGGTTATGATGCCGATGAAGTAAAAGCAGATCCTGCAGGCTACGAAAGACTAGATAATTGTTGTAAAGGATTGGAATAATGGAACAGAAATATGATGCAAAAAGCAAAATCGACAAGCAAACGGGATGTTGTACCGTTGACGTTGACTATAAATCAGAACATTCTAATGATGATGGACACGACCATTCTAGTGGAAATGACAGTTTGATTAAAATGTTCTTACCCGCAATTATTTCATTCGTTTTGCTTCTTGTTGCCATTGGTTTTGATAATTATTTACCGCAAACTTGGTTTACAGGTTGGGCAAGGATAATTTGGTATGTAGTTGCCTATTTTCCGGTAGGCTTCCCTGTTTTGAAAGAAGCATTGGAAAGCATTCGCAAAGGAGAAGTGTTTTCGGAATTTTTATTGATGAGTATTGCTACAATTGGTGCATTTGCTATTGGCGAATATCCCGAAGGTGTTGCGGTTATGCTTTTTTATGCCGTTGGAGAAGTGTTTCAAACCTTGGCAGTTCAAAGAGCCAAAACAAACATCAAATTATTGTTAGACCAAAGACCTGATGAAGCAACAGTAATGAATGGAGAAAATGCGACTATAAAAAAAGCATCTGAAATCACCATTGGAGAAATTATTCAACTAAAACCAGGTGAAAAACTAGCATTAGACGGAAAACTACTTTCTGATACGGCCTCGTTCAACACCGCAGCGCTAACAGGAGAAAGTAAACCGGATACCAAACAAAAAGACGAAACCGTTCTTGCCGGAATGATTAATCTGAATACGGTTGTTCTGGTCGAAGTGACAACTGCCTACACCGATAGTAAATTATCAAAAATTTTAGAAATGGTGCAGGAAGCAACAGCCAAAAAAGCACCAACCGAATTATTCATTAGAAAATTTACTAAAATATATACGCCAATTGTAGTGCTACTTGCAATTGCCATTTGCCTATTGCCCATTTTATTTTTAGATGATTATGCATTCAATGATTGGTTGTACAGAGCCTTAATTTTTCTGGTTATCTCCTGCCCTTGTGCCTTGGTTATTTCTATTCCATTAGGATATTTTGGCGGAATTGGCGCAGCGAGTAAAAATGGGATTCTATTTAAAGGATCTAATTTTCTGGATCTAATGGCATCCATTCAAGTGGTGGTTATGGACAAAACGGGAACGTTGACCAAAGGGGTTTTCAAAGTACAAAAAGTCGTTGCTGTGGAAATTCCGGAAGCCGAATTAGTAAAATATACAGCCGCGCTCGAAACCAAATCGACACATCCCGTTGGGACTGCTATTATCGAATATGCAAAAGGGGCAGAAAAAAATGCAACCGTTACTGCTGTAGAAGAAATTGCAGGTCATGGCCTTAAAGGAAAAGTGGACGGGAATGAAATCTTGGCAGGAAACGTCAAATTGATGAAAAAATTCAATATCAGTTATGATGTCGAAATCGATAATACCCCTTTCACGATTATCGTTATTGCAATCAATCAAAAATATGCAGGCTATTTTCTAATTGCCGATGAAATCAAGGAAGACGCCAAAGAAGCGATTCAGAGTTTGCATAAAATAAACGTAAAAACCGTAATGCTTTCGGGTGATAAACAAGCCGTTGTAGATGCAGTTGCAAAAGAATTAAACATTGACCAAGCTTATGGTGATTTATTGCCAGAAAACAAGGTCGAGAAAGTCGAGGAATTGAAATTACAAAACCTAAAAATTGCATTTGTTGGCGATGGTGTAAATGACGCACCCGTAGTTGCCCTTGCCGATGCCGGAATTGCAATGGGCGGTTTAGGAAGTGACGCAACTATTGAAACTGCAGACATTGTCATTCAAAACGACCAGCCTGTAAAGATTTTTACAGCCATAAGCATTGGAAAACAAACTAAGAAAATAGTGTGGCAAAACATTACAATGGCATTTGTGGTTAAAGGCATTGTTTTAATTCTTGGTGCAGGAGGATTAGCCACCATGTGGGAAGCCGTCTTTGCCGATGTTGGTGTAGCTTTATTGGCGATTTTGAATGCGGTGAGAATACAGCGAATGAAGTTTTAAGTCTGAGACATTTATCGGGAGTACTTGAAAATTATTCGGAAGATTATCGTTTAAACCGAACGAAAAATAGGTTGTTGGATGGTTCCAAAATTAGCTTCATGCATTTTTTTTTCATTTACAGAAAATCCACTTGTTGGTCTTATAAATAAACAACAATAGTAACCATCTTAATAACAACAAAATGTAGAACATTATCAAAGCTTATGTAAAACTTGTTCTACAGCTACAAAGAAAAACCCGCTCTGGTAGGAGCGGGTTTACTTAAAAAAATAATTATTTTTTCTTATTTAGAAAACTCTAAACCTTTTAATTTGTCCCAACCTCCACGAGTGAAATCAGGTATTTCAACAGGAGTCGAATTATTATCGAGAGAAATTTCCGTTAATGGAACAAGACAAGACCATTCCGCCAAGTCATAAACGTCCATATCCAATGGAAGCCCTTTTTGAAGGCAATAGATCAAACGATAATCCATTATGAAGTCCATACCTCCGTGACCGCCAACTTTTTTAGCTTGTTCTTCGATTCCCTTAACAATTGGATGCTTGTATTTTTCCATTAATGCTTTTTTTACCTCTGCAGGTACAAACTTGTGTGCACTTAAGTTTTCATGATTTGGAGCAATATCAGACCCAATTGCTTTTGAATCCAATGCATAACCCTCAACTGGATATTTGTTTGCAAAACCTTTTGTTCCGCTAACTTGATACATACGGCTATAAGGACGAGGAGAAGTAACATCATGTTGGATTTGGATTGTTTTTCCTTTTTCCGTACGAATCATGGTCATTGTATGATCCCCGTTTCTAAAGTCTTTTACTTCTATTCCAGATTTTTCTTTAATATACGCCGGATTACCAACTGCTTTAGTATCCATAGAAACCAAATAGTTCATTTTATCACCACGGTGGATATTTAGCGCCTGGCAAGCAGGTCCCATCCCGTGTGTTGGATAAATATCTCCACGGTGTTTTTTGTTATAATCCATACGCCAGTTGTTCCAATATTCACCCCAGAAAGGTTGCAAACCATGAATGTATGCCCCTTCGGCATGAAGAATTTCGCCGAACAATCCTTGTTGAGCCATATTTAATGTGGTCAATTCAAAGAAATCATACACACAATTCTCCAATTGCATGCAATGTTTACGTGTTTTTTCGGAGGTATTAATCAAGTCCCAAATTTCTTCCATTGTCATTGCTCCAGGAACTTCAATAGCTACATTTTTACCATCTTTCATGGCTTGAACGCCAATTTTCGCATGGTTTTTCCAATCTGTTGCTACATATACAAGATCTACATTAGGAAGAGCAGTTACTTTTCTCCAAGCATTTTCATCCCCAAAAAATTCTTTTGCTTTAGGAAGTCCTGCTTTAGTAAGAATTTCATTTGCCGATTTAGTGTTGGTTTCCAACATATCACACAACGCAACAATCTCAACTCCCGGAATATGAGTCATACGCTCCACTGCACCTGGACCGCGCATACCTAAACCGATAAATGCAATACGAACATTGGGAATGGGAGCTGTAGCAAGACGTAATACATCCGTTTGTCCTTTATCACGTTTTGGAGCAGGAGTCTTTATCATTTGGGCAGACGAACCAACCCATCCTAAAAGGCAACACATAATTAATAGTGATTTAAAAATAGTAGATTTCATTTTAATGGTAAATTAAATAGTTAAAAAAAATAGGGAAGACAGTCTCTTATCGACTATCAACTTTATGCTGTTCTGTTTTGAATCAAATCATTTTATTTACAGCTTGGTTTAAAAAACCGATGCAATAATAGTTTTAATTTAAAGGCAAATTTTTTAAATTAATATCAAGCTTTTTATCGCTTAATGGTCTTGTAAAAACACTTTGAGTTTTAGTGAAATTATTAAAAAAACCTCCGTTTTTCAAATAGAATGAATCATTATTTAACAAACCTCCTGAATAATCCATACGGTAGCCAATAGTACCAGTATTGTCTGTTGTGAATTTTGCGGAGTTTGCCTCTGTCCAATTTCCGGTATCATCACAATACCATTGATTCTTGAATAATACTTCGCGAGACATATTCCCTTGTTCCGGAGAAAAGTTTTCTAAAAATGAATGAAATCGTTTTAAAAAAGTACTAGTTTCCGGACGGTTAAAGCTGGCGATTAATTGCCATTTGTTTAATTCAGGTGCAAAAAAGTAAGCGGTATAAGTGGTTGAATTATCGTTTTGAGGAGTTCCACGAAGTAAAAACTTATACGTGTTCCCAGCGATCCAATTGTATTTCAAATAACTTTGACCTCCAGAACCTTCATTACCGAATTCGCCTGTTTTTACGTCTGAACCTTTTTTAAGGAGTTTAATTTTTTTAGATTCCGGAATGCTTTTCGGATCATCTGTTACAAATGGGCTCCAAACGGAGAACAATATTCTACGCTCTTTACCAGAGTTAACTTGCATACCAAAATATCCTTCTGCAAAGCCATTTGCCATATAATAAGAACCTATAATATCTTGTCCTTTTGGAACCGTAACTTCGTTGTAATACCATTCGATGTTTTTATCTACAGGCACTTGATAACTTAAGTGCACAGATGGTCCTCTTCTTCCCCAATGATAAAAACTTCCTTCGTTATTTTGAACAAATGCAATTTTATCTTTAGCTATCGAACTGTTAATTGTTAATTTTGAAATAGCAGGAAAATTACTTTTATTCTTGCTGATCCCTTTTATTTTTAAAGCAACATAACCTGCTTCTTTAATTTCCCAACGTCCTATTTGATAAGAATCTTTTTTGGTATCGTTGAATTCAACTCTTTTGGATTCGTTATTTATGGTGAATTCTAAAGTTGATTTTCCAAGAACTACCAATGATTCTTTATCTATTGAGAATTGGAATACTCCTGGTTCAGAAATTCGAAAATAAGCGGTAAAATATTCCTCGGAATTGGTCCATTTTTCAATTCCATTTTTTGTAATGGTTTCAACTTCTCCAAGAGGGATAGAACTAAAAGCATTTCCACCTAGAGGCAAAGAAAATTCAATTATCATTTTGGAATTATCCTCATTAATAGCACTACTTCTGTCACTCCAAGAAGTAAGTGAAATCAATAATGTGATTGCTACTAGTTTTGCGAAAATTTTGTTTTTCATCTTAATTTTTTATACTTATTTCTATTCAGGGATTTACCTTTTCTGATACTTTTTACTCTTAAACAAATGACTTTTTTTAAAAACATCATTCTTGTCTAATTTTCAAAAGCATCAAATTTTGAACCAAAAAAAGAAGTATTATTTTTTTATTTATGACGAAATTATAGATTATATTTTTATAAAACAAGCAAAACAGCAAGAAATGTGCTCGAACACACAATATTTGTATTATTGAGCAATGAAAAAATATTTTATATGTTTTTTTATATTTAAAATGATGCTGTATTCATAAAATGATAATTGACGGTAGCACTCGTCTAATCAGTTTTTTTTTAACACTATTTGCAATGATTGGGAGAGGAAAACAGCTTGTAAGAAGAATCATTCAAGTTAATAATAAAGGAATTAAATATTCTTTTTGAGGTAGAAATAGATTTGATGAATGTGTTTTAAACTCGTAATTTATTTCATTTTGAGCTTTAGTTGATTATTGAAAAAATGTGCTGAATTTTATTTTGAATTACCTAATAATACCAATTCAATATCAAGTATTAAAAGTGCAAATAATAAATGGCTGCGGTACCTTTCAAAGCAATCAATTAGTATTTTTTTTAATCGAATTTGTTCCATAACATGTTTAAGATACATATAAAAAGCTCGAACAGTACTGTTCGAGCTTTTTAATAAATTGGTATTTCTGCAAGAAGCAAAAGTCCGATATTAGATATATTAAATTACATCCACACAACTAAAAAGAGACTACATTTTTCAATATAGCTTGATTAATACATTCCTATTTCGGCTAGGGAAGCAAATTGCAAACCATCCCAGGCAGTGCTACCTACGATTTTAAAATAGCGAAACGTTTTTGGCGCAGTGAAATCAAAATACTGTGGACCATTTGAGTTGGCAAACGTATAAGGTCCGGCAGAGGTGAAGTTGATTCCATCAGTGCTGGTAAAAAGTTCCGCATTTTTTATGGCACGTTGTAAACCAGATCTTTGTGTAATACTTAATCCATTGGCTGTTTTAGAACTCCCCATATCAATTACAAATTGATGCGGATAAATTGCTCCAGTACCTGTCCATTGCGAATGCCAATAAGTAGCTGCATTCCCGTCAATTAAATTCGCAGCCAGTCCATTTGGAGTTGCTTCGCCAGAGGTTTCTTGAGAACTGAAAGAAACAACGCTCCATCCTGTCTTAGCTATTTCGTTACGAGTGGTAAAGTTCAGTACCGGTTTACCGGACAAAAAGGTATAGGAATAGATTGTCTCCGTTACACTACCATTTTGATGTACCAATTTCACTTTTAACTCATAAGCAATATTATCTGCTTTGAATTCCAGATCAGCTATAGGTATTTCTACAGCAAATCCATCAGTACTAACAGACTTAGAAGTCCATGTAATGGCATTATAATCTCTGTTGACACCCGTACCTTCGTTATTTACATTTGGGTCATTGAAATACAATATATCTTTAACCAGAGAAGTACTGCTGTATTTTCCTGTAACTATAATTGCTGCTTTAGTGGCATCATAGCTCGCTTGTATTTCCTTGATAGAGGCAGTAACAGCATCATAATTATTATTGTTGCCGGTATTAAAAATTTGGTTTGTATTCAGCACCGCGCAATCAGCAGCGGTTAAAAACGTTTTTGAAATACCCCAAGTACTGTTACCGGCCCACATTAATGCCATCCCCAATGAACTATCCGACGAATATTTCTGACGGTTGTGCGGCAGATTCAATCCGTGTCCCAGTTCGTGCACCATACCGCCAATCCATTTGGTAGCTCTTATACCCAAAGTTCCTCCAGCTCCTAAATATTTGATGTCCTGATCGGCATAATCCAGTGCATAGCAATACTTACCCGTTCCATAAAAAGGAACTCCGCCCGGTTCTCCATTGGCATCATAAGTTGTTGCAGCTGTAATAACTAAATAATGATCACCTGTAAATTCTGTTGAATGTGAGGCTTTGTAATTTTCGATATCCAGTTTAATTGCACTAGCTCCCCCGTCATATGGGTAAGCAGATTTTCCTTTGCTTCCTGTTATTACAATCAATTTAATTCTTTTTTTGACTTCATCTTTTAATAAACCAAAAGTTTTATATCCATATCCATTACGCTCCATTTCTTTTCCATAAAAATCTTGCACATTTAAGAGAATCTCGCTTAAACGGCGATGGTAATCTGCTGGTGCCGTTACGTCATTAGGAATAAAATAAACAACGTTCAGGCTATGCGTTTTGTCGCTCGTATAATTAAACTCTGATACCGGTGTTGGTGCTAGATCAGGGCCATCATTGGAGCAGGACTGAAATGTGATTATGGAAATCAGCGAGAGGAATAGGATGAATTGTTTTTTCATAGTTTTTGGTTTATTTATAGTTAGTAATAGCGATTCAATCATTTTTTGTTAAAAAACTGCTGATCTATAAATTCTCAATCATTTGCATGCGATAATTTATGTTCTTTTCATTTGCAATTTTCAATTGAATGTGATTTAATGATTGATTTAGTTATATATGTTTTTTGGGTTTCGTAATATGGATTTCAAAAAGGAGACGTAATCCTTGCAGTAAATGAATTAAGCCTATTATACAGGTTAATTATTATATTTTCCATTTTGAACTAGTAAACTTGCTTGGTTTATCAGCTAATTTTAAGGTATGACAAACACACTACTTCAAACCTAATCAATAACTCATATTAAAAAAGGCACCATCATAAATAAATGTGATGACACCTTTTCAACTAACAAAAAAAAATATTATTTTAGAATAAGACTATTTCTTAATTGTATAAGGATTTCTCATCGTAAGTTCATACGTACCGGAATCATTAATTTTAATAGCCCATCTGATATAACCTCTGACAACGATATTTCCATTGGCATCCTTAAAAGGTGCATAAAATGAATCTGGTTTCACACCTTTTTCCGCTTCAAAAGCAGCTCTATCAAAAGTATAGGCATCATTTGTAGTTAAATAATACATTAGAAATCTATTAAGATCGTTTGGATCTCTATACGTCCTGGAATATTGTGGAAACGGTGGAGCCGGAAGCGCAAATGTGGTTCCGTTTGCACTTATTTCAGGCGTAATCGTATTGTCGTGGAAATTAGCTAAAGTAGCACCTCCGTTGACAAAAAAGATAACTTTGGAAGGAGCTATGGGAGTATTTTTACTATCTGCAACAATCATTTTTACTTTTATCCCTAATTTTGGCTCATCACTTACCTTCTTAACGGAAAAATATTTGTCCGTTCCATTCAGAACATTTGGAATTTTGGGATCAAATTGATTTACAACTTGATAATCTAAGGCACCAGTTAAAGCTCCGGTAGTTTGATTTACAAATTGTGTCTGAACACGGGTAGCATTAGGGAATTCAACCGCATTAAATGGCCCCAGTTTTACGTGTGTGAATTTATCTAGTTGACGTTCTCCACGGACGTTTTTAGCACTAATATTGATATTAAAATTATTTTTTACAACAAATTTAGTTGCTTGAGTAAATATAAACTCCCCACTCACGGGATTCATCAAAATGGAGGCTCTTTTCGAAAGCTCCAATTTTTTCATAGCCAATTCCAGCGTAGTATCCGTAGTAGGATCAAAAGACTTTTTCCAAATTAAAATCTCGTGTTCCTCTTGCAATTCAGTGGATGGTTTCCCATCTTTATCCGTAATACCGGTGATCTTCCATTCTATCGGATAGGTAGATCCTTCGACAGCAGGAGGCACTGAAGACATAAACACGCCACGCGGAACGGTTATCGTATCTTGCAACGCATGTATATTATCACTGATGTAGCCCACTTCGGGCTGCTCACATGATGATATAAATGCAGTAATCATTAAAAAACAGATTATCTTTTTCATATGTAATTTTTTTATATTTTTTAAAGATTATATGAAATAAACCATGAGAAAATAATTTCAATCCGGTCTATTTCATATTCTTTATCGGTTATTAGATTAACTTACAATTTCAATTTATGGAGTTGGTATATAATTTGAAAAAATATGGTTCCCTTGAAGCACGTGAATGACCCCATTGGTAGAAAGTAAATTGGAGGTTCTAACCACTGTTTTCTTGTCAGCCTCTTTCACGTCATTAGAAATTGCATCAGTAGGATCCCAAGTCGCACCCACTTTAAAAGTGTAATACACATATTCCGGAAAATTATCCAGTTGTCCGGTATACTGCTCAACAGGTTCCAGTGAAAGCAATCTTTCCTCCCCACTATGGGTAGTATACACTTTTCCTACTTTTACCAGTTTACTACGATCTAAAGTTTGGTCGAAAATATAATTTCCCAACATAACTTTTAATTCCGCTACCGGAATATCATTTACCGTAAAGGTTGCCGTTGGGTCTAATTTTAGTTTTTTGGCCAAAATTGCTTTGACATAATTTTTGATCGAAAGATTATTCGGGGCAAAAAAAGTTGTTGATTTGGTATTCACCACATCAATCATATTTGCCCTTTGAATCAATAGCGCCAAAGTGTCTAGTTGTTTATTAGACTTTAAAAAGTCATACGTACTCATTTTTACATTTTGATCGGCTACACCCCCATCAACAAGGTAATCGTCGTTGGAGCATGAATAAAAGCCAAATAGAATGATTATTAGTATTACTATATTTTTCATGTTTTATCCTTATTAGGTTATTAAATAATTTACAATCTTCCTTTCCAGTAATCGGTCTGGATAATTGCTGAATTAATGGAGATAATTGAAGGATCAACAGGCCAAAAATAGCCTTCCTTGGCGGTTCTGGCCGGATTCGTCCAATTTACTCCTGTATAATAATTCATTCTGATCCTGTCAAATCCTGATTGCGCTTCTCCTACCAACTCAATGGCACGTTCGTCAAAAATAGTTTTAGTAAGCGACGCTTTATCTGTAGCTCCGGTATAATTAGGAACATTAGCTTTGCTTCTGATTATATTGATATCAGCAACAGCCGCTGAAGGATTATTCAATTTCATATTGGCTTCGGCTCTAAGAAGATAAATATCAGCCAATCTGAAAATCAAAATATTGGATTCCGAAAAATTAGCATAGGTATCCGTCGCACTTGGATCTTTTGATCGATGCGAATATTTTGTAAGATAGGATTCATCTGATCTATTATAATCAGAGAAAAATAAATCTTTACGCACATCATTGTCTCTGTCAGAGTCACTATCCATCATCTTAGACCCATAAAATTCAGGATCGATATAGGGCGATTTGTCATAGTTTGCTTCTTTAAAAACAGGATAATTTAATGTTAATCCCGTATGCGTGTTATCATCACTAGATACTCTGAAAGATTCATTCATCTCAGAACTGATATTGATTTCAAAAAGACTCGTTTTCGATTGTCCGATACACATTTCATCAAAATCTTTATTTGTAGCAGTACCTGTGATAGGGTCTACAACAAGATTAGTAGTATAATCAATAAGTGATGCGTTACTATTGTTGATTACCGAAGTGGCAGCAGCAACGGCCTGAGCAATCATTTGTGGATTATTATTATCTCTGCTGGCATACCATAAGGAGATGTGCGCTTTCAAGGCCTCAGCACTTCCTCTATTGGCTGTAATGGCCCATTTAGGATTTCCAGGTGAGGAATATTGCAATAGACTGATGGCTTTGTTGGCCGCTGCCAGAGAATAATCTAAAACTTTCTTCTCCTCTTCTCTCGCTTTTGTAACGATATAACCATCACCTCCTATTAACTGATCTGAAGACTCAATAACCTCATCAATAATAGGCACATCACCCCAAATACGTGCCATATAGAAATACGACAGCGATCTGATGAATGCAGCCTCACCAATAATCCTATTTTTTTCGGCTACCGATTTAAATTTACTGTCTGGCATTTTGCTTACATGTTTTTCAATAGCAAGAGCCCAGTTAGCAGCTCTGTAAAAACCTTTCCAGTTGCGGGTATTGTCTCTATAGGCCAATACATAATTTCCACTTCCTTCAATATAATTCGAAATCCAGTTGTTACTATTCATAAAGGTCATGCCGGTAAACTCTCCCCAATAAAGAAAGGCGGAATTATCCATTAGCGTATTTTTCAACAATCCGTAACAGCCGGCAACGGCCGATTCCGCATTGGGTTGAGAAACCCAAAAGTTATCCGGAGTTGTAATACTTAAAGGTTCTTGGTCTAATATGTCCGAACAGCCTATCATGCTGAACAAACACAAAACCAGGACGCTTACTTTAATTTTTATATTTTTTTTCATTTTCAATTCATTTAAAATTTAACATCCAATCCAAAAGAAATCGTTTTTGCTTGCGGATACCCATTACCATACGTATATCCGTGTTCATCTACCTGAGAAGCATCTGTAACCGTTTTAGATCGTTGCCATTGGTACGGATTTAATACAGAGCCGTAAATACGAACACGTGATAAATTTAATTTTTCTAAAATAGGACCTTTATCAAACGTGTATCCTAAGGAAGCATTGGAAATTTTCCAAAAATCACCGCTCTCCATCCATAAAGATTGACCATCTCTAAATCTATAATAAGGCGGTAAACCATTGACCGAAGGATACAGTGCCGGGAAACGTACTCCAGCAGCACCATCACCCGGTTGTTGCCAGAAAGTCAGGTTGCTTAAATCAGCTAAACCTTTTTGAGCCCATTCTGTATCTCCTCTATCATATCGATCCATATAACCCTGTAGAACCGTATTCATAATATCAGATCCAAATGAGAATTGACTATAGGCTTGCAAATACCATCCTTTGTATTTTAAGTTCACATTAAACGAACCTATAATATCCGGCGTAGGTTTAAATTTAGTGTCTAATATATTATCTTTTAGTCCGTCCTCATCTGATAGAAGATAATCTCCGTTATAATCTTTCCAGATAGGAAAACCTGGGGCTATTGCTGCCCAAGCGCCTTTACCATGAAGCGGTTGTCCTGTATAAGGGTTCACCGGCAATTGACTCATGTTATCCAATATATATTCGTTTCTGAATAACACTGGAAGGTTAAGCGGTAAGCCAACAACATATCCAAAACCTCTGCCATTGACATCTACTCCATAGAAATCTCTGTTTCCGTTAGGAAGTTTGGTCACAAAATTTTTGTTTTGGCTAAAACCAGCTGTTAACTCCAGATTCCAATCATTCGCTCTTGGAAAAACCTGCCATTTAATCATGGTTTCCCATCCGTAGTTCATTACCCCGGCAACATTCGCTTTAGCTTTATTATAACCTGAATAAGCAGGGAAGAGTACATCAAAGAATAATTTATCTGTTTTTTTGTTATACGCATCAAAAGTTACGTTTACTCTATTGTCAAACAAATCCAAATCTACCCCTATGTTCCATTGTTTTGAATTTTCCCAAGACAGTTTTGAATTTCCAATGGCATTATAATTAGGTACAACCCCTGTCACTCCTCCATAAGTAGAAACATTCATTGTGTTTGACCATAATGGATTTCCTCCGTATCCTAGGTCATAAGACCCATATCTTAAAAAGTTGGCGTCAAATTGTTTCCCGTTTACACCATAACTGGCTCTTAGCTTACCATAACTTAAAATATTTGAAGTATTGCGTTTGATGAAAGGCTCATCAGAAAATATCCAACCCACAGATACGGATGGGAATTTTGCCCAACGTACATCTTTACCAAAACGGGAAGATCCATCAATACTATAACTACCATCAATCATATAACGCTCTTTGAATCGGTAACCGAAGCGTCCAAAATAAGACAGCAATGCGTTGGATTCTATACTCGTATAACCATACATCTCTCCTTTAGTATATCGATCATTGATTACTTGGATAGCATCACTACCAAAACCTTGAGCCCAAAGACCCATGTCTTCGTATTTGTTATAATCTGTTTTAGTACCCAAAATACCGGTAAAAGTGTGATCCTTAACCGTTTTATAATAACTTAAATAAATATCCGACGATAAATTTTTACGAGTATATAAAGCATAACTGGCTAAACCATCTCCTTCCTCACGAAGCGTTGAAGGTTCGTAATAGTTTTTCTTTTCGGTACTGTACACAAAATTAAATTGGGTATTGAATGTAAGTCCATCATAGAGATTAAACCTGGAAAAGTTCGAAATCGTAGTTAGAATAGCTTCATCAGTATTCAATTTCTCGTTCAATTCTCCCCTGAATGATTGCTTTTTTTCATCCGAAATATAAAACAAAGAGGAGTTTAAGCTCGCTGGATCAGTTGGTAAAGTAGTGTTAAATTGAAAATTACCTTGATCTGGATTCCCTTGCCCTGTTTGATTGTCCGTAAAAGTTAAACTTATTCGAAGTTGGTTTTCAAAACTTTTTCCAACTTTTGAATTTAAATTCGTGGCCAAAGTATAGCGCTTAAATCCAGAGTTTTGAATTACTCCTTCTGCGTTATCATATCCTAATGACACTCTGTAATTTGAAGTTTCAGATCCACCTCTCACACTTAAATTGTATTTTTGAGTAAGTCCTGTTCTATAAAACATCCCTTGATAATCCACATTGTTATTGAATGCAGGATTCAAACTGTCAGATAGCACCATCGGTACTTGAGTACCTTGTGCATATTGTGTTTTCCACCATTTGTCAATCATACCCATTTTAGCATTTCTTTCTGCTGAGCCTACTAACATAGGAACCAATTGAGGAATTGGCGAAATACCCGTATTCATCGAAAAATTAAATTCTGGCTTGTCTAAAGCAGTACCTTTTTTGGTCGTAATAATAATTACCCCATTAGCACCACGAGATCCATAAATGGCAGCAGCAGAGGCGTCTTTGAGTAAATCGATACTTTCAATGTCATTTGGATTCAGTGAAGCCAAAAAGTCTGTATTAGAGGTGTTGTATCCTGCTAAATCTTCCAAGGAAGTTTGCACTCCATCAATCACATATAGCGGATTGCTATATCCTGTACCATCAACACTTCCTGACATATTCGAGTTACCACGAATAACAACAGAACCTCTTCCTCCGGGAGCTCCACTTTGACTAGGAGTCTGGACCCCTGTGGATAAGCTGGCTATCAAAGCAGATACACTTAATACGGGTATCGATTCTAATTGTTTACTACTTATTGTGGTAACTGCAGCATTCACATTTTTTTTATGCGCCTTTTGATATCCAATAACCACAATGTCACTTAATTCGTTTTGTTCTGGTTTAAGTCTAATTTTGATTTCTTTTTGGTTGTCTACCGTAATTTCTTTAGTAACATATCCAATAAAGGAAACGACCAAAACATCCGTATCTTTAGCTACGATGGAAAAGCTTCCATCTTGTCCTGTAGACACCGCCTTTGTTGATCCTTTTATTTTAACAGAAGCTCCAGCAAGGTTTTCCCCTAATTCTCCCGTTACTTTTCCGGTAATGGTGATGTCTTGTACTACTTTTATGCTCTCAAAACCTCTTTTTATGATGTCTTTTCCGTGGTTAAGAGAAAAATCTTCATTGTTTGCGAAGGCAGTGAGGTTAAAAAATATAAGACATACAAATGCCGCTTTTTTTGTTGTCCAAGGAATTATTTTTTTTTGCCTTGTAAACTTCTCGGACTCTTCCGAGTGTAACTTTCTTTTCATAAATTTGGTTTGGTTAATGGTTAATAAAAGTTGTTATCTAATGTTTGGTTCTTTTATGATTAATCTAAATCCATACTACTGTTGCTCATTTTCAAAAGACATGAATTCATGAGTTCTTTTACTCGTTATATTTTACATGCTTTAACATTCTCTTTTTTCTAAAATCCAACTAAAGCAAAATTTAATTAGTTGCTGTTTTTTTTTCGAAAAATAATTAGATAGTATTATAAAAAAAGGTCAATCACTTTTCTATTTCACTTCCTTTTTTAGGACTATTTGTCTTTATAAAATAATCCATTCTTTTTCAGAATTTTTCTAATTAAAATAATCAAAAAGCAATATTTTTAAGATTGAAATCTATTGATTAAACTCTTAATTATGCCGAAAGTATATTTTTTTTTATTACAAAACAATAAAATGCATGAAAAATGTGCTCGAACACATAATAATTTTGTTCTCGAGCACAAAAAAAGCATAAAAAACATTTTTTTTTATAATTTTTTGCCCTTTCCGTAATAATAACACTTAGCACAACGCCTGTTTAATTAATGTCTTTAATTAAGGGATGCTCAAAGAAGTAAAATATAAACAGCATCTTTTACATTGATACTGAATTAGTTTAGTTTTATTTTAAAATAAAACCGGGTCGCATAAATCTTATTTTTATTTCATTCTAATTCGCTGTAATTTCTTGAGAAATGAATTAAGCATTGCTATTATTTAAGGCGACAAATCCCTTTTTTTAAAAGCTATTTTAAGATTCTTAAAACTTTGCACTTCTCAATAGTTTTTAATTATATTTGGCTAAAATTTCAGGCAGTTTTTACATATTGAATCAAGACCTATTGTACTGTATAAATAGCTGTGAGCTTTAAATAAATTTCATTCGAAAAGAGGATGTAATATTGATATTTGAGTACTAAAAAAAATTAATACTAAAGTGATATGAAACAAGAAGTGAATACCTATGAGGTAAATTTAATAGATAAAAATCAGCTGAATATTTCCGGAAATGGAGATGATAAATTATGGGATAATGCTATTATTTTAGATGATTTTATTTCTCCGTGGAGTACTGAAGATGGATCAGAAATTATATTTAAAGCACTTTGGGATCGAGAAAAATTATTTTTTAATTTTACTGTTTTTGATACCGAAATTCATATAGAAAAGCAGGATGATAGTATTGAAAGTATTAATAATTCTGATAGAGTTGAGCTTTTTTTTAGATCTGATGCTTCGCTAAATCCGTATTATTGTTTGGAGATTGATCCTTCACCAAGGGTTATGGATTTTATGGCGCATCCCAATAAGGACTTTGATTTTAATTGGAATTGGCCCAAGAATGATTTAATAGTTAAATCATCCATAAATGCTAATTCTTTTACAGTTGAAGGATCCATTAGTATCGAATCTTTAAGAAGTTTTAATCTAATCAAAAACAATACAATAGAAGCCGGTGTTTTTCGAGCAAAGTATATAAAGGCACAAAATGAATGTTTAGAACCAAACTGGATCACTTGGGTAAACCCAAATACTGAAACCCCAAATTTCCACATCGCTTCTTCCTTCGGAGTCTTTGTTTTAAAAGAATAGAATGGTGTTATTCAATATAATACTCCGCATTTTCAGAATTTACAATGTCAATAGGTAAAAGAATCATTTCTGGAATTTCTTTATGAAAGAGAAAATGTTCCACTAAAGATGTTATTCCCAGATATGGATGTGCTAACTAAGCGTGGAGTTCCAGTTAAGAACAAAACCTTAACTTTAGACCATGAAAGAAAATCGTAAAACTTACGACCGCATTTTCAAAGAGAAAGCAGTCCAATTAAGTTATGAAAGAGACAATATCTCACAACTAGCAAAAGAACTTGGAGTATCATCTGCATTGCTATATAAATGAAGACAAGATTATCAAGAATTTGGAACAGGAAGTTTTCCTGGAAAAGGCAATTTAAAATTAAGTCCTGAACAAGAAAAAATTCATGAACTCGAAAAAAAAATTAAAAGAAGCAGAATTAGAACGTGATATCTTAAAAAAGGCAATAAGCATCTTTTCCAAGGGAGGTCGATGATTTATCTTTTCATAAAAGACCATGAAAAAATATATTCGATTGAAAAGATGTGCAAAGTTTTAGCAGTAAGCAATAGCAGTTACTATAAATGGAAAAAACAGGTTGTTTCAGAAAGACAAAAACGAGTGGTTTTAATAAAAGAGGCAATAACTTGTATATATTTTAATGCTAAACAGCGGTATGGAAGCCCCAGAATTACTTTAGAGCTGCAAAATATAGGATATCAAATATCCAGAATAACAGTAGCTAAATACATGAAACAATTGGGGTTGTACAGTAAATTGAGTAGTAAATTTAAAGTAACAACCAATTCAAAACATAATCATTTTATTGTTCCAAATATTTTAAAAAGAGAGTTTACAGTGAAAAGCCTTCTAAGGCTTGGGTTTCAGATATCACTTATATTCAAACAAAGGATGGATTTTTATATCTGACAATTATTTTGGATTTGTTCGACAGAAAAATAATTGGCTGGAGTCTAAGCAATGGATTGAGTACTAAACAAACTACATTATCAGCTTGGAAAATGGCGGTTAAAAATCGAAAAATCACAGATGAATTGATATTCCATTCCGACAGTGGCATACAATACGCCAATAAAAACTTTACTAATATGCTCGACTCTTATAAAACTGTCACAAGAAGTATGAGCCCTAAAGGAGACTGCGGGGATAATGCTGTTGCTGAAAGTTTTTTCAAATCATTAAAAACAGAATTAATTTATGGAAATAAACTAATTTCTAAAGAGCAGATGGAACTTGAAATTTTTGAATACATCGAAATTTGGTATAATAAAAAAAGAAGGCACTCCGCTTTGAACTATAAAACTATTGAAGAATTTAATAAATTAACTAATTACAAAAATGTAGCTTAACTTTTTCTCTACTTTTTGTTTGCATATCCAACGGCATCAGCAATGTTATGTGATTTTTTACTTGATGACTTCCAAAGAATCCTCTTAAATTACTATTTAAGAGGAATTCTAAAGAGAGTCTTTGGGGATTATTAGCTAACGCGTTATTATTGGTTCTGAGTTAAAGTTCCCGGGTATGCATTTATTTCTGATTGAGGAATGTATTGTACCACACGAGGGCTTGTTGCAGGAACATCTTCCATCGCAGGATGTGGTCCAGGATAACGACGGCTCATTGTTTGTCCGTTTCTATATACATCATACCCTCTATGCGCTTCAAAAGCTAATTCTAATTGACGCTCTTCATCTATAAGTTGGATCGCATTGGCACTAGTTAATGAAGTATATCCAGCACTAGGAATTGATCTTTCTCTTACTATATTCAGATTGATGCGAGCATTTGTGTAATCTCCTTTTTTAGCATACGCTTCTGCCATATTCAAATACATTTCTGCTAATCTTGAAATGGTAGGAGAATGCAGATGAGAATCATTATCCTGTAAAGAGCATTTAGTGACATAGTACATTGGATATACGCGGTTTAACAACATCATATAATCTTTTTCACCTATATACGTTTTCCCTTTATAGACAATTGAATAACTATTCTCAGCAGCATTAACTTCTGTCAGATTGTATTTAACATTTGCAATATCTATGTAAAATGTACCGTCAGTATTGCGTTTAAGCGGTTGCTGCAAGTAGTTATACCCCGTTTGTGTTCCGCCAGTATTGAACGAATCATGGATAAAACGGAATGCTTCTGTTTTATTTTTGGCTGCATCAGTCACATATTGAGGCTCAATAAATGCCCAACGAGCATCATTTTTCTTACCTGCCTTGCGCAGTAAATCTAAATATTTGGCACTGGCATACATTTCGCCCCAACCTTGTCCTTGAATATTGGCATACATACCACCAATCCCGTAATAATGATCAAAACCAGAGAACTCTGAAGCCACACGTTTTACTGCAAAGATGGTTTCGGTTTGTCCGGCTGCATCAGGAGCAAAGGTGTTGTATTTCATAAAATCAGCTCTGCTTAGCAAATTGTAATTACCGCTCGCAATTACTTTATTAGCATAATCTATAGAAAGAGTAGCATATTCTTGATTTGGACTTTGGTACGTTCCGCTCATATACAAATAAACCCTTGATAGCATCGCTTGCGCTGCCTCTCTGGTTGCGTAAGTTGCACTACGTTTTACTGTCATTAGCGTTTCTGCTTTTTTCAAATCATTTATAGCTTGTTGGTAACTATCTTTAATTGTGGATCTGTCTGGAAGATGTAAATTATCTATATCAGCAGGCATTCCATTTACAATTGGCACTCCCAAATTAGATTCAGGTGATTGTGCATAGGGTCTACCGTACGTACGAGATAAATAAAAATAAATCATTCCTCTTAAATAATAGGCTTCTCCCAATTGCTGGTCAATTTGCGCATTTTCTCCTTCCGAAATAATTTTTATTAAGTCACTTGATTGTGAAATAATTTTATAACTGTTGTTCCAAAAAACAGATAATCTTCCGTTATCCGGTATGTGTTGGTACGAAATAAAGGAATAGAACGCATCCGTAGAAGTTCCTCGTATCATAATATTATCCCCGGGATATTCCCCTACTCTGTGCATAACATCTGACCAACCTTTAAGTTGTGCATAACACCCATTCAAAAGCACTTCGACAGCTGCTTCCTTATCTGCAAGGATTTTGTCCTCGGTGTAAGCATTAAACGGTTCTCTCTCTAGCTCACAAGAGGATAAGAAACTCATTGTAATAAATAATATAAATATCTTTTTCATGATTTTTTTTTTTAAAGAGTAAGATTAAGTCCTAATACAAATTTGCGTGTCTGTGGATATACTGATGTTGCAACTCCTGTGATTTGACCATTACTAGGTGGTATCTCAGGATCAACTCCAGAGAAATGAGAAATGGTAAATACGTTTTCTGCGGCTACAAATAGTCTAAGATTAGAAATGTTCAACCGCTCAACATTTAGGTTGTATCCTAAAGAAAGGCTTCTCATTTTTAGATACGTTCCAGTTTCTAAGAAACGAGACGATACTTTGTTTGAGTTACTTTTATTGTTATAACTCGCTTGAGGATGCGTAGCAATATCTCCCGGTTTTTCCCAACGACTCCATCCGCTGTGCAGATTCATTTGGTTACGATCCGTATATGCTCCATCTGAATCAAATTCTGCTCTGGCATAATTATAAATTTCACCTCCTACTGAATAAGAGAACATGGCAGCAAGATCAAAATTCTTATAGTTCAAATTCGTTGAAAACCCACCAAAGAAAGAAGGAGTATATGCTCCCATAGCAATCGGTGTTTTTGAAGCAGCACTATAACTGAAGGTTTTAACGCGTTCTCCTGCTGCATTGGTTTCAAACCACTGTGGTTTTCCGGTCTCTGGATCTACACCAGCCCATTCCGTAAGGTACCACGTATCTACATCTTTTCCTGGAGTCAATAGTTTAGAGGCTGAACCGGCAATACCAGACCCATCTCCAACAATGATTTGTTTTCTTTCACCATAAAGACTCGTAACTTTGTTTCTATTCACGCCAATATTAGCATCAACAGACCATTGCCAATCTTCATTTTTAATAATTTCAACATTAAGTGCCGCTTCGAAACCTTTGTTTCTTACAGCTCCTACGTTTTTCCAAATACTGGTAACTCCAATTACTCCAGGTAAAGGAACTTGGTACAATAAACCTGAGGTATCCTTATCATAATAGTCTAAAGTAAGGTTGAATCTTCTTAAAAACGAAATATCTAAACCAACTCCGGTTGTATACGTTTTTTCCCAACTTAAATCAGGATTCGCGATTTGAGAGATAATAGCCCCTGGATTTTCATTGTACCCTGTCGTTAAAGAATACAATGCATAATGTGGATAAAGGCTGTTTGGTCTATTTCCAACAGATCCGTAACTCGCTCTAAGTTTTAAATTTGTAATATAATCTGCTTTAAAAAAGTCCTCTTTATGAATATTCCATCCACCACTTACAGAGAAGAAATTTCCATATTGTGAATTAACTCCAAAATTTGAAGCCCCATCACGTCTTAAAGAAACTTGTGCTAAGTACTTATTATCATACGTATAATTAACATTCGACAATAATGATTGTACGGCCCATTGTGCTCTGCTTCCTTTCACTTTTTCAGGAATTGAAGCTACATCACCCACTATAAATCCTGGCGCAAATCCTGTAGCAATTCCTTCTGTGTTTTTAGAGTTGAATTCATTCCATTCATAACCTGCGATAGCATTAAAATCATGCTTTCCGTATGACTTATTGAATTTGAACAGTTGGTTGGTATACGCTCTATTATAAGAACTCATGTAGTCTTCAATTCTACCTTTTACGGCTAATCCGCTGGAAGAACGTGGGTCTGAATAGTACATAGAATTAGAATGTGAAAAGATATAGTTATTTACAGAAGCAAATGTTAACCAATCCGTAAGTTTTATATCAAAGTCAAAATTACTTCTAACATCGTAAGATTGCGATTCGCCGTAATTCCATTGTAAATCATACAAATAGTTAGATCCAGTTGTGTTTACCCAAGTTGGATTTGGTTGATTTCCTACCAAAGTACCATCTGCTAAATACGGATTGTCCCAAGGCATATTGCCATACATTGCCCCTACAGAATGTTGCTTATTTAACACATCTCTCCGTGAAGCATTGATTTGAGGTTTTATTGTCAACCAATTATTTACTTTATAGCTGAATTTTAAGAGTAGATTGTATCGGTTAAAATCATATCCTTTTATAGCAGCAGTTTCATCATACACCCCCAAAGAAACGTAGCTTTTAAAATTTTCAGTACCTCCACTTATTGCTAGGTTATGATCTGTTGCTAAACCTGTTGTTGTGGCATTGTCCCACCAGTCAAAGTTTTTGTTTCTTAATTCCGGATTCCACCACCAAGCAGTTGAAAAATCTTGTTTATTCGAAAATGAATCGTATAAATCATACAATTCAGCACCGTTCATAATATCAAAATTACCTGTATTCAAAGTCGTAGCAGCCATTTTTGTAGAAAAACTAATAGTTGTTTTTCCAGATTTCCCGCTTTTTGTTGTAACAACGATAACACCGTTTGCTCCTTGCGAACCATACACAGCAGTAGAAGCTGCATCTTTAAGCACCGTCAGACTTTCAATATCGGTAGGATTAATATTTCCGGCGCTGCTTCCTATAATAACTCCGTCAACTACCCATAAAGGATCGGTACTCCCGTTTACAGTAGTTTTTCCTCGAATGATTATTTTTCCTGAAGATCCTGGCTGACCAGATCCTGAAGTTACTTGAACCCCCGTAGCTTTACCTGCCAATAAATTTTCGACAGAAGGAGTTGTTGCATCTGTAAGCTTCTTATTAGTAACCGTTTGCAATGAGCCCGTAAGACTTTCTTTTTTAATCGTACTATACCCTACAATAACTACTTCATTTAATTTTTGACCTGTTTCTTTTAAAATAATTTTTAACGGTCCAACGCCAATGACAACCTCTTGTTCTTCCATTCCAATGAACGAAACAACTAAAGTGTTGCTATTTCCCAATACTTCAATAGAAAAATTACCATCAGCATCTGTCTGAACTCCTACTGTAGTCCCTTTGATAAGTACATTAGCTCCAGGCAGAGGTGCACCACTCTCATCAGTCACTTTACCTTTTACAATTTTCTGAACTAGTGATACATTAGTATCGTATAATGTAACCGTTTTTATAGTCGAAGCAGTGGAAACTTGAAAAGTTAAAGCTAACAAAGAAAGAATTGTTAGTTTTATTTCTTTGTGGGACAGATTGTTTATCCCTAAATCCCTTGGTTTTTTTTGGGTTAATAATTTCATACTCTTAAATGATTTTGGTTAATAATTAATTGTTTGATGTTTGTTTTGTATGTATCCTTTTGGGTTGAGAAAAATTGATTCTGAAAAAACTGATTTGTAATTTCTTAATCGATCTGTTTTTTATTCAAATCATCCCCTGATTTTTCAATTCACATTTCTGGATTTATACTTTTTTTATCCTCTTATTTAATCTTTAAAGCATTAAATTTTGATCTAATAAAAGAGGTGTTATTTTTTAATATGTGACGAAACTATAGATTATATTTTTATTAAACAAGGAAAAACATAAAAAATGTGTTCGAACACACGATATTTATGTTCTCGAACACATAAATATTATACAAAACGTTTTTTTAGTACTAAAATTTTAGTTTTTCAATAATAGAAACCTCCTAAATTTTGCTTTATTTATTTAGCCAAGGGATAGTATTGATTAAAAAATATAGAATTCGAAATTTTTAAGTCTTTTTTTTACAAATTCAACAGTTCTGTGTCTTATTCGAAACACATTAAAGCCATTTTTTTTTATCTATTTAGACTAGAATTTAACGCTAAATGGATACTTTTAAGAGTTTCAATTAAACTAGAAAAAGAGAAGAATTTCTCATTGAAATTTCTTTTAACAATATTTCGAAAAATTTGCTCAAATACAGTTTTATACAACTATTAAATACGACATAAAATGGCTCCAGAAATAAAAGAATACGAAGTGAATTTAATCGAGAAAAAACAATTGAATATCTCTTGAAATGAAGATGATAAATTATGGGATACTGCTATGATTTTGACTGATTTTTATTCCCCTTGGAGTACTGAAAAAGGATCAGAAATTACATTTAAAGCACTTTGGTATCGAGAAAAGTTGTTTTTTAATTTTACTGTTTTGGACACCGAAATCCACATAGAAAAACAGAATGACAGTATTGAAAGTATTGGAAACTCCGATAGAGTCGAACTCTTTTTTAGACCTGATAATTCGCTGAATCCGTATTATTATTTAGAGATAGATACTTCTGGTCGAATAATGGATTTTATGGCGCATCCCAATAAGAACTTTGATTTTAATTGGATTAGCCCAAGAATGATTTAGTAGTTAAATCAACTGTAAATACTAATTCATTCACAGTTGAAGGATCTATTAGCGTTGAATCTTTAAAAAGTTTTAATCTAATTCAAAACAATACAAATAGAAACCGGTGTTTTTAGAGCAAAATATACAAAGAGACAAAATAGATGTTTTGAACCTAACTGGATAACTTAGGTAAACCCGAATACTGAAATACCTAATTTTCATATTGCTTCTTCCTTCGGGGTTTTTGTTTTAAAAGAATAGAATGGCGCTATTCAATATAATACTCCGCATTTTCAGCATTTACAATGTCAATAGGTAAAAGAATCATTTCCGGAATTTCTTTATGAAAAAGGAAATATTCCACTAAAGAGGTTATTCCCAGATACGCTTGTCTTTTCTGATTTTGATGAATCATAAAATCTATGACTCCTTGATTCAAATAAGAAACATTTTCATCAACCAAATCATATCCAACAACTCTAATTTTTTTATGTTTAAACGCACTAATTATTTTAGCAATTTGATACGCTTTAGAGGTAGTAATAAATATTCCTGACACATCTGGATTTTCATTCAGAAAATTATTGAAACTAATTTCAACATTTGGATTTTTTAATTTTAAAGTTGTGATAGTATATTCTGAATTTTCTTTTTCTTCAAAATAATTTCTAAAACCTCTCTCCTTTTCCTGCATGTGAATTGCATTTTTGTAGGTTTCATCTATATGAACAATAGCAATTTGACCTTTATCAGTAATCGAATCCAATAATTTTGCTGCAATTCGACCGCTTCTAAACAAATCCTGACCTACAAAACATTGTACAAAACTGGATTCAACTTGGTTATTGAAAGTATTCACAATGATGTTTAATGAATGGTATTCTTCGATAACATCTACAGTCTCCTTATGAAATAAAGGCGCTAATAAAACGGCATCAGGAGATAATCCTAGTACGGTTTCATTGGTTTTTAAAAAAGATTTCTTTTTTTCCGGATTAAAATAAAAAGTCTCTATAACTAAATTATAGGCTTTAAACTCTTGTCTGGCATCATCAATACCATTTAGACACGGTAACCAGTATGGATCAATTTTAGGATCGGGAAGCACAATACAAATACGATAAATTTTATTGTTTTTTAAATTTCTGGCAATAAGATTTGGTTCGTAGTCTATTACTTTTAAAACTTCGTTTACTTTTTCCAGAGCTAATGGTGACACTTTTCCTCTTTTATGCAAGACTCTGTCAACAGTACCTTTTGAAACGCCAGCTAATTTAGCAATATCTTTTATTGTATATTTTTTATCCATAATGGGCAAATATATAAAAACTTTGGTTTATTTCATTTTGTAAGACTTAATTAACAAAATAGAATTGAGTTGATGAATGACATCCTTTTATTTTGAACCACTATTCTATTTTTAATAATGCCTTTTATATTTAATTTAAAAATGTGCTCGATAATATTTTTAATATGTGTTCGAGCACATTTTTTATTTTTTACTTGGTTTATTAAAATTTAATCTATAGTTTCGTAAAGTCAAAACTAAGAAAACCGTTAGAAGTACAAACAAAAAATATAATAACCATCAGTATTACAATGCTTTAACACCTATAGGAAGTGAAAGAAATTACATCATTAGCACCGGGACGAACGTGTCTCTTTGGAGATCATCAAGATTATTTAGGTTTACCGGTAATTGCATGTGCGATTAATAGAAACATAAAATTAACTGCAGTGCAAAATGACACTGAAGTTTTTAGATTAAATATGGAAGATATTAATGAAGTCAGGGTCATTGATATCCACGCCACATTTTCGGAATTAGCACCTCGTGATTATTTTGCGTCTTCCTTAAGAGTTTTGAGAAGACATGGATGCATTCCAAATGTAGGATACGATATTACCATAAAAGGAGATATTCCTATCAATTCAGGAACCTCAAGTTCATCGGCTTTACTATTGGCTTGGATTAATTTTTTGATTACCGCTTTTGGAGTCGATGAGGAAGTTACACCTGAATTCATAGCAAAAATGGGATATGCTTCCGAAGTTTTAGAGCATGGAGAGCCAGGCGGAATGATGGATCATTACAGTATAGGAGTGGGTAATATTGTTCACATCAATACCAAAGATCCATTTTCATATACCATTATTGGTACCGAATTAAAAGGGCTAATTACCGGCGTTTCCGGAGTACCCAAAGAAACAATTGGTTTGATTGGAGAATTAAAAGGAAATGCCTTGATAGCAATTGATATGATAAAACAAAATTTTAAAGATTTTGATTTAAATACGTCAGAAATAGAAGATTTAGATACATATCATAATTATTTACCGGACCGATTGATTCCTTATTTTGAAGCCGCCATCAAAAATTACCATTATACGAAAAAGGCTTTAAAAGAATTTGAAAAACCAACTCCAGATTTAAAAAAGATTGGTGCTTTAATGAATCAACATCACGCTGTTTTAAGAGATTTATTAAAAATAACGGTACCTAAAATTGATGCTATGATTAATGCCGCATTAAAAGCTGGTGCCTATGGTGCTAAAATAGTTGGTTCAGGCGGCGGCGGCAGCATTGTAGTAATGGCTGAACCGGGAAATGAAGCTCCTGTAGTAGCAGCAATACTGGCAGCAGGTGCAGTAGAAGCGTATACTGTAACCGTTGATCCTGGAGTGAGAATATTAGAAAACATTAAAATTTTAAAGAATTAATTATGCATGACAATCTAATTATTTTAGCTGGTGGTGCTTCTTCCAGAATGAAAAAACAAGTTTCATTAGATAATTTAAGCGAAGAAGAAATTGCGCAAGCCAATGAAAGAAGTAAAGGATTAATTGGTGTTGGTCCAAACGGAAGGCCTTTATTAGATTACCTTTTATTAAATGCTAAAAAAGCAGGGTATAAAAACATATACATCATTATTGGGGAACAGGGAGATTTATTTAAAGAATTTTACGGAAGCGATGATAAGAACAATGATTTTCATGGTTTAAATATTTCTTTTGCAGTTCAATATATTCCAGAAGGAAGAGTTAAGCCATTTGGTACTGCCGATGCATTATTTCAGGCTGTGGAGCAATATCCAGAATTGAATACGCTGTATTATTCCGTTTGCAATAGTGATAATTTATATTCAGCAAAGGCTTTATATGCGCTTAGAGAAACAGCAAGTCCAAATGCTTTTATAAGCTATAATCGGGATGCATTAGAGTTTCCTTTAGAGCGAATTTCTCGTTTTGCTATTGCTAAATTGGACGAAAACAATTGTCTTTTGGATATTCTTGAAAAGCCAACGGCTGATGTTTTAGACAGCTATAAAGATGCTGAAGGAATATTAAGAGTAAGTATGAATGCTTTTAAATTTGATGGCGCAATTTTATATCCTTACCTTAAAAATTGTCCTGTTAATCCAGAAAGAGATGAAAAAGAGTTGCCTACGGTACTTTTAAACTCGTTAAAAAAGAATGGAAATACTGCTTTGGGAATTCCTTTTTCAGAACATGTTCCTGACTTAACGGCAAAAGAAGATATTGCAGAAGTTAAAGAATATTTGAAAAAACACTATCCACAATTGGATTGGAATGCATAATAATCTAAAATCAATCTTAAAAAATAAAATGTAAAAATCAGTAAAAGTACTTCTCAACTTTTTTTCTAGTAATTAAACCAAACTAGATTGTAGAAGTACTCACACTAAATAAAGTTGCAAGCAAAATTTAACTATTACTAAAAAACAAATAACATGTCAAAAATCGAAAGTACCATAAATAAGAATCAAGGAAGCGCCTTAATTCCAATGGTTATTTTAACCGCATTATTTTTTATTTTCGGATTTGTAACTTGGCTAAATGGGCCGTTAATTCCATTTTTTAAAACTGCCTGTGAATTAACAGAGTCTCAATCTTATTTTGTGGCTTTTGCTTTTTATATTGCTTATTTTGTAATGGCAATACCATCTTCTTGGTTAATAGAAAAGGTTGGGTACAAAAATGGTTTATCACTAGGATTAGTGGTAATCGCAATTGGAGCCTTTACGTTTTATCCAGCTGCCGAAGCACGTACATTTATGTTATTTTTAATCGCATTATTTGTGATGGGTACAGGCTTAGCTATATTGCAAACAGCTGCAAATCCATATGTAGTTGTGATTGGCCCCCGAGAAAGCGCAGCTGCAAGAATTAGTGTATTGGGTTTAGCAAATAAATTCGCTGGATTTATTGCCCCTATTGCCTTAACTGCTTTGGTACTTTCAAATATGAAAGACTATACTGCTGAAAAAATTGCACTTCTTGATGCTGGTGCAAAAGAAAAAGCACTTGATGCACTTGCTTTACAATTGCAAACTCCTTACGTCTATATTGGAATCATTATCTTGATTTTGGCAGTATTGATAAAATTCTCCCCATTACCGGAAATCGATTTAGACGAAGACGGACAAGTGGAACATTTAAGTGTTTTTCAACAAATTAAAAATGCGTTCCAATATCCGCAACTGGTTTTTGGTTTCATTACACTAATGCTATATGTAGCTGGCGAAGTAATTGCAGGCGACTCTATAGGTGGTTTTGGAAAAAAACTAGGCGTTTATGGAGATAACGGAGATTTTTATCTAAAACTTACTTCGTTTACAATGGTAGCTATGGTAATTGGTTACATTTTGGGAATTACCTTAATCCCTAAGTATGTTTCACAAGTTACTGCTTTGAAAGCTTCAGGCTTTTTAGGGATTATTTTAGTGTTATTGATTGTTACGATTTCTCCAGCCATTATGATTCAATTACCCGGAGGAATTCCTAATTTACCCCTTGTAATTATTTTGGTGGCTCTAATAGGACTTGCTAATGCCCTTTGCTGGCCGGCAATATGGCCAATGGCGCTTCAAGACCTTGGTGGCTATACAAAAATAGCGGGTGCCATATTAATTATGGGGATTATAGGAGGTGCTATTTTTCCATTAATGTATGGTTCTTGGGCAGATACAATTAATATAGCCAACGAAGCCGAAGGTATAGCTGAGACTGCTAAAAGTGGGAATCAAATTGCATATTTGATATTATTACCTACTTACTTTATGATCCTGTTTTATGCATTTAAAGGGCATAAATACAGAAGTTGGTCACAAAAATAATGTTGATACGATAATAAATTAAAAAAAAACTGAAAATGTTAAAAAGTAGTATTGATAAAACAACAGGTTTCGGAAAAAGATTCGAAGACATTAACACAGTAGTTTTTTAAAATTCAACTAGCGCCTCTAAAGCTCTTGCACAACAAGTCGCAACACTTATCAAATCAAAACAAGAAAACAACGAATCCTGTATATTGGGTTTAGCAACAGGTTCTTCGCTAAAAGAATTGTATGCTGAATTAGTTCGTTTGCACAAAGAAGAAGGACTAAGTTTTAAAAATGCAATTACATTCAACTTAGACGAATATTATCCAATGGAACCGGATTCCATAAATAGCTACGTGCGGTTTATAAAAGAATTGCTGTTGGATCAAGTAAATATTTTACCAGCCAATTATCATATTCCAGATGGAACTTTATCTAAAGAAGAAATTGCCGATTATTGTGCTAATTATGAAACTAAAATAGAAGCTTTAGGTGGAATTGATTTGCAGATTCTTGGAATTGGAGCAAACGGTCATATCAGGTTTAAGGAGTCCAGTTCTTTGCAGAATTCCAAAACAAGATTGGTAGCATTAGATCATATTACCAGAGTTTCGGCAAGCAAATATTTTTCAGGATTAAGCAATACGCCAAGAACAGCAATCACGCTGGGAGTTTAAAAAATAATGGAAGCCAAACAAGTTATTTTGATGGCTTGGGGTGAAGGAAAATCGAATATTATTAAAAAGTCTGTCGAAGGCGAAGTAACAATCTAATTCCTGCTTCATTTTTGCAAGAGCACAACAATGCGGTTTTTGTTTTAGACAAAGAAGCGTCTTCAAAACGGACAAGAATCAACAGCCCTTGGGTTAGTTGAGAAAATTGTTTGAACAGACAGATTAACCAGAAAAGCAGTATTGGGATTGGCACTGGATTTGAAGAAACCTATTTTAAGGCTTACCGATGCTGATTCTATTGAGAACGGAATGAGCGATTTGTTAGCTGATTCAGGTCCTGCCTACGATATCAATATCAAAATATTTAATAAATTACAGAATACAATCACAGCATGGCCTGAAGGAAAACCGAATGCTGATGACGTAAATAGACCCGAAAGAGCGGAGCCCGCAAGAAAAAGAGTGTTGATTTTTAGTCCACGTCCGGATGATGATATCGTCAGTACGGGTGGTACTTTTATGAGATTGCAACAACAAGGACATGAGGTGCATGTGGCTTACCAAACTTCGGGAAATATTGCGGTTGCTGATGATGTGGCGTTACGATTTGCCAGATTTGTAATTGATTACAACGAGAAATTTGGAATAAAAAGCTTAGAAGCTGAAAATATTTATAAAAAATCGATAGAATTTCTTAAAAACAAAAAGAATAACGAAATAGATATTCCGGAAGTTAGATATACTAAAGGATTAATCCGAAAAGGGGAAGCGCGTGCCACGAGTCATTTCGTTGGTTTGCCAGATGAGCAAATTCATTTTATGGAACTTCATTTCTACGAAACGGGTGCTATCGAGAAAAACCCTTTGGGTGCAGAAGATATTCAGTTGACAATGGATCTTATTGAAAAAATAAAACCACACCAAATATATGGTGCGGGAGATTTAGCAGATCCACACGGAACACACAAAGTATGTTTGGATGCTATTTTTGAAGCGGTGAAACGATTGAAACCACAAGATTCCATGAAGGATTGCTGGGTTTGGTTATATAGAGGCGCTTGGCAGGAATGGAGTATTGATGAAGTAGAAATGGCTGTACCAATGAGTCCTGATCAGGTATTAGCCAAAATACATGGAATCTTTAAATACCAATCCAGAAAGACGGTATGGTATTCCAAGGATCTGATACTAGAGAATTCTGGCAGAGAGCTGAAAATAGAAATACAGAAACACCAGAACTATATGTACAATTAGGATTGTCTAATTATGCCGCAATGGAGGTTTTTGTCAGATGGGAATATTAGTAGCCGTCCGGCTGTAATCCTTTTTACTTCACAATTATAGGAATCCATTTTACAATTAGTAAAATGGATTTTTTTTATGATTATTTCGAATGTCATAATTAATTTATAATAATTATTCCATGCTTATCGACATTCTATAATTACATTAAAAAGTAAATTCTATAATTATCGGATTATAATGATTCTATCTCAGTAAGTTGGGCTAAAAACTAAAAATCAATATCATTTACAATTGGTAGATTAAAGGATCTGGCATCTTTTTAAATTATAAATTTTGTAGTTTTGCAACCCATATCCGAATCTCCATATGAAACATAAACTAATCGACATTCCCCCCTTACCCGCCGTACTTTTAGCAATAATAAGCGTACAATCTGGAGCAGCTATAGCGAAAGGTCTTTTTCCTGCTATTGGTGCTGCCGGAACTGCATCTCTGAGAATTGGTATCTCAGCATTGATATTATTGGCAGTTTACAGGCCAAACCTAAAAAAGATAACTGCAGACCAATGGAAATTGGTAATTCCTTACGGTTTGTCCTTGGGTGCAATGAATTTGATTTTTTATCTTTCAATTGAGAGAATCCCAATTGGACTTGCTGTCACGCTGGAATTCATAGGTCCGTTATTAGTAGCTGTTTTTGGTTCAAACCGCAGGATTGATTTTTTCTGGGTACTTCTTGCAGCAGCTGGGATTGTTTTGATTGCTCCATGGTCAAATAATGGATTAGATATTCTGGGGGTACTTTTTGCTCTTTTGGCTGGTGCCCTTTGGGCGGCTTATATTGTATTAGGAGGAAAAATTTCAAAAATAATGAAAGGTGGAGATGCTGTTACCATAGGAATGCTCTTTGCTTCTATACTAATTGTCCCTTTTGGAATTCTAGGAAATGGGTTAAGTAACCTTACACCTCAACTTTTAGGCTTAGGTGTAGCGCTCGCTCTATTATCCAGCGCGATTCCTTTCACATTAGAAATGAAAGCCTTAGGACAACTTCCTGCACGTACATTCAGTATTTTAATGAGTTTAGAACCTGCTGCTGCATCAATTTGTGCTTTTATATTTTTACATGAATACCTTACTTTTAATGAAATTTTGGCTGTTGTTTTTGTGGTAATAGCTTCTGCAGGATCAACAATTACTTCAAAAAAATAACAGCATTAATATTTTCATATTGTTCATTACATACTGAAATCAATTTGTCTAAATTAGTTTTAGCATAAATAGGATTCTATTTATAGTATTGGCCCCACTCTCTTTACAAAAAATACCCTGTTAAAATGTACGCAATCAATATAAATGTGAGTTGTTTTTTACTAATCCAAGTGGTAAAATTTCATTATCAAATAATTCAGCAGTAAATACAACAATGTACCCACCACAACAAGTGTGACGATACAGCTAATCAAATTGAGCACAATATTAGGAATAAACTTCAATCGAGGATGTGTGATAAAGGGTTCCCGATGCAGCCTTTCGTGAATGTTTTCCTTTGCTATTTTGATTTTCTTTTTGATGATTCAATTATTTTTAAAGCCAATAGTGATAAATTGTTCCTGCTGACTTTTGGTTTCGTATTTTTAGTACTCTAAAATTACGTAATATTTTTAAGATAAAGAAGTTCTAGAATTGAAAAAAGCAACAAATGGCGCATAGTCCTTGTCAGCAGTATGCAATGGCTAATCTGTTTACATCTTGAGCTTTTCTGTAACAGCCCCGTTTTTCCACAGCATTTTCAAATGGGTATAAGTACCTGTAGCATCTTTTTCAAACTGCACCTGAACATTTTCATCGAGCACAAATAAATTGCTATCAATGTATCTAAGCTCAAATAATACATTTCCTCTTTCGGCATTCATGCAGAATAATTGATTGTCTTTTATATGAAAATCTAAGCCACCTTCATACACGCCTGTATAGGAATTTAAAACTACAGAATCTGGCATTTTTGTCGTTTCAGATCTTATATTGTTCAAATTCCATTGAAACATATTTTTTTCTCTTTCGTCTTTTGCTCTCGATAAGAGTTCTGTGGAGATCAAAATCCTTGCTTTTGTAAAAGCCTGTTCTGAAGGTATAGAAACATCGGGCAACACACCTATTCCCTCCCAATCTGCTTCAACAGGAGCGCGGGCAATAGGAATATTTGCTACAAAACCCTGACCCATATCATAGGAACCGGTTGGATGCGCTCCTCCGCCGGTAGTTTCGCCTACAATGGTAGCACGTTTGGCATGTTTCAAACCATAAGTGAAATCTTCAGCTCCTGAAAAAGTAAGTCGGCTGGTTAAAATATAAACAGGCATATTTAGCTTGAAATCCGTTTTTGCAGGATCAGTATACCTCTTGAGTGTATCGTTTGAACGGTTAATAATATCATTCATATGTGTTTTTTGATTGAAAAAATAATTTTGGGTTCGAAGCACCATTTCCGGTGATCCCCCTCCGTTATAACGCATATCAATGATCAATGCTTTGCAGTTGCTCACGAATTGAAATGCGGCATTTAAAGTGGGCTGAGCCTCTTCTACACACCCCACGAATTCATCCCATCTTATGTATCCTATGTTGCCAAACAATAGCTCTGTTTTTTTAAAGGCAAAATTACTTTCACGTGCAGCGTTTAAATCCTGTACACGTTGCTGTAGTTTCTCATCATCGGACATCGGCTTACTAAGGTAGGCCGCCAGTTGGGGATTGTATCTGAGTCCAAGATGCCCGTCTCTGTGAGCTTGCTGAAGATCATTGTGCAATTGAAAACCAACTTCCTGTCGCGAACCTATTTTATTATAATCACCGTTCTTTAATTTCTGTTTTATACTCTTTGACATTAGAATCGCTTTATCAGGATAAATATATAACCTGTCCAAAGCATTGCTCAGGCTGTCGATGAGTAGTTTGATTTCTTTTGAGTTCAATTTTTGCTCGGGATTTTGTTCTGTGCCTGCTTGTTTTCTATTTTTTTGTGCCTGACAGGATATAAAGAAACCTGTCAGCATAACTAATACTGTTAAACGGTTGCTGTTTTTCATAGAATTCTTTTTATCTAAAGGAATGCCTCCGGTCATTACTGCTAATGTCCCGATGCTATTCGAGGTTTACGACTAAATTACTATTTATTTTTTAGTTATCATTAAACTTCCAAATACAAGACCAATATTTCATTAAAATAATTCTCAAATCTTTAATAACCGCCTTAAGTTTACATTTCATAAATTTATACCTAAATCAGAAACAACAAAAAACAGGAATACGATTCTCTCGAATTTATGAACTCAATACTGGCTAGATAATATCCAGATAAACTGATACTTATCTAATTAAACATTTTTAGTAAATTTAGCACATACCTATGCACAGCAACTACTATAGTTTTTATCTATTAAAAATTAATTTTAACAGGGATAGTTTTTGGTAAATTCGCTTTTAAGTAAATAAAAAATCAATTATACTATGGAAAATAACACAAACCCAACATCCTACAACGTCAACGAAGAAAGCAAATGCCCTTTTTCCGGTGGAGTTGCTCCAAAGCAAAGCGCGGGTGTCGGGACTAGTAACCGCGACTGGTGGCCAAATCAATTAAAATTGACCATTCTGCGCCAAAACTCCTCTCTTTCCGATCCGATGGGAGAAACTTTTAACTACGCTGAAGAATTCAAGTCTCTAGACTTTGAAGCCTTGAAAAAAGACGTCATGGATGTCATTACCACATCTCAAGACTGGTGGCCTGCTGATTACGGTAGCTACGCAGGGTTCTTCATTCGTATGGCTTGGCACAGTGCAGGTACGTATCGTATTGCAGATGGTCGTGGTGGTGCAGGTTTCGGAACGCAGCGTTTTGCGCCACTGAACAGCTGGCCAGATAATGCGAATCTGGACAAGGCTCGTTTGTTATTATGGCCTATCAAACAAAAATATGGTAAGAAAATTTCTTGGGCCGATTTAATGATTCTAACGGGTAACTGCGCCCTCGAGTCGGCAGGTTTTGAAACCTTTGGTTTCGCTGGTGGACGTGCCGATGTTTGGGAACCACAAGAAGATATTTATTGGGGCTCTGAAAAAGAATGGTTAGCCCTTAGTAACACTCCAAATAGCCGCTACTCAGGTGATCGTGATTTAGAAAATCCTTTAGCTGCAGTACAAATGGGGCTTATTTATGTAAACCCCGAAGGTCCTGACGGTAATCCTGATCCGCTATTAGCAGCCCGTGATATTCGTGAAACCTTTGCCCGTATGGCGATGAATGACGAAGAAACTGTTGCGCTTATTGCTGGTGGACATACATTAGGGAAAACCCATGGTGCTGCTGATCCAAATAAATACGTCGGTTCAGAACCAGCAGGAGCATCTATTGAAGAGCAAGGCATAGGTTGGAAAAACACCTATGGTACTGGAAATGCAGGTGATACAATTACCAGCGGTCTTGAAGGTGCTTGGACCACAACGCCAACAAAATGGAGCAATAATTTCTTTGAAAACCTATTCGGGTTTGAATGGGAATTGACCAAAAGCCCGGCTGGAGCACATCAATGGAAACCGAAAGGTGATGCAGGTGCCGGTACTGTGCCAGATGCACACGACCCTTCAAAAAGCCACCAACCTTTTATGCTGACTACTGACTTGTCATTAAGAGTCGACCCAATATACGAGAAAATTTCAAGACACTTTTTTGAAAATCCAGCAGAATTCAATGATGCCTTTGCTAGAGCATGGTTCAAGCTTACACACAGAGATATGGGGCCAAAAGCGCGCTATTTAGGACCAGAAGTTCCTGCTGAAGAACTAATTTGGCAAGACCCAGTTCCTGCTGTTACGCATCCATTAATTGATGACCAAGATATTGCTACACTTAAAGCAAAGATTCTTGCTTCAGGATTGTCTGTTCCAGAATTAGTATCTACAGCTTGGGCATCAGCATCTACTTTCCGTGGCTCTGACAAACGTGGTGGTGCAAACGGTGGTCGAATTCGTCTTGCACCACAGAAGGATTGGAAAGTGAATAATCCGTCTCAACTTGAGAAAGTACTTAACAAACTTGAGAATATCAAAAATGAATTCAACAGTGCTCAGTCTGGTGGTAAACAAGTTTCAATTGCTGACTTGATCGTTTTAGGTGGTAGTGCAGGTATTGAAAAAGCAGCTACAACTGCAGGACATTATGTATCAGTACCTTTCACGCCGGGACGTATGGATGCTTCACAAGAGCAAACAGATGTAGAATCATTCGCAGTTCTTGAGCCTCAAGCAGATGGATTCCGTAATTATGTTAAGACAAAATATACTATTTCAGCAGAAGAAATGTTGGTTGACAAAGCACAATTATTAACTTTGTCAACGCCGGAAATGACAGTTCTTGTCGGTGGTATGCGTGTATTGAACACCAACTTTGATCAGTCGCAAAACGGTGTTTTTACAAAACGTACAGAGGCGCTTACCAATGATTTCTTTGTGAATCTACTTGATTTAGGTACAACATGGAAAGCAGTTTCAGAATCTGATGATGCCTTTGTAGGAAGTGATCGTATGGCAGGCGGATTGAAGTGGATTGGAACTCGTGTCGATCTTATTTTTGGTTCGAACTCAGAGTTAAGAGCCCTTGCCGAAGTTTATGGTTGTGCAGACGCTCAGGAAAAGTTTGTAAAAGACTTTATTGCAGCTTGGACTAAAGTGATGAACCTGGACCGCTTCGACTTGGTTTAATTTAGATTTTATAATTTGTTTAAAAAGGTGGTCTGGCAACGGATCATCTTTTTTGGTTTATAGTTTGATTTGCAGATTAATCAAACTTTATAAGTTGCTAGGTTTTTCTAGTTACTACGATTACTTTTCTTGATGATTCCGCACTTTTTGGGAAACCGTTATTTTTATAGTTATTTTCTATAAATTAATACTCCCAAAACAATATAAAGAAGAAATTCCCTCGCAGACTGAACTATTTGTAAGTGCCCCGACCTTGTTGCTTCATGATAATTATCTAATTGTATTGCATATTTTTCTACTAAAATATCAAATAGATAATACGATATTACTAATTGAAAAAATTGAATTACTACTAAAGAGATAATAGATGTTTTTAAAATCTGTCTTGCCGTTGCGTTATCAATATTACTATTTTTAATCCAGTTGAAAATTTTCCAAGTTACTAAAGCAAATAAAATCAAATAGAGTATCTCATTTATCCAAAAAATCACCAATGAATCAACAGAAACTATGATTAATATATATTTTGAAATTATAAAAAGAAATGTATGCAAAAAACTTATAATTGCCAGCCAAAGAAACATTCCTGCTCCAACGCTAAAATGAATAATATTAGATTCACTTTTAATTTTCTTCATAATTGTGTTACGTTAAAATTGATGTTAATTTTTACACTAGTTTTTCTCTTCATGCTCATCTTTTTTGTATAACTTAATATACCAGCCATAAAGTGGCACTAATCCCTCCAATTTGAATGGCTTCGTGCCATTAAATGACTTCTGCTAATGTATAGATAATCAACCATAATTAATCTATATCAACAAATCTAAATGGTTTCATTTTCATTGCTTTACGGTTTCCCGTAAAGCAATGAAAATTTTATAATATTTAAAAAGACTAGACACATTACATAATTTTTTGAGAATAAAAATCTCATCACCAAACTAAACCCTATAAAAAAAGCCGTCTCATTTTCGAGACGGCTTTTTTTATAGGGTTAAAAGGTATAAATTAATCCGTTATCTTATAAAAGAACATTTGTGGAGCGCCTTCAACACCGGCATCCATCATCAGTTTTTTCTTTGCTTCGGAGGTGATGTTTTCTTTTGCTTTTTTCATATCCGTAATGGCAAATACCAGCGTCACCATATTTGGATCGTCTATACTTCTGGCCATTCCTCTGTCTATAAATCCTTCTTCCATTCTTTTGGCAGTTCCTTCGGCATCGTATACTTTGAGCCAGGCATCAAAATCTTTTACACGATGCGTCACCATCAATCGGTCTTTCTGATTAATCGGTGTGTCGTCATTTCGTATTACCTCATAATACGTAAATTCAGGTTTACCGGTAACCCCGGCTTTTTTCATCGTCTCTTTCAGATCGGAAAGTACACTAAATTCTTTTGCTTTTTGGACATCATTAATTTTATCTATTATCATAATCATATTCGCATCGTCAATTCCTCTTCCTACCATATAATGTGAGATTCCATACACCATTCGCATAGAATCATGCGCATCATATTCCTTTCTCCATTTTTCATAATCCGCTATTTTGTGCTTTATTCCAATTACTTTAAAAGGTTCAAATACAGCAACAGCGGTAGCAGTATCTATAGGCATAACTTCTTCAGGTTCTGTTTTCTCCGTTTTATTGTTTTTACAAGATAAAAAGGCAACGGTAAAAACTAATATCAAAACTGGTTTCAAAAAAAATTTAATGTTTTTCATATTATTATTTTTTAAGTTATTTTTATTACGTAAATATAATAATAAATACTGATAATCAGATTATTACAAACCAATTAATCTTTAAAAACAAATATCAGAATACGTGTTGACAGTCCTTTTATATTTTTAATTTCTCCATAAAATAGAGTTTATTCCATGCCATAATTCCATAAAAAAAGCCGACTCGCAAAAACGAGACGGCTTAAATTTTTCAATCAAAAAAGATTACAAAATAAAATCGGTATTAATAAAATTAGATTCTTTACTGCTCAATAATTTCTGCAAAATAGCATTGTTATAATCATTGTCTTTAGACGCTACAAAAGTTCTAATCGAGAACGAGCGCAAGGCATCGTGAATACTCAATGTTCCTACTGCTGAATCTTTTCGTCCTGTAAAAGGGAAAACATCCGGTCCTCTTTGGCAAGAACTATTCAAGTTTACTCTACACACTAAATTCACCAAAGCATCAATAAGCGGCGCAATGGTTTTGATGTCTTTTCCAAACAAACTCACTTGTTGCCCGTAATTTGATTCCGCCATATCGTTCAAAGGCTCTTGAATGTCTTTGAAAGAAATAATAGGCACAACCGGACCAAATTGTTCTTCGTGATACACACGCATTTCTTTGTTTATAGGAAATAAAACTGCGGGAAAAATATAATTAGACGAATGCTTCCCTCCTTTTTCATTGATTATCGCTGCACCTTTACTGGTAGCATCATCAATCAATTCCTGAATATAAGCCGGTTTTTCTTTTTCTGGTAAAGGCGTCAGTAACACGGAGGCATCCCACGGATTACCAAAAACCAATGCGTCAACTTTGGCAGCAAAACGTTTGTTGAACTCATCTGCAATAGACTCATGCACATACAAGACTTTCAAAGCCGTACAACGCTGTCCATTGAACGATAAAGAGCCCGCAATGCATTCTTGGATAGCCAAATCTAAATCGGCATCCGGAAGGATTATCGCAGGATTTTTTGCCTCCAAACCTAATATCAAACGCAATCTGTTTTTGTTAGGATGTTGGTCTTGTAAAGCAATCGCTGATTTACTGTTTCCTATCAAAGCCAAAATATCTACTTTTCCGGATTTCATTATTGGTGAAGCCACTTCACGTCCGCGACCGTACACAATATTGATAGCTCCTTTTGGAAAACTGTTTCTGAAAGCTTCCAATAAAGGTGAAATCAATAAAACACCATGTTTTGCCGGTTTAAAAATTACCGGATTCCCCATAATCAATGCAGGAATCAGCAACGAAAAAGTCTCATTCAACGGATAATTATAAGGCCCAAGACATAGAACAACGCCAAGCGGTCCTCTACGAACCATGGCATTTATCCCTTGTACTTTAGAAAAATGAGCACTACGACTGTTTAATTCTTTTAAGCTGTCGATAGTATCATAGATATATTCTACGGTTCTGTCAAATTCTTTTTCAGAATCACCCAATGATTTTCCAATTTCCCACATCAATAATTTAACAACTTCTTTACGGGTTGTTTTCATTTGAGTAACGAAATTTTCCATGCATTTTATGCGATCCGCCACTTTCATGGTTGGCCATAATCCTTGACCGTTATTATAGGCCGCGCTAGCCGCATTTACCGCTTCCAGCGCTTCGGCTTCTCCCATAAACGGGATTGAACCTAAAATAGTGGGACCGTATTCTTCAGTGGATGAAATCGTTGAAAAAACAGGCGTGGTCTGACCCGTCCATTTTTTTAACTCTCCGTCAACTAAATACGTATCTTGATTCAATAATGTTGTAATCTTAAATTCTTCTGGTATTACATTCATACTAAAGTATATTATGTTTTTAATTTAAATTTTAAATAAACAAAGAGGCATAAGCCTCTTTGTTTATTATGGTTCAACTACTTCTCCATCCCAATCCATAATGCCTCCAACTAAGTTATACGCATTTTCAAAACCCAGCTCATTCATTATTTCGCAGGCTTTTGCACTTCGCATTCCGGAACGGCAATACACATAATAGTTTTTTGTTTTGTCTAACGCTTCAATTTCAGTTATAAAACCTTGTCCCAAGTGAATGTCAATATTAATGGCATTGGCTATAATCCCTTCGTTAAATTCGGTTTCGGTTCTCACGTCTAAAATTACTGCGTTTTCGTCAGTTTCAAATTGAGAAACCCAATCTTCTTGTGTTAAATTCATAGTGATGTTTTTTGTAAAAATACAAAGATTTTAGCTAACAATAAACGCCTGAATTGTTAATTGGATAATATTCATAAGAAAACGTTTTCGCAAAACATTAACTATCAATAAACTATAAAATTAGTGCTTATTTTTATGAAATAAGTCTATTAAATCCATAGGAAATAAGTAAACAATATTCAATCAATCAAGTACTTGTATTTTTTTTTAGTCCAAAAATCATCCCCACTTTTTTGAGTTTTTTAGACTACTTTTACCATCCAAACTATAGAAAAAAGACTAAAATGCTCGATCCCATAAAGAAATTTTTTTATTCATTACCTAATAAATTAATTACAGAAATGGTGCTTCAAAAAAAATTAAAATGGAATATTTAGGTTATTTTGCTTCAATTATTATTGGACTTTCATTAGGATTAATTGGAGGCGGTGGATCGATTCTTACTATTCCTATTCTGGTTTATCTCTTTAAAATAGACCCAGAAAATGCTACCAGTTATTCTCTGTTTATAGTGGGAATTACGGCTTTATTTGGCTGTATCAGTCACTATAAAATGGGAAATCTTAAAATTAAATCAGCATTATACTTTGCCATTCCTTCGGTTTTTTCGATACTGATCATTCGGGAAGTCATTTTCCCAAAAATTGCGGCAACAATTTTCTCTATTGCTTCCTACCAAGTATCTAAAAATTTCCTGATAATGATTGTTTTTTCAGTACTCATGATAGCAGCCGCAATATCTATGATACGCAAAACAAAAACGGTAACGAATCCACCAAAAACAAATTATACACAGCTTGGACTAATTGGATTTTTAGTTGGAATTGTCACTGGGTTTTTAGGTGCCGGAGGAGGGTTTTTAATCATACCTGCATTATTATTTTTTGCTAATTTACCAATGAAACAAGCCGTTGGCACCTCATTATTGATTATCTTTATAAACTCTAGTATTGGTTTTGGTGGTGATTTATATATTGGTACACCTATAGACTATTCGTTTTTACTGATGATTTCGAGTATGGCTTTTATAGGGATGATTATTGGCATCAAGCTTTCAAAAAAAATAGATGGGGCTAAACTAAAACCAATCTTTGGTTGGTTTCTATTAGTAATGGGAATTTATATTATTATCAAAGAATTTTTCTTGAATTAAAAAATGGAATGTAACAATTGTCACTGTTTATCCTAAAAAAACAGAAGTACATTGGTACTATAAAATTAAAAAAATGCAATCATGCAAATAGAACAAATATATACGGGATGTCTAGCCCAAGGTGCTTACTATATAACTTCAAATGGCGAAGCGGCAATTATTGATCCGTTACGTGAAACCCAACCCTATTTAGACCGATTGGAGAGAGACGGCGTTACATTGAAATATATTTTTGAAACCCATTTTCATGCTGATTTTGTATCCGGTCACGTAGATTTGAGCAGAGAAACGGGCGCTCCTATCGTTTATGGTCCAAATGCAAGCTGTGAATTTGAATGTATTTCTGCTAAAGACGGACAGGAATTCACCATTGGAAACATCAAAATAAAAGTATTGCACACTCCGGGACATACCATGGAAAGCTCCACTTTTTTATTGATTGACGAAAACGGAAAAGACCATGCCATTTTCTCTGGAGACACTTTGTTTATTGGTGATGTGGGAAGACCGGATTTGGCCCAAAAAGCGGCAGACATGACACAAGAGGAATTAGCGGGTATCTTATTTCATTCTTTAAGAGATAAAGTGATGACTTTGGCAGATGATGTCATTGTTTATCCGGCTCACGGTGCAGGAAGTGCCTGTGGAAAAAATATGAGTAAGGAAACAGTATCAACCATTGGCTACCAAAAAGCTACGAATTATGCGTTGCGTGCGAATATGACTGAAGCCGAATTTATACAAGAAGTAACCGAAGGTTTATTACCACCACCCGCCTATTTTGGAATGAATGTGGCAATGAATAAAAAAGGATATGACAGCTTTGAAAACGTATTGCACTTAGGAATGCGCGCTTTATCTGTAGTCGAATTTGAAGCGGCGGCTGAAGAAGCCGGAGCCTTAATTTTGGATACCCGAAAAAACGGAGAATTTGCCAAAGGATTTATTCCCCAATCCATAAACATTGGAATAGATGGTGATTTTGCTCCTTGGGTAGGTGCTTTAATTGCCGATGTAAAACAACCCATCCTAATTGTTTGTGAACTGGGACAAGAGGAAGAAACCGTTACGCGTTTAAGCCGTGTGGGATTTGATAACTTGATTGGTCATCTTGATGGTGGTTTTGATGCTTGGGCAAAAGCTGGAAAAGAAATTGATACCGTACATAGAATCACTGCCGACCAATTTGCTGCAGCAGTAAAAATTGGCGAAAGCAAAGTAATCGATATTCGTAAAGAAAGTGAATATTGCGCTGAACATGTTGAAGAAGCGTACAGCAAGCCATTAGCGGTTATCAATGAATGGATCAAAGATATTAATCCAAAAGAACATTTTTATTTGCATTGTGCGGGTGGATACCGCAGTATGATTGCGGCTTCGATATTAGAAGCACGCGGTTTTAGAAATTTCACTGAAATTGAAGGTGGTTTTAATGCTATTTCAAAAACGGATGTTCCAAAAACGGATTTCGTTTGCCAAAGCAAAGTATTGAAATAAAAGCAATTTCAATGGCAATTTCAATAGTAATGGCAATTTCAAAAAAATCGAATTATGGAAGATATAAAATGTTGTGTAGTTTCCTGCGATAAACCGCTAGATGCAGCCTATTGGGAAGCCCAATACGAAGCCAAAACCACCGGTTGGGATTTAGGCAAAGTATCACCTCCCATACAAACGTATGTCGATACAATAATTAATAAAAATTGCAGTATTTTGATTCCCGGTTGTGGAAACAGTTATGAAGCCGAATATCTTTTGGAGGATGGATTTACAAATAGTACCGTTATAGATATTGCGCCAACACCAGTGGCCGTTTTAAAAGAAAAGTTTAAAAACAATTCTAATATTCAAATTATACTGGGTGATTTCTTTGAACATCAAGGGAAATATGATTTGATTATTGAGCAAACTTTTTTCTGTGCTTTGCCTCCAACAATGCGCCAAAAATACGTGTGGAAAATGCATCAACTTTTGGCTGATGAAGGAATTCTGGCGGGATTACTGTTCAATAGAACGTTTGAATCCGGTCCTCCTTTTGGCGGAAGCAAAGAAGAATATGAACTGCTTTTCAAAGGTGCTTTTGATTTTTTAAAAATGAATGTATCTGAAAATTCGATTGCACCAAGAGCGAATTCAGAGTTGTTTATAGAGTTGAAAAAGAACAATCAGGTTATTGTGAATTTATATGAATTCGAAGGCATTACGTGCAGTGGCTGTATGGAAACCATCACAAAAAAATTGGCCGAAATCGATGGAATATTAAATGTAAGCATGAGTAGCAATTTTGCTGAAGTATTGATTGTCAGTGAAAATGAAATTGCAATCAAAATATTACAACAGGTGATTTCTTATGATGCGAAGTATAAAATCAAAAAAATAAACACGTAAAATCAAATTCTTTTTTTCGAAAAAAAATGAAAGCATTATTATTTACAAACTGGCATCTAATGCGCTGGGTTCGTCTGGCGTTTGCCTTATTTTTATTTGCTCAAGCCTATATTTTAAAAGAGTGGATGTTCATTGGTTTTGGACTATTTTTCTTGATTCAGGTCGTTTTTAATTTAGGTTGTGGCTCTAATGGTTGTACTATTCCTAACAATAAATACAATAAAGATGAGTAATTTCGATACGATTATCAATTCAGGCAAACCGGTATTAATAGACTTTTTTGCCACATGGTGCGGACCATGTAAAATGCTTAGTCCCATTTTAAGAGAAGTAAAAGAGCGTTTGGGAGAAAACGTTTCCATTATCAAAATTGATGTGGACAAAAACCAGCAAATTTCAAGTCAGTATCAGGTTCGTGGGGTTCCAACTATGATTTTATTTCAAAACGGAAAACAGTTGTGGAGACAATCCGGTGTGTTATCCAAAGAGGAAATTATCAAAATTATTTTAGAGAAAAGCAATAAATAGCAAAAAGTACTGGTGTCATAGGTCTTAATTTTGGATATAATTACTGGCTTAAACCCCAACTGCTTTTGGTATTTTTTAAGTGGCATTTTAGTTTTGTTTTTATACAACCAGAATTTAACTATTATTTCTCCTAACTTAGTGTCACTATGGAAAAACCTCGCCAATATAGACTTTCAAGATCCGAATCTTTATTTGTTAGAGGACCTTTGACACGATTAAAAAACTTGTTTTTCACTTTCAAAGTTCAATACAACTTTATTAGAGCTTTTCAAAAAATGCATTTTATTGGTCCGTGTGTTACTGTTTTTGGCTCTGCCCGATTTGGTCCGGAAACTGCGCATTATAAAAATGCAGAGCGCATTGGTGCCGAAATAGCAAAATTAGGTTTTACAGTAATGACAGGTGGCGGTCCGGGAATTATGGAAGCGGCAAATAAAGGCGCTTATGAAGCGGGAGGTTATTCTGTTGGGTCTAATATTGTTCTTCCGGTGGAACAAAAACCAAACCCATATTTGCACAAATGGATTTACATTCCTTACTTTTTTGTGAGAAAAGTTATTTTAATAAAATATTCCTATGCATTCATTGTTATGCCGGGAGGAATAGGCACTCTCGACGAATTATTTGAGGCGCTGACCTTAATTCAAAATAAAATAATAAATAATTTTCCGATAGTAATTTTTGATACTGAATATCATAAAGAGCTGTATCATCATATTCAAGTCATGTCAAAAAATGAGAGCATCAGCCCCGAGGATATGAGCCTGTTATTTGTAACGGACTCCGTAGAGGAATTGATTGAGCATCTTAAAAAACATGCAATCAAAAAATTTGGTTTAAAAAAGTATGCGTATAAGCGTAAATCGTGGTTTGGAGAAAAAAGGAAACATTAATTATCAAATGAAACTAGCTAAAAAAAATTTCTTTGATTATTATTTCAACCACTTAAACAGCACTTTTTCTAAACTGGATCTTAAAATAGGTTTACAAACATAATCATCCATTCCTGACTCTAAACATTTTTCTTTTTCACCTAACATTATTCCGGCAGTCAATGCTATTATTGGAATATTATTGTATTTTTTTAGTTGTTTAATTTCAACAGTAGCTTCATATCCATTTTTATGAGGCATTTGGATATCCATTAAAATCAAGTCCAGATTCTCTTTTTTATACAATTTAATGGCTTTTTTACCATCGGAGGCTTCTAATACTGTACTGCCCGGAAGTATTGATTTAAGTAATGTTTTTACCAAAAGCATGTTTATTTTATTGTCTTCGACTACTAATATTTTCTTGTTCGAAAAATTTCCAATAGAAGAAATATTCTCTTCTTTTTCAACATTATTATCTAAATCTTTTGAATCATATTCATGATTTGATTTTTCTAGTTCAACCGTAAAGAAAAATTCACTTCCTTCTCCATAATGGCTGTTCAATTCTAACTTACTGTTCATTAAAGCTAAAAGTTGATTTGTAATAGTCAGTCCCAAACCAGTTCCTCCAAATTTGCGCGTAATTGAACTATCTTCCTGCATGAAAGAATGGAATATTTTTTCTTGATTTTCTTCTTTTATTCCAATGCCTGTATCTTTAACCGAAAATTTTAAATGACATTGATTTTCATTTTCTAAAGAAACAGTATTGCTAATATTTAACTTAACATATCCTTCTTTCGTAAATTTCAACGCATTCCCTATCAAATTCACTAAAATCTGTTTCAATCGAATAGAATCGACTAAAACATAATTGGGAACAGTTGCGTCAATATTTAGGATTAGAGCTATTTTATTTAAGTCTGCATGATATTTGAAAATATCGATTACATGATGAATAAGTTCAAAAAGATTAACTTCTTCGATATTCAATTCAAATTTACCGGATTCAATTTTTGAGAAATCTAAAATATTATTAATAATCTCAATTAATATTGTAGCTGATTCATGAACCGTATTCATATACTCCGTCTGATTTGTATCCAGATTTGTTTTCATTAACAAATCAGTAAAACCAACAATTCCGTTCAGAGGAGTCCTAATTTCATGACTCATATTAGTCAAAAAACTGGATTTTGCTCTGTTCGCCGCTTCGGCTTGTTCTTTAGCTTTAGTCAACTCAATTTCTAATTTTTTTAACGCTGTAATTTCAATAAAACTGATGACTACTTCAGCTATTTCCCCCGAATTATTAAATACAGGAAAACCATTTATCAGAAGCCATTTAGTAGAAGCATTCTTGTTTTTCTTGATTCCAATTATAAAATTTTTTATGGGTTTTTTATTATTTAGAATTTCGTTTACTGGATAACTCTCCGGAACCAAAGGTTTGTTATCCTCATTTATAAATTTCCACACTGGATTAAGAATCTGTTTTCCTTTCATCTGATCTTTGCTCAAACCAATCAGTTTAGATGCTTTAGGATTAGAAAAAAGTATAGAAGCATCCTTATCATACAAGATAATCCCAACATCAAGATTGTTTAATAATTCTCTATACCGCTCTTCACTTTCTCTAAGAGCAGATTCAGTTAATTTGAGTTGTGTAATATCTACCGTGGTGATTAGAGCTTCCTTTCGATTTTCAGAGAGAACTGCAGTAAGATAAACATTTATGGTAAAATTGTTCTCTAAAAGCAATTTAACTTCACAAGATCCTTTTAGATTCGTATTGAAAACAGTATCCAAGAATTCATTGAAGATTGGTTTTGTATCATCAGAGACAAAAAACCCAAATTGACTGTTTATTACTTTTGATCTTTCTTTTTGAAATAATTGAGAACCGGTAAGATTGAGTTGCGTTATTTTTCCAGAATTTGTTAGTGTAAAATAGCCTGAAGGAGCAAAATCATACAATTCAGCATATTTTTGCGTAGCCATTTCAGCTTGTTCTTTGGCTAAAATAAGTTCTTCTTTTTGCACCTCCAATTCTATCTGATGAACTTCTAATTCATGGATCAGTTTTAATGTTTCCACTTCTGAAAGCTTAGAATCAGCAATTGAATGTTTTTGCTGTTGGAATTCTTCCTCCTTATTTTCAATATTTTCCATAAGTATTATCTTTATAAAGACTACTGTTTTTATTTCCTGACAATTGAAAATCAAATACTTATTCTTTTACTTACGTAGTGGTATATCATTTGTAAAAAACTAAATATTTCTGTAATTATGACTAAAACCAAACTGACAAGCGCTGTATTCCTTTTTTGTAGTTCATTTTTCTATTTCCATGAAACTTAAATGAAAACATTGTGGTTTTATTTAGGTTCTTCTCACTTTTAATAAGTGTATCAGAAACCAAATTTATCTCAAGAAAATAGTTGAGTAGCGAAAATAGTTTAGTGGGGAGTTCTTTTGAGGAAGAAACAATAGCAGCTATAACAGCTTCAATTGTATTGCGGTGTATGCTCTTAAATTTTGCCAAAGCAGGGTCTTGGACAAGTACAAAACCATTTTTTTCTTTATTGGATCTCCTTCCAAAGAGAATGATTCCAATATTTTTTTCTATTCTATCCAATAGCTCAAGCTCGCCTGCTGATGCTCCAATACCAATTATTGGAAAACCATTATTATCGGCAATAGACAAGCTTGAATTTAGTTTCAAATCAAGAATTTCGCCTTCCCCTTGGCTAATTTGATTGCTTTTTATCATCTCAAAATTAGAATTTCTATATCTTATTATTAGTTGAGTCGGATTGTTGTTTCAATAATTGCCCTTTTTAACTTTGATTACTATATAATTGTCAATTCTATATGCTTTCATTAACTAAATTACTTTTTGCAAAAGCAAAATGACTTGTAGATCATTGCACTTCCTTAAAAAATCATTAGAATTTAACAATTGTTTATATTTTTAAAAAATAGATTAAAATTCAATATTAAGTCTAATTGCACATTCTTGTTAAATTTGTCATTATTTTAGTGTTAATTAAAATATTTAACTAAATATACCCTTAAATGACTATAAATTTAATAAAAAATATTTTTATTACAACTAAACACAAAACTAAATCGATAAACATTCTTTAAAAAAAATCAAGAGACAACATTTCCCCTTTACAATTTTAATCAAAATTTATAGTACACTTCAAAGTGTTAAACCAAAATAATATTCTCGGCTTAGTTTTTGCAAAACATTTATTCAAAATTAGGAGATCTCGTTTATGTTTTAAACTTTATTTGAACCTGAAACTATCGCAAACCAAATTCCTGAATTGCATATCATAATAAAAATTAACACAAAAATAACACACATTTGTATATACAAATAAAAAATGTGTTACATTTGTACCAACAAATTACATGTATACAAATATGAAAATTGAAGATGTATTAAAAAGTACTATTACCTATGATAATTCAAAAAAAATTATCCTGAATGTTTTGTACACTCAAAATGTAATTACAGACAATTTTAATGAAATATTGAAACCCTATGACTTATCAGGTGAGCAATATAATGTTTTACGAATATTAAGAGGCCAGAAAGGGAACCCAGCAAACATGTGCGTGATTCAAGAACGTATGTTAGCCAAGACGAGCAATACTACCCGATTAGTCGATAAATTATTATTAAAAAAATTTGTGACTCGAAATGTTTGCCCTGAAAATAGACGAAAAATAGAAGTTTTGATTACACAAAAAGGACTTGACGTTTTAAAAGAATTAGATCCAAAAGTAATTGCACACGAACAGTTTTTCTCAAAAAATTTGAGTTCGGAGGAAATCGTTCAATTAAATCAATTGTTAGAAAAATATAGAAATCAATAAATACTAAATATAAATGAGTACTTTTTTAGATAACCAAAATTGGAGATACGCTACAAAAAAATTTGATGCAGCAAAAAAAATCTCTGCCGAAGATTTAAATATATTAAAAGAAGCCATTCGTTTGAGTTCTTCTTCTTATGGATTACAACCTTATAAGGTTATTATTGTTGAAAATCGCGAATTAAGAGCAAATCTTCAACCTGCAGCATGGGGACAATCACAAATTGTTGAAGCTTCACATCTGATCGTCTTCGCGAATGAAACCAAAATAGATGATTCGGCTATAGATGATTATTTAAAAAACATGAGTGAAATCAGAAATACTCCAATAGAAGCTTTAGCAGGTTATGGGGCGTTTATGAAATCTAAAATTACTGCTCTGACAGCCGAAGAAAAAAACATTTGGACAGCAAAACAAACTTATTTAGCTTTGGGAAATCTTTTGAATGCAGCTGCTGAACTTAAAATTGACGTTACCCCAATGGAAGGATTTGTCCCAGCCCAAGTAAACGAAATTTTGGGATTGGATAAATTGAATCTAAACGCCTCTTTAATGGCTACCATTGGTTACAGACACGAAGAAGATGCAAGCCAGTTTTACAAAAAAGTCAGAAAATCACACGAAGAATTATTTATTACACTATAATTATTAATTAAAATCAAATTTAAACACATGAAAAATTTCAAATCAATTGCATTGGCATTAGTAGTAGTTTTATCTACTTTATCAGTAACAGCACAAACTAAAAAAGTAGATGCTTCAAAAAGTTCTATCAACTGGGTTGGGAAAAAAGTAACTGGACAACATGAAGGTACAATCAATCTTAAAGATGGTGCATTAGTATTCAAAGGGAAAAAATTAATTGGTGGTACATTCAATGTAGACATGAATTCAATTTTAGTTACTGACTTAAAAGCAGGTCAAGGTAAAGAAAAACTAGAAGGTCACTTGAAAGCTGATGACTTTTTTGGAACAGAAAAATTCGCAACAGCGACTTTGGTTTTCAAAAAAATAGTTACTAAAGCAACTAATGTATACACTGTAACCGGAGATTTAACAATTAAAGGTATCACTAACCCTGTTACTTTTGATTTAACAACAACTGCCACTACAGCTTCAACTAATGTAAAAATTGACAGAACAAAATACGATATTAAATATGGCTCTGGAAGCTTCTTTGATAACTTAGGGAACAAAGCAATCAATGATGACTTCGATTTGGCTGTCGCTTTGAAATTCTAATTTCAACTCAAAAATAATATCTTAAAACCCTAACAAGCAATTGTTGGGGTTTTGTCTTTTATATATGTCTCTTTAGCTTATTTAACAAAAAAATAAAAAAATCATTTATTTTTTTGTTTAATTCTATTTGGAAAACCAAATTACCTTCATATATTTGTTCCAAGAAATAAAACATGAAAACAATTTTAAACAATACTTGGTGGTGGAACAATTTACGTCAGTCGTCGTGAACTAAGCTCCTATAGTATTATTAAAACTATAAATATAAAAGGCTTGTCATCACGACAAGCCTTTTTTTTTGTGTAAAATTTCATCATCACATTACAGTTTAAACCTTAAAACACACACAAGTTGAAACCTTTTATACTAAAAACAAACTATAAGCAAATCCTTGCCGATACAATTACTCCAGTAAGTGTGTATCTCAAAATTCGCGACAAATTCCCTAATAGTTTATTGCTGGAAAGTAGCGATTATCATGGCAATGACAATAGCTTTTCCTATATCTGTTGTAACCCGATTGCGTCTATAAAAATTGAAAACGAAATCATTTACAAGAGTTTTCCTGACGGGAGTTTTGAAAAAATAATTATTGATGCCAACACCAATATTCCAGCAGTTATTCAAGAATTTTCAGGTCAATTCAAATCAGAGAAAAACAATTTTAAATTCATAAATAATGGGCTTTTTGGTTATATCTCTTATGATGCCGTTCGTTATTTTGAAAAAGTATCCATTGCCAAAAAAGAAAATAGTAACACCATTCCCGATGTGTACTATGCGGTTTACCAAAATATAATTGCCATCAATCATTTCAAGAATGAAGCGTACATTTTCTGTCATAGTTTAGATGGAAAAAATAACATTTCAGAAATAGAACAATTGTTACAATCCAGAAACATTGCCTCTTATAAGTTTACAAAAGTAGGAGAAGGATTTTCGAATCTAACTGACGAAGAATTTAAACATAATGTGGCTTTGGCCAAAAAGCATTGTTTCCGTGGTGATGTGTTCCAATTAGTTTTGTCTCGAAGGTTTACCCAAGGTTTCAAAGGTGATGAATTTAATGTGTACAGAGCGTTAAGAAGCATCAATCCTTCGCCCTATTTATTCTTTTTTGATTATGGGGATTTCAAAATATTTGGCTCTTCACCGGAAGCTCAAATCATTGTAAAAGACCGCAAAGCTGAGATTCATCCTATCGCAGGAACTTTCAAAAGAACGGGCGATGATGAAAAAGATGCCATTCTTGCCAAACAATTATCGGAAGACAAAAAAGAAAATAGTGAACACGTGATGTTAGTGGATTTAGCCAGAAATGATTTAAGTCGAAACGGGCATAATGTCAATGTAGAGAAATACAGAGAAGTGCAATTTTTCTCGCATGTTATCCATTTGGTTTCAAAAGTAACGGGACATTTACACCCAAAAGCCACAACGATGCAAGTGGTAGCCGATACTTTTCCGGCAGGAACATTAAGTGGCGCACCAAAACACCGAGCTATGCAACTGATTGAAGAATACGAAAAAACCAATCGGAATTTTTATGGCGGAGCCATCGGTTTCATGGATTTTGAAGGAAACTTTAACCACGCCATTATGATTCGGACTTTCTTGAGTAAAAATCATCAATTGCATTCCCAAGCGGGAGCTGGAATTGTAGCCAGTTCTGACGAAGAAAGCGAAATGCAGGAAGTGTATAATAAATTGAGGGCGTTGAATGCCGCTTTGGATTTAGCGGAAACGATATAAAATAATTTAAAGATTTAATAATTTAAGAATTTAAAGATTACTGAAACACTAGAATTTTTCAATCTTTAAATCTTTTAATTTTTCAATAATAAAAATGAAAAAAATACTAGTCATAGACAATTACGATAGTTTCACTTACAATTTAGTGCATTATCTCGAAGATTTGAATTGCGAAGTAACCGTTTATAGAAACGATGAATTTGATATAGATGAGATAGCTATTTTCGATAAAATTCTACTTTCTCCTGGGCCAGGAATTCCAGATGAAGCAGGATTATTGAAAGAAGTCATTAAAAAATACGGGCCAACTAAAAGCATTTTTGGAGTGTGTTTAGGACAACAAGCGATAGGCGAAGTTTATGGAGGAACGCTTTCTAATTTAGATAAAGTATATCACGGCGTGGCAACAATGGTAAAAACAGTAGTCGATGATGAACTTTTATTTGAAGGATTAGGAAAAGAATTTGAAGTGGGACGTTATCACTCTTGGGTAGTTGACAGCAATTTACCTGATGTTTTGGAAGCAACTTCATTGGACGAAAATGGACAAGTGATGTCGTTGCGCCACAAAACGTATGATGTACGCGGTGTACAATTTCATCCGGAAAGTGTTTTGACTCCCAATGGGAAAAAGATATTAGAGAATTGGGTGAACTCATAGTGTTCAGTGTTCAGTCGCAGTAATCAGTTAACATAATTTAAATAACAATATTCAGTAATAAACTTTTAGTCTTTGCGAGCAAATAAAAAAAAATCAAAAATGACAATTATAATTTCCGAAACAAAAGATATTAATATTGAAGATATAATAGCGCTTTATAAAGCAAACAAATGGAGTTCAGCTGACAAACCAGAACAATTGTTTAATGGTCTTATGAATTCCGATGCTTTAATAACGGCTTGGGAAAATAAAAAATTAGTTGGACTTGGAAATGCTATTTCTGATGGCTATTTAGTAGTCTATTACCCGCATCTACTAGTTCATCCAGATTATCAAGGAAAAGGAATTGGCAAAATGATTTTTGATAAAATGCAAGAGAAATATAGCAGCTTTCACATGCAAATGCTAACCGCAGATGGAAAAGCTATTGATTTTTATAAAAAAAATGGTTTTGAACGCGCTGGACAAACAGAACCGATGTGGATTTATAACGGAAATGAACATTAATAGTTGTGATTTCAAATGTCATACTGTCGAAAGACTTTAAGACCTTCGACTTTAGACTTTAAGATAAATAACAAAATGAAAAATATATTAAACAGACTCATTAATCACGAAATGCTTTCGAAAGAAGAAGCTAAGAATGTATTGGTAAATATCTCAAACGGGAGTTATAACACCAGTCAGATTGCTTCTTTTCTTACCGTTTATATGATGCGAAGTGTCAGTATTGATGAACTTTCCGGTTTTCGGGAAGCGTTGTTAGAACTGTGCATCCGTGTGGATTTATCTGCCTATGATACCATCGATTTATGTGGAACTGGTGGCGACGGAAAAGACACCTTTAACATTTCAACTTTGGCTTCTTTTGTGGCTGCCGGTGCAGGAATAAAAGTGGCAAAACACGGAAATTACGGTGTTTCATCCATTTCCGGATCTAGTAATGTGATGGAAAAAATGGGAATCAAGTTCAGTAATGACACTGATTTTCTGGAGAAATGCATGGATAAAGCCGGAATTTGTGTTTTACACGCGCCATTATTTCACCCCGCTATGAAAAATGTGGGTCCAATTCGAAAAGAATTAGCTGTAAAAACCTTCTTTAATATGTTGGGACCAATGGTAAACCCATCATTCCCCAAAAATCAATTAGTGGGCGTTTTTAATTTAGAACTGGCCAGAATGTATGCCTATTTATATCAAAATACCGATGTAAATTTTACAATCTTACATTCGCTTGACGGTTACGATGAAGTTTCATTAACAGGACCTACGAAAACAATTACCAGTTCGATGGAAGGAATGCTAAATCCAGAAGATTTTGGAGTTCAACTTTTGCTGCAAAGCGAAATCGAAGGTGGAAAAACCATTGAAGAATCAGCTCAAATTTTTACCAACATCATTTCAGGAAAAGGAACCGAAGCTCAAAACAATGTGGTTTGTGCCAATGCCGCAATGGCAATTGCAACCGTTACAAAATGTACGCCATTGGAAGGTTTTGAATTGGCAAAGGAAAGTTTGTTCTCCGGAAAAGGACTAAAAGCTTTGGAGAAATTGAAGGATTTAAGCATTTAAAGATTTAAAAATTATGACAAAATCGTTTGAAGAGTTTGATGTTTATAAAAAAGGGATTGTATTAGCAAAATTAATTTTTGAATTTTTAAATACTAAAACCTTTGAAAAAGAATTTGGTTTTAAAGATCAAATAAAAAGGGCAGTTATTTCAATAACCAATAATATTGCAGAAGGTTCTGAATATAATAATAACAAACAACTCATTAGATACTTGAAAATCTCAAAAGGAAGTTGTGCAGAAGTTAGAAGTATGCTAATATTATCTCGGGAACCTGGCTTTTGTTCTCAAACAGAAATTGAAGAAAGCTATAAAATAAGTATTGAAATATCTCAAAACTTATCCAATTTTATTAAATATTTAAGTACTAAAATCAAAGACTAATTTTTATTCAGATTGGAATTTTTCAATCTTTAAATTTTTCAATCTTTAAATTAAAACAAATGAACATACTCGATAAAATTATAGTTGACAAAAAAAGGGAAGTCATTCTCAAGAAATCCATAATTCCCGTTTCCCAATTGGAAGCTTCGGTTTTCTTTGAAAAAAAGACGATTTCTTTGAGCGATAATCTAAGAAACAGCACATCCGGAATTATCGCGGAGCACAAACGCCGTTCCCCTTCAAGAGCAGAAATAAATTATAGTTTTACTGTGGAAGAAGTAACAAAAGGATATGAAAATGCCGGTGCTTGTGGAATTTCCGTATTGACAGACGGGAAATATTTTGGCGGTTCTTTGGACGATTTACTTTTGGCAAGAGCCACTGTAAGTATTCCATTACTACGAAAAGAATTCATTGTAGATGAATACCAAATATTAGAAGCCAAAGCATATGGAGCCGATTTGATTTTGCTTATCGCAGCGGTTTTAACCAGAGACGAAATCAAATCATTATCCCAGTTTGCTAAAAGTTTAGGACTCGAAGTTTTACTGGAAGTACACAATCAGGAAGAATTGGAAAAATCGATTATGCCCACATTAGACATGATCGGTGTGAACAACCGAAACCTAAAAACATTCGAAGTAAGTTTGGATTTCAGCAAGCAATTAGCAGCACAAATTCCAAATGATTTTGTAAAAGTTTCCGAAAGTGGGATTTCATCCATTGAAGCGATTAATGAATTAAAGCCTTTTGGTTACAAAGGTTTCCTAATTGGGGAAAACTTCATGAAAACCAATAATGCCGGTAAAGCCGCAACGGATTTTATTGAAAAGCTTTAGGCTTTAGGCAATAAGCGTTGATTAACATAAAACAAAAATTCAATTTTACAGCATAAAGCATAGAGCTTATTGCATAAAGCTAATAGAAATGAAACTCAAAATCTGCGGCATGAAATATCCCGAAAATATTCTCGAAGTAGGTTCGCTCCTACCCGATTATATGGGATTTATATTCTGGGAGAAATCAGCTCGGTATTTTGATGGCGTGATTCCAGATTTACCAAAATCGATTAAAAAAGTGGGCGTTTTTGTAAATGCTTCCCAAGAAGAAATAATTGAAAAAATAACAAAATACGATTTGCAAGCCGTTCAATTACACGGACAGGAATCGGTTGAATTTTGTTTGGATTTAAAGGATAAAATAAATAATCCAATTGAAATCATCAAAGTATTCTCTGTTGATGATTCTTTTGATTTTGAGGTGCTGAAACCCTTTGAAACCGTTTGTGATTATTTTCTTTTTGATACCAAAGGAAAATTACCCGGCGGAAACGGAACCACATTCGATTGGAAAGTATTAGAAAAGTATCCTTCAGGCAAACCATTTTTCTTAAGTGGAGGAATCGGAATTAATGAAATGGACACCGTAAATGAAATTTCGAAAACCAATTTACCCCTTTATGCCATTGATGTAAACAGTAAATTTGAAATCGAACCCGGATTAAAAAACATACAATTATGTAGAGACGCACTGCAGTGCGTCTCTACAACGTGCGTCTCCACAGATAACAAAATAAAAAAATAAATTATGTCATACAACGTCAACGAAAAAGGCTATTACGGAGAATTTGGAGGAGCCTACATCCCTGAAATGTTATATCCAAATGTGGAAGAATTACGTCAAAATTATTTAAAAATAACGGCAGATCCATCGTTTCAAGCCGAGTTTGATGCGCTATTAAAAGATTATGTAGGTCGCCCTACGCCTCTTTATTTTGCAGAGCGTTTATCTAAGCAATACAATACCAAAATCTACCTAAAAAGAGAAGATTTATGTCACACCGGTGCCCACAAAGTCAACAACACGATTGGACAAATTTTATTAGCCAAACGTTTGGGTAAAAAACGAATCATTGCCGAAACCGGTGCCGGTCAACATGGCGTTGCAACAGCAACCGTTTGCGCCTTAATGGGATTGGAATGTATCGTGTATATGGGGGAAATTGATATCAAACGTCAAGCACCAAATGTAGCTCGAATGAAAATGTTGGGTGCCGAAGTTCGTCCGGCGCTTTCGGGTTCAAAAACCTTAAAAGATGCCACTAACGAAGCGATCCGCGACTGGATTAACAATCCTGTAGACACCTATTATATCATTGGATCTGTCGTAGGACCGCATCCTTATCCGGATATGGTGGCGCGTTTCCAAAGTGTCATTTCTAAGGAAATCAAAGAACAATTACTGGAAAAAGAAGGACGCGAAAACCCGGATTATGTAATTGCTTGTGTAGGTGGAGGCAGCAATGCAGCCGGTGCTTATTATCATTTTTTGGATAACGAAGACGTGAATATTATTGCCGTTGAAGCAGCTGGTTTAGGAGTCGATTCTGGAGAAAGTGCGGCAACTTCTGCGTTAGGAAAAGTAGGTGTTATTCACGGGAGCAAAACCTTGTTGATGCAAACCACTGATGGCCAAATCACTGAGCCGTATTCCATTTCGGCAGGACTGGATTATCCGGGTGTAGGTCCTATGCACGCTAATTTATTCGCTACCGGAAGAGCGCAATTCATCTCCATTACGGACGACCAAGCCATGCAATGGGGATTAAAATTATCCAAAATGGAAGGACTAATTCCTGCTATCGAAAGTGCGCATGCCTTTGCCGTTCTGGACGAAATGAAATTCAAACCGGAGGATATTGTAGTCATCAATCTTTCCGGTCGCGGCGATAAAGATTTGAACACTTATATCGATTATTTTAAATTATAGTTGGGTTTACCCTGAATTTTTCTGGGCGTTCCCTAGCTTTCACTAGCGTTTCAGCGAGGTCAGGCTTTCCGTTACAATCTTTTTTATCTCGTTAAAAAACGAGACAAAAAAGGATTTTCACTGCAATCCTTAACGCAAACCCAACAGCATAAAATGAAGTTCAATTCACATTTTCAAAATAGAAACTATGGAAAAATTATTCGCTTACGGCAGCTTACAAAATGAGGACATACAGAAAGATCTTTTTGGGCGTATTCTTGAGGGAACTCCCCAAACGTTAATTGGTTATGTAGTAAAAGAAATTCAAATCGAAGAAGAATTTGGATTAGTACATTATCCCATCATTGTGGAAACCCATAAACCCGAAGACACTATCAACGGCATTGTATATACCATTTCGCCCCAAGAACTTCGCCAAACGGATTTGTACGAAGGATTGCATTACAGACGCGTTGAAGTGCATTTAGAATCAAACCAAAAAGCTTGGGCTTACAGTGCCGCCATTTAAGCTTTCGAATTAATAAAATGGCAAGGTTTTTAGAGCCTTGCAAATCTGATAAAAAATACAAAATGAACCGAATAAATCAAAAATTACAAGAAACCAAAAAGATACTTTCCATCTATTTTTCGGCTGGATATCCTAACTTAAATGATACCGTTCAAATCATTCAGGATTTAGAAAAAAGTGGTATCGATATGATTGAAATAGGATTGCCGTTCAGCGATCCATTGGCTGATGGACCTACGATACAAGCCAGTTCCACCCAAGCGTTGCATAACGGAATGACCACTCAAGTGTTGTTTGACCAATTAAAGGACATTCGTAAAACGGTTGCTATTCCTTTAGTGATTATGGGGTATTTCAACCCGATGTTGCAATACGGAATCGAGAATTTCTGCCAGAAATGTGCGGAGATTGGAATCGATGGATTAATCATTCCTGATCTTCCCGTTGATGTGTATGCGGATGAATACAAAGCTACTTTCGAAAAATACGGCTTGAAAAATATATTCTTGATTACGCCACAAACCTCTGACGAGCGCATTCGTTTTATTGACAGCGTTTCCGATGGATTTATTTATATGGTAAGTTCGGCGAGTGTTACGGGTTCCCAAACTGGTTTTGGAAGCGTTCAAGAAGAGTATTTCAAACGCATTGCAGCAATGAATCTAAAAAACCCACAAGTAATTGGCTTTGGAATCAACAATGCGGAAACCTTTAATCAAGCCACTCAATTCGCCAAAGGTGCGATTATAGGAAGTGCTTTTATTACGCATTTAACCGAAAACGGAACTGGAAAAATTGAAGAATTCGTAAAAGCGATTCGATAAACAACTTCTTTTATATAAGATTAAACGGCGTTTAAATGAACTTTAAGCGCCGTTTTTTTATGTTCATACTTTATAAAATGCTAAAACTATTTGTAAGGTTATTTTTATATATTAGCAAAAGCAAAAAAGATGACGTTGATCAGACAAAGCCACCCAAATTTGGGGTGATAGGTCTGATTCTATCAGACTTATATACTAGTTAGTGGCTATATTACCGCAAAACCTGAAAAAATGGAAATTAACGAATTCATAAATAAGCACAAAATTCAAGAAAAAATATTGAATTCTTTTAGCCATTTAGTTAACTCTAATAAAATTAAAGACTTAAATATTGAAGACAAAGAAATATCAATTGATATAAAAAAAATTGACTATAAACAAACTGAACTTAATCAACATTCTTTTCAAACTTCAATCTTAAAAAACAAAAAAGAAATTGGTTATTATGCTGTAATTTTTACAAATGAAGGAAATGAAATTGATGATTTTTTTGTAATAAGCTAATGGATAAGATTGAACTTATAATTAATGAAATAGCTCAGAATAAAATTGAGTTCAATGAAGGTTGCAAAACTGTATTGAATGATAAGGATTTTAATTTCGAAACAATATTCAGTTGTTTACGAAATTATATTTTTAACTCAATTCCAGAAAAAACAAATTATAATACTCAAACCTATCAGAACGCAATTAAAACAATTCCATTGAAATCAACATTTACACCAATTGTGATTTTAAAATCGTTCGACACCAAAATTGCGTTTAATAAACTTGAGAAAATTATTGAAAACGAAAGAGAAAAAACTATAATTGCTTTATTGTGGATATTAAAGCAAACAGACACCGAAAGAAGAAATACAGAATGTAAAAATGGTTGTGGACACGAATGGCATAACATTGAATAAAAATACAGCCACTAACACACGCTACAAGCAATTTGGGGATTTGGCTTAATTTGAAATTGGTCTTGTATTTGGATGATTTGGCAAATCCGAAAGATAATGCTGATTTAATCCCAAACTGCTTGTAGCGCG
>NZ_SMLH01000005.1 GCF_004349315.1 Flavobacterium ranwuense | reverse complement strand
TGGTTTTTTCACAGCCTGACGTTCCCGCGCTACAAGCAGTTTGGGATTAAATTAAGCCCTATCTTCGGATTTGCCAAATCTTTCAAATACAAAACCATATTTAAATTAAGCCAATTGCCCAAATTGCTTGTAGCGTGTGTTGTATGCTGTATTTATTTCTCGTAATTCCAATTTAATTTCTCTTCAATTGAAATTGCTTTAAAGATTTGGAATGCAAATTCAGCTAATTTTATTATTAAATATTCAAACTTTTTAAAGTCGAGTTCAATTTTCAAATGTTCATTAGTAATTTCCGAATAACTAAATAAAAATTCGAATATTTTATTGTGATATTGAGTTTTATCTATTTTTGATTTGTTTATTACTGATTTAGAATGAGTAATTGAATGACGTACTTCAGACAATATTTTTAGTAATTCTCCAAATTTTATATTTGTATTATTCTCTTTAGATAATTTTTGTAATGTTTCTTTTCCAATCTTTTTAACTGCTTTATAAAGTAAATCACCTCCCTTCATATCTTCTCTAGTGAGTTCTCCCTCAATTTTAAAAGCTATTTTGATTTCTTCTCTGAAGTTTAAATCATTTTTTGCTTTATAAAACACACAATCTTTGAAGAATTTCTCAAGAGACTCATATGATTGACAATACATTAGACAAAATTCTCGAGATAGAACACTTATCATTTCACTTTTGTAATTTTCTTTGGAGGTACTTTTAAATAATCCTGAATGAAAAGGTAAAACCCAGCCATTATCAGTTTTTCCAGTCCAATCACTTAAAATTAATGTAGAATTAGAATTAAATACAGAACCAGTTTGTGTGTATTTTTCAAAATCTAAAGTAATTACTTTATTTAATCTTCTGCAGTTGTGAATAAATTCAAGTAAAGTTGAAAAGTAGTTGTCAAGAAATATTTTGTATTCATTATTCATATATAAGTTAGATTATCTGATTCTGCGGAAATATAGCATACAACTTGTTTATAGGTGTGACAAAATCACACAAAGCCACCCAAATTTGGGTAGATATGTGTGATAATTATCACACAATATTTAATTTCAAATATATTGATTTTTTCTTACAAATCATCAAATGGGCTTTTTATTTGTTGAATACTTTTCGTACTAACGTGCGTGTAAATTTCGGTGGTCTTGCTACTGCTATGACCTAATAATTCTTGAATATATCTCAAATCCGTTCCGCTTTCTAAAAGATGTGTAGCATAGCTGTGACGTAACCAATGTAGTGTAACAGGTTTTGTGTTCCCCACTTTTTGAAGAGCTTGTTTTAAAACGCTTTGTAAACTATATTCAGAATACATTTCTCCCACATTTTGTCCTTCAAAAAGCCAAGTTTTAGGTTTGTAGGCTATATAATATTCACGAAGCATTTTTAATATTTTGGGAGATAATGGCGCTATTCTATCTTTTTTGCCTTTTGCGTTTTTTAGTAACACAATATTTCTTTTAGAATCAATATCTGAGAATTTTAAATTTAAAAGTTCACTTCTACGCAATCCGCAACTGTATATCATACTCAACATTGTTTTGTGTTTAATGTTAGAATGAGCGTTTAGGATTAATTTTACTTCTTCTTTACTCAAAACATTTGGTAAACTTTTGGATCTTTTTGGACGGTGAATGGCATCAACTACTATAAGTTTATTTTGGACGGTTCTATAAAATAATTTTAAAGCATTGACAATCTGATTTTGGTATGAAGCCGAAAGGTTATTTTTTAAAATATAGTCGTTATTGTAGACAATCACATCCTCGTTAGTAATATCAGCAATGGGTTTTTCTCTGTAGAAAACCAAGAATGATTTCAAAGCTTCGCTATAGGAGGTAAGGGTGCTTTCGCTATAGCGTTTAGAACGAAGCCATTGCTTGAATTTTTCTATATGAACAATTCCCTCGGGTGAAGGGAGAGAGTTTGCTAAGGATTCTATTTTAAAGCGTTCTCTGTTTTCGATTGTGTCCGGGATGTGCCAAACTGTTTTTTGCTGGCTCCATCGGGCCCCTTCTATTTGTTTTATGCGGGCAATCAGGTCCTGATTTTTTTCAAAATAAACGGCAATTCTATTTTCGCTTTTGTGTTTTATAAGTTTTGCTGCCCAAGTCATATTGTGTTGGTTTTGTGATTGAAAGATACTGATTTTTTCACAAATATTGTTTTGTTAAGTCAAAGGCTCTTATGTACTGAGGCTTTTTTGCGAGAGGGATAAAAGTGGAAATCCTTTTATGAAGCGTAGCGGAATAAAAGATTAAAACGGATAGCCCGACCCGATTTTTCAGCGGGTCACGCCCAAAGTTTGAGTTTTAGAAAGGGAATTGGAGTTTTTGTATTACTAATTTTTAAATAAAAAGGTAGTGGATTTTGCGAAAAACTTTGCGAACTTTACGGTCAAATAAATGAATATGAAAATAAATCCAAAAAACGGAATTGACAAGCTCATTTTCGGAATGAAACAAAATGATGTTACCGCTATTTACGGGAAACCAGACAGGAATTACAAGGACGAGGATGATAATGTGATTTTTGCCTACAACAAACTAAAAATGCGTTTGACTTTCTATGTGGAGGAAGAATTTAAATTGGGATATATCGTGGCTTCCAGCCCGGAAATGGAGTTGTTTGGGAATAAAATTATCAATAGAAAAATCAGCGAAGTCAAAAAAGATTTGGTTGCCAAAGGAATAACTAAATTTACTCAGGAAGAATTTGATACGTTCGAAAACTATTTCAATGAGGAAAACTGGATTATTTTTCAAACGGAATTTGATGAGGTCGTGAAATTCGAAATTGGTGCTATCATCAATCAAAAAGATGAATTTGACTGGAAATTTGGAAAGAAATAATGGCTCCTAAAAATGGAACGCTGATGACGCGGATAATGGCCAATTTCTATTGGTTTAATCAGTACTTCAAGGGAAATAAATTATAAAAACAAACCCGACAGATTTTGAAGTCTGTCGGGTTTGTTATTTGTAATTTTTTGAAATTTATTGTTTTTGAGCTGCTTGTTTTTCCAGCATTTCCAATTCGAAAATAAGTGTTGTATTAGGAGAAATAACGCTTCCGGCACCTCTTTCTCCATACGCCAAATTTGACGGGATAAAAACCACTGCTTTGTCTCCAAAGGACATGTTCTCTAAACCTTCAATAAATCCTGGAATCATACCGTCTTTTTTTCCTGCTTCAAAAGGGAATGCTTGGTAGCCGTTTTGAGCGGCACGGTTTGCATCAAATTTTCCGTAGCTTTTACAAACTTCTTCATAACTGCTGTCAAACAGCGTTCCATCTTCAAAATAACCGGCATAATGAAAATAAAAAGTCGTTCCGTTCGCAGGTTTTACGCCAGTTCCTTTTTGTGTTATTTTGTATGCTAATCCTGATGGAGTAATGGTCGCACTTGCTTTTGTAGTGGCTAAATACGCTTTTTTTGCAGCTACAACAGGACTGTATTTTTCAGTGTATGCTCTTTTGGCTTCAGCTTCAATTGCAGCATGTTTTGCTTTGTTTTCAGCATTAATTAAATCCTGTTTCTTTAGGTCTTCGGATTTATTATTGAAATAATCTGCGAATACTTTTGGCGCATCAAATTTTTTGGCTAAAACTCCTTTTCTAACGATAGTAATTTTAGTAATAACGTCATTTTGAGCAATCGAGTTGACCACATCCATTCCCGCTGTAACATGACCAAAAACTGTATGTTTTGGGTCTAACCAAGAGGTTTCTTTGTGAGTGATAAAAAATTGGCTTCCATTGGTAGCTGGGCCGGAATTAGCCATAGAAAGTATACCGGCTTTGTTGTGTTTTAAGTCTGTAAATTCATCTTTGAAAGCGTATCCGGGACCACCAGAACCGTTTCCGGATGGATCACCGCCTTGAATCATGAAGTCTTTAATCACACGATGAAATTTTAAACCATCAAAGAAAGGTTTTCCTTTTAGTTTTTCATCTGTTACAAAAGTATTTTTACCTTCAGCAAGCGCTATGAAGTTAGCTACGGTAACCGGAGTTTTTTTGTATTCTAATTCAAGTACAATATCTCCCTTGTTTGTGGAAACCGTTGCAAAAATCCCTTCGATTGCTGCAGGTGCTTTCACTACTGGTTTTTTTACCGCTGGTTTTGCCGCAGTTTTTACGGTTGTTGCCGGTTTTTTAACCGGAACAGTTTTCTTTGTAGTTTGAGAATGCAGGTTTAGCATTCCCAGAAATAATAAAAACAGAATTTTAAATTTCATTTTTTAATAATTTAAGGTCTAACTTTTTTAATCTGTTATTGTTGAGGCATTGTTTCCAATAATTCAATTTCAAAAATGATATTAGCGCCTGGCGGAATTACGCCTCCAGCGCCTGCTTCTCCATATCCTAATCGAGATGGAATAAAAATTACAGCTTTGTCTCCAAAAGATAATTTTTCCAGTCCTTCAATAAAACCAGGAATCATGCCATCTTTTTTCCCAGCTTGGAAAGGGATGGGTTGGTATCCGTTTTGAGCCGCTCTGTTTTCATCGTATTTTCCAAAAGTTTTAGAAACACTTGCTACACTTGCGTCAAATAATTCTCCGTCTTCCAGAAAACCGGCGTAATGTATGAAAACATGGGCGCCATTGGCAGGTTTTTTACCGCCGGCTTTCTTAGTGATTACATATTGCAATCCTGTAGGTGTTTTTGTAGCTTTGGCTTTTAAAGTGGTAAAATAAGCGATTTTTTGTTCGCGAACTTCCTTGTATTTCGCGTCGTAATTTTTTTTGTTTTCAGCAGCAATGGCGGCTTTTTTCTTTTGATTTTCAGATTCTACTGAAAAATAATCATTGAATGTTTTTACAGCATTAAACTTTTTGGCGGCTTCACCATTTCTGATGATGGTAATTTTATTGATGTAATCATTTTGTACAATCTTGTTTACAACATCCATTCCTTTTTCTACGACATGCCCAAAAATAGTATGCTTTCCGTCTAGCCAAGGTGTTGCAATATGTGTGATGAAAAACTGACTGCTGTTAGTTGTAGGTCCATTATTGGCCATAGCCAAAACGCCACTTTTATCAAATCTTAAATCTGAAAATTCGTCTTTAAACTTATAACCGGTATCTCCTGATCCTGTTCCTAAAGGATCACCCGTTTGAATCATAAATTCTGGAATTACCCTATGAAATTTTAATCCGTCAAAAAATGGTTTGCCTTTAAGGTTTTTATTAGTGACAAATTCATTTTTCCCTTCTGCTAAAGTCACATAGTTGGCAACGGTTATAGGTGCTTTTTCGAAATCTAATTGTACAATTATTTCCCCTTTATTGGTCTCTATTTTTGCATATAAACCATCAGGAAGATTGTTGTGCTCTTCTTTGCAAGAGTAAAATGAAGCAATAACTAGGAATACGAATAGGATCTTTTTTTTCATTTCTAAATTTAATTTATTGAGTTATAGTGTCTTTGGGTTTTATTACGGCTTCGGTTTCTTGTTTGGCTGGTGCAGGTATTGCTTTTAGTTTGGCTTCACTTTCTTTTTTATACACTGCTTCCGACTTAAAATCACGTAAAGTTACTGTACAAATTAAGGGCTGATTGGTGCCTATTTTTTTGTCGTCACCGTGATAACCATACCCCATATTTGATGGAAAAAGGAAACTTACTTTTTCGTTTTTTCGCATTAGTTTGATACCGTCACGCAATCCCATCATGATGTTTTGTTTGTCTACATAATAGATTTGTGGTCTTAATTCTAATTCAGAATAGATAACAGTACCTTTTAAATCTTTTATTTCGTAGTCAAAAAAAGCAACATCTCCTTTTTTTGGAGTAAGGGAATTGATTTCATTTTTGGTCACATAAGTATACCAATATCCTTTTTTGGAAGCGATGTATTTTACATTCGGATTGCTTTTTATTAAAGCTTCAATTTGAGTTTCTTCGTTGGCAACCAGTTTTTTATTGCGTGCGATTGATTTCTTCATGAAGCTCCCGGAAGTCTGTGAAAGAGGCTTTCTGGCATCCTGATGCTGTTTACATCCTGAAACGAGTATGGATAAAAAGAACCCAAATACGATTAACGTACTAAATTTTGACATCTGTTATATTTTTAACGTTGTTACTAAATCTTCAAATTTTCGGATCGTTTCTTCCATCGATACTTCTGATTTTCCACCGGCAGCATTGCGATGTCCTCCACCATTGAAATGATCTCTGGCAAATTGATTGACATCAAAATCACCTTGTGAACGAAATGAAATCTTGATGATTTTTTCTTCTTTATTTTCGATAAATATAGCAGTAAAAACGATTCCTTTTATACTTAATCCGTAGTTTACAATTCCTTCTGTATCACCTTTTACATAATCAAAAGTATTCAACTCGTCTTGAGTAAGCGTAGTGTAGGCGGTTTTATGTTCCGTAAGCACTTTCATATTTTGAAGTGCTCTTCCCAATAATTGTAATCTTCCAAAAGAGTTGTTGTCAAATAATAAGGTTGGAATCTCCGTATTCTCGACACCTAAATCAATTAATTCAGCGATAATTCGATGGGTTGTTCCTGTTGTTTTTGGAAAACGAAAAGAACCTGAATCGGTAAGGATTCCAGTGTAAATGCAAGTTCCTATAGTTTTATCAATATCTTCTTTTTTTCCAAGAAATAAAATGAAGTTATAAATCATTTCACAAGTAGATCCAAACGAGATATCTGAATAAGTAAATGTTGCATAATCATCTGGTTTTTGATGATGATCTATCATGATAAATGGCGCTTTTAGCTTGGCTAGCACTTGTTCCATTTCACCAGTACGGTGCAAAGCATTAAAATCTAAAGTGAAAATAAGTTCCGCGTCTTCCAGTATCTTAGTACAGTTTTCTTTATCTTTTTCGTATATTTTTATGGTTTCTGATCCTGGCATCCACGCCAGAAAATCAGGAAATTCATTTGGGGAAACCACCACAGGATGATGGTTGTTTTTTAATAAAAAATGATATAATCCTAAGGTAGATCCCATAGCATCCCCGTCAGGACCGCGGTGTGGGATTATGGCAATCTTTTTTGGAGTTGATAATAACAACTGTATCGCTTGAATGTCTTGTGTTTTCATAGATTGCGAAATTACATTTTTTTAATGTAAAGTTGAAATCATTAACAGGAATTTCACGGATTATTAAAGGCATTATTTTTCTATTTCTCTTTTTTTTGAAATGATTTCTGGGGTACAGACAATTTCAGTGGGAATCAATGTTTTAGTTTTTTAAATTAGGAATTAAATCCTGGAATCTATTTTTTAGGAGTGCTTTTTATTTTAACAATGATTTTCTGGATCTCATTATTAAGTACTGTCATGTTAGCATCATACTTATCAGTGTTTTCATTTAATTTTTTATAGGCAAGACCATAGAATTCCATCCTTAATTCGCAGTATTCAATTAAAGTTTCATTTTGAAAGTGTATTGCTTCTGGAAGATATAATTTGTCAAGTTGCTTTAGTAGAATTATGTTTTCGTTCCAATAATAAATGCCCCGGTCCTTAATTTTAGACAATGTATTTTCTTTACTGTCACCATAAAAAGACGTGTAAGATTCCAACGCCATTTTCTCCATGTCTGCAAAATCTTGTATTCCTCCTTGATATTCAATGATTTGATAGATGTATACTTTTGAGTTTTTGCTAAGTGTAAATAAACCTACAGTTAGAATTAGTGTTGCCGAAGCGACTACTGAAATTCCAGTTGTTCTGTTTTTAATTAATAAGGCTAAGATTACGCCAAATAATAATCCTGAAAGTAGCCCTCCAATATGTGCTGCTCCATCAATACCTTCTTTGAAACTGCTAGCGATATTTAAGACAATCAAAGTTCCTATTGTTATCAACAGCGAGCTATTTGCTTTTTTGTCAATGGTATTAAACAGGATGGAGACCAATAAAATGCCATACATTCCAAAAATAGCTCCTGACGCACCAGCACTAACAATATTGGTATTGTAATATAAACTGGCTAAGCTTGCTACCAGGCCACAAAAAAGATAAGTTAGCAGGAAATCTCTTTTTTTTAAGTACGATTCTAATAATAAACCAACATACGCCAGCGCATAACAATTCATTAGTAAATGAAAAATTCCTATATGTAGAAAACAAGCTGAAATCAATCGCCACCAGTGATTTCCGATTGTCAAAGGACCGTAGTTTCCACCCCAATCAACAATATCTTGTGTTTTTGGTACAAAGATATTGACTCCCGAAAAGCTCATTAAAAGAAAAATCAGAATGTTTATATTGATGAGAATCGGGGTGATGAAATAATCTTTGGTAGGTATGAATATTGAGAAAAATGAATAAAAGTGGGTGATGCTTCTTGATTCTTCGATCTCTGAATCCTGTTTTGTTGTTTCACAATTTATAAAATCCCTCAGTGAAATTTTGTCTAATGCTAAAATGGATTCCTCTTTTTTTATTTCATAAAATAAATCCAAAAAAGCATCAATGTTCTTTTGATTTCTTCCGCGGTCATAGAGTTGATTTCCATTGCTAAAGCTAGTGATCAAAGGGTCGTGATCCTCTAAAGTAATAACAATGGTTTCATTCCAGGTGTTTAAAACATTTTTTGATTGGGCTTTTAATCCGTTTTCATCTATTTGAGTTAAGTCCCACTGTAGTTTTTTAGTGACTTCAATTGCTATAAAAATAAGCTGCAACTTCGATAAGTTATTCAGAGGAATGTATTGAGAAAAAGTAGAAGGGTTTCCAAAAGCCATACTGTAAAATTAAATTGATTTAGTATTAAGAACAATACTACAAAAAAATAATTTTAAAAATTTAAAAAAAATGATTTACTCTTTACAAAAGTTCTATATTTTTTCTTCTTAATTTTTGATACACCTCGTATTTTGCCCCTTTAACTATTTGAGCATTATAAATCCCCACCGACCCCGAAGTAAAATACGCGATAATACAAGCAATACCAATAAAAATACCGCTTTCTATCCCGAAAAGTTCCATTCCCATAACCGTACACGAAATAGGAGTGTGGGTTGCTCCTGAAAAAACGGCTGCAAATCCCATTCCTGCTAAAAGCGCGATGGGTAAAGGAACTAAAAGCGATAAAGTACTTCCCAACGTAGCACCAACGAAGAATAGCGGAGTTACTTCGCCACCTTTAAATCCTGCTCCGAGCGTAAATCCGGTAAATAATATTTTTAAAATAAAATCATACGAAGCATTTGGATTAGAAAAGGAATCAACAATTGCTGGGATTCCCAAACCAACGTATTTTGTAGTTCCAATACAGTAAATTGTTACTGCAAGAATTATTCCTCCAACGAAAGGACGAAGCGGAGGAAAAGTGATGGTTTTTGAAAATAAATGACCCCAAAAATGTGTGCTCCGAGAAAATAGCATAGCGGCTAAACCAAAAAGTATACTGACTGCAATTATCCAAAATAAGGTAGTGAAATTCATTTCGGGAAGGATTGGAATGCTATAATTTGTATGTTTTACTTGCCAAAATTCAACGGTGAAATAAGCGGTATATGCTGTTAAAAAGGACAAAGGAATGCTTTTATAACTGATTTTGCTGAAATATAGAACTTCCAAAGCAAATATAGCCCCGGCCAAAGGCGTTCCAAAAACGGAAGCAAAACCAGCGCTAATTCCCAGAATGATTAGTGTCTTTCTGTCGGTATTATCAAGCTTGAAGATTCTTGTAAACTGATCGGCGATGGCGCCACCCATTTGTACTGCTGTTCCTTCACGACCCGCTGAACCTCCAAAAAGATGCGTGATTAAGGTGCCAAAAAGCACTAATGGAGCCATTTTTAAAGGAATTGTTTTCTTGGGATTTTCGTATTCTTCCAGCAACAGGTTATTGCCTTTAGCTACAGATTTCCCCCAATAATAATATCCTAATCCTGTCATCAGGCCGCCTATTGGCAAAAGCAAAATCATCCAGTTGTTGTGTTCTCGATAGTGTGTAACCCAATCCAGGGTCACTAAAAAAAATGCAGATGCCGATCCAGAAATAATGCCTGTCAAAACACAAATGAAAATCCATTTGAGTGTGACAAGCATTATTTTTTTAGCATTTTCTAAATTCATTACTGGAATTGAAGAAGTATTTTTTACAAAAATATTATAATCCTTCTTGTATTAACGGTTTTTCAGAAGCTATAGCTGTAAATTCGATTTCAACTAAATATTCAGGAGCTACCAGTTGATTAATTCCATAAAAACCAGTGGTTGGTTTTATGTCTTTAAAAAATTTGGAATGAGCGGTGGCAACTGCTTCAAATGTAGAAACGTCAGTAGTAAATATGCGGGTACGAATGACATCTTTCATTCCAGCATTCAGGTCTTCAAGAACTTTTTCTACGCGCTCTAAAATGTTTAGTGTTTGAGCATAAGCATCGTCAGCTTTTACTTTTTTACCATCAACAATGGCGACTGTTCCTGATACTTCAATGATGTTTCCAATGCGTACTGCGCGGCAATATCCCATTTTGTCTTCCCATGGTGAACCAGTCAATATGTTTTCTCTTTTCATTTTGATTGTGTTTAGGTATTATTTTGCATTGTTTAAATGCAATTTTTGGTGTGGCATAATATTTGCAATTTATAAAAAAAGACTGAAATGAAAAACAGTAATTTTTAATTAAAAAGTTTAATTTTTTTGAGAATTGTTAGAATATTATATATTCTAAAACGCAATAAATTTAAAAATTGAATGTTATAAATGAAAGTTAAATTATACTATGAATTAGTCATTATATATGATTAGTTCTTTATTTTTAAAATTTTTACAAGCACTGATAAACTAATTTAAAAAAGTTATGAAAAGGATTTTATTTTTAATGATTGCCATAAGTATGTCTTTAAGTGGATATGCTCAGAATGAATTTAGTTCAAAATTCAAACCCATTCCGCTTAAAAATAATGCACCTAAAATTAAAAAAATAACTCCGCCAAAAGCAGAGATTCCTCCTATTAAGACTCCAAATGTATTTAAAAATCCGGAACTTTTAAGCCCAAATCCAAGTCCTTCACTTTCAATAACTCCGACTACTAATTTTTCAATGACTCCGAAAAATGAATTTATTAATCCCGGAGATGTTTACAGAGATAAATTAAACAAAAAGGAAGACAATTCTGAAGGCCTTGTTTATAGAAAAAATCAAAATTTAGGGAATTTTACAACAGGTTCGCTTACCGCCAAAGTAAGATACAGAGATGCAGCTTATGTTGATGGCGATAAGATTCGCGTGTACTTGAATGATAAAGTTGTTGAATATCAGGTGATTTTGGATAGTAATTTCCAAGGTTTTGAAATAGTTCTGGAAAAAGGATTCAACAAGATAGACTTTGAAGCCTTAAATCAAGGGAGTTCAGGTCCCAATACTGCTGAATTTCAGATTTATGATGATAATGGCGGTTTGATTTCGGCCAGTCAATGGAATCTTGGAACGGGTTTTAAGGCAACTATTATAGTTACAAAAGAATAATTTAACCCGTTGGGTGTAATTAGTTTTTAATGATAATTTTTCGTCAGATCGAGTGATTTTCCACAGAAAAACACTCGATCTGACGTTTTGAATAATTACACCCGACGGGTTGATTTAGTTGTCGTACATGCCTAAAACGGATCAGCAGTAACTTTAAATTTCATATCAGATTTTACAGTAATATCTTGTGCCAAACTTTCTTTGGTAACTACTTTAATTCTTATTTTATAGGATGAAGCTTTTATGTATTTATCTAGTTTTTCTTTAGTGCAAGTTAGATTTATGGTATTTGAAGTCGAATTGATTTCATCCAAATAAGCCAATTCTATTTCATCATTAGCATCTGTTGAGATGTACAAACGAATCGATTTTAGAAAACTGAATGACTTATTGCTAGGATCCGTGATGGTCAATTTTAATTCACTTAATTTCACATCTTTTACTAATTCAGCTTTGGTGTTATTGTTTTCAAAAGTGGAGCTTGAGTTTGTAGTAACATCAGGAGTGATTAGATTATGAGCAGTGCCAAGAGGAAATCCGCTTTCAATTTTAAAACTTGTTTGATTGTCTATTGAAAAAGTCAATAAATCATCAATCACATTGCACGAAGTAATTAAAATCAGTAATGTTATTATTGATACATAAATTTTTGTTTTCATTGTTATGTTGTTTTATTTTAAATTAATTTTTAGAATGTATAAGTTCACTTACGAAAATTATACTGTCTGGGTTTTTTGTAGGATTATTTAATTTGATTTTAGAGCAATAATTGAGATTTGACAAATAAAAAGAATATTTTTCAAAAATCAATTTTTCAAATCAAAATATAAAAAGTATTTTTGCGCATGCAACACAACGTACTTATTTTAGATTTCGGATCGCAATATACTCAACTTATTGCGCGTAGAGTTCGCGAATTAAATATATTCTGCGAAATCTTCCCATACAATCATTTTCCGAGTGATTTATCAAGTTATAAAGCCGTAATTCTTGGAGGCAGCCCTTTTTCTGTTAGAGGAGAAGATGCGCCACATCCCGATTTATCTCAAATTAGAGGAAAGCTTCCTATGCTGGCCGTTTGTTACGGTGCACAATATTTATCCCATTTTAGTGGTGGTGAGGTAGCAGCTTCAAATACAAGAGAATATGGTAGAGCCAATTTGTCTTTTATAAAAGAGAACGAAATTTTCTTTGAAGGTGTTTCTGAGAATAGTCAAGTTTGGATGAGCCATAGTGACAGTATCAAAGGATTACCGACCAATGGAGTAAAGCTTGCAAGTACTCACGACGTGGAATTTGCAGCCTATAGAATTGAAGGTGAAACAACTTATGCCATTCAATACCACCCAGAAGTTTTCCATTCAACAGATGGGTCAAAAATGCTGGAAAACTTTTTAGTAAAAATTGCTGAAGTGCCTCAAAATTTTACACCAAATGCTTTTGTTGAAGAAATGGTGGCAGAATTAAAAGAAAAATTACAAGACGACAAAGTAGTTCTTGGTCTTTCTGGTGGAGTAGATTCTACAGTAGCGGCAGTTTTATTGCATCAAGCTATCGGGAAAAACCTATACTGTATTTTTGTAAATAATGGTTTGCTTCGTAAAAACGAATTCCAAAATGTATTGGATCAATACAAAGGAATGGGGTTGAACGTAAAAGGAGTAGACTCTGGAGATCGTTTTTTATCTCAATTAGCAGGTGTAAGTGACCCGGAAACCAAACGTAAAATTATTGGACGTGTATTTATCGAAGTTTTCGATGATGAATCACACCTTATAGAAGATGTAAAATGGTTGGCGCAAGGAACTATTTATCCTGATGTTATTGAATCAGTTTCAGTTAAAGGACCTTCGGCTACTATTAAATCACACCATAATGTAGGAGGTTTACCTGATTACATGAAGTTAAAAATTGTAGAACCACTTCGCATGCTTTTCAAAGATGAAGTACGTAGAGTAGGGGCTTCATTAGGGATTGATCCAGAATTATTGGGAAGACATCCTTTCCCGGGACCAGGATTGTCAATTAGAATTCTAGGAGATATCACACCAGAAAAAGTACAAATTTTGCAAGATGTAGATAAAGTTTTTATCGACGGATTGAAATCTTGGGGGTTGTACGATAAAGTATGGCAAGCAGGAGCTATTTTACTTCCGGTAAACAGTGTAGGTGTTATGGGTGACGAGCGTACTTATGAAAAAGTGATTGCGCTTCGTGCCGTAGAATCTACTGATGGTATGACTGCTGATTGGGTACATTTACCGTATGATTTCTTGATGAAAGTATCTAATGATATCATCAATAAGGTAAAAGGAGTAAATAGAGTGGTGTATGACATTAGTTCAAAACCGCCTGCAACTATTGAGTGGGAATAATAATGTAGATTTTTGTTGATTTAATCTTTGAACATCATTATTTTTAATGTTCTCTATAAAACGGTATCAGATTTTGGAATAAAATTTGATACCGTTCTGTTATTAATGATTGAATAATTTTATAAATAAAAGGATGAAATATTTTTTTGCGATTTGTATAACGGCTTTGTTTTTTAATTACAGCGTTTTTTCACAAGAAAAAACTACTACACATAAAGTGGAGAAAGGAGAGACAATCAGTCAGATTGCAATAAAGTACAACGTTACTCCATATGATATTTACCAATTAAATCCAGATGCAATAAGTGGTTTAAAACCTAATAGTGTTTTACTGATTCCAAAAAGCGGCGGTAAACAAAAAGTAGCGGTTCAGGCTAAGTCTGCAGCGAAAACGGTAACCCATGAAGTAGCGGCAAAAGAGACGCTGTATGGTATCGAAAAAAAATATGGTGTTTCTGACGAAGCATTAAAACAAGCGAATCCTTTTTTGGAAAAAGACGGATTGCAAATAGGACAAATCCTTACTATTCCTTCTGGAATCAGACAAAAAAACACTACTCCAGTACAAGTAAAAGTAGTATATCATGATGTTCTTCCAAAAGAAACCAAATATTCTATTGCCAAGAAATATGGTATTACCATTGAAGAATTGGAGAGAAAAAATCCTGAAATAGTTTCGAATTTACCTGTTGGCTATAAATTAATTATCAAAGGAAATGCTCCAAAAGGGGATAAAACTACCACAGTGGTTGAATCTAAAAAAGAAATTGTAAAAGCGAATCCCGAAAAAGTTTCTACAGCAGTCAATTATTTGAATTATGTGGTAAAACCAAAAGAAACACTTTATAGTTTGTCAAAAATGGCAGGAATGAGTCAGGAAGAATTAATCGCTCTTAATCCTGCTTTGTCTCAAGGTGTTGTGGAAGGGATGATTTTGAAAGTTCCAGCAACGATTAGTATCCCGCAGGAAGCTAAAAAAGAATACGCTGTAATCTCAAAGAAAAGTAGCAGCAGAAAAAAACTAGTATTGCTTTTGCCTTTTAATATTTCAAAAATTGAAGGAGATACTGTCAATTCGACTGCAATGCGCTTGAAAAAAGACAAGTTCTTAAACATGACTTTAGATTTTTATGCAGGAGCTTTGGTTGCAATTGATTCGGCTAAACAGCTGGGACTTGCCATAGATGTGAGTGTGTTTGACTCTCAAGAAACTAAAAATACTTCTAATATTACTGCATTAATTAAAGAAAATAATCTGGAAAATTCAGATGCTATAATTGGGCCTTTCTATCAAAATAATGTTGAAAAAACAGCCGAATTATTAAATGCAAATCAAGTACCTGTGATATCACCTTTGTCAAAAGACACGGGTAATTCATTTGGCAATATGTTTCAAACGATTCCTACTACCACAGCCGTTAAAAATGCCATGTTTGATTTCATGAGAGCAAAAAACGGGAATATTGTAGCGGTAGTCGATAAGAAAAAAGAATCCGTTATACAGTTTATTAGAGAGAATCATAAAGATGTAAAATTTTCGGAGCTTAATGCAAATGGCGGTGTATCTGCTGAAAATTTAAAAAGTTTATTTGTGAAAGATAAAATAAACTATGTGGTGATGGAAACCGGAAATACGGGAATGATTAAATCAACAATAGCGACTATGTTAAGTGCTATGGCTACTTATAAAGTACAATTGGTTATTCTGGAACCAAATGAAACATTAGATACGGATGAAATCAGTTTTGTGAATTTAACAAAGTTGAGATTAATGTATCCTTCTGTTACCCGTGAAAACGAATCTCCTGAAGCTTTAGTTTTCGAAAAAGAATTCAAAAAGAAGAATAAAATTTATCCTAGTGCATTTGCCACAAGAGGTTTTGATATTACTTTTGATACCATGATGCGATTGTCACAAGACAAGAAATATCAAGAAACGGTTGACAGCACTGCTACGGAGCAAGTAGATAATAAGTTTGAATTTTACAAAAAAGAAGACGGTGGTTACATTAATAAAGGAGTGTATATCTTATATTATGACACTGATTTGACGATAAAAGAAGCGAAGTAAACTAAGTGTTCAGTGTAATGAGTGTGTTCATTTTGGGACTCCCAACCTCTAACCCCTGACTCCTAACCTATAACTTATAACTAAAAAATATGACATCAAAAGTAACTTATTTAGGGGATTTAAGAACCTCTTCAATTCATTTACAATCAGGAATTGAAATTATTTCGGATGCTCCAGTAGACAATAATGGGAAAGGGGAGGCTTTTTCTCCAACGGATACTGTTGCCAATGCTTTGGCAAGTTGTATGATGACGGTTATGGGAATAAAAGCGCGTGATTTGGAAGTTGATTTGAAAGGATCAACTGCTGAGGTTACTAAAATTATGAATGCTGAACCAAGACGCATCGGTACAGTCGAAATTACTTTTGAAATGTATGGAGAAGCGGATCAAAAGAGTAAAACCATTCTTGAAAGAGTCGCCATGACATGTCCTGTTTTTCTGAGTTTAAATACCGAAATCGAAAAACGTATTATTTTTAACTGGAAATAAAGTAGAATATTGAAGAAAGAGGCAAGAAGTGCGATTTATTTAATAGTCTTACTTCTTGTCTCTTTTTTCTTTTTTCTCTAAAAAAATGGATCAAAACCAAAAACAACTCATCAAACTTGCTCATACTAAAATGCCTTTTGGTAAATACGAAGGAAAGTATCTTATTGACTTGCCTGAATATTATGTGGTTTGGTATAGCAATAAAGGATTTCCGAAAGGGGAATTAGGGCAGCAGCTTCAGCTAATTTATGAGCTAAAATTGAATGGATTAGAGGAATTGATACGAAATATTAAAAAAAGATACCCGAAACCATAGGATAGACTTTCTTAGACTTCTTAGATTTTTAGAGAATTAGATTATGCTTTTTTTAACCTAAAAGAGTCTAAAAATCTAATAGTCTAATGTTCTAATAATCCAATTAAATTTGTACTTTTGCCAAGTTTTTTACACAACTACATACAAACAACAACAGAATGAATCAAACGAAATATATTTTTGTTACAGGCGGTGTGACTTCTTCTTTAGGAAAAGGAATTATTGCAGCATCTTTGGCAAAATTGTTACAAGCAAGAGGATACAGAACAACAATTCAAAAATTTGATCCTTATCTTAATGTTGATCCGGGTACTTTGAACCCTTATGAGCATGGAGAATGTTATGTAACTGATGATGGCGCAGAAACAGATTTAGATTTAGGACACTACGAGCGTTTCTTGAATGTTCCTACTTCTCAGGCGAATAATGTTACTACGGGAAGAATTTATCTTTCGGTGATTGAAAAAGAAAGAAGAGGAGAATTTTTAGGGAAAACGGTTCAAGTGGTACCTCATATTACCAACGAAATTAAAGAAAGAATGCAATTGCTAGGTAATTCTGGCGATTTTGATATTGTTATTACCGAAATTGGGGGTACAGTAGGAGATATAGAATCATTACCTTATATAGAATCCGTTCGTCAATTGGTTTGGAACTTGGGCGAGAATAATGCTATCGTAATTCACCTTACTTTAGTACCTTATTTGGCTGCCGCAGGAGAATTGAAAACAAAACCAACACAACATTCCGTTAAAACATTGATGGAAAGTGGTATCAAAGCGGATATATTAGTTTGTAGAACAGAGCATGAACTTTCGGATGAGATTCGCAATAAATTGGCCTTATTCTGTAATGTAAAAAGAGAAGCTGTTATTCAATCTATTGATGCTTCGACGATTTATGAAGTGCCAAATTTAATGTTGGAAGAAGGACTTGATATTGTAGCTTTAAAGAAATTAGATTTGCCTAAAAAGGCTGCTCCGGACTTGAAAAACTGGAATACTTTTTTACGTAGATTGAAACATCCAAAGCATACTGTAAACATCGGTTTGATTGGTAAATATGTAGAAATGCAAGATTGTTACAAATCTATTTTGGAAGCGTTTATTCATTCAGGGGCTACAAATGAAACCAAAGTAAATGTGATTTCTATTCATTCAGAACACATTGACGCAACAAATATAAACGAGAAATTAGCCGGTTTAGACGGAATTCTTGTTGCTCCCGGTTTTGGAGAAAGAGGAATCGAAGGAAAAATCGAAGCAGTTCGTTATGCCCGTGAAAATAAAGTGCCGTTTTTCGGAATTTGTTTGGGGATGCAAATGGCAATTATCGAATATTCAAGAAATATTGTAGGATATGCTGATGCAAATTCTACTGAAATGAACGAGCATACTTCACATCCGGTTGTTAACCTTATGGAAGAGCAAAAAACGATTACTGATAAGGGTGGAACGATGCGTCTTGGTGCTTGGAAATGTGATCTTAAACAAGATTCATTGGCATACAAAATTTATGGAAAAGAGACTATTTCAGAACGTCACCGTCATCGTTATGAGTACAACAGTAATTATGTAGCGCAATTACAAAATGCGGGATTAATTGCTTCAGGTGTAAATCCAGATACAGGATTGGTTGAGATTATAGAAATAGAAGATCATCCATTTTTCATCGGGGTACAATACCATCCGGAATACAAAAGTACAGTAGCGAATCCGCATCCTATTTTTGTGAGTTTTGTGGCAGCAGCGGTTCAGGCGAAGAAAAAATAATTGGGTTGGTTCCAATAAACGGTACACTTTAAACTTTTAAACTTTTTTTAATTATAATGGAACAAAAAAAATTTGATCTCAATTCGATTATTGGTTTTGCATTAATTTTTGGTATTTTGGTTTGGATTATGTATCAAAACCAGCCTGATCCAAAAGTGGTTGCTGCTGAGAAAGCTCAAAAAGAGCTCGTAATTAAGCAGGCTAAAGCCAAAGAATTAGAAGCTAAAACTGTTGCGAAAGCTACTATTGCAGTTGCAGCAACCGGAGACTCTACACAATTGGCCCAATTGCAAAAAACGTTAGGGAATTTTGCTTATTCTGCTACGCTTCCTTCAGCTACTGCTGGTTTTACAACTATTGAAAACGAATTGGTTACATTGAAAATTGCCAATAAAGGAGGATATATTGTTGAGGCTACTTTGAAAAAGTTTGAAAAATTCAAGAAAGGTTCCGGACAATTAGTTGAATTGATAAAAGACAATAATGCCAATTTAAATGTGCAATTGCTTACTAGCGATAACCGTACTTTAAATTCTAAAGACCTGTATTTTGAGCCTACTTTGACAAAAGTTGGAGCAGATCAAGTGTTGTCCATGAAATTGAAAGCGGGAGCTAATGAATTCTTGGAATACAAATACATATTGAAACCAAACGATTACATGATTGGTTTTGACATTCGTTCCCAAGGATTGAATAAAGTTTTAAATACTTCTAAACCGTTGGATTTAGAATGGAACTTGAAAACCTACAGAAATGAGAAAAGTGTTTCTTACGAAAACCGTTACACTGAAATCTATTTCGAACACGAAGATGGAAAAATTGATTATGCAGGTTTAGGACAATCAGAAGAATCAGATCTTGAAAAAGCGACTTTTGTAGCTTTCAAACAACACTTTTTTTCAACGATACTTTTGACAAAGACTCCTTTCGGAACTGCTAAAGTGAAGTCGGATAATCTGGTTCTTGATGATAAAGTAGATACCACTTTTACGAAACAATTTAAAGCAAATATCCCATTAGCCTTTGATAATGGAGAATTAGATCATAAAATGAGTTGGTATTTTGGTCCAACAGATTACAAGACTTTAAGTCATTACGACAAAAATTTAGAAAAAATCATCTCATTAGGTTGGGGAATTTTCGGATGGATCAATAAATTTATCTTTATTCCATTATTCGGATTTTTAAGTTCTTACATCGCATACGGAATTGCTATTATTATTTTTACAATTTTAATAAAATTAGCAATGTCGCCTATTACGTTCAAATCGTTCTTGTCACAAGCCAAGATGAAAGTATTGCGACCTGAAATTACAGAATTGGGGGAGAAATTCAAAAAAGACCCAATGAAGAAGCAGCAGGAAACTATGAAATTGTACAATAAAGCAGGTGTGAATCCTATGGCGGGATGTATTCCAGCCTTGATTCAGCTTCCTTTTATGTACGCTTCCTTTCAGTTTTTCCCATCAGCTTTTGAGTTAAGACAAAAAAGCTTCCTTTGGGCAGATGATTTATCGTCTTTTGATGAAGTAATACGATTGCCTTTCTATATTCCTTTTTACGGAAATCACATCAGTTTGTTTCCAGTACTTGCCTCGATTGCTATTTTCTTCTATATGAAAATGACTTCTGGTGACCAACAAATGGCTGCTCCGCAACAAGAAGGAATGCCGGATATGGCTAAGATGATGAAAATCATGATTTATGTATCGCCAATAATGATGTTGTTTTTCTTCAATAGTTATGGTGCGGGATTGAGTTTGTATAACTTTATTTCGAATCTAATTACCATTGGAATTATGATTGTCATCAAACGATACTTTATCGATAGTGATAAGATTCATGCTCAAATTCAAGAAAACAAATTGAAAGAGCCGAAAAAACAAGGTAAATTCCAGAAAAAACTGCAAGAAGTTATGGAACAAGCTGAAGCTCAAAAAGCACAACAGAAGAAAAAATAATAAATAAAAAAATCTCGATATATTTCGGGATTTTTTTATTTACATATAATTTAAGCGACCTGAATTCGTTACTATAAAAAAGGTAATTATGAAATGAGCATGATCGTAATTAAGTCGTAAATACTAATGATGATATGTGAATTACATATGACCGATAAAAAACAATAAATGTCAACATATGAAAGCATTTTATAAAAAAGGAATATTTGTTTTGATGTTTTTGCATGTGTTTTGTCTTTATGCACAAACAGATTTCAATAAGTTAGATGAAAAAGGGAAAAAGCACGGAGTATGGAAAGGATTTTATGAGGAATCAAAAAGGCCCAGATATGAAGGGACTTTTGAGCACGGAAAAGAAGTTGGGATTTTTAATTTTTACGATGACACCAAAGCTAAATCCATAATAGCCACAAGGGAATTTAATGCCAAAGACAATTCAGCGTATACCATTTTTTATGATCAGAATAAAAATAAAGTAAGTGAAGGTAAAGTGGTCAATAAATTATTTGAAGGGCAATGGAAGTATTACCACCAAGCTTCAAAAAACATCATGACAACAGAGCATTACGTAAATGGTAAGTTAGAAGGTTTGCGTACCGTTTTTTATCTCAGTGGTAAAATAGCAGAAGAAATAAGTTACAAAAGCAATTTGAAGAATGGTTTTTATAAAAAATATACTGAAAAAGGAATTTTATTGGAAGAGTCAATGTTTAAAAATAACATTTACAGTGGTTTAGCGGTTTTTAGCGACACTAATGGGAATGTAGTTTCTAAAGGACAGTTTGTAAATGGTAAAAAATCAGGGATTTGGCAGTTTTTTGAAAAAGGAAAATTGGTAAAAGAAACGAATATGAGTTTTCCTGGAAATGCAACAAAATCCAAAAATAATTAACTTTATACTTAACAAATACTGTTGTAAATCTTTTGTAACTTTGCATCCTTGTAAAATTATAATTTTTTGAAGATGAAGCGTGTTGTTGTAGGACTTTCTGGAGGTGTAGATTCAAGTGTTGCTGCTTATTTATTGCAACAACAAGGGTATGAAGTCATAGGCCTTTTTATGAAAAATTGGCATGATGATTCCGTTACTATTTCTAATGAATGCCCGTGGCTTGAAGACAGTAATGATGCTTTATTAGTTGCTGAAAAGTTAGGAATCCCTTTCCAAACTGTTGATTTAAGTGAAGAATACAAAGAGAAAATCGTGGACTATATGTTCAACGAATATGAAAAAGGGCGTACTCCAAATCCCGATGTACTTTGTAACCGCGAAATAAAATTTGATGTTTTCATGAAAATTGCTTTAAGTCTTGGTGCTGATTATGTGGCTACCGGACATTACTGTCAGAAAAGTGAAATCGAAGTAAATGGTGAAACGGTTTATCAACTTAAAGCGGGCGCCGATACTAATAAAGATCAATCGTATTTTCTATGTCAATTATCTCAAGAGCAATTGGCAAAATCATTGTTTCCTATCGGAGAATTGACAAAACCAGAAGTTCGTGAAATAGCGGCTCAAATGGATTTGATTACTGCCGAAAAGAAAGATTCACAAGGGTTATGCTTTATTGGAAAAGTACGTTTACCGGAGTTTTTACAACAAAAATTGCAACCAAAAGACGGAATTATAATTCAAATTGATAAAAACGATCCTGTTTACAGTTTTGAAAAAGTAGCCGAATTAACTTTAGAAGATAGTTTGCTATCTGATGCACGAAAAATTCCGTACACTCCAGATATGGGGAAAGTAGTGGGGAAACATCAAGGTGCCCATTATTTTACTATTGGACAACGTAAAGGATTAAATGTTGGAGGTACAACAGATCCATTGTTTATTATCGCCACTAATGTGGAAACCAATACCATTTACACTGGATTAACCAGTCAACATCCCGGATTATTCAAGAGCGCCTTGTTTATAGAAAAAACTGAAGTGCATTGGATTCGTAAAGATTTGGCTTTGGCCAATGGAGAAACTATGGATGTTATGGCGAGAATCCGATACAGACAACCTTTGCAAAAAGCTACCTTGCATCAATTTGAAAACGGAATGTACGTTGCCTTTGACGAACCGCAATCTGCAATAACAGAAGGACAATTTGCTGTCTGGTATTTAGGGGAAGAATTAGTTGGTTCGGGAGTAATTTCTTAGTTTAGTACTTTATTTATAAAAAGGTCTAAAAATGAATGCCTTTCTGGAATTAAATATATCCTGAAAAGTAATGATAATGATTCAATCCTAGCAATAGTTGGAGTTTTTGTGACTTGAAAAAATAAAGTTGACTATGAAAAAAATCTACATATTTCTTTTTTTACTGATTACGTCAGCTGGTTTTTCCCAGCAAGATGCTTGGGTATATTTCAATGCTAAACCCAGTTCCCAATTTTATTTTAATACACCTTTGGAAATGCTTACCCAAAGAGCATTAGATAGAAGAACCAATCAGAGTATTACTTTAGACTTTAAAGACATTCCAGTAGAGAAATCTCATATTAGTCAAATAAAATCAGCTGCTGGAATCACTGTCATGGCAAAATCCAAATGGATGAATGCGGTCCATGTTCGCGGATCACAAGCAAATATAAATTCATTAGCACTGCTTTCTTTTGTCAGTAAAGTCGATTTTGCGGATAAATCACTGAATCAAACCGCAAAAATAGCGAAGCTGTCAAAGATAAAGAAGTTAAATAAAACCAAGAAAACCAAAATTGATTATGCTTATGGTTCTTCATCGAATCAAATCCAGATGCTTAACGGACAACAGTTGCACCAACAGGATTATACGGGTTTCGGTAAAATAATAGCGGTTTTAGATGCTGGATTTCCAGGAGTCAATACAGCTCAACCTTTTCAACGATTACGTGATAATAACAAAATTTTGGGAGGTTATAATTTTGTATTAAGAAATCCGAATTTTTATACTGGAGTTTCACACGGAACTTCGGTACTTTCCTCAATGGGCGGTTACAAAGAGAATTCGTTAGTGGGAACAGCACCAGATGCATCCTATTATTTATTCATTACCGAAGATGACACATCGGAAAATCCTGTTGAAGAATCGCTTTGGGTTGAAGCAGCAGAACGAGCAGATAGTTTAGGAGTAGATATTATCAATACTTCTTTAGGGTATTTTGATTACGATAATGAGGCGTATAGTCATACGTATAGTGAAATAAATGGTACCACTGCATTCATATCCCGTGGGGCTGAAATTGCATTTAGCAGAGGTATGATTCTAGTGACATCTGCTGGTAATTCAGGCGGTACATCAGATCCACATATTGCGGTTCCTGCAGATGCTGTTTCTGTAATTGCTGTAGGTGCAGTAAATTCTTCGGAAGTGTTGGCTTCGTTCAGTTCAGTAGGCCCTTCTTTTGACGGAAGAATAAAACCGGATGTGATGGCACAAGGACAAGCAGCGATAGTGTCAAATGCTGCGGGAAATATTGTGGCTGCTAATGGGACTTCTTTTTCATGTCCTATAATGGCAGGAATGATTGCTTGTTTATGGCAGGCATTTCCTCAAAAAACAAATCGGGAAATTAGAGAATTAGTATTAAAATCAGCTGATAAGTTTTCTGCTCCCAACAATCAATATGGATTTGGAATTCCTGATTTTGCATTGGCTTTGAGTAACCAGCTGGCTTTACAATCCTTTTCTAAAGATGATTTTATACTCTATCCCAATCCTGCCAGTGAAACTGTTTCAGTTTCTTTGCCTGCAAAATTTGATAAGGGAACAGTCTTTATTTATTCCATTTTGGGGCAAAAAGTTTTAGAACAAAAAATCACACCGCAAACATCCATTATTTCATTGAAATCGCTCCATGAAGGAGTGTATCTTTATAAAATGGAATCAGATGGTTTTTCTAAAACAGGGAAAATAATTAAAAAATTATAGCATTAACAATACATGAATAAAATCACAGACCTTTTTAAAATTAAATATCCAATTATTCAAGGAGGAATGATTTGGAATAGTGGTTATAAATTAGCAAGTGCAGTGAGTAATGCCGGAGGTTTAGGATTGATTGGAGCTGGCTCCATGTATCCTGAAGTTTTACGGGAACACATTCAAAAATGTAAAAAGGCCACCTCAAAACCTTTTGGAGTAAACGTCCCGATGTTGTATCCCAATATCGAAGAAATCATGAAAATTATCGTTGATGAAGGAGTAAAAATCGTTTTCACATCGGCTGGGAATCCAAAAACATGGACTCCTTACTTGAAAGAAAATGGCATAACTGTCGTTCATGTGGTTAGCAGTTCTGTTTTTGCATTAAAAGCACAAGACGCAGGTGTAGATGCTGTTGTTGCCGAAGGTTTCGAAGCCGGAGGACACAATGGTAGAGAGGAAACGACTACGCTTACGCTGATTCCGATGGTAAACGAAAAGATTAGCATTCCGTTGATTGCTGCTGGAGGTATTGCTACCGGTCGTGGGATGCTTGCAACTATGATACTGGGTGCTGATGGAGTTCAGGTAGGAAGTAGATTTGCAGCATCTTTAGAATCATCAGCACATGAGAATTTTAAGGAAACGATTATAAATGTTAAAGAAGGGGATACACAACTGACCTTGAAAGAACTCGCTCCTGTTCGGTTGATTAAAAATAAATTTTATCAGGATGTTCAGCAATTGTACGAAAAATGCCCAACCAAAGAAGAACTTATTGGTTTGCTAGGTAGAGCAAGAGCAAAACGTGGTATGTTTGAAGGCGATTTAATCGAAGGGGAATTAGAGATTGGACAAATAGCAGGATTGATTCACGAGATAAAACCAGCCGCAGCAATCATTCAGGAAATGATAACTGATTTTGAAACAGCCAGAAAAGAAATAAATAATTTTGATTTTTAATTTATAAAGAATGACGAAGACAAAAATATATATAGTATTGCTTTTTTTAGTAATGGGATTGCAACATTCTTTTGGACAAAATTACAAGTTTAAAACTTCGGGTTTTAGTGTTTTAGAAAAAACAGAAAAAGGGAAATGGGGGAAGTGGTCTGATTTAGATTTGGTCAATATTTTAGTCACATTGGATACCAATAAAAATAGAATAGTGGTTTATTCTCAAATAATTCAATTATTTGAAATCATAGATTATCAACCTATCGAAGAGAATGATACTGATATTGTTTATTCGTTTACCTGTAAGGATAATGAAGGATTAGACTGTACTGTCTCTATTATCACCAGAAAAAAACAGGATAATAGGAAGCAATTGTATATCAATTATGAAGATCGGATTATTGTGTATAATATCTTTAATATGTGATGAATTGGATGAAAAAATGCTTCAGTTTTAACAGTTAAATCGTTCAAATTGATGCATTTTTTCAAACATGAATTTTCTATATCAGGCTTGTGTTTTAAAGCTTTTCGATATCTTTTATGAAATCATCATACTCTAAATAAAACAGTTCCAGAGCATTCATTTTTTCATTGTAGAAGTCAAATATCTCATCCCAATAGTTGTGATTACTGACACCAACTCCTAGTTTTTCAACCCAAATCCTACTGATGGTTTTGCCACTCTCCAGTGTATAGTCTTTTTCGAAAACCAAGTCTTTGATGAAATCTTCTTCGAGAATATTTCTTAGCGCTTCCAATTTTTCAAAATAAGCTATTCTTTTTTCATCACTTCGGTGTTCAATATCGATTAAAACTTGAGCTTTTTTATTGTCTACATAAAATTTAAAAGAGAAATCCTTGATTTTAGTATCATATAATACCCATTTTCGGGGATATTTTTCTGCGAATGCAATCCAGAACTCTCGCTTTAATCTTTGTGTTTCTTCTTTGCTGTACATTTGTAATGACTTTTTGGTTATAGAAAACTTGTGCAATTGTATTTTCTAAACTATATTTATATGCTGTTTTTATATGCAAAAATAGACTTTGATTATGGATTTTCAAGAATTTTTACGGTATGTTCCTAAATTAATTGAAGCAAGGCTTCCTGCTTTTGATGCACATGTGAAAATGGCCCCTTTAGAGCGATTAGAAAGCTTGAAAAACATTAATATTGAAGATAAAAAACCAAGAATAGCAGCAGTAATGATGCTTTTTTATCCTAAAAATGATACAACACATTTGGTGTTGATTGTCCGAAATTCCTATAAAGGAGTACATTCTGCTCAAATTGCATTTCCTGGAGGCAAATACGAATTGGATGATGAAAATTTTGCTAAAACGGCTCTTCGGGAAACGCATGAAGAGGTAGGAATTCATCCGGATAAAATTGAAATTCTGAAGCCATTTACAGAACTGTATATTCCGCCAAGTAACTTTATGGTACATCCTTTTTTAGGGATTAGTAAAGAAGAATTGATGTTTATACCCCAACCTTCGGAAGTGGCAAATATTATCGAATTACCTTTGTCAGTTTTTTTAGACGATGCACTTGTAGTGGATACAAATTTGTCAACTTCCTACGCTGATAATATCAATATTCCAGCTTTCAAAATTGAAGAGCATATTGTTTGGGGAGCTACAGCGATGATGTTAAGTGAGTTAAAAGAAGTTTTGAAAGAGGTTCTTGGATAATAAATGGAATTTTTAGTATTAGAAAAATGCGGATTAATTGGTTGTAGTTTTCAATTAGTTCAATTGAATTCAGCAACAAACTTCAAATATAAATTTCGTAAGTTTGTAGTCCAAATTCACAAAAAAAATACAAATTTTATGGGATTGTTGAAGAGAAATCCTTTCGGACACATATTATTTATAAAAAAATGGTTAATCCGAATCTTTGGAGCCATGACGCATAGACGGTACAGAGGATTTAACGAATTACAGATTGAAGGTTCAGAAATTATTAGAAATTTACCGGACAACAACGTACTTTTTATTTCCAATCATCAAACATATTTCGCGGATGTCGTTGCTATGTTTCATGTTTTTAATGCGAGTTTGAGCGGACGTGATGATAGCATTAAAAATGTTTGCTATCTCTGGCAACCTAAAATGAATATTTATTACGTTGCTGCCAAGGAAACCATGCAGGCAGGTTTGTTACCAAGAATTTTATCGTATGTAGGCGCAATAACTGTTGAAAGAACTTGGCGTGCCAAAGGCGTTGATGTAACCGAAAAACGAGAAGTAAATCCTAACGATACTGAGAATATTAAAATTGCACTTGCCGATGGCTGGGTAATCACTTTTCCGCAAGGGACAACAAAATCCTTCAAACCGGTTCGTAAAGGAACAGCACATATTATTAAACAACACAGGCCTATCGTGGTGCCTATTGTCATAGATGGTTTTCGCCGTTCGTTTGACAAAAAAGGATTTCGTATGAAGAAAAAAGGAATCCTACAGTCCTTTATTATCAAAGAACCTCTGGATATTGATTACGATAATGATACAATCGAGGAAATTGTAGAAAAAGTAGAATATGCAATCGAGCAACATCCTTCATTCCTAAAAGTTATTCCTGCTGAAGAAATTAAAGAACAGGAAGAATTGAATCGATTACGGAAATGGGAATATTAAAAATTTAGTCATAAAGTCAAAAGTCTTAAAGATCAAAGATCAAAATCACATGATATTCGACATTAAGACTTTTGACTTTATGGCTTAAAGATCTATCTTTTTTAATTCTTTATAATTAGCATACAATCTTCTAAGCAGTATACCATACAATACCCGGTAAAACAACCAAAATGCTCCTAAAAACACTAAAGTTGTAAGTGTCAAGATTCCTATTGTTATTGCCATCACTTTTCCGTTAGTGGCAATTTTATCTTTTAGAACACTCATTTCAGGATTATATACAAAAGCAATTATAAACCCTATGATTAAACTCACCACTAACATTGCCAGATTATACCAAACATAATATTGAACCGTTTTTCGGATTTTTAAAATGTCAGACATTAATTGTTTTGTAGAAGCAGTGGTCGAAATCGTGATGTAATTTTTATAAAATAAATAGATAAAAAACAGTATCACACCATAATTAAAATAAGCAAACACTTCAAAGTATTGAATTAACTCAGGATGTTTCATTTTAATTAAATAATCATCCGAATTAAAGCAAACACTTAAACACGTCCACAATAAAACTTCCAAAATACTAATTATCAAAATCCACTTCACAATCGAAGATGATTTTTTATGAATCATTTTATAAATTTCGATTTCTGATACTTGCTCAAAAGAATTAGTATTCTTCTGCCAGTCTTTTTTTAATAAATCCAACTCTTTCATACGCCTAATGGATTTAATATTTTTTTTAATTTCCCTTTTATTCTATTCATTTTTACCCTTGCATTTACCTCGCTAATTCCCAATGTTTCTGATATTTCCTGATAATCTTTGTCTTCAAGATACATAAATATCAACGCTTTCTCAATGTCATTCAGCTGGTAAACCGCTTTATACATTAGCTTTAATTGTTCTTCTTCCTCATAATCATATTCCACATCATTCAGGAAATGTTGCCGCCCTTCAAATTCAATAGTGTTTATGGATCGTTTTGTTTTTCGGTACAAAGTAATCGCCGTATTCAGCGCGACTCGATAGGCCCAAGTAGAAAATTTACTATCGCCCCTGAATTTTGGAAAAGCCTTCCATAACTGAATCGTGATTTCTTGGAATAAATCCTTATGTGCATCATCGCCATTAGTATACAACCTACAAATCTTGTGGATTATATTCTGATTTTCTTGCAATTGCTTTACAAAAGAATGTTCTAGATTATCACTCATATATACGTTAGTAATTGAAAAGTAGATTTTGTTACAAATTAAGGAATAAAATAATAATTTTCAAATTTGTCATTGCGAGGTACGAAGCAATCAGTAGCACAACAATATTCATTTCATAATTAATACTCGTCCCGCTGTACATTACAATCTTTATTTTCTGAAAAAATCAGAAAATAAAGGATTTCCATTACCATCGGGGCTAATTTACACGTTTAGTATTCTGAAGACCTTTCCCCAAAAACAAAAATTTCGATACTATTTGATGAAATTCAACATTAAAAAACATTGTATCTTTGAGTATCAACAATTCAGAACTTTTTAAAACATGAACATCCCAAATTCAACTTTACCCAGAATAGTAATCATAGGTGGAGGTTTTGCCGGAATCGCATTAGCCAAAAAACTAAAAAATAAAAAAGTACAGGTTGTTCTTTTAGACAAACACAATTACCATACGTTTCAACCCTTATTGTATCAAGTAGCTACAGGCGGCCTCGAAGCCGGTTCTATAGCGTACCCAATCCGAAAAGTAATTCAGGAATACGATGACGTTTACTTTAGGCTCACCAATGTCCAAGAAATAGATACCAAAAATCAAAAAATAATCGCTGAGATTGGCGAATTAAAGTATGATTATTTGGTAATTGCCACCGGTTCCAAAACCAATTATTTTGGCAACAAAGAAATTGAGCGCAACTGTATGGCCATGAAAACCATACCGCAATCACTTAACATCCGAAGTCTGATTTTGGAGAATTTTGAGCAAGCAGTACTCACCACTGATGTAGCCGAACAAAATAGCTTGATTAATTTTGTACTCGTTGGTGGTGGACCAACAGGAGTAGAACTTTCCGGTGCTTTGGCCGAAATGAAAAAAGCCATTCTGCAAAAAGATTATCCTGATCTTGATATTGCCAAAATGGAAATCAATCTGATTCAAAGTGGGGATAGAATCCTTAATACCATGAGTGAAAAATCCTCTCAAGCAGCCGAAAAATTTCTAACCAGCTTGGGTGTGAAAATCTGGAAAAATGTGCGTGTTACCAATTACGATGGACGTACCATAACAACAAATTCCGATTTAACTTTTGAGACTGCCACCGTAATTTGGACAGCAGGAGTTCAAGGTGCTCTTGTTGCAGGATTGGATGGTAAATCGTTGGTTGAAAAAGTAGAACGTATTCGAGTAAATGAATACAATCAAGTTGTAGGGTATGATAATATTTTTGCCGTAGGTGATATTGCCTCCATGGAATCTGAAACCTATCCGCAAGGACATCCCATGATGGCGCAACCCGCAATGCAACAAGGGGAATTATTGGGTGAAAACTTAGTGAAATTAATTCAAAACCAACCTATGGAAGCTTTTGAATACAACGACAAAGGCTCTATGGCAACCATAGGAAGAAATAAAGCGGTAGTTGATTTGCCTAAATACCATTTCAATGGAGTTTTCGCATGGTTTGTATGGATGTTTGTTCACTTGTTTTCACTTATTGGATTCAAAAATAAAGCCGTAGTTTTCTTGAATTGGGTATACAATTACATTCGTTTTGATCGTGAAGGGCGTTTGATCATCAGACCCTATAAAAAGAAAAGTTTCACGACGTTTACGAGTGATGAAGTTTAAAAAAAAACTTTTAAAATCTGGAATAAATATACTTAAGAATAACAATTTTAAAAAACATGTTTTTTATTTTTATGTACTTGATAATCAGCGCTTAATAAATATGTAGAGTAATTCTTATAACTTACTGATATTCAGCTTTTTAATAAAATTATAATATTTATAACTAACTGTATGTCAATGTTTTATAAAAATAAAAAACACAACTTAATTAATTTGATTTTTTTTGAATGATTTTTGATTTAATTTTATATTTCAATTAAAATTTAAAAGTTAATGAAAAGCGTTATACTTTCCAATTTTCATCCAATTTTAGTGGGTAAATTGGTAGATCAAAAAAAGCTCAATCAGTACACAAAATTCCTGTATTATCATTTTCAAAATCTTCCAAAATCTGGTGTAACTGGAAATGGAGCTTTTGATGATGAACCTATAACTTTTGAGTTTATATCAGATCAGGTGGATAAGTATGCCGTTTCTTCCGAAAATATTAATAGCAGGCAAATTATTATTTTTGAGGATATTGAGGATTTTATTGAAAATATAATGGAAGTTACTTCTCCTTCAGGGTATCATTTTCCTGCTGGTTTTGAAGTCAAATCCGGAAATCTTTATGGACCAAAAATAGAGGTTCGTATGGAATGGTTCAAAAGAAAAATGGGATATGTTTTTGATCAATTTTATTCAAAAACAAATATAAGTCCAGAAAATCTAATACACGTTACTTGTTCTGGATATTCTTCTCCAAGTGTTGCTCAGGAAGCGGTCATAGATAGGAACTGGGAAACGGTGCAAGTTACGCATTCCTATCACATGGGGTGTTATGGTGCATTTCCGGCAATTCGTACGGGAAATAGCTTACTGTGTGCCAGTGAAACTAAAGGTAGAGTAGATGTAGTTCATACAGAATTATTATCCGCACATTTAAATCTGACCGAATTTTCGAATTCAAACATTATGATCTGCTCCCTTTTCGCAGATGGATTTATTGGCTATTCCTTATTTGATGAAGAATCTTTCCTGAGTGATGATGCGTTTCCTGAGAAAAAAGGACTTCGGATTTTAGCGGCACATGAAGTTATCATACCAGATTCATTAGAGGATATGTCTTGGGATTTAGGAGAATATAATTTTTTAATGACATTGTCTAAGCGAGTGCCTGTTTTTATTCGTAAAAATATCAAACCTTTTTTGACTACACTTTGTAAAAAAGGGAATGTTGATCTTGAAGAGCAAAAAGCGAATATGCATTTCGCTATACATCCTGGTGGACCTAAAATCATTGATTATGTTATAGATGCAATTGGATTGACTAAAGAACAGGCGAATTGGTCTTATGAGGTTTTACTCCGTCAGGGAAACATGTCCTCGGCTACGATTCCTCATATTTTCAACGAAATTGTAAACGACCCAAACATTGAATCAGGAAAGAAAATTGTAGCTATGGCATTTGGGCCAGGACTTACAGCAACAGGTTTGTTATTGGAAAAAATATAATTTTTAAGCGCTAAGTTGGATGTTAAGGGGTTAGACGTTATAGAAATCTTTAATCGTTAACCCATAACTCTTAACATCTAACTCATAACTCACAACTCATAACCCTTTTTCCTTATAATAATTCACCATCAAATTCACAAATTTACTATAACCTTCTAAACCGTCTTTTTGCTGGTTTATTTTCAGAAATCTATCGTAAAAAGCATGAAAAGCAGTTTCAAGAGGAGTTTCATATTGTTTCCAAAAGTGTTCGCTTTCTTTGTAGTTTTTCAAAATTCCGGGATGAACGGTTTTTAGTAATTCTTTAAAAATTTTTTTGTCTCGAACTTGCCAATTGCTTAAGCAATAACGTAAAGCCATGCTGTAGCCTGAATATTGAATGTATAAATTTTCATTTTTTATGGATGCCAAAAAACCAATAAAGTTGCATTCACTTTCGCTGGCATAGCCCATTTGATGTGCCATTTCATGATTGGTAGTCATCGGGAAACTATACATTGGACCAAGATAATTTACCTGTGCTTCATTGGTAAACGGATTTAAGTAGCCGCCAAAACCCATATAAGTCAATGGCAAACTGATAAGTGATTTCTTGGTGCTTAAATTGTTATAAGCGAAATACGAATGTTCTTCAGCTAGTTTTTTGTATCCATTCAAATTCATCTTGAAAACTTGATTTTGTGAGTATGGAAATACTACTTTTAAACTATCATTTTTTGTAATCTGCTTTTGAATTGCATTTGTTTTAGTGATTAATTTTTTGGTGAAAGCCAATAAATCAGCATCTGAATAGTCTTTTTTAATTTCCATTTTTTCAAAAAGCGGTTGGCGGTAATAATTAAACGCCCAAAGTGAATGAAACAAGAAATAAAATACCGAAACAAAACTTACTATAGATAATATATTACTTTTCCATTTTAATTTCCAAGATTTTCGTTGGTTCCAAAACCATTTCAAAATAAAACCAATAACAATAATATAAATTAAATCCCCCAAAGAAAATGGAATTCTGCCTAATGCTAATCTTGAAAATTTTGAAAGTATCGGATAGAAACCATTACTGTAAAATTGTTCCACTTGTAGCGGAAAATAGGGAAGAACCTGCAAAATTAGTATTTGGACAAAAAGAAAGAAAGAAAGAAAATATTTTGTTCGCACAGGATGAATTTTAATACTGTAAATATAATTACAATATCAATTAGTATCGATAAAGAATTTAAACTTTGTAACTTTGGGCTTTGTAAATGTTAAACCTCAAACAAAAATAAATGAGTCAAGAAATAAGAAATCTGGAACCAAAAGTACTTTGGAATAAGTTTGCCGATTTAAACGCTGTACCTCGTCCTTCTAAAAAAGAAGAGCGTGTGATTGAGTTTATGAAAAACTTCGGAAACAGTCTTGGATTGGAAACTTTTGAAGATGATATTAGGAATGTAATCATTCGTAAGCCAGCTACTCCAGGAATGGAAAATCGCAAAGCAATCGTGCTTCAAGGCCATTTAGACATGGTGCATCAAAAAAATTCGGATACCGTTTTTGATTTTGAGACACAAGGAATCGATATGTATGTGGATGGAGATTGGGTTCGTGCTCGAGGAACAACTCTTGGTGCTGATAACGGTCTTGGAGTTGCTACAATCATGGCGATTTTAGAAAGTAAAGACATTCCGCATCCCGCTATAGAAGCCTTGTTTACTATTGACGAAGAAACCGGAATGACTGGTGCTTTGAATTTAAAAGGAGGCATTTTACAAGGTCAAATTCTTTTGAATTTAGATACTGAAGAAGATGATGAAATAGATATTGGTTGCGCTGGTGGAATTGATGTAACAGCTACAAGAAGTTACCATGAAGAGGAAGTTCCAGAAGGTTCTGTGGGGCATATTATCACCGTAAAAGGATTGAAAGGCGGTCACTCAGGAATGGATATTCATAAAGGATTGGGTAATGCCAATAAAATTATGAATCGTTTGTTGTTTGATGCTTTTGAAAACTTTGGTTTGCAAGTTGCTGAAATTAATGGAGGGAGTTTGCGTAACGCCATTCCTAGAGAAAGTGTGGCCAAAGTGATTATTTCCGAAATGTTTGATGAAGCCTATATTTTTGATATGCAGGAAATCATCAACGACATCAAAACAGAATATAAAACGACTGAACCCAACTTAACTATCGAAATCGTAAAATGCGATACTCCGAAAAAAGTTATGGATTTAGGTGTTCAGGAAGGAATCATCAGAGCGATTTATGCCGCACACAATGGGGTGTATCGCATGAGTGCCGACATGGAAGATTTGGTGGAAACATCGAATAATGTTGCCAGAGTAATCGTCAAAGATGGTGAAATTTCAATCGGTTGTTTGACGCGCTCTTCTGTAGAAACATCTAAGTATGATTTAGCTAATGCTTTGCGTTCCGCTTTCGAATTGGTTGGTTGCGAGGTGGTGCTATCGGGTTCTTATCCCGGTTGGACTCCAAATGTAAAATCAGAAATTTTAGATGTTTTAGTTCCAATTTACGAAAAACAAAATGGCGAAAAACCAAAAGTAGTGGCTTGTCACGCAGGATTAGAATGTGGGATTCTGGGAACTAATTATCCGGATATGGATATGATTTCTTTTGGACCAACGATTCACGGTGCACATTCACCCGATGAAAGAGCGAGTATTTCCTCTTCTCAGAAATTCTGGAAATTTGTATTGGAGATTTTAGCTAATATTCCGGTGAAATAGTATTCAGTGTTCAGTATTTAAAAAAAAAAAAAATAGTGTTCAGTATCAAACGAAACTGAACACTATAATCTTAATACTGAACACTAAATTTTAGTCTCTTTTAGGACTATTTTTCTTATCTCTTTTTTCTTCTTTCTTTTCTTTAGCCGTTTTTAGTGGCTCTTTCTTTTGTGTTTTCTTAGCGTCTTGACTTTTTGCCATGATATAGGTGTTTAGATTGTGTTTTTATTTTATGGTTTGAGTAAATGTATATAATATTTTGATTTGTTTTAAATATTATTTTAAAAAATCCCCATCTATAATTAATAATTCAACTCCATTAGCAGTTATAGAGCGATGGGAACTTACATCATCTGAAACCACATAGGTCATTCCTTTAGAAAGTTGGACTTGCTCTCCAGATTGTAATTCACTAATAAAATTTCCTTCAAGACAATGGACAATATGTCCTTTTTGACACCAGTGATCTGCCAGATAATCTTTGGAATACGTTACTTTGCGAATTCTAAGTCCGCCTAATTGTATCGTTTGCCAATGCGCTATTCCTGTTGTCCCGATATGTTCGGTTTTTTCTATTGAATCCCAATTAATAGTTTGGAAAGGTATATTAGACATAGATTTTACTTTTATAGTATTGAATCTCAAATTTAAGTGCTTTAAAATAATAATCCCCAACTACTTTCGTAATTAAGGATTTAATTATTTTTTATTTCAAAAAATTAACTGTTTGAGTAATGGGATACTACGTTTATTTTTTCTTCAGGACTTTATATTCTTCATAACAGCCACTAATAGCATCCATGATTTGTAAATCATTAGCTGTTTTTATAAACGATTCGGAGTAGTTACAACGTTGCAGAATTTCGGCAATTTCATTTTTGTCAACACCTAAAAGAACAGCTATAGTTTCTCTGTCAAATTTAGATTCCAAAAGATTTCGTACCGTATCATCTTTCTTCATTTCTTTCAGTTTCTTGAGCTCTTTTGGATTGTTGCCAAAGAAATTATAGAGCATATCCGCTGGATTAAATATCGAACCCAGCACTCTTCCAAAAGCATTTGGAGAATATTCCCCCGCTTCATATCCTTGCGTTAAGCCGGAAATACTATAACGATAGTTTTCTTTTACAGGGATAATTTTGGTATCGACTTCAAGATATCCGGTTAAATTAAAAGGTCTTATTACCACTTCTTCAAGAGCAATGGCTTTTTCAGTAAGTTGTATTTTAGTGCTTTTATTTTTTATCCAGTCATTGGTCACTCGAACGCGAAGTGATTGAAATCCTAAACTAGTAATGTGAAGCGTGTCGTTCAGTTGTACATCTATTTCAAAATATCCTCCTGAATCAGTAGTTGCACCTCTCACTTTATTGATATTAATGATGTTTACACTAGATAAGACTTGTCTAGTAGTATTGCTGATGATGATACCATTAACTTTTTGGGAGGGTTCTTTAACTTGCGCAAAAGAAGTTGCGGATAGTACTAAAAAAAAGAAAACTACAAAATATTTCATAAACTGATTTAAGACTTTAAAAGTAATAAAACAGGATTAAATATTTTGTAGTTCCAGTATATAATTATAAGAAAATTAACAATGAATGTTAATCTTTTCTTGGTCTTCTTGGTCTTGGTGTATCACCAAAGCTTTCAGAACGTCTAGGTGCTCTATCAGATGAACCTTCAGTTCTAGGTCTGTCAGATGAAAAACCACCTTCTCTTCTTGGAGCTGCGCTTCTAGAATCGCTTCTTCCGCCAAATCCACCTTCTCTTGGAGCTGAACTTCTATCGCTTCTGAATCCACCGCCTGAACCTTCTCTTCTTGGAGCAAAGCTGCCTTCTCTTCTTGGAGCTGAACTTCTTTCGCCACCTGAGCGACCTCCGCCAAAACTTCCACCAGAACTTCTTCCATTATGGTCACGTCTTCCGCCACCATCATTTTTAGAAATTTCAACATTGATTCTACGTCCTTCTAATTGTACGTTGTTCAATACTTCCATTACTTTATCAGTATGTTCCGGATCAGTGTTAAAGAAAGAGAAACCTTCTTTTACATCTACTTTGAAAACGTCATCACGACCTAAGTCTAATGTTTCTTTCAAGTAATCTTTCAATGACATCCAATCAAAATTATCTCTAGAACCTATGTTCACAAAATATCTTGTTGCACCACCATTGTTATTTTCTCTTGGAGCACCATCTCTATCATCACGATCACGTCTTTCAGAACCTGAAGCTTGATTAGAAATATCTCTAGTTTTCTTGTAATAATTGATAAAACGATTAAATTCAACCGATACCATTTTCTTGATTAATTCCTCTTTCGATAAATCTTCAAGTACGCTGTTTATTGCAGGAAGATAGTTGTCAATTTCGTGATCAACTTCTACATCTTTAATTTTATTAGCTAAGTGTAACAATTGGATTTCGCAGATTTCAATTCCAGAAGGGATTGTTTTTTCTTCAAATTTTTGTTTGATGATTCTTTCGATTGAAGAAATCTTACGCAATTCACTTTTAGTAACGATTACAATTGAAGTTCCTAATTTTCCAGCACGACCAGTACGACCTGAACGGTGGTTATACGTTTCAATTTCGTCAGGTAATTGATAATTCACTACGTGAGTAATGCTATCAACGTCAATTCCACGAGCAGCAACATCAGTAGCTACAAGCATTTGGATTTGTCTTCCTCTAAAAGATTTCATTACACCATCACGTTGCGCTTGAGATAAATCTCCGTGCAATGCAGCAGCGCTGTATCCGTCTTCAACTAATTTTTCAGCAACAGCTTGCGTATCTCTTTTGGTACGACAAAAAACTACTGAGAAAATGTCTGGATTAGCATCCGCTAAACGTTTCAGAGCTTCGTAACGGTCACGTGCATTTACAAGGTAAAATTCGTGAGAAACTGTAGCAGAACCTGAGTTTTTAGCTCCAACTGTAATTTCAATTGGATCAGTCATGAATTGTTTTCCAATACGTGCTACTTCAGCAGGCATTGTTGCAGAGAATAACCATGTGTTTTTTTCGTCTGGCGTAGTAGAAAGGATGTTTACGATATCTTCGTAGAAACCCATGTTCAACATTTCGTCAGCTTCGTCAAGAATACAATAGTTAATTTGAGAAATGTTTACCAAACCTCTATTAATCATGTCTTGCATTCTTCCTGGAGTTGCCACAATAATTTGTGCGCCTCTCTTTATGTCTCTCGCTTGTTCTGTAATGCTAGCTCCACCGTAAACTGCTACCACATTAATACCTTTTTCGTATTTAGAGTAGTTTTTAATTTCGTTGGTAATCTGCAAACAAAGTTCGCGTGTTGGAGATAAAATTAATGCTTGTGTGTTTCTGTTGTTGGCATCAATTTTCTGAATAACTGGAAAACCAAAAGCTGCCGTTTTCCCTGTCCCTGTCTGAGCCAACGCAACCATATCTGTGTCTTTTTCCAATAATAGGGGAATCGCTTTCTCCTGTACTTCGGTCGGATTTTCAAATCCTAGATCTAAAATCGCCTTCAGTAACGATTCACTCAATCCTAATTGTTCAAATTTATTCATATGTATTTTTAAAATAGGGTGCAAAATTACTGTTAATAATTCATATAAACTAATGCTATTCCAAGATTTAATGATTTATTATAATTTGATAATCAGAAAGTTATGTTTTTTATTTGCGAATTATGGATTTTGATTTAGGATTTCAGTGTGAGATTACGACTTTAAATATGTTTTTTTGTTATAAAAATGTTGTATTTCAGAGCATTTATTTATTCAATTTCAAAAAATCAATTAGTTGTTGTGTGGCTTTTCCTCTGTGGCTGATTTTATTTTTTATGTCCAATGATAATTGGGCAAAAGTTTCTTGGTATTCTTCAGGTTTGAAAATAGGGTCGTAGCCAAATCCTTGATTTCCTGATTTTTCTAAAGTAATTTCGCCTCGGGCAATTCCTGTAAAAAGATCCTGTTTCCCATTTAAATTCAATGCAATCACTGTTTTGAATTGTGCTTTTCTATTGCTTTTATTGGATAAGCATTCTAATAATTTATTCATATTGTCATCAGAATTGCGTTGCTCTCCTGCATACCTTGCGGAGTAAACACCAGGTTCGCCATTCAGGGAATCCACTTCCAGTCCAGTATCATCAGCAAAGCAGTTGTAACCGTATTTTTTGGTAACATAATTGGCTTTTAGAATTGCATTACCTTCAATTGTTTCAGCGGTTTCGGGAATATCTTCATAACAACCAATACTTTCTAAGCTTAGAATTTCAATCGTGTCTGGAAGTATGCTTTGTATCTCAAGTATTTTATTTTTGTTATTGGAAGCGAAAACAAGTTGCATATTATTGGTTTTAATTTTACACTCCAAAGATACATTTTTTTAGATATCTCGTCGGGATGATGGCAATAGTAGTCCGAACTGCCTGTTAATTATAGCGATCTCTATATTGTTTGGAATTCAAAGAATGCATTTAAATGTAATCAATTAAAAGTCAACATGTTAATTTAGGGTTAAAGTGCTGTTTTTTAAAGTTTCAACTAACATAAGTTGTATCTTTGAGTGTGGTTTTGATTAATCACTTGAGTAAAAACCATCTGCAAGGAGAAGAGTATTCAAATTGTCATTTCATACTGAACGGTATGTTTGATAAATGGTAAATCAAAATCTACATTCGGAGGCCCTTTAAAAGGCCTCCTTTTTTTATGGTTCAATTCTAATGATTTTATTTTTTGAAAGGGATTTCAGAAACTTTTCTATAAGATTTAGAGAGACGAATTTTATAAGGCTAAAATTAATATTTGACAGTATTTCAATATTATTAATTAACGCGTTAATAATTAGTTAAAGGTCTGATTTGCAGTTTGTTTTGTAAAAGTAAATTGTATCTTTGAGTGTGGTTTTGATTAATCACTTGAGTAAAACTATCTGCAAAGAAAAGCTAATTCAAATAGTCATTTCATACTGAAAGGTATGTTTGATAAATGGTAAATCAAAATCTACATTCGGAGGCCCTTTAAAAAGGCCTCCTTTTTTGTGGCTATATACAAGAGCAGTAATAATTTCCTGTTTGCTTTTTTTCTAAAGCAATTTTAATGCTGTAAATTGACACGTTAATTATTGGTTAAAGTGTTGGTTATTAGCTGTGTTTTTTGATTAAAAATAATATCTTTGATATGTGATTCTGATTGAATACCTGAGAATATTAATCTTATAATGAGATTAATAACTCACAATCGACTATACCAGTAACGGTAACAGTTATATCGGTAATTCAGAATCACATAGGAGGCCCTTTAAAAAGGCCTCCTTTTTTTATGGTTCAATTCCAAGGATTTTAATTTTAAAAGGAATTTTAATGATTTTTCCATAGCAATTAGAAGGACGAATTTTATAAGCATAAAATCACTATTTGAATGCAATTCCTATACTATGAATTAGTGCGTTAATGATTCGTTAAACATTTGATTTTTAGTTTCTTTAGTGAAAGTAAATTGTATCTTTGAGTGTGGTTTTGATTAATTACTTGAGTATGTCAGTCTTACAATAAGATATGATAATTCAATAGTCAGCTATACTAATATAATTGTATGAGTTGATAATGGTAAATCAGAACAGACAACTGGAGGGCTATAAACGCCCTCCTTTTTTGTTTTAATGTTTTCGGACACTTTTTAAATTATCTGGGAAATACAAATCAGATAAATGGGCAAATTCATCACCACGCATGAAAATGCTAATATCAGCATCGGCAAAACTTTTTTTACCTGCAGCAGCAAGAAGTTCGTTAGCTACGTGTAAAGTGTTTTTATGAAAATGATATACTCGCTCCGATTTGTCAGTCACAACCAATCCTCTCATCAGCATTTTATTTTGTGTAGCATCATCCCAGTAGGACATTGATTATTACAACGCACGCTTGAATACAACCTAATGAAAACATAAATTCACGTGCGCTGTTACACATATCAGCCCCAAGGGCTACCGCTCGAAGGACTCATCACAGTATGTTTAATAATGAAGCGAGATAGGGTTGTGTGCAGTCTCGTTCGCCAACTAAAACTCGCGGTAGTACTTCGTTAACAACTGTATGGAAAATAGAATGTTTAATGCCCTCGTAGCTTGATTGATTTAGATTTAATTGCGTTCAAAAAGCAGTTGTAGAATCAATTTTTTGGCTCTTTGATATACAAGAGAGTGTTGATTTCTTGAGAAAGGCTTTCCATCAGTGGAACGTTCTATAAAATATTGCTGAATTTCAGGAGCTATCATTTCAAATAGATATATAAAATAACCCAAAACCGGAAAATTTCTTAAAATAGCATGTTTGGTTTGAATACTATTTGCAAAACCAATTAATAATTAGGACAAATATAAATCCCATCAAAAACAGACCAGTTTTAAAATACAAATAAACAATTAGAGTGATTATAAATGCGGTAATTCCTAAAAAGAAAAATTTTTGTCTTATGATAAAAGTTATTTCAATGACTAAATTAGTAAGAATATTAAATATTTTCTTCTTTTGATGTTATTATTTGTAATGAATTGTTTTATTTCACAAAACGAAAGATTGAGAATAAAAAAAATGATATACGTAAAAACTAAAAGGTTATTTTTTTACGTATATCGTTTAGGTAGGTCATAATTTATTAGATAATGGGTCAAAAAATGCATAAACAATTTTACATTGCTTTAAGATTAGTACTATTTATGTTGTTTTTTTCAAACACATATTCACAATATGTTTTTAGAAGTGATATGCTTACTAAAGATATTTCCCTTCATAAGTATACTACAATTACGGATGTAGGTCAAAGAAATTTAGATATTAAATATGTAATTAATAATTATAACACATTAAATCCTAAAAAGCTTGAAACCGAAAATGATGACTTAGGTTTTACTCAAAGTAATTTTTGGGCAAAAACAGAACTTAAAAACCCGACAGATTTAGTATTGAACTATTATTTAGAAACGGCGCGTCCCATAACTGATTTAGTCGAGTTGTTTATTGTGGATGGAGTTTCAGGAGAAATAACTAAAAAAGTCAGTGGAGATAATATGGATTATTCTAAACGTAGCTTTGATAACCGTAAAACCATTTTTAAAATTGAAATTACTCCAAGATCTAGCTTGAAATTATTTTTACATCTCAAAAGTGATGGAGAAGTTATAAAAATGCCAGTAATGCTTCATTCATCAGAAAACTTTATTAAGACTATTTCTAATGAGCAATTGGTGTTTGGTATTTTCTATGGTATTCTGACAACTGTCTCTATTATTTACTTCTTTTTCTTTTTTGCTTTACGCACAAAAACATTTCTATACTATAGTTTATATGTTGTTTTTATTGGTTTAATGCAATTTTCTTTAGATGGTTATTTTTATGAGTTGATTACACCTGGAGGCGGTTGGTTTTCAAATCATGCTGTATTGTTTTTTGCGATGATGGCTGGCTTTTTATTGGGAAAATACAGTGAAGTTTTTTTGAATATAAAAAAACACAATAAAACGATTTACTTTCTTTTTAACGTAGTTTATTTTTTAGCTTTTGTTTTGATATTGTGTATTCTTTTTATCCCTTCAGCCTTGGCGATATCTTATCCATTAGCCAATGTACTTGGTTTACTGATTCTGATCTTGATTATTAGTTCTGTTTTTTATCTATATTATAAAAAATTGGCCGTTGATTCCTTTTTTACTGCAGGTATCCTCTTTTTGATTCTAGGTTTTGGTATTTTTATTCTTAATAATTTTGGTCAGGTTCCTAATTCTTTTTTAACACAAAACAGTTCGAAATTAGGTACTGGTTTAGAAATTATATTCCTTTCGCTTTCTATGGCAAATTTGATCAGGAATCTTAAAAACGAAAAAAATGAACTGAATCGACTTGCTTTAGTTCGATCTGAGGAAATGAATGATTTGAAATCTTATTTTTTATCGAATATCAGCCATGAATTAAGAACGCCTTTGAATGCAATTATGAATATGATTGATTCTATATCTGTTGAGGTTACGGATGATAAAATTAGAAAAAATTGTCAAATTATAAAGTACTCTTCACATAGTTTATTGAGTTCTGTTAATGATATTTTAGATTTCTCTAAAATTGAGAAAAAAGAATTAAAACTCGAGTCTGTGCAGTTTAACCCCGATGAAATTCTAGAGAATTTAAAAAACAATGCCGTCAATAGAGCTAAAGACCAAGGACTAGAATTTCAATTTTTAAAATCAGATGCGATTCCTAATCTTGTGATTGGTGATGTGACCAGGTTGGTTCAAGTTGTGAATAATGTATTAAATAATGCCATTAAATTTACATCTAAAGGTTTTGTGAAATTTGATGTAGACTGTAAGATTAAGGAAAATAATCGAGCAAGTTTGAAATTGACAGTTTCAGACTCTGGCGTAGGAATTCCTCAAGAAAAAATAAATAGTATTTTTGATTCCTTTTCTCAAAATAGCATTGATAATAAGAGAAAGTTTGGAGGACTTGGATTAGGTCTTTATATCGTAAAGACTTTAGTGGATATGCAAAACGGTAGCATTGAATTGGACAGTAAAGTCAATGAAGGCACTACCTGTATAATTACTCTTGATTTTGATATAGTACCGCAACAAGAAAAGGCAGAAGTTTTGGACAAGCCCACAGTTTACGATTTAGAAGGCAAATCAGTTTTAGTAGTTGAAGATAATCCCATTAATCAAATGGTTGTTAAAATGATCACTAAAAAATGGCTGAACACAACCGTAGTTTATGCAAATAACGGTCAGGAATGCTTGGATGCTTTTAAAACTAACCATTTTGATATTGTACTAATGGATCTTCAAATGCCGGTGATGGATGGATATGAAGCAACAATAGCTATCAGAAATGGGGAAGCAGGAGCAGCTAATGCTTCTGTCCCCATTATTGCAGTAACCGCTGACGTGATGGAAAGTACTAAATTACGTGTGGCAGAAATTGGGATGAATCATTATTTATCTAAACCGATTAAAAATGATACTTTATATCGTGCGATAAAAAAATTAGTTTAACTAAAACGTAATCTAACATAAACGTGTTTGATGCCTTTTTTATCAGAATCTCTTTCGTCAATTTCAAGTATATCGGTTAGGGATTTTAACATTGGAGTTAATTTGGCAAAACCATAGTTTCTTGGGTCGAATTCAGGTTTTCTCTTTACAATTAGGTTTCCTACATCGCCAAGAAATGCCCAGCCATCATCATCACAAATATCTTCTATTGTAGTTTCGATAAGTTCTATGGTATGTAAATCTATTTTGCTTAGTGATTTTTCAACAGGTTTTTCAACGGGTTTTCCAATTGGTTTTTTAGTATCTGAGGAACGTTTCGGTTGTTTTTTCTTTATGGCTCCGTCTAATACTTCGATATAGATAAAACGATCGCAGGCAACTATAAAAGAGTTGGGCGTTTTTTTCTCTCCAATTCCAATGACTTTCATTCCTGATTCTCTCAGTCTGATGGCCAAACGTGTAAAATCGCTGTCACTTGATACGATGCAAAATCCATCCACTTTGTCTGAATATAATAAATCCATGGCATCGATTATCATAGCAGAATCTGAAGAGTTTTTGCCTACGGTATAACTGTATTGTTGAATAGGAGTAATAGCGTGTTCCAGTAAAACTGATTTCCAGCCGTTAGCATTGGGTTTAGTCCAATCAGCATAAATACGTTTGGTGGTTGGTGTTCCAAACTTAGCGATTTCTTCCATCATTCCTTTTACATTGCTGTAAGGAACGTTGTCAGCATCAATGAGAACGGCCAGTTTTAATTCTTTTGTATCTTGAGACATATAGTATTGTTTTAATTGGCATTAGTCTATACAATGCTTTTCAAATATACAAATTTTTGCCTAAATTGTTCCTAAGTCAGTTTATCGTACCTTTATTTAGACTCACTGTTGTTGACGCTAAATCAAATTAGTTTGTACAGTTTTATTTTGCAGGCTAGACTGTCTTTTTTAATCCTGTTTAATAAAATACAAAGGTTGGTCGTAATTGGCTATCGTTACTAATGCATTATAAATGTACTTGGAAACTAAAACAGCACCTTCTTGGTTGATTAAATGTGCATCATCTTCCGGGGTATGGTATTGAGGATGTCCTCCGGTGTGAAACCCAAGAACTGAAATGTTTTTTTTGTAAAAAGAAACATGATCAGATCCTCCTACGTCGCCAGCAATGACAATAGGATTGAGCCCGCTGCCTTCACCTAATTTTTTCATTAATGTTACTCCGTCAGGAAAGGTTCCAGCACCTCCCATGGATAAATGTTTTTCTTTGTTCAATCGGCCTACCATATCCATGTTAATCATCAATTTGATAGCATTATTGGCAACCGGTGGATGGTTAACAAAATATTTTGAACCCAGTAATCCTCCTTCTTCTCCGCTGAATCCTATAAAAATGATACTTCTGAGAGGGCGGTTATTCGTTTTTGATACTTCTTTTAAAATAGACAGCAAAGCCGAAACTCCCGAAGCATTGTCGTCAGCGCCATTGTGAACAGCGATAGTGTCTTTCTTTTTGCTTCCCGTTCCTTTTCCTCCCCATCCCAAATGGTCATAATGCGCACCAATTACAATGAATTCATTTTTTAAAGTTTCATCTGAACCTTCTATATATCCGACCACATTTTGAGTGGTTACACTATCCGATTTTGCATGGTTTGTTTCCGGTTTTACAAATAATTTAAAAGATTGCATATAACTGTCGCCAAATTTTCGCAGTCCATATTTTTTAAAATACTTTGCTATATAAGCCGCTGCATCATTGTTGCCTTTTGTTCCCGGAAATCGACCTTGTAATTCATCGGAAGCTAAATATTTTTCATGCTTATAAAAAGTACGGGTATTAATGGTATGTTGAGCAATTAAATTTTTGCTGAGCAATAGTGTGAAAACAAGGGCAAGAACGAATTTGTAATTGTAATGAAATGGCATAATATTTAAAATTTAAAAAATATATTGTTATATTGATATTAAAAATGCGCACCAAATATACAAAGTTTATAATTTGGAATCTATTTTAGCTCTGATCGAAATGACATCCTTTTGTACCGTCATTGCGAGGGACGAAGCAATCTTTCTTGACGGCACAAAAGATACAGTGGAGAGCAGGACATCGAAGATTCAGCGTAGCTAAATAGCTCCTGAAAAATAAATTTACTTTCAATACCATTATAAAATTTAAATAATTATTTTTGCAACTTCTTAAAATTAAAATTATTACTTCAATATATTATGGTAAAAGATTTATTCGAAAGAATTCAAAACAATAAAGGACCGTTAGGTAAATGGGCTTCACAAGCAGAAGGATATTTTGTATTTCCAAAATTAGAAGGAGATTTAGGTCCAAGAATGAAATTTCAAGGAAAAGAGGTTTTGAATTGGAGTTTGAATGACTATTTAGGTCTTGCCAATCATCCGGAAGTGCGTAAAGCAGATGCGGATGCAGCGTTAGAATTTGGTGCAGCTGCTCCAATGGGTGCTCGTATGATGAGTGGTCATACTAAATATCACGAACAATTAGAGAATGAATTAGCTGCTTTTGTAATGAAAGAATCGGCTTATTTATTGAATTTTGGTTACCAAGGAATGGTTTCTATAATTGATGCTTTGGTGACTAGAAATGATGTGATTGTATATGATGTTGATGGGCACGCTTGTATTATTGACGGAGTTCGTTTGCATAGTGGAAAACGTTTTACTTACAAACACAACGATATCGAAAGTATGGAGAAAAACCTGCAACGTGCTACCAAAATAGCTACGGTAACAGGTGGAGGAATTCTTTTTATTACTGAGGGTGTTTTTGGAATGCGTGGACAACAAGGAAAGTTGAAAGAGATTGTAGAAATGAAAAAGAAATACAATTTCCGTCTTTTGGTTGATGATGCTCACGGTTTTGGTACTCTTGGTAAAACAGGCGCTGGAGCAGGTGAGGAGCAAGGTTGCCAAGATGGAATTGATGTTTATTTTTCTACTTTTGCAAAATCGATGGCTAATATTGGTGCTTTTGTAGCGGCTGATAAAGACATTATCGATTACCTGAAATACAACTTACGTTCGCAAATGTTTGCTAAAGCATTACCGATGATTCAAACAGTTGGTTCGTTGAAACGTTTGCAATTGTTGCGTGATAACCCAGGATTGAAAGACAAGCTTTGGGAGAATGTAAATGCTTTGCAAAATGGTTTGAGAAGCAAAGGATTTAATATTGGTGATACCAATACTTGCGTTACACCAGTTTATTTGGAAGGAAGTGTACCGGAAGCGATGGTAATGGTAAATGACTTAAGAGAGAATTATGGTATTTTCTTGTCAATAGTAATTTATCCAGTTATTCCAAAAGGAATGATTTTATTACGTGTTATTCCTACTGCTCCTCACACTTTGTCTGATATTGATGAAACACTTACCGCTTTTGAAGCCATTCGTGAGAAATTAGTAAACGGAACTTACAAAGAAATTGCAGCCAAAACTACAGTAGATTTAGATGCTTAGTTTCTAAAATTATTGTAATTTTAAGTTTTTAAAAATCCATCAGCTTTTGTTGATGGATTTTTTTTTAAATAAATTTAGCCAATAATGAGTATATTTATGTAACTTAAAATTTAAAGTTTATGAAAAAAGTAATTTTATTGAGTGTCGTTTTTATGAGTGTTTTTGTCTCTTGTAAAAAAGAAAAAGAAATGGAAGAAGCACCAGTTACATCAGAAGAAATAGTTGTAGAAGAACCTGTTTCAGAAGAATGCTATAGTGCGATTATTAAAAAAGATACTGTTTCCTTGTCTTTGAATATAAAAGGAAATCAAATAGCTTCAGGAAAATTGAGTTACAATTTTTTTGAGAAAGATAAAAATGAAGGGACTTTAGTTGGGGAAATAAAAGGAGATACGCTTTTTGCAGAATATACTTTTATGTCCGAAGGAGTTTCGTCAATTCGTCAAGTTGCTTTCTTGAAAAAAGGAAATACGTATGTTGAAGGTTATGGAGATATTGTAGATGATAACAATGGAAAAGTTACTTTTAAAGATACAAAACAGCTAAAATTTGAAGGAAATATCGTTTTGTTAAAAGTAGATTGCAAAATGTAATTTTCGCGATAACACACGGTTGTTTAAAACAAAAAATCCATCAGTTTAGTTTTGATGGATTTTTTGTTTTAAATAGTACAATCTAAATTGCTACAAATTCTTTAGAAAAGTACATCTTCGTTTGTGAACAACAGGATTGAAATGTTTCCATAAGTTATGAATGGCAAGGTTGTCCGCTAATTCAGGAGTTCTGAAACAGTTGATAACTCCTTTTTCTTTGAAAGTATGGTAATATTCGTTGAAAATTATCGCTGTAACCGCTTTGTTTTGGTAATCAGGATGAACGCCTATCAAATAGAAAATCATATCCTTACTTTGGTTTTTTGCTTTTAGCAAATGAAGGAATCCAAATGGGAATAATTTTCCTTTTGATTTTTGCAACGCTTCCGAAAAGGAAGGCATTACAATACTAAAAGCAACAATATTATGGTCTTTATCTTCCACAAATTTGATGAATTCAGGATTGATAAAACTGATGTATTTTTTCTTGAAATATTCTTTTTGAACGTCTGAAATAGCTACAAAAGACGATAAAGAAGCATAGGATTCGTTGAACAAATCAAACATTTTATCTACGTGTGGCATCACTTCTTTGGTAGTTTTGAAATTAAGCGGACTTAACTGGTATCTTCTTTTTACCAAATCATTTGCCTTTTCAAAAAATTCTGGTTTTACATTTTCGAAAGGAAATTTACTTTCTAAGTATTCTTTTTCTACGCGATATCCCAATTGCTCAAAATGACTGGCATAATACAGATGATTGTACCACGTAATCATAGTTCCGATTTCGTCAAAACCTTCCGTTAAGACGCCGACTTTATCTAAATTTGAAAATCCCATTGGACCTTCAACGTGTTCTAAATTGTTTTTTCGACCTAATTCATATACTTTTTCCAAAAGTGCTTTCGTCACTTCGATATCATCAATCACATCAAACCAACCAAAACGGACTTTCTTTTTTTGTTGATCATTTACCTCGCTCCAATTGATGATTGCCGCAATTCTACCTACAATTTCATTGTTTTTGTAGGCAATATAAAAATAGGCTTCGGCATTTTCAAAAGCTGGGTTTTTTGTTTTGTCAAAGGTTTCCAGTTCATCAGCAATGATTGGCGGAACCCAATATTTGTTGTTTTTGTATAAGGAAAAAGGGAATTTGATATAATCCGTTAATTCACTTTTTGTTGTAGCTTCTTTTATTGTAATCATTATGTTTTTTGAGATTCTATAAATTATCCTTTTTTTGTCTTTTTTGCTCTTCTCAATGCTTTTTTGTCAGAATCCTTATTGTCAATGTTTATTCTGACTTCTTGGTAATTGGCATCATAACGCCAAGAAAAACCAATACCGCCATAAAGTGCAGAAGGAGTATCTTTAAGACTTGTACTTATTGATGCATCAATTTGCATGTCTTTATTCAATAAATATGCTGCGCCACCACGAACAATGGCATCGCTGTAAAAATCGCTTTTAAATCCTTGATTTTCTACAAAACCAGACCATTTGTCATTAAATCCTCTTGTTAGAGTCAACACATACCCATAACTTGGATAATCAGTTGTTACATAATCGGCTATGATATTGGTTACAAAAACCCATTTTCCATCGCCTAAGTGGTTTTGAGTAATCAACATAATTTTTGGTGATATGCTAGATTCTGGAGAAAAAGAATAGGGATTGTCAGCCATAGTAAAATTAGCTCCTGCAAACACTGAAACAGCAGGAATTAATTGGCGCCAACTAAATGCTCGATTGGCTTTCCAACTGTATATATTTACCTTTTTTTCGTAATTTTTGAAAGGATCGTAAATCAAATATTTGGCTCCTAAAACAGTTTGTTTAAAATCTGCTCGATTTGTGCTGTTAAATAAGGTGGTGTATTTTTCATTTTGGTATTGTATATCGGCTATCAATTCCAGTTTTTCCATGAATAATCCCCAACGTAATGTGGCATCAATTCCAAAACCATTGGCGTCATAATTCAATAAACTATGATTTTGTTTTATTCCGTAAACACCTGTTTCTATTTGAATTACTGATTTTCCAACTGAATAAGCCGACATGGTTTCTCCTGGTCTGTTAGAATTTATTTGATCAGTATGTTGGCCATAATGAATACTAGGAATCATTGAAATAGCAGCGATAAGTAAGATTTTGATTTTGAACATATTATTTTTTTTGGGTTAAAAAGTAATAACGCTTTTCAAATGTACTATATTTTATTATTTATTTAAGAGAGATATTTTAATTTTGAACGGTTGATTTATTAATTTTGGAAAAAATTACACTTATATGCAAACAGCTTCTTTCATTGGTTTTATAAAAGCGCTTTTTTACATGATCGCTTTCTATTATATTTTTAGATTTTTAGCAAAATTATTTTTGCCATTATTGGTTAAAAAAGTAGTTGAAAAAGCAGGCGAAAATATGCAGAAGCAGCAACAGTATACACAAGATAATACTTGGAAAAAAACACAAAGTAAAGATGAAGTAATATACAATACGGCAAATGCTAAAAATCCACGCGAAACCAAAAAAGTGGGGGATTATGTTGATTACGAAGAAATAGATTAAATTTGTCGTTTTCAACACCGTTTTTACTCTAATCCAAACCATTTTACATTGAAAATAATTAATAAGTTCTATCCACACGCTTTAGCCATATTTGGTTTTGTTGTAATTTCTCTCCTATATTTTTATCCTGTCTTGCAAGGAAAACAAATTTTCCAATCTGATATCGTGCAGTATACAGGAATGGCCAAAGAACAAAATGACTTTAGAGTCACGGATGATGTTGAACCGTATTGGACTAATTCAGCATTTGGTGGAATGCCAACCTATCAATTAGGAGCCAAATATCCGCACGATTATATTGGAGCGATAGACGATGCACTGCGATTTTTACCACGCCCTGCGGATTATTTATTTTTATATTTTCTTGGGTTTTATGGCTTGATGCTGGTATTAAAAGTCGATCCTTTGAAAGCTTTTTTTGGTGCCTTAGCCTTTGGTTTATCTACCTATTTGATTATTATTCTTGGAGTTGGCCATAATGCAAAAGCACATGCTATTGCTTATATGCCGCTGGTTATTGCCGGATTTATTCTGGTATTTCAAAAAAAATATATTCTGGGAGGTTTGATTACACTCTTCGCGACAGCATTAGAAATCAATGCAAATCACTTCCAAATGACCTATTACTTATTGATTTTCCTATTGATACTTTCTGCTTATTTTATCTATCAGCAAGTAAAAGAGAAGGAATATAAATCACTGTTGTATTCGGTTGGGATATTAGCAGGGGCAGGAATTTTAGCGATTGGTGCCAATGCTACGAATCTATTAGCAACTTCTGAATATGCTGATTTTAGTATTCGTGGTAAAAGCGAACTTACGTTCAATCCAAACGGTTCAAAAAATGAGACTACTTCTTCAATGTCGAAAGACTATATCACGGAGTACAGTTATGGAGTAATGGAAAGCTTTAATCTTATTGCACCCCGACTTTTTGGTGGTTCTAATAATGAGGCAGTTGGCAAAGACAGTAATATGTACGAATTTATGATAGGTCAGGGAGTTCCAGAGGATCAGGCAACTGATTTTGTTTCGGGAATGCCAACGTATTGGGGAGATCAACCTATTGTGGCTGCTCCTGCATATATTGGAATTGTAGTATTCTTTTTGGCTATTTTGGCTTTGTTTATTGATAAAAGAAAGATTAAATATGTATTTCTCTCCGGTTCAATAGTTGCATTAGTTCTCTCATGGGGTAAAAATTTCCCTATTTTGACGGACTTTTTTATTGATTATGTTCCAATGTACGATAAATTCAGAGCGGTATCCTCCATCCAAGTTGTTTTGGAATTGTGTTTTCCAGTTTTGGCTATTATGGGATTACAGTCTTTCTTCAAATTAGACAAAAAACTGCAATGGAAAGCATTGTATGAAACGACAATATTAGGTTTAGGAATTATTTTGATTTTATTTTTAAGTAAAAGCATGTTCAGCTTTTCAGGAGGAAACGATGCTTATTTTCAAGAAAGTTACGGTCCTGAGTTTGTAAACGCCCTTAAGCTGGATCGAATGAGCTTATATAGTGCTGATTTATTGCGTTCAGGCTTTTTTATCGTGTTAACAGCCGGAGTTTTATGGTTGTTTATTAAAGATAGATTTGCTCATAATACGGCCATTATAATTGTAGGTTTATTGATGGTTTCCGATTTGTTTTTTGTGGATAAAAAATATGTTTCCGGAAAAGATTTTGTAAGCGGAAGTCAAGTTGAAGTGCCTTTTCAAGAGTCGCCTTCTGATACTGAGATTCTAAAAGACACGGCTAATTACCGTGTTTTTGAAGTAGGTGATATCATGGGTGCAAGAGCTTCATATTTCCATAAATCTATTGGTGGTTACAGCGCGGTAAGACCTAGAAGAATGCAGCAATTAATTGATTATCAGATTTCCAAAAATAATATTGAGGTTCTTAATATGCTTAATGTGAAGTATGTTATCCAAAAAGACAAAGAAGGAAAAGAATTTCCAGTATCAAATCCAGCTGTAAATGGGAATGCATGGTTTGTGAGCCAGGTAAAATTGGTGAATTCTGCTGATGAAGAGATGAAAGCGTTGGATAGTTTGGATTCTAAAAATGTGGCGGTTGTAAATAGTAAAGATTTTGAAATTAAAAATAAGGCTTTTGCCAAAGACAGTTCAGCGACTATAATTTTAGAAAATTACAAACCTAATTATTTGAAATATGTGTCTAATAATTCAAATGAAGGTTTAGCTGTTTTCTCCGAAATGTATTATGGAAAAGGTTGGAATGCCTATATTGATGGAAAAAGTGTGTCTCACATTAGAGTTGATTATGTTTTAAGAGCTTTAGATATTCCAACAGGAAAACACACCATTGAATTTAAATTTGAGCCTCAAGTTATAAAAACCGGAAGCACGATAACGTTGATAAGTTCAATAGGAATGTTGTTGCTTTTAGTTGGTGGGATTTATTTCGAAAGGAAAAAATTCGTGTAATTAGGTAGAGACGCACTGTAGAGACGCACTGCAGTGCGTCTCTACTAACATAAAAAAATTAAATTGAAACCAGAACCCAAGAAAATTTTAATAATTACCTATTATTGGCCACCGGCTGGAGGTCCAGGTGTACAGCGTTGGCTTAAGTTTGTTAAGTACTTGCCTGATTTCGGTATTCAGCCTATTGTTTATATTCCGGAAAATCCAACCTATCCTATTGTTGATGAAAATTTGGTTAAAGAAGTTTCAGATAAAGCGATTATTCTGAAACATAAAATTTTTGAACCGTATCAACTGGCTTCATTTCTTTCGAAAAACAAAACAAAAAAAATCAGTTCAGGAATTATTCCAAATAAGAAAAAGCAATCTTTTCTTGATAAAACCTTTCTTTGGATTCGCGGGAATCTTTTTATTCCGGATGCACGTGTTTTTTGGGTAAAACCATCGGTTGCTTATTTGGAGAAATACATTGTTGAAAATAATATTGATGCGATTGTTACTTCGGGACCGCCACACAGTCTGCATCTTATTGGATTAGAATTAAAACAAAAATTAAATTTGAAATGGTTTGCCGATTTTCGGGATCCGTGGACCACTATTGGCTATCATAAATCATTGCGATTGTCTAGTTTTGCTGCCAAAAAACACAAAACATTAGAGCATCAGGTTTTGAATACAGCCGATACAATTATAGTAACCAGTAAGACTACTAAAACGGAATTTCAAGCGATTACAAACAAACCAATTGCGGTAATAACCAATGGTTATGACACGGAAGAAGTTGAAAAACAAACCTTGGATACGAAATTCAGTTTGGCGCATATTGGTTCTTTTCTTTCCGAGAGAAATCCTCTGATTTTATGGGAGAGTTTGGTTGAATTGATTCATGAGATTCCAGATTTTAAATCGCATTTGGAAATAAAACTAATTGGAGCTGTGAGTCAGGAAGTTTTGGAAACGATTACTCAATTCGGGCTAAATTCCTATTTGAATAATTTGGGTTATGTTTCGCATGCAGAAGCGATTGCACACCAAAGAAAATCACAGGTTTTGTTGCTTATAGAAATTGATTCTGAGGATACTAAAAGCATTATCCCTGGGAAATTATTTGAATATATGGTTTCTAACAGGCCTATTATTGCAATTGGTCCCAACGGTTCTGATTTTGCCGAAATCATAACAGAAACCAATACAGGTGTATTTTTTGATTATTCGGAGAAAATGAAACTTAAAAGTGTAATTTTGAACTTTTATAATCAGTTTTTGGAGGGTAAATTACAAGTAAACGGCATAGGATTACAACGTTATTCAAGAAAAAATCTTACCAAAGAATTGGTTGAACTGATCAAATAAAAGCTAAATTTCCAACAACTTTTAACCTTAAAAATTAAACTCCTACAATGGGAATAGTATTAAATCAATCTTTAAAGAATACGATAATTACCTATTTGGGTTTTGGAATTGGTGCAATAAATACCCTTTATTTGTATCCCTTTTTTTTAGGAACTGTATTTTATGCTTTAACAAACTATATACTTTCTTGGGCAAATATTATTATGCCATTGTTGGCTTTTGGGATGCAAAATACTTTGGTGAAGTTCTATACCCAGTATAAAACAGAAGAAGAACGCTCTCAGTTTCTATCATTTACAGTGCTAATCCCTTTCTTATTGTGCATTCCTTTGGTATCGATTGGCTTATTCTTTTTTGAACCTATTTCATTGTACTTGAGTAAAGAAAATCCTGTAGTTAAGGATTATTTGTGGCTTATTCCATTTATAGGGCTAAGTATGGCTTATTTCGAAATTTTTTATGCTTGGGCAAGAGTTCACATGCATTCGGTTTTTGGAAATTTTGTTAAAGAGGTAGGGCTCAGATTATTTTCTTTATTTGCCTTGATTGGAGTTTATTACAAATGGATTACTGTTGTTGAATTTATTTATGTTACTGCGATTATTTATTTTCTGGCTTTTATTATAACTATGTTTTATGCTTTCCATATAAAAAAACCTGTTTTCCAGTTCTCTATTCCTCAAAATGTGAAAGATGTTTTAGTGTATACCTTTTTCATTATTTTATCAGGCAGTGTTGCGGTTATGTTGTTGGATATTGATAAGATTATGCTTAATCAATATATTAAAATTGAGAATATAGCCTATTATTCAGTTGCGACTTATATTGCTTCTGTTATTGCTGTTCCAAGTCGTGCAATGCATCAGATTACATATCCCATAACAGCTAAATTGATGCATGAGAATAAACATGATGAATTAAATGATTTGTATAAAAAAACTTCCATTAATCTACAAGTAGTTGGAGGTTTTGTAATGCTATGCATTTTTGTTAATATCAATCAGTTATATGTAATGGTTCCAAAAGAATACTGTGGAGGAATTCTTGTGGTATTTTTGATTGGGATTTCTAAATATTTTGATTTGATTTTAGGAAATAACAATGCTATCATTTTCAATTCAAAATATTATCGAATGGTTTTGTTTTTAGGTTTATTACTTGTTTTTTTGACAGTAGGATTAAACATGTTTTTTATACCTAGATACGCTATAACAGGAACTGCAGTTGCTACTTTATTGTCAATTACTCTATATAGTTTGGCTAAACTGCTTTTTGTGGTCAAGCGTATGCATTTGTACCCATTTACAAAACAGACATTGTATTCTCTTGCAATTACTTTTGTATTGTTCTTGTTATTTTATTTTTGGGAATTTCCTTTTCATCCCATAATAAGCATTGGTTTAAAATCAATTTTGGTTACTCTTTTATATGTTTATATCAACTACAAATTTGTTATTTCTATTGAAATTAATGAAGCTTTAGATATAGTTTTGAAAAAATTGAAGAATTAATTTATAAATTTTTTTCAGTTCAAAAGAATGACTAATCTTAATTTCTAAAAATAATCTTTCTAACAAAATTTCATCTATGTTTAGCGTTTTTTCTCTTAAGAAGATAATGACATAAGTTTTTACTATATAAATGATTAAGGGATTTTATATGTGAATATTATAACTTTAAATGATTATTGTGTAACTTTTAAAGTATCTAAAAAAATATATTTGTATAGAACTTTAATAGTAAAAATTATAGTCGTTTAATTGTTTTTAGATGGATCAAAAATCACTAAAAGTGGGTATTGTACAAGTAAGAGACTATTCTTATTTTTGCAGTTGTTATCTTTATAAAAGACAATAATAAATAGCTAAAATAATTTCCCCAATAATTATGAAAAGCAATACATACATAAACGAAGAAAGCCTACAAAAATTTACTAGTATCATAGCTAATAAAATCCATAATGGATTTATAATTATCGAAAGGAACGATACATTGCCTTTTGCAGTTTTATCAAAAGGCAGGAAAGAAGTAGATCATACTTTTAATTTTTTTCTTTTTTGCGTAACATTAGGTCTATGGTCAGTAGCTTGGATTTATTTAACTTATGTTTCTTCTAAAGAGAAAAATATAGTGATAGCAATCGATGAAGATGGAAATACATTTGAAGAAAAATGCTATTTAGAATAGCATTTTTATAATTTTTCTTTTAGGTATTTTCCAGTAACTGAATCTTTTATTTTTACAATTTGTTCAGGTGTTCCTGCTGCCAATAATTTACCGCCATTTTCTCCACCTTCTGGGCCTAAATCAATAATCCAGTCGGCACATTTGATAAGATCAAGGTTGTGTTCAATTACTAGTATTGAATGACCTTTGTCTATCAATGCATCAAAAGAAGCCAATAACTTCTTGATGTCATGAAAATGCAATCCGGTTGTAGGCTCGTCAAAAACAAATAAAGCTTTGTCTTTTGTAGCGCCTTTTACTAAGAATGAGGCGAGTTTTATACGCTGTGCTTCTCCACCGGAAAGTGTAGAAGATGATTGTCCCAATTGCACATAACCCAATCCCACATCCTGTAAAGGTTGTAATTTTTGAGTGATTTTAGTTTGTTTATTGGCTATAAAAAAAGCAATTGCATCATCTATAGTCATGGTGAGAATATCGTGAATATTTTTACCCTCAAAGGCTACTTCCAAAACTTCTTTCTTAAATCGTTTCCCGTTACAGGTTTCACATGGTAATTGTACATCCGCCATGAAAACCATTTCTACATTTATGGAACCTTCTCCTTTGCAGGTTTCACATCTTCCACCATCAACATTAAAAGAAAAATGTTTGGCTTGATACCCTCTTATTTTTGATAGTTTTTCTTTGGCATACAATTCCCGAATGTCATCATACGCTTTAATATAGGTCACAGGATTAGAACGGGAACTTCTTCCTATTGGGTTTTGATCTACATATTCAATATGCTTGATTTGCGAAAAGGAACCGGTCATTTCAGTAAATTGACCTGCTTTTTCGCCAACATTCTCCAGCTTTTTTTGCATCGCGGGAAAAAGAATTTTCTTTACCAATGTGCTTTTTCCACTTCCTGAAACTCCAGTAATAACGGTTAATACATCCAATGGAAAGATTACATCTATATTTTGAAGATTGTTTTCTCGAGCTCCTTTTATTTCAATAAAATTCTTGAAAAGCCTGCGTTTTTTGGGAACGGTAATTTCTAAGTCTCCATTCAAATATTTCGCTGTAAGTGATGTCGATTTTAATATTTCATCATACGTGCCTTGGGCCACCAGATTACCTCCAAAAGTTCCCGCTTCGGGACCAATATCAATAATCATATCCGCGGCTTTCATGATATCTTCATCATGTTCTACCACAATAACCGTGTTTCCTAAATCTCTTAACGATAACAATACTTTTATCAAGCGTTCTGTGTCTTTTGGGTGTAAACCAATGCTGGGTTCATCCAGGATATACATGGAACCGACTAGACTGCTTCCTAATGACGTCGCTAAGTTGATGCGTTGCGATTCTCCTCCTGAAAGCGTTGCTGAATTTCTGTTTAATGTCAGGTAGTCCAGTCCTACTTCGGTTAAAAAAGACAAGCGATTATTGATTTCTATTAACAATCGTTTCGCTATTTGTTTTTCATACACATCTAAATCAATATTTTCGAAAAAAGTAACCAAATGTTTAATAGGTAAATCAACTAAATCAGAAACTGTTTTTGAGTTAATTTTCACATACGAAGCTTCAATTCTCAAGCGTTTTCCTTTGCAGGAATGACATTTAGTTTTTCCTCTGTAACGCGAAAGCATAACTCTATTTTGGATTTTATAATTCTTTTCTTCCAGTTCTTTGAAGAAATCATTTAGACCTTGAAAATAGTTGTTTCCATTCCAAATCAATTCCTTTTGATCCTCAGATAATTGATAAAAAGGTTTATGTATTGGGAAATCAAATTTGTAAGCATTATTTACCAATTCGTCTCGAAACCAACTCATACTTTCACCACGCCAAGGAAAAATAGCATTTTCAAAAATGGATAAAGTTGTATTTGGCACCACTAATTCGGCATCAATTCCTATAATATTACCATAACCTTCACAAACAGGACACGCTCCGTATGGATTGTTAAAACTAAATAAATGAACGTTGGGTTCCAAAAATGTGATTCCATCCAATTCGAAATTATTGGAATACGAAAACTTTTTATCGGAGTTTAATTCCTGTAAATGGCAAATTCCTTTTCCTTCAAAGAAAGCAGTTTGTACCGCATCAGCCAATCTATTGTAGAATTCTTCTTCGTCTTTGACCACAATCCTATCAATAATGAGCGTTATGTCTTTATTGTCTAAAGAATGTTGGTCTATTTCGTCTAGCCGAACCATTTCATTATTCATCAGAATCCTTGCAAAACCTTGTTGTAGAAGCACTTTTAATTTGTCTTCCAGTTTTCGCCCTTCTTCTAAATGAATAGGAGCAAGAAGCAACCACTTGCTGTCAAGTTCAAAGCTTTTTACATCAGTAACCACATCAGTAACCGTATTTTTTTTGACTTCACGATCGGAAACAGGAGAATAAGTTCTTCCAATTCTGGCAAAAAGTAATTTTATATAATCGTAAATTTCTGTGGATGTTCCTACAGTAGAGCGCGCATTGGTTGTGTTTACCTTTTGTTCAATCGCAATTGCGGGAGCTATACCCTTTATATATTCCACTTTTGGTTTATCCAATCTTCCAAGAAATTGTCGTGCATACGACGACAAACTTTCTACATAACGACGTTGACCTTCGGCATATAAAGTGTCGAAAGCCAAACTTGATTTTCCAGAACCCGAAAGTCCTGTGATAACCACTAGTTTATTTCGAGGAATCGCAACATCTACATTTTTTAAGTTATGTACTTGTGCGCCTTTTATAATGATATTTTTCTTGGGATCTAATTTCGAAAGGTCAACTTGCATAAAAATGATAATTTTTACAAAAGTAATCAATTTTCAACTGACTAAAAGGGTTGAACAATTCACAAATAATGATTAAAAAAGATTGCAGTTGTTATTCCTTCAACGGTTATTATTCATCGATTACGTAGTTTTATATGTTAAAGAATGTCAGTTGTTTATGTGGATATTGAGGGCTAAAAATAAGGTTTTTTAAAGTTCATTATAGTGCAAGTGGTATTTTGTTTTCTTAGTTTCAGAATTCATTTTGAGAAAAAAGGTTCCTAATGTTATTCATCAGTTTACTGTTTTTTATAGGAATGTAAAAAAAGAAGAAAAATTTTAACAAATTTGGAGCTACTTATGTTAATTTTTATTAATTTTACTTGCATGTTAAAACAATAATTAGTTAAATTTGAAAACTTAACAAACCTAAATAAACACTAGCCTATAATAGAAAACTACTTTTTAGAGATATCTCTTATTTATTTTAAAACTAAAAAGTATTATTATGGTTAATATACAACTCCCTGATGCGTCATTGGTAAAGGATTATGTCGCAGGTAACGAGGATGCCTTAGCTAAACTAATAAAAAGGCACGAATCAAAAATTTATGGTTTTATTTATTCGAAAATTCCGGATAAAGACATTACCAACGATATTTTTCAAGATACTTTTATCAAAGTAATTAAAACTTTGAAATCAAATTCATATAATGAAGAAGGTAAATTCTTACCTTGGGTTATGCGTATATCTCATAATCTGGTTGTAGATCATTACAGGAAAACAAAAAAAATGCCCATGTTCAGGGAAACAGAAGAGTTCTCTATTTTCTCTATAATGTCTGATGGGGCTCAGACTATAGAAAATAAAATAATTTCGGAACAAGTCGAAATGGATTTAAAAAAGCTAATCGAAGGACTTCCGGCTGATCAAAAAGAGGTATTGGTGATGCGAATGTATCAAGATATGAGCTTTAAGGAAATTTCGGAATCGACTGGAGTTAGTATCAATACCGCTTTAGGCAGAATGCGTTATGCTTTAATGAATTTGAGAAAAGTGATTGACAAACACCAAATTGTTTTAACCAATTAACAATATGTTTAAACTTGCTACGTTGTAATATAAAGAAAAATATATATTACTCTATGGCAAAAACTTACTCAAAAAAAGCATCAGTTTCAAAAAACAGGAAACCAAGTAAAGAAACAATTTCTTTCTTATTAAGCTATTCCAAAGCGTTGAGCATAATAAAAATAGACAATAAAAGTTTTGAAATCATATCTAATTAAAATAGCTTAACTCCAATTATGGTTGGTCTTATGTAAATTTAATTTGGTTTTAAATTATTAAAAAATCCCATTATTTTTTTAAAAAAAATAATGGGATTTTTTGTTTAATGAGGCTTTACTTTTTATGATAGGAATCAATAACCGTTTTTCTTCCAATTGTTTTAGTGATAATATCCTTCTCTAAATCCCAGCCACGAGCCGGCGAATATTGCCTTCCGTACCATATAATCTGAAGATGTAAATCATTCCAAAACTCCTCAGGAAAAATTCTTTTAGCATCTTTCTCTGTCTGAACAACATTTTTTCCGTTTGTCAAATTCCATCGGTACATCAACCTATGAATGTGTGTGTCAACTGGAAAAGCGGGAACTCCAAAGGCTTGCGACATTACAACACTTGCAGTCTTATGTCCTACGGCGGGTAATTCCTCTAGAAATTCAAAACTTTGAGGTACTTTTCCTTCGTGTTTATCGATTAAAATATGGGATAAACCATGAATCCCTTTCGACTTCATTGGCGATAAGCCGCAAGGACGAATGATTTCCTTAATTTCCTCAACAGACATTTTTATCATATCATAAGGATTATCAGCCTTAGCAAAAAGTAACGGTGTAATTTGGTTCACGCGAACATCCGTACATTGTGCCGAAAGTAAAACTGCAATCAATAACGTATAAGGATCCTTATGGTCTAAAGGAATAGGAATCGTCGGATATAACTCTTTTAACGTATTTATAACAAAGGTTACACGTTCTTGTTTATTCATTATTCATTAAATTTGATTTGTAAAGGAAAACAATTTCAATGGCAATAGCAAAATTCAATTTCAATTCAAATAAATAAAAAATATAAATAATGACAACATTAAAAAAAGGAGATAAAGCACCTAATTTTGCAGGTCTTGACCAAGACGGAAAATCACATCAATTGGCAGATTATGCAGGTAAAAAATTAGTAGTTTTCTTTTATCCAAAAGCAAATACACCGGGATGTACTGCAGAAGCTTGTGATTTAAGAGATAATTTCGAGCGATTCCAGGCTAATAATTATGAACTGCTGGGTGTTAGTGCTGATGTGCAAAAAGCACAAGCCAAATTCAAAGAAAAATACGATTTTCCTTTTCCGTTATTGGCTGATGAAGATAAATCAGTAATTGAAGCATTTGGAGTTTGGGGACCAAAAAAATTCATGGGAAAAGAATACGATGGCATTCACAGAACCACTTTTGTAATTGATGAAAAAGGAATCATCGAGGACGTGATTTTAGATGTAAAAACTAAGGTTCATGCCGCTCAGATACTAAAGTAAGTCAGTGTTCAGTTTTTAGTGATCATTTACTGCAATTGCAGATAAGAATACAAAAACTGAAATCAAATTATGACAACAACACAAAGTCCAGAGTTGAGGTGTTAAATGACCTCAATTTTGGACTTTGTGTTGTAATTTAAATCGAAATTTTACTACTGATTTTAATAGTTATCAGGACTAGCAACTGACCACATTCACTAATTACTTTCCTTCAAAACTTTATTTGGGTCATACCCAAAAAGGCGGTGCTCTTTGATTATTTCAGCAATACCAGTCGGAAGCATTGTTTCCCAACCCAGTTTTCCTTGATTAATCATATTGAGCACTTCACGAGAGAAAACCTCTAGAATTGCAGGATCGTAATCATTGATGTCTACTACTTTTCCATTGAATTTAAAGAATTTGTACAACTCTTTCATTCTAGGATGTACTTTTAAGTTCTCCGATGTGATGATTTCTCCATCTTCTCCAATCATTGGATACAAGAAAACTTTCATATCGCGATAGAATAATTTTCCAAATGCTTCTAGAATTCCTCCGCTTAAATGACGGTAATATTTCTCATCAAAAATATCTACTAAATTATTCACACCCATGGCTAATCCCATTCTGGCTTTGGTATAATTAGCAAAATACTCCACCACTTTATAGTATTCCTGGAAATTTGAAATCATTACTGTTTGCCCAAGAGAACACAGTAATTCAGCTCTATCCATAAAATCTCTTTCGTCGATTTCACCATCAGAACGTAAGTTTGATAATGTAATTTCAAAAACTACCAGTGTATTTTCGGCATTTACCTTATTCTCATTCAGGAACATTTTCAATGATTTCTCATACATGTCCATGTTCACTTTTGTAACGGGACGAAAACTACCTCTAAAAGCAAGAATATTTTTTTTGTATAGAATTGCAGCGGGAAGAATGTTTTTACCTTCAGGATTAAACATTACCGCATCTGTCATCCCGTTTTTTACTAATTGTAAACTCATCAAACGATTGTCGACATCAGCAAAACGAGGCCCTGAGAAATTTATAGTGTCTATTTCTAACTGATCTTTATCTAAGTGATCGTATAAATAGCGCAATAATCGTTTAGGATCATTGTATTTATAATACGCTCCATAAATTAAGTTTACACCAAGAATACCAAGTGTTTCTTGCTGTAACCGTACATCAGTTTCTTTAAATCGAATGTGAATGATAATTTCGTTATAATCCTCATCCGGTTCAATTTGATAACTAATTCCAACCCATCCATGTCCTTTGAATTGTTTTGCAAAATCAATAGTAGCTACAGTATTGGCATAACTAAAAAACATTTTATTAGGATGTTTCTCTCTGCTCAAACGTTTTTCTATTAGATTTACTTCGTGAGAAAGCATTTTTTTAAGTCGGCTTTCGGTTACGTAACGGCCGTCTTCTTCAATGCCGTATACAGCATCACTAAAGTCTTTGTCATAGGCAGACATTGCTTTTGCAATTGTACCAGAAGAACCACCAGATCTAAAAAAATGTCTTACAGTTTCCTGTCCAGCTCCAATCTCTGCAAAAGTTCCGTAAATATTTTCATTTAAATTAATACGAAGTGCTTTGTCTTTAATTGAAGGGATTTGTTCGATGATTTTGTCACCTTTTAATTTTATTTCTGTATCCATTTTCTTTTAATATGGCTAATATGTTGCAAAGTTAATGAAATAGGTTTCTAATGAAAGATAATTAACCCTATTTTTGTAAATAAAAGCAATAAAATTGAAGGTATATTTTTTAGGAACTGGTACATCACAAGGGATTCCTGTTATTGGGAGCAATCATCCAGTATGTAAAAGCACTGATTTTAAAGACAAAAGACTGAGAGTTTCCGTTTGGATATCTTGGGGAAATCATTCTTTTGTAATTGATTGCGGACCTGATTTCAGGCAGCAAATGCTTTCTTCAAATTGTCAAAAAGTAGATGGAATCCTATTCACTCACGAACATGCTGACCATACAGCGGGAATAGATGATATTCGTCCGTTTAATTTTAAGCAGGGTGAAATCCCAATTTATGCACATCAAAGGGTCATCGATAATTTGAGAAGACGGTTTGAATATGTTTTTGAAACGGTAAATAAATACCCGGGCGCTCCTTCTGTTGCAACGATTGAAGTTGTCAATAATCAACCATTTTCTCTCGGAAATAAAACGGTAATTCCTATTGATGTAATGCATGGTGATCTTCAGGTTTTTGGCTATAGAATTGATGATTTTGCCTATTTGACGGATGTGAAAACTATTGAGAAAAGCGAAATTGAAAAATTAAAAAACTTAAAGGTATTGGTAATAAATGCTTTACGGGAAGAGCCTCATGATACGCATTTCAATTTGAAAGAAGCATTAGATTTTATAACTTTGGTGCAACCAAAAACAGCATATCTTACACACATTAGTCATATTATGGGATACCATGAAGAGGTTCAAAAAAATCTACCTCCAACTGTTTTCCTAGCGTACGACAATTTAGAAATTATACTATAATTCAATTTACAATGAAACAGTCATTATTCCTTTATCTCACTATTTTAGCGGTACTTTCTTCAATTTTCACTTATATGTTTTTGAGTAAACAGGTCGCATTTGAACAAACAAGGTATGAAAAAACCACAAAAAAGTTAAGAGACAGTCTAAGTTTAGTTTCGAATCAGTTAGCGGATGCTAACTATTTTTCTTTAGTGAAAAATGAAAATGCCCAAAATTATTTTGATTCAGGAAGTTCTGAAAAAATGATTCAATACGAAAAATTAATTCCTGTTGTTACCGAAAAATTATTAGACTATAATTCCAATCCAAAAGGAAATCCTTACACAGGTCAAGATCAAATTGGGACGAATAAATTTATTATCAATAAAGTAAGAATCCTAAATCACAGATGGATTATTGCGGATTTTAGTGACGGTGAAATTTGGGGAGAAGTTTTATTGAAATACTTTGTCAATGCCGATGACAGTATTTCTTTCGAAGTAAATCAATCATTATTATATCAAAAATAAGTGGTCATTCGCAGTTCTCAGTGTTCACTATAACTGAAAACTGCGACTGAATACTGTACACTATTTTTCAAGAAGCCAATTTTTAAAGTCATAGAAATTTTGTGGTGCTACTCCATGACCTACAGGATATTCTTTATAGGTTGTATTTATTCCTAAATTTTCTACTATTGCAGGTGTTTTTCTAGCCCATTCTACTGGGATTACTTGATCTACCGTTCCGTGTGAAGCAAATATTTTTAAGTTAGTAAAGTTGTTTTTAAGATAATCATCAGCCACAATCTCTAAATTCAAATAGCCGCTCATAGCCACCACTTTTTGAACTTTTTCTGGGTAGGAAAGTGCCACAGCATAACTCAAGATTGATCCTTGGCTGAAGCCAACTAAAGCAATTTGTGTTTCATCGATTGGATAATTAGCAATTAACTCATCAATAAATCCAGCGATTAAATCCCTTGATACTTTGGCTTGTTCGTGGTCTGAAAATTTATTTTGATCCGCATCAAAGTTTATCGCATACCATGCATAACTGCCGTATTGCAAGTCATAAGGCGCACGTGCTGAGATAATATAATATTCATCTGGAAGCTCAGTAGCAAATGAAAATAAATCTTCTTCATTGCTGCCGTATCCGTGTAATAAAAGGATAAGAGGATTTTTGTCTAATTTTATTTTAGGTTCTCGTATTTTATATTCTAAAGATAAATTCATAGTAGTGTTCAGTTCTGCAATCAAAAATCGTTAATCAACAATCTTCAATCAATTAAGAGATGTTTTTAAGCCATTTTTGAAAATAAGTTCCCAATAAAGGAACCGGTTTCGTTTCTCCTTTTATAGCACTGGTAATACCATAAGACCATAAAATAAATACGAAAATCCACATTGGAGCTGAAATCATTAAGCTGTCAAAATTGCTGATAATTAATCCAAGTGATATAAAAGTTAATGTGAGTCCCAGTCCTTGGCGAATGTGAAAAGAAGCAAACGCATTTTTATCTTCGGAGTTCATAGACATCGCTATAAACACGCCAATTCCTAAAATATAGCTTGTGATGGCGGCAGTTTTTCCTGTTTCGGTAGTATTATTCATTTTTATTTGTGCTCACCTTGAGGTTTGTGAGGTTTTTTATTTATGCTAAAATTAATTTTCCTTGATTCACAATTCCGTGTACTTTCCCTTTCATTTCTGTTTCCAGAAAAGCAGAGTTTTTCGATTTTGATAAAATGGATGATTTTGTAAAAATACTTTTTGGTTCCGGATTAAATAAGGTAATATTTGCTTTTGAACCTTCATTTATGATTTGGATATCAATACCAAATCTAGATTTTCCAGCAGTCAATTTATCTATTACGGTTTCTAATGGCAATACGGTCATCAAAGCACCAAAAGCACTTTCCATTCCAATCGTTCCATTTTTGGCACCATCAAATTCCATTTTCTTGTGTTCAATGTCCATCGGATTATGGTCGGATGTAATCATATCGATCGTTCCTTCTTTTATTCCTTTCAGTAATGCTTTTCTATCAGCTTCAGTTCTAAGTGGCGGTGAAACTTTATATCTGGTGTCGAATCCTTCTAATTTTTCATCTGTTAAAACTAAATTATGCACAGCTGCACTGCAGGTTACATTTAATCCATTGGCTTTAGCCTCTTTGATTAATTGAACTGATTTTTTAGTCGAAATGGTCGGAATGTGTAGTTTTCCTCCAGTATATTCTAACAGAAATAAATTTCTTGCGATTTGTAATTCTTCAGCAAGATTTGGAATTCCTTTCAAGCCTAATCGGGTAGAAACAATGCCTTCATTCGCCACTCCATTTCCTTTTATATTTTCGTCTTGGGAAAAAGCAAGAATCAATCCATTAAAATCCTGAACGTATTGTAAGGCAATTTTCAGCAAATTAGCATTATCCAAACTTTTATTATAATCTCCAAAAGCTACGGCTCCAGCTTTTTTCATATCATACAATTCGGCCATGTCTTTTCCTGCACTTTCTTTACTTAAAGCGCCAATAGGATACAGTTGAGTTGCAAATTCTTGTGCTTTATTTAAAACAAAATTCACTTGGGATTGATTGTCAATAATAGGGAAGGAGTTGGGTTGTAATGCGATTGCAGTAAAACCGCTTTTGGCAGCTACATTAAGTCCGTTTGATAGGGTTTCTCGGTCTTCAAAACCAGGTTCTCCAAGAGAAACGCTACTGTCAAACCAACCTTGTGATACGTGTAAATTATCAAGTTTTACCTCGTCTGCTTTATCTGGATTTGGAAGCGATGTTCCAATTTTTTTTATAAAACCATCAACAATTAAAATATCTACAGTCTTATTATGAAAGGGACTTTTAGAATCGATAATTTTTGCTTCTCTGATGATTATGTTCATATTGATTGTTTAATTATTTGGATCTTCGTTATTTACTTTACGAATCGTATAATTGCCATTTCGGTTATTAGAAATAACAGTGCAAAGATAACAAACCATTTCCAAATTTGATTATCAGTTCTGTCAGTTTGTAAAGTGTCAAATAGCGATGGTATAGATTCAATGGTTTTATAGTCAGAAAGAATATTATCATTGGCTGAAGCCAAATCACTTTCTGTTCTATTGTAATTGAAACTGATGTTTTCGATCCACTCTTTTTTATTGTAAATTCTAAAATTTCCGGCTTGTTCCGGATAATCATTGAAAGTCATTTTGACTTTATTATTAAGAATTTGTTGGATAGGAATAAATTGTTCGTCTAGGCCTTTTACCGTTAAAATAGCGTCTTTGTTTAGCGAAGCTTCGGTCAAGTGTGGGTTGTTATTTCCTATTATCAAAGCATTTACACCGTTGTTTTGATTGTTCATCGCCATCTTGTAAAATGTAGGTACAATTAATGGAGATTGCTGAAAATTTGAATTTTCGATGTTGATAGGAGCTGCAAAAACAGCAACCGCCGAAACCGAATTTACTATCGAAGTCAAGAAAACACTTTGGTCCTCATAAGACAAAGCAGCAGGACTTGAGCTAGATATTATAAAGGAACTTTTTGTCTTTGGATATTGAAAATTAGTCACTTTCTTTTCGAATACGCTATTGAATATAGGATGATTGAAGTTGATTTTAGTAATCAGTTTTTCTCTGTTTTCTAAAGAATTGAATGTAAGTTTTCCAAAATTCGATAGAAAAGAATTCATATTTGTAGTTAAATTTATCACCGAAGGAATCACAATTAAATTGCCGCCTTTTTCTACAAAAGATTTTAAAGTGGTAGTCAAAGCTTGTGGGATTTCATCCAATTCATTTAAAACAATCGCGTCTTGTTCTTCCAGTTTATTGTAATCTAATGTACTTAAAGTGTAATTATTAAGATTGAATTCTTCACTGGTGTAAATTCGGGAAAGAAAGTTGCTTTTCGCTGGTTCTCCAATGCTGATAATGTTGGTTTTCTTGGTTTTAGAAATGCTGAAATACAACGTGTTATCATAATTCAACCCATTGTCAACTATAGAAAAATAGCCATGAAAGGCTTGTTTTGGAATCGTAAAATTGAGATTTTTTTTCTTCGTGTCTAATGTTACTATTGTCTTTGCAATGAGCTTGTTTTCATTGTATAAAGAAATAGGAATCGGGTTAAAATCCTCGCCATAACCGGATATTTGAACACTAATTTCATAAAAATTTTCTAAAGTTTTATTAATAAAAACGCTGTCAATAGAAACATTATTTTTTTGCTCTGCTTTTGTGATTATAAATAAAGGAGAGTCAGCTGCATTTATATTTTTTAATTGTTTTTCATCAAGTCCTACGGCATCGGTAATGATAACGATATCTTTTTTAAAAGCCGATTTATGCGCTTTTATTTTTGCCATTATATTGTCCAATTGGAACGGAGTAGCGCTGTATTTTAGATTTTGCAAAGCACCACGAACCGATTTTATATCTGTATTCCAATAATTTTCGGAATTGCTAAGCAAAGAGAAATTTAAATTTTCAGGAGTTTCTTCAAGCAGTTCCTGAACAGCTCGTTTTAGCAATTCACCTTTTTTGCCTTTGGCTTGCATACTAAAAGAATTGTCCAAAATAATATACAGTTCATTGCTGGCATTTTTACTGTCTTTTGACTCAAAATAAGGCTGTGCAAATGCTATAATAATACAAGTTAACAATAATAATCGGCAGGTGAGAAGCAACCATTTCTTTATTTTAGAGCTTTTTCGGGTTTGTATGGAAAGTGCTTTTAAGAAACGAACATTGGTAAAATATTCTTTTTTGAAACGGCGTAATTGAAATAAATGGACCAAAATTGGAACAATCAATAAGAACAGAAAGTATAAAATTTCGGGATGTTTAAAATGCATTCTGAGGTTGAGTTTACTTCACTGGATTTTATTTTCAATGGAGCTCATTGAATTTCATGAGTCAAAAATACAAATTTGTTGACAGTTTTAGATGAAGTTGTTATAATTTTTCAAAGGAATAAACAATTGACATTCATTATGGATATAATGTGTATTTTAGCTTTTCAATAAAATTTAAAAACATGAAAAAACCGTTTGCTGTTGTTCTATTAATTTTCATTTTTGCAAGTGTTCAGGCACAAAAAAATAAATTTAATTTACTGATTGGAACCTACACCCAAAGTTGTGATAGCAAAGGAATTTATGTATATGATTTTGATTCAAAGACAGGTGATTTTAGTTTTAAAAATGCAACTGAAAAAGTTATAAATCCGAGTTATTTGACGGTTTCAAAAGACAATAACTTTATTTATTCCGTGAATGAGTATGGTGCTGAAAGTACGGTAAGTTCTTTCAGTTACACTCCATCAAGCGGTGAATTAAACTTAATCAACAAACAAAGTTCAAAAGGAGCAAATCCTTGTTACATTATAAACGATGATAAAAATGTGATAGTTGCCAATTATTCCGGCGGAAATATCTCCGTTTTTAGTAAAAATAACGACGGAAGTCTAGCTGAAGCAAAGCAAGTAGTACAACATTATGGAAAAGGAATTAATGTACAAAGACAAGAAGGTCCTCATGTGCATATGGTTCATTTTTCCCCAGATAAAAAGTTTGTTTTGTCTAACGATTTAGGGAATGACAAAGTATATTCGTATGTCTATAATCCTAATGCTGCCAGTACTGTTTTAGAATTAAAGGATAGCATTTCAGTTAAATCAGGAAGTGGACCAAGACATTTGACCTTTAGCAAGGACGGTAAATTTGTTTATCTATTACAGGAACTTGACGGAGCGTTAACGGTATTTAGTTATTCAAACGGGATATTGAAAAAGATTGATGAAACCACTATTTTAGCAAAAGACTTCAAAGGGACTTTTAGTTCTGCGGATATCCATATTTCACCTGACGGAAAGTTTTTATATGCTTCCAATCGCGGGGAAGCTAATAACATTACAATTTTTAAAATTCTAAAAAACGGAAAATTACTATTGAAAGGACAAACCATTACTTTAGGGAAAGGACCTAGAAATTTTGCGATTGATCCAACTGGGAATTTTCTTTTGGTTGCACATCAATATACAAATGATATTGTAATTTTTAAAAGAAATAAAAATACGGGAGCACTTACAGATACTGGAAAGAAGATTGCTTTGTGTTCTCCGGTTTGCTTGGTTTTTACAAAGAATTAATATTACAATTCAAGAAAAAGGCTAAAAATGAGTATCATTTTTAGCCTTTTTTAGTTTACTATTTATTCTTGTCTTTTCTCTTTTTGTCTCTGGTTTTTAGCATGTTTCTATTTACAGAACCGTGCGTTTTTTTCTTGGTTACCCCAGGTCCACCCAAATTGACTTTCTTATTCTTTTTGCTTTTTTCTTGAAAAGCTCCATCTCCGTCAAGTTTTTGTTTTTTCATCATAAACTTAATCGGTTGTCTGTCTTTTTCAGGTTCGATTAATTTTGAAGAAACTTCAACGGTTTCCGGGAAAGGTTCGATAGCTAATTCCATATTCATCAGCACTTCTATTTCCACTTTGGATTCTTCTTCACGAGGCGCGATAAGACTTATTGCGGTTCCTGTAGCATCTGCACGACCGGTTCTACCAATTCTGTGCATATACAATTCAGGCATTTCAGGCATTTCGAAATTGATAACATGAGTAATATTGGAAATATCCAAACCTCTAGCCATAATATCAGTAGTAATCAAACCACGGAGATTTCCTTCTTGAAAGGAAGCCATCGTACTCAAACGATAATTTTGTGATTTATTCGAGTGAATTACCCCAAACTGACCTTCAAAATCTTCTTCGATACGTTCGTGAACCATATCTGAAATCTTCTTATTATTGACAAATACTAAAACACGACTCATGTCTTCGTTGTTTTGCAATAAGTATTTTAGAAGGTTTATTTTGGTATTAAAATTGGGAACATTATAGGCAATTTGTTTGATGTTTTCCAAAGGAGTTCCTGATGCTGAAAGAGTAACTTCTTCCGGATAATCAAAATAGTCATTCAAAATAGCATCCACTTCATCCGTCATAGTTGCCGAAAATAGTATGTTCTGACGTTTTTTAGGCATCATGGCCAAAATAGCGGTCAATTGGGTACGGAAACCTAAATTAAGCATTTCGTCAAACTCATCGATTACCAATTTTTGCATTTCTTCAAAACGAATCACATTATCCAGCGTTAAATCCATGATTCTTCCTGGAGTTCCCACTAGTATGTCGCAGCCTTTATAAACGGTTGTTTTTTGAGTATTAATGTTGACTCCTCCAAAAATACCAACGGTACGAACCGACATGTATTTTGTCAATTTTTCTACTTCTTCCACTACTTGCACTACAAGCTCACGTGTAGGAACCAGAATTACTATTTTAGGGGTATGTCCCGGAGTAAATTTATATAATTTTAATAAAGGCAACAGATAGGCAAATGTTTTACCGGTACCAGTTTGTGCAATTCCCATCATATCTCTTCCAGACATTATCACAGAAAAAGTTTTTTCTTGGATGGGAGTTGGAGATGTAAATCCTAAATCATCTATTGCTTTTTGCACAGATTTAGGGAGATTGAATTGTTCGAAAGTACTCATTTGCTTAAATTTTGTGCAAAGATACGTTTTTTATGAGGATACTAACATTAGGTAATAGTATTGTTATTTTTAGATTAGTTTAAACACAACCTTTTAAACAAAACGTTTTACTCTTAAAACTAATTCGATAGGATTAAATGGTTTGGCTATGAAATCATCCACACCTAATTTAAAACCTTCAATAACTGTTAAATCTTCCTTACCTAAAGCTGAAACTATAATCACTGGAATACTGGGATAGTTTTTTTTAGAATAGGCCGTAATTTCCAGTCCTGATTTATAAGGCATCATAATATCGGTGATAATTAAATCAGGTTGAAGAATCCCTATTTGTTCTATTCCGTCGTTACCATCTTTAGATATATAAGTTTCATAACCTTCTTTCTTTAAAATAAAATCTAGAATTTTAATTATTAGATTGTCATCTTCTATTATTAATATTTTTTTTGGGCTCATTTTAAGTTTTTTTATTTATTATAGAGTTCAATCTCATCAATCATTATCATTGGTTTTTTTTGCTTTCGCTTTCGCCAAATTGGTAAATCATCTTGATTATCAATTAGTAGCTTTATTTTATCAAATTTACTAAAGTTTTTACTGTTCATCTCTATCAGTTCTGTTTTAATAACAGAATCTTCTGTTAAATTCCCTATAAATTTCTCTGTAATCAGCAACCATTCTTCATTATTAAAACCATAAATAGAAATTTTCTTTGGTTTAAAAATCCAATGTCTTTGATCATCGAGAAAATTTATTTTTATTTGATTGAAATCTAGTTTGTTGGTAATTAGTTCTATCTCTGGATTGGTTCCATACCATCCAATCCAGTTGATGTTATAGTCTTTATAACCTCTAATCCCATCAACAAGCCCGTAGCTTCCTTTTCCTGTAAATTCTTCGGCTGGGAATGTCAGAAAATTAACCTTTAGTTTTTCTCCCAGATGATTTGTCGAGTCTTTGGCTATTAGGAGCCATTCTTCATAATATTTTTCTGGAGATAAACCACCTTCACTTAATTCATAGATTCCTAGTTCTGAACAGTTTTTTGTGAAATTTCGAACTCTTTCTGTTATCCCTTTTTTTATTTCTTTTTGGCCTTTTTCATTAGCCATAAACATACCATGTTGATCCTTGCCATAAAATTTTGATTGTTCAAAAAATACATATTCCAAAGCTAAACGTAATTTTTTGACTCTCGACTCTAATATAGGATCTTGATTAACTGCAAGTGTTGCCTCATTAATTAAATAGTCATATTGATCCATTGCTTCCGGTGATAAAAATGTATTTCTGCTTTGAACCGGACCTGAATAGATGTCTAGGTATGAATGAGATTTTTGTTGATTTTCGGCTAAAAGATTTAAATACTTTCTAATTTGAGGTGCCGCTTTACCATAAAAACCTCTTAGGAAATCATCTGTAGTGGCTTCAATATCAATATCAGTATTCCATAATAATTTGGCCAAAAGATATTGTCTTAATTCTGTAAAATCACCAGGAACATCTGCATATCCTTGTACAAATAATCCTTTTACATTATTTTTTTCAAAGAATTTATAGTTGTCTGAAAAAGTATGAATGTTAGGAAAAGGAGATAAATAGTTTGAAAATTGTACCGTATAATCCCATAAATATAAATGAGATGTAGTTTCGTTCCAATCTTGCAATGTTTTTCTAAAAGACTTACTGTAAGTATCGTCCACAATAGCTTTTCCTCGATTCAATTCAATTGGGCAAAACAGGGTATATATATTTGGTTGTAATTTTAAATTTGTCGGAGGCTTAAATGTATGAAGATAAGCTAAAGTTACTATTTTTGTTTTAGGGAAATATACTGCAATTTTGTTTAAAAAATAATAGAGAGACCCTTGAGGGCCTCCGTATTTATTGTTTATAGATTTGCATTCTTGACATTCACAATAGATTACATCGTCATTTTGACTTACAGAATAGAATGGAGCATTGGGGTTTTGCGCAATCACTTTCTGTATTTTTTGTATTACTAAATCCACCACAGTGTCATTAGTCATACAAATGGATTCGCCGTTTCGGTTTCCTTCATACAATGCAAAAAAAGTTGGATTCTTTTTGAAATATTCTTGAGGTGGTAAAAGTTTACTAAAGGAATGTCCCCAAACGCTAAAGTCTTCTAAATGCCAATCTAATTTATGCCAATCTCTGAAATTTTCATCGTAAGCATCTGGATATAATAATGCTCGATACTCAAAAGAAGGTTTATGGTACTGCTCCGTGTTTTTTGGAAATACAACTACATCTAACTTTGGAATGTAGGTTTCTTTAGCAGTGAATTTTCTAAATCCCCAAGTTTCTAATAAGGTATAAACCGCATAGCGTAGCAATTTTTCATTTGGAGCAATCAAAAAAATATCAGTTGCATTGCTTTTAATTATAAAACTATTATCAGCATTTAATTTTTTTAAATTTGATATGCTGAGATGAATTTTTAAGTTTTTTTCAATCGAATTATTTTCGTTTTGAATCAAAAATAAATTAGAAAAAGATTTATCTAAATATGATTTTAACAATACTGCTGCAGGTCTTGCTCTCTCGGATGCAATACTGATCGAGTTCTCGCTAGCTGTTAGATTCTTAATAACAATATCAGATTGAGCCATCATTTTGAAGCTTAAAAGAAACAGGATAAATAGTATTCTATTTAAATTGAATTTTTTATAAAACATTTTAGAATTTATATTGGAGCATTAAAGATATTTCTAATTCGTTTTGTTTTAAGTTTGGAGCGTATTCCTGATTATTAAATGTTGCTTGGATTCCAGTTAAATAGTGATTATTGAATAATTTGTAATATCCAGCGCCAATTCTATAGGAGTTAAGACTAACTCTTTGTTCAAATTGACCTATAGTAGTTCTCTCATCTGGTGACGTTCCATATCCTGCAACTAATGAAATATAATCATATTTTGTATCAAAATAATATCTGGTTGTCAGCGAGAATGAAGGATGGTAGTCCTTGTCATTATTTTGTAGGTAGGATCTAAAATTTATCCAATAGGAACCGATATATTTACCAACTCCCAAAACAATTGTTTTAGTTTCTGTATTTTCTGATTTAATGTATCGAAATCCTAAATCAGCTTCCCATCCCTTTTTGAAATTTTGATAAAAAGAATATCCTACTCTTAACTTTGGGAAAACTACATCTTGACTGTATGCTACACTTGCGTAAGAATAATTATTTTTTCCTGTAAAAAAATAGGATTCTGCTTCAAATTGTTTGCCTTCAGCAATACTTTTTCCAGAAGACAATCTATTCGCATAATTAATTCGGCCTATTAAAGAACCCCAGCCACGTTCTCGGATGTATTGTATGCTTCCAAAATGCCAAGGGCCATAACCATTTCTATTGAAAGTTGTATAACTGTAATTAAAGCCCAACCTGTCAGACTTTATTTTTGACTCTATAAGAAAAAGGCTTTGTTTAATTTCAGGATCGTTAGGGTATCTTTCTTGTAACGATTGTACATAGTTATATTCTTTTTTAGTTTCTTTTTGTAATTGATAAACCACTATTTTCTTTTTCTGAAAATCTCTGTTTTCAGGATGCATTTGAATGGCTTGATCTATTGTTTTTTCGGCTTCCAGATAGTTTTCTTTTTCTAATTCGATGTTGATTAGATAGTTAAAAGCATCTTCGTTAGAATTGGTTTTTTTGATGTAATAGTTGTAATAGTAGCTCGCGCTATCTTTATTTTTCAACAAATCATGGTTACGTCCTAATATCAAATAATAATCAAGATAATTTGGTGCTATTTTTTTAGCCATTAATGCTCTTTGAATATTTTTAGTATAATTTTTTTCATGCTGCATGTCTTTTATGATTACTGTTAAAAGACTATCGGTATCAATTTTTTGGGCGTTTATTTTTTGATTTGAAAAAATGAATATAAAAATGAAAAAACCGACTATATTTAAAATTTTGCTATTCCTCATGATGTTTGTTTTTGTTCAGTTGTAAATCCTTGACGTACCATCACTCCCCATTTTTGCTCTTTTTGTCTTATAAAGTGCCAATAACCCTTTAAGGAAGCGTAAACATTGAGGGGATGAAAGACAAAAGGTTCAATAAAAATCATTGCTATTAATATTAACACCTCTTTAATACCAGTGTAATGTTTATAAATTAATTGATCTAAAAATACAGAAATTAGAGTTATGCTTATATAAAATAAATATACAAAAGCACTGCCAATCAATAAAAAATCATAGTTAATACTAAAAAAGAACAAATCAATTGTTAAAACAATTAAGCCTAAGATTTCTAAAATAGGAACTGCAAATTCATAAAGCAAATAATAAGGAAAAATGAGGAGGCCAGTTTTACCGTATTTTGGATTTAAAAAGACATCTTTATGTAAATATAATGTTTGAACTAATCCTCTGGCCCAACGCACTCTTTGTCTTAAGAATATAGTCATACTGGCAGGGACCTCAGTCCAACAAAGAGATTCCGGTATATATATTATTAAGAACTTTTCTTTTTTCTTGTGCATCAGTTTTCTCATTCGAGTGATGAGTTCCATATCTTCCCCAAGTGATTTATGCCAATATCCGCCAGCTTCAATGACCGTTTCTTTATCGAACATTCCTAAACCGCCAGAAACTAATAGTAAACCATTAATTTTGCTCCAAGCCATTCTTCCAAATAAAAACGAACGAATATATTCCAGTTCCTGAAAACGGGCAAAAAAATTATCTGGAAAATGTGATTTAAAAAGCATTCCATCTTTAAACTCACATGAATTTGAAATTCGTATTGCAGCCCCGGTCGCGATTACTTTTTCAGTATTTTCAATAAAAGGTTTGGCGAGCATTGAAATCGTATCTTTTCTTAAAATACAATCTACATCTGTACAGATAAATAAGGAGTATTTAGCAGAGTTGATACCGGCATTTGATCCGTCAGCTTTACTCTTTCCGTTTTCTTTATCGACAACTAAAAGTTTGGAGTATATAGGATTCGTTGACTTATAATGCCCTCTTACAGGTTGTGTCGGTATTTTTTCTTGATAGAAAAAATCTACTTTAACTAAATTAAACTCTCTAATTAATATTTCTAGAGTAGCATCGGTACTTCCGTCATTAACAATAACCACTTCAAATTTTGGGTACTCTTGAAAAAGTAGTGATTTAACGTTGTATACAATAGTAGTTGCTTCATTGAATGCTGGAGCTACTATAGAAACGCCAACAGTATGATTAGATTTAACCAATATTTCTTTAAGTAGGAAATATTTAGATTTATAATACTTTTTTATAGCTGTCCAAGATAATATAGCCAGTAATAAATAAAATACAATATAACTAATGGAATAATAAGCAATATAGGTTTCGTAGGTTTTAATAATGTTTTCTAGGGTGCTCAATTTAAATATGGGTTATTTACATGTAAAACAATTCTTTTTATGATTTCATTTTCTGATGCATCTTCTGTTTTATAGGTATTAAAGAAAGTGGTATCAATTTTATTAATACAATTAACAATTTCGAATTTTATTTCTAAATCGACTTCTTTTAAAAGAATGCTTAAAGCAAAATCTTTGGTGTCATTATCACCAATGGCTCCCATTGTTTTCAAAGCAGAAATTTTATTTCGTTTATCTGTTTCTTTTGGATAATGGTTTATTAAAAGCTCATTTGCTTCTATAATGTATAAGTTTCGAATGACTAAGAAAGTTTCTTTTCGGACCTTATTACTAGCATTGCTTAAAAGATGGCTTATTTGAGTAGTTGTTAAAGTTTCTCTATATCTAATCATTAATTTAATAGCCAGTATTACTACAGAACTATTTTTATTGTAGAGCCATTCATTAATTTTTTTAGGTAAAGCAGACTTTTTTTGATGAATTATGTCAAGGATTTTGAGCTCGTCGGCATATGATATTTGTTTTTCATAATTGCTTAAAAAATCAAATTTTTGATCAGAAAGAGAAATTACGGCAATCAATGCATTCGATTTTAAGAATTTATTTTTAACATATATATTAGGTCTTATATATCCTGTTTTGATTTTATATTCTAATATTTGATAATGGTATATCCCTAACAATTTATTTTCCCAGCTCCTGCTTTTTATCAGTTTATCACTATAATCGTGAAATCCAAAATATTTGTAAATTAAGAGCATTTGATGCGGATTAACTCCGTTAATATTTCTTTTAATGGTAATGATTTTATTTAGAATAATACCTTTACACCATTTTTTTTTAAAAGGTACTTCTTCTATAAATAGTTTTATTTGTTCTTTTATATACTTAGAATCATAATTAGAAAATATAATCTCAGTAAGAAAATCGTTTGTTTTAATATCTACCTCATTTTTTATAATTATTTTTTTTTCAAAACCATAACGATTTACAATCAATAATAGTACTAAAGAAACAATAACAATTAAAAGAAAAGGAATGATGATGTATTTAAAAAGATTAAAAGAAAATTCAGCTTTAAAAAATGAATAATTAAGATTTAATAATTCATTTTTAATAGCAATATAACTTATGTCAGTATCTAATTTTTTAAATAAAAACGCGGTAATATTGGTAATGTCTTTGAACAAATTATACAAGTAATTGGTCATACTTTTATTTCATTAGGCCCCAAATTAAGCGATTCATAAGTCGATAAATATAGAAATAAAATGCACATTAAATGGGTGTTAAGTTTAAAACTTTTCAAAAACACCCAATCCAAATAATGCAAAGTCATATTTAACGGGATCAATTGGGTCGAATTCACGTAGTCTTAAATCTAATTCGGCTAATGCTTTTGCATCATTTTGTTTTCGGGTCAGCAATCCTAATTTTCGCGCTACATTACCGGAATGCACATCCAAAGGACAGGATAAAGAAGCTGGAGAAATACTTTTCCATATTCCTAAATCGACACCTTTAGTGTCCTGGCGCACCATCCAGCGTAAAAACATGTTAATCCTTTTTGCTGCAGAATTGTTCAGAGGGTCTGAAATGTGTTTTTGTGTTCTATATTGATGCGGGATTTCAAAAAAAATTTTCTTGAATTCATGAATGCTTTTTTGCATTGAATCGGTCCCGACGCTTCGGGATTGATTGGTACTAAAAACAGCTTCCAATCCGTTGTGGTTTTTATAAATGTGTTGCAAACTTCTGATAAAGCTGGCAAAATCCTGTCCGTTAAAAGTTCGATGAACAAAAATTTCTAGTCGCTCCAAATCATTTTCGGTATGTGACATAACAAAATCATAAGGGGCATTCCCCATTAAAGCCATCATTTTATGGGAGTTTTTGATTATCATTTTACGATTTCCCCAAGCGATTGCAGCACTTAGAAAACCAGCAATTTCGATATCTTCTTTCTGTGAAAATAAATGTGGAATTTGGACAGGATCACTTTCTATGAAGTCGAGCGTGTTGTACTGTACCACTTTTTCGTCGAGGAAGGATTTTAGTTCTAGGTTTGTCATTTTATTGGAACACGGATAACACAGATTAAACTGATTTCCACGGATTTTTTTATTTCTGAATACTGCAAACTGAACACTGATTACTGACCACTAATTTGTCCATCTATCATTACTAACTTTCTATCGGCCATATTCGCTAAATCCTCATTATGGGTAACAATAACGAAGGTTTGTCCCAACTCATCACGCAGTTTAAAGAATAATTGATGCAGGTTTTCAGCCGAAGCAGTATCGAGATTTCCCGAAGGTTCATCTGCAAAAATGATTGCCGGTTTGTTGATTAAAGCTCTTGCGACAGCTACACGTTGTTGTTCTCCACCGGAAAGTTCATTGGGTTTATGATTCATTCGATGGGAAAGCCCAAGATAAGTCAGCAGTTTTTTTGCTTCGATCTCTGTTTCCTGTTTTGATTTATTGGCAATGAAAGCAGGAATGCAAACATTTTCTAATGCGGTAAATTCTGGTAATAATTGATGAAATTGAAAAATAAAACCTAAATTTAGATTTCTGAATTTAGATAAAATTTTGTCATTCATAGTCAGAATGTCTTCATTGTTGATGCGTAATTCAATTCCATTTTCAACGGTTGGCTTGTCTAAAGTTCCAAGGATTTGCAAAAGTGTCGTTTTTCCGGCTCCCGAAGCGCCCACGATAGAGACAATTTCTCCTTTTTGAATATGTAAATCAACTCCTTTCAACACATGTAGTTGATCGTAATATTTATGTAGATTTTTGGCTTGTATCATTTTGAAACTGTTTTGGCAAAGAAACAAAGATTTTAATGATTATTAAATGCATCGCAATATATTTTACTTTGACAAAATATAAACTTTAGTTAATATCGGATAATCAGTTCGTTTTAATGAATAAATTTGATTCTAAATCGGGAATGATGAAAAAAATAATTGGAATTTTTCTGGTACTATTGCCTTTTTCATTTTGTGCGAAAGAAAAGAATAGTAGTGTGCCAAAAAGTAAAGAAACAAAAAATATGGAAATGCAAAACGGATTAGAAGTTGCAACCTTTGCTGGAGGTTGTTTTTGGTGTACTGAGGCAGTTTTTTTAGAATTGGCGGGAGTAAAAAAAGTTATTTCGGGATATATTGGCGGCAATACTATAAACCCAACATACAAGGATATTTGCAATGGAGACACCGGTCATGCGGAAGCCACTGAAATTACTTTTGATCCTAAGGAAATAAGTTTTGGAGAACTGTTGGAAATATTTTTTGCCACACATGATCCCACTACGTTAAATCGTCAGGGGAATGATGTTGGGACACAATATCGTAGTGAAATTTTTTACCATAATCCTATTCAAAAGCAACTCTCCGAAGATTATATTGCTTTGATGACCAGCGAGAATACATTTGGGAAACCAATTGTAACCAAGATTTCTGCAGCTTCTAAATTTTATGAAGCCGAAGACTATCATCAAAATTATTACAATCAAAACAAGACTCAAGGATATTGCAGTTATGTAATTACTCCAAAAATTGAGAAACTGAAAAAAGAGTATCAAGACAAGCTCAAAAAATAATTGGCATTAGATTTGCACAATTTTCTAAAAATAATTGAAATAGTATGACAGAAAAAGCGCAGATTATTACAGAAAATAATAAAACTAGAAATCTTATATTAGGGATTCTGTTTGATGCAATAGGATTAGTATCGTTTACGGTTCCGTTGGTTGGAGAGTTCTCCGATGTGATTTGGGCACCTTTGGCTGGGTTTCTAATGACTTGGATGTATAAAGGAACCATAGGGCGAGTAGGAGGAGTAGTTACTTTTTTGGAAGAAATTTTACCCTTTTCGGATTTTATACCAACATTCACATTGACTTGGATTTATAATTATTGGATTAAAAACAAAAACGCCTCGTAATTGAGGCGTTTTTGTTATTCTTTAAAAAGAAATCCCAATCCCATGCGTTTTAACATCTTTTTTTCGAATGCCCAAAAGAATTTGAACTGTCCAAAAAGAAATCCAATTAGGACTAAAAGCACTTGATATATTGGAAAAATTAAAAGTAATCGAACAGGGGTAAACCAATAACCTAAATCTGATTTTGTAATTCCTAACCAAAGACAAAATGGTTTTGATAGCCAAGCCGAAGCAGAACCGGTAATCGCAAAAACGATAAATATGATGGTGAGTTGGAAATTAGTATCTATTCCCCAACGCTGTTTTAGTTTATTCATTTCTATTTATAATGATTACAAATATAGTAACATTATCTGATGGGGACAAAACCAAAAAGTTTTTGTTTATAGGTGTTTTGAAAATAAATCATGTAATTGTAGATTAAATAATTTACTTCGTAGCCATAATCAATATTTGGATCATAATTGATTGTCATTTCATATAGATTTGAATCGTATCGCATTGGTTGTAAAACGCGACTATTCCATTCACTGACATACAATTGATTTTTATTCTCTAAATAGCTTTGAGAATGATATCCTCTTTGATAAGCTCTTGAGTTCAACCACGTACTAAAACCTGCATCAATAATAATTACTTCATATTCTAACGCGTCATTGGCAATTCGAATCGTATCGCCCTGAGCAGCAACGGACTTTTCATTGCTTGGGAAATTTGACTTTGAAGTAGTACATCCCAAAAAAGCGCAAAAAAGAATGAATATAATGTAATAATTATTTTTCATGATAAATAAATGAATTATAAAGTTACAAAAACAAAGGATTAATCTGTAGTATTTTAACAAAAAAAAAGAGACTGTCCTTTTTTCTCGGACAGTCTCTTTTAAAGAGTTAAAAAGGCAGACTAGCTTAACAAACTAATGATTTGTTGTGCTAATTCAGTTCCAATTCTATCTTGTGCTTCTCCAGTTGCAGCTCCAATATGTGGAGTCATTGATATTTTTGGATTCATTAGAATTGTCATTTCAGGAGTTGGTTCGTTTTCAAAAACGTCTAGTCCGGCAAACAATACTTTTCCACTGTCCAAAGCTTTTACTAATGCTACTTCATCAATAACACCACCACGAGCACAGTTTACGATACCGACACCGTCCTTCATAATAGCCAATTCTTTCTCTCCAATGATGTAACCGTCTTGAGCAGGAACGTGTAAGGTAATGAAATCAGCTTCTTTGAATAAAGATTCCAATGATTGAGAAACGATTGTTGTTGTAATCGATTGGCCATCAAAAAATTCTACTTTAACGTCAACTTGTGGGATAAACATATCTGCAGCAATCACTTTCATACCTAGACCTAATGCCATTTTAGCAGTAGCTTGACCAATACGCCCAATTCCTACTACTCCAAGCGTTTTTCCTCTTAGTTCAACTCCATTTGCATACGCTTTTTTCAAACCTTCAAAGTTTGTATCTCCTTCAAGGGGCATGTTTTTATTAGAGTCATGCAAGAAACGAACCCCAGAAAATAAATGTGCAAAAACTAATTCTGCCACTGATTCTGATGAAGAGGCCGGTGTATTTATTACGTGAATTCCTTTGCTTTTCGCATATTCCACATCAATATTATCCATTCCTACACCGCCACGGCCTATGATTTTTAATCCTGGGCAAGCATCAATGATATCCTGACGAACTTTAGTCGCACTTCGTACCAAAACTACACATACATTATTTTCGTTTACAAAGTTAGCCACTTGTTCTTGCGCTACTTTTGTAGTTATAACTTCAAATCCACCTTTTTCTAAAGCTAGAATTCCACTTTTTGAAATTCCGTCATTGGCTAATATTTTCATTTGTGTTTTATATTTAAAGATTGAAAAATTAAATAATTTAAAGATTCAATCAGGATTTTTTAAATTTTAAAGTATAATTTTAATTGAAAGATGTACTAATTGGTTTTCATAATTATTAATTTTTTCAATTTTTAAATCATTAAATCTTTTTTTCAAGTTCTTTCATTACATCAACCAATACTTGAACACTTTCTAATGGAAGTGCATTGTACATAGAAGCTCTGTAACCACCTACGGAGCGATGTCCAGGTAATCCAGATATTCCTGCTGCTTTCCACATTGCATCAAATGTTGCGGCATGCGCTTCGTCATTTAATAAGAAAGTAGCATTCATGTTTGAACGGTCTTCAACAGCTGCAGCTCCTTTAAATAAAGGGTTTCTGTCTATTTCTCCATAAAGTAATACTGCTTTAGCATTGTTTATTTTTTCAATAGCAGCAATTCCACCAAGGTTTTTCAACCATTGTAATGTCAATAATGAAGCATAAACGGGGAAAACAGGAGGAGTATTATACATACTTTCTGCTTTGATATGTTTAGTATAATCCAACATACTTGGGATAATTCGGTTGTTTTTAGCAAGAATTTCTTCTTTTACAACAACCAAAGTAGTTCCAGCTGGACCCATATTTTTTTGTGCTCCTGCATAAATCAAATCAAATTTAGAAAAATCCAATTCTCTTGAAAAGATATCAGAACTCATGTCACATACAAGCGGCATGTCAACTGATGGAAATTCCTTCATTTGTGTACCAAAAATAGTATTGTTACTGGTGCAATGGAAATAATCAGCATCTGAAGGTACAGTATATCCTTTTGGGATATGGTTGTAATTTTGTTCTTTAGAAGAAGCTACAACAACGGTATCTCCAAAAAGTTTTGCTTCTTTTATAGCGCCTGAAGCCCATGTTCCGGTATCAAGATAAGCCGCTTTTCCACCTTCTTTCATTAAGTTATAAGGAACCATCAAGAATTCTAAACTTGCTCCGCCAGCAAGAAATAATGCTTGATATCCTTTGCCTTCAAGGCCTAAAAGTTCAATAACAATTGCTCTAGCCTCATCCATAACGGCAACGAAGTCTTTACTTCTATGCGAAATTTCTAAAAGGGATAACCCAGAATCGTTAAAATTTAGTATAGCTTGTGCTGATTTTTCAAAAACTTCTTGTGGTAAAATACAAGGTCCTGCGCTGTAGTTGTGTTTTTTCATGGTGTAGTTTAAGTCCAAAAAATTAAAGTGCAAATTTCGGGAATAGGAATTTAAAAGGCGTTAATTAATTCGAAATAATTGAACATATTTCAACTATGTTGTTAACAAAAACGAAATAGTATCGATGTTATCTGCGTAATTCCACAATTTAGGTTTTTGGGTTTGTCCAAAACCAATACTGCTCTCTATAAGATTGTCACTTACAATGCACTGAATTTGCTCATTTTCGGATTGTAACCTTGTTTTCAAATCATTGATGTCATCATAAAACTCATAAAATACACTAGAAATAGGCGAGGCATGGCTTTTATCTTCTTTTATTGTTAAAAAACCATTGTCTAATAATTTGAAATTACTCATCAGGAAAACGGCTTTGTTGTAATCGTAATTATTCGCATATTTTTCATAATGAATAACGTCTTGGTACTCAAATATGGCTTCAAAAAAAGCGTCAAATGAGTATCCTTTTGGAACAAAAATTTTAGAAACATTGCGACAACCCAATCCAAAATATCGGAATATATCTTCCCCTAAAGAAGCTAGTTGCTCTTTGGTTTCTTTTCCATTCAAAACTGCAATTGAGTTTCTGCTTTTTCGAATGATAGAAGGTTTGTCTTTGAAATAATATTCAAAATAACGGGCAGTATTATTACTTCCCGTTGCTATTACAGCATCAAAATTTTCTAATTTCCCTGCTACGAAAGTGATGTTATTGGCTAATTCAGAATCAATTGCAATGATGTATTTAGCCAAAAAAGGCAACAAATGTTGATCATTTGAGGATGTTTTTACCAATACATTATTTCCTGTAATTAAAACCGAAAGAAAATCATGAAAACCCACTAGCGGAATATTTCCGGCAAGAATTAAGGCGATGTTTTTAGGTTCGTTTATTGGGAAATCATAAGCAGAAAGCCATAGATTTAAGTTTTCTGCCGTTAAAGCTTCTGCCCAAGATTGAATAGCAAAATACACTTGTTCCGGTGTATACCATCCATTATGGGATTGAGATAATTTTATTAATTCGATAAAATCATCAAAAAACAGATCGTTGTGCAAAACACTTGGATTCTTAGAAGTATTATCTTCGGAAAACTGACTTAAGAATTTCCCTAATTCAACAAAAACACTTTTTTTTGTTTCTAATGTCATAATGTTTGCTTATGAATAGTTTTGATTGTAATTTTGCACAAAAATAAGGATAAAGTAATTAGGCATTGTTAAAAAAACATAAGTTTTAAAACAAACTTTAAACCTAAAACGTTATACTTTTAAACAAAGAACAATGGCAATTATTATAACAGACGAATGTATCAATTGTGGTGCTTGTGAACCAGAGTGCCCAAATACAGCAATATACGAAGGAGCAGATGATTGGAGATATAAAGACGGAACAAAATTGAAAGGAAAAGTAATTTTACCTGATGGTTCTGAAGTAGATTCTGATGAAGCTCAAACTCCAATTTCTGACGAAGTGTATTACATTGTGCCAGGAAAATGTACTGAGTGTAAAGGTTTTCACGATGAGCCGCAATGTGCTGCAGTATGTCCTGTGGATTGTTGTATTCCGGATGACAATCATGTAGAAAGCGAAGAAACGTTACTAAACAGACAAGCGTTTTTACATAACGAATAAAGATTAAATTCTAATTTTAAAAAAAAATCCTGAGATAACTCAGGATTTTTTTTGTTGTATTCCGAAATAGATTATTTTTTGATAATTACAAAAGTTTCTACGGTTATTTTGTCTGTTTTGTCATCATAGGATTCTAAAACTAAATTCCCATTGGCATCAAAGTAACCATAAGAAGTTTTGTTTTTTGAACTATAGATATAATTGTTGTTTGATGTTTTTCTCAAAACAGCTGCTTTTTCTTGATTAGGTTGGTATATAGTATATCCACTTTCAGCTAGTTTAACCTGATATTTTTCTCCGTTTAAATCATAATAAGCTGACCTGTCAATGTCAACAATATTTGTAACTCCATTTGCTGTAATTGTAGTAATTGCAGTAACTTCAACCGGTGTTTCTTTTCTTTCTTTGTTTAAAGCATTAGATTCGGCGTCTTTTAATTCAATTTTTTGAATTTCTTTTACTTCTTGAGTTTTTATTGATTTTTTCTGACCATCAGAATTTTTTACTGTAGTAACTGTCGTTTTAACTTCAGATTTAACATTTTTATTTTGAGCTTGAATATTTATTGAAAATAGAAAAGCAACCATTCCAAGAATTATAGTTTTCATAATATTTAATTTAGTATTAATATAAATCAAATTTACAACCGTCTGGCTGATCAGTTGTTACGTAATTATAATAAAAGATTGTATAATTTACAGAAAGTGTTACAAGGAGTATGTTTTACTTTTTTCTTGCGACAATTACATAGGTGTCATAAGCATAGGTTTTTCTATCAATTGTTCTTATGATTTCAAAGTCATTTAAATATAGAAATAATTGTATTTCATTTAAGGTAAAAACGCGAACTGTAGAAAAATCGTCTGCAATTATTTCCTTTTCATCATTTTTCAAAGTGTAATATTGCGCGGTCCACTCCAGCATAAAATTTTCTGATGATGTTGTTTTCCATTTGCTGTTTCTATAATATTTTACTCCATCATATTCAGCTTTATGAATTATGATTTCATTTTCTTTAGTGAAAGGAATAAATCGATTGGCATCAATAAAATCAAAAATGAGAGTTCCGTCTTTGTTTAGGTTTTTATAAATAGAGTCAAAAGTATTGTTCACATCTTCATTTGTTATTAAATAACTGGTGGAACGTCCTGTAATGAGGATACAATCAACCGGTTTTTCAAGTTCAAATTCTCTCATGTCGCCATGTATGAAAGTAACGTTTTTATTCCTCTCTTTGGCAATTGCAATCATGCTTTGACTATAATCCAGGCCAATATAATCTTGATTCTTTTCCTGAAATCGTTTGGCAAGATTTCCTGTTCCGCTTCCAATTTCGAGTATGGTTTTACAATTGTTTTCTTGGATTAAACTATTATAGAAATGATACTCTTCGTCATAATCAATAAAGGTTTGGTACATAGCATCAAAAATTGCCGCCATTTTTCCGTCATAAAGATTTGCCATGATATTTGTGTATTAAGAACTAAATTTAGGGAGAATAAACGAAATAAAAAAAGGGCTGTCGAAAGACAGCCCTTTAGAAATTATTCGATAACCGAATTAGAATTTATAGTTTAAAGATAAATTAAACATAGTTCCTAATTGGCTAAAGTGATATCCATCATACGTCATTTGAGAATAACGTTGGTTGAAAGTAATCAGATTAGATTGATTTTTTACTTGTGCAGGATCTGCTAATATTGCGGTTCCTGCTGCGTTTTCTGCTTTGAATTTCCATTCAGGAAGTACATTCAACAAGTTGTTTACATTTAATGCCAAAGTTAATTTGTCAGTAGCAGAGAAAGTAACTCCTAAATCTGTAACAACTTTTGGAATAAACTCAGTTTTTAAATTAGCATTTAAACCATCTTGATCGAAAGTAGTTTTTCCAAAATAAGTATTGTTAAGAGAGAAACCAAATTTTCCAATTTCATAATTCGCTCCTAAAATCCATTTTGTGTCAGGTCTGGAAGTAAACATTAATGATTCAAGTGTTTGTCCAAAATTATTGCTTTTTACAGGAGAGATTCTTTCATTTTGAAAAGTAATGTTTCCAGATAAATTGAATCCTAATTTTCCTGTTCCTAATTCGATGTTGTTGTAATTAGCAACCACATCTAAACCAGAAGTTCTAGAGTCAAATGAATTTTCAAACCAAGCTACTGTACCAAATTGAGTATTTACTTTGTCTCCTAAAACGATTCTGTCTTCCACTTTAATGTTATAGTAATCGATAGTGAAATTAAAGTTTTTCATTGGTTTTGCTCCAATTCCTATAGTGATGTTTGTAGACTTCTCAGCATCTAAACGATCAATGCCTAACTGGCGTGCTTGTGGAGAAACGTTATTTATAATTCCGCTCACTTGAATTCCTTGTCCTGGAACGAATGAATATTGTGATTTTTGAGTATAAATTTGGTGTAACGTAGGGGCTCTAAATCCAGTAGAAACAGATCCTCTTAATGTGATTTTGTCATCTAAAAATTTATATCTAGAACTCAATTTCCAAACTGTTGCATCACCAAAATCGCTATAGTCTTCATAACGAACGGTACCATTTATTAAGAAATCTTCCGTTACATCATAAGCAAGGTCAAAATAAGCACCTAAATTATAACGGTTCCATTTTCCTGAATTTTCAGGTCTGTTACCAGCGAATGAATCGGCTCCAATACCATCCCAAGAAGCTTTGTCTCCTTCTGTTACTTCAAAAGTTTCTGTTCTGATTTCAGATCCAAAACCAATGCTGATTTTATCTGATAATACTTTAGAGATATCTAAATTCCCTACAACATGATTAAAAGAAGTTCCTCCTGGTTTAAAATTGATCGGACTGTTTTCTAAGTACACATTATTTCCATCAGCATCTTGAATGTCAGATCTGTTAAAAGAGTTGTCAACTGAATAAGTTTGTGTATTTCCGCCTACAGTAATACTGGCATCAGTATTCCAGTCGTTTTTTGTTGATTTATATCCCAATGTAGCATTGTAATCATTTAAATCTCCTGTAAATGTTGGTACATAACCTTGATAAGAAGCTGGTGTTCCGTTCCCAAAAAAGTCTTTTAGGAATGGGTAATCAGCTAAAGTTCTCCAGTATGGAGTTCTGTAATTAGCAAATGAGTTTACTTTTTTGTAAACATAAGCAGCATTGTAATATAATAATGTTTCATCAGATAAACTAAATCCACCATTTACCAAGAACTTAGCCGCTGCAGTTTCTGGAGACCCATTGATATTTCCAGCATCTGGTTTTTTAGCAAGAAAAGCTTGAACATCAGAAAGAGAAGCTCCAAAATCTCCAGCTTCACCAGCAGCATCTACTGTTCCGGGTCTGTTAGATAAATTTACTTTTGAAAAATCAACTGTATAGTTTACAAATCCTTTTTCTCCTACAGTAGCGCCATTATTCATGCTTACTCCTAACATTTCACCATCACCTTCAGAAGTCATTCCACTTCTTACCGTTACAGATCCACCGTTTGTATTCTTTTTTAAGATAATATTCATAACTCCGGCAATAGCATCAGAACCGTATTGAGCAGATGCTCCATCACGAAGTATTTCTACTCTTTCGATAGCATCAGTAGGAATTGCTGATATATCAGCACCTGTTTCTCCACGTCCCGGAGACGTTTGCACGTATAATAAAGAACTTAAATTTTTACGTTTCCCGTTAATAAGGATTAAAGTTCTACTAGGTCCCATGTTTCTGATTTCATAAGGATCCAATAATGAAGTAGCATCATTCACAGGCGTTTGCACCGTGTTGAAAGATGGAATTTTATACTGTAACGCTTTGTCAAAAGAAGCTTGTCCAGTTGATGTTAAGTCTTTTGAAGACAATACATCTATTGGAAGTGCTGATGTCGTGTTACTCCTTGGCGCCGTTCTGGTTCCAGTAACCACAACTTCGTCTAGATTTTGCCCGCCTTCTTCTGATAAAACAACATTTATTACAGCATCTGTTGCGGCTTTTTCTAATTTAGAAAAACCTACGTAGCTGAAAACTAGTGTAGCTCCTTCTTTAACTTTTATCTTGTATGCGCCATCCATATCGGTAGAAACCCCATTCTGAGTCCCTTTTTCAACAATGTTTACACCTGGCAAAGGGTTGCCAGTATTGTCTTTAACGACACCCGACACTTCTTTTTGCGCGAAAAGAAACGAGACGTTTAATAGGAATAATAAGAATGCAAATTTTTTCATAATTAGTTGAGTTTGGTTATTTTTTGTTATTTAATCGGTGGCAATATATAATTTTTTAACGTATCATTAACAAATCAATAAAAATTATATTAAAAAATTATCAACTGTGGAATAATGTGCTTTTTTTGGTTTTTCAGCATCTAATAAATCTTATATTTGCAAACTTTTAAAGTAAGTACTAAAACTTTTGGCTGGAAAGGCTGTCAGTAAACAAGAATATCATGACATCGCCATGATTCAAGTGAAAAAGGAATGTGAAGAATGGCGATTGCATATTCCATAAAAAAAAACAAATATTATCTACATATGAAAGCAGGAATTGTAGGATTACCGAATGTTGGAAAATCAACATTATTCAATTGTTTGTCAAATGCAAAAGCGCAAAGTGCCAACTTTCCTTTTTGTACAATCGAGCCTAATATTGGTGTTGTAAATGTTCCGGATTCCAGAATAGAAAAACTGGAAGAATTAGTAAAGCCAGAGCGTGTGCAAATGGCAACTGTTGATATCGTTGATATTGCAGGATTGGTAAAAGGAGCCAGTAAAGGAGAAGGTTTGGGAAATCAGTTTCTAGGAAACATTAGAGAGTGTAATGCCATTATTCACGTATTACGTTGTTTTGATAACGATAATATTGTTCACGTTGATGGGAATGTAAACCCAATTCGTGACAAAGAAACAATTGATATCGAGTTGCAGTTGAAAGATTTAGAGAATGTTGAAAAACGTTTAGAAAAAGTAAAACGTGCTGCCAAAACTGGAAATAAAGAAGCAATCGTTGAAGAAGCGTTGTTGAACAGAATTAGAGAAACGCTGCTTCAAGCGAAATCAGCGAGAACTATAACGCCACAAAACAATGATGAAGAAGTTTTAATGGAAGGTTTTCAATTGATTACGGCAAAACCAGTATTGTATGTTTGTAATGTTGATGAAAATTCGGCAGTTAACGGAAATAAATATGTAGATCAGGTTCGGGAGTTGGTAAAAGATGAAGATGCGGAAGTTATCGTACTTTCTGTAGGTGCGGAAGCTGATATTACGGAATTAGAAAGTTACGAAGAACGCCAGGTTTTCTTAGAAGATATGGGGTTAAGTGAGCCAGGTGCGTCTGTGTTGATTCGTGCAGCTTACAAATTACTAAAACAACAAACTTATTTTACGGCAGGAGTTAAAGAAGTTCGTGCTTGGACTATTGATGTTGGTTCAACTGCGCCACAAGCTGCTGGAGTTATTCACACTGATTTCGAAAAAGGATTTATCCGTGCCGAAGTTATTGCTTATGAGGATTTCGTTCATTACGGTTCAGAAGCTAAATGTAAAGAAGCTGGAAAATTCAAGGTAGAAGGAAAAGAATATATTGTAAAAGATGGTGATGTGATGCATTTTAGATTCAACGTCTAAAAAAGTCATAAAGTCGAAAGTCATAAAGTCGAAAGTTAGTAATAGCTTTCGACTTTTTTTTGTACCTAATTCCAGCTTTCCACTTCAAGATTTTGCCATCAATCTCTTTTTCTAAGACAAAAAAGGAGCTTCCTTTGGTCGCTCTTTTTTATCAAGAAAAAATAAGATTGATCTGAAAAATGCTTTCTGTTTCTATCTGGGGTAAAATAGATTTAGAAGAAAATGAAATTTCGTTTTTGCTTATTTGTTTTCTTAATCTGTGAATCTGCGGACAATTATTTTGTTGTTATTTTATTTTTAGTACTTTTAGTAAAAATAAATCATCATGAAAATTATCGCTTTTGGCGCAAGCCCCAGCAAAAACTCCATCAATAAAAAATTAGCGACGTACGCAGCAAATCTTTTTGAAAATGCCGAAGTGGAGGTTTTGGACTTAAACGATTTTCAAATGCCAATTTTTAGTGTTGATATAGAAAAAGAAATCGGTGAGCATGAATTGGCAAAAGCATTTCTGGCTAAAATTGGCGGAGCCGATATTTTAGTGGTTTCACTTGCTGAAAACAATGGCAATTACTCCGTAGCTTTCAAGAATGTTTTTGATTGGTGCACCAGAATAAACACTAAGGTTTTTCAAGAAAAACCAATGTTACTGATGGCAACTTCACCTGGAGCCAAAGGCGGAGCAAGCGTTTTGGGTATTGCAAAAAATGCTTTTCCTTTTTATGGAGGAAATATAAAAGCAACGTTCTCATTGCCTAGTTTTGATGCTAATTTTGATGCTGTAAATGGTAAGATTTCCAATGCGGAATTAGATAATCAGTTAAAAAAGATTATCAAGAATTTTTAAATTTGAACATCAAAAATCAATATCAATTTGAAATCTGCAATCTAAAATCGTTAATCCTAAATCAGAAATCGGTTGTCAATATCATTCTTGATAACTTTGACGGCTTCCTATTTTAAATTTTATCGAATTACACTACATTAGCACAAAATCCACAAATTTTACAATGTCCGAACAAAATCAATATACCGAAGATAATATTCGGTCGCTCGACTGGAAAGAGCACATTCGCATGCGTCCCGGAATGTATATCGGGAAACTGGGTGATGGTTCTTCTCCGGATGATGGTATTTATATTCTTCTAAAAGAGGTGCTCGATAACTGTATCGATGAATTTGTCATGGGCGCGGGTAAAACAATCGAGGTGACGATCAAAGACAAAACGGTTACAGTTCGAGATTACGGCCGTGGAATTCCATTAGGGAAAGTGATTGATGTAGTTTCTAAAATGAATACCGGAGGAAAATACGATTCCTTGGCATTTAAGAAATCCGTTGGTTTGAATGGGGTAGGGACAAAAGCCGTGAATGCTTTGTCTAATTATTTCCGTGTAGAATCTGTTCGAGACGAAAAACAAAAAGCTGCGGAATTTTCTGCAGGAAATCTTATTCTTGAAGAAGATATTATTGAAACGACCAAGAGAAAAGGAACTAAAGTAATTTTTACTCCTGACGAAGCGATTTTCAAAAATTATAAATTCAGGTATGAATATGTAATCAAAATGCTCAAAAACTATTGTTACTTAAACAATGGTTTGACCATTTTATTCAATGGTGAAAAATATTTTTCTGAAAATGGTCTGAAAGATTTATTGGAAGAAACCATTCACGCCGATGATTTAGAATATCCAATCATTCACTTGAAAGGTGACGATATCGAAATTGCCTTAACGCACAGTAAAACACAGTACAGCGAAGAATACCATTCCTTCGTAAATGGGCAAAATACAACTCAAGGGGGAACACATTTAGCAGCCTATCGGGAAGCGATTGTGAAAACCATCAGGGAGTTTTACAATAAAAGCTTTGAAGCATCGGATGTTCGAAAATCCATTGTTACGGCTGTCAGCATCAAAGTGATGGAACCGGTTTTTGAGTCGCAAACCAAAACCAAATTAGGTTCAACTGATATGGGTTCTGAACCAGGAATGCCATCAGTGCGTACTTTTGTAAATGATTTTGTGAAAACGAAATTAGATAATTATTTGCACAAGAATCCTACCACTGCAGACGCATTATTACGCAAAATTCTTCAAGCGGAAAGAGAGCGCAAAGAACTCTCTGGCATTAGAAAATTAGCGACAGATCGTGCCAAAAAAGCGAATCTGCACAACAAAAAATTAAGAGATTGTCGTGCCCATCTTCCGGATACTAAAAACCCGAAAAATTTAGAGAGTACCCTTTTTATTACTGAGGGAGATTCGGCTTCCGGATCTATTACCAAATCGCGGGATGTAAATACACAGGCCGTTTTTAGTTTACGTGGTAAGCCTTTGAATTCGTATGGAATGAGCAAAAAAATTGTTTATGAAAATGAAGAATTCAATTTATTGCAAGCGGCTTTGGATATTGAAGACGGTTTGGAAAAATTGCGTTATAACAACATCGTAATTGCAACGGATGCTGATGTCGATGGAATGCACATTCGTTTGTTATTGATTACTTTTTTCTTGCAGTTTTTTCCGGAGTTAATCAAAGAAGGACATTTGTACATTTTGCAAACGCCACTTTTCAGGGTTCGAAACAAGAAAGAAACGATTTACTGTTATTCTGATGACGAAAGAAAAGCAGCAATCGAAAAACTAAAACCAAAACCGGAAATCACTCGATTTAAGGGATTGGGAGAAATTTCTCCGGATGAGTTCAAGAATTTTATTGGCGAAACCATTCGTTTAGATCCGATTATGATGGACAAAAACACTTCGATTGAGCAATTATTGTCTTTCTATATGGGTAAAAATACGCCAGACAGACAAGAATTTATCATCAAGAATTTGAAAGTGGAATTAGATGTAATTGAGAAAATTTAAATAGTTATAAAATGCCTACAAAAAGAACACTAATTTTTATCGCTTTATTATTTGTGATTAGTTTTTCAACTACCTTTTTTATTATAAGGAGTAATGATCATAAAGAATGTGATACACTTGTAAAAAAAGAGTTGGATAAAAACGGAAATAAAATCACTATAAAAGAACATGTCTGTAAAGAAAAATATTCTTTTTAGAAATTTTAGAACAAAATTAGAATTAATTAGTATTCAATAGAATATATTTAATGAAAGACGAAGAAAATACAATTCCAGAAAATCTTCAAAATAAAATTTTATTTTCTCAAGTAGTCGCGCTTTTGCAAAATGCTCGGCAACAGGTTTTACGTACCGTAAATTCAACAATGGTTTACACCTATTTTGAAATAGGAAGAATGATTGTGGAAGAGGAGCAAAACGGAAAAAATAGAGCTGAATATGGGAAGCAATTATTAAAAGGGCTTTCCGAACGGCTGACTACTGAGTTTGGAAAAGGGTTTTCTGTGGATAATTTGCAGAACATGAGAAAGTTATTTATGACTTACTCAAATTACGAGTCACTGACTAGTATTTTACAAATTCAAAAATCCCAGTCACTGACTGGGGAATTGAATACTAAGATACCTCAGCCACTAACTGGGGTTTCTGAAAATCAAAAAGCACAGTCGCTGATTTCGTTTTTCAAACTAACTTGGACACATTATGTTTTCTTAATGCGAATTGACGACATAAACGAAAGACGTTTCTACGAAATAGAATCCGAAAAATACAATTGGAGCGTTCGAGAATTAAAACGGCAATACGATTCGGCACTTTATACGCGATTGGCTTTAAGCCGAGATGTAGCAGGTATTTTGAAACTTTCGGAGCAAGGTCAGATTATAGAGAAACCCAAAGACCTTATCAAAGATCCTTATATTTTGGAGTTTTTAGGTTTGCCTGAATTGCATCAGTATTCAGAATCGGAGTTGGAAGAAGAAATTATCAATAAGCTAGAACATTTTTTACTAGAATTGGGTCATGGTTTTACTTTTGTCGCAAGACAAAACAGAATTACTTTTGATGATAAACATTTTCGAATCGATTTGGTTTTTTACAACCGAATTTTAAAATGTTTCGTTCTGATTGATCTAAAAATAGGAGAATTGAAACATCAAGATTTAGGACAAATGCAAATGTATGTCAATTATTACGACAGAGAAATGCGTTTGGAAGATGAAAATAAAACCATAGGAATTGTACTTTGCCAAAACAAAAGTGATTTGGTTGTAGAATATACTTTACCTGAAAATAATGAGCAAATTTTTGCCAGTAAATACAAAACAATTCTGCCAAGCAGAGAAGATTTAATACAATTAATTTCGGAATCAAAATAAATGAAAGACGAAGAAGACGATAACACAACCCCAGAAGGTCAGGACGAAGAGAATAATTCAGAGGATCATTACATTGATGAAAATCAAGAAGAGAATGATGCTGATGGAATTATTGAAGTAGACGCCAAATCCTTTGAAGGACAACATTTTTACGATAATCAAGAAGACGGAAACGATACCATTACCAAAGTTACGGGAATGTACAAGGACTGGTTTCTGGATTATGCTTCCTATGTAATTCTGGAGCGTGCCGTTCCGGCGATTGAAGATGGTTTTAAACCAGTGCAACGCCGTATCATGCACTCTTTGAAAGAATTAGATGACGGTCGTTACAATAAAGTGGCCAATGTTGTTGGGCACACCATGCAGTATCACCCTCACGGAGATCAGAGTATTGGTGATGCAATGGTACAAATTGGCCAAAAAGAATTATTGATAGACTGTCAAGGAAACTGGGGGAATATCCTAACGGGAGATGGCGCAGCGGCTTCCCGTTACATCGAAGCGCGTTTGTCTAAATTTGCTTTGGAGGTTATCTATAGTCCAAAAATTACCGATTGGGGCGTTTCTTACGATGGACGAAGAGCAGAACCGAACAATCTTCCGGTGAAATTTCCGTTGCTTCTGGCACAAGGAGCCGAAGGTATTGCGGTAGGTCTTTCCACGAAAGTATTGCCTCATAATTTCAATGAATTAATCGATTCTTCGATAAAAATATTAAAAGGGAAGCCTTTTACACTGTATCCTGATTTCATGACGCAAGGTATTGCCGATGTGTCCAATTATAATGATGGATTGCGTGGCGGACGTGTTCGGGTTCGTGCCAAAATTGGTCAGCTTGACAAAAATACCTTGGTGATTACCCAAATTCCGTTTTCTACTAATACGACTACTTTGATTGACAGTATTTTGAAAGCGAATGATAAAGGGAAAATCAAAATCAAGAAAATAGAGGACAATACCGCTGCTGAGGTAGAAATATTAATTCACCTTTTTCCGGGTGTTTCTCCAGATAAAACCATTGATGCGTTGTTCGCATTTACGGCTTGTGAAACTTCTGTAGCACCATTGGGTTGTGTGATTGAAGACAACAAACCGTTGTTTATCGGGGTTTCTGCGATGTTGAAAATTTCAACCAACAGAACAGTCCAATTGCTGAAAAGTGAACTCGAAATTCAATTGAGCGAATTGGAGGAACAATGGCATTTTCTTTCTTTGGAACGTATTTTTATCGAAAATAAAATCTATCGCGATATTGAAGAGCAAACGACAAGAGAAGGCGTAATCAAATCAGTTGATGATGGTTTAAAACCACACACGCAACACTTAAAACGCGCTGTTACCGAAGAAGATATTTTGCGTTTATTGGATATTCGAATCATCCGTATTTCCAAATTTGACAGCAATAAAGCACAGGACAAAATCGAAGCGCTTGAAGGCGATATTGAACAAGTAAAACACAATTTAGAGCATCTGATTGATTTTGCTATTGCCTATTTTACCAAATTAAAAGAGAAGTACGGAAAAGGGCGTGAACGTCAAACGGAGCTTCGTATTTTTGATGATATCGAAGCTACCAAAGTAGTTTTAAGAAATACTAAATTATACGTCAATAAAGAAGAAGGATTTGTTGGAACAAGTTTGAAAAAAGACGAATACGTTACGGATTGTTCTGATATTGATGATGTAATTGTTTTTCTGCGTGATGGGAAAATGATGATTACCAAAGTAGATGCGAAAACCTTCGTAGGTAAAGATATTATTCACATTGCTATTTTTGACAAAAGTGATAAGCGTACCATTTACAATATGATTTACCGTGATGGAAAATCTGGGCCTTCTTACATTAAACGATTCAATGTTTCAGGAGTTACCAGAGATAAAGCATACGATTTAACCAATGAAACTGCGGGTTCTCAAGTAGTATACTTCTCTTGCAATCCAAATGGAGAAGCAGAAGTAATTACAATACTATTACGTCAGGTAGGAAGTGTCAAAAAACTGAAATTCGATATTGATTTTGCCAGTTTAGCAATAAAAGGAAGGGCTTCCAAAGGAAATTTGGTAACTAAATATCCAATCAAAAAAATAGAATTGAAGGAGAAAGGAATTTCTACTTTATTACCAAGAAAAGTTTGGTTTGACGATACTGTTCAACGATTAAACGTTGATGCAAGAGGTGAATTATTAGGGGAGTTCAGACCAAATGATAAGATTTTGGTCCTATCGCAATCCGGAAAAGTAAAAGTAATTACACCAGAATTATCTACACATTTTGATGAAGATATGGTAGTCCTGGAGAAATGGGTTCCAAAAAAACCAATTTCGGCTATTTATTATGATGGCGAAAAAGAGCGTTATTACATCAAACGTTTCTTAGTGGAAACGGAGAACAAAGAAGAAAGTTTTATCACGGAACATCCTAATTCACAATTAGAGATTGTATCAACGGATTATCGTCCTGTGGCTGAATTGGTTTTTACAAAAGTAAAAGGAGTTCAAAAAGAAACAATGACGATAGATATAGAATCATTCATTTCGGTGAAAGGATTTAAAGCTTTAGGGAATCAATTGACAACTGATAAGTTGAAACAAGTAAACTTGCTGGAACCTTTGCCGTATGAAATTCCTGTTGAGGTTATTCCTGAGGAATTAGAAGTTATGGGTGATACTAATGCCGATGATTCAGACATTCAATTGGAAGATGATGGTCAGATTACTTTGTCTTTAGAATAAAAAAAAGCTCCCGAAAAGGAGCTTTTTTATCAAAAAATAGTTTGAATTATTTATTTTTCTTCATTTTCATATTCAGTACTTCAACTAATAATGAGAATGATATCGCAAAATATAAATAGCCTTTTGGTACTGGTGTAACGTGATTTCCAAAGATTAATGCATTCGATAAATGTGCACTTTCAGTAAGTAACATCATTCCAATTAGAATCAAAAAGGATAAACCCAAAATTTGAATAGAAGGATGCTTGTTGACGAAATTTCCAACAGGAACTGCAAACTGCATCATTACTAATACTGATATCACAACAGCAGTAATCATAATATATATTGCACCTTCAACCCCGTTTGTCATACCTACTGCCGTAAGAATACTATCGAACGAGAAAACTAAATCAATCATGATAATTTGTAACAGTACATTTTGAAATGATTTTGTTGCCGCCTTACCTAATTCTTTTTCTTCATGACCTTTTTCGTCTACTTTTTCACGGATTTCATTTGTACTCTTGTAAATTAAGAATAATCCACCACCTAGTAAAATAAGGCTCTGACCTGTAATTCCCGCTGAAAACCAACTGAAATCTATATGAAACCAAGGTTCTTTCATTTGAATCAATAAATTGATACCAAACAAAAGCGCGATTCTCATAAACATGGCAAGGAACATCCCTATTTTTGTGGCTCTCTTACGTTGTTCAGCAGGTAATTTTCCTGTGGCAATTGATATAAAAATAATGTTGTCGATTCCTAATACAATTTCCAAAAAAGTCAATGTTAAAAGGGCAATCCAAGCATCTGGATTTAAAAATACTTCCATGTTTATTTAGTTATTATTTGTGATTAATTTGATTTGCTTAATCGGAAATCTTAGTGACAGTTCCTCTTTGTTTTTCATCAACACCAACCATTCCAAATTCAAAGGTATAAGAATTTTTTGTTGTTGTCAAAATTTTCATGCCAATTGCCTTTTCCTCAGCCATATTTTTTGGATGAATTTTTTGTAATATATATTCACAATCGTTTACCCAGCGTATCGAAGCGGTATCTGTTTTTCCTTCAAAAGTTTCAATTTCAATACTGTCATTGCGTTCAAAAAGGGTGATTTTTTTTATGCCGTTAACTTCATATTCAAACTTGAATTTCCCGGTTTTAAAATCCTTACAATTGCGCTCCGCATCATAACACGACATTAGTAGCAGTAGTGGGAGGAGGAATATTATTTTTTTCATTTCTTAATATGTTTATTTTTTAACTATTGTATTTTAATATCGTATTTGTCCAGAAGTCCAACGATTCCCTGTGTTGAAAATTTTGCTTTTTTCATAGGATTGAATTCGGGGTCAATTTTAAAATTAGATGCTTTTGAGAAATCGGCTCCGGCTAATTGCGTATTGTTAAAAATAGCGCCATCCAAATTACTGTTGTCAAAAACAGAACTTGTAAGATTGGCTCCAATAAAGGTAGTGTCTTTCAACGAGCAGGAATTGAATTTCGTCTTAGACATTTTTTTATTGGCAAACGACGAATAATCCAAAACACATTCTTGAAAATTTACATTAAACAAGAAATCATCGCATTCCTCAAATAGGATACCCAGCAATTTGCAGTTTTTGAATTGTACCCCTTTTAAGCTTGTTCCTGATAATTTGGTCATGGATAAATTGCAATCAATGAACTCGCAATCCATAAAAGTGTTATAGGAGAAATCACTATTTGATAAATCACAGTTTTTAAAAACGCAATCTTCAAATTCTCGATTATTGATTTTTTTGTCAATGTAAACGATTTTTTCAAATGTTTTTTGAACGTGAATTAGGTTTTCCATTAGTCGTTAAATAAACTTTTCATAATTATTTTTAATCCCAAATACATCAAAAACATAGCTGCTAAACAAGCAATTATGCCTATTGCTAGAACCAAATAATGCCATACATTTTGCTGATTCATAAAGGCATTATAAATCACTGCCGGCCCCAAAAATAACAATGGTAAAGCTCCTGCTAAATATTTGATTCCTTTGGATAAAAGTTCTTTGTTGGTTGCCATTTTGAGTTATGAATTATAAGTTATGAATTATGGGTGACTGTAATTGACCACTGATCACTGACCACTATAATTATCAACTGCTTTTCTAACGCTGCCATGTTTTTTCAATAATTCGCTGGCTTCTTCGTAGGAAACAGGAATTTCTCCCATAATCATTTTTACACCTCGGTCAACTAATTTGCTATTACTCAATTGCATATCGACCATTTTGTTGCCTTTCACTTTCCCAAGTTGAATCATGGTTGCAGTTGTAATCATGTTGAGTACTAATTTTTGGGCAGTTCCTGCTTTCATACGGGAACTTCCGGTTACAAATTCTGGTCCTACAACTACTTCAATAGGGAATTTTGCCGTTTGCGAAAGCGGACTTCCTGCATTGCAAGAAATGCTTCCGGTGCTAATATTATTTTCGTTGCAAGTTTGTAATCCTCCAATTACATAAGGTGTTGTTCCCGAAGCTGCAATTCCTACAACTACATCATTCTCGTTGATATTGTATTGTTGTAAATCAATCCAAGCTTGTGTTACATTGTCTTCGGCGTTTTCTACGGCTTTGCGAATGGCGGTATCACCGCCGGCAATAATCCCAATTACTAAATCGAAAGGAACGCCAAAGGTTGGCGGACATTCCGAAGCATCCAGAATTCCTAAACGACCGGATGTTCCTGCGCCAATGTAAAACAATCGTCCACCGAGTTTCATTTTAGTAACGATTTCAGCAACTAAATTTTCTATTTGTGGCAAGGCTTTTTCTACGGCAAGCGGAACAGTTTTGTCTTCCTGATTGATATTAGATAACAATTCTTGAACCGACATTTTTTCCAAATGTTCGTATTTTGAGGATTGTTCGGTGGTTTTAGTAAAGGTCATAGTTATTTTTTTTGAAGGACGACTTGCGAGTTGTCCGTACATTTATTTTTTTGCGTGAGGGATAATAGCGGAAATCCTTTTTTACTCCTGCAGCGAGAGCGAAGGGAGAAAAAAGATTGCAGCGAATAGCCCGACCCTTGCGGTCACGCCCAATTATAACTTATATAAAATACGCCAAGGCAATTCCTATCACAATCATCGAAACTTTGGCGATATTGAACTTGTGTCCTTCGCTGCTTTCGAAAATAATGGTAGACGAAATATGAAATAATATTCCTATTACAATAGCTGTGATTTCAGTATAATACACGTTTAATATTGGCAAATAATCAGATAATATGGTTCCTAGCGGTGTCATGACTGCAAAGGTGATCATAAAGAAAAAAATTGCTTTTTTATTCAGACTCGCATTGATAAAAAAAGTAGTCAGAATAATGGCAATAGGTAAATGATGGATTGCGATTCCTATGGCTAAATCATGATGATGGCTTACGGGAAACCCTTCTAGAAACGCATGTATGCAAAGACTTACGAATAACAACCACGGGATTTGTGTCATTATTTCATGTCCGTGAACGTGACCGTGTTCGGCTCCTTTTGAGAAAAACTCCAATATAATCTGGAACAATATTCCCAGCATGATAAAAAGTCCAATGTTTGGGTTTGCACTTTCGTAAATTTCAGGCAATAAATGCATTACCGTTAATGAAAGTAAAAAAGAACCACTGAAGGCCAATAACAATTTTAGATTGGTTTTGTTCTTTGGTCGTATAATCAACGCAACGATATAGCCTATAATTACGGAAAGTAATGGTAAAAGGTAATTCATTTATTTGAAAATCATGATTAGGCGTTCACTATCTGTTTTATGGAATTTTTTCAATTTGTAATCACCAAAAATATCCAATAGATAAATTCCGGCTTCTTCCATTAATTCCTCAAAATCTTTTAGGGTAAGGGCTTTTACTTTTTCGGTAAAATGAAATTTTTGACCTTTGTCTTCAAAGTCAATTTCTTTGTAAATATGACCGTCTTTTAAATAGCGTTTGATATGAAAATCGATGCTTTCGACCGTTTTTGTTTCTTCGGGAACCAGAGTTTCGAGTACTTGAGCAACATTCATGAAGTCTATCACGGCAAAACCATATTCCGAAAGGCTTTCTTTGATTGCTTTTAGCGTGGTAAGATTATCTTCGTCATTTTCGAAATAACCAAAACTGGTAAATAAATTGAAAATGGCATCGAATTTTTCTTCAAAAGGTTCGCGCATGTCGTGAACTTTGAAATGTAGCGTTTCATTCGTGTTTTTAGAAGCCTCAGCAATGCTGTTTTCAGATAAATCAGCACCAAGGACAGTAAAGCCTAATTGGTTCAAATAAATAGAATGACGGCCTTTTCCACACGCTAAATCCAATACTTTTGCCTTTTCAGGAAGATTAAGATAATGCGTAAGATTATCCATAAAAACCTGGGCTTCTCTATAGTTTCGTTCTTTGTAAAGAATGTGATAATAGGGAGAGTCAAACCAAGAGGTATACCAGTTTTCAGTTGATTTCAGTTGATTTTCAGTTGGCGGATTTTGTGCTGCAGACATTTATTCTTTTTCAATTAATTCGATTGATGCAAATTTAGTGTATTTTTGCACCGAATACTTGATTTTACAATGGAAAATAATTATAAAATGATTGCCAAAACCTTTTTTGGTTTTGAAGAAATATTAGCAAAAGAATTGCAAATGCTTGGCGCACAAAACGTGGAGCAAGGCGTAAGAATGGTGAGTTTTAAAGGAGACAAAGGGTTTATGTACAAAGCGAATATAGCGTTGCGTACGGCTTTGAAAATCCTGAAACCTATTTATTTTTTCAAGGCAAATAATGAACAGGCTTTATACAAAGGCATTTCAAGTATGAATTGGTCTAAATTATTGAATGCCAATCAGACATTTGTAATTGATACAACAGTACATTCAGAATATTTTAATCACTCGGAATTTGTTTCCCAAAAGTGTAAAGATGCTATTGTAGATCAGTTCAGAGAAAGAACGGGTCAACGTCCAAGTATTGATAAAGTACACCCTGATTTAAGAATCAACATCCATATCGATAAAGACCAGGTTTCTGTTGCACTTGATACATCAGGTAATGCTTTGAACCAACGTGGGTACAGAACCGCAACCAACATTGCTCCTATAAACGAGGTATTGGCAGCAGGAATTCTATTGCTTTCCGGTTGGGATGGGCAAACTGATTTCTTGGATCCAATGTGTGGTTCGGGAACATTCTTAGCCGAAGCAGCAATGATTGCCTGTAACATTCCGGCAAATATCAACCGTAAAGAGTTTGCTTTCGAAAAATGGAACGATTGGGACAATGATTTGTTTGATAGTATTTCAGACAGTTTGTTGAAACGAATTAGGGAGTTTCATTACACCATAAAAGGCTATGATAAAGCACCAAGTGCTGTTCAAAAAGCCAAAGACAATATCAAAAATGCCAATCTTGATGAGTATATCTCTATTGAAGAAAAGAACTTTTTTGATACTGAGAAAACTTCAGAAGGAAAATTACAGATTGTTTTCAACCCTCCGTATGATGAGCGTTTGGATATTCACATGGAAGAATTCTACAAAAGTATTGGTGATACCTTGAAGAAAAATTATCCGGGAACTAATGCTTGGATGATTACAGCAAATCTGGAAGCACTGAAATATGTAGGATTAAAACCTTCGAGAAAAATCAAGCTTTTTAATGCTGGTTTAGAAGCACGTTTGGTAAAATACGAAATGTATGAAGGAAGTAAGAGAACGAAGTTTCAGGTAACATCTGATAGTGTTGAATAAGCAGTATTGATTTTTTTTACTTTCGACCTTTGACTTTAAAACTTTAAGACTTAAAATAAAATGACCAAATTACAAATCCGAGCATTTCTATACCAATTGGGATGTTTTGCAATATTATTTATTTCCGCTCGATATGTAGTGGAACGTTTTACTAATTTAACTAGTTTTTGGATTCCGTTAACCGCATTTGTTATAGGAACGCTTTTAGCACCAAAATTTCAATCGGTAAAAACCAAAGACGGAGAGAAATTATTCATGAAATGGATTTTCATGAAAGGAATTAAGGAAATAGGATAGTTAGAAATTACGAATTACGAATTGAAAATTACGATAATCGCAAAAAACTAATTAATAGCTTTTATGAAAGAAAATATTATTCAGATTAAAAGCTATGCTTTTGCAGTTCGGATTGTGAAAGTTTATAATTATTTGTGCGAAGAGAAAAAAGAGTATGTTTTGAGTAAACAATTACTTCGCTCGGGCACATCTATAGCAGCAAATATTGAGGAAGCTATTGGTGGACAAACCGATAAAGACTTTTTTGCAAAACTAACCATTGCTTATAAAGAAGCCAGAGAAACTCATTATTGGATTAGATTATTAACCGATACGGATTATATTTCTAAAAAAGAAAATGAAAGTTTACTATTTGATATAAACGAGTTATTGAAAATTATTGGCTCTATTCAAAAAACTTTACGTTCTAAAAATCAATAAAATTTAATTACTGATTTTCATTCGTAATTCTCGTAATTCCTAATTCGTAATTATTTTTTCTTGTCAGTTTTCTTAGGAACTGCTACAGGTTTTACTTTTTTCTTATAAATAGGAACAAAATAAGTAACGGTATAGTTGAATCCTACTCCAAAATCGCCATCGTAAGTCCTGTTGAATCCTGGAATGTACAAGTTGGAGAAATTCTCCGGTTCTTTGTTGGTTACTAATCGATTCAATCGAAGGCTGAAACCTACAAAAATATTATTGAATACTTTCGCTTTCACCCCAGCAACCACTTCAATCCAACTGGCAGTTAAGCCATCAAATTTTTGACCGGAAGGAATTACAGGAACTTCACCAAAGTAAGGATTGGCATTGTAAATTCTATAACTGTTTAATTGCTGATTAAAAGTACTAAAGCCGTAACGCATTCCTATAGAAATGATATTCTCCATATCCAGCCAGTTCTCATAGGCATTGTAATCAAAACCTGCTTTTAGGTACGAACCTTTGGTGGTGAAATTCACACGGTCATCAGCTGTGGTTTTATTTTCGTTACCAATTTCGGCAGCCAAAAAATATTTTTTTGTCAATCTATAATCTCCCACAAACTCAATTCCTTTATAATCTTTGTCATATAAAGCACGTGTCAATTTGAATAAATCTAGTCCCACACGAATCCCGTATCGGTCAGTTTTTACAGGAATCGAATCGCTCTTTATAATTTCAGGACTAATTTCGACCAGTGGTAAAGGCGCTTCAGGAACTATTTGATCCGTTTTGGTGCTTTTTGGATCACTTTTGACAGGAGTAGTCTCTTGTGCTTGTGCCAAAGTCAACGATAATAGGAGACAAAAACTAAAAAAAGATCTTAATGTGTGTTTCATTTTCGTTTTCTATGTTACTTTTTTCAACCGAGATGTGTTTTATCCATTTTGTATCTGCAACTGCAGCATCGGTATGTGTGTATGGATTTGTTGGATCTAATGTAAAAATGGTTTTGTAGCCACAAGCTCTCGAGACAAATAACTCTTGTGCCGTATAATCAAATTTTACATTGTCTTGGTTCACCAAAGCTGGATTTGGATTACCGGAATTTAAAGTAAAACTATAACTGGTTGTAGTTCCTATCGTTCTTAACGGAATCGAAATCGTGCTTCCGTTTGTCAGGTATTTAGCATCTCCAGTAGCAGTATTAAATACAATTCCATCCGTCATTCCTTCGCCAACTACTTTTAGATTTGTCACGTTTTTTAAAACCGAAGGATTCAAGAAATCATAAAAGCCAATCACCAAACGAGGAGTGGTGGGTGTATTTGCATCGCAAATGTCATCTTTCTCACAACTGGAGAAGGATAGCGCTAATGCGAATACCAATAAAATTATTTTTTTCATTTACAATTTGTTTTTATGTAATTCGGTGTACAATAGGATAGCTGAATTAAAAAATTTCAATGACAATATCAATTTTTAAAATCTGCAATCAACATTCAAGAATCTGCAATCTAAAATGGCTATCTTCTTTCCAAAAGTACAACATTCTCCACGTGATGCGTTTGCGGAAACATATCCACAGGACGTACACGAGTCACTTTGTATTTCTCGTCCATCAAAGCCAAGTCACGAGCCTGAGTAGCCGAATTACAACTTACATAAACCACTTTTTCAGGAGCAATTTTCATAATTTGTTCAATTACATCTTTGTGCATTCCGTCTCTTGGAGGATCAGTGATAATTACATCAGGATGCCCGTGTTGCGCGATGAAACTATCGTTAAAAACGACTTTCATGTCTCCTACAAAGAACTCACAATTGGTAATTTCATTGCGTTCAGCATTCAGTTTGGCATCTTTAATTGCTTCAGGAACACTTTCCACACCAATTACTTTTTTTGCTTTTTTCGAAACAAACTGTGCAATTGTTCCCGTTCCAGTGTATAAATCATAAACGATTTCATTTCCGGTAAGACTGGCGAAATCTCTAGTAATTTTGTACAATTCGTACGCTTGGTCGGAGTTGGTTTGGTAGAAAGATTTGGCATTAATGCTAAACTTCAACCCTTCCATTTCTTCCAAAATGTAATCTCTTCCTTTGTGTAATTTAATATCGGTGTCGTATAAAGTGTCGTTCGCTTTATTGTTTATCACGTATTGCAGCGAAGTAATTTGCGGAAATTTCTCGTAGAGATGATCCAAAATCAATTCTCTATTGGCTTTGTCATTCTCAAAAAACTGAATCAAAACCATAATTTCACCTGTCGAAGCCGTACGCAACATCAAAGTTCTAAGCAAACCTTCGTGCGCTCTTGGATTAAAGAAAGTCAAACCATGTGCATTGGCAAAATCTCTCACTTCGTTACGAATCGCATTCGATGGATCTTCCTGCAAATGACATTTATTAATATCCAGGATTTTGTCCCACATTTTCGGAATGTGGAAACCAAGTGCATTCCTGTTTCCTAAATCTTCGGTGCTGTCAATTTCTTTTTCGGTCAACCAACGACTGTTCGAAAATGAAAATTCCATTTTGTTCCTGTAAAAAAACTGTTTTTCTGAACCTAGAATCGCTTCAAATTCCGGAAGTTCTATTTTTCCAATGCGTTGCAAATGATTTTTTACCTCATTTTGCTTGTAATACAACTGTTGGCTGTATTTCATATTCTGCCATTTACAACCGCCACAAACACCAAAATGCTCGCAAATAGGTTCTACACGATGTTCTGAATATTCATGAAAATGAACTGCTTTTCCTTCGTAATAGGCCTTGCGCTTCTTGAAAGTCTGCACATCAACCACATCCCCGGGAACCACATTCGGGATAAAAACTACTTTTCCATCGGGAGCCTTTGCTACCGAAACGCCTTTTGCACCAGCATCAAGGACTTTTATTTGATGAAAGACAACTTTGTCTGTATTTTTCTTTGCCATAGCGCAAAAATAAGCGTTTGAATGGTTTTATAAATTCAAATTAGGAAATATTTTTAATTTCAAGTGTTTTTTATTTGAGCCTAATCCCGCTTTCCGCTATAAATCCTCATTACACAAGCAGCAACACTAGGCCCGTAAAGGAGCTTCCGCAGGTCGCTCTTTACCGGCAAGTGTTCCAAAGCTTTCGCAACTGCGGGGTTGTAGCTGCAATCGGGGGCAGCGGAGTTGATGGTGAGAATTGAGTTTTGTTGTTCAATGAAGATTTCAGATAAGCACAATTATGTTTTATTTTTGTAGAAAATTATAAGTTAGAATAATAGTGGTGACTTTTAAGAACTAAATACCCTTTTCACACGTAAATAGTTTGAAATAAAAACACTTAATTTAGAAAGGAATAAGCATTAGTAAGAAATTAATCACTTATTTTGTTGTTTATAGTTTTCGGTTGTTAAAAAAATGAAAATAAAATAGTCTATGCAGTTATATAAAAAATTGTCACATATAGGTTTTCTTAAAAATAGTTATGCGTTCAAATTTTTGTTTGTCGCATTTATAGGAATTCATATCCCGCTGATTGGGTTGTTGTTTTTTGTGCTCTATGGCAGTAAAACCATTTCTGCAGACACTATTTTGATTTTTGCACTTATAATGACCTTAGCCGCTACAGGTACTACGTTACTGTTTTTAAAGCTACTGATTAAGCCCATTGAAGTGGCATCTAAAGCCTTGAATGAATATAGAAACAAAAGAACTATTCCTTCATTGCCAACTAATTTCTCTGACGAAGCAGGTTTGTTAATGAGCAATATTCAGGATTCCATCGCAGAAAATGAAAAATTCATTACTGAAAAACAAGATTTAGTCTATTTGCTTTCCCATGATTTAAGAAACTTTGTCGGGAATTCTAAATCGGTGGCATTGCTTATCCTAGAGGAGGAACCTTCAGAAACCATAACGGAATTAGCGGAATTAATACTTCAATCAGCGGAGCAACAATACAATTATATTGAAAATTTCATCAAATTACTAAAAGAGCAAGATCAAATTATAGAAAAAAAATCCGAAAATGATATTGTTCAATTTTCTTCTGTTTTTTCTGTTGTATCAAAGCAACTGAATCAGTTGTTAAGTCATAAAAACATTAAATTAAATTTGTCAATTGAAGTTGAAGAAGCACTCTTAAAAATTGACAAAATTTTGTTGATTCGAGTTTTAGTGAACTTGATTGATAATGCTATAAAATTTTCGTTTCAGAATAGTGAAATCAAAGTTCGTGTTTATGTTCAAGGCGGTAAACTGTTTTTTAAAATAACGGATAACGGTTTAGGTTTTGATCAAAAACAAAGCCATGAATTGTTTAGAAAATTCACTAAAATGAGTAAATTAGGAACGTCAAATGAGCCTTCAACAGGAATTGGGTTGTATTTATGTAAAAAAATAATAGAAAGACACGAAGGACAAATTTTAGCAGAAAGTGATGGAATTAATAAAGGAGCTACTTTTTCTGTTGTTTTTATCCAAAAATAAGAAACTGAAATCCAATAAAATAAGTATAAAATAAAAAGCATGATGCTGAATTTCAGTATCATGCTTTTATGTTTTATTAGAAAATGAATAAACGTTACTTTGATTTATTTTTGCTTTGGAAACACTATCGTTATATGTTTCATATTCATTTTTTGTTTGACTAAGGAAAGTCCGTATTTGTATTTTAATTGACTATTTAAGCTTTCAAAATCCTTGGTTTTAAGCGTGAAATTGTAATTGTTTTTGATATCCGTTTTATCAAAAATTATTGTGTTACTTTCTTTAGTCAAAGCATCAACAAGCGTTTTAATCTTAGATTTTTTTATAATAATTTCTTCTGGGTTTACAGTAACCATGTTTCCATAAGAGTTATTCTCCGTTTTGTATTTCCCCAAAATTTCCGGATTCATAATTTTTAAATGCCAGACCTCAGTTTGTATTGTGTTTTTTTTAATTGTAAAATCATAGCTTTTTGCTAATTGATTCAAGGCAATGCTTTTTGTTTGGGAACTGTCTTTCGATTTGTTTTTAAAGTTTAAATTTAACGTTTTGTCAAACATTTTTTCATCATTCGTTTGTACTAATATTTCATTTGTATTCAGTAAATAAGATAGGGTTGTTTTCAGGCTCACGTTTTTATAGGCAATGCTATCAGGATAATTTTGTTGCGTACTTGGGCTGTATATATCGTTAGTTTCCTCTATCTTGATGGAATATAAACTGGTTTCAACGTTTAATTTTTCGGAATGGTTTAACATGGACAATAATCCGAATCCTATAAAAACGGCATTGTGAAGCGCGTGCATTAGAAACCCTAAAACAAATCCATAACGAACTCTAAGAAAACCAATAAAAAAACCTAATATTATTTGCGGTGCCACTAATATTGGAGATAAAAGTAAAATAGTATAAGAGAACTCAAAATTAGTGATGTGAATCAACCCGAAAAGCACACCAGAAAAATAAAAGATGAACTTGTATCTTTTTTTCCAAAGAGAAATCAGGAAAGTTTCCGCTTTTTGTTCATTACGAACGCCTGTAAACGAAACTAATGAAATTGCAAAATGCAGTGCATAGTTATTTTTATAACGCAGATACAGCCTAAATATTAATTCTTCGAAAAAAGGAATAATTACAACCGTTAAGATTAGGAGTAATGCAACCGGAACCGACTTGATCAAATCCAGAATTTTGTGGTTATCTGAATCCACAAGTCCCAATGTTTCCAAACCACTTATCAGAAGAATCAAAATGACCATGATTGGAATCTCAATTATCAATAAAGAAATTAGTTTTTTAAATTTCTCAGCTACTGTAAGTTTTGGACCCGATTCGTCTTTTGGGTTTCTTAAAAAAGCCATTAAATCAGTATAGGTTTCTTTTATGGTGTCCTGCATTATTGTTGCTATTATTTAATTTTTATTTTTTAAGTTTTTGTAAAAAAAATCTATTTTAATAATGACACAATTTGTTTGTATTATTTAAAATTGGTTTTGCTTTATCTATGCAGAAATTTTTTCTTTTGCAACAAACATAATTAAATAAATACGAAAAATAGCACATATGGATTTGATTTAAAACTAAGGTTGTATTTCTTGTTATAACATTTCCTTTAAAATAGTATCAAAATATAATGTGAAATGGGGAATTACAATTTTAAGAGGATAAGTAACTTTAAATTTTAGTTAAAAAATCCCATTTCTGAAAGTGGTTTTTCACAAATGAACTAAATTTGAGAAAACATAAATTGTATAATTATGAAAAGAAATGCAACCGCAGTCTGGAATGGTTCACTGAAAGAAGGAACCGGAAAACTAACCACACAAAGCACAACATTAAAAGACACGCAATATTCGTTCAAATCTCGTTTCGAGGAAGGAGTAGGGACCAATCCAGAAGAACTTATTGCAGCGGCGCACGCAGGCTGTTTTACGATGCAACTTTCGGCTTATATCACCGAAGCTGGTTTTGAAATCGAAAGTATCGAAACCAAATGCGACATTGATTTGGTTGAAGGGACAATTGTAACATCACATCTAACACTTCAAGCAAAAATCAGTGGGATAACAGAAGATGCTTTTCAACAATTAGTTACAAAAGCGGAGAAAAACTGTCCTATCTCTAAAGTGTTGAATGCAGCAATTTCTTCAACGGCTACTTTGGCTTAAAAATTAAGAATTTATAAAAAAAAGGCTCGATTTAAAGTTAAATCGAGCCTTTTTACTTTGTAAAAGGTATAATCCAAGTTCCTTCTTTGTATTGGTTTATTTTTGCAACAAGACTTTAGTTATTGCTTTTTCGGCAAGTGGCGCCATTACTTGATACCCTGTTTTATTGGGATGTACTTCATCATTAGAATACAAAGCAGGCAAACCTTTTCGTTCATCTGTCATAGCCGAAAAGTAATCAAGATATAAAATGCCATTGGTGTCAGCGTAATTTTTTATCATTTCATTTAGAGCCACCACTTTTTCTGCGGGATTTTGATTGGGTTTCCAAGAGAAATCAAAAGCTGGCAATACAGAACAAAGAATCACTTTAATCTGGTTTGCTTTTGCCAATTCGGCCATCGAGAAAATATTATTTGCTATCATCTCCAATGTTGAAGGACCAGTATTGCCGGCAATGTCGTTTATTCCGGCCAAAATAATCACAACGACGGGTTTTAAAGCAATAACATCGGCTCTAAAGCGGATTAGCATCTGAGGTGTGGTTTGACCGCTAATACCGCGATTAACGTAGGGTTTTCCGGTAAAATACTGAGAATCTGTTATACTCCAAAATTCGGTTATGGAATCTCCCATAAATACAATCCTTTTTTGCCCGGGAATTACCGGTTTGAGATTTGCATTTTCACTTTGGTATTTATTTAAATTTGGCCAGTCCTGAGCTTGTGCTTTTCCTCCCATAACGATTGATAAAAATAGAATGCTGTAAATTAATATTGTATTTTTCATTTGTAACCAGATTTGAAATTCATTAGCTCATAAAAATATAAAAAAAAGTGCTACTGGAAATGTTGTGAAACAGTAAGATAAATTTAAACCACATAAGAAATATAAGTACACATAAGCCTAATAATATAAACTAAAACTTAAATGACCTTATATTTCTTATATGGTTAAAAGAAGAAAACTACTTTTTTAAAAGGACTCTGTTTATGATTTTTACACAAAATCCAGTAGAACAAAAAAAAGAATCGGCATTACTTTTTATATCAAAAAGATATACAAAGGAAGGTTGATTTGTAATTTTTTAATCAAACAAATCCGAAGACAAATAGCGATCGCCGCGGTCACAGATGATAGCAACAATCACTCCTGATTCTAATTGATTCGCCACTTTTATAGCGACTGCTACTGAGCCGCCGCTGCTCATTCCTGCAAAAACGCCTTCTTCCAGCGCCAAACGTTTCGTCATGGCTCGTGCTTCTTCTTCTGATACTTCAATGATTGTATCTACTTTTTTGGCGTCAAAAATTTTAGGTAAATATTCTTGGGGCCATTTTCTGATTCCTGGAATTTGAGACCCATCGCTGGGTTGTGCGCCTACAATTTGAATCGCTGGGTTTTTCTCTTTCAAATACGTGGAAGTGCCTATAATTGTTCCCGTAGTTCCCATAGCAGAAACAAAATGAGTTACGGTTCCTTCGGTGTCATTCCATATTTCCGGGCCAGTAGTTTTGTAATGCGCTTTCCAGTTATCATCGTTTGCAAACTGATTTAGCATAATATAGCCGCCTTCGGCTACTTTTTTATCAGCATAATCTCTGGAACCGATTATTCCGGTATCTGCGGGAGTCAAGATAACGGTGGCGCCATAAGCAAGCATGGTTTGGGTGCGTTCTTTGGTAGAATCTTCTGGAAGAACCAGTTCGATTTCTATATTGAATAATTGGGCAATCATTGCCAGAGCAATTCCGGTGTTGCCACTCGTTGCCTCAATGAGTTTATCTCCTTTTTTAATTTCTCCTCTTTCTAATGCGGAAGCAATCATGTTGTAGGCTGCCCGATCTTTTACACTGCCTCCAGGGTTGTTTCCTTCGAGTTTCAGTAAAAGTTTTACGTTTTTATTTTTTATCAAATTAGTAGTTTCTACTAAAGGCGTGTTTCCAATAAGGTCTAATATTTTTTGTGATTTCATGCTGTTTTGTCTTAAATTGTAATAATCAGATTCTAATTGATTACAAAGGGTATTCGTTTTTGAACAATTTTTTTAAAGAGAGTATTTTAAAAACAGCAACAACAATAGCAGATAGGAATATTTTTGTAGTTCAGTAACATTTTCATAGGTTTTAAAAAGAACTGCAAAGATATTGAACTATTTTGAATTATTTATTTCTTAAACATAAAGCTATGGTGTTTATTTAGACACTTTTGTTAAATAAATTGATATTAAAAGCAATGATTATTGCTGTTTTAAATTTTTTAAGATGAAAAAGCTGTTGTGTATCTATTTTATTTTCAATGTATAGGAACCAATTATTAGTTTTGGTGAAAGTGTTTTTTTAAATTAGCCAATAAATAATTAACTATGAAATCCAAGACTACTTTTATAAGTGATATTTCCCAAAAAGAATTTTCAATAGCGGATAAAATTATTGCTAAATCAATCAGAAACCCAATTCTGGCACTAATACAAAAGGATTATCCTGATTTTGATGGGGGTAAGTGCTTAGCAATTGGGGAGTTGAATATGTATCGGGAGAAATACATATCTAATTATTTAGTAGTCGAAATAGGGGAGTTGTCGAATCTGGAAACAAAGGTAATTGGATCTTTAAACCAAGATAAGTCTTTAGTGAGTGTTGTTGAAGATGAAATTGGAGTTCGTACAGTGGGTCAAAAAGTTGCGGATAAAGTTGCTGCTTTTGGCGGAAGCTGGAAATTTATCATTCTCTTCGGTGTATTTATTTTGTTGTGGATTTTGGCCAATATTTATATTCTGATGAATAAAGGATTTGATCCGTATCCATTTATTTTGCTGAATCTAATTTTGTCTTGTCTTGCCGCACTTCAAGCTCCGGTGATTATGATGAGTCAAAATCGTCAGGAAGAAAAGGACAGGGATAGAGCCAAAAAAGATTATATGATTAATCTGAAATCAGAACTTGAAATCAGAATGCTTCATGAAAAACTGGATCATTTGATTATGCATCAACAAGAAGAATTAATAGAAATTCAAAAAGTACAAATCGAAATGATGAATGATATTTTGACTCGAATCAAATAATATTTATGTTTCAAAAAGTCAAAAAAACAACTCATTAGTAGTGCTTAAAATAATAACCCACAATCATAAAAACACCATTTAAAATTGCGGAACCAATGATGAGTTTTTTGTAGTTTCTGTTTTTATCGATAAAATTAAAACCCAGAATTCCCAGAAATAACAGCGTGGTAAAAATGGCTGGATACATCTTAAAAGCACCTCCAAAATCACCCCGTAAAAACAGTAAAAATCCTCTCTGAAAACCACAACCCAAACACTCCATTCCAAAGAGTGTTTTGCTTAAACAGGGGAGCATGTATTTTTCTAAATCCAATGGTTTTTCTTTTTACAATTTTACGAAAAAATAAGAAACGGTTGCGATAATAATTGATGCAATTTTAAATTCATTACTTTTGAAAACTGATATTAAAAAAGATGAGAAAGTTTATAATTCCAATAATGGTTGTAGCAATAACTGTTGCTTTATACGAGCAGGTGAGTGCCGAAAAAAATGTATATATAATGGTAATTGCAATTGTAGTTTTTATGATGGGAATGATGCAATTGAGTGCTAAAACGCCAAGTAAAAATCAAGATAAAGAAGACGAAAATGTTTAACAAAGGAGATAAGGTTTCAGTGCTTGACGAAGCGATGAATGGAGTAGTGTTATCAGTCAAAGAGAAGCAGGTTACGATAGAAACAGAGGATGGATTTACGATGACATTTTTTGTCAACGAATTGATTAAAATAAACGATTCCAGTAACTTACTAGATTCTATCAGAAGAATTAATGTAAGTGAAGTTTCGAAAGAAAAAGAGATTCCAAAACCTCGAAGTTTTGTTAAAGAAAAGAAATCAAAGCACGAAATTCCGGCTCCGGAGTTTGATTTACACATCGAAAAGCTGGTGCCAAACAAACGCGGAATGTCGAATTATGACATTCTGACTTTGCAGACCGAAACGGCAAAACGTCACATAGAATTTGCTATTCGCAATCGCATTCCAAAGATTGTTTTTATTCACGGCGTGGGTGAAGGAATCCTAAAAGCAGAGCTGGATTTTTTATTAGGGCGTTATGATAACATTGCTTTTCAAGAAGGGAATTATCAAAAATATGGTCAAGGAGCAACAGAAGTTTTTATCAAGCAAAGTGCCATGTAAGCTTTATTTTGATTTTTTAAAGCTCAAAAAAAAGGTCCGATTTTTAAGTTAATTTTCTAATGAAAACTGCTTAAAAACTGGACCTTTTTTTGGACTGAAAAACAATTGTTTTTCGCCTCTAATTTTATGTCTTATTTGAGATTAATTAGTGGTCAATAATTCACCATAAATGTAATTATCACCCAAAATAAAATCACTGCTTCCTTTCTTCATTTTTGCTTTTTTAAGAACAACGGTGTGTTTAAAACCAGCTCCCAAAGTGGTAGTTGTTACTTCCACAATTCCGCTTTCGTTTGCCACTCCAGCCACTGCAATCCATTCTTCGCTAACTTCAGGAGTTGCCGGAAAAGTAGTGTTGCAAAAATATGCGCCAGTTAGTAAACCGGAGAATAATCGATACGTAAGTTTGTTTTTTGTGTCGCTTATCAATCCAGTTCTTGGGGTATTTAGCGGTGTCGCTTGATTAACAATTAAAGCTGCATCAATGTCTAGAATAAGTGCTTCATTACTGTTATAATCATATAATTGTTTAGTAGTCGGGCATTGTTCAAGAGTCTTATTGAATGCAAAAGGCAAAGGAGAAGCGCTAATTATATAGTCGCCAAAAGGGAATGTTTCGTAAACTTGTGTCCCGTTACTTTTTACAAATGTGATATTTTTGAAGGTGATATTATGATTGTAACCTGTGATTTTAGTGCTGTTATCCGTTGTATTTGCGGTTTTAATGGCAGTAGTGTTAATAACTATTTTTCCACCGGAAGTGGTCCATTGATCCACAACAATTGGCGTAGCCGGCGGAATGGTTTCACAAATGGTAGAAGAAGTTACTGCTCCGTTGTAAAAGCGATACAGTACACGATTTGAGGCGTTAATGTCTAATTCTTGGGATTTAGTTTCGGTTGGAAAAGTAAATCCGGCAACTTCAAGAATAAGGGCTTCACTATCTTTCAGTTTGTAGATGATGTTATTTGTCGTGCAATTTTGTGCGGCAACATCTTCAAAACTAATGTCTTCTTGAATTAAATCACCATCATCACAACCGTTTAATAGTAACGCAAAAACCAGTAGGCTTACAACTCTTTTCATTTTTATAGTATTTGTAACAAAAATAGAATTTTTAATTTGTTCCAATTGCATTCCCCTTTAAAAATAGATTATTTAACAGGATATTGGGTTTTTAAATTTTAAATAGTGAGGTGAATATAATAGCGTGTGCTTTATTGTTTTGCTGCTATTACATGAATTCAAAGCGGATAGAAATCATTATCTTTGCGCAAATTTTACATTATAATGAGACCGAATAACTATTATTTAGCTGCTTTTTCTGCCTTTTTTATCTGGGGTTTTTTTAGTTTAGCATTAAAACCATTACACAATTATCCTTCGTTAGATATTTTATTTTACCGTGTGTTTTTTAGTGTAGCGCTGATGGTACTTATTAATGTTGTTTTTCGACGCAATATAATGCTGCAAAATTGGGATCATTTCAAAACGATGACTGCAAAACAAAAGCAAAGTGTTATTATGTTGACACTTGGCGGTGGCGTATTTCTATCCTCAAACTGGTTTGTCTTTATTTATGTGATGAATCATGTTAGTGTAAAAGCAGCTTCATTAGCTTATATGATCTGCCCAATTTTAACCACCATATTAGCTTTTTTTATATTAAAAGAGAAACTGAGTAAATGGCAGTGGTTTGCAGTAATGATAAGCACCTTTAGCTGTGTTTTATTATCATTAAATCATTTTGAAGATATCTTTTACAGCCTTATTACGGCAGCTACTTATGCGATGTATTTAGTGAGTCAACGAAAAAATAGTGAATTGGATAAATTCCTTGTTTTGACTATTCAATTAGTTTTTACGGCAATAATTCTTCTTCCTTTTTATCCTAATTATAGTGGAGATTTACCCACAGAATCCTTATTCTATAGCTGTTTGCTAGTAATCGTAGTCTTTTTTACGATTATTCCGTTGTTTTTAAACTTGTATGCATTAAAAGGAATTAATTCATCTGCGGTTGGGATTATGATATATATTAATCCAATTTTAGGGTTTCTATTGGCAATATTTTATTATCATGAACACGTGAGCACACTCCAGTTATTTTCCTATTTCCTGATTATGATTTCGATAATTGTTTTTAATGAGAAGCTTATTTTTTCTAGAAAATCGAAGAGCATTTCAACAGAAATAGAAGGTTTAAAATAATTTTATAATTTTCAAAAAATGAAAAAAGTATATCTCGATAATGCTTCTACAACTGCTATTCGTGCCGAAGTGATCCAAGAAATGACCAAAGTAATGACGGAAGATTATGGGAATCCATCTTCAACGCATAGTTTGGGTCGTGCCGCCAAAAGTATATTGGAACTTTCCAGAAAATCTATAGCTAAGAATCTAAATGCGACTGCGCAGGAAATTATTTTCACATCCTGTGGTACCGAAGCCAACAATTGGATTCTTCGTTCTGCGGTTAAAGATTTACATGTAAAACGAATTATTACCAGTAAAATAGAGCATCATGCGGTTTTATACACGGCTTTAGTATTAGAAAAAGAATACGATATTCAAATTGATTATGTGGATGTTAAACCAAACGGAGAAGTTGATATTACACATCTTGTAGAGTTACTTTCTCAGGAAAAGAAAACATTGGTGAGCCTGATGCACGTGAATAATGAAACCGGAACCGTTTTAGATTTGGAACGAATAGGCCGCATTTGTCAAGAACACAATACCTTGTTTCATTCTGATACGGTACAATCCATTGGAAAAACTACAATCGATTTGCAAACTATTCCTGTTGATTTTATTGTGGCAAGTGCGCATAAATTTCATGGACCTAAAGGTGTTGGTTTTGCTTTTATTCGAAAAAATTCTGGGTTGCAACCATTATTTTTTGGAGGAGAACAAGAAAAAGGATTGCGTGCCGGAACCGAAGCATTGCACCAAATCGCCGGTATGGCAAAAGCATTGGAAGTTTCCTATACCAATTTAGAAACAGAGCAGAATCATATTGCTGAGCTGAAAAACTATTTGATTGCCCAACTCAAAATTGAATTTCCGGAATTTAAAATTAACGGAAATCCTGATGGCTTTTATACTGTTTTGAATGTTCTATTGCCTTTTGCAGAAGCAAAAACGGCGATGATATTATTTCATTTAGACATGAAAGGAATTGCGGTTTCTCGCGGAAGCGCCTGCCAATCCGGAAGTATAAAACCTTCACATGTTTTAGCCGAAATGCTTTCTATAGAAGATTTGAAGAAACCAAGTTTGCGGATATCGTTTAGCCATTACAATACAAAAGAGGATATTGATGTACTCATTGAAGCTTTGAAAAGTATTTAAAAAAGAACTTAAACAGGTGAATGATAATTTAAAAATACTGTTTATTAGTGAAATTAAGGCACTGTTTGAATTAAAAAAAACAGAGCGACTTTGGCATATTCCTGTTTTAGCATCATTATGCGTTGGAATACCGTTGCTCATTGGTTATTATTTTGACCGGCTTGATTATGGAATATTATCTTGTATTGCAGGACTTGTTATTTTGTATATGCCTTTAACTACTGTAGCTCGCCGAATGATTACACTATTGGCTTGTTCGTTTGGTTTTATGATTTCCTTCTTTATAGGGGTTTGTTTTAGTTTTAACCCCATAGTCTCCTCTGTGGTTTTGGGTTTCTTTGCCATCAGTGTGCATTGGGTCGTTAATTACTTTAGAATGAAACCTCCTGGAAGTTTCTTTTTTATCATGATTGCTTCCCTAGCCAGTTGTATGCCATTTAATTTGGCGACTATTCCCATTCGTGTTGGATTAATTGGAATGGGAGCTATGCTAGCTTGTACACTTGCCTTATTTTATAGTTTATATAGCACTAAAAAATATCCGCCAAAAAAGGAGTTAATTGTTATTAAAAAAAATAATGATACGACTCTTTTTGAATCCGTTATTGTGGGATTTTTTATATTTTCATCACTGATCACAGGTCATTTACTTGAATTAGAAAACCCGTATTGGCTCCCTATATCGTGTGCAGCTGTAATGCAGGGCGCCAGTTTTAAACATGTATGGCAACGGAGTTTTCAACGTGTTTTGGGAACTTTTGTTGGTCTGGGACTTGCGTGGTTGTTGTTATTGTTCAAAATGACACCTTTGACTATTTGTATTTGTATAATAGTACTGCAATTTATAATTGAAATGTTGATAGTGAGACATTATGGCTTGGCAGTTGTTTTTATTACGCCATTGACTTTGTTTTTGGCTGAAGCTGGCAGCGCGATGGTCGTTGATGCTACTACTTTAATTTCTGTCCGCTTTATGGATATTTTTCTGGGAAGTTGTATTGGCGCTATTGCAGGATGGTTTTTGCATGACGAAGAATTGCGTCATAAAGCCGAAAATCAAATTCGAAAATCAAAAACTCGTATTTCACGAAAGTAAAATAATGGATTTTTTTTGATGATTAAATCGATTTCTCACTAAAATTCAAATATCAGTTATCAGAATATTTTTCCATTATTAATCTTGCTTTAAAATAGCATAAGGTAGATTCAGCTCCTTGATTGATATTGATATGTTTGTCCTCTAATCCATCATAAGATGATCCGTTTTCTGGATTGTACATAATTTGTTTCAAATGATTATTTCCTAAAAACCAAATGAAAGCCAGTTTAAGCTGATCTTTGTATTTTTTGTTTCGGGTGACTTCATAAAATAAATCCAATGCAAGGATTGTAGTAGCCACTTCTATAGGTTGTTCCCCATAGAAAACCCTTTCATTTTCTTTCTTAAACCAACCTCTGTTTGAGATTACTTTTAGTTGTCCTTTCATAAAATAATGAGAAAGAAGAAAATCAAATGTGATTGCCGCAATTTTTTTGTACTTAGGATTTTTTGTAACTAAATAACTGTACATCATGGCTTCGGGCAAAACGTTATTTGCATAAGTCATGTAATCCTCGTACCAGCACCAATTTTCTGCTGAATTGATATTATAGTGGCGCAAAAGTTCATCGGCAAGCTTCTCAATATGGGACTTTATCTCTTCGTCTTTATAAATAGAATGATAGAAATACAGCCCTTTCAAAGCATAGGCTATTGCTCTTGGGGATTTAATATCGTCAATTCTTTTTATGGCTTTGTCCCAACATTTTACCGCCTGGCAAATCATTTCTAAAGGTAAGGAGTCCCTGTGGGAAATTACCGTTCCTAAACTCCATAGCGCTCTACCGTTGGCATCTTCAAGATTTACTTCTTCATTTTGTTTGGTTAATTGATGGTCAAAATCTTTGTAGTTATCAAACCAGCCGTTGTTTCGTTGAATGCCTTCTATAAAATTCAGATATATATTTGCTAATTTTAAGGTATTGTTGTCTGGAAAAACTTTGTTATACAGGACCATATTAATCAGTGCTCTGGCATTATCATCTAATGTGTAACCCGACTCAGGATCGGGCTGGCTGAATTTTGAAAACTGAAGTATTCCAAAATCAGTAGTGAGTTTTTTGATATGGTCTAGTTTTATGGGAGGGAAATTGAATCTTAAATCTTCTTCTCGATTGGTTAATTGGTCAAAAAGTAATCGGTATTGAATGGCTATATTTTCCCAGTTAGTGGCGTGTGACAAAGAAAATGCATTCTTACCCATCGCTATTCGTTCCTCTTTATTTTCAATCAAGTATACTATTGCGTTTTTAAATTCTTCGGAGTTTTCGAAACTATTCAAGAGTATTCCGTTGCCATTTACTAATGCTTCAACAGCATGCGGTATTGGAGTAGAAATAACAGTACAACCGCAACTCATGGCATAAGCAAAAGTACCGCTTACTGCTTGATTAGGATCTTTGGAAGAGAATAAATAGATGTCTGATAGAGTTAGATATTCCAGTAATTGAGACAACTGTAGGTATTCATTAATGAAGATAACATTATTTTCCAGATGAAGTTCTTGTACTAAATTGATAAGACTGTCGCGATATATTTCTCCCTCTTGACGAATTATTTCAGGATGTGTTTTCCCAATTACCAGAAAAATTACTTCGGGATTTTTTTTAACAATTTCAGGTAAAGCTTGTAATACGGTTTCGATACCTTTATTTTGACTGATTAAACCAAATGTGGACATCACTATTTTATCCGAGAAATCATAAGTGTTCTTTAGAGTATTTTTTTGTTCCCATAATACATTGTGATTGCCATGTGGAATTACAATTGTTTTGGTTTCCTCAACACCGTAATTAGTAGTCAAAATAGTCTGTGAGTTTTTGGTGAGTACAATGATTCGATCGGATAAATCAGCTATAGCATGAACTATTTTCTTTCTTTTTTCATCCGGATTCGGTAGCACGGTATGAAAAATAGTAACAATTGGTTTGTTTAGAGCTAGTATGAAAGAGAGAACATAATCGCCGTATTCGCCTCTAAAAAGACCAAATTCATGTTGAATGCAAACCAATGCGATGTCGTTTCGTTCATTTATTTTTTCGGCAACCATCCGGTAATGTTTCAATGAATTAACAGGTAAAATATAGCTTACTTCATTATTATATTCAAAGTGTTGTTCACTATTCTGCAAAGCGCATACCTCAACCGGTAATGTATCTCCAAAAACAATTTTCACTGCATTTACAATATCATTTGAAAAAGTTGCTATACCGCATTCTCTTGGCGGATACGAACTTACAATTAACATTTTTATTCCTTTTTGGAGTTTCATGGCGCTTTTGCTAACATTGTTTTCTCAATTCAAGAAGCAATTCGTTGATGTCTAATTTTGCTACGGCAACATGCTTATCAGCTACACCATAATAGATGTAAAGATCATTCCCAAATAAAGCATGACCAGTTGGAAACACTATGTTTCTTACTTCGCCTTCTATTTCCCATTGCTTGGTAGGGGAAAATAGCGGATAAAGTAATCTGGCAAGTTCAATTTCGGGTTTGTCTAACTGCAGTAATGCTGCTTTGGCACGATATACTTTTCCTGTTGTAGTTTCCTGAACACCATGATAGATTATCAACCAGCCAAATTCAGTTTCTATAGGTGGTCCACCAGCACCAATGTAGTTTACTTCATAGATGTCTTTTGGGTCAAGTACGATATGGTTGACAAGATTTTTAAGATAATCTTCCCAAAAGGATTCGGTTAAATCTTTCCAGTCATTAAATTGTACGATCTGAATTCCAGGCCAAATGCGGTGCAATAAAACAAATTTTCCGTTTATTTTTCTTGGAAATAAAACCACATCTTTATCTCTGAGCAATCTAAGTTCATCTCCCACTAATCCTATTTTTGCAAAAAGGTTATAGTATTGATGGTATTTTGGATTTAGTTTATTTTTATTCTTGTCACAAAAAGTTACAAAATTTTCATATTCTTGGTAATTTATACGTGGAGTTATGATTCCATGTTTTTCAAAATGAATCAAATCCTTTGAGGTAGCTAGTGCTCCCATTGCATTGACACCGTCATAAGCGGTATAGGTGATATAATAGGTATCCTCAATTTTTACAATTCTCGCATCTTCTACACCATGTTTTTCGTAATCGAAATCACGGGTTATCAATGGCTTTTCATGCCGTTCCGTTATTTTAAGAGGACCATCCATTTTTGCATAACCTATGGTTGAGAAATTTCCATGTTTTACTGCCCGGTATAAAACATGAATGGTATTTCCATCCTGATAAATACCGGGATTGAACACACCATTATTTTCAAATTCGTTGTCAGTAGGACTTAGAATTATTCCTAATTTCTCTATAGTAACCATGATTTAATATTTTTTGCTGCTCAATACTTTTTATCCGGTTCTTCTTTTTTCTGTTCTTTATTTCTTGCTTTTTCCTGTTTTTTAAAATAACCCCGAAATAAAAAATTGTGCTTTAAAGCTTCCATATTTTCATTCAAACGTGAACTCGCTTCGTTAATATTTGTCATCGTAGAGTCTATTTTTTGAACTAATTTCGGATTATTTGATAAGTAGTTTATAGCTCCTTTTCCATCTTTAATATTTGCAATTGTCGAATTGAGATTGGTTACTACTTTATTTATTTCAGTACTGGATTTATCTAAATTGCGAACTACCGCTTTCATATCATTGGCTACAGCCGTATCTTTCAAAAAACCTATCACATTATCTTTATTTTCTAAAGAAGAAATGAGTCGGTTTAATTTTTTCACGGACTCCGTAGTTCCTTGTCCGGTAATTTTTAGATATCGCATGGTTTCTTTCAAGTTATTGGCTAAAGAGGAATCTTTAATCAATAAACCCACCGTTCCTTTGCCTTCATTTATTTCCTGTGTAATTTTAAGTAAATCAATGGTAAGAAGCGCCGCGTTTTTATTGGTCACAGCAAGGGTATTCAGCAAATCATCCGTACGAATGCGGCTTAAGGATTGAATCTCATCTCCTGGGTTCACAGCAGCTTCCATCCCTTTGCCGGGGATAATATTTATAATCATATTACCTACCAAACCATCTGAACTTATAGTGGCAATAGCATTTTTTTTAATGTGAGGAAAAATGTTTTTTTCAATCAGCATATCGACTTTAATGGTAGAGTCATTGATCATTTCTATTCTGCGTACAGTGCCTACATTTATCCCTGAATACCGTACGTTATTACCTAGTTGTAATCCACTTACGTTATTGAATACCGCTTTCAGATGATTGGTTTTTCCAAACATTTTTTGCTTATCGCCAATGAAATATACTGCCAGTACAAATAGCATTAATCCGATGATTACAAAAAGTCCAAGGCGCAGTTTTTGTGATGTCGTTTTCTCCATATCTATTCTTATTTAAAAAAAGCTTGTACTTTAGGATCTGTTGAAATTGATAGTTCCTCAAAAGTTCCTTCGATATAATTGATACCGTCTACCAATAAAATCATTCGGTTCGAAATCATTCTGGCGCAATCCACATCATGTGTAATGATAATTGCCGAAGTGTTGTATTTTTTCTGGATGGACATCATTAACAGTAAAATTTCCTTTGCAGTAATGGGGTCTAAACCAGTAGTTGGTTCATCATAAAGAATGATTTTTGGTTGTAGAATTAAAGTTCTGGCCAAAGCAATCCTTCGTTTCATTCCCCCCGAAAGTTCTTCGGGCATTAAATTTATAGTGTGAGCCAGACCTACATTTCCCAATGCTTCCATAACCAGTGGAGTGGTGTCCTTTATTTTGCCGAATTTTTTTTTGTGGCGACGTAAAGGGAATTCCAAATTTTCTCTGACGGTCATCGAGTCATAGAGTGCGCTTCCCTGAAAAAGAAAGCCTACTTCCGTACGAAGATCATCTAATGCTGAATGGTCGAGTTCACTAATATCTTCTCCCATTATTACAACAGTTCCACTGTCATGTTCTTCTAAACCAATAAGACACTTTATCATAACTGATTTTCCAGAACCTGATTTTCCCATGATAACCAGATTTTCTCCTTCATTCAAAACCATATTAAAACCATCCAAAACATGATTGTCACCATAGCTTTTTCTCAAGTCTTTAATCTCTATAATTGGGTTTGGATTTGGTATAGATGTCTTCATAATCAGTTATAAATCATAAAAAATATCAGTAATAAAAACAGCAATAAAGTCAATAATAAATAATAGCATCGAGGTAAAAACCACTGCTGAGTTAGCCGCTAAACCAACACCTGCAGTTCCTTTTTTACAATAATATCCTTTAAAACAACCCACTAAACCGATGGCAAAACCAAAAAAGAAAGTTTTAATGGTTGCCGGGATTAAATCTCCAAATTCCAAGGCGTCAAAAACTTGATTGTAATACAATAAAAAAGAAACATTCCCTTTTATATTTTCTACTAAAAAAGAACCAAAAATGGCAATAGCATCTCCAAAAAATACCAGAATAGGGAGCATGAAAGTAGTTGCTAATATGCGGGTTACCACTAAATACTTGAAAGGATTTGTACCGGAAACTTCCATAGCATCTATTTGTTCTGTAACTCTCATAGAACCCAGTTCAGCGCCAATTCCAGAACCAATCCGTCCTGCGCAAATTAGAGCCGTGATAATAGGCCCAATTTCTCTAATAAGTGAAATACTGACCATTGACGGCATCCAGGAAACGGCGCCAAATTCCTGTAGCGTGGGGCGAGATTGTAAGGTGAAGACTAAACCAATGATAAATCCTGTTACAGCAACAAGCAGCAAAGAACGATTTCCCATATAAAAACATTGTCTAAGGAATTCTTTGAACTCCGTAGGATGCCTAAAAACTTCTTTAAAAAAACGACCTGCAAAATAAGAGAGTTCGCCAATTTCAAGTAAAAAAGTTTTAAACAATTCGATTATTTTAAAAATACTATTCATTAGTAAATGAATTAATTTTTAATAGAAAAAAAGCTACTCAAATATACGATTATTTGTCTGATTATCAGCATTTAAATATGTTGTTCGGCTATTTTTTTGAGGGTTTTGTCGAAAAAAATATAAAAAAGAATAAGGATGTTTTTTAAATTGTAATTTCTATTTTGATTTTTAAGCGTGGAATTAAAAAAGGGAATTTTGATAAAAATGAAAAGAAAATTCAAAAAGGGAACACAAATTATTTTCAAAAAAAAATCACACAAATCCTTATGAAATAGAGAGTGTTTAAAAAGTAATTGAAGTCTATTTGTTCCTGTTTTTAATCCATTTTTCGGCTTCACCAGACCAAAATACAATACTTGATACCGCCAATGTTAGCCCCAATTCATATAAAGGTAAGGGTTGAGTTTTAAAAATTTCGTTAAAGAAAGGCATATAAATAACCATAAATTGAAGGACAATAGTTATCAATAAGGCGACAAGCATAGGTTTGTTAGAAAAAAAGCCTATTTTAAAAATGGATTCCCGACTGGACCGAATGACCATTACGTGTCCCAACTGACTAAAACAAAGTACCGTAAAAGCCATCGTTTGCCAATGTGTATTGGCATTATGTATTGCATAAGCCTGCATCCCAATAGTAACGATACCCATTAAAAATCCGACCCATAAAATGTGTAAAGCCATTCCATTTGAAAAAATATTTTTCTTCGGATTTCTGGGTGGTCGTTTCATAATATTTGTTTCAGATGGCTCTGAGGCTAGTGCTAATCCTGGTAAACCATCCGTTACCAGATTAATCCAGAGAATGTGTATGGCTAATAGCGGAATAGGTAAACCAAAGAACGGAGCTAAAAAAATTGCCCATATTTCTCCAGAGTTTCCTGTCATTATGTATTTAATAAATTTTAGGATGTTATCAAATATTTTTCTACCATGTTTAACAGCAATAATAATGGTGGCAAAGTTATCATCTAATAAAATCATGTGCGAGGCTTCTTTGGATACTTCGGTTCCGTTGATTCCCATGGCAATACCTATGTCAGCATTTTTTAGAGCCGGAGCATCATTCACACCATCGCCAGTCATTGCCACAAAATGATTTTTGGATTGTAATGCAGTAATGATTCTTAGTTTCTGTTCCGGATTTACACGTGCATACACTTTTACTTTTTCGACAATTTTTATAAACTCACTTTGTGTTAATGCAGTCAGTTCTGACCCTGTTAAAACAAGGTCGTCATCCGTGACAATAATACCCAGTTTTTCGGCAATTGCCTTGGCAGTTAGTTTGTGGTCACCAGTAATCATAACAGGAGTAATACCGGCTTCTATGCATTCAGAAACCGCCTGTTTTGCCTCCTCACGAGGTGGATCAATCATCCCTACAAACCCAATAAGGGTTAATTCGGTTTCTATTTCATCGGTGTCCAGATTTTCGGGTAAGGAAGGAAGCGTTTTCATGGCGTAACCTAAAACCCGATATCCTTTTTCAGCCATTTCGTTGACTTTACGTTCAAATTCAGGAATAAGAGATTTTTGATTATCATTCAATTTGTGAAACAATACATCAACAGCCCCTTTTGTAATTACTATAATTTCACCATTAGAATTTTGGGTTTGGTGAATTGTAGTCATGCACTTTCTTTTAGAATCGAAAGGCAATTCTGCAATTCGGGGAAATGTTACTTCTAAATCAGTCCGGTTTAAGTTTTTATCGAATGCATATTGTACCAAGGCGACTTCAGTTGAATCTCCCAGCCATTTTTCATTTTCCTCTTTTGTAACATCATTATTTAAAGCTATTGTGTGTAGCAGTACATTTTTTTCTGCAAAAAAAGCCTCGTATTTTTTATCCGAAGTTTCAAAAATTTCCTGCACCGTCATTTTATTCAGCGTAAGAGTTCCTGTTTTATCAGAGCAGATGAAAGTCACGGAACCCAAAGTCTCCACAGCCGGTAATTTTCGGATGAGGGCATTATTTTTAGCTAATTTTTTGGCGCCAAAAGCAAGTGCAATGGTTACTAATGCAGGTAAAGCCTCAGGAATGGCGGCAACAGCAAGTGAAATAGACGTAATCAGCATTGTCAAAACTGTTTCTCCTCGCAACCATCCAATAAAAAAAATGATAGCACAGATAATAAGTATAACTACCGATAACCGTTTGCCAAAAGCAGCTAATCTTTTTTGTAAGGGCGTTGTGGTTTCATCGGTTTGGATCATTTTTGCGATGTGTCCAAGTTCAGTATGCATTCCTGTTGCTACCACATAAGCCAGCGCTCGTCCATTGGTAACATAAGTTCCTTTGTATCCCATATTGGTTTGGTCGCCAAGCGCATAATTCCCTTCAGGAAGTTCCTCTGGATTTTTCTCTACATTATTCGATTCACCCGTAAGCGCTGATTCATCTACTTTTATTTGATGGGTTTCAAAAAAGCGGATATCGGCAGGAATAACATTTCCCGCTTCGAGTACCACTACATCTCCAGGGACGAGATTGGAAGCAGGAATATCCATTGCTTTTCCTTCACGTAAAATACGCGCATAGTTTGCCACCATATTTTTTAATGCTTCCATCGCTTTTTCAGCCCGATACTCTTGGATAAAACCAACAACGGCATTAATAATAATGATAGCAAGAATAATAATCGTATCGGTAACATCACCTAATATACCGGAGATAATTGCTGCTGCAATAAGGATGAGAATCATGAAATCAGAGAGCTGACATAGAAGCATCTGTAGTATTGTCTTCTTTTTTTTATCTTCAATTTGATTTTTCCCATATTTGCGCAAGCGTTCTGACGCCGTTACATCATCAATTCCGGATGGAGTAGTATTTAGCAATTGAGCTATTTCCGAAAGAGGGATTAAGTGCCAGTTCATATTTTTTACTTTTTATAGGTAGTAAAAGAATATTGGGATTATCAAATCTCAACTTTCGTATAAGCGCAATCTATTCTTAGTGGAAATCAGCTCATTTTGCAAATCTTCTATTTTTTGGAGCAAATTAAACACCACATCAATTCCTTCCGTATTTACCTGTAATTCTTGATGGATGCGTATCATTTTCTCTATTTCAAAGATTGCATCCGGATGGATATATTGCATTGCTTCGATAGTTTTTATTTCGAGTAAACCCATTTCACTGAGGTTGTTAAAAAAAGAGAATTCCACTTTGTAATGGGTACATAATGCAGGTATAGCGATGAGGTTTTCGATGTTCATGACGTTCTTAACTTAGCGAGTTCCGTAAATAATTCTTTTTCTTTTTCGGAAAGATTTGTGGGTATTTGTATGTGATAGGTAATGTAGAAATCACCAAATTCCCCTTCCTTTTTATACACTGGAAATCCTTTTCCTTTCAGTTTTACTTTTGTTCCATTTTGGGTTCCGGTCTTTACGGTTAGTTTTACTTTTCCGTCAAAAGTATCTGCGGTGATATCGCCACCCAATAGCGCGGTAAATAAATCTAAGGTAACAGTGGAATAGAGGTTGTGTTTGTCTAACTTGAAGTTAGTATGGTTTTCAATAGTGAAAGTGATGTACAAATCTCCTTTCGGGCCACCGCCAGCGCCTTCACCACCAAGTCCGCTGATTTTTATTTGCTGACCATTTTCTACTCCGGCAGGAATGGTAATACGAATGTTTTTACCGTTAATAGTCAAGGTGCGTTTGTGTGTTGTGTATACGTCTTTTAGGTCCAGATGCAGTTCGGCATTAAAATCCTGCCCTTTAAACGGTGCCCTACGACGACCTCCGCCTGCTGATGAGCTACCACCGAACATAGATTCAAAAAAATCTGAAAAATCTCCACCGCCGCCACTGAACCCACCAAAACCATCTTGTTGACCACCTCTATGATACTGCTGTTGTTGTTTAGATTTCTCAAATTCCTCTGGATGTTGCCAGTTCTCACCGTAGTCATCATATTTTTTACGATTCTCGGCATGGCTCAATACTTCATTGGCCTCATTGATTTCTTTGAATTTTCTTTCGGCTTCCTTATTGTTGGGGTTTAAGTCAGGATGGTATTTTCTGGCCAGTTTGCGATACGCCTTTTTAATCTCGGTTTCAGTTGCCTTTTTATCCACTTCAAGAATCTTGTAATAGTCTATAAATGCCATCTGGATTGTTTTTTATATAAATTTTGGTCTGTATTAATACTTTAACCCAAGCTATTTATTGTTTAATGAACTCACAATCTGCTTTAATTTTGACTTCATCACTAATCATTGGTGCAGGAAATTTTGTTCCTATATTAAAATCAGAACGCTTTAAAATTCCGCTAAATTGAAAACCGGCTGAGATTGTTTTAGATTGTGGGTTTTCTGCAGATCCTCGATACCACATATTGAGGGTTATCGGCTTTGTTATTCCGTGCAGTGTGAGCGTCCCCATAAGTTTGTATTTCCCTTTTTCTTTCCCTATTTTTTTTATGGAGATGCTTTTAAAAGTCATTTTAGGGTATTTTTCCACGTCAAAGAAATCGGCACTTCTTAAATGATTATCCCGCATTTCCACTTCGGTATCGATAGAGGCCAGATCAGTTGAGAGTTCAAATGTGGCATTACTAAAATCAGCTTTGCTAGTTGTAGCGGTTGCCTCAAATGTTTTGAACAATCCGGAAATATCGGAGATACCCATATGCCCAGTGCTAAAAGCTAATTTTGAATGCATTGGATCTACTTTCCAAGTTGTTTGTGCCAATAGAAAAGTAGAGAAAAATAGTGTTGCGATAATTGTTGTTATTTTTTTCATGAGGTATTACTTTTTTTAATTATTTGTTATATTATAAAGACGTTCAAAGGTTGTAGTCTCGCTTTTATCAATATCAATATGTATAAAAGAGATCGCACAAATGATTGTGATTTTTAGACATTTTTATCTATCAAATTTAATTAATTTTCAGGTATTAAAATAGTAATAAATGGCTTTATTTCAGTTAGTTATAAAAATAATAAAAACTCTGAAAAGAGTTTTTATAGAGGGTTCTTTTTCCAGGAATGTTTTTCAATTATTATATTGGTAATAATTCGTCCTCCATAGCTTTTAAATCCTGTTTCTTTTTTAGGTCTTTCAATATAGATTTGTACTCTAAAAATTCGATGTCTTTTGGATTTATTTGCAACACAAAATTGATTTTCCCTAACAAATGTTCGAGATAATTTTTCTGGTTGATTTCTTTGTATTCGCGGTGTTCCTCGATACCAAATTTCTTGATATAATACATGGCCTGTCTCAAATCATTGCGTTTGTGGAATACCACCTGCGGTTTTTCATTGACCACAATCCCTGTGACGGTTTGACGGGTATTGGACGTCATGAGTTTAGTCTTGTTTTTATTGATGCGAAGATTTAATTTTTCAACAATTTCAATTACTTTATGGAGTAGCTTGTTTTCGTCAAAATCACCGGAAAAGCTCATGTCGTCAGCATAACGGGTGTATCTTATTTTATGCAGTTTGCAGTAGGCGGCAATCTGGGCATCGGCATCTTTTAAAATCAAATTCGAAAGATATGGACTCGTGGGTGCGCCTTGTGGCAAAGTTTTGTCTCGGGTGCACAATTTTGAAAGCAGTCTCGATACCATTTTTGAATAGCCCAATTGATGAAACTCTTTTTCAACTAATTTAATAGTAATAGATTGGAAAAAATTTTCTAAGTCCAACGTAAATACTTTAGGTTGATTTTTATGGAATTTCAGGTTTTCAATAAGGCTTACATTGGTTTTGTATGCTTTCGCAAAAGGGCTGATGGGAACTTTATTGAGAATATTTCTCAAAATCCAGATCTGAATTTCTTTCAAACTGGGGAGAGGCTCAGAAATAAGTCGTTTTGTGCCATTTTTTTTTGCAATCTCAAAATCACGGTAAAAATAGCGGGGATAAACAGCCGCTTTTTTTAAGTATTCTTTTTTGTATCCCACCAAAAGCGATAAATGGGTTGGATTGTAAATAATCGGTACGTCATGTGAAAATAAAACTTCGGCATAATCCAGACAACGTTGAATATTAGGAAGGGAATAGCCTATTTTATGGGATTTGTCTGTAAATGTTTCTTTGTATTGTGCAAAATCCATAGCGTTTAAATCGTTAATGGAGTAGGGACTATTTTGTCCCTAACCCCGATTAAGAATACCGGTTTAAAAGTTTGGAGCTCTGCGGAGAATCTTTTAAACCTGGTGCTTGAAAGAACATTCAATTACAGAGCAGTGACTCACGGCTCCGATGTTAACCTGGGCTAACAAATTTCTTTGAGAAATGAACTAGAAAAATAATTCATCCTGACTGGGAATAAACACTATTTTACTGCTTAATTTGGGAGTTTTACTCTCCAAATCTTTTTGAATCCAATCCTCTTTTTTTTTAGTTTTTATTCGGTGTGGTTCCATTGCTTGTAAATTTATAAAGTACTTGCTTATAGTGTTTTAAATGATTAAAAAATACATATAAAGTTAATTAAAAATATTTTATTAACAGTACTAATAGTGATAATTTTTTCAATAATAATTTGTTTTTTGGAACAGAATACTTTTCATTTTTTGGAACAAAAGCTGTAATTACTATTTTATAAAATCAATTATTGAATCGTTTATAGGGAGTGTAGGTGACAATTATTTCTATTATTCGGGTCATACAATACGAAAGAAAGTTGATGGTTTTCGTCAATAGATTGTCCTTTGTTTTTAGCGAGTTAAGCGTTATGTTTTGGCATTGAGCAATAATTCCGAGGAGGTGCGTTTGAAACATTTTAGAAAACAAAGCAGAATTTATTTCAACATTCATTTCAAGGCTTCCGTACGAACTTAAATTATTCAGATTAAAAGAACCTATTGTAGCCCAATTGCCATCTATTACGGCTACTTTTCCATGTAAAATGGATTGGTCCCATTCGTACAATTCAATATTATATTTAAGTAGCTTGCCATAGAGGAAGCAAGTGGCGCGCCTTGTCAACGGTAGATCTGATTTTCCGGAAAGAACTAATTTAATTTTCACCTTATTTTTGGATGCTTTTTTCAAGGCTCGAATGATTCGAATCCCAGGAAGAAAATAACTTCCCACAATAATTATTTCTGTTTTCGCATTTCGAATGGATTTTATATAGGCATCACAAATTTCATTTTTCCCCTTTAACCAGTCATTCTGAAGTATGCGAACCATGGCATCTTCCTGGACAGGAAATGAAGATTTAATTTTTTTGTTTCGCAGATGTCTTTTTTTAAAATAAATATCGGCACACAATTTTCGAAGAGGTTCGGCTATTTCACCGTTTAATTGAACTGCATAGTCAAGCCAAGGCGCTTCGGTAGAGCAACCACAGTATTTATCGGCAATATTTATACCGCCAATTAGCACAAATTTTGCGTCAGCAACAACAACTTTTCGATGTAATCTTCTGCCAATATAAAAGGTATAGGTTGAAAATAAAGGGGCAAAAAAACGAATGTTTATGCCACTTTGCCTCATTTTTTTTATTGTTTCAGAAGGGAATGATAAAGATCCCAACCCATCCAAAAGGATATAAATCTGAACTTTTCGCGAAGCAGCTTCTATTAATGCCTCTATAATCCTATTTCCAGTTGCATCGTTTTCAAAAAGATACATTTGCATGTGGATTTCAAATTGTGAATTACGAATAATAGCTTCTAATCGAGAAAAATAATCTTCGCCACTATAAACAAGCTCTAGATTTTTTGGAGGCATAAGACTATTTTTACTTTCTATCATGGGCTTTATTTATTTTTACTTCGTTAATTAAAAGGAGTTCCATAAGATTTTCAACATCCAAAACACCAACGACTTTATTATTCTCCATAACGAGCATTAATCTTGATTTATTGAGTTGGATTAGCTCAAAAACGTTTTCCAAAAGGGAATCACTATCGAGGTAAACCAAATTTCGATCCATGACATTATAAATAAATTCATCGTCTCCTTTTTTAGAAAGTGCCATAATAATTTGGTCTCGATTCAACGTTCCAACCGGAATACCATTTTCAGTGATCAAAAAATTCTTGTTTTGACTGTCCAATACCAATTCAACGGCGGTTTTTACGATATCATTTGCATCAATCGTTAGATACTGTTTCATTATAACAGTATGGACTTTGAAGCCTTTCAAGAGGAATTTAGACTCGGTATAATCCGCTTCTACCTGAGCTCCAATAATAACAAAAATACCTATAAAAATTAGAATAGGGGAAGTGAAAAATCCAAAAATGATAAATCCCATTGCCAATAGTTGTCCTATCCGTGCCGAAATTCTTGTGGCAACATGTCTTTGTAATTTAAACGATAATAAAGCACGTAAAATTCTGCCGCCATCCATAGGAAAAGCAGGAATTAAATTGAAAATTGCCAACCAGAAATTGACTAAAAAAAAATTGAGAAAGAAATTATTCGCGTTTACTCCATTAGATAACTCCGCCATTAAGTGCTGCGAAGTATCAGGAATGGTAATGAAAATTCCCGTGATAAAGGCCAATGTGATATTTACTAAAGGTCCCGCAAAAGCAACTATTAATTCTTCCAAAGGTTTTTCAGGTATTCGTTCCAGTCGAGCCAATCCGCCAATGGGCAAAAGGGTGATGTCTTTGGTTTTTATGTTATAATTTTTTGCTACTAATGCATGACCCAGTTCGTGTAATAAAACAGTAATGAATATGCACAAGATAAACACAACAGACCATATTATTTGAGTGGCATTCTGACCTGATTTGTAGTTCATAAAAATGATAAACAGAATAAGCAAAGTGAATGTCCAGTGAATAAATATTCCGATACCAGCGACTTTTCCGAGTTTAAAGGATCCTTTCATCTTTTGAGTTTTTAATACTACTAACCGCAGTATGATTAAAAAAAAATAGACAAATAATAAAAAATCTATTCATTTATAAATGAATCCAAAACCCTATCAGTTCACTTCATTTCCGGAAATACCATTATAGGCCCAGGCATTCAAATTAGCAATCGTAGTATGTGCAATTCCCTCTAAAGCCTCGTTTGTCAAAAAACCTTGATGTCCGGTAATCATTACATTAGGATGGGAACGAAGTTTTAAAAACAAGGTGTCATTTATTGGAGAATCAGTATGATCTTGAAAAAATATAGGTTTCTCTTTTTCGTAAACATCTAAGCCGGCAGCGCCAATAGTTTTATTTTCTATAGCTTCTAATAAATCTTTGGTGTTTACTATTCCTCCACGAGCTGTATTAATAAAAATCACCCCTTTTTTCATTAATGCAAAAGTACTTTTGTTAAACAGATGGTTTGTTGCCCCATTGAGCAGATAATGAACAGATATCACATCAGCAGTGGCGCATAAATCCTCAAGTGAAACATAAGTAATAGGAATTTTATCCATAAGTTCCTTGTTCTCCTCAATATCAAAGGCTAAAATTTTACAACCAAAACCATGCATAATTTTTGCAAAAGCAGCGCCTATTTTTCCAGTTCCTACGATGCCTATTGTTTTTCCATGCAAATCAAAACCCACTAAATGATCTAGGCGATAATCGCCAATTTGCATTAGTGTCTGACCTAAAACCAGTTTTCGGTTTAATGCCAATAACAAAGCTACGGCTAGTTCAGCAATGGCATAAGGCGAATAAGCAGGAACATTTGCCACTTTCATGGCTAATGATTTTGCTCTGGCCAAATCAACATGATCGTAACCTACGGAGCGTAGGGCAATATATTTGACGCCGCAAGTATATAATTTTTGCAATACAGTTTCTGAAGCATCGTCTGAAGTAAAAAGCGAAATCGCATCAAATCCTTTAGCAAGGTTTGCGGTACTTTCGTTCAAAGTCTGCTCCGTAAAAACTAATTCGTGATTACCGTGTGCTGCTTTTTCCAGGAAAGCTTTATCAAAACCAAATATACTATAGACTAATACTTTCATTTTTTGTTGTTTTTCATTTCTAAAAAAATACCTGTTAAGGTAGTGATTTTTTTGTAAACCTGTTTCAGGAATTTCAATTCTTATCTTTAATTTAATGGAACTAAACTCTTTTTAATCAGTATGATTAATAGAAAAATGAATATTTTAGTTTCGTCTTAAATTGGCAATTCTATTTAAAAAATTAGTTCCGATAGATCATTTTTTTTACTGCATTTATAATATCATTTTTTTGAGGGATGGCAGCTTCTTCCAAATGTGCAGGGTAGGGAATAGGGACATCAATACCGCACAATCGTTGTACTGGAGCAGCCAAATAATAAAATCCGTTTTCCATAATCCGTGCGCTCACTTCCGAGGAAATACTTACGGAACGCCAAGCATCTTCTACTATCAATACCCGATGCGTTTTGGCTATTGAAGCCAAGAAAGTGAACTCATCCAATGGCCGTAAAACCCGTAAATCAATGACTTCAGCATCAATTCCAACGGTAGCTAATTCGGCAGCAGCCTCCAAGCTTTTATACACTCCTGTTCCGTAAGTGATTATCGAAATGTCCTTTCCCTCTTTTAATACTTTGGCTTTAGAGAGAGAAGCAATTGGTAAATCAGTCGCTATCTCTTTTTCGATATTAAGCATCATCGTATATTCAAACAGTAGCACAGGATCAGGACTTTGCAAGGCAGCATGTAGTATACTTCTCGCATCCTCATGTGTTCCCACTGACAAAACAATTAGTCCTGGAATGTGTGCATAAAAGGGTTCCCAACTATGCGAATGTTGTGCTCCCAACTGACGTCCAATACCGCTTCCCATTCGTATAATTATAGGAACATTCAATTGTCCGCCTGACATGTGCTGTAAGGTAGCCGCATTGTTTACGATTTGATCCATAGCCAATAGACTGAAATTGGCTGTCATTATTTCAATAATAGGTTTCATACCGGCCATTGCTGCTCCAATTCCGGCTCCCACAAAACCCGTTTCTAAAAGGGGGACATCCATAATGCGTTCTTCTCCAAATTCCTGTAATAATCCTTTGCTTACCGCAAAAGCTCCTCCATAACGACCCACATCTTCGCCCATCAAAAAGACGCGTTTGTCATTTTGCAATGCTTCGTGAAGACCTTGTTTCAAGGCCTCACGATAGGTTATAGATAGTGTAGCCATGCTATTTTTCATGGGATGAATCAATTATTGTTGCTTGCTTTTCCAACGTTTTAATGCGGGTAAAATATTTACGGCTTTTTGAATCATATAACTGGGAAGTTTTCTTTTTTCCATATATGTTTTTACAACATTTTTCATGTCATCCAGGTTCATTTCCGGATTTTTAAAATCGCTGTTAACATAACAATACTTGCAATAGTCATTGCTTTTAATACCGTTATTTTCTGTACCTTTTAGTTTGTCCGCATTAAGTGGCATACCGCAACTTTGGCAAAAATGTATGTCTTCCATACTGTTTTCTTTTAAAGAGTTTAGTGTAAAGTTTTTCATAGTGTTTTTGATTTTAATATTTATAATTTAAATTTTAGTGTAAACAAATTTGGTCAATTGTTCTAATGGTTCCCGAGCTCCTTCTTCTGCAAAATCTAATGCCTTCTGGATTTTTGTTTTTATTTTACTTTCAAAAGCTGTAATTTCATTTTCTGTAATCCATTGCTGTTGCAAAAGAAACTGCTCGAATTGCGGAATCGGATCTCGTCTTTTCCATTCCTCGACTTCTTTTTTAGCACGGTATAATTCGGTATCAAACATGGAGTATGCCCTAAAACGATAGGTATTGCAAATCAATAAATAGGGTTTTCCACTGCTTCTTACTTTTTCGACAGCCGTATTGGCATCATGCATTACTTTTATTAAATTCATACCATCTACGGTAGAAGACGCAATCCCTTTTTTTTCTAAATTTGTTACAGTATGCGAATACCGGACTGCGTTACCCATAGCATACAGATTGTTTTCACAAATAAATAAAATTGGAACTTTCCAAAGTGCTGCCAGATTCAGAGCTTCATGAAATTCACATTTGGAAACGTCATCTTCACTAAAGAAACAACAGGTAATATTATTTTTCTTTTGTTTTTTAGATGCCAATGCCATTCCAACGGCTATTGGAAGATTGCCACTAACTACAGCATTGCCTCCGTAAAATTTTTTTGAGGCATCAAAAAGGTGCATTGAGCTACCTCTACCTCGGCTACAGCCTTCCAGTTTACCATACATTTCTGCCATGATTATATCAGGATCAATACCGCGTGCCAAAGCATGGCCATGTTCCCGATAGGTACTAAATACATTGTCATCATCGGTTAATGCCTGCATTACACCTACGGCTGTTGCTTCTTCACCAATATATAAATGCAGGAATCCCCTGATTTTTGCTTTAGTGTATAGCTCAGCAGCTTTCTCTTCAAACCGTCGAATGAGCAGCATTTGATACAAAAGTAAAAGGTCTTTTTTGGCATCCATAATTATCTTTTTTGAATCAATTTTTGATTCGTTATTTTTAGTTTTGTTCTAATGTTGAGCGATATCCTTCCAGCAATTCGAGTTTTAAGGCTTTTAGTAATCGTTACAAAATTTTACTGCTTCGGGTTTTGGGAATACATTTCGAATATTATTCTAAAAGGAATTGCCAAGCGGAACAAGATTATACTCAATAATTATTTCAGGCTCTAAACGAATGGATATTTTTATGGCATTTGTAATCAAACAGGCTTTTTCACTCATCTCCAAAATATGTTTAGCCCGCTCCGGTTTTTGGGAATAATGGATAACGAGTTTTGGTTGAAGAATGATTTCGGTTATGGTATGTTTTCCATTGATTTTATCAATATTACAAGTCGATTTACTCTCAAAGCTTATAAACTGTAGTCTTGAATTCTCGGCAATCGATAGAAAAGTAGTTAACAGACAACTGTTAACCGCTGCCACAAATAAATGCTCTGGCGACCAAATTTTTTCCATCCCTTTCGGAAACTCAGGAGGTGTCGCTACTTCAATATTTTGAGGTAAAACGGGGGAACTTAGCGTCCCTTTCCTTTTGTCTGACCATTTTAGATTTACTTCGTAAGTATACATGATATACATTTTTAAGGGACATTTAAACTCAAAAATTATTGTGTGACAAATCCCCCATCAACTGCCATTACATTTCCGGCTACAGAAGCACAGTTTGCAATAGCTCCCTTTTTAGTGAAAACCAAGACGGTTGATTTACCAATTCCGGATGTACCACCCGTCACGATGGCTACTTTATTTTTGAATGGAGCTTCCATAACTAAATTGATTTACATTAGAATTTTTCTTTTTGTTTTCTTTTCCGCTTCCAAAATGTTTTCAATTCCTTTTATCAATGCATCTGGATTAAACGAGATGCTATCAATGCCTTCGTTCACTAAAAATTTGGCGAATTGTGGAAGATCGCTAGGTGCTTGTCCGCATAATCCCACTTTTATTTCAAAACGTTTGGCGACCCGAATCGTTTCTTTAATTAAAGATTTAACGGCAGGATTTTCTTCGCTAAACAAATAACTGACCAGTGCGGAATCGCGATCCAAGCCTAATGTGAGTTGTGTTAAATCATTGGAACCAATAGAAAATCCGTCAAAGAGTTTTGCAAATTCATCGGCCATTAATACATTGCTTGGAATCTCAATCATGACATATACCTGTAATCCGTTGATGCCTTGAACTAATCCATTTTTGGACATTTCGGTAAGCACATTTTCACCTTCATCGACTGTTCTGCAAAAAGGAATCATCAGTTTTACATTCTCCAGTCCCATTTCATTCCGTACTTTTTTCATGGCTTCGCATTCTAAAGCGAAACCTTTTCGATAGAAATCATTGTAATAACGCGAAGCACCACGGAAACCAATCATTGGGTTTTCCTCATCGGGCTCGTAATATTTTCCTCCGATGAGGTTGGCATATTCGTTACTTTTAAAATCACTCATTCGAACAATAACCTCTTTTGGATAAAAAGCGGCGGCAACAATTGCTACAGCTTCGGCCAGTTTATCAATGAAATAATTTTTAGGATTTTCATAACCTTTCGTTAATGCGGCTATTTCGGCAACAATCTTCTCATCTGTTATTTTTTCAGGTTCGCACAACGCCAGCGGATGAATTTTAATAGTATTCGAAATAGCAAATTCCATTCGCATCAAACCCACGCCTTGATTGGGATAATGGCTTAATTCAAACGCTCTTTCGGGATCGGCGAGAATAAGCATGGGAGCTGTTTTTGGCATTTCAAGTTTGCTGAAATCCTGTTCTGATACTTCCCATTTTAATTTTCCGTCGTAAATATTTCCTTCCTTGCCTTCGGCACAGGAAACGGTGATTTCCTGACCATTTTTTATTACGGAAGTGGCATTTCCGCAGCCAACAACGGCAACGGTTCCTAATTCTCGGGCAACAATCGCTGCATGGCTGGTGCGTCCGCCTTTATTAGTAATAATTGCCGAGGCTCTTTTCATGATAGGATCCCAATCCGGATTAGTCAAATCTGTTACTATAATTTCTCCATTTTGCAATAAATCCCCTTCTTGCGGATTGTTTAGAATTCGGGCTTTTCCGGAAGCAATTTTATCGCCGAGTGCAATTCCTTGGGTTAGCAGTTTTCCTTTTTCGGTGAGTTTATAAATTTCCCTGACTTGCTTATTTCTTTTCCCATGTACAGTTTCCGGACGTGCCTGAACAATGTAAAGTTGGTTATTCAAACCGTCTTTTGCCCATTCGATATCCATTGGTTTTTTATAATGTTTTTCAATTTTAGAACACCATTGGGACAGTTGGATGACTTCTTTAGTACTTAGCGAAAACTGGTTTTGTTTTTCGAAAGAAGTATCGGTGTTCATAATGGTATTTTCCGCGGATGAACTTTCTGATTTTTCAGCATAAATCATCGTGAATTCTTTTCTCCCGCACTGTTTTTTTAGAATGGGATTCAAATCTGGATTTTCTAAAGTTGGTTTAAAAACCATCCATTCATCAGGTGTCACCGTTCCCTGAACAATATTTTCTCCCAAACCCCAACAACCATTAATGATGATGGTGTTTTCGAAACCGCTGTCTGGATCAATGGTAAATGCCACGCCAGACGAAGCTTTATCACTTCGTACCATTTGTTGAACGCCAACGGAAATGGCAATGTCTAATGCAGCAAAACCCATGTCATGACGGTATTTGATGGCACGATCTGTAAACAAGGATACAAAACAGCGATGAACGGCATCCAATAATTGGATGGGACCGTTGATATTCAGAAAGGATTGCATTTGACCTGCAAAACTTGCTGTTGGTAAATCCTCAGCGGTAGCGCTGCTCCGCACGGCCACATCAAGATTATTGCTGTTACATTGTTCCCTAAGCGATTGGTAGGCTGCGTAAATTTCATTTCGAATTTCGTCCGGAATTGCAGCAGACAAAATAAGGTTTCTGGCTTTTTCTCCAATAGAAGAAAGATTAGAATAGTGTTTTGTATCTAATGAAAATAATAAATCCTTCAAGGGGTTCTCCAGATTATTCATTTTCCTGAAAAGGCGATATCCTTCAGCAGTAACTGCAAACCCATTAGGGATACTGATCCCTATTGGATTAAGCTGATTGTACATTTCACCTAGAGAGGCGTTTTTGCCACCAACTTTACCAATGGCATCAATACCAATTTGGTCAAAAAACAAAATATATTTGTACTTCCCCATTTCGTATGTTTTTGTAATAGAAACAGACCATTATTGGTATGCTGGATAAGAAACAATAGAAAATTACTGGGGCGGATTTTTAGTTTATAGGATAGTAAATTTTGTAATTCAGAAGTAGGTTTGAAATTTACATATCAAGTTTAAAAGAAGAGGTAGTAGGTGTTCCAGCCTGTTTAAACCAATACTGTAAATTTAAACAAATAATTATTTTATTGGTACAAAAAGAATACTTTTTTTTAATATTTTTTATTTTAAGTATTTAATAAACAGTTGTTTGTGATTTTATTTCGTTTGGGGTAATGCAAGTTGGGACTCAGTGGAGATTAGTCTTTTTTTGGATCGAAATTTATTTTTTTTGAAATATCTAAACATAGGGATTTTATTTAGTGGTTACTAAACATAGTGATAATTCCTTGCAGATGAAGTTTTGAAGATTATTTTGGATTATACAAGTGGATGGATTGTCCCACTAATTTCCATTGTCCTTTTATTTTTTCTAATAATCGAATTTCATAGGAAAACGTTTTTTTGCCATCCTTAGCCGTAGATTCTTCGTCATGGCTTACCCAGGCACTGTTCCCATTAATACTCATTTTATAATTTGTATTTACGGAAAAACCGCCATTTCCCATGGCACTAGGATTTGTGTTAATCATTGCAGTTGGCGGAATATCAAGTGTCATTCCATCTGCAGTCGAAATTAATATTCGGCTGTACGGTTGAATGTGCCAACACTCTGTATGACCTTTACTATCGGCAGCTCTCCATGTTGCGGACTCTTTTTCAAGTAGTTTTTTTATAACTGCAGATTCATCAATCTTCTGGCTGTAACCTACCATATTGATAATTAGGATAAGAAAAAAAGAGGCTGTCCACTTCATATTGTTCGTATTTTTTGGTTTTGAATAATCGTCTTGATCTTTTTAATGCTAATTGGAGTAAATATATTATTTTATATCATAAAAAAAACTACTGCTCAGTTGTTTGCGGTTTAGTGCAGTTGTTTTAGTATGGTTTTAAATTTTTCAATTTGTCTTCTGTGGCGTAAAATATGAACTATTGCATGTTCCATTAATTGTTCGATGTCGTAAAGTTGTCCCCAAGTAGTCCTAATTTTCTTTGAAGCATCACGTTCTTCAAGTGCATCATCCTCAATAATTGCAAATGTTTGCTGTGTGAATTTGAGAACGTTATCTAAATCATTTATATAGTCAACAATAGAACTCCGATTTACTTTTTCGGGACGGATGCTATTTATATCTTTAAAATTCTGAATGTAAATACAATAGGAATATCCTGAACTCACCACATGTGAAAGTAACGTTTGAATGGATTTGCAATCCGGATTTTTAGTTGCATTATCAACTGTAAATGTTAAGTCCTCCTGTGAAATATCATAAATTATGTGCTGCAATTCTATAATTGCTTTTTTATATTCGGCTAATAATGCGCTAACCGCGTTTTGATTATTATTCATTTGTTGAATTAGTTTGAATGCGATGTCGGAATTAGTCAGAAAATCTCAAATACAAATCGAAAATGGAACTTACTGCTTTTTGTATACGAGTCAAACAATTAAAGTCCTGTTTCTCTTAATTATTCATTTCCTTTTTTAATCCATTTTCCAACTTTGAGAGCGACATAATTTTCCATTTTATCAAGTAAATCTGCCGCATTATCACTTACCAGTATCATTTGCTGATTGGTTGGTTTTAGAAAACCTTTATCGACCATGTTTGCAACAAATTCCAGCAGCAAATCATAAAAGCCATCGACATTCAAAATTCCGATTGGCTTTTTATGGAGTCCAAGTTGCGCCCAAGTCAGCATTTCAAAAAAATCTTCCAGAGTTCCAAATCCGCCAGGCAAAGCAATTATGCCATCGCTAAGTTCATTCATTTTGGTTTTTTTCTCATGCATGCTTTCCACAATGAATAATTCAGTCAATCTATCGTTTGCGATTTAGAAAGCTAGGTAAAACACCAAATACTTTTCCGTTATGATTTAAGACGCCATCTGCAACACTTCCCAGAAGACCTACTTTTGCGCCGCCATACGCTAATTCATAATTATTTTCGGCCATTACTAGTCCAAGTTTGAAAGCTTGAATTTCATAATTTTTTTCGTTTCCAAAACTGGATCCACAGAAGACAGTAATTCTTTTCATGTATAATATGTTTCTTAATTTATTAGTCAGTTTGACGTCCCGCCGCTTGGCGAGGTTTGGGACTAATTTAAACCCTATCTTCGGATTTGCCTAAACATTAAAGATACAAAACCAACTTTCCATTAAACCAATTGCCCAAATCCGTTGTAGCAGCTGTTGTAGGTAGTGCTTTATTTTGATACTTTAGACTTCATAGTGTTTAAAGCTTTCTGTTTTATCCATTGAATTGAAATATCAACAGGTGCTGTAATATTGCCAGAAGCAGTATTGTGTCCTAATGTTGAAAACAAGGTATATTCGAAAGGTTTACCTTGAACTTTAAATGTATTTAATTGCTCTATACACAACTTTACTGGGATTTGGATATCTTTCTCACCAAAAAGCCAAAGTCCTGGTATCAATAGAGTATTCAGAGAAATTTTTGGGTCAGTCGCCACGAATTGATACCTGTCTGGGTCATCTTTAATATGTTCACGAGCATCTGATTCTGTATGATTTTCCCAAAAATTATTGTTTCCATTAGTATAAAACTGAAATCGAAGTTGTTCTAGAGTTGTAATTGTAGGGCAACTAAATAAAACCATAAATTCAATTTGTGGATTTTTGCCTGCAGCAATTGGGATTATCCATCCTGCTTGACTGAAGCCAACTAATCCAATTGGTGTTTTTTTATCTTTCAAATGGGTTTGAAATGTATTTACTGCTGCACTTGCATCATGAGATAATAAATTAAGATTAGTAGTGTCAATATTATTCGTGCCAACAGATGGTCCTACATATACACCGCCAGATTCTCCAACTCCACGTTTATCATATGTCAGTACAGCAATACCTTCTTTGGCAAGACGTTTAGCGAACTCCATTTCTCTTTTTACAGGATCAGACCCATGAACAATTACAACTGCTGCAAATGTTTTTTTAGGGGTTAAAATCGAGCCTGCAAGAGTGACGCCTTGACTTTCAAACTTTACATCTTGAATGGTAAAATTGGCCGATTGAGAAAACACCATTTCTGGTAAAGTTATTAATAATAACCAAAAAAGTGAGTTAGAAAAAAAGTTAGTATTCATACTAGTTTAATATAAAAAATTCTTTTGAATGGTCATTGTTAGCATTGCCTACTACAGCGGGTTTGGGACTAAATTAAGCCCTATTTTCGGATTTGCAAAATCATTCGAAACACAAAACCAACTTTCCATTAAGCCTATTCCCAAATCCGTTGTAGTAGCTGTTAGTGGTAGTTGCTTTCGCTTTTAACGGTCATTTCGAAAAGTTTCGGATATTCAACTACCAATCCTTGTTTGTCAATTTTTATCTCCGTTTTAAAACTTTTGTCATAATTCTCGTAAATATAACGGTCAGTTCCAAGTCGTGTATAAATTTGTTTAACTTTTTTAATTTGTTTTTCAAGAATGTCAAAATATAATACTTCTATTACCTTCCGTTCATTGCCTTTTAATTGCAGTCGGTTAATGGGTAATGTATTAGTAAAAGGTGTCAGAGAAATGTCAATGTCAAAAATGTTTTGTAAATCGTAATTAGGCTTGTCATTTAATAACCACTTTCCATCTTTCTTTTCTAAAGTTAATAATTCATCGGAATTGTCAACCAGTGTGCGTAAAGTTACAAATGTGATTTCCCAGTTTTTATTTGTCTTTATGTGATAATCGACTTTGTAAATTTGATTTTTATAAACACCGATAATTGTAGAAGTTATTTCATTTCCAACGAGTGTCTTTGTCAAAGTACAATGTTCTATTGAATGATAAAGTTTTCCGGTCCAAATTATATTTGTCTGCATAATCTTTGAGGTTCTTCTGTTTTGCAATTACCGCTAACTTGTATATAGGCCCTACTGCGTAGCGTATTACTTTCAAATGTACACTTTAATTATTATCTTACAAATCATCAAACGTATTTTTTATTTGCGAGATGTTTCTTACAAGTGTGGGAGTCTGTAATTAGCCCGGTTTTGCGTGAAGGATGGCAGTGAAAATCCTTTTATGAAGCGGAGTGTAATAAAAGATTGTAGCGTACAGCCTGACCTTGTTGCGGTACTCAGCAAAGTGATTTATTGAATAGTGCTGCAACAAGGACACGCCCAAAAAAAACCATAAAAAAAACCGACTTGTTTTCACAAATCGGTTTGTATTTTAAAATTGTTTTTCGTTTATACGAATAAGCCTTCGATGCTTAAATAATGTTCGCCGGTGTCGTAACAAAAAGTCAGGATTTTAGCATTTTCAGGAATTTCATGTAATTTTTTGGCCACGGCTGCCAGCGATGCTCCAGAGGATATTCCTACGAACATGCCTTCTTCTTTGGCAGCTCTTTGGGCATAGGTAAATGCTTCGTCTTTGCTGACTTGAATGGTTCCGTCCAGTAAATCAGTATGCAGGTTTGTGGGGATAAATCCAGCTCCAATTCCTTGAATAGGGTGGGGAGCTGGTGCGCCACCACTGATAACGGGCGATGCTTCGGGTTCTACTGCGTATACTTTTAGGTTGGGGAAATGTTGTTTCAATATTTCGGCACAACCCGTGATATGACCGCCGGTTCCTACGCCGGTAATCAAATAATCCAGTCCGTCAGGGAATGCTTTTATGATTTCCTGAGCGGTGGTAGTTTTGTGAATTTCAATATTGGCAGGATTCTCAAATTGAAGCGGTGACCAGGCATTAGGTATTTCGGTTACTAATTCCTGTGCTTTTTCCAATGCACCTTTCATTCCTTTTTCACGAGGAGTCAGCACAAATTCGGCACCATAAAGGCTCATGAGTCGGCGCCTTTCTATGGACATGGATTCTGGCATTACTAATGTTAATTTATAGCCTTTTACGGCAGCGACCATCGCTAGTCCAATACCTGTGTTTCCGGAGGTAGCTTCAATGATGGTACCGCCTTCTTTTAGCAATCCTTTTGCTTCGGCATCTTCGATCATGGCAAGAGCGATCCTGTCCTTGATGCTGGCTCCGGGATTTGCTCGTTCGAGTTTAATCCAGACATTATGGTTGGCACCAAATAAACGATTGATTTTTACATGTGGCGTGTTGCCTATTGTTTCGAGTATGTTGTTGTATTTTGTCATAATTTATATGGAGAAAAAATTAATATCTTTTGTTTCCTGCTGGTTCAAAACAGTATTTTTATTGGATTGCATGACAAACGAATACGGATTCACACTTTTGGTTATAAACGTATTCCCGCCTATAATACTGTGGTTTCCTATGATGGTGCTTCCGCCCAAAATGGTGGCATTAGCATAAATAATTACATGGTCTTCTACGGTAGGATGGCGTTTTTTTTCCTGCATGTTTTTCTCTACTTGCAACGCTCCCAAAGTCACTCCTTGATAAATACTCACGTGTTTTCCTATTATTGTGGTCTCGCCAATGACAATTCCGGTACCATGATCAATCATAAACGGGACGTCAATTGAAGCATTTGGGTGAATGTCAATTCCGGTTTTGCTGTGCGCATATTCGGTAAGAATACGCGGAAGCAGGCAAGTGGTGCGGGAAGCAATAGCATTGGCAATACGATAGACTTCTATGGCAAAAAAACCGGGATAGGAATTGATGATTTCCTGAATGCAATCGGCAGCAGGATCCGTATCTAATATGGCTTGTGCATCTTTTTGCATCGAAGTGTACAAGTCTGGAAGTACGGTGTAAAAAGATTCGGCATCATCCAGAATTTCATTGGCTGTTTTATCTTTTACGATTTCCGAAAGGATGGCAATAAAGTTGGCTTTGTTTTGGTCCAAAAGCAATTCGATTTGTATGGTTTCCAAAACTTTCTCGGGAAATAATATTCTGAATAAATCATCAATCCAATTGATGATTTTAGAAGAATCGATGGCTCTTACCCAATTTTTATTTTGGTTTTCGTGTAGTGTGTTCGAAAAACGGATGGTTTCAGTATTCATTTATGGTATGATAAAATCGAAATGGAGTTATTAAAATGGCTCGAAATACAAATATAGAGCACAATACGATAGGTTCAAAACCTTGATTAGTAAATAAATGTTAATATGCTAAATTCCCACAAAATAGCCGTTTGGTGTTTAAATAGTCAGCACTATAAATCCGATTTGCTTTCACAAATCGGATTTATAGTGCTGACTTCAAAAATGAATTTTCTTAATTCTTGAAATGGTAAATAGTTTCAAAAATATTGACACTGCTTAATAAATTTTTTTCTAAAAAGTTACTTAATAAATATCCTGTTTTTTGAATTAATAACTTTGCTGAACATAGCGTCAAAAGTATACTGTTTAATAGAACCGGATATCTTTTTTAATTCATTGATTTGATGTAAAGCCGAACATTTGATGGCACGTGACATTTTAATTATGTTGTCTGTGTTGTCATCAATCTCCAGCGTTAGTATAGATTGTATTATGTCTTTTTTCATGATGTGCCCCAACATTCCTTGCTCTGTAATAGCATTAAACTGATGGAACTTTTCTGCAATTCTCAAATTTTGAATGCCTTGATACATATAATTTGGTTGTTTGTCTAAAAAGGTTTTCTTCAAATTCGAGATTAAAGAATCATTGATGGTATGTGCTAAGCCAGCGGTTTCCACTTTTATAATCGAAAATTGAACAGGCGTATTTTTTTTGAAATGTACTATAGTATTTATACTTCGACTACTGGTTACAACAGTTGAAAGGTGTTTTTTAAGTGTTGATTGGTGACCAGATATGCCAAAGCTGTGTTTGAAAGTTCCCTTAGTGCAGTACGCAAAAACAATTGACGATGCACTTAATGATTCCATACTTAGCGTTACATTATCACAAAATGTCATGTTGACCTGAATCGAAGTAATACCATTTATAAAGGTTACCCCGTCAATATTTCCCTTAATCAAATCGGTATCTAATGCTAAATTAAATTCGTTGTTATTTGAATTTAAAACGCCATCAAAAGAAGTTTCAAGGTCATTAAAAACTTCATTTATTGTTCCGGCATTCAGATAAATATTTTTCATAAGACATATATTTAAATAATTATAAAAAGAAAATGGATTTCGTTTATTTAACTGTTTTAAGTTATTCAAATTACGGAATTAGGTCTAAAATTTTTGTTACGTAATTCTGTATAAAAGTTTCATAATTCATTGTTAATGTATTTATATAATATTTAGACGTAAGAGGATTAGGTAGTTGCAGTAGTTTAATTTGTTTTTTTTAGTAGGTTGAGGTTAAAAAACTACTTTTAATAGCGTTGTTTTGACGATTTCAAAGTAGAGATACACTGCGTTATATTTTGGCTAAACCCATAAAAAAATCCGATTTGCTTTCACAAATCGGATTTTATATTTTTCTGTAGAGACGCACTGCAGTCTCTACTATCGTGCGTCTCTACGTTACATGATTATTTATTTACAAATGTATTACCTCACCATACGCATCAGCAACCGCTTCCATAACTGCTTCGCTCATCGTTGGGTGTGGGTGAATTGATTTTAGGATTTCGTGTCCAGTAGTTTCCAGTTTACGCGCCACAACTGCCTCAGCAATCATATCCGTAACTCCGGCACCAATCATGTGACATCCTAACCATTCTCCGTATTTAGCATCAAAAATTACTTTTACAAAACCATCCGGTGTTCCAGCAGCTTTTGCTTTTCCTGAAGCTGAAAATGGGAATTTACCAATTTTTAATTCGTATCCTTTTTCTTTAGCTTGTTTTTCAGTCAATCCTACAGAAGCAATTTCTGGAGTTGCATACGTACAACCCGGTACGTTTCCGTAATCGATAGGTTCTACGTGTAATCCTGCAATTTTCTCCACACAATTGATTCCTTCCGCAGAAGCTACGTGTGCTAATGCTTGTCCTGGTGTAACATCACCAATGGCGTAATAACCCGGAATGTTCGTTTGGTTGTAAGCATTTACCAAAATTTTATCTTTGTCAGTAGCAATTCCTACTTCTTCTAATCCGATGTTTTCAATGTTGGTTTTGATTCCAACAGCCGAAAGTAAAATTTCAGCTTCTAACACTTCTTCTCCTTTAGCCGTTTTCACAAATGCTTTAACACCTGCTCCAGTAGTATCAATTCTCTCAACAGATGAGTTTGTCATTATTTTGATACCTGCTTTTTTCAAAGAACGTTCCATTTGTTTCGAAATGTCCTCGTCTTCAACAGGAACTACATTTGGCATAAATTCTACAATAGTTACATCAGTTCCCATTGAGTTGTAGAAATGTGCAAATTCAACACCAATCGCTCCAGAACCAACAATAATCATTGATTTTGGTTGTGTTGGCAAAGTCATTGCTTGTCTGTAACCAATCACTTTTACACCATCTTGAGGCAAGTTTGGCAACTCACGAGAACGTGCTCCAGTAGCTACAATGATATGATCAGCACTGTATTCAGTAACTTTATTTTCTTTGTCAGTAACATCAACTTTTTTTCCTGGCTTTAGTTTTCCAAAACCATCAATCACGTCAATTTTATTTTTTTTCATCAAGAATTGAACCCCTTTGCTCATTCCGTCAGCTACTGAACGGCTGCGTTGTACAACAGCAGGGAAGTCTTTGTCAAATGATGAAACAGTCAATCCATAATCAGAAGCGTGCTTAAGATAATCAAAAACCTGAGCTGATTTTAGTAACGCTTTTGTTGGGATACAACCCCAGTTCAAGCATACACCGCCTAAGTTTTCTTTTTCTATTACGGCTACTTTAAAGCCTAATTGTGATGCTCTAATAGCTGTAACATAACCACCTGGACCACTTCCTAAAACTATAATATCGTATTTCATTTTTCTAGTATTTATTTTTTAATTGTAAAATGAAATTTGCAAAAGCGTCTTTCATTTATGTGTGTTTTTCTTATTTAATTGATTGGGCGAATTTAAGGATTTATTCTGTTTTGAGAAAGTTTAAAGTTTCAATAAATGTAAAGATTTAAAAATTGTACAATTTAATGCCGTAAAACAAGACACTTCTCACTTTTCACCATTCACTAATTTGCTACCGAAAACTGGGAATCATACAAGTTCTTGTAATAGCCGCTCTCGCGGTTGATTAATTCCAGATGCGTTCCTTGTTCTACAATAAGTCCTTTGTCCATTACCACAATTTTATCAGCATTGACAATCGTTGCCAAGCGGTGCGCAATTACAATAGATGTTCTGCCTTTGGTAATGGTTTCCGTAGCGCGCTGAATCAATTCTTCAGAATACGTATCGATCGAGGACGTGGCTTCGTCCAAAATCAAAATACTGGGATTACTCACATACGCTCTCAAGAAAGCAATCAGTTGGCGTTGTCCTGATGATAACATAACGCCGCGTTCCTTCACATCAAAATCATAATTATCAGGTAAACTCATGATGAATTCATGTACGCCAATTTTTTTGGCTGCAGCCAAAACTTGTTCGCGACTAATTTCAGGATTATTTAAGGTGATATTGTTGAAAATAGTATCGGCAAAAAGGAAAACATCCTGCAAAACAACCGCAATTTGTTTTCGTAACGAACTCAATGTGTAATTCTCAATATTGTGATTGTCTATGTAAATAGAACCGCTGTTGATTTCGTAAAAACGATTCAGCAAGTTAATAATCGTAGATTTTCCGGCACCTGTAGAGCCTACAATAGCAATAGTTTGACCAGCATTAACCTCTAAGTCGATTCCTTTTATCACTTCTTCATCCGGAATATATCCAAAACGAACATTCTTGAATTCGATGTCTCCCTTAAAGATTGGCGCTTCGATAATTCCAGTATCCTGAATTTGATCTTCGGTATCTAAAATATCAAAAACACGGTTTGCCGCAATCATTCCCAGTTGCATCTCGTTGAATTTATCCGCAATTTGACGTAATGGATTGAATAACATTCCGATGAACATCGTATACGAAAATAAATCTCCAAAAGTGGTAAAGTTATCCCCGTTTAATATCTTGATTCCGCCATATAACACAATAAAACCAAGGGTTAAAGACGAAATTATATCGGCAATGGGGAAGAAGATGGAGTTATAAAGAATGGTTTTTATCCACGCTTTTTTGTGTTTATCATTGATGCTTTTGAATTTTTCGTATTCAATTTCTTCACGATTAAAAAGTTGGACAATCTTCATTCCCGTTACGCGTTCCTGTACAAAGGAATTCATGTTGGCAATTTGGGTACGTACTTCCTCAAAAGCCACTTGCATTTTCTTTTGGAAAATTCTAGTGAAATAAACTAAAATTGGCATCGCCACAATCACAATCCAAGTCAGTTTCCAGTTCATGTAGAACATAAAAGCCAGTACAACAACCATTTTCATCAAGTCGCTGATAATCATGAATAATCCCTGACTGAAAATTCGGGCAATCGATTCAATATCCGAAACTGAACGTGTCACGAGTTGTCCCACGGGAACATGATCGAAATATTTCATTCGGAAACTTAGAATATGGCGAAATAATTTTGTTCTAATGTCTTTTACAATATCCTGACCAAGCCAGTTCGCCCAATACACAAAGTAAAATTGCGAAAATACCTCCAGTAATAGTACAATTCCCATCAAGACTACATACATCAATAATCCTTGCTGGTCTTGGGTTGCAATGTAACCATCCACGGTTTGTTTCAATAAATACGGACGCAATGCCGCAAAAATCGATAGTGAAATGGCGAAAATAATCACGCCATTAAAACGCCATTGGTAGGGTTTAGTGAATTTTAATATTCGTTTGAATAATCGGGTATCAAATGCTTTTGCTTTCATGTTTTGTGAATTACGAATTACGAATTAGAAATTACGATTTGAATCTTAGATGCATAATTCGTAATTTTTAATTCGTAATTATTTAAATGTAATCGTATTCTATTTTGGTTAAATATAAACCATGCGCCGGAACCGAAAAACCAGCTTTATCTCGGTTTTTGCTTTCTATGATGGCAGTAAAATCAGCCAGTGTAATCTTGTGTAATCCTATGTTTACTAATGTTCCCACAATAGCACGAACCATATTTCGTAAAAAACGATTGGCCGAAATAGTGAAAATTATGTTGTCATTTTTTTGTTTCCAATTGGCTTCAAAAATAGTACAGTCAAAAGTATTTACATCCGTATTTACTTTTGAAAAACATTGAAAATCAGTGTGATTGAATAATAATTTTGCTGCTTCGTTCATCAAATTGATATCTAGTTTTTGGTGGAAATACCAACTTTGGTCTTGCGAAAAAACATCTTTAAAGATATTGATATGATATTCGTAGGTTCTTTTAGTAGCATCAAAACGCGTATGCGCTTCATCATGAACCGGAATAATGTCATAAATCACAATGTCTTTAGGAAGATAAGAGTTGAGTTTGTGTATTAAACTTGGAATGTCAAATGGTGCTTCAAAATCAAAATGAGCGTACATCTCTTTGGCATGAACGCCGGTATCCGTTCTTCCGGCTCCCATAAGATTGATGGTTGTGTTCAATAGTACCGAAAACGCTTTGTTCATCGTTTCCTGAACGGAAGCAGCATTGGGTTGGTATTGCCAGCCGTGATAATGGGTTCCGTTGTATGCTAATTTGATGAAATATCTCAAGGTTTGTTTGTCGCAAAGTTTCAAAGGAACAAAGGTACAAAGTTTTTATGTGGAGTAAAGGTTAAAAGTTTAGGTTCTGGTTGGTTTTGTTTTAATAATAGGAGACTAAACTCAGCAACTTTGTACCTTTGCCACTTTGTAGCTTTAAAATAATGAAAAAAATACTTCTTCTTTCCGATACGCACAGTCATATTGATGATACCATTTTGAAATATGTCATGCAGGCTGACGAAGTTTGGCATGCGGGTGATATCGGTGATTTGGCTGTAACGGATGCGATAAAAAAGCTAAAACCGTTGCGTTGTGTCTATGGTAATATTGACGATGCTAAAGCCCGATTGGAATTCTCGTTGCACAATCGATTTATGTGTGAGGGAGTGGATGTTTGGATTACGCATATTGGCGGTTATCCTGGGAAATACAACCCCAATGTCAAAGCGGAGATGGAATCGAATCCGCCAAAATTGTTTGTTTGTGGACATTCGCACATTTTGAAAGTCATATTTGATAAGAAATATAATCTCTTACACATGAATCCCGGAGCGGCTGGAAAAAGTGGTTTTCATCAGGTACGCACGATGTTGCGTTTTGTGATTGAGGGGGATAAAATCAAGGATATGGAAATTATTGAGATGGAAAAACGGGTGTAGTTATTTTTTTTTGATAGGTAATAGGCACTTCAATAGTAACTGATGTACAGGAATAAATCTTTGAATGTATTGCGATAGTTCCTTTTAGATTGTTTATTCGGGCTTTAACTTGGTTGATTCCGAAACCTTCCAGAATATAAAATTTATCGGTGTCAAATCCTTTACCGTTATCCTCGATTTTGATTTGAAGCGATTTATTGTTTTCTTGAATAATTAAATTAGCCTGAGTGGCGCGACTGTGTTTTATGATATTATTTAGTAATTCCATTATGATAAAATACATTTTCATTTCAAAATCCTCATTGTAACGTGTTTTTGTGGGTACAACAATAGAGTAGTTAAATTGAATTACTGAATTTGAATTCTTTTCGCATAAATCTTCTAATGCGTAAAATAAACCAAATCGTGCTAAAAGGGTTGGCATCAGTTCATGAGATAAATCCCTTATTTGATCATGCGCTTCCTCTAATATGGCTTTAGTTTTTATGATTTCTTCCATATTAGTGGGGTTTTTCGAGGTGAAAGCATTCAAATGTAATCCTGCGGATGATAGTAACGCGCTAATGTTATCATGCAAAAATGAAGCGATTTTTTTTCGTTCTAATTCTTGTCCATTGATGGATGCGTTGATTATATTTTGTTGTACCTGACTTTCTATGTCTTTTATTTTGTTTTTTTGTTTAAGCTTTGAGTTTTCTGAGAAAATGTAAAAAAGGAAAAAGAAAAACAATAAAGTCAGAATTATTACGATTACAATTTTTCTGCTCCTTGATTGCTCTTGCAGTAGTAAATATTCTTTGGTTTTGTAGTCATTTCCTATTTTATCGATTTCTCTTTTATACTCGTCAATTTCAAGATTTATTCCTGCCACACTTGCTTTATTGAGCTTTTCTTCATTGTTTAATTTAATAGTTAGATCATTGTAAAGTGCCAGATTTTTATAAGCATTTTCATAATCTCCATTTTTTAATAAAAATTTAGAAAATTCATGATGTGAATATGATAAGTCTGATTTTTCATTTCCTTCGTTTCCTAATTTAATGGCATTCTGGAAAAAGAATAATGCTTTTTTAGGATTATTTTTATAGTTGTAATACATTCCATTTAGCATATTCAGTGCAACAATGGTCGATTCATCTCTATGTTTTTCGTGATGTTTATTGATGTATTTTAAATAAGGGAGTCCTTCGTTATAGCGACCAATGTCAAAATAGGCCCAAGTAATATTGAGTTTAGTAAAAACAATTTGAGCTGAATCATGGATTTTGGTGCTGTATTGTAGTGACTTCTTATAGTAGTAAATTCCCTTTTCATATTGTTTTTTGTCAAAACAATAAATGTTTCCCAAATTATTATTTATCCAATTTTTTAAAACATCATTATTTGTTTTATTTGCATGGGCTAATCCCTTTTTATAATAAAAAAAAGCTTTATCATATTCAGACAATTGGTCAAAATTAGCAGCAATTGTGTTGTAAGTTGCGGCAATTAAATTGTCATCTTTTAAAGCAATTGCATACGTTAGAGCAAGTCTTGATTTTACTAATGATTTTTCAAAAATTCCCTCTTTCATTAACTTAATTGCCTCGTTGGAAATCAAGGTAACTTCTTTTTTTGAAGGTGCTTTCTTTTGTGAAAAAACATTGATACAAGAGAGATTCAGGAGTAAAATCAATACTATAACAATTTGTTTGTACCGCATAGAGAATTTAATTTTATTCTGTTTTGTGTGATTTTTAAAGATTCTAATGTTTCATCCACGACTGATTAATTGAAAATTTAATTTGTTTCAGAAATAGTTTAAGAGGAAAACAAATGTGAATTTTAGCTTTCAGAGTCCAGTTAAAGTTTAATAAAAAGTAAATCGTGTTTCTAATGGATTGCCATCGATTCAAGATTTAATTAATTTATGTTTAATGGCATATTTAACAAGACTTATGGAGTTTTTTGCATCTAATTTTTTCATTATATTTTTACGGTGAGTTTCAACAGTATTTACGCTGATAAACAGGCGATCACTAATTTCTTTACCGCTATATTCCAGTGATATCAATGTGATAATTTCTAATTCCCTATCCGTTAAAATAGAATTTACCGCAGACTCGTTTTTTATTAACTTTATATTGTCCTTTGTGACGGTACTGAATATTTTTTCCCGAACAGATTTGCAAAAATATTCTTCGCCTCTGGATACCGCTTGAATCGCTTCAACGATATTCTCACCGGCACATTTTTTTGTCAAATAGCCACTACTGCCCAATTTCATGACTTCCTTTATTATTCTTAAATCATCGTAACTGGATAAAACAATAATTTTACAAGGAAATCCTTTTTCAGCAAATTCCTTAATGACTTCGATTCCATCTTTTTTAGGCATATTAATATCTAAAACAAGAATATCTGCTTTGTTTTCGGTAACCTCATTGAAAATAGTGTCGCCATTGAGTGAAAACCCAACTACTTCAAAATTAGGGACGGTATGCAGTAAAGTCCGAATGCCATCAATAAGAATTTGATGATCATCAGCGAGGTGAATTTTGATTTTTTGTAACATATCGTAATTACTATTTTCAAATTTATAAAAAAAATAGGAGAATATCATTTTATAAGATTTTTATTCTTTTTTTTAGCTAAAAAAAATAGTAAGACACAAAAAAACCCGAATTGTTACATTCGGGTTCTCTTCGCACTAATAAACTAAAGTTTATAGGTTTACCTCAATCTGTCCACAGATTTTACAAGATCTTCATCCTTTTTGATCGCTTTATTAGCCAAGACTAATAATACGATAGCAACTACAGGTAGAAACATCCCAATACCTTTCTCCGAAACAGCAGGTGTTTCTCCAGATAGATTTAGTGAACGATATACAAACAATCCTAATAAAATCAAATTTAATATGATATTCAATCTGCCAATGACAAATTGATTTTGTCTTTTTTTATAGGAAACAATACTTAACAAACTCAGCGTAGTACTCAATCCCAATAGTATCGTATACACTTGGTTTTGCATGAAATAAAAGTCTTTTCCGTCTTTCATTGTCCATAACGGAATAAAAAACAGCAGTATGCCTGTAACTACAAATGCAAGTAGTAAATATATAGTCTGAATTCTTTGTATCATTTGTTAAATATCTTTTACAAAAATATATTTTCTTTTTAATAAATACTATTGTCTGATTAAATTTTATTCGTATTATTGCATCATAATACCGTAAGCACTTCATACTGCGGTTGATTCAAAATAAAGTTTACTACCTATCTTTTACATTATTTTCCAAAATTAATTAAACTCATAGAACATTCATGTTTGATATTTCTGCATTAAAAGAAATGAAGCTTTCTGAGCTTCAAGAAATAGCTAAATCAGCTAGAACCATAAAGTTTAACGGTGTAAAAAAAGATACTTTAATAAGTCAGATTTTAGAGCATCAAGTGACTTCTAACGTTGATTCTGCATCAGATACAAAAGAGGAAGGTAACGTTGAAGACGATAAACCCAAAAGAGTTAGAATAGTTCCTGTAAAAAAAGCAGCAATTCAAAAAGTGGTAGCAAATTCTCTTTTTGAAAAAGAAGAAGTTGTAACTGAGACAAATGCTGCAGGTGAAAATAATCTTCCGATTGAACCTGTTTCAAAAGAAGAGGAACTGGCTCCAAACCCAGAATCTGAAGAAAATGAGAAAAAAGTTGGTAAAATTATTAAATTTAATAAATCAGCTTACGAAAAGAAAATTGCTTTAAAAAAGGATAAAGAAGAGGTTAAAGAAGCAAGTACAGAGAATGGGATAGTTGTAGATACAGCAACTGAAGAGAAAACAGAAGCTCCTTCCGCTCCAGTAAAAAAGATAAATCCAAACCAGTTACATAAGCAAAATCCAAATCAGAATCTTAACCAAAACCCAAATCAAAATGGTAATGGAAACGGAAATGGGAATCAAAATCCGAATTTTAAAAATAAGAAAAGTAATTTTGCTGCTTCGGATTTTGAATTTGACGGAATCATAGAAAGTGAAGGCGTTCTGGAAATGATGCCGGATGGATATGGTTTCTTGCGTTCTTCAGATTATAATTATTTGGCTTCGCCAGATGATATTTATTTATCGACTTCTCAAATCAGATTGTTCGGTCTTAAAACCGGAGATACGGTAAAAGGCGTGGTTCGTCCACCAAAAGAAGGAGAGAAATTTTTTCCATTAGTAAGAGTTTTAAAAATAAACGGACACGATCCGCAAGTGGTTCGTGACAGAGTTTCATTCGAACATTTAACTCCAGTTTTTCCATCAGAAAAATTCAAATTGGCAGAGAAGCAAAGTACTATTTCTACCCGAATTATCGATTTGTTTTCACCAATAGGAAAAGGACAACGTGGAATGATTGTGGCGCAGCCCAAAACGGGTAAAACGATGTTGCTTAAGGAAATTGCCAATGCAATTGCGGCAAATCATCCTGAAGTGTATTTAATTGTTTTATTGATTGATGAGCGACCGGAAGAGGTTACCGATATGCAACGTAGTGTGCGTGGGGAAGTAATTGCTTCTACATTTGACAGAGAACCACAAGAGCATGTGAAAATTGCGAATATCGTTCTTGAAAAAGCGAAACGATTGGTAGAATGTGGTCACGATGTAGTGATTCTATTGGATTCTATTACGCGTTTGGCCAGAGCCTATAATACGGTACAACCTGCTTCAGGTAAAGTATTAAGTGGTGGTGTGGATGCGAATGCATTACAAAAACCAAAGCGTTTCTTTGGAGCTGCCCGTAATGTAGAAAATGGGGGTTCATTAAGTATTATCGCTACTGCATTGACTGAAACTGGTTCGAAAATGGATGAAGTTATCTTCGAAGAATTTAAAGGTACCGGTAATATGGAATTGCAATTGGACAGAAAAATTGCCAACAAACGTATTTTTCCGGCTATCGATTTGACTTCTTCAAGTACCAGACGTGATGATATGTTATTGGATCAAAAAACATTGCAACGCATGTGGATTATGCGAAAATACCTTTCGGATATGAACCCGGTGGAAGCGATGGATTTCATTAATGATCGTTTCAAGAAAACGAAGAATAATGAGGAATTTTTAATCTCAATGAATGATTAATAGAAAGTTTGAAGTTTTTTAGTTTAAGGTTGGAAAAAGATAAGCTAAAAAAATAATATTATAAAAAAAAGTCCTCGAATTTCGAGGACTTTTTTGTGAATTCTGGAGTCTAAAATCTGTATTCTATTCTATTATTCTATTTCTTTTTGTACTCTTTTTTCTTTCTGTTCGGAACTTTCTTTGCGTTCTAACAAGGCCATGTAGAATCCGTCAAAACCAGATTCTGAAGCCAATATTTTTTGGTCTTTTACAAAGTTGAATTGTTTACCAATGTCAGTTGTCAAGAAACGAGCAATTTGTTCTTGATTTTCGGATGGTAATATAGAGCAAGTAGCATACACTAATTTCCCACCCGGTTTTACAATTTTAGAATAACTTTCTAAAACTTCCGATTGTACTTTACGAATGTTGTCAATAAATTCCGGTTTTAATTTCCATTTAGCGTCCGGGTTTCTTTTTAGAACTCCTAAACCACTACAAGGCGCGTCAATTAAAACACGGTCTGCTTTTTCGTGTAATTTTTTAATGATTTTTGTCGAGTCAATAATGCGGTATTCAATGTTGAAAGCACCGTCTCTTTTGGCTCTGATTTTTAATTGCTTTAATTTGCTTTCATACAAATCCATAGCGATTAACTGTCCTTTGTTTTCCATCAAAGAAGCAATATGCAATGTTTTTCCACCAGCACCAGCGCAGGTATCTACAACACGCATCCCTGGTTTTACGTCAAGGAAAGCCGCCACTAATTGGGAGTTGGCATCCTGAACTTCAAAGAAGCCTTGTTTGAAAGCGTCAGTCAAGAAAACATTGGCTCTTTCTTTTAGAACCAAAGCATCAGGTTGATTTTTCAGGGTTTCTGTTTCAATGTTTAAATCCATCAAAATAGCGCGTAGCGCTTCTCTTGTGGTCTTAAGTGTATTAACTCTTAGGATTACTTTAGCAGGTTGGTTTTGAGCTGTAATTTCAGTTGCCCAAACTTTTTCGCCTAATTCTTTGACCCCTAATTCATCCATCCAATCCGGAATAGATTCTTTTAAAGCTCTCACCTTCGAAAGTTCGTCAAAACGTCCTTTTATTTTTCTTTCTGGGGTTCCTTCCAGTTGGCGCCAATCCGGAATAGGGTAGCCTCTCAATACTGCCCATACCGAAAACATTCTCCAAAGATTGTCTCTGTCAAATGGTTCTTTTACTTCGGCTATTTCTGCGTATAATCTTTTCCAACGAACGATTTCGTAGATGGTTTCGGCAACAAATTTTCTGTCAGAGCTTCCCCAACGTTTGTCTTTTTTTAAGGATCTTGCAACCACTTTATCAGCATATTCGCCTTCATTAAAAATGGCGTTTAAGGCGTCTATCGTTGTATAAACTAAATTTCTGTGTAATCTCATTTTAAATAATTGAGGTGCAAAGGTACTATTAATTGATTGAATGTTATATTTTTAATAATGAATGTTGTTTTTTAATTTTTTGGCATAAAAAAACACTGTTTTCAAAACAGTGTTTTTTTAGATTTTTAAATGAAAGAGGTTTATTTTACTCTTGTCAATCCTATGTTTTCAGGAGCATGAAGTACCATTGGAAATTTCTCCACTTTTACCGAACTACTGTCTAGGCCAAAAGCCCTTTCTTCAGATAAACTTAGTTTTTTGATAAAGAAATAGGAGTTCATAATTATTTTCTCATGCCAGCGTAAATCACTATCGTTAGAAAGGAATTTTTCAGATAATACAAATTTGAAATCACCTATAATATTATTTTTGTTCAAAGATTCGTATCTGCTGGTTATATCTACTTCTCCTTTTTTTACCATGTCCCTGATTACTTCTCTAAACATCAGGTTTATTTTAGTAGGTTCTCTAAAACCTAAATTGAAGTCCACACGATACAAATCATCTTTGACAATTTCGGTTACTTTATATTCAGTTTTATAGGGTTCTGTTAATATATTTACGTGTACAAACCAATAAATATCAGCTCTTTTTGGTCTTTTTTGTAAAATAGAATACATTACTTTTTCTTCTATTTCATCTGTTCTGCCAGCATTAGTCATGTAAACTAAATGCGTTGCGTATTTAGGTATTGATAAATCTGCACTTAATTCAATAAGTACTTTTTTATAATCTTCAATTTTGACAATTTTGGTGTAGCTCTTGTTGATTTTTTTAGCCAAATACCAAATTGTCATTATACCTATCAAAATGGTCGCTATAAGGATAGTAACATAACCACCATCAGCAAACTTAATAATATTGGCTGCCAGAAAACTAAATTCGATGATTAAATAAATGGTGATCAACGGTACAATAAAATACAATTTCACTCTTTTCATTATCAAATAAAAATTCAGTAAAATAGTGGTCATTATCATACATAAGATAATTGCGAGTCCGTATGCATGTTCCATATTACTGGATTCTTCAAAGTGTAATACGATTCCAACACACCCAATAAACAATAACCAGTTTATGGATGGGATATACAATTGTCCTTTTAATTCAGTAGGGTATTTTATTTTTACTTTTGGCCAAAAATTCAATCGCATCGCTTCATTTATTAATGTAAATGAACCACTTATAAGCGCTTGAGAAGCAATCACGGCTGCCATTGTTGCAATTACAATTCCAATGGGTTGAAACCAATCGGGCATGATAAGATAGAATGGGTTTCCATTTTTTCCGCCTAAAGTTTGTAATGTTTCCCCTTCGTGACGGATCAAATACGCTGCCTGTCCAAAATAATTAAGTACTAAGGCAGTTTTTACAAAGATCCAGCTAATTCTAATGTTTTTTCGTCCACAATGTCCCATGTCTGAATACAATGCTTCAGCACCAGTGGTACAAAGGAATACAAAGCCCAAAACAAAAAATCCTTCAGGATGTATGGTCAATAAATGATAGGCGTAGTATGGATTGATAGCTTTTAGAACCTCGGTATTCTGCCCGATTTGTAATGTTCCTAGTACGGCAAGCATTCCAAACCAAATAAGCATCATTGGTGCGAAAAATTTACCGACTAACTTGGTTCCAAATTGCTGAATGGCAAAAAGTACAAATAAGATACCTATAACAATTGGGATTGTGTTTATTTCAGGATAATAGGTTCTAATACCTTCAACCGCAGATGATACAGAAATGGGAGGAGTAATGATTCCATCGGCCAGTAATGCACTACCCCCAATAATAGCGGGGACAATCAACCATTGAATTTTTGTCTTTTTGACTAAAGCATATAAAGCAAAAATTCCACCTTCGCCATGATTATCAGCACTTAAAGTAATCAGTACGTATTTGATGGTTGTTTGTAATGTAAGGGTCCAAAAAACGCAGGATATACCTCCTAAAACAACGTCGGCATTTATGATATGATCGCCCAATATGGCTTTCATTACATACAAAGGTGAAGTACCGATATCACCGTAAATTATTCCTAATGAAATTAATAAGCCGCCTAATGTTAATTTACTATGTAGGTCTTTGTGCGATGCGTTCATGTATTATTTTTAAAAAACTTGTCAAATTTACACTTTTAAAATAAATTAAAGCTTTTTATCTAATAAAAAAAAACACGGCTGTCAAAGCCGTGTTTTTAGTTTTATATTGAAATTTTTTAAGATCTTCTATTGTCGTTTCTTGATGAATTACCTCTTTGAGATTCATTTCTTTGTGGAGCTGATTCTCTGGAAGAATTTCCTCTGTTTTGCGATTCTGCTCTTTGTGGAGCTTCTTGTCTAGAAGGACTAGTTCTGTTTTGAGATTCATTTCTTTGTGGAGCTGATTCTCTGGAAGAATTCCCTCTGTTTTGTGACTCTGCTCTTTGTGGAGCTTCTTGTCTAGAAGGGCTAGTTCTGTTTTGTGACTCTGCTCTTTGTGGAGCTTCTTGTCTAGAAGGACTAGTTCTGTTTTGAGAATAATCTCTTTGAGAATTTCCTCTTTGCGGAGTCGCCTGACTGGAAGGATTGGTTCTGTTTTGAGAATAATCTCTTTGAGAATTTCCTCTTTGTGGCGTTGCCTGACTAGAAGGATTAGTTCTGTTTTGAGAATAATCTCTTTGAGAATTCCCTCTTTGTGGCGTTGCCTGACTAGAAGGATTAGTTCTGTTTTGAGAATAATCTCTTTGAGAATTTCCTCTTTGTGGCGCTGCCTGACTAGAAGGATTAGATCTATTTTGAGAGTAATCTCTAGAAGATCCAGACCTCTGTGGTGTTATTCCTCTTGATGAACTAGTTCTGTTTTGAGAATAATCTCTTTGAGTTCCTGTTCTTCTGTTTGAGTAACCAACTTCATTTCTTGAACCTCTTCTTTGATCTAATTCATAACGGTTAGTTACATTAGCATTTCTTCTGGAGAAGGAATAATTTGGGTGTTGTCTTTCATAGCCATTTGAACGTCTTGAATTATGTAGAACGATTGCGCGCTCACTTCTTCTGTAGTTAACATAATTGTAATTGTTGTTGATGTTCAAACAAATGTTGATATTATTTCTATATCTGAATATTGGGAATGGATTCCATGCATAATAATAGGAAGGATAATAACCCCAATTCCAAGTAGAATAATAAGGACGATAATTAGCAGACCAGAATGAAGCATAAATTAATGGAGTGCTATAATATACAGGCTCATAAATATAATTTTGGCCATACATGTATACATCTCCTACTACTTGAACGTGAATTTTGTTGTTTCTGTCTTTTTCAACGTCAATTGTAGCTACATCTTGATACACATCGGTGTCTATAACAGATTGAATGATGATCACGTGAGTCCGATTTTCAACAGTTTCGATAACTCTTAAATAATCTACTTCATTGTCATTATTCAAATCTAAATTTGATATTTGTAGTTCAGGGTCATTCAGGCGTCGTTCAAAATCCTGTAGATTTTTTGAGTCACCAAAAATAGAAGCAACAGCTCTCAGATCAAGATTGTCACTGATTTCATTATTCATTGCATTTACTGATGTTCTATCTTGCGCCTGTATTTGTGTTGCGAAAACAGTAGTCAATAAACTCAATAGTATTAGTTTCGTTTTCATAATTAATTGAATTAAGTTTATTCTTTTTTTGATTATCCAATTACTGTGCCATAATTTATTCTTTGTTTCCTATTCGTATTATTAATTGTAAATTAGCCGTAAAATGTATAAAAAATGAAAAATATTTTTTTAGTCCTGTTAGTTTTAAATGTTTTTACATCCTGTAAAACAAGTGTTTATAGTGTAGAAAATAAAAACAACAGTGAATTTAAGTCCGTTGAAATCGACACCTTATTTCAGGATAAAATAAGTATCAGAGCAATTTTAATTGATGCAAATAAAGTTTGGTTTGCTGCAGATAAAGGAAGGTTCGGTTTTTTTAATTTGGATAACAATCAAAAATTTGAAAGCAAAATTATCAAAGATTCTTTAAAGCTTGAGTTTAGAAGTAATGCCAAAACAAAAAAGCATATTTTTATTCTAAACGTTGGTAATCCAGCTTTGTTATATCAAATTTCAAAAGACGGCAAGGAAACAAAATTAGTGTATCAAGAAAACCACGAAAAAGTGTTTTATGATAGCATGCAATTTTGGAATGATAGGGAAGGAATAGCGATGGGTGACCCAATCGCTGATTGCTTAAATATAATAATCACTCGTGATGGCGGAAATTCATGGAATAAAGTATCGTCTGATAAATTACCAAAAGTAATGGATGGAGAAGCAGCTTTTGCCGCAAGCAACACTAATATTATAATCAAAGGGAATAACACATGGATTGTTTCCGGTGGAAAAAAATCAAGAGTTTTTTATTCTCCAGATAAGGGAAATACATGGACAGTGTATGATACCCCAATAGTCCAAGGAAAATCAATGACCGGAATTTTCACGGCAGATTTTTATGATGCTCAAACTGGATTTGTTGCTGGAGGGGATTATGAATTGCGAAATCAAAATTTTTCTAATAAAGCAATCACCACTGATGGAGGAAAAACATGGAAGCTAATAGCAGAAAATAAAGCTTTTGGATATGCTTCTTGTATGCAATATGTTCCTAAAAGTAATGGTAAAGGGATGGTGACAGTTGGTTTTTCAGGAGTTTACTATTCCTGGGATGGTGGAAATTCATGGAAACAATTATCAACTGATTCTACTCTTAATACCATCAGGTTTATAGACAATCATACGGCAATTGCAGCGGGACAAAATAAAATGATTCGCATCAGTTTTAAATAATGAAAAATACCCTAAGTCCAATACAATTAGAGCTTAGGGTATTTTTTTTGAATTAATAAAATAAAACTAATGACTTTTTTGACCTTTGTTACGATATTGTTGTAGCAATTTTCTATTGAAATCTTCTTCAGCTTTTTTAAGTTTAACTATTTTTACGGCTGGTAAAATTGTTCTCACATTTTTCATGAATTTTTTTCGCAGTAAAAATAACTCTTCCTCAGTATCTTCTATTTGTGCCAAAAAGGTATTGGCTTCTTTTTCAGTTATTTTATCCAGTGAGCCATCACTCATCCTTTTCATGTACGTTCTCATTTTTTGATGTCTCAGTTCAAACTGTTTGTCATCAAATGTATTGTAGATTGGCCAGAATCTTTCGGCTTCATTAGTTGTTAAGTCTAATTCAGTAGTAAAAAAAGCTACTTTTAAAGCTTTTATTTGCTCTTTTTTCTCTTTCATACTTTCGCCTTGAGCATAAAAGTTGAATGAAACAAACAGCAACAGTATTGGTAATAATTTTTTTATGTTCATTTTTTATTTATTTAATTATAGCTTCAAATGAAAACTTTACGGTCTAGTTTATTCTAGAATGAGATTTTCTAAGTTTGAATTGGTTGATAAATGATCTTCTATCACTGCATCTTCTAAAGCAATACCTGTCTTTATGTTATTAATATCTTCGGTTTCTAATACACTTATCAAATCATATTGATTTACATTAGATTGATATGTAATGTAATTTTCTAAAGCCGCGGCGTCCAGTTCTTTTGTGTTTGTCGATGAAGGACTTAAAATTGGAATCATCAAAGCCAGTACTAAAATTGCTGCTACTGCCATCATAATTAAAGTTTTTCTTTTTTGAAAAATAGAAATTACTTTTGGCTCGTTTTTAGGCAATTGCTCCATCATTTTGATTGAAAAATTCTCAAAATAATGGTCTGGAGTTTTAAATCCAGTTTCAATTTTAGGTTCGTTCTCTAATTTAAATGTTTTCATAATGTACTTTAGACAGTGTTACAGCTAAAAGGTTTAATTTGTCGAAACAAAAGCTTCTATTTTTTTTACAGCAAGATGATAGGATGCTTTTAATCCACCGACGGAGGTTCCCAAGATTTCTGAAATTTCCTCGTATTTCAGTTCTTGAAAATATTTCATTTTAAAAACCAATTGTTGCTTTTCAGGCAATAATGCAATCGCTTTTTGTAATTTTATTTGAATTTCATTTCCGTCAAAAAACACGTCGGCTTCCAGATTATCGATAGTTTTGTTTTGTAAAGTTTCTGATGAAACGCCACTCGTTTTTGATTTTTGTTTCAAAAAAGTCAAGGATTCATTAGTCGCAATGCGATACATCCATGAAAAAAGTTTGCTTTCCCCTTTGAAATTTTTCAGATTTTGAAATATTTTTATAAAAGTATTTTGCAACACATCATCGGCATCATCATGATTCAAAACGATGTTACGAATGTGATTGTATAACGGTCTTTGATAACCCTGTAACAACTGCTGAAACGCCTGATTTTGCGTTTTAGGGTTTAACAAGTGGTTTATAAATTCCTGTTCTTCTTGCAAAGCGATTATTTAGGAGTTAGAATAGAATTTATCAAAAAGGTTTAATAGGCTTTAAAAAAACATTAAAATTCGGATTGTTCTTCTTCCTTGTTTATTACTGGCGCAGGCGTTTTTATAACCTCCTCTATCTTGATGACAGCTGGAGTAAAAGTTTTTACAGGAATTACTTTTGGTTTTATTGGGTAATAAATTTCGGTAACCCATTTTGAAGGGTTTTTAATTTCTGTTCTGCTGATGGTGAAATTCTCTAAATGAGAAAATGTAAGGTCAATAGCAATTCGATTGGTGTTAATATATGCTTTTGCTTTATCCAAAGCTTTTTTTGTATGCGAATAATCCCCGGTTAAAGTAGTTTTAATTGCATCGAATGGCTCCAGCTTTCCAGTTAAAATATCACTTCCTGAACTCGTTAAGATTTGATTTTTTATAGGCACACAAAAAGACAATTTGGTCAATCCGCTTACGGAATCGTAAGTATGATAAATTATAAATGGTTTTCCGTTCAACTCGATATTATTTTGCTCGCAAAAAGTAATCATTTTTGGGAATACGATTTGAGCATTTTTAGTAACCTTTGAAATTTCACTGGTAAAGGTTTGTCTTAAATAAAAAGTTCCAAGTTTTTTTACCAATCCATTTACTTTTACCGCATAAGTATTTATTTCGAAATCAAGAGTCTTGTCTAAGTTGACTAAGCTCTTTTCATACATTCTTCCAATGATTTTATTCATACCTCCATTAAAGGCAGTATAAACTTTCATGGTGAAACTCATTTTTCCAGTTGTTTTCCAAGTCACTTTTGTTCCGCCAATCGTATCCTTAAAGCTCCAGAAAACGGATGATGAAGTTCCATCGTAATTCATTTTTTGAGAAATACTATCATTTTCCTTTACAAAAACGGTCAACATATCACCTGTTCCTTCTTTTCCTTCCCATGAAAAGGAAGCTCCCGGACCAATTGTTTTTTTAGGATACGTAATTTGCATTTCAGGATCTTCAACAACCCACGAACTAAAATCCTCCCAGTTTCTATAATCATTAACAAAATTAAATACTGTTGATTTTGGAGAATTTATGATTTGACTTCTTTCTACGGTAAAATCTCCTTTTTGAGTAGCCACAAAAATGGATAAAGCCACAAAACTTAGCAGTAGTAAAAGAAATAAGTATTTTAAAATCCTCATAATATACAGGTTTGTTAATTTTTGTAAAGTTAAAGATTTTATTTACAAGTCACCGAAAGTGTTAAATAAATATAGATCCTTTTCTAAATAAAGGATGTTTATCTATTTATATTTGGTTTGAATTTAAAGTAAGCTTTACGATATTCGATCGTTTTTAACTAATCTGTTTTCGAATAAAAACTAAATAATCATGTAGATTTAGGTTTTTAAGCATTTAATGTTGAGCGCTTTAGGTTAAATAAAAAAGCCCACTATTTAGTGAGCTTTATTTGGTTGTTTTTAAAGAAACTAACGTTTGAAAAATACTTTTATCAAAAATAAAATTCCAATAAAAATTCCAAATCCTATTAGAATCTTGTAATTCCCCTTATAAAACTCTTTATGTGTTTTTATATCTTTTCGATAGGCATAAATTGCAGCAATAACAAATGCAACAAAAAACAAGCCTGCAAACACTAATTGACCTTGACTAAACATAGTTTAAATTATTTCCGGCAAATTTAGTTAATAGTTTAGAAATAGTTGCTAATTTGCCTTTTCATTTAACAAAATAAAAAGATGCAAAAACAGATAGACTCAGTTAAAGAATTTCATACAGCTTTTAAAATAGGTCATAGTGAAATTCCTACAGCTAATTTAGGGGAAAGTAAACAGATGCTTCGTTACAACTTAATGAAAGAGGAAAACGAAGAATATCTTGAAGCAGTTCAAAACAATGATTTGGTAGAAATTGCAGATGCATTGGGTGATATGATGTATATTTTGTGCGGAACCATTATAGAACATGGTTTGCAGCATAAAATAGAAGCAGTTTTTGACGAAATCCAACGCAGTAATATGAGTAAGTTAGGCGAAGATGGGAAACCAATTTATCGTGAAGATGGGAAAGTGATGAAAGGTCCTAATTATTTCAAACCTGATTTTTCTAAAATAATTAGAGAATAGTGTAACAGGCTCAGGCATTTTTTTATGGGCATTTTTCGTAGAAGACAAAAAAAAAGCGATTTTCAGTGTGAAAATCGCTTTTTTTTTAATTATGAAATCTTGGATTTATACTTTAACAGTCCATCCAAAAGTATCCGCTTCTAATTTATTTTGGATATTTTCCAATTTAGTTTTTAGTTGTAAAGCCATTGTATTTTCAATTTTTGGCAATTCATAATAAACATCCTGATAAGAAAATCCAGAAATTGGACTTACTACAGCAGCCGTTCCTGCTCCAAAAATTTCTTTCAAAGTTCCGTTTTTAGCAGCCTCAACAAGCTCAGAAACTAAAACCGAACGAATATCTACATTTATACCTTCACTTTTTGCTAAATCAATAAGTGTTTTTCGAGTCACACCATCAAGAATTCGTTCGCTTGTAGGAGCAGTAAATAATGTATCATTTATTCTGAAAAATACATTCATAGTACCTGCTTCTTCCAGTTTGGTATGCGTAGCATCATCAGTCCAAATTACCTGTTGAAAGCCTTCTTTGTTCGCTAAATTTGTAGGATAAAATTGGGCAGCATAATTTCCTGCAGCTTTTGCAGCTCCTATTCCTCCATTTGCAGCTCTACTGAAATGTTCCGCAATAAGTACTTTTACATCACCAGAATAATAAGAAGTCACTGGCGATAAAATAATCATGAATTTATAGTCATTTGAAGGATTTGCAATTACTCCAGTACCAGTTGCAATCATAAATGGTCTGATGTACATCGCATTTCCTTTTCCCTTTTTAATCCATGCTTCGTCTAATTGCAACAATTGATTTAGACCGCTCATAAATATTTCTTCAGGAACTTCTGGCATTGCCATTCTTATTGCAGATGTATTAAAACGTTTGTAGTTTTCATCAGGTCTAAAAAGCCAAACGTCATTATTTTCATCTTTGTACGCTTTCATACCTTCAAAAATCGCTTGTCCATAATGAAAAACTCGTGTAGATGGGTCTAACAAAAATGGTGCGTAGGGTTTAATGACAGGTTTTTGCCATTCCCCATTTTTATAATCACATTCAAATAGATGATCTGTAAAAACAGAACCAAAGCTTAAGTTTGAAAAATCAACCTCGTTAATTTTTGAAGAGGAAGCTTTTATTGTTTCAATTTTGTTAGTTTGAGTAGTACTCATAGTAATGTGTTGTTTTTTGATTTTTTTTAAATGACAAACTGGAGCTTAAAAAAACTTAATTTCTATAAGTTGAAGTTTAATGTTTGCAAAATTAAATAAAAATCAACAAAAGACTTGTCAAAAAACTATTAATTATAGCATTTAACTAAGATTTGTTTACATTTTAAAAAAAATAAAAAAATCATGCTTAATTCTACTAATTATACAATAAATATAGATTTTTCAGAGGTAAACGTGTTAGATTTTGATTAATTTTGGACAAACATTGTAGTTTTTAATCCAATATAACCTCAAAATCCAATTTTGAAAAGAGAAATAATCCAAACACTTGATGGTTCAACTACCATTCACATAGCAGAATGGGATGAATGTTATCATTCTAAACATGGTGCCATACAGGAAGCACAGCATGTATTTATTAAAAATGGCCTCTCGTTATTTCAAAACAGGAGTGTTTCTATTTTGGAAATAGGATTTGGTACAGGCTTGAATGCCTTTATCACTTTGCTAGAGGCAAAAAAAATGCAGCAATCGATTGATTATGTAGGAGTAGAAGCGTATCCCATTTCAGTAGACGAAGTTTTGCTGATGAATTATGTCACAGAATTAAATGCAAGTCAAGATAGCGCAATTTTCGATAGAATGCATGAAAGCAATTGGGGAGAAAAAATTGATTTAAGGGATGATTTTTCACTTACGAAAAGGAAACAATTTTTTGAAGAAATTGATGATATAGATCAATTTGATTTAATTTATTTTGATGCTTTTGGGTATAGAGTACAACCTGAATTGTGGAGTACCGCTATTTTTGAGAAGATGTATAAGGCACTTAAAACTAATGGTGTACTGGTTACTTATGCCGCCAGAGGAGTTGTAAAAAGAAGTATGATCGAAGTGGGTTTTACTGTCGAAAAACTGGCCGGGCCACCCGGAAAAAGGGAAATGTTTCGTGCTAGAAAAAGCTAATGTTTTCTGTTTAAGTGGTTTGTTTTCAGTAATTTATATTTTTTTTAAACCAAATTTATGAATTATAAATAAAAAGATTAAAACTACGTTAAATAGTTATGTTGTAATTAAAAAAAATGTATTTTTACATCAATTTTGAATCCAAATCTAACTAAAATCTTAGTTTATTATGTCGAAAATCATGTATGATTATACAAAATCAATTTTAGAAAGAGTAAGTTTTGATCCATTACTTTTTTGCAAAGAATTAGAAAAAGCCATCAAAACATTATTACCCTACGAAATGGAGCAATTGCGAGAATGGTTATTAAATTTTACAATAGGAAAACCGGAATTAAAACAATGTTTACTAATCGTAAATTCATAAAAAAAAGGAACCGCAAAACGGTTCCTTTTTTTATTTTTTAGGAAGTGAACTTATAATTTGAACATTTTGAAATACGATAGCTCCTTTTACTACTCCTGCAATTGTACTTCGAAGCGCATCAATTATCTGTATTTTTAATTCGCTTTTAGGGAAAATCAGGCTTACCTCTCGGGCAGGTTTAGGTTCCTTAAAGTGGCGTAATTTTAATTTGTCAGTTTCTTTTAAATCAAGTGTATGTAAATAGGGAAGTAGTGTTGTCCCTAAACCTTCATCGGCTAATTTTATCAGGGTTTCGAAACTCCCACTTTCTAACTGAAAATGACTCGTTTCATTTTTACCTACATTTTTGCATAAATTTAAAATCCCGTCTCGAAAACAATGGCCGTCTTGTAATAATAAGATTTCATCTAAGTTTAAGTCAGAAACTTCTATTTCTTCCTTTTGAAAATGATGATGGCTTTCTGGGATGTACGCTACAAAAGGTTCATAATACAAGACAATTTCTTTTATTTTTTCCTCCATCAAAGGAGTTGCGGCAATGGCAGCATCGAGATGTCCATTGTTTAGTTTCGTTATAATTTCGTCAGTATTTAACTCTTCGATTATAAGTTTTACTTTCGGGTATTTTTTTATAAAATTATTCAAGAACATAGGCAATAGCGTAGGCATAATTGTTGGGATTATTCCCAATCTGAATTCGCCACCAATAAATCCTTTTTGTTGTTCTACTATATCCTGAATCCTATCGGCTTCATTGACTATATTTTTTGCTTGATTTACAATTTTTTGGCCAATGTCGGTAAGCTGAATTGGTTTTTTAGTTCTGTCAAATATCTGAATACTTAATTCTTCCTCGATCTTTTGAATTTGCATGCTCAATGTAGGTTGAGTCACAAAACATTTTTCGGCAGCTAGAGTGAAATTTTTGTGTTCGGCTACAGCAAGAACATATTTTAATTGAGTGATTGTCATTTTTTTATAGTTATATCTGATGTAAATATAAAAACAATCAATTTAACTTATAGTGAAAAGTGGTATTTTCTTCTCTAAATTTGTAGAAAATAAAAATCATGAAAACAAATATTTTAGGATTACCAGTAAAAGAATCAGAATTGATAGTTAGTGAATTGAATATTTTATTAGCTAATTTCCAAGTTTATTACCAAAATTTAAGAGGAATTCATTGGAATATTAAAGGGAAACGTTTTTTTGATTTACATGTGAAATTTGAAGAATTATACACAGATGCTCAAATAAAAATTGATTTAATTGCCGAAAGAGTACTCACCGTTGGAGGAACTCCGCTTCATACTTTTGAAGATTTTATAAAAAACAATCAGTTAGTTGTGGGTAAAAATATTTCAAACGATGAAAAAGCAGTCCATTTAATTGTTACATCATTGTCTCATTTATTAAAAATCGAAAGAGGGATTCTTAATCAATCTTCAGCAATAAATGATGAAGGGACAAATTCCATGATGAGTGATTTTATTTCAGAACAAGAAAAGACTATCTGGATGATGCAAGCTTGGTTAGAAGAGAGTTTGTAGTTTTATAAGAATTAAAACAAAGTAGAATGAAATCAATTAACCTGTTTCTATTGTTATGTAATGTTAATTTTTTTTTAAATTTAGAAAAACGATTGCTTTTTTAATAAACTTAATTCTATTTTTGCGCCAATGAAAATAATATCTAAAATATTTTTAATACTATTTATTGCCTTTCTCATCACTCCAACAATAGTTACTGTGATTGAGAAAAGTGCAGATATTTCTGTTTTCTACAGTGTTTCTGAGGAAGAACATGCACACAAAGAAATTAAAACTTTTTTTTATTTTGAATCTTCTACAGATGTAATTACCTCATCGAAATTGTCGTCTAGTGCTATTCTATCTGAGAATTTATCAAAGCACGATAATATCATCTCTTCCATATTTATTCCTCCGCCCAACGAAGTTTAATGCATTTTTTGATTTTAGTATTTTGAAATCAATTTTCACGTTTATAATGTGGATAAACTCTTTGTATTCAAATTTTAGGAAGGTATTATGACAAAAAAAATTAATCTTTTTGCTAACCTTAAATCCGATTTTGCGTCTGGTTTAGTGGTTTTTTTGGTGGCGCTACCATTGTGTTTAGGTATTGCAATGGCTTCGGGCGCTCCTTTATTTTCGGGAATTATTGCAGGAATTGTTGGTGGAGTAGTAGTGGGTTATTTAAGTACATCCAACATAAGTGTTTCTGGACCTGCGGCTGGTCTAACGGCTATTGTTCTTACCGCAATTACGGATTTAGGAGCTTTTAATATTTTTTTAACCGCAGTTTTCATTGCAGGTCTAATACAATTAATATTGGGATTTGTTAAAGCGGGAAGCATTTCTAATTATTTTCCAACGAATGTTATTGAAGGAATGCTGGCCGGTATTGGAATCATCATTGTTTTAAAACAATTGCCACACGCATTTGGTTATGACAATGATTTTGAAGGAGATCAGTCTTTTTCACAACTGGATGGCAGTAATACATTCTCCACATTATTAGGTATCTTTGATTATATCCAAATAGGTTCAATCGTTATTACATTGGTTTCTATGGTAATTTTGATTTCTTGGGATAAAGTTCCTTTTTTGAAAAAATTAAAATTAGTTCCCGGAGCTTTAATTGCCGTAGCTATTGGCGTTATTTTGAATGAGATTTTCATTGGTACGGGAAGTGCTTTAGCCATTGGAAAAGAACATTTAGTTTCTTTGCCGGTTCCTTCCTCTTTTGAAGAATTTAAAGCAATTATAGTAACTCCTAATTTTTCAGAAATTGTAAATCCAAAGGTTTGGGTTATTGCCCTGACGATTGCTATTGTAGCTTCTATTGAGACGCTGTTAAGTATTGAAGCGTCTGATAGAATGGATGTCCAAAAACGCTATACGGATACAAATGTGGAATTAAAAGCGCAAGGTATTGGAAATATGGTGAGTTCACTTTTAGGTGGTTTACCATTAACATCTGTTATTGTACGCTCCTCTGCAAATAGTAATTCTGGAGCCAAATCTAAAATGTCTACCATTATTCATGGATCATTGTTGTTAGTCAGTGTCCTTGTAATTCCAGTGATTCTGAACAAAATCCCATTGGCTACTTTAGCAGCGATTTTAATTTTAGTTGGATATAAACTAGCTAAACCAGCTACATTCAAACATTTTTGGGAAAAAGGAAAATATCAATTTGTTCCTTTTATTGCCACATTATTGGCAGTTGTATTTTTGGATTTATTGAAAGGTGTTGCTTTAGGAATAGTCATCAGTATTATATTTGTTTTAAAAGGGAATCTCAAGAGAGCATATAGTTTTAGAAAAGAAGAATACGCAAATGGAGATGTGATTCATATTGATTTGGCTCAGGAAGTTTCTTTCTTGAATAAAGCTGCCATAAAATCAACTTTGAATGATATTCCGGAAAATTCTAAGGTTATAATTGATGCAAAAGATACGGTTTATATCGCTCATGATATTTTGGATTTAATCCATGAGTTTAAAACCACAAGAGCTATAGATAATAATATAAAAGTGAAGCTGAAAGGATTTAAAAAAGCCTATCAGTTAGAAAATAGTATTGATACGCAGAATCATGTGACTATAGAGCATTATTATGATGCTGCAAAAAGAGTTATGGTTAAAAAGGAAATAAGAGATAAAGAGATCATCAAAGAATAAAACTAAAATTAATTAGGGATTTAATTTAAAAAAAAGAGTTCCTTTACGTTGTATTGATTAGTTACTTAACGTCTATATAAATAAAATAATTACACAAAGATTATGAGCGATTTTTATAAAAAAATACTAGAGAATAATAAAAAATGGGTTGAGACTTCTTTAGCGAGTGACCCAAACTATTTTCAAGATCTGGCCAAAGGTCAAACGCCACCATTATTATGGATAGGTTGTTCAGATAGCAGGGTTCCTGCAAATGAAATTGTAGGTGCAAAACCTGGAGAAGTTTTTGTACATAGAAACATTGCCAATATGGTAGTGCATAGTGATATGAATATGTTGAGCGTATTGGATTATGCAGTAAATGTGTTGAAAGTAAAGCACGTACTGGTATGCGGGCATTATGGTTGCGGAGGTGTTAAGGCAGCAATGGGAAATGATTCTATTGGTATTATTGACAACTGGATTCGTCATATAAAAGACGTATATCGTTTGCATAGCACGTATTTAGATTCTATCAAAGATGAAACAGAGCGTTTTAATACTTTTGTAGAATTAAATGTAAAAGAACAGGTTTTTGATTTAGCCAAAACATCAATTGTACAGTCCGCTTGGAAAAATGGGCAGGATTTAACTTTACACGGATGGGCTTATGGGCTTAATTCCGGTTTTGTAACAGATTTAGATGTGAACATCAGTTCCGAAAAAGATTTGGACGATGTATACCAATTAAAATTTTAACACAAGAATTCTAAAAAAAAAATCCGCTCACGTAGCGGATTTTTTTTTATTCATTATCGAGATTTTCATTAAAAGCTGATGGCAATAGAGTAGGGATGAATTTTATTAAAATAGGCAACAATAAACTACCGCCAGGAAGTAAAAAGATAGTCAACGAAGGAATGGTTTTGCAAATTTCCAATAGTTGTTTTTTGACTTTTTTCTTTTCTTTTTCGTCCAAATCTCTTCGAGTAGAGTAGGCCAATAGTACCATTAACTCTTTGCTTTGTTCAATTTCCTTTATCAACCTGTTTTTATTACGGCTTATTAGCGTAACAACACTTTGAGTCGTTTGATCGTAAAAATGTTTGACAGGATTTGAGTAATTGAAATAAGGTATTTCTTTTTTATGTTTCGTTATAAATGCATCGGTACTGTCTATGCTTTGGTTTACAAAATCATCTGATACCGATAATGTTTCAGCTAATGAATGTAAAAAATAAGATTCATTGTTTTCAATTTTGCCATCACTCCATAAAGCCATTCCGGCAATATCTATCAAATAATATTGTTCTAATTCGTTTGTAAAATAATCCAATTGCAGCGTTTCCAGACTTTGTACAGAAACTCGGGAAAATTTACTGTACCGTATTGACGCTTCAAAAAGCTTTATTAATAAATCATCATATTGTGATTTTTTAGATTTAATTTTTAAAGCTAATGTCACAATATTTACAATTGTCTCTTCAATTTTCTTCAGGTATTTTTCGGGAATTTCTCCATGTATTAAGTATTGGCGAAAAGCCAGAACATCTATAAAAAGTAACGCATTCGTTACCAGATGAGAGAAGTTTTTACTGATGATACTATCGTTAGTTTGAACACGCTCATCAATTATTTTTTCCAGTGTTAGGGAAGGAGAATTTTTAGGCAGTATTTTTTTAAACAAATTGAAACCTTGAGGATTCATTTGATTGTAAAAAGTAACTGTTTGTTTAATGAAATTTTCGGAACTGATTTCGTCATTGGTCAAACAAAAAACGCTATGTAAAGTATTTAGTAGTGCAACTTTAGAAATCTCTTCTTTAAACCAGCCTTTGGTTTCAATTGTATTTACGGTATCAAATGTGATGATATGCCCATAAATAAATCCTGTTTCTCTAACTTTTTGATAAAATGTATCAGTAGTTTTAGAAACTGTTTTCTCTGAAATTTTTTGTTCTATAAAAAATTTATCTATCCAACCTGATGCCGAAGGGTTAATCATTGCTTTAATTTGAAGGTACAAAGCTATGTTTTTTTACGGTTTTGACATTAAATTAAAATTAAAAAACCGTCTTGTTTATATAACAAGACGGTTTTTTATTAAAAATTGTGAAGTCTTATTTAATAATAGCCGAACATGCTACTCTGCCTCCAGCATTTCCTGTAGGTTGTGTAACGAAATCATCGGCATCTTGATGAACAATAAGTCCTTTTCCTAGAATATCTTTAGTTACATCAGCGCCACCAATACTCCATTCATCTGTTGTTAAAGTAATGGTTCCGTTTCCTTTTTCATCAGCTGTAAAGTTTCCTATATCTCCTTTGTGATGTTCACCAACGCCCCATTTTCCGTGTTTTTTGAATGTTGGATTCCAATGTCCTCCAGCTGAACTTCCATCAGCTGCTGAACAATCTGATTTTTCATGAATGTGTATGGCATGTACTCCTGGTTTTAACCCCGCTAATTTGGCAACGAAAGTTACCTTGCCGTTTTTTTCTGTAAAAGTTGCTGTCCCAGAAACATTGCTGTTACTTTTTGCTTCAAATATAATGTCAAGTCTTTTAGAGTCATTTGAACTGCTGCGTGTTTTGCAACCCATAATAATTGCGATAATAATTACGATTGATCCAGCTATTTTTTTCATGAGATGTTTTCTTTCAAAGATAAGAAAATTTTAGATTGCGTATAATAGGATTGCGTTTTAAAACTACTTAGTAGTAATTACACAGTATAGATGTTAAATTCTTAAATAATTTCTTTGTAATTTTGAAAGTAACCATAAATTATATAATCATGAACCTAAGAGTTGGTTATCCATTTTGGTTTATTAAAGATGTTTAAGTTTTCATCACCCAATACGCAAACAAATGCTTAGAGGTTAATCTATTAGATTATTACAATATAAAATGATAAGGATTTAAACCATTTGATTATTTATCAAATAAAGTATAAAACCGGAAACTGGGTGGATAAAATAGATTAATTTTAGGATACCAAAATTTCTAATCATAAAGTTATGGCAAAACCAAATAAATTTCCAGAGCAAAGCCAGAAGGCACCTGGGCAGGAATTTAAAATGGAGCCACAGCCCGAAATTATTAATATAAATTATAAAGGAAGTGGGAAATTAGAAGGCAAAACAGCACTGATTACCGGTGGCGATAGCGGTATTGGCAGGAGCGTGGCCGTTCATTTCGCAAGAGAAGGAGCAAACGTGGTTATTGTTTATTTGAACGAGGAAAAAGACGCATTGGAAACCAAACGGCTGGTAGAAAAAGAGAATAGGGAATGTTACCTTATTAAGGGCGATTTAAAAAAGGAAAAATTCTGCAAAAGCTGTATTGACAAAACAATCAAAAAATTTGGGAGTCTTAATATCATTGTCAATAATGCAGCATTTCAAATATCTAAAAATGAGATTGGTAAAATTACAAAAAAACAATTGTCTGAAACCTTTGAAACCAACATTTATCCTTTTTTCTTTATTGTAAAAGAAGCCATGCCGTATTTAAAAAATGGTGACAGTATTATAAACACCACTTCGGTAACAGCTTATAGAGGAAGCGATCACCTTTTGGATTATTCAAGTACCAAAGGAGCAATAGTTACTTTTACGCGTTCGCTGGCGATTATGCTTGCCAAAAAAGGAATACGGGTGAATGGTGTTGCTCCCGGTCCAATCTGGACACCCTTAATCGTTTCCACTTTTGAGAAGATCAGCGATTTTGGCCAGGATACGCCGATGGGTCGGGCTGGGCAGCCCTCTGAAGTGGCTCCAGCCTATGTGTTTTTAGCCAGTGACGACAGCAGCTACATTACTGGTCAGATTATCCATGTTAACGGCGGGGAAATAGTTGGCGGTTAAGTATCTCTTTTTCTGTTATAGGACGTAATCTATCGGAAGGATATAAAAAAAAATAGTTTTAAATATGAAACACAAAGAATTAGCCAAGACAAGTTGGAATTTATTAAAGTCAACCTATAATGAATTTGATGAGGATAATGCCATTAAATTAAGTGCATCATTGTCCTATTATACCATATTTTCACTACCCCCATTGTTAATTATTATTATGTCTATTTGCGGTTTTTTCTTTGGAAGAGAAGCTGTTGCCGGTAGATTCTATGTCCAAATTAATGAAATGGTCGGTAATGAAGCTGCGATTCAAATTCAGGAAACCATTACGAATATTGAACTGTCTGATAGTATAACATTTGCAACGATATTTGGAGGAATTATGCTGTTAATAGGGGCTTCAGGTGTATTTGCTGAAATACAAAGCTCCATAAATTTTATTTGGGGCTTAAAAGCAAAACCGAATAAGGGAATTATGAAATTTATTAAAAATAGATTAATGTCATTTTCCATGATTGCATCGGTTGGGTTTTTGTTATTGGTCAGTTTGATGGTAAATACAGTAATGGATGTTATAAATTCTCGGTTGGTCCTTTATTTCCCTGATACAACGGTTTATTTGTTTTATATTCTTAACCTATTAATAGTATTTTCGACCACGACAATGTTGTTTTCAATTATTTTTAAAACATTGCCTGATGGATATATTGCTTGGAAAGATGCTTTGATAGGTTCCAGTTTTACTTCATTTTTCTTTATGTTTGGCAAATTTGCTATAGGGTTTTATTTAGGAAGTTCAACTGTTGCAACTGTTTACGGTGCTGCGGGGTCAATCATAATTATTTTAATCTGGGTGTATTATTCGGCTATAATATTATATTTTGGAGCTGAATTTACTAAAGTATATGCTAATGCACATGGTAATAAAATCATTCCAAATGCTTATGCCGTAGCAATTAAGGTGGAGGTCGTAGAGGTAAAAAAGAATTAGATTAATATTTCCGAATGTAAAGGTTTGATGCCTTTAAAATATAGTTTTTTGTAAGACTCTTTTTTGTGTTTTTTTTTTGAAAAGCTACACATTGGCAATGTTTTTGCACTATTTTAAAAAATATAAAAATCAAAAATTAATCACATGAGAAAAATAATTCTGTCGCTTACTATTTTATGCTTGGCATTTATTTCTTGCAATTCAGCCAAAACAATCACAGGTAAAACAGCTTCACTTGAGGGAACTTGGGAGTTGAATTATGTTACAGGACCAAGAATAGCTTTTAATGGATTATATCCTAACAAAAAACCAACCATCACTTTCGATTTGAAAGAGAACAGCGTTTCAGGCAGTGGTAGTTGTAATAGATATTCAGGTAAACTAAATGTAGTTGGCAATAAAATCAGCTTTAAAGAGGGAATGGCAATGACCAAAATGATGTGTACAGATATTCAAGGTGAAAATGTTTACATGTCAACTCTGGAAAAAATAGATTCTTATGCAATTTCAGAAGATGGAAAAACCTTAAATTTCATCATGGACGATATCGCAATGATGCGTTTTGAGAAAAAATAAATTCAGAAGTTATATCAATCGAATCTTGATGATTTTTCAATACATATAAATTGGTGACTGAATTATGAATATTATATCCAAAATATTAAAAATGCATATCATGAAAACAAAAGTAGCAGTTTTACTAATTTTTCTGTCACTTCTAATGACTACTGGTTATGCCCAAGAAAAAAGTAAGAGGCAATTAAGAGAAGGGCGTAAAATAGAGAAACAAAAACAAACGGCGGCTTTGGTTGAATCTAAAGAGTTCGTTTTTATTGGAAGAACAGCTTTGCCTCAAGGGTTTAGAACGATGGATTTAACCACGAATCCTAATTATGTGCAATTCCATCCGGATAAGATCAAGAGTGAAATGCCTTTTTTTGGCAGAGCATTTAGTGGAGTTGGTTATGGTGGCGATGCAGGATTACATTTTGAGGGAACTCCTCAAGAATTTACTGTCGAGAAAGGTAAAAGAGCCTATAAGATAAAAGCAGTTGTCAGAGGTGATAAAGATACTTATACGTTGTTACTTTCCGTTTTCTTTGAGGGCAGTGCAACGCTTTCCATTAGTTCCAATAATCGAAGCACGATTTCTTATAATGGCGATATATTCAAAATTGAAAAGAAAGAGGTTAAGTAATCTTTTATGGAATGAAAATTTAAGTAATAAAAATGCAATATGAAAAATAAAATTATTTTACTTGTCTGTACTTCATTATTCTTTTTTAGCTGTAAAAAAGAAATGAAAAAAGAGGATGTTAAAGCGGACTCTATTGCAATTGCGGTTGGGGAGACTACAGCGACAGATATGCATAATTCCCAAAACTCTTTAGATTGGCAGGGTACCTATAAGGGAATAACTCCTTGCGCCAATTGTGAGGGGATAGAAACTGAAGTTGTTCTGAATAAAGACATGACTTTTATTATAAAAACAAAATATCTAGGTAAAGGAGACCCAAAAACATTCGAAGAAAAGGGTACTTTTGTTTGGGATAAAACAGGGGGAATTATTTCTTTAAAAGAATTGAAAGATAAACCAAATCAATATAAAGTGGGTGAGAATACATTAACTCAACTGGATATGGAAGGCAAAGTAATTATAGGGGATTCAGCTAGGATGTATATTTTGAAGAAATAAAAAACCGTCTTGTTTTCAGGAACAAGACGGTTTTAAACAAATAAATCACTATCTTCAATTAAAAACAATATTCATTTTTAGCCACTAATTTTGAAGTGATTATTTCTCTCAATCCTACAATATTTGGCATATTAGTGTATTTTGTAAAACGACGTAATCCCATTAACATCATACGTTGTTCATCACCTTCAGCAAAAGAGATAACACTTTCTTTTCCTTTTTGAGTCACAATATCCACAGCTTTGTATAAATATAATTTTGCCATAGCAATTTGCTCTTGGGCTTTGGCTTCTCCTTCTTTTTTGGCTAATTTTTCAGTTCTAAGAATAGTACTTTCAGCCATGTAAATTTCAATCAAAATATCTGAAGCGGCCATCAATAATTGTTGGTGAGCATCTAAATCTGGTCCGTATTTTTGAACAGCTCCGCCAGCAACCATTAAGAATGCTTTTTTCAATTTGCCAATCATTTCCTTTTCTTCTGCAAATAATTCAGAATAATCAGGTGCGTCAAAAGAAGGGATTCCCATTAATTCTTCTTGTACTTTAGAGGCTGGTCCAAGTAAATCAACGTGCCCTTTCATCGCTTTTTTGATTAACATTCCTACCGATAACATTCTGTTGATTTCATTTGTTCCCTCGTAAATACGGGCAATTCTGGCGTCTCTCCAAGCACTTTCCATTGGCGTGTCTTCTGAAAATCCCATACCTCCAAAGATTTGGATTCCTTCATCAGCGCAATTTTGAATGTCTTCCGAAACGGCCACTTTTAGAATAGAACATTCAATGGCATACTCTTCAATTCCCTTCAATTCAGCTTCTTGATGGGGAGCGCCTTCCGCTTCGCGTGACGCAATTCGATCTTCAATATCTTTTGCAGCACGATAAGTAGCACTTTCTCCGGCATAACATGAAGTTGCCATTTCTGCTAATTTTGCGCGGATGGCTCCAAACTGTGAAATAGCAGTATTGAATTGTATTCTTTCATTAGCGTATTTTGTTGCGTTTGAAATGACCCTGCGTTGTGCATCTAAACAGGCAGCGGCCAATTTGATTCGGCCTACATTCAAAGCATTCATGGCTATTTTGAACCCATTTCCTCTTTCGGATAACATGTTTTCAACAGGAACTTTTGTATCTGCAAAGAAAACTTGACGCGTGGAAGAGGAGCGAATTCCTAATTTATGTTCTTCTTCGTTCATAGAAATACCATTATTAGGGTCATTTTCTACGATAAAGCCAGTTATATTTTTATCCTCTCCGATACGGGCAAAAACAATAAAGACATTGCAAAACCCTGCATTGGTAATCCACATTTTTTGTCCTGTGATTTTATAATGCGTTCCATCCTCAGATAATACTGCTTTTGTTTTTCCGGAATTGGCATCACTACCAGCGCCTGGTTCAGTCAAGCAGTACGCTCCAAACCATTCGCCAGAGGCTAATTTGGTTACGTATTTTTGCTTTTGTTCTTCCGTTCCGTACAAAGTAATTGGCAATGTTCCAATTCCTGTATGTGCTCCAAAAGCAGAAGAAAAGGAACCTGTTGCTCCCGAAATATAATCACAAACCAAAACAGTATTAACAAATCCCATTCCCATTCCGCCATAAGCTTCAGGAACAGCGATACTCAAAAAACCCATTTCAGCAGCCTTATGCATACTTTCTACAGTTAAGGCAAAATCTTTTTTCTCAAAGCGATCCTTGTTAGGCCAGATTTCTTTGTCCACAAACTCTCTCACGGAGTCACGCATCATTAATTGCTCTTCATTGAAATCTTCAGGAGTGAAGATGTCTTCGCATTTTGTTTCTTTAACCAAAAACTGACCACCACGGGTTACGTTTTTTTCAATTGTATCTGCCATTTCTTGTTATTTTAAATGATGAATTTTAAATTTTAAATTATTTCGTAATGCTGACTTCCTGAGAAGTCTTTATTATTTTTGTTATAATGTTTATTATATGCTCAATTTCAATTAATTAATTGGACACAGATATTGAAGTCAGTTCCGATTTATCTAATAATCGCAACCAGTATTTCGTTTCTCTAGCTTCTTTAGATGCAATAGCCATTTTATTTATGAAATCTCTTTTAGATTGTGCAGCAATTGCCTCTTGAATATTGGCGCCAATACTCGTTGCTGACCTTAGTATTTGTTTAGAAACGATGAATTCATTTTCTTTTTTAAGCTGAATAAAAAGATTTATAATCGACAATGCAAAATCAAAATTTTTAATTGCAATAATGTTATCTTTCATACCCATTTAAAATTTAAAATTCATCATTTAAAATAAATTAAAGCAGTTCGTAGATTCCAGCAGAACCTTGACCTGTTCCCACACACATACTTACAATTCCGTATTTGCTTCCTCTGTGTCTCATTTCGTCGAATAGTTGAACAGAAAGTTTAGCACCTGTACAACCTAGTGGATGACCTAATGCAATCGCTCCACCATTGACATTGATGATATCAGGATTTAGGTTTAATTCTCTCGTTACTGCTAATGCTTGTGAAGCAAATGCTTCGTTTAGCTCGATTAAATCAATATCATTTAATGTTAATCCGGCTTGTCTCAACGCTTTTGGAATTGCTTTTACAGGACCAATTCCCATGATTCTTGGTTCTACTCCTGCTGATGCGAAGTTTACCAAACGGGCGATAGGAGTAAGGTTCAATTCTTTCACCATTTCTTCACTCATGATTAGAACAAAAGCTGCTCCATCACTCATTTGAGAAGAGTTCCCTGCAGTTACACTTCCGCCAGCTTCAAAAACGGGTCTTAAACCTGCCAAAGCTTCTACAGAAGTTCCTGCTCTAGGACCTTCATCTTTATTTACGACATATGATTTAGTTTCTTTTTTACCATTTTCATTGATAAACGTCTGTTCCACAGTAATTGGAACAATTTGTTTGTCAAATCTGCCTTCTGCTTGCGCTTTCAGGGCTTTCATGTGTGAGTTATAAGCGAATTCATCTTGGTCGGCACGTGATACATTGAATTGTTTGGCAACCGCTTCAGCAGTTAATCCCATTCCCCAATAGTAATCTTCGTTTCCAGCTTTTGCAACAGCATAATCCGGGGTTGGTTTGTAACCTCCCATTGGAATAAAACTCATGCTTTCAGCACCACCGGCAATGATACAATCCGCCATTCCAGATTGGATTTTGGCTGTTGCCATACCAATTGTTTCTAATCCTGAGGCGCAATAACGGTTTACGGTTACACCCGGAACATCTTCGATTTTCAATCCCATTAAGGAAATCAATCGCCCCACGTTAAGTCCTTGTTCTGCTTCCGGCATCGCATTTCCTACCATTACGTCGTCAATACGTTTTTTGTCGAAATCAGGCAACTCATTCATCATAAACTGAATCGTTTCTGCTGCCAATTCATCAGGACGTTTAAATCTAAACACACCTTTTGGAGCTTTCCCCACGGCTGTTCTGTATGCTTTTACTATATAGGCTGTTTTCATTTTTTTAGTTTCTTAGAGGTTTCCCTTTGGTTAACATAAATTGGATTCTCTCCAATGTTTTTCTTTCGGTACAAAGCGATAAGAAAGCTTCACGTTCCAAATCCAATAAATATTGTTCGGTTACTAAAGTTGGTTCTGATAAATCACCACCAGCCATAACATACGCCAGTTTGTTAGCAATTTTCTTGTCGTGTTCCGAGATGTATTTTCCGGCTTCCATTTGGTCCGTTCCTACTAAGAACATTCCAAGAGCTTGCTTTCCTAATACTTTCACATCGCTTCTGCGAATCGGTTGTGTGTAACCTGCTTCTGCCATTAGTAAAGCGTGTTTCTTCGCTTCGGCAATCTGACGGTCTTTATTCACTACAATAATATCTTTTCCGTGTTGTAAAAGTCCGGTATCAAAAGCTTCGTATCCAGAAGTAGACACTTTTGCCATAGCGATCGTCAAGAAATATTCTTGCAATACGTTCAACTCCACATCATTTTTATGGAATAAATCAGCTGCACGCAATGCCATTTCTTTCGATCCGCCGCCGCCAGGAATTACTCCAACACCAAATTCCACTAATCCCATATATGTTTCTGCTGCTGCAACTACTTTATCAGCATGTAAACTCATTTCGCAACCACCACCAAAAGTCATTCCGTGTGGGGCAACCACAACTGGAATTCCAGAGTAACGCACGCGCATCATCGTGTCTTGGAACATTTTGATCGCCATATTCAACTCATCGTATTCTTGCTCGACTGCCATCATGAAAATCATTCCGATATTGGCTCCAACAGAGAAATTCGCTGCTTGATTTCCAATAACCAGACCTTGATATTCTTTTTCAGATAAGTCAATTGCTTTATTGATAGCTGCCAAAACATCGCCACCAATCGTATTCATTTTAGACTGGAATTCTAAATTCAAGATTCCGTCTCCTAAATCTTGTATAATCGCTCCGCTATTGCTCCACACTTTTTTGCTTTCGCGAATGTTGTTCAGGATGATAAAGGCATCCTGACCGGGAACTTTAGTTTGCGATTTGGTTGGAATATTGTAGAAAAAAGTTGCTCCTTCTTTAATAGAATAAAAACTAGAACTTCCGGAAGTCAACATATCAGTTACCCAAGAAGCTGGCGCTAAACCTTCCGCTTTCATGATTTCGATTCCTTTTTCGACACCAATGGCATCCCAAATTTCGAAAGGGCCATTTTCCCATCCAAAACCGGCTTTCATCGCATCGTCAATCTTGTATAATTCATCTGTAATTTCAGGAATTCTGTTCGAAACGTAAGCAAACATTCCTGCAAAACTTTTTCTGTAGAATTCTCCCGCTTTGTCTTTTCCTTTTACCAGAACTTTAAAACGGTCAATAGGTTTATCGATCGTTTTTGTCAGTTCTAAAGTAGCAAAAGTAGCTTTTTTAGCCGGACGGTATTCTAAAGTATCTAAGTCCAAAGACAAAATATCTTTGTCTACTTTTTTATAAAAACCTTGTCCAGTTTTACTACCCAACCATTTGTTCTCCATCATTTTGTTGACGAAATCAGGCAGTTTGAACAAATCGTGTTGTTCGTCATTCGGGCAGTTTTCGTAGATTCCGTTGGCAACATGTACCAAAGTATCCAATCCAACTACATCTACCGTTCTGAAAGTAGCCGATTTTGGACGGCCAATAACTGGACCGGTCAATTTATCCACTTCTTCAATCGTTAATCCCATTTCTTTTACCAAATGAAACAAACTTTGAATCCCGTAAATTCCGATTCTGTTACCAATAAATGCAGGAGTATCTTTGGCAACGACCGAAGTTTTTCCTAAGAATTTAGAACCATAATCCGTAAGGAAATCCAAAACTTCCGTTGCTGTTTGTGGGCCAGGAATGATTTCGAATAATTTTAAATAACGCGCAGGGTTAAAAAAGTGTGTCCCACAGAAATGCTTTTGAAAATCCTCGCTTCTTCCTTCACTCATAAAGTGAATTGGAATTCCAGATGTATTTGAAGTTACCAAAGTTCCCGGTTTTCTGAATTTTTCAATTTGTTCGAAAACCATTTTTTTGATGTCCAAACGTTCCACTACAACCTCAATAATCCAATCAACAGCAGCTATTTTTGCCATGTCATCAGTGGTATTACCAGTTGTGATTCTGCTGGCAAATTTCTGATTGTAGATAGGGGATGGTTTCGATTTCAGTGAATTGGCTAAATGCTCGTTCACCAATCGGTTTCTTACAATTTTGCTTTCTAAAGTGAGCCCTTTTTTAGCTTCCGCTTCGGTAAGTTCTCTTGGAACAATGTCCAACAGTAACACTTCAACTCCAATGTTGGCAAAATGGCAGGCAATTCCAGAACCCATAATTCCGGATCCTATTACTGCAACTTTTTTAATTGTGCGTTTCATACGTTGTTTATATTTGTTTTTTATTTGAATATGGTAACGCCATTATTGATTGTTCTTTTGGGACATGGCGGTGTCATTTTCTATTTTTTCGGTTTGATTAAATATGTTTTTGTCTAGAATTAATTCGTTAATCGTTTCCGCTACTTCAATAAAATGTTGCAGTTTCTCCGCTGAGATGTGTTGTTTCACCGTTTCATTGAATTTCAACACCGTATTCTTAGATAATTCTCTTTTTTCTTTTCCAAAATCAGTCAGGTAAATTAATACCCCACGGCCATCTTCAGGGTTTTTCTTTCTGATGATTAAGCCTTTTTCCTCCATGGATTTTAAGGTTCTAGTCAGGCTGGTGGCTTCCATTCCCATTTTTGGTCCTAAAGACGTCGAAGGCGTTCCACCTTCTTTATCAATACTCAACAAAGCAAAGCCTGTTGCCATACTCGCATCATACTTAGAAGCTTCCTCATTATACATTCTGGCTACTGCTTGCCAGGTGGCGCGTAAAATATAATCTATTGTTTTATCTTTCATATGTAACTATATCGATTTCAAATATAATAAAAAAAATACTATGCACGCATAATATATTGAAATATTTTTTTGAGATTTTTTGTTTAAACTAAAAAACTCCCCAAGAAATGAGGAGTTTATAGGTGTGTTTTTATATTTTATTTTAGTTTTCCATTAACAAGAGCAATTACTGCACCTACTAATGCGGCCATTACAACAGTGATTGCAATATCTAATCCCATAGTTTGATAATTGATATCACTTGTCATAGAATTCATAAAGAAATTACTGTACAGTGCCATGAATAATCCAATAACGGCACCGGCTTTTAAACCAGTCTTTGCATTTGAAATTCCGGCCCATTTCGTAAAAATGTAAGAGACGAAAAATCCAAAAGTCATACATCCTAAAAATATGAATAACATGTTTTCATTTCCATTAGTAGGGAATGAGTTTTTAAATAGGATTGCGTAAAACAACCATCCTAAAAGAAATTGGACGATACCACCTACGATGCCTGAAACTAAAATTTTTTTTACATTCATAATGTTTGGTTTTATTGGTTAACACAATAAAGATATTAAAAAATAACAAAGCAATAGATAGTGTTAAAGACAATTAAATATGAAATGATTGGTTGTGTTTTTATTTTAGTTTAAAAAAAAAAACTCATCAGTTATTGATGAGTTTGTGATTATTTATTAATAAGGTTTTCCCTTTCTTAAACTCCCCACTATTCATATCTTTCAAAAAATGAATTGCATCTGGGAAATAGGTTTTTATCAAAGGCTAGTTGTATATTTTATTGAATAACTCAATGTATTTCTCCATCACTATTTTTCGTTTTAGTTTTAAAGTTGGAGTCAATTGTCCGCCTTCAATCGACCAAGCGTCCGGAGTCAATTCAAAACGTTTTATTTTCTCCCAATTTCCAAATTTTTCATTTAAGGTATCTATTTCTTCTTGAATTCTTGCAATAACTTTTTCATTTGCAATGATTTCTTCATTGCTTTTTCCAACATCAATCCCATGAATATTTGCCCATTCTTTAATGAAGTCAAAACTTGGCTGAATAATGGCTGCCGGCATTTTTTGTCCGTCACCAATCACCATTATTTGTTCAATGAAACGGGATTGTTTCATCGTGTTTTCGATTAACTGTGGTGCAATGTATTTTCCTCCAGATGTTTTGAACATTTCTTTCTTACGATCCGTAATTTTCAAGAAACCTTCTTCATCAAATATTCCGATATCACCCGTGTGGAAATAGCCATCTTGAAGTGCTTCCGCCGTTTTTTCGGGATCTTTGTAATATCCCATCATCACGTTAGGTCCTTTACAAAGAATTTCTCCGTCTTCGGCAATTTTTACTTCTACATTATCGATTACTTTCCCTACAGTTCCTATTTTGAAACCGTGATTTCTCGTGTCGTTTACAGATATTACAGGAGAAGTTTCGGTTAAGCCATAGCCTTCCATTACCGGAATTTCTGCGGCAGCGAAAATTCTGGCTAATCTAGGTTGTAAAGCGGCACTTCCTGAAACCATCAGATCTAAATTACCTCCCAAACCTTCTTTCCATTTGCTGAAAATCAATTTGCGGGCAATTTTGAGTTGGAACTCATACCAAAATCCATTTTTGCCATAAGGCTCATAGATTAATCCTAAATCAATGGCCCAAAAGAAAAGTTTCTTTTTGATGCCTGTTAATTCGGTACCTTTTGCATAGATTTTATCGTATACTTTTTCAAGAAGTCTGGGAACCGCAGTAATAACATTTGGTTGTACTTCTCTGATATTGTCACCAACTTTATCTATGGATTCGCCAAAATAGACGGCAACACCATAATATTGGTATAAATACAAAATCATTCTTTCAAAAATATGACAAATTGGAAGGAAGCTCAAGGCACGACTATTTCCTGCTTCAAAAGGAATTCTCGAAGCACTGTCCAAAACATTGGATACAATGTTTTTATGCGAAAGCATGACTCCTTTAGGTCTTCCTGTTGTTCCCGAAGTATAAATAATGGTTGCTAAATCTTCCGTTTTTACATTATTTTTACGCGCTTCAACTTCATTTTGATTGCTTTGGTCTTCGCCAAGGGTAAGCAATTCAGACCAGTTTTTACAACCTTCGATTTCGTTGAACGAATAGACTTCTTTCAAATTTGGAACATTATGTTTTATCAAATTTACTTTTCGTAATACTTCAGCATCCGAAACAAAACAATAAATGGCACCGGAATGATTCAGGATATATTCGTAATCTTCTTCGGAAATAGTAGGGTAAACAGGGACGTTTTGTGCACCAGTTTGCAAAATACCAATATCCATAATATTCCATTCGGTTCTATTATTAGAAGAAATAATGGCAATTTTATCGTCTTTTTGAACGTTCATTCTTAAGAACGCTCTCGAAATGGCATTGGCTTTGGCAATATATTCTTCGGTAGAAGTTTTTATCCAAACGCCATTTTGCTTTGTTGATAAAGCATCAGGAATTGAAGTATATTTATCTTGCTGATAATAAGGAAAATCAAAAAGTCTAGTTATTGGAGTCATTATTCGAATATTGAATTGACTCGCAAATTAGAAAAAAATCGCGGTATTTTTAATTTTTTTGAAATTAATTGGAAAAATTTAATTTCCTATTTGAAAATATTGTTATTTAAATAGACATTGTATGAATTTATAATAAACCTTGCAAGGTGCTTTTCGAATTAATCGAGATGATGCAATCTATATTGAACACATATTTCCAAGTCACCCATTTTAAAACCGGCATTTTTTGCGGCTTCGTGAATGCGTTTTTGATACATTTCCTGAAAATTGAGATGGAGGTTTCCGTCATCGCAAAGGCGTAGCGAAAGCGGTACTTCACCATTGGCTGTAATCAGGAAAATAACAGGAACGTCATATACGCCGGAAAAAAAGAACAACTGAATACCTTTGTGCAAATCAGAAACTTTTATTTGGTATCCCAGGTTTTCCGTTTTTCTTCCACCATATAATTTAAACAGGTTTCGTTTTCTGAAATTTTCGAATTCAAATTGGAACAGGTTTTTTTTATTAAAGTAGGTAAGATAAACATCCTGAATACCCAAATCCGTTAAAAACCTTTGCAAGACCAAGGGAAATGTTGCGATATAATCTTTTTTATTGTCGGCATCATACGCCAACACGCAATGACTGTTTATGGGCGGGTCAATGGGCTGGAAAGGTTTCAGGTGATCGTAATACTGTTTCAACATATAGGCTTCCTTTTTTACGGACAAATCAATGTCTGAAGTATAGCTTTGCTGAAATTCGGCAATTAAATTATCGGCAAATACCGAAGAGTTAAATATTTCTCGGCGTGTAATGGGTTTGAACATAACGTAATTGTTTTAATTCCATCTTAATTATTTTCGAGCCATTGGGCATAAATAAGAATGCCGCTCAATATAATATTATCTATATCTTTTGAACTTTTAGCCTTAAATTCATCGCCGGCAATCTCATATTTTTTTGTTTCGAAATCATAACTAAGCGAATTGCCACTTTTATCATCATCCTTTATATTGAGAGTCATGGTATCTTTTTCCATTTGCATAGTTGAAAACTTCTGATTTGCAATTTGTTCACCACTTTTTTCAATAGTATAGTTGCCAATATATTCTTTAACATTTTTTATTTCACCAAAAACATCTTGGGTGTAACTCCGTGATTTGATATTACTAATGGTGATGGTGTAATTACCGGAGGTAAGTTTTTGTGCGAATGTACTGCTAGTAATTAGGGCTAAAAGTACAATTAGTAAGTATTTTTTCATAATTTCAAGATTTTATTTTTATTAAAGATAGTGTTTTATTCGGGTCTTAAATCTTCAGTATCTCTGGCAATAGGAGCTCTATTCGACTCGAGAATCATAGCTTCTAAATGACTTTTTTTTGAAGGGTAGCAACGCTTACAATCATTTTACAACCATTTTTATATCCAGTAAAATCCCCGCTAGGCAAAATTATCTTTGTTTATTGTTGAAGTTCCCAGGAAATTACTTTTTTGTTATAGATTATTTAATTTGTGTTTTTATATATTGGATTATTTTAAATAAAATCAATTCTTTATTTAAGTGCTATTTCTTCTTTTCTACACAAAGTTGTCAGTTTGTCAAACTGTTCCTTCAGTTTGTATAAATTTGCTTTTTGAACACCTATAATTCTGCCAATAGTTTGGTTATTTCTATCTTTTAAATAGGTGTATGGAAATTAAATATCCCATTTTTTTATCGCAAACAAATCAAGGGTTCTTGTTGTTTTTTTAGGACAGCAATCAGGTAGAAGCTTATGCTTTTTGCCAGTTGTTGTATTTTCGGCTTTAGGGATGCTGTCTGTAAAGCTGATAATGCCTTTTCGGTTAAGCTGATTTTTTTTATAAAAGTATCATATTTTTTATTGTCTATATAATAAGCAAGAGGGTTTGCTTTGATAATAACATTGATACTATCGGCCGTTTTATAAAATTCTGATTTAGGATATTATGCAAATACCGATAGAGAAAAGAATAGTAAGCAACTGGCAATTTTCATTTTTTAGTTTTTAAATTATTCCCAAATTTCATCAATCAAACGATGAACAATATTTTAGATTCGTATCGTAATGTAAGTACTCAGTCAAATGAATTTATTTTCAAAGATTTAGATGGATCAAAGTTCATTAATCAAACAAAGGTTCAAGGATTATTGTCCTAATAGGTTTTTATCCGTTCTCCTAAAATATATATTTTGTTTTCATCGGTATGAACAGAAAACGATACCACGTCCCAAGCGTCTATTTCTCCAGATTCCCAGCTTGCTCCTTTGTGTTTTGCTTTTATTTGGTACCAAAGATTATACATAAAACCCCAATCGGCTTTAATTTTTTTGGGAGTGCCGTCCATGTCACACTCGATACCCCAAACCATAGGTGTTCTGGACATTTGATGATTTTGAAACAGGCCGGTTCCATCAGAATTGAGTTGTACTATAGGGTCTTTTTTGCTTTCAAACAAATAATCTCCCGTAATAGGATAACCGATTTCTTTTGTAAGGAAATAGGCTTCGTTTTTAATTTTTATTTCTTGAACATTTTTACCCAATTTTGGAGCTGCAGGTTTTGCAGCAACAGTTGTAGTTTTTTTTGGACTGTTTAAATTTGTCTTTTTTTGAGCCTGTGTGCTGGTAATAAAAAGACTTAAAACAATAATCATTAGATTTTCAGTTTTCATGGGTAGTTATTTATTAGTAATTGATCAGTGTATCGCCAATTCTGTATTCTTAATCTTGATATGGAATCAAGTTAATCTCATAAATTATTTTTTTGTTTTCAATTTTGTTACAATTTTTAATAAACCTTCCCTGTTTTTTGCTTCGTGATAAAATTTAGGCAGTTTTTCTAGTAAAGTAAAACCTGTTCGATCTTTATGTTCCCGCAAGGTGGCACCAATATAGCGTTCCAGATACTCCAGATGTTTGTCGTTGTACGCCCAAAAAACATCATTTTTGAAAGGCGCTTTTAGCCATAATTCCGACTCAAAATACCAATTTGCCGACATATCTACAGTGCCTTTTGGAATTAAGGCCGTGGTAGTTTCCTTGTTATAGCCGCAATGAGCACAAAGCAAGCGAGCTTTTTTAGCCTCAAAATTTACTGTGGCAATTGCTTTTTTGGCACAAGAAGGACACACAACCCAGACTTCTTTGTAAAAGTCGTAACGGGTTAAGTTTTCGTCTTGAAAGCGGTTGGGTTGGTTCATATTTGAGGTCTCATGTATTGTAATGACTAGTCATTTCCGGGAGCTTATTCCAAGGCTTCAAAAAATATAAAAAACTTTTTGTTGCTCACGGAAAATTTAACACGTACATCTTCGTCAGTAACCATAGCCCCTTCATTTCCAAAGGACCTGTTTTTTTCGGGAAAATTTTTAAGTTGTGCCACAATTTTATTGTAATGCTCGGTAACTTCAAGCTTGTTTTTTTTTGTAATATTAATGCTATATCCATAATTTACTAGTTCATCATTCTTGTCAAAACTAACTTGTGTTGGGGCATCAGCCTTTGCTGTTTTTGGATTAAAAGCAATCATCCCCAAAATCAAATTGCCTGCTAATTGTTGCTTTAAAAGACTTGAAGCTTGAGGATTGTAGTTTTTAAAATCCTCTTTTTTCATTTTTGGATTGAATTTGTATACCGTCGAAATACTATCAATAAAATGGGTTACTTTAATTTTTTCGTCAATGGTGTTTTTTGTTTTAAAATTGCCATTCATCATATTTACAAAAACATTGGTGGTTTCGCCTCCAATTATTTCAATGTTCTTTTTTATAATTTTTTTATTAAAAATAAACGTGACGTCAAGATTTCCGGCAGTAATGTTGTCAACTACCCATTCGTCTTTGGTTTTTGGACTGTTGGTTACACCTTCAATAGAGGGCATGGTAATTTTTATGTTTATGGGAACGGATTGAATTATTAGTTTCCCGGTTGACACGGCTGCTTTTTTTTCTGTTTCACCTGAGTTACCATTTTCGGTGATATAAACGGTGTTTTTGACAAAAGGTTTAACTTTATAAGAAAAAACCTCTCCTTTTTTTAGGGTTATTGTTTCTTCGAAAGCGATATATCCCTCTTTGACGATTTTGATCAGGTTTTTACCAGGGGTGACATTTTCAATGATACAGCCACCGTATTCGGCCGTTGTTTTTGCCTTGAATTTATTGTTTAAGAACACGGAGAGGTCAGGTTCTCCATTTACTTGTATATAAGCAGTTTGTCCTAATAGTATCGTGCTAGTCAACATTAGTAGGGAGAAAAGAATTGTTTTTTTCATTTTCAGGTAATTTTTAAATGAGAGATTTGGTGAATTATATTTATTAATAATTACGCAAGTTAAATAATGGTTATTTCATAATCAAAAAATATTTGATTCTTATTTTGGACACGGAATTTCTCAATTGCGACTCGTGAATCTTTGTTGTCATAAGCACTCCGGATTTTAACTATAACCTTGTTTTTAACGCTCAGCATTAAGGTGATAAGTGATACCTGCTTTTTCGTCATTTAGCGTTAAATCATATCCACCACCATATCCTTTATTTACTTTCAGGTCATAAACAAACACTTGTTTGGGGATTGTATTCAGGGTAATCTCATTTTCAGTTATTTCATATTTTTCCCCATCACTTTTAGCTTCTGCAGCCGATTTTTGTTCGGGAGTAATATACATATAAGCAGTACCGTCAGTTTTAAATACCCAGGATAATCCCGACCATTCGCGTGGCATAAAATTTCCCTCCTGATCTTTTTTAGTCATTTGTCCTAATGCCCATTCGCGGGAAGAAATAATTTGTTTAGACTCCGTAAGCGTAAGTGTTTTGGTTCCAAATATATTTTTAGCATCCTTACTAGACAATGAATAGATCGCTTTCTCTCGAGTAGTAATTTTATAGTTTTTATCATAATAGTAAATTTTTTCTTGGTCTTGACTAAATACGTCGCTTGCTGATGTGATAAGTATTAAAAGAACTAAAATTTTAAAAGTCTTCATATTATATTTGTTTGATTATTAATTAGCGTATAATTATAATTATTTTGGTTCGAAAGCATCAAATTTTCGCCCTGAAAGCGGTTGGGTCGTGTCGTTTTAAATTTCTAAATTATTAATCGCATTTGAATTTGGGATTTTGTTCAGAATATAAACGACATATAAACTGTAATTTATACAATTCCTTTCTGAGTGCTTGTCTTTCTTCTGGACTACCTAGGAAAATTGTGACTATTGTTTCTTGGTTTTGATCCAAAGCCTTAATCTCATCTTCTTTTATAACAAACGATTGTACCTTCAACAAATTGAAAATGAAGCCATTCTCTTTTGGGCCTAACCAGGTTGAGCTTTCGATACAAAACACATCTCCCTGCAGATTGGCATTTATTTTTGTGGGATAAAATAGAGCGTAATCCTGATGTGTAAAAGACGTATTTCTGTCTTGCTGCAGCATAACGTTGATGGTGTCTATCGTTTTTATCAAATTTGATTTATAAGATTGCGCTTCCGACGATAAGGTGAATAATATCAGTATGCAAAGGATTTGGATGGTTTTCATATTATAAATTATATATCAGAAATTTTGGCAATCAATTCAATTCCTTCATAATTATCGTAGCTCATGAATAGATAAGGCTAGTCTTTTAGGATATTTTGTTGCGCATTTTCGTATGCTTTTTTTTTGTTTTTTAGAATTTATTTTCCCATCGTCTGTTGGGAAAAAGCAAAAACCTATTTTATATAATCAGGGTGGATTGGGCTGATAAACATTAAGCGATGTATTTTTTCATCTGACCCATCAGTTCCAATCTGATATTTATAGGAACTTTTAGACCATAGTTTTCCATCCTCACTTTCATCTATAATTTTAAAATTTTCATCTTTCAATTGTATTTCACAAAAAACAGTATTTATGGCAGCTATTTGATTAAAAACACCTATTAAAGCTTTGTCTTTTTTATCATAACATGCCGCAATAGTATTTCCTATCGGCCCCTTAAATTCTAAATATACAACTTCTAAAAACGCATCATTTGGTAATTCTATTTCATTTTCATTCTCTTCTTGAAAAGAATAATTATTCTCCTTCATAAAACCTTTAATAGTTTTGTAGCTAGTGGTAAATGCAACTTTTTCCAGTATTGCCAGGTTTCTATCTTCGAAATTTATTTGTGCATAACTAGCCGTGTTTACTATGCAAAAAAAGATAACTAAAAACCAATATTTTTTTTTGTTCTTGCTGTTTTTCATGTTTTTTTTATATAGTTATTATTAATTATTACCCTCAAACCTCCTGCGGTTAAAAAACCTTCATAGTTAGATCTGCACCAGTATCAAAGGTTTTCTCTTATATTTCATTCATAATTCATGCGAGCACAAAGTCGGGAGACTTTGCACAGCACAAGCCGAATACATTTTGCAGTGCTGGAGATATGAGTTACAAAATACTACAATAGATAAAGGTGATTTTAGTCTTTGCATTTTTTATTAAATTCTTTTACATCCTTATTAAATCTACTAATTTTATCGGTTAACTCTTTTTGCAATGTGTTAGAGCGTTCAACGATTATGTCATATGCTTTACCAATTTTTTCATATCTATCCTTTAAATCCTGATACCCATAGCTATCGGTATGCATATTGCTAAGCTGCTTAGTTATAGAATTAACCTCACTTAATAGACTAGCACCCTTTTCATAGCTTTTATTATGGGCATCATGCAGTTCTTTTAGAGATGCTTCTTCTGTGTCAAGGTATTCACCTCTTTTATCACAGTCAAAGTTCTGTGAGTAAAGGTTACTAGTTAAAGTAATGATTAGTAATAATAATAGTCTTTTCATTTTTAAAATTTATTTAATTATTTTAATATACTCTGGGTCTTCTTTCTCCCTTTTGTACGTTTACTGAACAGATAACGAGTAGGATCGCTGCAACACTAATTTTTTTTAAAAAATTATTTATTCAATATTTTTTTTAAATCCTCTAATGCTTGATAAACAGTTGCCGCATTTTCTGAATAAAATGTGATGTCTATTCTAGGTGTAGCTTGATAGATTTGAATCCTGGAATCATTATCATATCTTATTGTTGCGTCTTTTATATAAAAAGTCACATTACATCCTTTTTCACTGCCTGAAATGGCTATTTCTCCAGTTTCTGAGATCGCTATTTTAGTCATATCATAACATGGCGGATCATACATTCCTCCAAGAAAAGGTTTTCCAACTAAATTTTTTTCGAGTGTGATTGCAATTTTTGAAAAATCATTAGTTTGTCCGTAGGTGATATGACTCAGTAAGCAAAAACTGGCTATAAGAAAGGCATTTCGGAATTTGTTTGCTTTTTTCATGGATTAAAATTAATGGATTAATGATTTACGTGAATAGGTAAAACCGCCACAGTTGAATGCAGATTTATCTTTATTCATCGTCATGGTTACATTACCTGAGGATTGCCAAGTGCTTGTTCCTTTTGAATAAGCCTGGTTTCCTGCATTCCAGGTATTGTCTCCATTGTGTGTAATGTTTTTGAACTTAAAATTATATTGAATAGAATTTGTTGGCCAGCCACTGTTTCCTACGGCAAATATCAAGGCTTTGCTACCTTCGGCAAATACAGCGGTACCATCAATACTGATTCGCACACCATCGTTACGTTCCCACATCCCATCCATATCTTTGGCCTTGAAAGTTTGAGCTTGGAGATTGTTGATGTTAATTACTCCCATAAGGAATACTAAAAGGGCCAAATACTTTTTTTTTGTTTTCATAATTATTTTAATTTATTGTTAGATATTGTTCAGTCAATATCTATTATCCAATTCCAACTTAACCAACTGCCCGTCATTCCTTGAAATCAACCATAAGTTGTTATCCTCTAAAATGGCTTGGTGTACATTCCATTGGATTAAATCAAAAGTTTTTACCGTTTTGTTTTTTTTTAAATCATAAATGACAAGAGTGTCTAAATAGATAAGCCAAACAGTATTCGCTTCTGCCTTTAGAATTTCAGTATAATTACTCACTCGATTTTCAGTAAGTGGAACGATTTCTTCCAGTTTTACTTCATTTTCTATTTTGTTCTTGTTGTTAATAATTAGCATTTTGTTTTCTCCTAAAACAATTGTCTTGTCTTTGGTGTATTTTAATTTTAAAACTTCGTCTATGTCAAAATAACTTACGGACAGTTCTTTTTGATTGTGGATCAAATGCCTGAAATTTCTTATACATTTTATGTCTTCGGCAAAAAGGGTTGCTTTGTGTTTGCATTTGGTATCCAGTAACTTACCGCTATAGTTCAGCTCAAACCAATTGTTTTCTTCGGCATTGGCAATGATTTTATCTTTCAAATAATAGGGTTGCTTGTCAACACCATGTGCTATAAATTTTTTCCAAATCACTGCATTTTTTTTTAGATCATACGCCAAAACAATGCCACCAGTTTCTGTATCAATAGCAGTGCAATACATTATATTACCTTTGAAAACGGGTTGGGTGTTTATTGACACTATGGATAATGTTTGAATCGTATCACCTGTTTTGACATTGAGTTGTATGCATTTATCTACATATTCACTAATATGTTTTTCTATAAAAACATTGTCTTGATATAATTTTGGAGCATTATTCGATTTGTTGGCCACATAATAGGACCAATTTAATGCCCCCGTTTTTTTATCGTAGGCATAAATTTTATAATCATTGGCATTAAGATAAACTTGAGAACTATCGATGCTAATGGAAGAATAAAAATTAGATAATTGATTTTCTGAAAAAGGGATTTTCGAATTGAAAAATTCGGTTTGTGCAACAGCGATATTGCCTAATAATAAACCAACACAAAAAACTAGTATGCTAACTGTTTGTGTAATGTTTTTTTGGTTATACATTTACTTTGGTTTAATTACGTTAACAAAATACGAATAATATATAGTGCAGTACAATACCCATAAATGGGTATTTTTATGAATTTATAATAAACCTTGTAAGGTGCTTTTTCGAATTAATTGGGCAGTATTTCTAGAGTTGGATTTTTTTAAAATATTTTTGCGATGCGTTTTTACAGTATCAACACTGATAAAAAGTTCATTGGCAATTTTATTGTTGTCAAAACCTTCTGCAATTAACTTAATAATATCAATTTCTCTTTTTGAAAATTCTGAAAAACAGTGCTCACCTTCAAAAATATCAATATTCATATAGGAAGGTTCCCCTTTTAGCCCAATCATGGAATATTGATAGGTATTGTTTTTGGTCAAATGATCAATTCTGGTATGAATATTCAATGATTTTCCAAATCCGCCTTTTGGATCTAATGTCAGTATTATGGCTTGATGATTGAGCATGCAATACTCCCCATTTTTCATTCGACTTCTAAAACTGTAATTCATTTTATAGTTAGTCAATTTTTCCGGACCTATATTCGTATAAAAAAAATTAAGTATTGAAGCTTCGGCTCTTGATATAAAGTCAATATCATCAGGATGTATCGTTCCAAGAATATCATTAAAACATACAGTGTCTGGATTAAATCCATGAATGTCAGCTATCGCTGGACTAATGTTTGATAAAGACATATCATAAAAATCAATAATATAAAAATAGAAAGGTCCAGTACTTATTATTGAACTGGCAATTTCATCAAACTTTATTTGTGGTAATAAAGTGTTTTCGTTGGCTTTTTTTTGAGTATCAATCCAAACCGAATGAAGTTTTTGTAGTTCTTGAATCATAAAAACTATTGTATTTTTAATTTGAAACGTTGTTAAAAATACAATAGTTTTTATGATTCAATGAATAACAAATAAAATTTGTTAAAAAAATGTAAAAACATACTAAAATTCTTAAATTTTAACAATATTAATTTTTATTTATCAATAATAAAAGCGCTCACCATAGGCGAACGCTTTTATGAAATCTATAGCAATCTAATTAATTTTTGTCCATCCATCTTCTGACATTGACAAAAGCTTCATGCCACTGAGAAACTTCATTGTCTCTGTATTTTGGATAATGTGCTCGGTTCCATTGGAAGGTGGAATGCTCCATATGGGACAACATCACTAAATGTATTTCAATGGGATTAAGTAAGATGGTTCTATTTAATCAAATATTTTTTGGGTTTTGAACCCATATAAAAAGTCAATTTCGAACCATTAGTGATAGCACTATGTTTTATAAATAAACTGTTTAAGGGCTTTCCATTAAGAAGCACTTTTTGTACATAAACATTTTTATCACTTTGGTTAATTGCTTCTATGGTAAAGTTTTTTCCGTTTTCTAAAGTTAGAGTTGCATTATTTACGAGTGGTGATCCTAAACTATATTCATCAGAACCAGGCGCTACAGGATAGAAACCTAAAGAGGAAAAAAGATACCAAGCACTCATTTGTCCGCAATCATCGTTTCCACCTAAACCATCGGGAGTTGGTTTGTATTGCATTTTCAGAATTTTACGTACTTGGGATTGGGTTTTCCAAGGCTCGTCAGTCCAATTGTAAAAATAAGCCACATGATGCGCCGGCTCATTGCCATGAACGTAGCCACCAATAATTCCTTCTCGGGTGATATCTTCTGTTTCTGCAAAAAAGGAATCTGGCAAATACATTGAAAACAGCGTGTCTAAGCGCGATGCAAAAGATTTTTTGCCTCCCATTTGAGTCACTAATTTAGTTGGGTCTTGCGGTACAAAAAAGCTGTAGTTCCAGCTATTACCTTCTATGAAACCTTGTCCGTGGGTGCTTAAAGCGTCAAATTCTTTTTTGAACGTTCCGTCGGCCAATTTTGGACGCATAAAACCAGTTGTTTTATCAAAATTGTTTTTCCAATTTTCGGAGCGTTTTATAAATTCATTGTATACATCAGTTCGGTTTAATTTTTTGGCTATTTGTGCAATACACCAATCGTCGTAAGCATATTCTAATGTGTTTGAAACAGAAATACCACTTTTTTCGGCAGGAATGTAACCTAAATCAATATAACTGCCAATACCTTCATAATTGCGGTGGTTTGCTGTTGTGATACAGGCTTCTAAAGCTTGGTTTTCATCTCCATTGTAAATTCCTTTTATAATCGCATCCGAAATCACGGAAACACTATGATAGCCACTCATGCACCAGTTATCATTGGAATAATGAGACCAAATGGGTAACATGTGCAAGGCACTTTGATTGTAATGTGCCAGCATGGACTTTACCATATCATTATTACGTGAGGGTTGGATTATATTGAAAAATGGATGCAATGCCCGATAGGTATCCCAAAGTGAAAAAGTGCTGTAATTGGTAAAGCCGTCAGCTTGATGTATTCCTTGATCCAGCCCTTTATATTGCCCGTTTACATCCGTGTAAGTCGTTGGATTTATGAAAGTATGATACATGGCGGTGTAAAAATTCACTTTAGTATCTTCTGATGCAGTGATATTAATTTTATTCAATTCTTTGTTCCAAATTGCCTGTGCTTGGTTTTTTACTTTTTCGAAATCCCAATCCTTAATTTCCGCCTGCATATTTTGTAATGCATTTTCTTGGCTAACCGAGGATAAAGAGAATTTTATTTTTATTTTTTCAGCTTCTTCTGTTTTGAAATCAAAATACATCCGTATTTTTTTTCCGGCTATTTCAGGAAAATTTTTGTTTTGGTCGAACTTGCCCCAAAATCCTCTATAAGGCTGTTTAGTATCATAATTCTTTTGACCATATTCTTTGAAAGGTTTCGAAAATGACATGGCAAAATAAACCGTTCGGGTTCTTGCCCAGCCATTCGTTTGTCGATAACCAGTAATCAAAGTGTCATTAATCACTCTTACATAGGTCCAAACGTCTTTTTGATCGTAATTATAAATTCCGGCCATTAAATCTAAAATAATGTGACTTTCATCCGATTTTGGAAAAGTATATTGATGCATACCAACCCGTGTTGTAGCAGTCATTTCGGCTAAAATACCATCATCATCCAGCTTGACTTTATAATAACCGGCTTCGGCTTTTTCGTTAGCATGAGAAAACGCTGAACGATACCCACTTTTTGGATTTGCAGCGGTTCCGGGATTCAATTGTAATTTCCCTTGTGTTGGCATAATTAGAAAATCCCCAAGATCAGAATGCCCTGTTCCGCTTAAATGGGTATGGCTAAAACCTACAATATTCTTGTCTTCATATTTATAGCCGGCGCAATACTTATACACTTCTCCATTGTATTTTCCATTAAGTTCGTATGAAATAGTATCTGTTTCCGGGCTTAGTTGTACTGCTCCAAAAGGAACTGTAGCTCCTGGATAAGTATGTCCCATTTTTTCGGTACCAATGATTGGCTTAACATATTTCACTAAATTTTGCTGTGCATGGGTAAAATAAAAACTGTAGAGTAGGGCAAAAAGGAATATTTTTTTCATGGAATAACTGCTAAATTAGTTTTGGAAGTTTCTGCGAATTTAGTATTGCATTCAAATCTAATTAATCGTAAGTTTTTAAGCAAATATTAGCACAGTTTTGACAACAAAAACTTCGTCAGCCAGTGATAAGATTCTTTCAGAATTGTTTTTAAACATGCATTTAAAATAAAATTACAGCCATTCATTTAGGAACTCCAACAAAGTCAATTTTTGCCCTTTTCTAATTTTTTCGTTTAATAAGTAGCTTAAGATTTTTTTCTTTTACTGCAGTTCTATTTTGAATGCAATAGTCGGTATGATAAAAGTGCGATTGAAGAAAATTAATTTGCATGTCGTTCCAATCCTCCAAGCTGAGATTTGGATTATAATGTTTTAGTTCCAGATAGAGTTTATTTCCTATGCGTTCAAAATTGTCGGTACCCAAGTATTCGACATCGGCATCAGCAAGGATACATTCTAGTTTGGTTTTTGGTTGCTGCGGTATTATAGTGGCTCTGATCATGCCGGCAATGATTTCAATTTCTTTTTTGGTGTATCCAAATTCCGGTAACTTTTTTTCAGCAAACCTAATGCTTTCTTCTTCATGTCCTTCATTGGTACCATTGATAAATCCGGCATCATGAAACAATGCTGCGGTTTTAATGAGCAGAATATCTTTCTTAGTTATATTTTCTTGCAGCGCAATATATTCTGCTGCTTCCAATACATGTTGCGTGTGTTTCCAATGGTGATAAATGAGAAAAGGAGACAATTGTGTTTTTAAACAATCCATGACATCAGTATACAAAAGATTCCAGTTTTTCATATTTTAAGCTACAATTAAATTTAAAAATAGGGTATACGCCATGAGAAGTTATCTTTTATGAGATTTTCATTTCATGGATTTTAGATACTAGTGTTTTTGTTTGTTTCTTAAAATTCCGCCGCTGGCTTCTTTGATGTATTGGATATACATAAAAGCATTAGGGTCTAATTTTCTTATCTCATCTTTGATTCTAAGCAATTCAAGTCGCGTTACTACAGTGACGATAATGTCACAGTCTGTTTTTAAATCGAAAGTATCAGGTAAATAACCCCGTTCCCCTTTAATTATTGTGATTCCTTTTCCGAATTTTTTCACAATTAAAGATTTAATAATTTCGCTTTTGGATGAAATGATATGTAAGGAAGTATATTGTTCTAAGCCGTGCGCTATATAATCGAGTGATTTTATGGCTGAAAAATAAGTGACTATAGAATACAATGCTGTGCCAATACCAAAAGACCATGCAGCTGCCAAAAACAATAGGGTATTCATGCCAAAGATAACTTCGGATACATTGAGCCCGATTTTTCGGGTAGTTAATAAAGCCAAAATTTCTACACCGTCAGCTGTTGATCCGCTTCGAATGCACAAACCCATCCCGATACCAATAAGGCAACCGCCAAATAAGGCAATTAAAAGTCGGTCTGTGGTAACAGCATCAATATGAATAAAAGTCATACTGGCGGCTAGTAATAAAAAAGTTATCAAACTTTGTATTGCAAATGTTTTTCCCAGCAACCTTTTCCCTAAAAGCAAGAACGGTATGTTTAAGCCCAAGACAAGAATTCCAAATGGCAGATGAGTGATTTCATGGATAAGTATCGAAATGCCGATAATACCGCCATCCAAAAATTTATTGGGTATCATGAATCCCTTTAATGCCAATGTAATGAATACTACGCCCACTAAATTTAAAATAATATTTTTTGGATGAAATATTTCTTTCCAGTCAATCGGTAGATGATCAATATTCATAGGAATGAATTTGGATTAAAATCCATTAAATATACTACTTTATTTTAAAAAATAAATATTATATTTACCTAATAATTAGGTTGTTACCTCAAATATCGATTCTTTGGTTTCCCCAGCCATTTTTAAATTAATAGTTTTCTGAATCAGAATTTATTAACCTTTAAATATAGTAATCATGGCAAAGCCTGTAGTAATCACATTGACTGTTCAAACCGCTAACCTTTATGGAATGAATATTCCATCACAAACTCAAGTTGATGGTTGTTGCGCATTATCGGATGATAATTCCGGAAGTTCTCCAAATGGAACTTTAGAGGATTTTCAATCAAATGTATTTATTAATAATAATGTAAGGTGGGTTGGTGTTTCAAATGACTCAGGATATTCAGTGGCAATCGACAGTATTGTTTACGAACCCGAATCCAATGATGTGAATTTTTTTGACAATGCGACCATTAATGGAACTGGTGGAAGATCTGGAAACGCATCAGCAAATGTCAAAAATGATCCTAATTTGGTCAACCAGTCCGATATTTACACAATCAATTTTAGTGTTTATAACTCTGGTAATTCGTATAAAGCGTTTAGTATTGATCCAAAATTAGCCATAAATCCATAATGGAATTAAGTTGTTTTAAATATTCTTTTAAAGTCTCTCTTTTTGTTTTTTTTGTGCACTTAAGTATTTTATCCCAGGAGCAAAAAGTCGCGGACAGCCTTGTGAAAATTTATCAGAAAGGGAATATTGAAAATTTTGAAAAATTAGAATTACTTAGGAATTTATCTTTTAATGAAGTGAATAATCTCCGATTATCGCTAAGATATGCTGAGGAACTTATTACGTTGTCAAAGTTAGAAAACAACAATTTATACCTGCACAGAGGGTATTTTCAAAAAGGAAATAAACTCAGACTTATAGGAGATTTGAATAAATCCTTAGATGCTTTTTTTAAAAGCGCAGCGGCAGCAAGCAAAGCAAAATATAGTGTTGGTCAAGGAACCACATATTCCTCTATTGCCGATGTATATTCGGTTATGGGGAATTCTAAAAATGCCTATGTATATTACAACAAAGCCATCAAATTATTAAGAAAAACGGATAATTCCATAGGGTTAGCGTCAGCTTTATTAAATGCTGGAGATGAATATTTTAAAAATAAGAAATATGATTTAGCATTAAGGAATTTTAAAGAGTCCGGTGAAATTTTCAAGAAAGCCGATTACTTAATTGGCACTGCCTATAACTTAGGAAACATAGGAATGGTCTATGCTGAGCAGGGAAAGGATGTCTTAGCCATGAAATATATAAGTAAATCCATAAAAATTCTGGAAGAACTAAAGGATTATTATGCGATTTCAGATTACCTGACCTACATGTCAGCTATTTATTTGAAACAAAATAATCAGACTACTGCGCTCAACTATGCGCTGCGAAGTCTTGAATTAGCTCAAAAATATGGATTGAAAGACCAAATCAGTAACTCAAATCTGAAACTTTCAGAACTGCATCAAAAAATAGGGAATACTGCTGAATCCTTTAAATATTATAAGAACCATATAGCGTATAGGGATAGCGTTACTAATCTTAAATCGGTCCAGCAAATGGCAGATTTGCGAACTGATTATGAAGTTTCACAGAAACAGGCCGAAGTCGATTTACTCAACCAAGGAAAAAAAAATCAACAGATTATTGCCATCTCATCCGCTATTTCATCGGGACTTGTTTTTTTACTCGCTTTTGGAATGTTTAGGCGCTATAAATTTATAAAGAAAACCAATGTCATTATTGAAGAAGAAAAGAATCGGTCAAACAGCTTGTTACTTAATATTCTTCCTGAGGAAACGGCTCTTGAGTTAAAACAAAATGGTAAAGTACGAGCCAAAAAGTTCGAATCGGTCACTGTTTTATTTGCTGATTTTGAAGGATTTACCCAGTACGCAGAAATACTATCACCAGAAAAATTGGTAGAAAGTGTGGATTACTATTTCTCTAAATTTGATGAAATTATGGAAAAGTATAACTTAGAAAAAATCAAAACAGTAGGTGATTGTTATATGTGCGCGGGAGGTTTGCCTTTTTCAACAGAAGATCATGCTTTTAAAATGATACAAGCCGCTTTTGAAATTGCCACATTTGTTAGAGTCTCAAAAAATAATAATCCTCTAAATGATACCCGTTTTGAAATTCGCATCGGAATTAATTCCGGTCCGGTGGTGGCTGGAGTTGTTGGAACCAAAAAATTTGCTTATGACATTTGGGGAGATACCGTAAATATTGCTTCCCGCATGGAATCTAATTCAGAGCCCGGGAAAATTAATGTATCCGAAAACACGTATGAATTGATTAAAGACACTTTTGATTGTGATTATAGAGGTGAAATTGAAGTTAAAAATAGAGGGATGATGAAAATGTATTTTGTAAATAATCCTACAGCATAAAGTAAAGGGGGATTGTTTAAGTGAGAAATCCAGTTACTCAATATATCGTATTTTTGTAATATATAAATTCTGTTTAGTAGTATTGTTACTAGTTTGATAGGTTGGCGCAATGGCATCAAATACATAGAGGTTTTCCAACCTTCCGTCTATGACCAACGAAAAGGTACACGAGTTTGATACCCATTGATTAGTTTATAAAAAGGTATTCCTAAACAGAATTTTGTTGTTTTATCAAAATAATGCCAACTTCAATTCGAGCCGCTAACACATTCCTTCACAATAAATTTTCTTGACTTTGTGGGTACGTAATGCAATTCTGTGATATTTGGCGTTATTCAAAATGGCACACAACAGTATTACGCTTGGTGAGTAATAGTAGAGTATTTTCTAAAGAATAACAGAATTAAGCCATTGATGCAAACCGTTTTTGTGCGTTCGTTGTTTTCTTTATAGATATTTTTCTTTGACAAAGTTTATATGATGAAGTTCATGTCCAGCGATGTGATAAGCCAATGCTCTAACTGTTGCGTCATTTCCTGTTCCTGTTCCGTGCCCCATCCTGTCAAATGATTCTTCAGGAAGACCATTAAAAAGGGCAATTGTAGAATTTCTTACCGCCTCATATTCTTCAAAAATAGTGTCCAAATTTCTTTTGTCGGCTTCTGAATAAGTGGCATAAGAGTCTTGGTCAAATCCAATTAAATTTAATTTTTCATTTCGTGCAAATCTTAGAGCTCTGTATGAGAAAATACGTTCGTCATCAATTATATGAACTAATATTTCTTTTATACTCCATTTTCCTTTTTCATAACGATAAAATAATTTTTCTTCTGGTAAAGAATATATTAATTTTTTTACCATTAAAAAGTTGTCCTTAAGATGATTTAAAATCAAACCGTCGTCAGGTAATAATTTCATATACATTTCAGCATATTCAGGGTAGTCATCTTTTTTTGCTTTGGCAATTATTCTCATTTTTTTACATAGAATGTCTAAGTTATTCAAATCTTCATATTTCTTCAAATGACGCACAACGCTGCCTTGCTACAAGAAGTTCGGGACTAAATTAAGTTTTATTTTTCTGTTTATCCTGCTGACACAATAATTGTCATATAGTAATTTATGCAGTGCAATATTGTAAGTAATAATAATTCCTTTTTATCAAAGTTGTCAAAATTTTTGGTTGTTTCAATATTATAGTCATAGTTAAGTTTATCCCATTTAAAATCAGTTTCAGCGACCAGTAACTCATTTTTTTCTGTGTCAATTAGAACAAACTTACTACTCAAAAGTCCGTTCAGTTTCAGTAAAAAAGTATCTTCTGTGTTGTCGAAAAAGGATTTGATAATTATTCCTTTCCAACCCATTTTAAATTCTAGTAAAGTTTTTGTGTCGTCTTTCAATTCGATTTTAGAGTCCCAAAATCCTTTGGGTTCAAGTTGATATTTTGTACCGTCAGACATTAGAATTTCAGCGTTGAAAGAACACCATTTTTTATAAATTAATTCTCCAATTTTTTGATTATCAAAAGTTAAATTGAAATTTTGAGAATTTGTTGAGTTTGCTTTGTATTGTCCCATTGATGTTACTTGATTAAATTGTTGAGTTCTGTTTACCTGACCACCAACGGTCCGGGGGGGTGCGATGGCGGGGTGTTTTAGCACTAAACTTCATTCGGAGCACTGAACTTCCACCTACTACAAATGTGTCTGCGAAACACGGAAACCCCCGCTATCGGAAACCCCTTGTTAGCGGCTGCCATATTTTTAGGTCGTTTTGGTCTATTGCGAGAAAGTAGTAAATATTTTTCCATCATAGCGATATAGTCCACAGTTTCGTGTTCCAATCCAAATGTTGCCGTTGCTGTCTGCAAGCATACTACAAACAAAATATTTACTCAAACCGTCATTAGTGTTATAGTTTTTAAATGTCTTTCCATCGTAGCACCAAATTCCTCTTTCACTTTCTACTGTTAAGATTTTTTCTTCTCCAGTAAACCAAATATTGCCTAATTTATCTGCCAAAATAGGATTTCCAATTCCAACCTTTTCTGTAAACTGGGTAAATTATTTTCCATCAAAGCGATAAACACCTTCGCCTGTTGTGCCAAACCAAAGGTTGCCATTTTTGTCTTGTAGGCTACAATGTACGTTTTGATGTTCTGTTGTGCCTTGCGTTTTTGTCAGCTTTGTATTTTTACTTGTAAATGATTGTTGTTCAACTATGGTATTATTTGGTTGATTTGTTTTTGTCTGTCCGTTACAAGATGTAAAAATTATAGACGCTAACAGTAAAGAGAAGATTGAATTTTTAAGATTATACATTGTCAAATTATTTCTGTTAGTATTTTTAAGTCGTTTTGAGTTTACACGCTGTCGTCAATGGTTTGAGCTAACGTCTTGATGTTACAAGTGGCTTGGGACTAAATTAGCGTTATTTTTCGGTTCAACCAAATTCTTACAAATACAAACCAATTTCCAAATTAAGCCTAAAACCCCATTTTCCCCAAACGGCCGTTGTAGTCAGTACTTGATTTTTTTCGGTTTTTAATTTACAAAGTTTTTATGCTTCTAAATATTTTATATTGTGTTTCTACAACAGATTTATTAAAACCATGAGCTGCTTTTGGTAACAAATAATATTCTTTTTTAGGTGCTTTAATTTCATCGAAATATTTTTTTGAATTTTCTTTTGGTGTCAAAATATCTTCATTACCCTGTATTAAATATACAGGAATTTTAAAATCTAAATTATCTCTCATTAAGTTAATGGTTGCAGTCATAGATTGCACTCCCAATTTATCATCTCCAACAAAATTTACAAACGAATAGTCGTCTCCATCTTCTCTGTTTTTATTATCTGTGTTGTTATCGTAAGCAGGAGAAAGTTGAAACCAATTCTCTGGAGCAGGTGTTGAATTTGCTCTTTCATATTTTTTTACAATTCTAAATAACAAGCCTACATTTTTTGCGCTGCTATAAGGAGGTTTACCTATAGAATTTAATATTTCCAGAGCCTCTTTGTCATTTTTGCCCTCGGCCATTTTATAAATTTTAGTGTAAGCTTCTATATCAATAGTAGGATTAACAATTTGAGAATGTCCAACATAAGCATAAAAAAGGTCTGGTCGTTTTGTAGCTATTTTTACTCCAAGTGCTGAACCCCAAGATGTACCAGAAAGTATCATTTTTTGTTTTCCTAAATATTCCAAAAGATATTTTGACACCTCAACTCCGTCGCTAGTCATTTGTTCCAGTGTTAAAGGATTTGCTTTTAAATATTCAGGAGTTAATTCCTCAGGAGGCGTGTTGCGTCCATAAGTTCTTCCAGTTCCTCGTTGATCCCATTGAACTATAATAAAATCCTTTTCTAAATCTTTATATAAAACGTCAATGTAAGGACTTATTGGGCTACCTGGTCCTCCGTGAATAAACAATATAATAGGTTTTGAACTATTTCCTTTTATTGTAACCCATTGTTCAATACCATTTATTACAACGTATTTTTCTTCAAATATTTGATTTTTTAGGGCGGAATCATTTAGGGTAATTTTAGTTTGTGCATTTCCAAATGCCAAGTGAGTATTACTGTCTTTTGCGGTTTCTTTTAATTGTGCCAAACATAAAAAAGGGAATAAGAATAAAATAAATAAGGATGTAATTTTCATAATTTCAAATTTTTAATTGTTAGTATTAATTTGAAGCAAAATTGCATGATACGTTTAACGTTGGCGACCGAATGAATAAAGTCGAACCAATTTGAAGTAATTAAATTGGTTCGACTTTATTTTAGTAACGTTCGACTTTTTACAAAGCCTTTATAATTAGGAGTTTCTGAATTCTGTAGGTGTTTTATTGGTGTGTTTTTTGAAAGCCGTATTAAAAGATGATTTCGAATTAAAACCTACTTCATAAAGAATTTCTAAAATAGTAAGCTTACTTTTAGAAGGGTTTTTTAAAATTTGCATTGCTTTTTGTATTCGATATTCATTTATAAAATCAAAAAAATGTTGGTTTATATGATGATTAATCAAAATAGATAAATCACGAACAGGCATATTAACTTGTTTAGATAATTCTTGTATCGTTAATGATGGTTCGAGATAAGGTTCGTTTTCTAAAACATATTTTTCTAAAAGTTCGATTTGCGAAGCGATTTCTGTCGATTTTGGAGCCTGAAATGATTCTTTTTCTGTTGAAATAACTGCTTCATTTACCAATAGCATATTTGAATCAACACCTTTAAAAAGGCCAGGGTTGTTTAAGGCTTTTAATACAAACCAACAACTTATAATTAGTGCAATCGTTCCAATAATTACATTTGATGTGTTAAGAAAGGCATTATAATCAGTATATCTTATAAACGATTTAAAGAAAACAATACAATGAGCAATTAGAAAAAACACAGTCATTTGAAACAACCATTTGTACGATGAGTTATTCGTATTGGTATAATTCTCTAAGTAAATTTCTTTGTATTTTTTTAAAATTATAAAAACCAAAACAATATAAAAAGCATATTGTAGCTCAGCTAGAATATAAAAAAAGCGTACTTCTAACATTTGCTTAAAATGCTCATAAATGTAAATGCTTTCTATAGTGGTTGCTAAATAAAACCGTGGAATAAACACTAAAGTTGTAATTACAAACGGAATTATTAGTGTTAAATGTTTTGGTTTTAATCGAAAATCTGAATGACAAACTGCTTTTACATACAAATAGAATATAGGCATAATTAGCAAACTAATTGTCATTCTAAAAATCTCAAAATTTAAATTGGTCTCATAATATTTATCGGTAAAAAAACTACTCAAATCGAATGCCGTAATCATAAGAAAACTTGCAAAAAGTCTATTTGAAAGTTTATTTTTTGTATTTACTGTTAACAAAAAAAATGCAAGAAGTAACATTATAAAAATAGTAATTGAACTAATACTATTTAAAAAGATGGGTTTATCCATTTAGTTTTTTTTTGCTATCATTACAATCTATAATAAAATTCGAAAATTGTTTAATTTCATCATTATTGAATATCAGTAACTATTATAAATAAGTTTATTGTTTTATTAATCAAAATTAGTTATTCCTCTCATTTCGCACTGCCTACAACGTTCCGCCGCTTCTGGTCAGTTGCGGCTGCGGAACTGCGGACTTTCTACTAAGATAAAAATTAATGCGGAAACTGAACGTGAATTTACCACAAAATTCGCAATTGCGAGAAACGGCTGTTGGCGGTTCGTTGTTTTTTCTCGCTTCTCACGCAGTAGCTAATTATCTCCCTCTTTACTTTTAAAGTCCGTGATGGTCAACAAAGCATATATGTGAATGTATTTCATAATTTATTTACTTAGCAACCGCCTTTGCGAGGTGCACGTTTATAAATTATTTTACTATCTCGTTCTACATAGTCGCCTGCTACTATTGGATATGAATACTTGGGCGCCTGCGATACACTATGGCTTCTTATAATTATTTTGTCGTTAACTTTCAGGCTATGTAATTGCTCAAATTCATTGTTAAAATTCAAAACATTCTTGCCAGACTTTTCTGGTCCAAAAGCAAGAATATAATCGTCACCATTAATCCTTACCATCACTCCGAAACCTAATCTTGAGCCTGGCGGAAGAGAAAGAGAGGTTACAACTCCCTCCATATTGGTATAATCCCTAATGGACTTCCTTATTTTAGCAGTACCGGCATGCACTTTTTTACCTGCAGGAGATGCTTCCCATTTTTTGTACATTATACCATCAGGGGTAGCCTCCCATTTTTTCAATACAGCTTTCCTTTCAGCAGCAGAGAGATGCTTTGGGATTGACTTTTTAGAAGTTTCATTTTTAATTTCATGATTTGCAAATACCAGTCCGATTACCACAACCAGCGGTAAGATCAGCGCATATATGATTTTTTTCATATTTTTTGTATGTTTAGTTAATAATATAGTTTTATCTTCTTTTAAAGTTTATGCAGCAAAATTACTTTAATAGTCTTCATTGCAACCGAAAAGCAGAAGTCCAAATGTTAAAGTCGTCAGTTTAATTTGTTTCATTTCTAATGTATGTTCGATCTCTAAGTAACGTCCTATAATGACCGCTGAGGTTCCGCTGCTTGGCGCAGTAGCGGCTCTGTGGAACGATTATTCTCTTGCTAATATAAGATTTTCCAGCGGAAAATCGGCTTGTGGTTTAAGGCAAAAGTAGCTATTGTGCTAAACTGCTGTTATAGGCAGTTCTATTAATTATTTCGTATAAATGCTAGAATTCAAAACAATTTCGAGTTTACCAATTTTTAACAAGTCTTCAATACATTCTCTAGTCAATTCTTTTACAAATAAGTCTGGAGGAATTTCATACATTCCACTGAGATTTTCTCCATTTTCTTTAGCAAAATTAACTGCAGTTTCTAAAAATTTAAAAGTCCATACATTGATTCCGTATTCTCTTCCGTCATCTAATTTACCCGAATATTGCAGAAATCATTTTCTATATTCGAAGTATTTGGATCAGCATCTTCGAATTCTAACCACAAAGTAAACTTTGGAAGTTCTGGTATATTCTTCATTTATTTTTAACGATTTTTGTGTAGATAATTGGCTAAAACGTCCCTTTTTACAAGAGGTTGGGTACTAAATTAAGATTTACTTTCGGTTTAACACTGATTCTCCAAGTACAAAACCATCTTTAAATTAAGCCTAAACCCGCCATATTGCCAAACGACGGTTGGCAATAGTTATTTTTCTTTATCAATTAGTTGGACTTTAGTATTCAGATTATCTCTTGTTAAGATTACAGAATTTAGTTTTCCATTGCTGAAATGGAATTGTAACAAGTTAGGATAATCTATAATTTTAAATGATCCATTTTTCAGATAGACTAATTCATTATCATTTTTCCCTTTAAAATGTTCCAAAATTGGAGATTCGACATAGAGACGGTTATTCTTTTCTACTATTTTGGTTTGCACTCCTTGCCCATAAAGGAAATCGTCATAAGTTCCAATTAGTTTTTCTTTTAGACTTAAAGGTATTTCTTGAATGTCTTCATTAGGTGTTTTGTTCCAGTTCATCACTGCCAGAATTTTATTTCGAGTATGGTTCATCACAGGAAAACGATTCGGTTTTTCTCCATTGGCAAGATATACTAATCCGTTACCATCTGTCATCGTAGCCAAAATGTTACCACCAACTCCAGTATTGGAACCATTACATGAAAACCAATCATAGCTATTGTAACCAAAAGACTTTTGCCATCCATAACTCCAGCCACCCACAGCATTTTTTAAAGCGGTAACTTCCGTTACTTTTTTTGCAATACTATGAGATATAACTTTGTTGTTTTTATTGCGTAAAGCATTTTGTATCTCAATGGAAATTTTAGCTAAATCACTCGGTGTAGACCATAGTCCAGATGGTCCAACTTGTGGCGTGATTGGCAAACCTGTTTTTATCACTTTTCCATCTTCATCGTGAACCAAAGCAACATTGGTCAGAAATCCATTTTCATTAGGTTGTATCATTGTTGTATTTTTCAAGCCAAGGGGCGAAAAAATATATTCATCTGCAAGTGCTGCAATAGGTTTATTCAAAGTGTCTTCTAATGCCATTTGTATAATTACATAACCACCACCGCTATATTGCCAATTGGTTCCTGGTGTGAACAAAAAATCAATTTCTTTATCGTATCTGGGTATCTGTCCTAAAAGACTTTGTTTTAGTGTTGGAATCGTTTCTCCTTCATAATGATCTGCAAACCCATCTTGAGTTGTGCCGGCGGTATGATTAAGGAATTGTTTCCAAGTTGGACTATTATTTTCAGTAAACTTACTTTTTGGTAAATGCCAGCGTTTTAGATAATTGTCTATTGGCTCGTCTAAATTAATTAATCCTTTCTCTTCAAAGATATGACAAAGAAGTGCCGTTATTGGTTTTGCAATTGATGCTGTAGAAAAAGCAGTGTTTTCATCCATCTTTTCTTTTGAATTTATAGATTTCACACCAAATTGGTTGGAATAGACAATCTCGTAGTTTTCAAAAACAACAAGACTAAATCCTGCAAGTTTGTATTTTTCTAATTGTTGTTCAATGTTTAAACTGTCCGTAAGAAAGCTATAGTCTCTTTTTTTTGACACTATTTTATTGCTTGTTTGACAACTCGAAATTACTCCTATAAGAATTAGTAAATAAATAATGCTTTTCATTGTATCGTTTTTTATATTAAAATTATTTCGATACAAATATGTGGAGGAAATAAAGGCTGTACGACCGAATGCAAGTATTCGAACGCATTTGTTTAGAAAAATAAGTATGAGTAGTTAAAAAAACAAGTACGAGTAATTACAAAATGTTGTTTTACAAAGAATTACGATATGCAGTAGGTGTGTTACCTGTGTGTTTTTTAAAAGCAGTATTAAAAGAAGATTTCGAATTAAAACCTACATCGTATAGAATTTCTAAAATAGTTACCTTACTTTTTGTAGCATCTTTTAAAATATCCATAGCATCCTCTACACGATAGGTATTAACGAAATCGTAAAAATGCTGCTCTAATTTATGATTAATTAAAAGAGATAAGTCTCGAACAGGAATTTCAATAGCATTAGAAATATCTTGAATTGTTACGGAAGGATTAAGAAAGGGCTTTTCTTCAATCATATACTGCTGTAATTTCAATAACTCTTCATTGTACTGTTTTTCATTTACAGCTAATGGCGCATCATTTTTTTCTTCAGAAATAATATCGGAAACCAATTTTAATTTTGAATCGATATTTCTAAACAAACCGGGATTGTTTAATGCTTTAAATAAGTACCAACAAATAATTAGTAGCTGAAACGATAGGAGCCCAATTTTTATCCATTCAGAGATGTATGGATAATCAGAAAATTTAAAAATGTTTTTTACAAGGGCAATCAAATATAAAATAGTCAGTACAACCGTAAACTGAAACAACCAATTATAGGAATTAATACTTGTACCTGCATAATTTTCGAGATATAGTTTTTTTGCTTTTCTTAATACCATAAAAACTGCAATAATATAGATAACTACTTGAATATGTATGAGAATATGATTGAACTGTAGCTCTATCATACTTTGATAATTTTTAATAAAATTAATTTTAGAAGCAACATCTACCGTATAAAAACGGGGTAATAAAATTACATTCGCAATTAAAAATGGAAGCAGATGTAGTATATATTTGGGTTTAAGCTTAAAATCGGAATAACAAACAGATAATATATAGAGATAAAAAACAGGAATTTGTAAGAAAGCAAATATATTTCTTAGCATTCCCAGATTTGAAGGACTATTAACCATTAAGTTAAATAGAGTTTCACTAACATCTATTGCTGTTATTATTAGAAAAACAGCAAAAAGAGAATTACTTATCTTGTGTTTTGTTTTAACTGTCACCAGAAAAAATGCAAGAAAAAATGAAATAAACAAGGAGATTACAGTCACAATAATTAATAAATTAATCTTATCCATTCTTTATCTTCTTTTCGTATTATTGCGGTTCATAATTATTGCCACGTTCTGGTACTCCAGCAGGTTTGAGACTAAATTAAACTCATTCTTCGGATTTGCCACCCGAGCGATAGCGAACAGGCGAAGCAAATCATCCCAAATACAAAACCGTTTCTAAATTATGCCTAAAACCCAAATCTTGCTAAACCGCTGTTGTGCGCTGTGATTATCATCCTTTAAATTTTACATCATTTTTAATTTCATTTCGGATATATGATTTTATCTTTTCTTCATTTTGTAATTCAGCTTTTCTCCAAATAGTTATGTTGTGAGCATTGTTCAAATATTCCAAATTTAAGTTGCCAGATTTCAAAAACGCGAACTTGATTTGAGATTTTCTGTTCTTGCTTAAAAATTTATATCGGTTAATGTTCATAAAAATTTGTTCATATTTTGAGTAAGCGACTACCAAAAATACAAATGGAATAAATAAGATTGTTAACAATGGAGAGAGGAAGAATGACTTTAAATTTTTAACTGTGAAAAGTTCTGATGGAGATTTGATTAGTCTATATAGTACATAACCAAAAATTGCAAAACCAATGTAAGATAAAATTAGATTTAAAAATTTTATTACTTTTTCATTTTCATTTTTTTTCTGTTGAGCTACTATTACTAAAATCGAAATAAGTGTTGCAAATGGGATTAATAACATTTCTTTTATCAATGAAAAGTTATAATTACCTGCAATGAATTCCAAGATAATATTTACTGTGAGTAGTTTTAAAAGAATATTTTTAAAATCATTATTACTTTTAAGCTTATTAAAACTAAGAAGCATAACAAATCCTGATGTCAAAAGCCAAAAAAGAAAATCTTTAAATAAGGATGTTTCCCACAATCCTATTGAATACAAGAAATATATAATAACACTTAAATATAGCGCCATTGTACAGTAAATATATGTTAGTTGTTTTGCAAAAAAAGATTTAATTAAATGTGTTGAAGCTGAAATATTCACAAAAAACATTGCAACAACAATTAACAATGTCCAAAAGACAATGGATATTTCTCTGTTAGAAAAAGATTCTAAAAATTCTGTCATTTGATAACTGTTTATTCGTCATGCATCATAGCGCACAACGTCCAGCTATTACAGCGGGTTTGGGACTAAATTAAGCCCTATTTTCGGATTTGCCAAATCATCCCAAATACAAAACCAACTTTCCATCAAGCCAATTGGCCAAATCCGTTGTAGTAGCTGTTACCAGCAGTATTTATTTTCTCAGGTCATTTATTTCTTTGTAGATAACAAATGTAAAAGTGTTTTCTAATGGTAATCTGTAAGCTCCTTTTGCTTTCATTAAATAAGCTGAAATTGCGGTCATTTCCCATCCATCATATTCTTCTCCAAACCATTTTTTCTTTGTTAAAGATTCTAAATTATTCACTTCGCCAAAGCTTTTCACAGCTTCAATTTCGGTTTTTATTTTTGGCTCTAAATGTGGGTTTGCCCAACTCCAAAGCCAAGTTCCACTAACTTTAGAAATACTTCCAACTTCTTCGTATTGTATTTCTACAATTTTATTTTTAGTTGCTGAATTTGAAAAAGTAAGTATTCCAGTTTCTTGGTCGTAAAACCAATTTTCATAACTATGAATTTCAAAAATTTCTTCAACGATTTTTTGCTGTTCGTTTAAATACTTATAAGCTTTTTTACTAAGCGATTCAAATTCTGAAGTTCTGTTTGGCGTTTCTAAATTTATATTTTCAATACTCATATTTTTCGAATACTTTTTGCAGTTTAGTTCAGCTATTATTGCTGGTAACTTGTATATAGCCGCTACAAAATAGCGCATATACATCTTATTTTGGGTGGATAGCCGCTACTGCGTAGCGTATTACTTTCAAATATACACTTTAATTATTATCTTACAAATCATCAAAAAGGCTTTTAAATTAATTTCATAAAAAAAGCGCTCCTTTTCAGGAACGCTTTCAATATAGTAATCAAAAAATTATTTTTTATCCATCCATTTTCTGGCGTTGACAAAGGCTTCATGCCAAGGAGAAACTTCATCGTTTCGGTCTTTTGGATAATGTGCCCAGTTCCATTGGAACGTAGAACGCTCAATGTGAGGCATCATAACCAAGTGACGTCCTGTTTTGTCGCAAAGCATCGCAACGTCAAAATGAGAACCGTTTGGATTAGCTGGATAGCCTTCATAGGCATATTTAGAAACAATATTATAATTTTCTTCACCCATTGGTAAGTTAAATTTCCCTTCACCATGGGAAACCCAAACTCCAAGTGTACTTCCTGCTAATGAAGAAAGCATCACTGAATTGTTTTCCTGTACGGTTACCGATGTAAAAATACTTTCGTGTTTGTTACTTTCGTTGTGCAGCATTTTTCCGTGTACATCATGCTCCGGATTAATCACTTCCAATTCCATAAACAATTGACAACCGTTACAGATTCCAACAGATAACGTATCTTCTCTTTTGAAGAAATTGTCTAAAGCTGTTTTTGCTTTTTCGTTGTATAAAAAAGCTCCAGCCCAACCTTTGGCAGAACCCAATACATCTGAATTCGAGAATCCTCCCACAGCACCAATAAACTGAATGTCTTCTAAAGTTTCACGACCTGAAATTAAATCGGTCATGTGAACGTCTTTTACATCAAAACCGGCTAAGTACATCGCATTTGCCATTTCACGCTCTGAGTTACTTCCTTTTTCCCGGATAATAGCTGCTTTGGGTCTTGGTTTAGAATTATCGATAACTGGTTTTTTTCCTGTAAAATGTGTTGGAAAAGTATAGTGTAACGCTTGGTTTTTGTAATTGTCAAAACGCTGCTGTGCTGTTCCGTTCTTCGATTGTTTTTGGTCTAATAAAAATGATGTTTTATACCAAATATCTCTGTATTTTGCAATGTCTAATGTACAAGGACCAAAATCTAAAGTCGCTTCAGTAGTTGCTGATCCTAATTTGTAGAAAGAAACGGTATTGGCGTTTAATTTAGATTCCACTTCAGCATCCGATTTTGCTTGGAAAACAATTCCAATATTTTCAGCAAAAAGGTATTTGATGATGTCTTTTTCTTCGAAAACAGAGAAATCTATTTTAGCTCCCAAATTCACATCGGCAAAACACATTTCCAATAAAGTAGTAATCAATCCACCACTTCCAATGTCATGTCCTGCAAGGATATTATTATCTAAAATTAATTCTTGAATTGTATTGAAGGCTCTTTTGAAAAATGCAGCGTCTTTAATCGTCGGCACTTCTTTTCCAATGGTGTTCAACGTTTGTGCAAACGAAGAACCACCTAATTTGAAATCATCTTGTGACAAATTGATGTAATAAATAGAACCGCCATCTCTTTGTAAAACGGGTTCTACTACTTTTCTAATGTCAGTGCAATTCCCACCTGCTGAAATAATAACCGTTCCCGGTGCAATTACTTCTTCATTTGGATATTTTTGTTTCATGGAAAGGGAATCTTTTCCGGTTGGAATATTGATTCCCAATTCGATTGCAAAATCAGAACAACCTTGCACTGCTGCGTATAAACGAGCATCTTCTCCTTCGTTTTTACACGCCCACATCCAGTTGGCAGACAATGAAAGTCCATCTAAACCATCTTTTATTGGCGCCCAAACAATGTTAGACAATGCTTCTGCAATAGCTGTTCTACTTCCCGCAACAGGATCAATTAATGCTGCAACAGGAGAGTGACCAATCGAAGTGGCAACTCCTTCTATTCCTTGATAATCTAAGGCCATTACACCACAATTATTCAATGGCAATTGCAAGGGTCCGGCACATTGTTGTTTGGCAACTTTACCACCGACACAACGGTCTACTTTGTTTGTTAACCAGTCTTTACAAGCTACTGCTTCCAGTTGAAGCACTTGCTCTAGATACGTGGAGATATTTTTTACTGAATAGTCTAAATCTGCATAGTTTCTTTCGATTGTTTTGTCCGTCATCACCACTTTTGGAGAACTTCCAAAAAAGTCTTCCAAGGCAAAATCCATTGGTTTGGCACCAGTTGATTTTGATTCGAAAGTAAAACGGTGGTCTCCGGTTACGTCACCTACTTGATACATTGGGGAACGCTCGCGGTCGGCAATTTTTTGTAATAAATCGATATTTTCCTTCGCGATAACCAATCCCATTCTTTCTTGAGATTCGTTCCCGATTATTTCTTTTGCCGAAAGGGTAGGATCTCCCACAGGCAATTTATCTAAATCAATTAATCCACCGGTATCTTCCACTAATTCCGAAAGACAGTTTAAATGTCCGCCCGCTCCGTGATCGTGAATAGAGACAATTGGATTGATATCACTTTCTACCAAACCACGAATGGCATTGGCAGCACGTTTTTGCATTTCTGGGTTCGAACGTTGGATGGCATTCAATTCAATTCCTGAACTGAAAGCACCGGTATCTGCTGAAGAAACTGCAGCTCCACCCATTCCGATTCTATAATTTTCACCCCCAAGGATAACAATTTTATCGCCTGTTTGTGGTTTTTTCTTAATCGCTTGATCTAATTTTCCGTAACCAATTCCACCCGCTTGCATAATCACTTTGTCGAAACCTAGCTTGCGCGCGTCTTCTTCGTGTTCGAAAGTCAGGATAGAACCTGTAATTAACGGTTGCCCAAACTTATTTCCAAAATCAGAAGCTCCGTTGGATGCTTTGATCAAAATATCCATTGGGGTTTGATACAACCATTTTCTTTCGGTCATACCGTTTTCCCATGGTCTGTTTTCGGCTAAACGAGAGTAAGAAGTCATGTAAACTGCCGTTCCTGCCATTGGCAAAGAACCTTGTCCACCTGCTAAACGATCCCGGATTTCTCCACCAGAACCCGTTGCAGCTCCGTTGAAAGGCTCTACCGTTGTTGGGAAATTATGTGTTTCTGCTTTTAATGAAATAACCGAATCAAATTCTTTTATTTCATAAAAATCAGGTTTGTCAGCGCTTTTTGGAGCAAATTGTTGCACACGTGGCCCTTTTACAAAAGCAACGTTGTCTTTATAAGCCGAAACAATATCGTTAGGGTTTTCCTGGGACGTTTTCTTGATTAATTTGAACAAAGAAGATTCCTTTTCTTCGCCATCAATTATAAATTTTCCGTTAAAAATCTTGTGACGACAGTGTTCTGAATTGGCTTGTGAGAAACCGAAAATTTCAGAATCCGTTAGTTTTCGTCCTAATTTAATCGCTAAGTTATCCAAATATTCTACTTCATCGGGACTTAAAGACAACCCTTCTTTTTGGTTATAGGTTGCAATATCATCGATATCCAAAATAGCTTCCGGAAGTACGTTGATAGTGAAAATATCTTGATTTAGCTCGGCATATTTTTGCGAAAGCATGGGGTCAAAATCAGAAAAATCAGCTGTTGCTTTCTGAAATTCTTCGATTCGAATGATTCCTGTAATCCCCATGTTTTGGGTGATCTCAACGGCATTCGTGCTCCAAGGCGTTATCATTGTGGCGCGAGGACCAACAAAAAAATCCGTCAGAACGGATTTTTCTATTTTATTTGAATCGGCAAAAAGCCAGTTAAGTTTTGAAATGTCTTGAGCCGAAATTTCGTTTTGCGTTTGTACTGCAAAAACAGTTTTGCTTTGGTTTTCAAAGAAATGGATCATTGTTATGTAGTTTGTTGTATTGCGGTGCAAATTTAGTCAATTAAGATTAAATTTTGGGTAAAAAAAAAGCGGCAATTTGCCGCTTTTCTAATTAGTTGATTATTAATTTCTTTATGACCGAATTTGAATCGATGGTTACTCGAACTAAGTACGTTCCTTTTGCACTATTTGGCAGCGTAATTTCTGATTTGGTACTGTTCTCTTCACTGAAAATTTTCTGACCAATAATGGAATAAATTTCGATAGAATATATTTTATTCGAATTGTTGATTGAGAAATTTCCATTCGATGGATTTGGATAGAGAGCAATATCATTTATATCTAAAGTGACACTGGTTTTTGGTGTTTTTTCAACCATACGACTTCCTAAATTATTACAAGTATCCGAAGTGTAAGAATCCCATTGGGTTGTTTTATTGAAAGTAGTCGTTGGAGACGTAACGGTAGCTTTTCTTCTGATTGTTTCGTCAGCGGCAAAGTTTGCAGTTCCGCCGTTAAAAGTTCCAATGATGTCAATTAGGACTCCATTTTTGAATAAACCTACGGCATCATTTCCATTAAAAGTCATTTCAGTTGCTGAGGTAGATAGGTTTGCAGAACTTATAGGATAACAGCTAGAAGCCATTGAGCTATTTACAATAGTGAATTTACTGCCATTATTCAAAGTTCCTGTTAGGGCTAACCCTGTACTCCAAGCACCGGCTCCATTCGTTTGTTTTTTGATGCGATAAATAGAGAGGCTGATTGCTGCACCCGTTGCATTTGAAATCTCCAACGCTTTATTGTTTGATGAGCCTTCAATATATTCTGAAAACAATAAATCGGTTGCTGTTGCCCCCCCGCCTGTGGCACTAGTTGTCACATTTACCGTGTTACTTGCTCCAGAAATATTCCCTGCAGTATCTTTAGCCTTCACCGAGAAAGTATAGGCTGTTGAAGCTGTTAATCCAGTGATAGTAGTTGTTGTTCCGGTTACTGTTGTTTTTAAAACACTGTTCATGTACACATTGTATCCAGTTACTCCAATATTATCAGAGGAAGCATTCCAACTTAATGAAACGGAATTTGATGTAGTTGCAGAAGCTACTAAACTCGTTGGGGTAGAGGGTGCTTGTGAATCAGCCGTTGGATTCCAAATAGACTGTACATATTCAGGATGATCTATGTAAGGATTTCTATTGTTTTGAGAGGCATAAATAGCATTGTTGCGGTCAATTTCTCTAACACTTACCGGATCTTGATTGTGCCATGTTATAAGCAGGTTCAAGAATGCAGTTGAAAATACTTGGTTACTGGTTCCATTGAACATAGCATAAGAATAACCCGAAACAGTATTTTCATAACGGGTAGCAAAATAAAAATACATTCGAGCAATATCACCTTTAAATTCATTGATTGGTTCGAAAACTGTTCCAGAGTATCCAGCAGTAGTACTCGCTCCAAGTTTACCTCCATTTAAGGACGTCCAAGTTGGAGAAGCTACCGTTCCGTGCGGATAATTAGAACGTTGTCCGTTTACTTTCCCGTCTGTAGGGGTTATAAAATGAGCATCTGAGACCATTGGAGCTGCGGAACCAAAAGTAGACTGCGGAATGATATGTTCTCTATTGTAGCAATCACCTTCGGTACTATAACTACCACATCGTTGGGTGGTACCGGCTGAATAATTGTAAGGATCCGTTCCTGTGGGATTTTCAGAATACATATCTAATATAGTAGCATCATTTTCAAAGTAATAATCCCTGTCTGAGGTCTGGTAAATAGTATACAAGCCCGAATATCCGTTATCGGTATGTCCTTTGATGATGTTGTATAATTGTGTTTTTAAGGTGTAGCCCGTTCCGGAAGCACTCGTGTAATAGCCATTTGGTATTTGTGCAATACCAGCAGTGAAGAATAGCAATAATAATACAGAGTAGATTTTTTTCATAATTTAAAGTTGTTTTGGGTTATTGGGGTTGTTACAATTTTAAAAACTTGATTTCCAAATCTTAAAATACTGAAGACACGCAAATTTATAACTTTTTTGACGGTTTATGTTAAGGAATTATGAATATAATTATGATTTTCTTAACATAATTATAAACGTATTGTGATGTCATAAACCAATTTTATTATTTGAATAAACTGTTTAATGACGTGATATGGCGTAATGCAGAGCGGTTTATTTTGGGAACACTTTGTTTTGGTAAGCGCCCAAATCTGGAGGTAAAGTCCTCGTGTTTCCTAAAATATCTAATGGAATCAGATACGCCGTGTTTCCTTTAGCGAAAGCGGCAGAAGTTTCGTCAATATTGAATTTGTTCTGTGACACATTTAGAAATTTTGGGTCCTTATTCAAAATTATGACATTGTAATGTGTTGGATCTGTATTGAATTGATAATTAGGATTCGTTGTAAATAGGTTGGATACGTTATCAAATTTAAGCAAACAATTGTTGAATTGGTATTCGAAAGCAGCGCCTGTTTTTTTGCTTAAACTCATTTCGTTTGAGTACGACCCATAGATGATGCAGTTGTTGAATGTTGCTGCTGTCAGATCTTTTACTTCCGGAACTACTCCCAAAATATAATTACTGACAAAAACTGCCACTTGCTGTGAACTGTTCCAGTTATTATTGAAGGTACAATGTGTAAACGAATAATTCCCTCCATAAGAACAGGCTAAACTCGCTTGTCCGGCATTATTGATAACTAAATTTTCTCCGTTAATTTTTGCGGTCTGCGCCAAAATTCCGTAGTTACTGCTATTGTAAATTTGGGTGTTTTTGATAGAAACGGTTGTGCCATCATTGTTTTGAATCAATAATCCAATAGTAGCATTTTTAATGGTGAGGTGATTCAACTTATTATTGGTACTGCCATCGGTAAGCCAAATGGTACCCCATTGTCCCGGTACATCCGAAAAATCAGGTTCTAATCGGTCACCTTCAAAAATGACTTCATTTTCTAGTTTATCGGTTGTTGACAGTGTTCCATTAATATTTACAGAGGCATTATTGGCTACAATAAGTCCAGAATTAGCATGGAAATGAACTCTGGTTCCTGCTTCAAAAGTGGCCGTTTTATTAGAAGCAACAGCTGCGTAGCCATAAATCACATACGGTTTATCATTGGTAAACAGTAATTCATTTCCATTTACGGGATCATTTTCATCAAGATAAAATCCATCGATTTTTTCGTCTCCAATAGGAAGTGTTTCAGTCGTTCCATCGGCAAAACGTTTTGGATAAAGGAAAATAGCGTCTTGTATAAGTGTTACCAGCTCTACATTTTGGAGGTTTTCGCCACTGTCAAACTGAATTTGATCGGTGTATAAAAAATCACTTGCGTTTGCATCAGTGATATTAGCAGTGGTTTCTATAAAAATATACAAACTGTCTTTCGCTAAAAGATTGATATTATTGAAAATTTTTCCGTTTGTTCCCTGCATTCCATCAACAGTCATTCGGTATTTTGAGTTTAATCCTTTACCTAATTTAATGCTTGGAATAGTGATGTCCTTTTTACTTTTGTTGTACACTTTGAGTCGGTATGTACTGGAACCTATGTTGGTAAAAACGGTATCTAAATATATTGTGTCTTTCGAAAATTTCAAATCGCCAGTGCTTGCTACAGTCTCAAAATCGGAACGACAGGAAAAAATAGAAAGCAATATTCCAATAAAAAACAGTAATGTGATGGGACGCATTTAGTTGTATTTTTTGTAAAAATAGGAAAAATCTAATAGTATTGGGAATGATTTTAAAATTGAATTTAGAATAACAATTGCATTTACTATTTTGTGACTTATCTTTTAATTATTTTTACATTTTAAAAAGCTACTCTATGACATTAGATAAAGATAAAATGCTTGAATACTGTAATCAGTTTTCAAAAAACACGTTGATGGAAACTTTAAATATTGAATATATAGACGCTGGCGAAGGTTTTTTAGTGGCTAAAATGCCTGTAAACTCATCTGTTCATCAACCCATGGGATTGTTGCATGGTGGTGCTTCGGTGGCTTTGGCCGAAAGTGTGGGAAGTGCCGCTTCTCATTTTTTTATTAATGACAAAGAGCAGGAGGTACGCGGAATCGAAATTTCGGCGAATCATTTAAAAAGTATTCGTGAAGGATTTGTTTTTGGAACGGCACGAATTATTCACAAAGGAAGAAGCCTGCACCTTTGGGAAATTAAAATCACGGATGAAGAAGGAAATTTGGTGTCGCTTTGCAAATTGACGAATATGGTTTTGACCAAAGAAAAAAATAAAAATTGACTGTAGTTTTTCATTGATATCCATTTAAAAAATTTAGTATATGATTGATTTTTTTATAAAAGTAAAACAGCAAAAAGCTCAAAATTTACCTTTTGTATTATACAGAAAACCAAATGATATCAAGTTAGTTGGTTTTTTTCAAAATAATGACCATTTATATTTTGCTGAAAATTTTGAAGAAACAGGTTTTGTTTTTGCTCCTTTTGAAGGCAGCCAAATGATACTTATCCCTAAAAATCAGTCTGTAAAATGGGAAGCCCTGATTACTTCTTTTAAAGAAAATGAGGATTCTAATTTCACAGATTCAGAAGATAGGCTAGCTAAAGAACATTTTGAAAAGCTTGTTCAAAAAGGGATTGATGCTATTGCAAAAGGGACTTTGAAAAAAGTGGTTCTATCCAGGAAAGAAATCGTTGATTTATCAAATTTTGATTTAGTTTCAATTTTTGAAAAATTAATCCAAAGTTATCCAACTGCTTTTTGCTATTGCTGGTTTCATCCAAAAATAGGATTGTGGTTGGGCGCTACACCTGAGCGATTGCTGAAGGCCAATAATAATACGTTTGATACGATGGCATTAGCCGGAACGCAAAAACTACAAGGTGCGAAAGAAGTAGTGTGGGAGAAAAAAGAAATGGAAGAACAACAGTTTGTTACCGATTTTATTTTGAATAATCTAAAGAACCTGACTTCTGAGGTGGCGGTTTCCAGCCCATATACGTTACAAGCGGGAACTTTAGCGCACATTAAAACAGATATTGAAGGGGTCATAAATGAGAATTCAAGTTTGAAACAAGTAGTTTCCGTTTTGCATCCAACACCCGCCGTATGCGGATTGCCAAAAGAGGCCGCTAAAGTCTTTATTTTAGAAAATGAGGGTTATGACAGAGAATATTATACTGGTTTTTTAGGCGAATTAAACAAGGAAGGATTTAACAAAGAAGAATTAAAATCCGATTTGTATGTCAATTTGCGCTGTATGCAAATCAAGATTGCTTCGAATCTCGCAATGACACAAGCACATTTGTATATGGGGTGCGGTATTACAAAGGACAGTATTCCAGAAAATGAATGGAAGGAAAGTATCAATAAATCGGCGACAATGAAAAGGGTATTGTAGGAGGAGTGAATAGTGAGAAGTGAATGTTAATAATAAGATATTGTGATTCAATAATGATAGCAATAAGTAATAAAGAGTAATAAAGAGTAATAAAATGAAATTAGATATATTGGCTTTTGGTGCGCATCCTGATGATGTGGAATTGGGTTGCGCAGGAACCATTTTAAAAGAAATCTCCTTGGGAAAAACGGTTGGGATTATAGATTTGACTCGTGGCGAACTGGGAACGCGCGGTTCAGCTGAAATCAGAGATCAGGAAGCGAATGCTGCTGCCAAAATTCTGGGTGTTTCAGCACGTGAAAATTTAGAAATGCGAGATGGGTTTTTTGTAAATGATGAAAAGCACCAACTGGAAATCATAAAAATGATTCGAAAGTATAAACCGGAAATTGTTTTGTGTAATGCGATTGATGACCGTCATATTGATCATAAAAAGGGAAGTAAATTGGTTTCGGATGCTTGTTTTTTATCTGGATTGATGAAAATTGAAACTACATTAGAAGGGGAGAAACAAACTGCTTGGAGACCAAAATTAGTCTACCATTACATACAGTGGAAAAATATAGAGCCGGATTTTGTGGTTGATATTACAGGTTTCACCGATAAAAAAATAGAATCTATTTTGGCTTACGGTTCTCAGTTTTATGATGCCAATTCCAATGAACCGGAGTCACCAATAACCAGTAAAAACTTCTTAGAAAGCCTGAATTACCGTTCCAGAGATTTAGGAAGGCTCACTGGAGTCGATCATGCGGAAGGTTTTACTGTAGAAAGATATTTGGCAGTCAATAGCTTAGGAGATTTGATATAAATTTCATGTAATTTTTTAAAAAAAATATTTGCAGAAGTAAACTTATGTCGTATATTTGCCACCGCTAAGCAAATGGTGGTTGTAGCTCAGTTGGTTAGAGCATCGGTTTGTGGTACCGAGGGTCGCGGGTTCGAGCCCCGTCTCCCACCCAGAAAGCAAAAGCTTCGAAGAAATTCGAGGCTTTTTTTGTGGGATAAAGTTTCGTGAGATTATAAGTGATATTTTATTGGCTTGAATATTGTAAAAGGAAATAGTATCACAGTGCAATCATAGAAGTCATGTAGGATTTCATTATCAAATAAATTAAGATAATAGCTTTTAGGCCGTACATTCTCCCGTTAAGGGTTATATTCTGTGTTTTACAGAAATCGTATTTTCTTTTGTGTATCTTTGAAAGCATTGTGTAGTTAAATCAACCGAAAATAAGCTTTCAAAATTTTAAATATTATTTACATCATTTAATGGAAAACGAGAAAATTAATTCTAAAATTCTTAAAAGTAATTACATTCCAACAGCTGAGTTTTACAGCCAAATAATAGATAGTTTACAAGATTATTCGATTTTTACTCTTGACAATGAATTTATAATTAATAGCTGGAGTTCCGGAGCATCAAAAATCTTTGGTTATGAATCAGATGAAATTATAGGAGAACATTTTGATATAATTTTTAGAGAAGAAGACAAACAAAATGGTATTCCTAAAAATGAAATTGAAACGGCGTTAAAAGAAGGAAGAGCAACAGATAACAGATGGCATATTTGTAAAGACAAGAGTGAGTTTTATGCTTATGGTTTGGTTTTTCCACTTACAGGAATAGATGGAGCGCTATTAGGATATGTTAAAATCCTTCGCGACTTAACCGAAAGAAAGAAATCTGAAGATGCCATAAAAAAATATGTAAAAGATCTGGAAGATCTAAATACACATAAAGAAAGTGTTCTTGCTATACTTTCGCATGATTTGAGAAGTCCATTATCCAGTATTATTGCTACAACAGGATATTTGAAATCAAATTTCGAAAGGATGAAGCCGGATACAATTAAAGAAATGCTCGAGCTTCTTTACAAAGGATCAGTAGATGAGTTAAATATGTTAGACTACTTAGTCGAGTGGGCGAGAATAAAATACGCGGCAGAAGTGTTTTCTCCACGGAAAATTGAGCTTGTTGAGTATGTACAAAAAGTTTTTGATACACTAAATGATACTGCTTCTTTAAATACAATAAATCTGCATCATGATATTAAAGAGAATACCAGCGTTTTTGCAGATGGAAAAATGTTACTCTCTGTTATCCAAAATATAGTTTCTAATGCTATTAAGCATTCACTACCAGGAGGAGAAGTTGCCGTTTCTGCAAAAATTAATGATGATAAAATAATAGTTCAAATAAAGGATTCCGGTGTAGGTATGTCTAAGGAAATCCAAGACAAACTTTTTACACCACAAGTGAATATACTTTCAAAAGCAAGGATAGAAAACAAAGGTGCCGGGATAGGATTATTATTAGTGAAAGGATTTTTAGAAAAAAACGGTGGTGAAATATGGGTTGAAAGTATTGAAGGAATAGGCTCTTCTTTTTATTTTACGTTGCCTCTTGAGGAACCTTTAAATAAAATTGATTGTGCAGATAAAATAGAATTTGACGAAAGAGTTTAAAAAATAATTGACCAAAAAAAAGAGCTTTGAAGTGATTCAAAGCTCTTTTTTTATTGGGTTTGCACAAGGGATAGCAGTGGAAATCCTTTTCTATCCTTTCAGGGTTTTACCCTGAAGGGATAGAAAAGATTGTAACGAATAGCCTGACCACGCTGAAACGCTAGTGAAAGCGTGGATGTGCCCAAATGCTCAATCTATTTTTTATCTACGATAGGTCTTTCGGTACGGTTTGCCAGTTCCCAAGCGGTTACAAATGCAAATTGAGCTCTTTTTGTTAACGCGTCGTATTCAATTTTGTCCGGACTGTCCGTTGGTTTGTGATAATCAGCATGCACACCATTAAAAAGGAATACAGAAGGAACTCCGTTTTTAGCAAAGTTGTAATGATCAGAGCGCTCATAGAAATGGTTTGGATCTTTTGGATCATTGTATTTGTAATCTAAAACCAAATTTGTGTATTTAGCGTTTGCAAGGGTACAAATGTTATCTAAATCAGTTGATAATCGGTTTGCGCCAATAACGTATACGTAATTATTGCTGTCAGCATGTGCTTCATCACGACGGCCTATCATGTCAATATTGATATCTGTAATAGTGTTCGCTAAAGGAAACAAAGGATTTTCTGAGTAATATCGGGAGCCATGCAAGCCATGTTCTTCTCCGGTAACGTGAAGGAACAGCACGGAGCGTTTTGGACCGTGTCCTTCTTTTTTAGCGATTTGAAATGCTTGGGCAATTTCAAGTAAAGCAACTGTTCCTGAACCATCATCATCAGCGCCGTTATAAATCTCTCCATTTTTTGCGCCTACGTGATCGTAATGGGCAGAAATCACAAGCACTTCATTTGGTTTCTCAGAACCTTCAATATAGGCCCAAATGTTTTCGGAATCCGGTAAGTTTTCATTGCGTTTTGCATTTAAGAAAGCAGCCGGAATTTTTTGGTAATAGTCAGAAGCACCAGTAGGAAAGGGAACGGAGTTTTTCTTATATTGATCGATGAGGTAAACACCTGCTTTCTTTTGTCCCACAGATCCTGTCTCACGTCCTTCCATTTCATCTGAAGCTACAATGTAAAGGTGTGTTTTTAATTCGTCAGCGGTAATTGTATTCATGTATTTTGTAGGGTCGGTATTTGCTGTACTAATTTTTTGAGTGGTACAGCTTATGGTCAAAACTACCAGTAGACCTAATAAAGGGATTTTTTTCATATTGTTTAATGTAAATTGATAAATGTATAAATGGCAAAAAGTGATACTATAATTATGATTAGTATGAAGTTAATGAAAAACAGCAGGCTGCTTTTTATAAATGAAATGAAGCGTGTCTCACCATAAAAACGATGGTGTGCCGGAAAGAAATAATAAATCATCCATCCGATTCCTATGAAATTACTGATTATCTGTATGAAAGAAACAAGGCTTAATTCTGCAAATGGTGACAATCCTTTGTTAATTAGGAACAATACCAAAAAGATCAATAATAAAAAAGAAAAGTAATGTAATGTAAAAATACCATGATCAAAGTAATACCAGCGTTTCTTGTTGTGGAAAAGCCACAGAAAAAAGGCAAATATAGGCATGAAAACAAAAAGGACTTTTGGTAAATTATGGGTAAAGGAGCTTATGAATTTTTCAATAATTTCGCTTTGTGTATTTTTTTCTTTAACTATTTGGATTTTTTTATTAATCCAATAGTTAAAATCGGACATCTTTTCTGATTTGGGTGCATTTTTTTGAATAGAGTCCAATTGTTCCACGGAATCATATCCAAACTTTATTAACTCGCCATCCTCTTTTGAAGCAGTTTGGCTTTTTTTAAGTGAATCATTTTGGGATATGGTATTCTGAAATGATTTGTTTTTAGTGGTAATGGTAGATTCCTTTTCGAGGTTTTTTTCTGGTGAATTGATTTCACTGGGGAAAATGGCAATTAATAGGAACGTGATAAAACTTATAAAGATGTACAATCTAACTGGAGCCAAATAAGACAATCGTTTTCCGGAAAGGTATTCCTTAGTCAGCGCTGAAGGTTTGAATAAAAGATTTTTTATGGTTCTCCAAAAAGCATTTTCATAGTGAGTTAAATCCTCAAAAAAATGAATAAAGAGGTGATGAAACGTCTTTCGGGTGTCAGTATTTTCTTGTCCACAATTAGGACAGAATCTATTTTCTACCACATATCTGCAATTGAGACAGGTTTTGTCGTTTCTGATTTTACTTTTTGACATAAAAAAACAGTATGAATTCTAGACTTTTTATTGAATTTCAATCTATAAAACTAACAAAAAAACCGAACTTATACTGTTTTTAAAAAATTATATTTAATAAATTATTTCAAAACTTCTTTTAAGAAAGAATTCATGCGTTCCCAAGAGCGTTTAGCTGCTTTTTCGTTGTAAGCTGCTCCTTTAGAATTATCGTTTCCTGCTTCAGGATCTGTAAAAGCATGAACTGAATTAGCGTAATAAATCATTTCCCAATCTGCTTTTGTATCTCTCATTTCTTGTTGAAAAGCGGCTACTTCTGCAGCTGGAACATAAGTGTCATCTGCGCCGTGAAGCACTAAAATTTTTGCAGCGATAGGAATGTTTACTCTTGAAGCATCACGTCCTAAACCACCGTGAAAAGAAACTGCTCCTCGAATTTTCATTCCTGCTCTTGCTGCTTCGAGAACACCAGTTCCGCCAAAACAGTAGCCTATCACAACAATATTATCTGGATTTGCACCTGCTTTTACTAATTGATCTAAAGAGAGTTGAATGCGTCTTTGATAATCTGCTACATTGTTTTTGTAAAAACCGGCTTGCTTTCCAGCTTCTTGAGTGTTTGTTGGGTAGTTTCCTTCGCCATAAATATCAGCTACAAATGCATAATATCCCAAGCTTGACAATTTCTCAGCTGATTGTTTTGCGTGTATATCGATTCCTTTCCAAGCCGGAAGTATAAGAATTCCAGGTTTAGTTTTGCTGCCTTTTTTTGGAACAATGGATAAGCCATTTAATTTTTGAACACCATCAGTGTATTTAACGGATTTCAATTGTGCAAATGAGCCATTGGAAAACAATAGAAATCCTAAAAGGAAAAAGAAAATATTTTTCATATTTGTTTTGTTTATGTTACACAAATATCTTAAATAATTTGCCATAAAGGGGGTACTATAATTTTTTTTCTTTTATAACGGAATACTTAATTTTGATTGTTAAGGCATAAAATAACTATTCACCGGGATGATAGGTCTTTTCGGCATTTTTTTGAACATCATCTTTATAGAATAATACATCTTTGAATTGTCCTTTTCTATACATTTCAGCTTGATCGTAAAAATGTTTTGATGTTGGATCTCCGCTGTTTCCGCCTGCCAGTAATGATTTTGCTTTTATTTTTGTTCCAAATTCTACCGCGCACACAAAACTGTTTCCGTTAGTTCCGTAGCGCTTTTTGGTGTCTTTTTGATAATTACTTTTAAAAGCCGGTAAACTACCCCAAAGCGCCGGCCCATAACTAATAGGTAAACTTTCCAAGGCATCATTGTATATCATAGTAATGTCACCGGAAGTTCTCTGGAAACGGTTGATTTCTCCCCAAGGAATTTGCCAGGTTCCAAATTTGCTTTTCAATTCGTTTATCACCATTTGTAGTTGAGGCACCAATTGGTCTGGTGTAGCGATTTTTGCAAAATTTAGGGTGTTTTCAACTTGATCCATATCGCCTTCATCGATGTACACTTTTTGAATAATTGGGTCTAATTTATATCCCCATTCTACAGCTAGTGTTGTGGCCACAGAATTTTCTTGTGCATAATAATCCCAATTTTTCAATAAGGTTATTGGTCCCAATAATTCGGAATAAAGGACATTGTCTTTACTGATGTTTTTTTCGAAACTGGCAACCAAGGATGGAATTAAAAACTCAAAGGCTGTCAGTTTTGTGTCATAACCATCGGCAATTACTTTGTCTAATGTATAGGTATTGCCTTTGCTTAATAATCGAATAGCATTTAGGCCTCTGAAACTTTCTCCATCGGGAGCCATGTAAGGCAAGTAGTTTTCCTCTTTTGGACTATTATCACCAGCTACTGTATAAGGTGTAGAATTACAATTTTGCAGCCAGCCGTTTGTGGGATTGTAGGAATGAACCGTTTCAGAAACTTCATGTAATCCTTTCCACTGCGTTACCGACGTTGTGCCGTCCATCACTTTTGACCAATTCAGTTTTTTGTCTCGAATGGGAATAAAGTTTCCATGCCAGTATGCGATGTTCCCTTCTTTATCGGCATAAACGGTATTGTTTGAGGTATTGGCTTTTAAATCCATTGCCTTTTTATAATCCTCAAATCCTTTTGATTTTGTTCTTACCCAACTTTGTTCCAGACTTTTCATCGAACGATTATTCGATTTTAAGCTAATCCATTTTCCGTCTCTTTTGGCCATAATTGGTCCGTGGTTGGTGTAATAGGTATTGAATGTTTTAGGAATTAGTTTTCCGTTTTCTAGGTACTTGATGGTTATTTTTTTTTCGATAACGGGAACTAATTTATTGTCGTATTCATAAAATAGTTTGTTGTTTTTGGTCACGATTTTCTCAGCATAGATATCTGCGACATCGACATTTGATGAGGTATGCATCCAACCACAGTTTTCGTTAAACCCTTGGTAAATAAAAAATTGACCCCAAGTTACCGCTCCATATGCACTCAATCCTTCTTCACTGCTCATTTGTATTTCAGGTCGGAAATAAAACGTAGTGTGCGGGTTGATGTACAAAATAGCATTTCCCGAAGCAGTTTTTGAAGGTGCAATTGCAAATCCGTTAGAGCCTGTTTGCACGTCTTTTTCTCGTTCAATGTAGGCCACTTTATCTGTGTTTCCGGAATAAAAAGCTTTCAATTCTCCTGTAGTAAGTCCGGCGGTGCTTATGGCGCCAATACTGCCGTCCGTCCAAAGTAATGGATACCAAGGTTCAAAATGAGTCAATAAAGCGGGTTTGACCTCGGGGTGATTGTGCAGGTAAAAGTTGATTCCGTCGGCATAACTGTTTAATAATTTTTTCAACCAAGGCGCTGCTTTTTTATAATCAGCTTTCGCTTCATTGGTATCAATCAAAAGTTTAATTTCTAAATCATTATACAAAACAGATTGTCCTTTGATTTCGGAAAGTCTTCCCAATTTTTCGATATAATTCATTTCTATCCGTTTGAAATCGTCTTCACATTGCGCATATAGCATTCCAAAAACGGCATCAGCATCGGTTTTACCATATACGTGTGCAATCCCCCAATTGTCTCTGATGATGGTCACTTGTTGCGCCAGTTTTTTAAGCCTATCTATTGCTGCAGCTGTCGTGTTTTGTGAGAACATTGGAAAACTAAAGCAAAAAATTAAAACTGCCAGTGGTAAATGGTTCTTGAAGTGTTTCATTTTTATGGAATATTATGTTAGAGACTTACATTTCGTTTAAAAGCACAACCGAGTTCAATTATAGAATCGGTTTTGGCAATTCCAGGAATATTGTCTATTTTTTCATAAAGAACTTTTCGCATGTGTTCATGATCTTTGGCAATGATTTTTATATAAAGGGTAAAAGATCCGGTGATGTAATAGCATTCCGTTATTTCCGGAATATTTTTCAATTCTTCAATAATTCGGTCAGAATCTTGATCTTTATTTAAGGTAATTCCAGTAAAAGATCCCCAATCATAACCTATTTTCTTTTCATTAATCACGGGTTTTATTCCGGTAAGTATTCCTTGTTCCGTTAATCTATTGATGCGCTGATGCACCATCGTGTTTGATATTTTCAGATTGGCTGCGATGGCAGAATAAGCCATTCTTCCGTCTTTCTCTAATTCCTTGATAATATTGATATCAAATTCGTCTAATATATCCATATTGTTTTAATTATAAATGATGCTTTTGTGTTCGTATAAAAGTACTTATTTTTATTTATTTCGAAATGCAGCTGTAAATCGAATTAATTATTTAAAAATGACTTATTTTTAATCAAAATTAAAGTAATATTTTTAAATAATATCTTTTTAAAAGTCAAAATATTTATTTTTATTGGTAAATTAAAAAAAAATAGTAATTTTGTGCTTTATTATATTAAAATAGAAACACCATGACACATACAGAACAAAACCTTTCTTCAAAATCTGAAGCGCTGATAGCAAAAGAGAATCAATATGGAGCTCACAATTACCATCCTTTACCTGTAGTTTTAGAAAGAGGCGAAGGTGTTTATGTTTGGGATGTAGACGGAAAAAAATATTATGATTTTTTATCGGCTTATTCTGCCGTAAATCAGGGACATTGTCACCCAAAAATTGTTGGCGCCATGGTAAAACAAGCGCAAACATTGACATTGACTTCACGTGCTTTTCATAATGATCAACTGGGACCGTATGAAGAATATGTGACCAAGTATTTTGGTTTCGATAAAGTGTTACCCATGAATACTGGTGCTGAAGCGGTTGAAACAGCTTTGAAATTATGTCGAAAATGGGCGTATGAGATAAAAGGCATCCCTGAAAATGAAGCACAAATTATCGTTTGTGAAAACAATTTTCACGGAAGAACAACAACAATTATTTCATTTTCGAATGATGAAAGTGCCCGTAAAAACTTTGGACCTTTTACAGCCGGATTTATCAAAATTCCATATGATGATGTTGAAGCATTAGAAAACGTATTAAAAACGAACAAAAATATTGCAGGATTTTTAGTGGAACCAATTCAGGGAGAAGCGGGGGTTTATGTTCCTGCCGAAGGATATTTAGCAAAAACTAAAGCGCTTTGTGAAGCACATAATGTTTTATTTATTGCTGATGAAGTGCAAACAGGAATTGCACGTACAGGAAAATTATTAGCCGTAAATCATGAAAATGTACAACCGGATATTTTAATTTTAGGAAAAGCGATTTCGGGAGGTGTTTATCCGGTTTCGGCTGTTTTGACTAATGATCACATTATGAATGTCATTAAGCCTGGGCAACACGGTTCTACTTTTGGAGGAAATCCTATTGCTGCTGCTGTCGCTATTGCTGCGCTTGAAGTTGTAAAAGAGGAAGATTTGGCACAAAATGCCGCTTACTTAGGGGAAGTTTTAAGAACCGGACTTAACGAGATTGCTTCTAGAAATTCATTAATCACATTGGTTAGAGGTAAAGGATTATTGAATGCGATTGTGATTAATTGTGATGAAGAATCTGATTTGGCTTGGAATATTTGTATGAAATTCAGCGAATATGGATTGTTGGCAAAACCAACACATGGTAATAAAATCCGTTTAGCTCCACCATTAGTAATTACAGAATCTCAAATTCAGGAATGTTTGGATATTATCGAAAGAGCATTAAACGATTTCAGATAATTTAAGTACAATGGGAAAAGCAATAAAATTAATAAAGAACAGATCCGATATTGGAGCTGGGACACGAGGCTCTGATTTGGGAATTGATGCTATCGAAATTGCTGCAATCAATAAGAGCAGCGATTATTTTAATCAATTTGAATTTGAAGATGTAAAAACGCACAACGAATCCATATACGATAAAAACCGAAGTTCTTCTGCTAAAAGAATTGAGCATGTTGTGGAGCAATGCACCAGAGTTTGTAATGCGGTAAAGAAAAACTTAACGGATAATTTTTTTCCAATTGTATTGTCAGGAGATCATTCTTCGGCATTAGGAACAATAAGTGGTATAAAAGCGGCTTATCCAGAACAAAATGTAGGAGTAATTTGGATTGATGCCCATGCTGATTTGCATTCGCCTTACACTTCGCCATCGGGAAATATTCATGGAATGCCTTTGTCAGCGGCTCTTGCTGATGATAATTTGAGTTGCCAGAATAATGAAGTGGCTCCGGAAACCCAACAACATTGGGAGGAGATGAAAAATATAGGATATAAAGGGCCAAAAGTTTTAGCTGAAAATCTGATTTATTTTGGTGTCCGCGATACGGAAGCAGCAGAGGACAAGCAAATTGAAAAGTTGCAGATCAAAAACTATAAAGTTGATGAGGTACGTTTCAGAGGATTGCAAACGTGTGTCGCCGAAGCTTTATCAAAATTAACGCATTGTGAAGTTTTGTATATCTCTTTTGATGTGGATTCCATGGATTGCGATATGATTTCTTATGGGACAGGTACTCCGGTTCCCAAAGGATTTGATCAGTACGAAATAATTGCAATTATCAATCAAATTATTCAAACCAAAAAGGTTGTTTGTATTGAATTTGTGGAGGTGAATCCATTATTGGACACCAAAGGAAACAAGATGGCTGAAACTGCTTTTGAGGTTTTGGAAGCCATTACTTCAACACTTCTTCTTCCTATTGAATAAATTTATCTGAGTATTAAGTTTGCAAAGAAGCCCAAAATCTACAATTAGATTTTGGGCTTCTTATTTGAATGGATAAAATTTAAAGTAATATCAGTTCCAAAAAATTATACTATGATCTTTTCAATACAGAAATATTAGGCTATCAATTAGTATTTTTAGGAGGTTCAAATATTTACACAATAAATAATCCCGCAATAGCAACTGCTTGATCCGTAGTCAGGGGTTCATCATAGGATTCTGATCCTGCTTCTGCACCAAATAATGATGATGTGTCATAACCTGCTTGAATGATATTTTCCTCACCATTGTAGACTGCTTGCGTTGCCTCAGGCATTCCTGCACCTCTTTGATTTAATGTAATCCATCCTCTTAAACCACGTAATCTTCTTACTTCGGAGGCGTGGCGTGCTTCAACAGAATGAATCTGTAATGCGGCGGTCAACAAATCTGGGGCAGATATTAAATTACCGGCCTGACCCTTATAAGCTCTAACACCTGTATCTTCAAAAGCCTGAGCTAAAGCTAAAAATGTAGGATAATGATTAAACGGGTCAAAAGCGCCACCAACAGTAAAGTCAAATGTTGGTTTCTCAACAAAATTTGGACTTCCCACGCCTCCTAAACCATTAATTAAAAAGGTAACGTGATCGGTTTCATGGTCTGAGATCTGCATAAAAACTTTTTCATCTCTTCCTCCGGTAGGAATTACGCCAGATTCTAATCCCATGATATAATATTCTTTTTCAAGATATTCCAATGTCAGTGCTAGCTGTAATGCTCCTATAGGGTTGCTTGGTGTAGGTTTTATTTTTCCAGCATAAGCTACATTTGTTAGTGATGAAAGCCCAAATGGAATTGAGGCAAGGGCTAAATTTTTTCCCAGTTGACTTATTTTCCCAAAACTATCTCTTCTTGATCCTTTACTTTGCATTAATTCTTCATTAGTAAAAGACTCTATAAATTTTAATATGTTCATAATTTCTAATTTTTTTTAAATGTTATGTATTACGGTAAGTATAAAGCGGTAAAAGTTGTTGTGATAAACCCACTTGCAATTGCAATCACTTCTGATGGATTTTTCTTTACATCAAGTCCTGTTGTAGTATCAACAACATCATCTCCTGCAAAATCTTTAGAATTTGGATTTATTAAACTCCTAATCGCAGATGCATGTCTTGCTTCAACCGAAACTATTTTACCTGCTAGAAGTAAATAATCGGGATTGCTAATTAATCTTCCAGCACCATTGTAAGCTGCTACACCTGTATCTTCTAATGCTTTGGCAGTAGCTAATACCTGTGAACGACTACTGAAATTTAAACTTCCATAATCAAATTCTAAATTAGGGAGTAATTGTTTTTTTGGATTAGGAAGAGCTCCAGTCAAGGCTGTTTTAAAGAATTCGCGGTGAATTACTTCATGATGGTATAAATCCACCAATACCTGTTGATCCTCAGCGGTAAAATTGCTTGTGAATCCACTTGCATTTACAACTTTAGTATAAAAATCTGCTTCTAATTGTTCCAGAGCATACGCATAAGTCAATACACCTAAGTCTCCTGCACCTAAATCAAACACACCATCTTTGGTTCCTGGAAAATGACCTTGTCCATATTTAGCTGTAAGGTTGTTACTATTTGGACTAAGAATTAAATCGTCGTCATTGTTACAACTAGATAATAATAAACCGCTGCCCAAAACGGTAAGTCCGCTAATTTTAAGGAATTCCCTCCTGTTTTTGATAGAAGAATTTACTTCTTTAATCTGTACTACATTTTTCATAATTTAAACATTTAAAAAGTTATTAATTGTGTTAATAAATGATTTAGTAGGTGTATTATATTTGAGAATATTTTCTGATAGGGGTATTTTATACAGGTTTTATTTAATAGTTATAATGTAATTTCGATAAACATAATTATTAATCGGGGTAAGTATACTAATTCAGTCGTTTAGGTAGGCTGACTTTTTTAAAACTGCTATTTTTTTTGAGGGATATAAAAATAATAAAAAAAACTAATAAAATAAAATTAAGTAACTAAAAATCAAAAACTTACTGTTATTTTAAAGAAAAAACTCACCTATTGATTAATCCTTTTTTATGCTTTTATTTTTGGATTAAAATATACTTAAGTAATGCTGTTTTCAATAGAAATTGTCTTCGATAATGATATTATTGTATATCAAAGTTTGAGATGGTGAAGGTGCCTGTTTATTTTTACGTGAAATTGATGGAATAGATTATTGGTGTTTTGTGTTAACATAAAAAAAACCAAAATCTAAATTGATTTTGGGTTTTTTATCTTTTATAAGAATTATGCGGAATCAATTGTGATGTGGTAGTAAGTGATTTTGATTTAAAATGTAAATTGTTATTATGTAATTGATTTTTGAGACTAATAAAATCCTAAATTATTTCTAAATGGGCTATCTTGCTAAGTATTATTGATGGCAGTTACAATTTTGCCTCTGATTTTTAAAGTAATGTTGAAATAAGAAATAAAAAAAAGTAATGAATAAAGTAGTTAATTTTATTGATCTACATAGCGGAGAAGAAGACAAGAAAAAAGTATTAGATAATGTAAAGTCAAACATTTCTTTCCGAGGTTCCAATTTATGGATTTTAGCTTGTGCAATTGTAGTGGCTTCGGTTGGCTTGAATGTAAATTCAACTGCCGTAATCATTGGAGCGATGCTTATTTCGCCTTTAATGGGGCCAATTATTGGAGCTGGCTTTGGTTTAGGGATTTATGATTTTAATTTACTCAAAAGATCACTTAAGAATCTTCTTATTGCCACTGTTGTAAGTTTGGTGGTTTCTACGATTTACTTTTTTTTAAGTCCTTTTAAAGATACACAATCAGAACTTTTAGCAAGAACATCACCTAATATTTATGATATTTTCATCGCATTTTTTGGAGGACTTGTTGGAGTAATAGCCATGACTAGGGTAGAAAAAGGGAATCCTATTCCAGGAGTTGCCATCGCAACGGCGTTGATGCCTCCTTTGTGTACGGCGGGTTATGGCTTAGCTTTGGGCAATTTTAAATTCTTTTTCGGCGCTATGTATTTGTATACTATTAATTGTGTTTTTATTTGTATTGCAACCTTTATAATTGTAAAATATTTAGAATACCCAATTGTTAAACAAACGAATTTAAAGGCTGAAAAGAGAGTTAAGTATATGATTTCTTTTTTGACTTTAGCTTTGATAGTACCGAGTATCTTTTTTGCGTATCAGCTTTTCCAAGAAAAAAAATATAAACAAAAAGTAGAACTCTTTTTAAAAGTAGAGTTTATTGATAAGGGATTTACGGTTCTGTATAAAAAAACGCAGTTTACTTCAAACCCAAAAAAAATAGATATTGCTTTTTTAAGAAAGAGACTTGATAAGAATGAAATAAAAGAACTTAACGGAAAATTGAAAACGTATGAATTGAACAATACGGTATTAAATATTATTCAAGATACGACCGACTTAAAGCAGGATATTCTGAATGAAATTACTTTTAACAATAAAACCATGAGTCAGAAAGATTTGATTATTGCCAAGCTGCAAAGTCAAATTACTTCTTTAAAATTCGATAATAATGCTATTTTGAATGAAACAAAAATACTGTTTCCTGAAATTGAAAATATTGCCATTGCAAATCATATATTTAATGAAAACCAGTCAACCAAAAAAGTGATTACTGTAGTGCTATATGAAAGTAAAAATGAGCTGAATACTGCCGAAAAACAAAAACTGAGAGCATGGCTAAAGAACAAATTCAAGACTGATGTTGTAGAAATTTATAAAAGACAATAATGTTTTTAGTCTAATTAAAATACATCAACACTGATTCACAGACTTTAATACTCTGAAAGTCAGTGTTGATTTTGTCAGTCCATTAGGCTTTAAGTCTACAGGGCAAATTTATGGGTTTCAATCTATAGAGGTTTAGTTTCTGTTCTTAATCCAGATTTAGTATAATATTTTTTCTTCAACCAAAAAGCGACGTTTACCAAGATTATCAAAGCCGGGACTTCTACTAATGGTCCAATAACACCTGCAAATGCTTGTCCGCTATTGATGCCAAAAACGCCAATGGAAACAGCAATTGCCAATTCGAAATTATTTCCAGATGCAGTGAATGATAGTGCAACGGCATCTCTATAATTGGCACCTATTTTTTTTGAAACAAAAAACATCAGGAAAAACATAATGGTGAAGAAAATGACAAGCGGAATAGCAATTCTAATGACATCCAGTGGCAAATCAACAATCATTTCACCTTTTAAACTGAACATGACTACAATTGTAAATAGTAAAGCAACTAAAGTAATGGGAGAAACAAAAGGAATAAATTTTTGATTGAACCATTTGTCACCAATGAATTTCTTTATTACATAACGGCTAATTACTGCTAATGCAAATGGAATTCCTAAATAAATTCCGACAGTTGTAGCAATTTCAGCAATGGTAATATTTAATTCCAATCCTTTTATTCCAAATAAAGGCAACATGATTTCCAAGTAAAAATACGCATACAAACTAAAAAAGAACACTTGGAGCAAACTATTAATCCCGATTAAGCCAGCTGTTAATTCCCTATTTCCCTCGGCTAATTCGTTCCAGACAATCACCATTGCAATGCAAGGCGCAATCCCAATTATAATTAAACCCATCATGTATTCCGGATAATCTTTCAAAAAGAATGTTGCCAATGAAAACATTAAAAACGGACCAACAATCCATGTGATTAAAAAAGAGGCGGTCAGTAGTTTTGGCTTTTCAAACATTAAAGGAATTTTTGAAAAATCAATTTTAGTCAATGGCGGATACATCATCAATATTAATCCGATTGCCAGAGGAACATTGGTCGTTCCGCTTGAAAAGGAATTGATAAAACTACTGCTGGACGGTATAAAATAGCCAATAGAAACGCCAATTATCATTGCTAGAAATATCCAAAGTGTAAGGTAGCTATCGAGAAAGTTTAATCTTTTTTTATGTAATCCCATTAGTATGATTTGATTTGGGAGAATATATAAAACATTTCGGTTGCAATTTGCAAACTGCGTTCCTGATATTTTTCTGCTTGTTGTGGTGTATTGTCAAATGCTTTCGGGTCTTCAAATGTGATTGGAATACGCTTTTCAGCACCTGCAATAAATGGGCAACCTCCATCAGCTTGTGAGCAAGTCAATATTGCTGCAAATTCACTTTTAGGATTGAAATCGTCATCATAGGTTTTAGAAAAACCAATAATGGAATGCTCATTTTCAGCATATTTTATGACATAAATTGGATTGTTTCCTGCTGCAATGGTTTTGATTTTAAACCCCGACTGCTCTAATGTTTTTGCAACCATAGGGAACAAAGCGGTTGCTTCGGTACCACCAGAATAGCAAAATACATTTTTTATATTGAAATGTGACGCTGCTGTTTGTGTCCAAACTTGTGATAAATGACTTCTTCTGGAATTATGCGTGCAAATAAAGTTTAGCCTAACTTCTTGATGGTTGGTAACTTTATTTTGAATAAAATCAATAAGCGGTTGCAAAGTTGTTTTACGTTCTGTAGCTATGCTTTCAAAATCAAAAGCACGGATTGCTTTTTCGATTGCTGGAAACAGGATGGTTTTGGTTAAGGCCATTTTATAGTATTAAAATTAGCAACAGTTTCCTCCAGGAGCACAGCTATTAGGCTGACCTGATATTTCGGATAATTTCACTTTTTGTTTTTCTGCTGGAATGCCACATTGATCTTGGGCTAAGCAAGCCGTTTGTTTGTTTAATAAAGTGAACGCTGTTCCGTTGAAACCAATGTCGTATTTACCAATAGTTTCAGCTTGATATTCTACTTCAATTTCATAATCTTCAATTCCCAATATTTTTTCTGAAAGAGCGATGATGTTCAAAAGTTTTTGTGGTTTTAAGCGGTGTTCAAAGTCATTGGCATCCCATAATTGGAAATTTACAACGGTTTCTTTTCGAACTTTTCCACCGCAGTCAATAAAGTTTTTGGTGATTAAACCCACCTCAGTTACGTGAAAATGTTCTGGAACATAAGTCCCGTTTGGCAATACAAAAGCAACGTTATCTAGTGTGTTCAACTGTTTTTTAATTTCTGATAATTTCATGATTCTTTTTTATTTGAAAATTAACAACATTGATTTTTTCTGTTTTCTAAATGAGTATTTACTTGTTGAAAAAAGCCTTTTATTTTATTGAAACCCTCTTCGTTGAGGCAATAACAAATGGAATTTCCTTCAAAATTGCCTTTTATAAGTCCGGCATTTTTTAATTCTTTTAAGTGCTGCGAAACGGTAGGTTGGGCTAGAGGCAATTCGTTTACAATATCGCCGCACACACAACTGTTTACTTTTATGAGATGTTGGATAATTGCAATACGGGCAGGATGACCAATGGCTTTCGCTAATATTGCCAATTCATTTTGCTCGTCTGTGAAATGTTCTGTTTTAGTAATCCCCATCGCTATATTTTTATATAGCAATATTACGATATATATATGTAACAAACAAATTTTAATGTTTTTTTAGGAGAAAACTATATTGTAGGCAGTTTTAAAATTAATTTATGAAAATTAAAGCTCAAATAAATCTTTTAGAATGCCTTTAAAGCCCATTGATTTCACTTTGTTTTCAATAGCATTGATCAATACTATTTGGATGTTAGAACCGTGAATTCTAGTGGAAAGATTTCTATATTCAACAACATATATGGTATTCTATCTAACTCCAATATGCTGGATTTAATTTCTATCAAATCTGCTTCTTACATAGGATTTGTTCCAAAAACCCGACCATGATTCCCCAGTATTACATTGTTTTTTAATGAGTTATGTTTTTATTGTTTTAAATTAGTAATAGGGTTGGTGACTGGTTAAGTTATTTAAAGTTAGTCGTTTATGCGGAATAATTTATGGTATTTAAGTCAGTTTTATTTAAAAATGTTTAACTTAGTGTATTGAAAATCAATTAAATAAATGTAAAATGAATAATAGAGACGATAAATTGAATTTTGACAAAAGAAAACCGTGTAAGAAAGATAAAAATGCAATCCCGGATTCTCTTTTATATCCTCCAAGCGAAGATATATATAGCCAATTCCATAAAGAAATGGAAATAGACCCAGAAGATCTTTCTAAAAAGAAGGTACCTGTTGAAATAAATAATATCCGGGAATTGAATGAAAAAAATTTCGAAGAGGATGTTTCTGGCGGGGATTTAGACATTCCTGGCTCAGAATTAGATGATGAAATGGAAAACTCGGGAAATGAAGATGAAGAAAATAACCATTATAGTATAGGTGGTGATAATCATAGTAATTTAGATGAGAATTCTGGAGATAAAATTTAGTGAGTGGATTTGTCGTAAGTTTTAAATACTAATCTTATTGATCATGTCTTTGAGTGAATACAATCAAAAGCGTAATTTTAATTCCACAGCCGAGCCCGAAGGGAAAATTAAGCAATCAACTACCGAATTGATTTTCGTAGTGCAAAAACATGCGGCCTCTCATTTGCATTATGATTTTCGATTGGAAATGGATGGTGCGCTAAAAAGTTGGGCCATACCCAAAGGACCGTCTATGAATCCGGCTGATAAAAGATTGGCAATTATGGTGGAAGACCATCCTTACAGTTATAAAGATTTTGAAGGCACTATTCCAGAGGGAAATTACGGCGCAGGGAATGTTATCGTTTGGGATAATGGAACGTATACTTTGACTGATGAAGATGGATTAGATAAAGTTGAAAATAAATTACAATCCGATTTACAAAAAGGACATCTTAGTTTTATTCTTAATGGAAAAAAACTGAAAGGCGAATTCGCATTGGTAAAACTAGAGACGAAACAGGAAAATACCTGGCTTTTGATAAAGTCAAAAGATCAATATGCAAATGATGAAGATGTTTTGCAGCAAGACAAATCTATACTTTCTAATATGACATTAGAGAGTATGGAAAAGAAGGACGGTT
>NZ_SMLH01000004.1 GCF_004349315.1 Flavobacterium ranwuense | reverse complement strand
ACTGCACAAATAGGAGTAGAGTATAGTTTGAATGGTACAACCTATCAGGCTTCAAATACTTTCAGCGGATTAGTTCCAGGAGATTATACATTGTATGTTAGAAATACAGCCGATAATACTTGTGTAACTTCATCTGGGTCTGCAATAACAATTAATGCAATTCCAATTCCTCCAGTAGTTCCAACTGCAAGCGTTGTTCAACCTACTTGCGGGACACCATCAGGAAGTATCGTAATAACAACACAAACTGCAGTAGAGTACAGTTTGAATGGTACAACATATCAGGCTTCAAATACGTTCACGGGATTAGCTCCGGGGTCTTATACATTATATGTTAGAAATACAGCCGATAATACTTGTATAACTTCATCAGGATCGGCAATAACCATTAATGCAATTCCAACTCCTCCGGTAGTTCCAACAACAGCAAGTGTCACTCAACCTACGTGTGGGGCACCATCAGGAAGTATCGTAATAACTACACAAACAGGAGTAGAGTATAGTTTAAATGGGACAACGTATCAAGCTTCAAATACATTCAGCGGATTAGCTCCGGGGACTACTTATACTTTGTATGTAAGAAGTCTTTCGGATACTACTTGTGTTACTTCTTCGGTATCAACAACAACAATTAATCCTATTCAAGTAGTGCTAGCACCAACAGCAGTTAGCGTAGTTCAGCCAACATGTGCTGTGCAATCCGGAAGTATTGTAATAACAACACAGCCTGGAGTAGAGTATAGTTTAAACGGTATAACGTATCGGGCTTCAAATACTTTCAATGCATTAGTTCCAGGTAATTACACCTTATATGTAAGAAATACAACTGACATCAGCTGTTTAAATTCATCTGCATCAGTTGTAATTATTAATGCTATTCCAACTCCTCCAGCAGTTCCAACAATGACTAGCGTGGTTCATCCAACATGTTCCGTACCATCCGGGACTATTGTAATAGCTGCTCAATCTGGAGTAGAGTATAGCTTGAATGGTACAACCTATCAAGCTTCAAATACATTTTCGGGATTAGCTCCAAATAATTACACATTGTATGTGAGGAATATTGCTGACAATACATGTTCAGTACAAAGTCTAACGAGTGTAACTGTTAATCCACTTCCTTTATTGCCGTCAATACCAACTTTGGTTCAAGTTACACAACCAACTTGTTTGGTGCCGTCAGGGAGTATTACAACTAGTACACAAGCAAACGTTCAATACAGCATAGGTAGTGGCTATCAAAACAGTAATGTCTTTAATAATTTGGCTCCTGGGAAATATATAATGAGTGTGCGATTTACAAATAGTATTGCGTGTATAACTCTAGGTTCTGAAATAACTATAAATGCTATTCCTCCACAAATTCAATTTGAAACTATAAGTGATTGTGAAAATAAAGAATATACTCTAACCGCAAATCCACTAGCAGGATCATATGATCCAAACAATGTGTCTTATCAATGGAATAATAAAGGTGGAAATTCAGTAGGAACTAATTCAAATGTCTTAAATGTAACTGATGTGATAGCATCAACTCCAAGCGGACAAGTAGTGTTTCCAGTAACATATACGCTTACTGTAACTTCTACAAATACAGGTTGTGAAACATCAAGTGATGTAGTTGTTGAGTCTATTTATTGTAATATACAAAAAGGAATTTCTCCTGATGGGAACGGTTCAAATGACTTCTTTGATTTAAGATTGATGGATGTCAAAAAACTGGAAATATTTAATAGATATGGTATTAAGGTTTACAGCCAGACGAATTATACGGATCAATGGAAAGGTCAGTCAGACAAAGGAGAAGATCTTCCAAGCGCTACCTATTATTATGTCATAGAATCCAATAATGGAGAACCAAAAACAGGTTGGATTTATTTAATCAGAGAAAAACAGTAATTAATACATTTATTAGTCTGTAAATTTTCAAATAGACCAATAAACCGAAAAATAAATAGATATGAGCAAAAAAATATTGATGTCTCTTTTAATTCTTATTGCCTATATGGATGTAAAAGCGCAACAAGACCCACATTATACCCAATATATGTATAATATGAATGTTATTAATCCAGCCTATGCAGGTTCTAATGAGAGCATTTCTTTTGGTCTTTTATATAGAAAACAATGGGTAAATATTGAAGATTCACCGGCTACATTTACTTTTGCAGGTCATACTCCTGCGGGCAAGAATGTTGGTGTTGGTTTATCATTTATATCTGATAAGATAGGACCGGTAACAGAACAAAATGTATTTGGAGACTTCTCTTATACATTGAAATTAGGAGATACGCAAAGATTGGCCTTTGGTTTAAAAGCTGGAGTTTCTTTTCACAAAGTTGGACTCAGGGATATTCAATCCAGTTTGCCGGATCCTAATGAAGGTATTTTTGGAGAAGACATCAACGATACATCATTTAATTTAGGATCAGGATTGTTTTATTACACGGACAAATATTACGTGTCTTTTTCGATTCCAAATATGATTAAATCAGCTCATTTAGATTATAATGGACGTGAATATGGCTCAGATATATCTCACTATTTTTTAACAGCTGGTTATGTTTTTGATGTTAATTATGAATTGAAATTCAAGCCTTCATTAATGTTAAAATCGGCGTTTAATGTATCTCCATCCTTAGATGTTTCTGCCAATTTTTTATATCAAGAAAAATTTGAGATTGGAGTAACCTATAGATTGGAAGACAGTTTTGGAGGGATGATCAATTTTGCTATCACACCTGAATTAAGAATTGGGTATGCTTATGATCATATTATTTCAGATTTGAAAGTAACTTCCCCATCCTCACATGAATTCATATTGTTATATGATTTATTTGAATCGAAAAAAGTTTCACGTTCTCCTAGATTTTTCTAAAATTTAATTTTTATAATTAATGAAAAAAAATACACTAATACTGTTTTTTGTGCTAGCAGGTTTCTCACTTTGCGCCCAAAATAAAGAGACTAAGAATGCAGATAAATTATTTGAAAGCTACGATTATGTTGAAGCTGCTGAAGGATATCTAGCCTTAGCTGAAAAAGGAAATGCAGATGCTTATGTAACTAAACATCTAGGTGATAGTTATTATTATATGCGCAATACCGTAGAAGCCGAAAAATGGTATGCCAAAGCGATACAAACAAAACAAGATTCGGAAACACATTTTAGATACGCTCAAATGTTAAAATCTAACGGGAAATACACGGAGTCTAATGCCCAAATGAAAATATTTTCCGCTTTAGTGCCTGATGATCAGAGAGCCAAACAATTCAATAAAAATCCAAATTATCTTTCGGAGCTATTGAATAAAGAAAAGCTTTTTGTTGTAGACAAAATTTCAGTTAATTCTCAAAGATCTGATTTTGGGGCAAGTCTTTATGGAGATATACTTTATTTTGCAAGTGCCAGAAATGAAAGTAACAAAATATATGGTTGGAATAACGAACCCTTTTTAGATATTTATCAGTCTACTTATAATGCTGATGGGAGTTATTCAGAGCCAATTCCTGTAGCTGAATTAAATAGTAGGTTTCATGAAGGTCCGGTTACAATGACCAAAGACGGTAATGTTGTTTACTTTTCTAGTGAAAGCTTCAAAGATAAATTATTCGAGAAAGATAAAACACACAAGCTGAAGTTTGGTCAAGTGAATCTTTACAAAGCAGTTAAAGAAAATGGTAAATGGGGAGCCATTACTCCACTGCCATTCAACAGTAAAAGTTATTCTATGGGGAATCCATCCATAGACAAAGATGGGAAAGTGCTTTATTTTGCTTCCAATATGTCAGGTTCTGTCGGAGGAACTGATATTTGGAAAGTAGCGGTGAATAATGACGGAACATTTGGAACACCTGAAAATTTGGGAAATAAAATTAACACAGCCGGTGACGAGAATTTTCCTTTTGTAACTGAAGATGCTATTTTATATTTTTCTTCAAACGGCTTGACGGGTTTTGGAAGTTCAGATGTTTTTTCTGTAGATTTAAATAAAGATGGTGAACCGTATAACATTGGAAAACCTGTAAATACTGAGAAAGATGATTTTGCTTTTACATTTAATAAAGAAAAAAATATCGGGTATTTATCCAGTAATCGTAGTGGTATAGATCATATTTATAGTTCTATTCCAGTATGTAAAGGGCAAATTCTTAGTGTAGTAAAAAATGCTAAAACGGGAGAGCTTTTGGCTAATTCCAGAGTTGTTATTTTAGATGCAACGAAAACTGTTTTAGATACTCAAATGTCTAATATGAACGGCGAAGTTCTTTATAACGTAGAATGTCAAAAGCCATATACCATAGAAGTTTTTAAAGATGGTTATATTTCGAAATCTTTTCCGATAACTAAAATTAATGAAGGAAAAGTTACTGTTGATGCAATAATTGATCCAATTGAAGTGATAGTTACTGAAACAGAAATTATTTTGAATCCTATTTATTTCGAATACAACAAAAGCAATATAACTAAGAAAGGAGCTGTAGAGCTTGATAAATTGGTTTATATAATGTCTCAAAATAATAAATTAAAAATTTATGTTAAGGCACATACTGATTCCAGAGGCACTGATAAATTTAACTTAGATCTTTCTGAGAGAAGAGCAAATTCTACTGTAGCATATATAGTTTCAAAAGGAATTAGTGGTGATAAAATAACAGGAAAAGGTTTTGGAGAATCAGAGTTTAAAATGGATTGTCAGGAAAACTGTACCGAAGAGGAACATGCCTTGAACAGACGATCTGAGTTTATGATCGTGAAATAATTTACTTAGATTGTAAATAATAAAAAACAGGATGCCGTTAAGCATCCTGTTTTTTGTTTAATATGATTTCTTTTAATTAACCGTGGATTGTTTCTTGTTTACCATAGTTAGTGATAATAGAAGTTTCAAATTCTATCCATTCCTTCCAACGTTTATCTACATCTATATTATCAGCATATTTTCGCGCAAAACCCAAAAAAGTAGTGTAATGTCCCGCTTCAGAAATCATAAGGTCTCTGTAAAAAGTAGCCAGTTCCACATCTTTTATATTTTCTGATAAAACTTTAAAGCGTTCACAACTTCTTGCTTCAATCATAGCTGAAAACAACAATCGATCACAAAGAGCATCTTTTCGGCTGCCGTCTTTTTTCATGAATTTAAAAAGTTCATTTACATAATGATCCTTTCTTTCTCTGCCTAAAGTCAATCCTTTGCTTTTTATTAAATTATGTACCAATTGCAAATGGTCTAATTCTTCTTTTGCAATGATTAACATTTCAGTTACTAATTCTTCTAATTCCGAATTGTAAGTGATTAAACTTATCGCATTTGAGGCTGCCTTTTGTTCACACCAAGCGTGATCTGTCAAGATTTCTTCTATATTCGATTCAACTATATTCACCCAACGCGGGTCTGTGGCTAATTTTAATCCTAACATGGTAATGAAATTTATTTGGTACAAAATTAGTGTTTTCTAATCTATTTTTGGTTCAAATGACGGTATTGAAGTCAAAATAGCATTATTTTGCAATTGAAATTTTATAATAGTATGAATCAAGTTCAAAAGCTTTTAATTATTGGTTTTGTTTGGCCGGAACCTAATTCGTCCGCAGCGGGAGGAAGGATGATGCAGCTGATTTCACTTTTTAAAGCGCAAGGTTTTAGCATTACGTTTGCCAGTCCTGCACAAAATAGTGATTTTATGGTTGATTTGGACAAACACGGAGTTGATAAAAAATCAATAGCCCTTAATGATTCCAGTTTTGATGTTTATATAAAAGAGCTGAATCCCTCAGTTGTTCTGTTTGACCGTTTTATGATAGAAGAACAATTTGGTTGGCGCGTTGCCGAGAATTGTCCTGATGCGTTACGATTGTTAGATACTGAAGATTTGCATTGTTTGCGATTGGCTCGCCAGAAAGCATCCAAAGAAAACCGTTCCTTTGAGGCAACTGATTTGTTTGTTGAAGAGGTAGCAAAAAGGGAAATTGCCAGTATTTTGCGTTGTGATTTGTCTCTGATGATTTCTGAATTTGAAATGGAATTATTAGAATTTGTATTCAAAATAGATAAAGCCATATTGTATTATTTGCCTTTTTTATTGGAGCCAATTGAGGATGCCGAAATCGAGAGGTTGCCTTCTTTCGAAGATCGAAAAGACTTTATTTTTATCGGAAATTTTCTTCATGAGCCCAATTGGAATGCCGTTCAGTATTTAAAAGAAACGATTTGGCCATTAATTAAGAAACAATCGCCAAAAGCTGTTTTGAATATTTATGGTGCATATCCTTCACAAAAAGTATTACAGCTACATAATGTTAAAGAAGGTTTTTTAATTAGGGGACGTGCAATTGATGCCCAAGAGGTAGTCAAAAAAGCACGAGTTGTTTTGGCTCCTTTGCGTTTTGGTGCAGGTATTAAAGGAAAATTATTGGAAGCCATGCAATGCGGAACGCCAAGTGTTACGACTTCTATCGGTTCTGAATCTATGCATGGTGATTTGCCTTGGAATGGTTTTATTACGGATGTTGTAACTGATTTTGCCGAAGAAGCAGTACGATTGTATCAAGACAAAAGAATTTGGGGTAAAGCCCAACAAAATGGAATTGCAATTATTAATCAACGATATTCGAAAGGTTTATTTGAGGTTGACTTTAGAAAAAAAACAGCATTTTTACGCTCTAATTTACAGCAACATCGACTGAATAATTTTATGGGCGCCATGTTACAACATCATACTTTAAAAAGCACCAAATATATGTCTCGTTGGATTGAGGAGAAGAATAAATAAAAAATCCCGTCAAGTTTTATAAACAAGACGGGATTACTATTTTAAAAACCGAGTTATTACGCAAGCATCGTAACTGGGTTTTCTATAAATTGTTTCAATGTTTGTAAAAATTGAGCTCCAGTTGCGCCATCAATTGTTCTATGGTCACAAGCTAAAGATAACATCATCGTATTTCCTACTACAATCTGACCATTTTTTACAACCGGTTTTTCTACAATAGCTCCTACGGATAGAATAGCAGAATTAGGTTGATTGATAATAGAGTTGAATTCTGTAATACCAAACATTCCAAGATTAGAAACTGTAAAAGTACTTCCTTCCATCTCTGTAGGTAATAATTTTTTGTTTTTAGCTCTTCCTGCAAGATCTCTAACGCTTCCGCCAATTTGAGATAAACTCATAGCATCTGTAAAACGTAATACAGGAACCACTAATCCGTCTTCAACCGCTACAGCAACTCCAATATTCACATGATGGTTGATAAGAATTGAATCTTCTCTCCATTGAGAATTTATTTTAGGATGTTTTTTCAAAGCCATTGCGCAAGCCTTTATTACCATATCGTTGAATGATACTTTTGTATCCGGAACGCTGTTAATAATAGCTCTTGATTTCATTGCCTCATCCATAGTTACTTCTATTACTAAGTTGTAATGTGGTGCAGTGAATAAAGATTCTGCTAAGCGTTTTGCGATGATTTTTCGCATTTGCGAATTCTTTATTTCTTCTGTGAAAACTTCTCCTGCCGGAACAAATGGTTTTGCAGCAGCTACAGTTTCTGTTTTTGCTGGTGCTGAAGTTGTCGGCGCTGGAGTAGCAGCAGTTTGTGGTGTGAAATTTTCGATATCGCTTTTCACAATACGTCCGTTTTCACCAGAACCTTTTACTTGTGTTAGCTGAATTCCTTTGTCACTAGCAATTTTCTTTGCTAATGGCGAAGCCAAAATTCTTTGCCCGTCAGTTGATGGTTCTTGAACAATTGGTTCAGTAGCTTTTTCTGTTGGAGCAACTTCTTTTTCTTCTGCTACTGCAGGAGCTACTTGTGGCGCTCCGCCAGTTTTATAGTTTTCAGCAATTCCGCTAATATCGGTTCCTGCAGGTCCAATGATTGCCAAAAGGCTATCAACGGGTGCAGTATTGCCTTCTTGGATTCCTACGTATAATAAAGTTCCTTCGTTGAAAGATTCGAATTCCATTGTTGCTTTGTCTGTTTCGATTTCGGCAAGAATGTCTCCTTCGGCAACTGCATCACCTACTTTTTTCAACCAAGTAGCAACAGTTCCTTCAGTCATGGTGTCGCTTAAACGAGGCATGGTGATAACTACAACTCCTTTTGGTAATGAAGCTGTTGCAGGTGCTGCAGCTTTTGTAACTTCGGGAGTAGTTGCTGTTTCTTCAGTAACTTTTATTTCTTCTTTAGCTGGAGCTGCATCAGCTGATTTTCCTGCTAGTAATGCCGAAATATCCTCGCCTTCTTTTCCTATAATTGCTAATAAAGAGTCAACCGGTGCAGTTTCACCTGCAGGGATTCCTATGTGTAAAAGTGTTCCTTCGTTGAAAGACTCAAATTCCATTGTTGCTTTGTCAGTTTCAATTTCTGCAAGGATATCACCTTCACTTACTTTATCACCTACTTTTTTTAGCCAAGTCGCTACCGTTCCTTCCGTCATCGTATCGCTCAAACGAGGCATTGTAATTATTGTTGCCATAATTGATTTATAATTTATGAGGTAAAAATGGATAGTTTTCTTGGTCGTATACTACGTCGTATAGTTGTTGAATTTCCGGGTAAGGAGATTCTTCAGCGAATTTCACACATTCTTCCACTAAATCTTTTACCCTTTGATCGATTGTTTCAATCTCTTCTTCGGTTGCATATTTTTGATCTAGAATCACATCCAAAACTTGTGTAATTGGATCAATTTTTTTGTATTCTTCTACTTCTTCTTTCGAACGGTATAATTGTGCATCCGACATAGAGTGTCCTCTGTAGCGGTATGTTTTCATTTCAAGAAAAGTTGGGCCATCACCACGACGTGCTCTGTCAATAGCTTCTGTCATTGCTTCGGCAACTTTTATTGGGTTCATTCCGTCAACTGGTCCACAAGGCATTTCATATCCTAAACCTAATTTCCAAATATCAGTATGATTGGCTGTTCTTTCTACAGAAGTTCCCATTGCATAACCATTGTTTTCAACAATAAATACGACTGGAAGTTTCCATAACATCGCCATATTAAAAGCTTCATGTAAAGATCCTTGACGTGCTGCACCATCACCAAAATAGGTCATAGTAACACCACCTGTTTCAAAATATTTATCGGCAAAAGCTAATCCAGCACCTACAGGAATTTGTCCTCCTACAATTCCGTGTCCACCATAAAAACGGTGCTCTTTTGAAAAGATGTGCATGGAACCACCCATACCTTTTGAAGTTCCGGTAACTTTTCCTAAAAGTTCCGCCATCACGCGTCTAGGATCAACTCCCATTCCTATTGGTTGAACGTGATTTCTGTAAGCAGTAATCATTTTGTCTTTTGTCAAGTCCATTGCGTGCAATGCACCAGCTAATACTGCTTCTTGACCATTGTATAAATGTAGAAAACCTCTAACTTTTTGTTGGATGTATAATGCTGCAAGTTTGTCCTCAAACTTTCTCCAAAGCAGCATATCTTCATACCACTTTAAATATACTTCTTTTGTAACTTCTTTCATCTGAATTTTTCTTTTGCTAAAGTGTTATTGTATTATCAATTTGTACCTATAACGCAAAATAGTTTCCTCCCACAAATTTGCGCCCCGAAGGGTCGGGATGCAAAAATAAGACATTCCAAGTAAGAACTAAAATTTAATAGGCAATTTTTGGAATTTTTACAGGAATTTTTTATCGAACATAAATGGAAGCAAATTTTTTAGGGATTCCGACTTGTAAATAGCGCCAATTTCTCCCATGAAATAGATTTCAATTGGGGTCTCTTGTCGGATTTCGTATTCTGCTATGGATTGTCTGCAAGAGCCACAAGGAGGAATTGGAGCTGTAGTTTGGTTCGTATCCGAAGCAGCGGTAATTGCCATTTTCAAAATTTTGGCTTCTGGATAGACTGCCCCGGCATAAAATATAGCGACACGTTCCGCACAAAGTCCCGAAGGATAGGCTGCATTTTCTTGGTTTGAACCTACTACAATTTTACCGTTGTCTAAAACAAGTGCAACTCCAACTCTGAATTTTGAATAAGGTGCGTAAGCATTTTTTCGGACTTCAACGGCTTGAGTCATTAAGTCCTGAATGTCATTTGGTAAATCCTGAATGGAATCGAATACTTTGAATTGAGTGGTAATTGTTATTTCTTTCATGTTTTTTTTAAGGAAAAAAAATCCAAACTTCATCCCGATGCTTCGGGATTGAAATTTGGATTGTTATTTGTGGATTTTATTTAAGTTTAATATTCGTCATATTTATCTCCAAAATTGAAGGTAAGTGAAAAACGCAGCGTGTTTTCTAAAGGGTTTTTTACTTTTGATGCCGAGAATAAATAAGAAACATCTACTTTGACTACATTGTATTTGAAGCCTGCTCCAAGCGAGAAAAACTGTCGAGCTCCTTTTACAGGACTTTCGTGAAAGTAACCCAAACGCATTGCAAAGGAATCTTGATACAAATATTCGGCACCTACAGCATACGTAACTTCTTTTAATTCTTCGCTGAATCCATCAGGAGCATCACCAAATGATTTGAAAACTCCAGAGGTCCATCCAATAGCGCGGTAATCATTATTTGCTTTAGCCGTTCCGTCATTAGCAGGTTCTCCTGGATCGAGGGTATCCCCATCTCCATTTAAATCAGTTGCCGGCTGAGGGACAGGAATTTGAGGGGTTGGAACTAATAATTTATTAAATTCAACATTCACGGCCACCTTATTATAGTCGTCTAAAATAAAATCAAAACCAGTTCCTATTTTTAAATTAGCGGGTAGAAAGTTATTATTAAAATCATCATTGTCATAACTGATTTTTGGACCTAAATTTTGAATGTTAAATCCCGCTCTCCATCTTCCGTTGAATTCGTTGTACGCTATTTCTTCAGATTGGTAAAAACCGGCCACATCAACAGCAAATGTACTTGCAGAAGAAGCATCATTGTTTTCGGAGGCTACTTTTAGATTGGAATTTATAAATCTTCCCGCAATAGCCATAGAGAATTTTTCGCTTAATTTTAAGGAATACGAACCGTCAATGGCAAACTCGTTTGGAGAAACAAATCTAGGTTCGTCATTTGCATTTTCACGCAATTCGATTTCACCCAATCCAAAATAGCGAAGGCTTCCCGCAAATGCACTTCTTTCATTCAGTTTTTGATAGTAGGTCAATTGCCCTAATGATATGTCATTTACTAAATCAGTAAGGTAAGGTGTGTAGCTTACAGAAAATCCTTTTTGGTATGTTGCAAAAGCATATTTAGCCGGATTCCATTGCTGGGAAAAAGCATCCGCTGATGTTGCAACTCCTACGTCTGCCATACCTGCTGCTCTTGCATCTGCTGCGACTAATAAAAAGGGAACCCCCGGATTTATAACTCTATCTTGTGCTTTTATGAAAGAAATTACAAATAAAAAGATAAAAAGTAATGTTGTTTTTTTCATTATTACAGGAAATTTTTGTTAAACAAATATAGTATTTTATTAAAGTATAACAAGTTTTTCAAATTTTTCAGTTTTCGTACTTGTTACGCTTGATTTGACGGTTAGCTTGTAAACATAAACGCCTTTTCCTATTTTATCTCCAAAATCATCTTTGCCATCCCAAGTGATTTCTTTTGATAAAAATCCTTCAGTTGTGATAATTTGATTTTTCGTCCAAACCACTTTTCCCGTTATTGTCATTACTTGAACCTGAACGTCCAGAGGTTCAAATGGTCTGTTGTGTGTAAACCAAAATTCAGTATAATTAACGAACGGATTAGGATAATTCAACACATGTGTCAATGTTATCGTTTCGTCACCTACAACAATAAACTGAATCTCGGCGGTTATCGGGTTGTTGTATACATCCCACGCTTTGAATGTTATAGTGTGTAATCCAGGAGCTAAATTGCGCAACGGAAACCGAAGTAGTCCACTTGTAAAATCATCTAACGTTGTTTGATAATAATCATTTAGAACAAAGGGATTGCTTACATCTCCATCAAGAACAGCAATAATATCATGACCTATTCCGCTTGCCGTATTTATTCCGTTTTCATCTTCAAGCAGTGCAACAAAAAATGGGGATTCATTGGTTGTTCCGCCGGAAACAAAAGTCTCGTCATTCATATATAACTTAACTCTTGGACTAATATTGTCTGCGATTGCATTTTCATTTATTCCTCCTATTTTTATATTGGAATCATACCCGGTTTCGTTCTGTAATAATTGATTTTTTTTGGCATAAAAACTAATTCTTCCGTTGGCCAATGGGACTCTGATGTCTCTTGGGACAACAAAACTAAATTCAAATTGACCATTAGTGACTGATGCATTCCCTCTGAATATTGTCTCTCCTAAAACATTGAAATTGATAGCTGGACTGTTTCCGTCATTATTATAAGTTGTTCTTGAAATTGTTTTGTCAAAAATAGTAGTGGAAACCTCTCCGTTATAGTTTGTTAGCGGATTGTTGTTTTCATCAGTAACTTCTCCCGTCAGTTTCATTTTTGCCAATGATTTGAAGTCGTCAATGGGCTGGGTAACGGGAATGTCATTTACTTTTGTCAATCTAATTTTTGGTTTTGGTATGGCAAGCATTAATGCGGGATCTCCGATATAAAAAACAACATTGGTGGCTGAATTTGGATTGCTGTTTTTTGAAATCCTCAGCGCTTCTGCAATTGAAGTATATTGATTCGAATTGTAGGATAATAAATGTTGCGTTAAAGTGTCGTTGAAGTTTTCAGCACTGAATTGTCCAATGGATCGAATGGTGGTAATCATTGCAATTGCTCCGCCTTTTGGGTTCCAATACGTATATTCTCCGGCGGTTGGTCTAAACGGATTGTCAAAACGGGAGAATTCACAAGTAATAGTTATGAATAATGGATACTTGTATTGATTACTTAAGTTTTGCCCATCTGATTTTTCCCAAATCCGTTCACTTGATAAGCCATCCTCACCGCCATGCCCTAAATAATTAAATACCAAAGCTCCTTTTTCGAAAGCATTAAAGAAATCTGTTCGAGCTTTGGGATATCTGGAGCCTCCTGCTGATGCTTCTTGAACGTAGGAATCTAGTATTATTTTATTGACATTCAAAAAGGGTTTGGCAGAGGCAATGACATCGGCTAGATTATTTTGTCTGTTTTGCAAACTTGCATCCGAAGATTTATCTGAATCATCACAAATCAGGACGAAATTATTTCTCCAACTCCCGTATGATTTTAAATCGTGGTATTCTATTACTTTGTTTACCATTTCATCCGCTTGCTTAGTGTCATTGACCAGCATTCTTCCTACAGCAATATCGATTCCTCCAAAAAACGACACAACATTTCCTTCTGAGGGATCCATTAATCCAAAAAAATCATCGGAGGCAAAGGATGATTCGCCTGTTGTGCTGCTGTTTAAGGCATGGTAAATGGGTACAACATTAGTGTTGTTTGAGATTCTATTTTTAAAATCAAAAGAAGCATCGCCAAAAAGATTGACAAATTTCATTCTTTTTTCAGGCGTGGAAGCATTGTCATAGATGTATTTAATGCAATTTCGTATTGCTGCAACATCTTGTTTTCCAGAAGAAAATTCTTGATAGATGGACTCTAAAGGAATAACTTTTACATTTAAATTGGATTGGGTGCGATGAAAAGTAGCTAATTTTTCGGCTTGTGTGGCTAAAAAAGATGGTGTGATAATCACGTAATCGATGTCTTGAAATTGACCTTGTCCGTTTTTAAATAATGTTCCTTTTAGATTTTGATTCGCAATTTTAGATTTGGTACCTTTTAAAGGGGTATAATAATCCGAAGCGTCTAAAGCAATGTATTTTCGGAGTTCTCCTAAGTTTGCTTTAAAATTTAATGTGCTCTGATTTGAGTTCTCGATTTTGGTTGCATTGTAAATGTCAGTAACATCCCAAATTTGAGGAATACTTGTTGTGTTTGAAATGCTATAATTTACAATCCCAAGAGTAGAATTAGATTGATCGTATTGAAAATGAAACTGTTTTCCATAACCTTGTAGTTTTCGCTTGGCGATAAGCCTTATGTTGTCAAGAAAACCTTTGGAACCCGGAACACCATTGTTGTTGTATTTCAGTTTTATTTTTATATTTTCAGCACCATTGAAGTTGGTGTTGTTTGGCAAAAAACCTAAATAAAACTCAGTTCCGGAATTGTTGTTTAAAGCAGGAAAAGAAATAGTTCGAACAGGAGTACCATTCGCAGCCACATTCAAAGAAGTTGGAGTAAATGCAGCGGAAGCAGCAGTTAACATCAGTTTTACAGGAGTTGAAGCATCAAAATTCGGAAAATTAAAGTCGAATTCCTGCTCGTCTTTGACTTCAAATGATTCGCCAAACCATTGACGACCCAATCGCGCTATATTAATAAGGTCTGCTTCGTGGTATTGATGATCGTCAAAAGAAGTTACGGTTAAAGTACTGCTCCCGGAAGGTTGGGCCATAGGATTGATTCTTTTTCCATCAGCACCTTGAATAGTAATGTAATAATAGGATTTTGTATCGTACAAATTAGTAAAGGTCAGACTTTCGGGATTCCAAGTGTCAACTCCTTCGGCATAAAAAAGAATATAGTCTTCATTGTTGAAAATGCCGTCAGCTTCACCGTTGATTTGAATTGCGTTTTCGGATACGTCATTTGGATAGAAAAAACTGTTTGATAGCGGAAGCATTCGCCCACCATTACCATATATTTTTATTTTTCGGGGATCTATTGTGCTTACGTCTAATCCTAGCTGTTGTAAAAAACTTTTGGTAATTTTATATACACCGGATTTTTCAATATAAAATTGATACCAGTTGCCCGTTGCTAAAACAGAATTAACAATGCTATTTGTGCTTTTACTGGATTGTGAAATACGGGCAGTATTGTTTTCTACCTGATAAGAAAAAGATTTGATACGTTTAAATCCGAAATCGTCCTTAATTATGGGTGACAGATTAATAAAAGCTTCTCTGATGTCTCTTGAAATGTTTGTTTTCAGGGATGCATTTATTGTTTTAGGAATGTTTTCGGGAGCTAAATCACCCAGTTGAGCAGTTGTGATTGCTTCGTAAATTACATTTGTGATTGTGACTTTCCCTTCGTTGAAAGTGACTGGTTCTTTTATTTTTAAAGTATAAAACAGTGTTTTTTGCGAAGCATCATAATGGAAATTATTTCCTGTAAATTGCGGAATAATAACTTTGTAATCTCCATAGGACATTTCTTTTTTTTCTATCCATTCAATGGTTATGTCATCTTTAATTTGAGCAAAAGAAACAAAAGGAATTAGGCTCAAATAAACCAGAAGTATTTTTCTCATTGTTTTTTTAACGGGATTAATAGTGAGTTATTATTTATCAGTAAAAATAAACCATTTCGTGTGATTTAAATAATAAATATTATAAATTTGCGTTCTGATATATAATTTATTGTTAAAATTACACCAGCGAAAATTATTGGAAAGTTTGATGTTGATTAATGGTTAATTATTATATTGCGTCACTTAAATTATTACCTACTAAAGAGTATGAAAGCAAACAAAATTATGGGCTTACGATTGTTGATATCGATCATGTTAGTTATTGGTTTTTCCAGTTGCAGCAAGAAGTCCAGCTCCAAAAATACCTCAAGAGCAACGGGTTGGAATATGGACAGCAAAAAAGCTGGTTCAAGTAAAAAACAACAAGCAGGGCCAGGTTTGGTTTTTGTTGAAGGTGGTACATTTACTATGGGAAAAGTAGCAGATGACGTTATGCATGATTGGAATAATACCCCAACACAACAACACGTTCAATCTTTTTACATGGATGAAACTGAAGTTACTAACTCAATGTATTTAGATTACTTAGATTGGTTGAAAAGTGTTTACCCGCCAACTGAAGAAAATTATAAAAATATATATGAGGGAGCCTCACCTGATACATTAGTTTGGAGAAATAGATTGGGTTATAACGAAACGATGACTAATAATTATTTAAGACATCCTTCTTATGCAGAATATCCTGTTGTTGGAGTAAATTGGATTCAAGCAGTTGAATTCAGTAACTGGAGAACACAACGTGTAAATGAAGCGCTTTTGGAAAAAAACGGATATCTTAAAAAGAATGCGAAAACTTTAGATGTTACTGCTGAGAGTAATTTTGATACAGAAACGTATTTAAATTCACCTACTTTGGCATACGGAGGAAATGAAGAGATTGTATTAAAAGGAAAAAATGGAGGTAGAAAAACTCCTAAAGCTGGAAAAGATGGTAAAGTAATTGAGCCTAAAAATGTTTATGCACAACGTTCTTCGGGTATTCTTCTTCCTGAATACAGACTTCCAACGGAAGCAGAATGGGAATATGCAGCTGCTGCTGATGTAGGACAAAGAGAATACAATATCTATAAAGGTCAGAAAAAATACCCTTGGTCTGGTGGTTACACTCGCTCTGGGAAAAGACAAAGTAAAGGAGATCAATTGGCCAATTTCAAACAAGGTAATGGAGATTACGGTGGAATTGCAGGTTGGTCTGATGATGGTGCTGATATTACAAATGAAGTAAAAAAATATCCTGCAAATGATTTTGGTTTGTATGATATGGCTGGAAATGTTGCCGAATGGGTGCAAGATGTTTACAGACCTATAATTGATAACGAAGGAAATGATTTTAATTATTTCAGAGGAAATCAATATACTAAAAATAAAATTGGAGCTGACGGTAAAGTTGAAATTATTACTGCAACCAATATGAAATTTGACACTTTAAGTAATGGTAAAATAGTTGCCAGAAGATATCCAGGTCAGATTGCTCAAGTTCCTGTTGATGAAAAAGAAACGTATTTGAGACAAAATTTTGACAAAAGTGATAATGTCAATTACAGAGATGGTGATAAACAATCTACCAGATACTATAATTTTGGATCTTCAGAAGCTGATACTGAAAAAGAAAAAGAGGAGAAAATCATGTATAATTCTCCTAAACACAATGTTACAACTGATAGCTTAGGCAAAATGGTTAGAAAATATGATAAATCAAGCAAGAGAACAACTTTGATAAATGATGAAGTTAGAGTTTATAAAGGTGGTTCTTGGAGAGATAGAGCGTATTGGTTAGATCCAGCGCAAAGAAGATATTTTCCGCAGGATATGGCTACAGACTACATTGGTTTTAGATGTGCTATGTCTCGAGTTGGTCCTAAAGCCGACAAGAAAAAATCAGCTAGAAATTAAATTTTTTATAAAATAAAAATAAAAGCCCTTTGATTAGGGCTTTTATTTTTTTAAATCGTTTCAAATGGATATTAATTACATTCATAGTTTATTTTTAAAATGTAAATCGGTTTCGATAGACACCCGCAAGATTGAGCTAAACTCCTTATTTGTTGCCATAAAAGGGGAACGTTTTGATGCGAATACATTTGCGAAGGAAGCATTAGATAAAGGTGCTTCTTATGTGATAATTGATGATGAATCTTATTTTATTGATCAAAGAACCATCTTAGTTGATGACAGTTTAATAGCCTTGCAGAAACTGGCTAAATTTCATCGGGAGTATTTGAAACTACCTATAATTGCGCTTACGGGAAGTAATGGGAAAACAACTACGAAAGAACTAATTCATGTTGTTCTTTCCAGAAAGTATAAAACAAAAGCGACTGTAGGAAACCTAAACAATCACATTGGTGTGCCATTGACATTGCTTTCGTTTACTTCAGAAACAGAAATAGGAATAGTTGAGATGGGGGCGAATCACAAAAAAGAAATTGAATTTCTATGTGAATTAGCAAAGCCGGATTATGGTTATATCACTAATTTTGGAAAAGCACATTTGGAAGGTTTTGGTGGCGTTGAAGGAGTTATTGAAGGGAAAAGTGAAATGTATCAATACCTTTTAGCAAATGATAAGCTTGTTTTCATAAACTTAGAAGACCCGATTCAAGTTGAGAAATCAATGTCGTTAAAAGCGTATTCTTTTGGTTTAAATAAAACAAATGCGGATGTAAATATTGCATCTGTTAAAGCAAATCCATTTGTAGTAATAGATTATTCGAATCTAACCATTTCAACCCATTTAATAGGTTTGTATAATGCTAATAACATCAATGCAGCACTCACTATAGGAAAGTATTTTAGCATTGATGATATTGCTATAAAAGAGGCTTTAGAGAGCTATGTGCCTGAAAATAACAGGTCGCAGTTATTGACAAAAGGAACTAACCAAATTATTCTGGACGCTTATAATGCAAATCCGAGCAGTATGGCAGTAGCTATTGAAAATTTCCTGCAGTTAGAGGGTTCAAATAAGGGTATGATTTTGGGAGATATGTTTGAGTTGGGACAGGAAAGTGAGCAAGAACATAAAGCAATTGTTGACATGCTTTCGAATGAAGATAAAGTGAAATGTTATTTTATTGGTTCGGCATTTTATGCTAATAAACTTGGAAAAAGCAACTTCTGGTTCTACAATACATTTGAAGATTTTTCGAATGATTTACCAACGGCTGAATTCAATAATAGTACTATTTTGATAAAAGGTTCCAGAGGAATGGCATTGGAGCGAACCTTGGATTTCCTTTCATAAAGACAAGTAGCTTATAAATAAAAAAGCCATCATGAATTATTATGATGGCTTTTTTTGGTTTTCTTAAACCCAAATTTTGCATTAGAAAAAAAATCATTAAATTGTAGTTTAAAACCTAATGCGTAGCATTAGAAAAATCAGTGTTATGGAATTCGACATATCCTTTGCCAGTAAAGAGATTAGGCCTTAGAGCGGAATGATTTTTTTAAAGCAAATGTTGCAAAAAATTGGCTTTAGAGAGCAAATTACCAGGTGCAAAGATTCTCATCGAATGGATTTGTTTCTTTGCCCAAATCTTTTTTGTTTTAAACTGAAAGTAAAAAACAATAATTTTTTAAATTGTATGCTCCTTTATTTTCTTAAAAAAATGAACTAAATTGCGTCTTTCAAAAAGTATAATTTAATTACTAGATAGATCGCATGTTAAAAGCCATTTTAGATAACAAGGAAAGCTATCAGCCGGGTTTGTCAATAGATTGTGTGATTTTCGGATTTCATGACAATCAGCTTAAAGTGTTATTGATAAAAACAAAGTACAGTGATAAATGGGCTTTGCCTGGGGGTTTTGTATCTGTAAACGAAGATATTGATCAGGCTGCGGTTACTGTTTTGCATGGTAGAACAGGACTAAAAGGGATTTTCCTAAGGCAGTTTTCTACATTTGGAGCTGCTAGAAGATGTGATGTTAATTTTAGTAATAGTATTCTGGACTTTTACGGAATACCTTTAGACAAAGGAAAATGGTTTGCCAGCCGTTTTGTAACAGTTGGTTATTATGCTTTAGTTGATTTTTTAAAAACGATTCCGCAACCTAAAGGGAACAATGAAACTGTGGAATGGATTGACCATAATGCGGTGCCGGAATTGATTTTAGATCACAAGCAAATTCTGGACAAAGCATTGGAAACCCTGCGTATGGAATTGAATTTAGTGCCGGTAGGATATAATTTACTTCCTGAAAAATTTACCATCCCGGAAATACAAAAACTATATGAAACCATATTAGGCAGAATGCTGGATCGAAGAAATTTTCTTCGCAAAATTACGGCAATCGGGATTTTAACCAAACTGGACGAGAAGAAAAGTAATGTAGCCCATAAAGCCCCAAATTTATACAGTTTCGATAAAGAAAAATACGAAGAAGTTGTTAAGAACGGATTGACTCAAGGTTGGTAATTTAAAATAGTAAATCATGTAAATCACTTTAGTATGAATAATGATAAAGCCATGAACTCGAGTCTCGTCTCAAATGGAGTTAACAATAGTCCGATACGTCATTCGGTTATTTAAAAACTTAATAAATTCGTATTTATAGCTTATACTACCCAACATTTCATATAGTGCCATTCCTGCCATTTCAGTTGTGAATTACTTTCCTTAAACATCATTTTAATAAATAAAAATATAAGTGCACTTTACGAAATTTCTCAAAAACAGATCCGAAAAATAATTAATTTAATGTCTGGAACTTCGCTTGACGAACTTTATATTGCAGGCTTCAAAACTTATGGTGCAGGCGAAACTACTAAGTTGTTGATTTGTATTTAATATTAAAGAATTAAAGAAGCTTTTTTCATACTCCCAGTTTTCATACACCTGTAATAAAATATATAAAGGCACTTGCTATAAACAAGTGCCTTTATATGATTCAAAATAAATTACTTCTTAAGCTACTTTTATTCTATAGTTGTATACCTGTAACATTGATAAAGGCCATTTTTGTATCACCGTATGATTCTGCCAAAATTAACCTTTTAGCTTCTGGTAAGTAATTCCCAAATTGTGTAATTACTGTTCCATCTTCATCCAGGCTCAATCTTTTAATGTTTTGATCAATAGATCCATTATTTAGTTGATAAATTCCGTTATAATAATGGTTTAGACCTTTCACATAGGTATTTAGATAAAAATTGCCTTTAATGTTTTGCACCCCAATTGATTTATTACCTTCTTTAAATGATAGTACTTTATAGTCTACACTTCTTTTTAATTCTCCATCCATTGTAAATATTAACAAACTAGGGTAACCATTAGAATATTCAGGCACCTTAAATGTAGAATTTGGAAAAGTAGGATCTGGTTTTGTTCCACTTTGAAAGTCACAATCTACAAATACATAAATTTCATCATTTTGTACAAACAATGTATTGAAATTCACTTTATTTAAATCTTTAATTTGATTAAAATTCTCTAAAAAATTGTTTTTCAATACCTTTCCGGCATTTACATCGTACATAAGAATTTTTCCATACTCTCCGCGATTCACACCATGAGCATAAGTATCAAATGCCAACAAATAGTCATTTGGTCCCACTGAAAACGAAAGCGGTTTTTTTATCTTAACATCTTCAGTTCCAAAATCTTTATTCTCGATTGTGTTTCCGTCCGCAATAGCCAGCACGTTTTTAGATCCTGTTTCTTTAGTAGTTCTAACAAAAATAAATTTCCCGCTGTCGTTCAAAACAACATTGTCAGTAAACGATAGTAAAGGGAAAGAAACATTTTTTTGCCAAAGTAAATCTCCTGTTCTGCCATCAATAACTGCACATTCGTGTTCTTCGGCAACTTTTTTATTAGCAAATTTACTGTAAACAACACCTATATAATTTTTGTTTTGTGAAACCATTGCGTAAGCAGTTCCTGATTTTGATAAACTTTCAAAAGTGTGTTCACTTATCAATGTGGTGTCAAATGTGCCTGTTTTTTTATCAAAAGTAATTTTGTGTAATTCTTTCTTTTTTGTTTTGTTCGAATAAGTATCTGTTACAACTACCAGTTTCTCATTTCCTATTTCAAAACTTCCAAGATAATTGTGTAATGTAAAAACATCTTTATGCGGAAATTCTTCCGTGAAAGTATCTACTAATTGATTTTTTTGATCAAATTTTCTAATAATTAATTTGTTCGTAGGCATCATACCACCATCAATATTAATTACCGAAAACATATAATGATTGTAGTTGTCTACTAAAACTACTTTAAGATCTTTTTCATCTTTTCCGTTATAGTCAAATTTGGTTCCTAATTCTCTTTTAATCTGACTAAATCCGGAAATACTTATCAATAAAAAAAAGATCGCTACTATTTTAGTTTTCATATTTTGTTTTTAGGTAGTTTTATAGATTTGGTTTTCGATAGCTTTTAACTCCGTTTCTTCAGTTGAGTTCAACTTCATGTAGATTAAATTTTCCTGCATCTCGTTTAAAACCTTTTCTGCTTCTGCTTTTTTATCTAATGCCAGATTCAAATTCATTAAATTAAAATAAATAAACTTGCCAATTTTAGGATTAAAATCAGCTTTGGAATCTTTATAATTAACCTTTGCAAGCGTTTCTCTCCAAATATCAATTCCTTTTTGCATTCCCGTAAAGGCAGCAGCGTTAATTTGTGGATTTGTAGGGTTTAATTTTTTCAAATTAGTCGAAACATAAATATCTGCTTTTTCTAAATCGTCGTATTGTCCTTTGTTTTTAACACTCTGAAGTCTTACACTGTATCTTATAGTCTTGAAAGCAAATGTTTCATTTAAATACTCATTTATAAAAGCGATTACTTTTTTCAAATGCTGTTGTTCTTCACGAGGTTTATTGATGTTGTTTGTAGGTGATGAGCTAATGTACTTATATTCCTGAAAAAAGGTTTTGTTTATCTTTTCCTGTCCATTTTGTTTTACAATCAGCGTTGTAGGTTGGTTGGCATAAGTTTGCCCGGAATTGTCTTGAAAGTTTGTTTTTTTGATATCTAATGTAATAGTCAAATAATTTCCGTCTTTGGTAAATCCATCAATATTTACCTGTGAGACCAATACATTATTGTCTATAATAACATAATCTTGAAGATTTGGTTCTTGGTAAACCGGTTTTGTTGGCGCTACATAAATTGGTCTGTTTGGAATTCTAAGTCTAGGGTTTTGTCCTTTATCTGTCAAGGTTAAACGCTCTAATAAGGTTAATTTTTTAAATTCTTCAGATTCTAATTTGTATTTTTCTTTTGCTTTTGCAACATCACTGTCGTAATCTACTAGCTTCTGTTGAAACTCTTTTTCACTATTTGCAGCTTTTTTATCAAAGTTGTCTAATTCATTTTGAAAATCAACCTTTGATTGAGCATAAACTTCATCGCTAGTTAAATTATAAGGTGAAGTAACAGCAACTGAATATTGTCGAGAACCATTTTCAATCATAATCTTTGGTTCTCTTAAAAGTTGGTATTCTACAACTTCTGAAGAAATGCTTTGCGCATTTGCCTTTGCAAACAGCGACAAAAAAAATACAAATCCTAGTAGGTAATTTAATTTCATAGTATTTTTTGTTTTTGAAAATTTGTTCAAAAATAACAAAAAATTTCTTATAAAAAAGTGATTCTTAAATTTTTAAGAAGTTTTACTTCTTGAATAGTTTAAAGTTGAAGAATCCGGGTTTAAAAACTTCAGTATTCTTCTCAATACAATAACTTTTAATTACTAATCAATACTAAACTATTTTAATATCGAAGTACTAATCATCACCAGAATCTTTTAATGCTAAAATAAAAGCTTTTAGAAGTCGTTTTATGGGTTTGAGCAAAATAGATCTTTTCTTATTCAGATTATCCAATCTTTTTGAACTTGATCCATAAGATTGAATGAATAATTTTGAAGTATGTCCAAAAGAAAAAAGCCGATAAATCTTAGGATTTATCGGCTTTTGAAATCATTTGTTATTAAACTTGTGGGCGATGAGGGGTTCGAACCTATTGGACGAAACCCACGTAAACGCTTACTTATTTTTTCTTTGAGAATAAGAGTGCCACGAAAGTGCCACAATTATCATCTTTTATTTCCAATATCTTAAAAAGACCCTGCATGAAACTTATTGAATTTTAAAGAACGTTATAATCCTTCTGATTGAAAGCAAATTTACTATTTATTCCTGAAATTCCCACTTTGGAATGGAAATTATTATTAAAATTTTGTTCCATTAAAGAAATTAAAGTGTTTGTTTGAAGGAAATTATCTTTTGCAATATTAAATTTTTAACTTATGCTCCATACTGTTTATTGTCACCAGAAAAAGAACTATGCCCTTACGATCCTGTGAATGCTTTTTTTACCACTGGCTCTGCCCGAATAAATACCAAAATTTAGAACAATTTGAATGGCTTTTGAAAAGTGATTACATCCTTAATGTTGTTTGGTATCAATTAGTTTGAAATAGACATCTCAATTCAGGTAATTAAAAGACAATTTTCAAATTACCTGCTAAAAAGTACTTCATAAATATCTAGAATACAAATATAAGTTGATATGGAATAGTTTTTTTGTAAATTGTAGTGCATTTATCTTAGTCTGGAAATTTTCCCAAAAGAACATTTTAAACTCTTACCGTTTGTTATTAAAAATAATTGAAATGCTAAAACAACACCAATTAAAACTTGTTTTTTCTTTGATCATCATTGCAGTGTTATTAATTATGTACAATTATAATCATAATGAGACTTTGGTCTTGGAAAAAAAACTTGCTCGAATAAACAAAGAACTTCACCTGAAACAAGTCACTTTCGAAAGAAGGCAAAAGACGTATAATGAAAAAGCAAAACAGCAGCGGGCAGAAATCGAACGTATGCGAAATCAATTGAAACCGTAAGCAAAATGCTTGGGCATAAAAACATACAGACTACGCAGCATTATGCTAAAATATTAGATAAAAAAGTGAGCGAGAATATGATAATTTTAAGAAACAAATGGGATGCTGTAAATTCTAATTTAAGCTCAAATGTGAAGATTATATAGAGTGAATTACCTCCTAAAAACATCCCTAAACTGATACAACAGTCGTTCTATTAAACGCAAATCTTCTGTAACAATTTCGGCGGAACCTTTCATTTCCTGTTGAAAAGGAATGACCTTATTATAATTTGTTTTCAAGTTTCCCGGAAGCGAAATATCCAATAATAAGTTACCTTCCTTGTCAGGAACAAGAGAAATATTTTTCACTTTACCACTCAGCACGCCAAACTCTCTATCAGGGAAATTTGCCAAACGAATATTGACTCTTTGACCCACTCTGATCTTTCCTGAATTTTGAGCCAAGGCTTTTACTTTACCCACATACCCCATTTCCACGACTGGAATTATAGAGAACACATTGTCACCAGCAGTTATAGTCTGGTTCTCCGTCCAAACTTGCAAAAAGGTAACTTGTCCTTCAATAGATGATTTCAGCACATAAGCCAATTCCCAATCTTTTATTACTTTTCTCAATTGATAAAAAGACTGCATTCTATTCCCTTCCAAATTAACTTCTTCTTTAGTACCGCTGATTCTCGTTCCTTCACTGTTTCTGTTATTATCAATCAAGGATGACTTTAATTGCGAAATACTGCTCAATAGACTTTTGTAATTCTTTTGGGCTTGAAGGTATCCTAGTTTTTTATTTTCAAAATCTTGTGCCGACACAACTCCTTTATTAAACAGCGTTTCAAATCGATTCACATCATTTTTTTGAAGCAGTAATTCCGATTCATTGATGCTTTTTTGCTGTTGTAAAAGACTTAGACGCTCCCTAATCTGCACACTTTCTGAAAGCTGCGCCCTATTTTCGATTTGAAAAGGGCGTAAGTCCGTATTGAGCTTATTGGCTATATAGTCTTTTTGGAAAATCGAAAAAGCACTTTCAATATCGCCCAACTGCTTATTTTTCAATAATTCAAAAGGGAAATGATTATTTTTAGCATTGATATTTATAGTGTCAATGATACTTTTCAATAAAAACACGTCCCTATAATTAGCCGGATTTTCAATTATTGCCAATGGTATGTTTACTTTAACTCTGGTCTTATCCGTTATTAAAACAGCTTCAATTCGCCCAGAAGTTTTGGCTACCAGCTTTTCAGGCGGTATGTTGGTCGTAATCACAACTTCCGTTGTAATAACATCTGGATATTTCACAAACCAGGAGACAAAAAATAGCATCATGATAATTCCAAAAATTAAAACCGTGCCCCAACGGATCATCCAATGCGGGACACGCGTGAGTATATCTTGTACTTCTTCGCTTCTTAACTCTATTTCTTTATTTGTGGCCATTATTTAATCTCTTTCCTTCTTAACTCTAAAATCGTTAATCTTCAAACCACATTCATTCCCCCTTTTGGGGTTAGGGGGGCTTTAATTCCCTAATTGCAATTGATTCCGAACCAATTCGAAATAATTCCCTTTTTGTTCTACCAATGCGGAATGATTCCCCATTTCAATAATTTTTCCTTTATCCAGAACAACAATTTGATCTGCATTCATAACCGTGCTTAATCGATGCGCAATCACAACCACGGTTTTATTTTTAAAGAAAATATCCAATTTTCCCATAATTTCTTTTTCATTATTGGCATCCAATGCCGAAGTAGCTTCGTCAAAAAACAACATTTCAGGATTTTTATACACGGCTCTAGCGATTAATAAACGTTGTTTTTGTCCTGTGCTCATACCAACTCCTTCGGAACCAATTTTGGTATTATATCCCAGTGGCAAACCAGAAATATAATCTTTTATGTTGGCAACATCAGCAGCATATACCAGTCGTTCTTTGTTAATATTATCAACCCCTACAGCGATATTATTCGCAATGGTATCATTAAAAACAAACCCTTCCTGCATTACGGCTCCAATGTTAGCACGCCATGATTTTTGAGCAATAGTTGCAAGTGAAGTATTCCCTATATTAATTTCTCCTTTGTTAGGCTCGTAGAATTTAAGCAATAGTTTCATTAAGGTGGTTTTACCACTTCCGCTAACCCCCACAATGGCAGTTACTTTGTGAGCAGGAATGATCAAGTTCAAATTTTTTAAAACCGGAATATCCGATCCCAAATAACGATAGGAAAGATCCTTTATTTGAATAGCACAATCTTTTGGAATATCATGTGTTTGATGGACTTCTTGTTGAGTTTCGTCCTCTTTGTTATGAATTTCAGAAAGTCGGGCAAGCGATATTTTGGCATCTTGTAATTCTCTAACAAAATTAATTAGTTGCATAATTGGACCATCCAAGCTCCCCACAATGCTGGTAATTGCCATCATCATTCCTAGGGTTATTTGTCCGTCGATAACCAATTTTGCCGAAAGAAAAATAATGAAAATATTCTTTAACTCATTTATTACTGATGAGCCTATGGTTTGCGTTTGTTCCAGAACCAAGCCTTTTATAGAAACCCGAAACAATCTCGCTTGGACATATTCCCATCCCCAGCGTTTTTGTTTCTCGGCGTTGTGCAATTTTATTTCCTGCATCCCGTTGATGAGCTCCATGACTTTGCTTTGCTCTTGACTGACTTCTGAAAATCTTTTATAATCCAGTGCTTCCCTTCTTTTTAAAAACAAGGTTATCCAACCGAAATACAATAAACTTCCCGCAAAAAAGACGAAGAATATTTGTAGGTTATAATACGCCAAAACCCCTCCCATAATAAACATATTGATTACCGAGAACAATACGTTTAATGATGAAGTGGTAAGTATTCGCTCAATACGATGATGATCATTAATACGTTGCATGATATCGCCCGTCATCCTAACATCAAAAAAGGAAATCGGCAAATTCATTAATTTAATAAAGAAATCCGAAATCAAGGATATGTTTATTCGAGTAGAAAGATGCAACAATATCCAACTTCGAATGAGTTCCAAGCCTGTTCTACCTGCGAAAAGAAACAGTTGTGCAAACAGAATTAAATAGATAAAATGAATATTCTGGTTTTGAATCCCAACATCGACAATACTTTGTGTTAGGAAAGGAAAAATAAGCTGCAACAAACTGCTCGCTAATAAACCAATGCTTAACTGCATTAAAAAGGATTTGTATCTCAATACATATTGGGATAATAAACCAAATCCTAATCCTTTTTTATCTTCCTTATCAAATTCTGACTGAAAGAATTTTGGCGTAGGTTCAAGTAATAAAGCTATGCCTTCCTCTGTGGTTTCAGTGGCATTATTACCTATCCAGAATTTGATAAAATCTTGTTGGTTGTATTCTATTAATCCAAACCCAGGATCTGAAATAAAATAGTTACCCTTTTTAATCTTGTATAAGACTACATAATGTTCTTTGTTCCAATGCAACACGCAAGGCAATGGCGCTTCATCTAATCTTTTTAGATTGAGTTTTGCACCTAATGTTCGAAAACCTATTTTCTCGGCAGCATCGCTTAGAAATAGCAGATTGCTTCCTTCACGTGTGGTTTCTGATAAATTGCGTAACGCTTGTATGTTTATAGTTTTGCCGTAATGTTTGGCAATGATTTTTAGGCAGGTTGGTCCGCAGTCTTTATAATCATTCTGTAAATAATGAGGAAATCGCTTCAATCTAAATTACTTTTTTATCAACTTAAACTTCGGATGCCCCATCTGCCACAAGGCAAATGCAAATCCATCAGCAAAATCATTATAAAGCTGTAAATTGGAACTATCCATTCCATGACCCGCATCATAATCCACTGCAAAAAGAATTGGATTATGAGATATTGTTGATGCTTTTATTCTGGCTACAAACTTACCTGAAATCCATGGAGCGACACGGGCATCATTCATTCCAACTGAAATCAAGCAAGCTGGGTATGAAGCTCCTTTTTTTAGATGCTGATATGAATCCATTTCATAGAGTGCATTAAATCCTTCTTCAATATTTGGATTACCAAATTCTTTCATTCCGTTTTGTCCATTCGAGACTTCTTTAATTCTTGAAGTATTCAGATCTCCATTTTCACAAAGCATAACTTTAAATAAATCTGGTCTTTCTGTTATAGCTCTACCAACTAAAATTCCCCCTGCACTTCCGCTAGAAATGGCAATTTTATTATTATTTGTTATTTTTTCTTTAATTAGATATTCTGCTGTAGTTATTAAATCTCTCCAAGTATTAGGTTTGTTAGCTTTATAACCACCCTGATGCCAATCATCTCCTTTTTCTCCACCTCCTCTAACATGACTAACTACATACATGCCTCCATTCAATACCCAAGACAAGTATATAGGCTGGAATACAGGCGTTAGAGATGTTCCATATGCCCCATATCCATCTATTAGTACATTATTCATTTTATTTTTTTTGAGTCCTTTTTTATAGATTAAGGATACAGGCACTAAAACTCCATCTTTCGATGGAATCTCAATTTCTTCGACTACAAAATTTTGATATTCCGGATAAGTGATAACTGGAGATAAAGAGGCTTCAATAAATTTATTTCTAAAAACATCATAATTATATCTTTGCTTTGCATTAATCCAGCCACTGCAAGATATCCATAAGTCAGAACGAAATTTATTTTTAATTTGTATTGATAATCTTCCTGCTTTAATTGGTAAAACAATTTGCTTTGTTATTTTATCATCAACAAAATATAAATGAGCCTCTACACCATTTTTGGTGGTGGAATAAAATAATCCATCCTTTGTAATAACGAAATCATCAATAGTTTCATTTTTGTTTTCCGGCACTATAGTTTTTAATTTATGAGAATCAAAATTTGTTATATATCCTTTAACTATTTTAAAATTAGACGCTTCCTTAGATGATAAACAATAAATAGAATCTTCGATAACAATTTGATCTTTAATATTGTCTTCTTTTTTAAATAAAGGTTTCCAATCTATTTGTATCTTATTAAAATCTTGAATTTTAGCGTAAAAACAATCATAATAGTTTGATGCTCCACCTAAAAAGCTTAAAATATATTTGTCCTTTGGAGTGAATTCACAAATAATAGGAAAATCTTCAGGTTTGATAGCTAATTCCGGATTACTATTTTTTGAAAAAACAACTTTATGATATAATGGATCATCTCCTAATTTATAAATGACTGATTCAGTATTCAAGAGATAATTTTTATTATTTGAATCGATAACCGGAATGTGCTGATAAATAATACCCGAATTATCCAAAAGCCATTTTATTCCTTTTAATTCAGCGGGCCATGCATTTGGTAGAACTTCAGGCCTGATTGTTTTCGTACTTACATCCAAAAAAACAATCTCACCAATTTCTTCACCATTTTTTGATAAACCCAACGCAACTATCTTATTATCCCATGAAGGTTTTAGATAATTGATTATGTATCCTTTTTTATATTCAACAGGATCGAAAAGCAAATTTTCAGCTCCTTTTTCAGATTTTTTGTAATATAATTTCCCGGTTTTATCTTTATCAGTTTTTTTTAAATAGAAAAAGAAATCATCATCAGTAATATTTAACGATGTTATATTGTAGGATTTTCTACTTTCAATTTCTAATAATTTATCTACAATTTCCTTTCTACCGGAAATATTATCCAGTAAAGCACGTGTTTTTAAACTATTTTGCTTAAACCAATTTTGGACTAATGGATCATCTAATTTTTCCATATAGCGATATGGATCGGAAATATTTTTCTCAAAATACTTTTCGTTAAACTGCTTCTCCGGCAATAAAATATTCTGCCCTATAAGTGCATTAGTAAAAACACAAACAAACAAAAATAGACAACCTTTTATTTTGACCATTTATAAATCTTTTAAAGATAAAACTGGGATATTTTTTTTTAACCTCGACTTATTTTAGTAGGATCAGCAGTTATAACTCCACCACCATCGTCTGCATTTCCTCCTACAATTGCTTTTGGGTTTTTTAATTCAGCTATTTTAAATTTTTCTAACGACAACTTTTTTGTTGTTTCAACTGTCTTTTTTTTCATGATTTGTTTTTTTAAATTAGATTTCGGCGAATGTAATGTGCTACTTCTTCACAAAAAAATAACTGTAGTCTAGATTTATAAATTCCGATTTAAAATATCAGTATGTATTTTATTTTCATAACGTTAAAAAAATTAAATTTCCTTGTTCTCCTCTATTTTTTTGATAAAAAAGGAGGGTTGCAGCCCCGTTTGATTATAAAAAGCCTTGGCAAATGACTCGGAATTACTAAAACCTACTTCTTCGGCAATTGCTTTTATGGTATATTTTCTAAATTTTTTATCCGCTTTCAAATGCTTTACTACATATGCGATTCGTAAATCGTTAAGATACTGGCTAAAATTTTTATCTTTAAAATGGTTTATGGTTTTTGACAAATAGCTACTATTGGTGTCAAACTGTTTGGTAAGATCGGTTAGTTTTAAATTCATCACTAAATAACCTTGCTCTTTTTCAAATGATGCTAACTTTTGCAATAAATCTTTTTCAATATCTTTTGGTAAATCGAATGATTTTGTTTTATTATCTTCCACAATTGTTGTAACTGGTATTGTGCCTATTACCTGAATTACTTCGTTTTTAGGCTGCTCCATCAATACTTTAAAACGCTCTTCAAAAAGTTGTTTTTCTCTTTTAGTTTTTACTAAATAATAGAGTGAAAAAACTAATCCAATGAAAACAATAAATCCAATACCAATGTAGATGTATTTTTCTTGATTTATTTTGACAATAATTTTTTCTTTTTCAAACAATAAATGAGGAGTATCATATTTCTGATTCATATTATCAGATAGTACAACATTATTTTTGTTTAATTTTTCGTCAATCTCAATTAACCTGTTTAAATAATAAAGTTGCTTATTATTATCTTTTAATTTCCTGTAAATTTCAATTAAATGAAGATAATTATTTCGTAAAATAGAAGTAAACTCAGTTGTAGATATTAATATAGAATCAACTTTTTCAAAATATTTTTTAGATTTAAGATCGCTTTTTTCACCTTGTAAGACATTTTCTCCTCTATAATAATATGCTATAGCTTGGTTTATTTTATCTATTTTTAACAGATTTATAGCTTCGTCTAATATTTTATTACTTAATGAATACTGTTTTTTTAAATGATATGAAACTCCTTTATTAAGCATAAAATATTTATAATATGGATCTTCTACTTTCATTTTTTTTAAGAAAAGTTCATTATAGTATAAAGCTAAATCTGGTTTGTTAAGACGATTATAAATATTAGATAATATCCAGGCAGAATAGACATAATAAGGAGAACCTGTCTTTTTATTTTTATAATAATTATAATTTTCAATGATCAAAGCTAATGCCTCCTGGGGTTTACCTAATTCAATCTTTATTAAACCAATCTGCTGATTAATTAGTGTTTTTTGCTCTATATTACCAGACTTACTGGAATATTTTTCTGCATTCAGTATATTAACTAATGCTTTATTAAACTGTCCATTTGAAAAAAAGATTATGCTTCTTAATATATAAGCTTTTGCAGGAAAAATAAAATCATTCCTTTTTTTTGTTAAAGCAATGATTGAATCTGTTAAAGAAAACAATGAGTCTTCACTAGAAATATAAGCAAGCATGTACATTCCATTTGCTTTAATTATTTCATCATTTTGCCATTCTGATTTCTTATAATAGGTTTTAGCATAAATAGCAAGGCTTTTTTTATTAAAAAGAGAATTGTCAAAACGCTTCTCCAAGGTTTGAAAAGACATGTTTTGTAATGACTCTGGAACAATAAAATGGTACTTTTTTTGAGAAAAAAGAGTTGTTGTAATTAATAATAAAATAATTATAATAGGGTTTTTCATTTTCTGGCTAGTCTGGTTTTGTAATATCGGTTCATGAAATCATAACATAACATTTCATATTGTCTTTGTTTGGATCGAAAAACACGATTGATGTTCATGTGAATGAGTGAGGCAATCAATTCAAGTGAAATAGTAGTGCCGTTTTCTTTAATTTTACTCAAAATGGTTTTTATTATTTTGGCTTCCTCTTCTTTTGTTTTTACTATTTCTATGAGTCCTTCTAAATATTGTGGTTCTTGTTTTTCTGTAAGAAACAATGAAATTTCGGTTCTATAATTTCTATATAAGTGATCTAGTTTTTTCGTATTGTCCTTTCCTATATTATGTTCTTCTTTGAATTGCAATTGCATACTGTGTATGAACTCTTGTCGATGAGTCAAAGACATCTCGAATTCTTCCAATAAATCGTCTATCATTTGCAACGAAGCAAATATCCGGGCTATTTCATCATCTTCCGGAGTAATGTTGTCAATAAGTTGAAGTGTTTTCTCGCTATGGTAATAAAACAATTTTTCAACTGCTGTTATAGTTGTTTTACCATATCGTTCCATTTCTCTTTTATAGGTTGCCGTTACTATGTCATAAACGATATCTTTTTCAATCAGTTTACCGAAATAGGGCTGCGTTAATTTTATGATTTCTTGAAGATTATCTGGATTCGGCAAATGAAAACGTAATCTTAAATGATTTTTAGGATCATGGTATCGTATGAAAAACCACTGGTCAATAAGCTTTTTTTGCTGCAACCCCTCTACAATTGGCAGTATGCTTTCTATCAAAACAATATCTGCCGAGTAACTCCCACAATAAATCTTATAATATAGCCAATCCTGTCCCAGAATGAAAGTCCTTTTTATTTCTTTCATTATGATTTATCCCTTTTTAATCCTACAATAAATTGATTTGCATAACAATCGGTTTTTCCAGTAACCACTTTGCTTGAAGGAAATAAGAATTCTTCTAAAACAAATTGTGATCTATTTTTAACAGTTTCAATAAGCATTTCAATACATGTACTATTCTCTAGATTAATTATCAGTGCATTATCTCCATCTGCCAGTGAAACATATTGAGGTAAAAGCTCATTAACCTCCAAAGACGGAATATGTGACGCAAAACTAAAAATATTTTTGTCATAAATTATCTCTTTTATAGTCAATATTTTAAAAAATTCAGGATGTTTTTCTTTGCTAAATACCCATTTGGCCTTCGATACAATACAATTTTTAATAGTCACTCTAGGAAAATAATCAAAAAGCTTTTCCAAGTTGTCCCAATGAAGTCCAATTGAGGGTTTACAATTTTCAAATTGCATATCACACAAAAAATGATAAATGGGTAACGCATTATAGGAATAATTGTGAGCATTAGTCAATCTTGGTATAACTTCTTTATCCTGTTTTTTGCTCCACAAAACTAAGCGGTCATTTTTCACAAATAGTACTAAATCTTCAATGTTTATTTGGTGAGAAGTAGGTAAACTAGCTTGTCCTAAATAAGGTATTTCATAGGCTCTAAAACTGGGTCTTCGTAACACATTTCCAGTTCTTGATTCTGGCAAGTGGACTATTTCGGCTAAGATTTTATCGGAATAATTTTCCGATTCATATTGAGTAATTTCATTTGCTAAATCATTTATTCCAGAATCCCCATAGCAAAACCGAGCCAATAAATTGGCAGCACTCGAACCACCAATGCTTTGAATTACGACCCATTCTTTTTCTTGTTCTTCAACAATTTCAAAAAGACACGAAAAAGTAGCAGGTAAATTTTGTCCTGAAAAATCAATATTATCAAAGTCAGAAAGATTCAAAATGATATTGTTTTCGTTATTCTGCAAGGCATTTTGTAATTTCTTGTAGATAATTTTCTCCGCTTTATTCAAGCTTATTTGATGATTATCCGGATTTACTTTTTGCCTTATTGCTAAACTATCTAATAATGGTGTAACATCAAAACTACCGCTTTGCTGTAAATAACCAATTCCTGTTTCTACATCGAGTGCTTTAACTAATGGAATAGCTTCGCTTTCATATCGTTCAACAAAAGCTTTTTTGAAATTTTCTAATGCTGTATTTTTTGGCTTTTCAGAAATTTTATTGAGAAGATCTATTGTTCTTAATAATTCAAACGAGTATTCCTTTTCCAATTGCAAATTGTCAGAATCAAGAAATAAATCGGTTTGGAACAAGTATTTTTCATCAAAAGGAATATTTGTTTTGGAAATAGTTGCTATTATGTCTTCATAACAAGATATAAAATTTCCTATTTTAGTGTCAATTTTTAGTAACTGATTATTTAGTTTATCATAAAAACCTCCAAACGCTACTACCTCTTTATTGATGTTTTCGATATCTCTTTCCCCTGAGAATGGATTGAGAGATGAGCTTCCAGTAAGTGTAGGTTCCAATTCTGATACCAGAATTTGATTGAAAATCAATTCTTCAATAAATTCCATAGCTTCTTTTTTACTTATTTCTTCAGAAATTAAAACTAATGCCAATTCTTTTTTCCTGGCACCAACAATCGCTTTTTGCAATATCAAATCTAAGTAATCTGTACGTTTTAATGCTTCAAGAGAATACTTTCGTTTATTTTGATGCAAAGTATACTCCACATATCTATAAAAATCACCCAATTGATAAAGTGTCGAATTGGGATAAAAAAGGAGTTGGTTTTGGATAGTTGGATTTGCTGTTAGTTCACTTACCGAATTTGCTAGGAACTGCATGTCGAAACGAGTTTTTCTACGAAAGCTTTTTTCTTTATCGATGTTGATAACCGTTTCATTGGCCAGTTTGCCCGCACCACAAGCCGCAAAAAGCCCAAAAGGAGTACATCGGGTTGACATTCGTATAAAGTATTTCAACACCGAAAGCTTAATTTTACTGGCTTTATCAATAGGATAATCTTCTTGTGTAAGCCATTTTCGGATTTCGGCATACAATTCGGGCGATGCCAAAAACAACGCTTCATTTATTGGAGCATTTTTAAGTATTTCTTTTATTGCATCGGACTCAATAAATAATCCTTTGGTTAGATTTTTATAAAAATCAATAGGATAAACCGGAGTTCTTATTATGAAGGAAGAAAAGAAACGATAACTTATTTTTGATTTTGGCATGGAAACAATAAAAAAACAGCGCGATTATAAGATTGTATGCGCCAAAATTAGCTAATTATTTTAAAAATTAATCCTTATTTTCCTAAAAATACCTACAAAATCATTAAAAAAAGTATTTTATAATGTGTCTAAAAATCAGTTGGTTATAATTTAGCTTAATAAGAATTTATAAATTTAGACTCTATATTTATAAATATCGACCACTACCGTTTGTTTTGAACAACACCTTTCATATAGTTTTGGCTTCAGAAAAATTACATTATTATTTCAATGAAAAAAAATATTATTGCCTTAGTTCTTATTTATAGTTCTGTTTCGTTTTCACAGATTAAAGTAACGGGTAAAGTTGTCAACCATGAAAACACCCCTATTAATTTAGCTGAAGTTTTGTTGATAAATTAAGGATTCTAAAAACTATAATGAAACTAACACAAATAATTGCATAAAACTCTTTCCAACAGCCTATGTGAGTTATAAATCAAACGATAATAGTACACTTTCTTTAAACTATAGTCGTAGAATTAATAGACCCTATTAAGCAGTTAAATCCATTTAGAATTTACGAAAATCCTATATGTAGAAGGAAATCCATTTTCGCAACCTTCTTTTTTAGATAATTTAGAGTTTTCTTTTTCAAACCTTAGATTCAAGTAACAAATGCGACACTGGGGAGTTGTTGAAAAAGGAATTTAAAAAATTGATATTACAAAAAATAAAACACATATGAAATACTATTTAACTTTTCTTGTCGGAGTACTATCAATATGGATTTACTATATGACCTCCAACAATCTTTTTTATTTGTTTGAAAAAAATTGGGTAGTTTCTCTAACCATGGTTTTTGGATCATTTGTTGCCGGAGCAACTTCAGAAGGTGGTGGCGCAGTTGCTTTTCCTGTATTTACACTATTATTAGATATTTCACCAAGCATTGCAAGAAATTTTTGTTTTGCCATACAAAGTATAGGAATGACTTCTGCTAGTTTGTTAATAATTGGAATGAAGATTCCAGTTGAATGGAAATCTATCCGTTTTGCATCGATTGGAGGTTTTTTGGGATTAGTATTTGGAATTTATCTTTTAGATGGTATATTTCCTCCAAAAATAATTAAACTATTATTTGTATCACTATGGTTGAGTTTTGCAATTGCTTTATATTTATTAAATAAAAATAAAAACAGAGAAATTATTGACAAAATAATAACATTAGATAAAATAGAAGTTATTAAACTTATTGTTTTTGGCTTTATTGGGGGCGTTATAACTTCTTTTTTTGGCGATGGAGTTGGGATATTCACTTTCTGTCTATTAACACTACACTATAAAATAAATGAAAAAATTGCCACACCAACAGCCGTGGTCTTAATGACTATAAATACATTAATCGGATTTTTTATGCATGTTTTTATATTAAAAGATTTTCAACCAGTAGCTTTTAACTATTGGCTTTGTGCAATTCCTTTTGTCATGCTTTTTGCTCCTTTAGGTGCCTATTTAATAACACTTGTTACTAGAAATGTAGTCACAAATTTTTTATATATAGTAACCATAATTCAATATTTAGGAGCAATAATAATATTAAAACCTTCATTATACCTCTGTGGAATTAGTTTTTCAATCATTGTTTTTGGATACCTTTTTTTTAGAGTTCTTTCCAAAACAAAAAATAGAACTATTTCCATTAGCAATAACTCAAACCCATATTTAGAGAAAAATCAAATTTAGACATCAATAGAAATACTATTATTATGAAACAAATTCCAAGAATTATTGCAGTTATACTATTATTAGTATTGTACGCTTTTGCAAGACCAAAAGATATTAGCAATAGTGAAAAAACAAAATTATCATCCAATTTTAATTTTGAAAAAAGCATATTGTATTATCCAAAAAATTTGAATCCGATTTTCGTAAGAAAAGTGCATCCTCAATATGAAAAATTATCCACATGGATTTCTTCTATTGGAACCTCTGTAGCTTTTATAGATTATGATGATGACAATTTGTTAAATGATGTTGTATCTATTGATCCAAGATTTAATAGAGTTTTTGTGTCGCCACTTAATAATACTGGTAATCGATTTTTACCTTTTGAATTAGAAGTAAAAACTTTACCAATGAACGAAGGAGTAGCGCCTTCTGGTTTATTAGTTAATGATTTTAATGAAGATGGTAAAGAAGACATTTTAGTGATGTATTTTGGAAGATCTCCTATCCTATTTTATAAGTCAGATGAAGGATACGATGAAGCCGAATTAATTCTAAATGAAACATGGAATTCAACAACTGGAACAATAGCTGATTTTGATTCTGATGGACATCCCGACATTTTTATTGGGAACTATTTCCCTAATGAGTCTATTTTATACAATCCAAATTGTACAGACAAAAATCAAATTATGCAACATTCTATGTCGCATGGTGATAATGGCGCAAGAAATAGAATTTTTTTATGGTCAGGAATTGATAAAAATGGGAAGGCTATTTTCAAAGAAGATAAGAATTGGCTAAAGGGTCTTCCTCTTCCAAATGATTGGACTTTAGCTGTAGCTGCAGGTGATATAGATGGTGACTTAGTTCCTGATTTATATATATCAAATGATTTTGGTCCAGATAAACTTTTATTAAATAAATCTACTAAAGGAAAACTCCTATTCAAAGAACTAAAAGGTCAAAGAACGTTTACAAGTTTAAAATCTAATATAATCGGAAATGATTCATTTAAAGGAATGGGAGCTGAGATGTATGATATAAATAATGATGGCTTACTAGATATTTTTGTTAGTAATATTGCCGATGATTATGCTTTACATGAAAGCCACTTCTTATTTATAAATAATGGGGATAAAAAACTAATTGAAAGTGGAATAGCTCCTTTTGAAAACAAAAGTGAAGATCTCGGAATGTCAAGAAGTTCTTGGGGTTGGGATTGTAAATTTGGAGATTTCAATAATGATATGATACCCGAAGCTGTACAAGCAACTGGTTTTGTAAAAGGAAAAACAAATCGTTGGCCAGAATTACAAGAATTAGCAACTTTAAATGATGAATTATTAGCCGATATTAATTTTTGGCCACAATTAAAACCTGGCGATGCTATATCTGGAAATGCCCATATTCCTTTTTTTGTTAAATCTGAATCTGGAAAATATTTTGACCTTTCAAAAAATATTGGTATTGATGAAAATCAAATTACAAGAGCCATTGCAATAGCAGATATTGACCATGATGGTAAACTAGATTTTGTAACGGGCAACCAATGGGAAGACTCAAAACTATATCATAACAAATCAAAATCTTTTAATTCCTTTTTAGGATTGTCTCTAAAATTCCCCTTAAATTCTACTAATAATTCTATTAAAATTGACGAAAAAATTGAGGGTCCAACTAAATATGCAATTGGAGCAATCGCAAAAATAAAATTAAAAAACGGAAAAGAACTTATGCGTTTTGTTGATGGCGGTAATGGCCATTCTGGAAGAAATAGTCCAGAACTTCATTTTGGTCTTGGTAAAAACAACAATGAAATTGTTAGTGTTGATCTTACTTGGAGGAATTCAAAAGGAATAATAAAAAAATCAAAAATCAATCTAAATAATGGATGGCATACCATTTACTTACCATATTAATAATTAAATAAATATATTATGAATAAAGCAATAGATAACAGAATCCCCGCATTAATAAGATTTGCTTCAGCAATAACATTATTAAACATTGTAGGACATCTTTACTTAGGATTTGAACAATCGTACTCGCATGTAGCTGTTGCATTGGGAACGGCATACTTCGTTGAATTATTAATGGAAACTTTAGTAGCTAGAAATGAAAATAGAAAACCTACTTATTTAGGAGGAATAAAAAATTTAATACTTTTTTTATTACCTGGACACATTTCAGCTTTAGCAGTCGGAATGCTAACATTTACTAATACAAACTTATTATTAGTTTCTTTTGGTGTTGCTGCCGCACTTTTATCAAAATATATTTTCAGAATCAAAATAAATGGGAAAAACAAACACTTTTTAAATCCATCTAATACGGGTATAGTTGCCTTGTTTGTTTTATTCCCTTCTGTTGGATCAGCACCTCCATATCAATTCTCAGAAGCAACATCTGGTTATTGGGATTGGTTTCTTATACTAGTTTTTGTTTCCTTAGGAAGTTTTCTAAATACAAAATTTACAAAAAAAATGCCTTTGATTTTTGCTTGGTTAATTGGATTTTTCCTTCAAACAGTTATCAGAACAACCATTTTTGATACTGCAACAATCGCAAGTTTAGGAACCATGTCTGGTGTAGCTTTTCTATTATTTACTTTTTACATGGTGAGTGATCCAGCTACAACTCCTTTTAAATTTAAAAACCAAATTTATTTTGGAGCTGGTGTTGCTTTTACTTATGGCATTTTGATGGCTTTTCATGTCGTTTTCGGATTGTTCTTTTCTCTTTTTACAGTTTGTAGTATTAGAGGAGTTTATTTATGGATAACTAATATGCAAAAACAAGAAATAAAAGAGACTATAAATAAGGATATTGATTCAAATAATGGTGAAATGAGAAAAGAAGTAATCTATACAGAAGAAATACCTAAAATTTTAGAAAACAATTATTGATAATAATAAATTATATGGGAAAGTTAGCTATTTTAAGAAAAATGATGTTTGCATTACCACTTTCAGAAGCAAATTTTGATGTTCGTGGATTTCAAGTCAATGAATTACCAAGAAAACGATTGGAAAGTGTTGCAAAAACGGTAGTTAAAGGCTATAACACTGCTCTAGAAACTGGGTTATCAGATGATTTAATGTTAAATAGATCTATTATAAAAACAGAATTAGTTGGGTTTTATAATGAAGGAATAGGAATGGGTTTATATACCTTAGATTTATTCTCGCCTTTTAATAAAAATAGATTCTGGAATTTCATAAAAGGGGAAGGTAAAAATCATGAATACATGTCTTACATAGGTGCTGGTATAGCCTGTGGTGTTTTTTTTAATAGACCTTTTGAAAATTTTTTAGAAAAAGCTTCTCCCACAAGCGGATTATTAATATTAAATGGATTTGGTTTTTATTATGCTTATTTTAAACCTAAAAAAGCAATCAACAATCTATATATCCCTAAAAGTGTACAAAAAGATCCATTTTATATAGAATGTTATGATAATGGAATTGGTAGAGCTTTATGGTTTTATAATGGAGGAAATCCAGAAAAAATACATCAAACAATTTCTCTTTTCCCAGAAAACAGAAAAGCAGGTATTTGGGCTGGAGTTGGTTTAGCTGCTACTTATGCTGGCGGAGTTCCGCCTGAAAAAATTCTTGATTTAAAAAGATTGGCTTGCCAATATGATTACATGTTAGGCGAGGGATCTGTATTAGCATCTCACACAAGAGATATAGCCGAAAACCCGCATGAAAAAGATACAACACAGCAAATTCTAACCGGAAAATCAGCTAAAGAATGTAATGAATTTGCCTTTAAAGCAAATGTTAAACTAGATGGAAGAAGGTATATAAATGGAGAACATTCGTTAAAAGTGTTCTTAGAAGAAATAAGAGCTTGGGTCAAATATAATTTAAATGACGACAATGTTGGTAAAGTAATAAAAAAGATTGTTTATGAAAAATAATAATGGAATAGCTGTTGTTGGAATAGATTGCAGATATCCTGGTGCAGATAATTTAAATCAATTTTGGGAAAACATTTTATCATTAAGACAACAATTTAGAAGAATCCCTGACAGTCGTTTAAATTTAAACTATTACGGTTCTGATGATGCAACTAAAGTAGATTATACCTATTCAAAACATGCAGCTGTTTTGACAGGCTATAATTTTGATAGAATGAAATACAAAATAGCGAAATCAACTTTTGAACAAACTGATATTGCACAATGGCTAACATTAGATGTGGTTTCGGGAGCTTTAAAAGATGCTGGTTTTGAAAACGGTAATGGGCTTAATAAAGAAAAAGTTGGCGTTATCATTGGTAATTCTTTAAATGCCGAATTTACTCGTGCTAATATCTTAAGATTAAGATGGCCGTATGTTTATAAAACCTTGCAATCAACATTGAACAGATTAAAATATTCAGACCAAGATATGAATGATATTTTATCTGCTGCTGAAAAAGAGTATAAAGAACCTTTTCCAGAACCTGATGCTGATATGTTAGCAGGCGGTCTTAGTAATACAATAGCTGGTAGAGTATGTAATTATTTTGATTTTAAAGGTGGTGGATATACTGTAGATGGTGCTTGCTCTTCTTCTTTGCTAGCCGTAGTAAATGGATGTAATTCAATTATAAATAATGATATAGAAGTTGCAATTGTTGGTGGTGTCGATTTAAGTATTGACCCTTTTGAACTTATAGGTTTTGCTAGAAATGGCGCTCTTGCAAAGTCTGAAATGGAAGTTTTTAGTAATAAATCTCAAGGATTTTGGCCAGGTGAGGGTTGTGGTATTCTTGTTTTAATGAAAGAAGAGGAAGCTGTTAAAAAAGGGTTAAATATTTATACCGTAATTAAAGGATGGGGAATTTCTTCTGATGGAAAAGGAGGTATGACAAGGCCAAAAATTGAAACACAACAATTGGCCATGGACCGAGCCTATTCAAAAGCCAATTATGATATATCAACTATTTCAATGTTTGAAGCTCACGGAACAGGTACTCCAACCGGTGATGAAGTTGAAATTTCAGCTATTGTTGACAAATTAAAAAACTCAAACAAAACAAATTCCCCTGCAATATTAGGGTCAATAAAGCATCTTATAGGTCATACTAAAGCTGCTGCTGGTGTAGCTGGGTTAATAAAAGCAGTTCTATCATCAAAAAACAGTATCATTCCACCTTCTAAAAAAACAAGTGGCATTCATGCACTATTAGAAGAAAATAGCAATTTTCTTAAATTAATAGATAAACCTCAGTTATGGACTGATGAGCAACCTTTTAGAGCTGGAATATCTTCCTTTGGTTTTGGTGGAATAAATGTTCATATTACAATTGAAGAATTTCCTAAATCAACCCCAATAAAGAAAATTTCTTCTTTTACAAAAAAATTAGCCACAACTCCATTTGATGCAGAAGTGTTTCCTTTAACTTCAAATAATTTTGAATCATTATTAGAAAAATTACAGCGTCTAAAAAGTATTTCTCGTGACATTTCTAGAGCTGAAATGACAGATTTATCAAATAATCTAACCAAAACCACAAAGATTAATGGTAAATGGAAAGCCAGTTTAGTTGCAAAAAACCCTGAAAACTTATTTAAAAAAGTTTCTTTTCTATTAGATAATATCAGTAAAGATAAAGACTTATTTTTCGACATCAATGAAGGTGTTTTTTATAGTGCTATTCAAGACAAAATTGAAAATGCTATTTTATTTCCTGGTCAAGGCGCACCAATCTATCCTAATATTGGAGCTTTTGAAAATGTTAATTTTGAAACTAATTCAAATCGAGCCAGTAATTTAAGTAATAATAGTGCTACTGTGGACACAAGTTTTGCTCAACCTCACATCATTAAAAGCACACTTGAATCATTAAATTTACTTGAAAATTATGGTGTTGAATTTGAATATGGTATTGGTCATAGTTTAGGCGAAATTGCAGCTTTAGCATGGGCAGGAGTTATTAATACTAATGACGCTATTGACTTGGCAAAAATTAGAGGTGAATTGATGTCTAAATATGGCGAAAAAGATGGAGCCATGCTTGCTGTAAAATGTAATGAATTTGAAATTGAGGACTTAATTTCAAATTCCAAAATCGTAATAACAGGTTATAATGGTACAGATAATTTTGTTGTTGGTGGAAATTCAATCCACATAGGAGATATAGAAAATAAAGGTTTTAGTAAAGGTTTTCAAACAGTAAGGCTTAAAGTATCACATGCTTTTCATACTCCTTTAATGAAAAAGGCAGCCGTTAAATTTAAAGAACAAACAACTCAAATAGAGTTTAATAAACCGTTAAAAAAAATAATTTCAACTGTGTCTGCAAAATATTTAGATGAAAAAATAAATATAAATCAACATTTATTTGAACAAATTGAAAAGCCCGTAAAATTTATTCAAGCCATAAATGAAATTAAAAAGAAAGTCTCATTTTTATTTGAAATTGGTCCCGGAAATGCACTTTCTAAATCGCTTATTGATGATAATGATACCCATGTAATTTCATTAAATTATGGCTCTAATTCTTTAGAAGGATTTCTGAAAATTCTTTCGGCTGCATTTATTAGTGGCAATCAAGTTGCTTTTGAAGAATTATCAACAAATAGATTTTTTAGAGATTTTGATTTCAATACATGGGAATTAAAAGCTTTAGAAAACCCTTGTGAAAAAGTCAATCATAATGGGTCTTATACAATAGCCGAAACTTCTGTAGAAACTTCTGATTCAAAAGAAGTAAATAATAATAATAATAATGTAAGTGTATCTAATTCCGTTGAAGGAATAATAACTCATATTAAAAAAATCATTAGTGACAAAACGGATATTCCTGTTGAAATCATAACCGACAATGATAAAATAATGTCGCAGTTGCATATCAATTCGTTGGCAATAACAGAAATATTATCTCTAACCGCAAAAGTTTTTAATAAAAGCCATAAGGTTTTTTCGGCGGCTTCTATATTGGCTAATTCCGATGGAAGTATTTCCGAGTTAAGTAAACTTATTTTTGAAGGAGAAACGATAAATATAAACTCCTTAGATAGAAAAAAAATCAATTTAGATAATTTGCCAAATTGGACACATACTTTAATCAGAAAAGCAATACCAAAAGAATTAACTAAAATTAATGTTAATAAAAAACAGGGTACTATTCTAGTTGAAGGAAAGGAAGAATTAAAAAATCAATTGAAGCTAGTTTTAAATAACACCAATTTAAATCTCGGTGATGGAGCCGTTTTTGTTTATTCTTCTGATTATGGATATAGTTACCTTGAACTTTTTTTAAATTTTCTAAAAAGACCTGAAATTAAAAATCTAGAATTTATTGCTTTAGTAGATTTTACTTTTAATAAAATCGAAGGCGATTTAAAACCAATTTTACGCTCTTTTCAACAAGAAAGTCCAGATGTTAAAACCTTATCTATCGATTTTAATTCTGAAATTAAAGATTTTGAAACACTGCTAATTGACGAAATTAAAAATTGTAATAAATACAAAGAAGTAAGTTATGATGTTTCTAAAACTAGAACAGAGTCTGAAGTTGAAATCATATTCCCAAAGAAAAACAATGCCAATTATCCTATTTCTGAAGGAGATGTTATTCTTGCAAGCGGAGGAGGAAAAGGAATAACATTTGAATCGGTATTTGAAATGGCAAAAGTTACAAATGCAAAACTTGCCATTTTTGGAAGATCAAATCCTAACCAAGATAAAGCGCTTAGTGATAATCTAGAACTGTTAAAGAGAAATAATATTACATATAAATATTATTCTGTTAATGTTCTAAACAAAGAAGATTTAAACGATTGTGTAGTTAACATTGTTAAAGAATTAGGACATATAAAAGCGATACTTCACGGAGCTGGAGTTAATAATCCAAATCGAATTGAGTTTCTATCAATAAAAGATTTCGACAAAACTTTTTCTGTTAAAGTAGACGGAATGAAAAATATTATCGATGCTGTAGATGCAAAGCAACTGAATTTAGTAATAGGTTATGGTTCTATTATTGCTCAAAGCGGAATGCAAGGCAATGCAGATTATGCATGGGCAAACGATCAACTAGCTTTAGTAATTGAGAATTTTAGTAAAGAAAATAGTCATTGCAAATGCATTACTTTAGAATGGTCTGTTTGGGATGAAACCGGAATGGGTGTTAATTTAAATAGTATAGACATCCTTAAAGGACAAGGTGTTTGGCCAATTCCTATTAAAAATGGTGTCGAAATTTTAAAAGCAGTTATAAGTGATGATCAATGCCAAAATGGAAGGTATATTGTTTCGGGTAGATTTGGAAAAATTCCGACTTTGGTTTACTCCAAAAGAAAACCAATTATTGGTAGATTTATTGCAAACATAACGCACCATATCCCAAATATTGAAGTCGTTTCGGAAGTAAATATTAATCTAGAAGATGATTTGTATTTAAAAAATCACGTGTTTGACGGGCAATACGTATTTCCAACAGTTATGATTCTTGAAGGAATGGCTCAAGTGGCAAAATATCTTTATCCAACAAATGAAAATTGGAAATTTGAAGGCCTAAAAATTAACAAATCAATATTTATTCCTAAAGAAGGCAATAATAGTGTTCGATTTATTGCTATACGATTATCAGAATATAAAATAAAAGTAATCGTTCAAAGTGAAGACTCTAATTTTGAAGTTAGTTGTTTCGAAGCAGAACTTAATTTCGAAGCAGAACTTATCAAAAAAACAGATAATAAAGTAACAACTTGGAATAGCCTAGAAATTGATGTTCCTAAAAAATTCTATGATGATTTGCTCTTCCATGAAGGGCCTTTTAGACGAATTGTTGCTTTTTCTGAAATTAAATCATTGGGTGCTCTTGCACAAGCCAATAATAATATAGAAGATCAATGGTTTAGTTCTTTTTTATCAGAAGAAAAAATTCTAGGCGACCCTGGATTAAATGATGCTGCAATTCATTGTCACCAAGTTAGCAGACCAAGCCAAAGATTATTGCCAACATCTGCTAAAAGCATTTCAATAAACCCAGAAAAAATTGAGGGTCCATTCTATATTAAAACAACTGAATTATTTGAAAATGGAAGCAATACAACAATTGATGTAATTGTATTTAATGCAAAAGGACAAGTAAAACAAATTTGGAACGAACTTATATTAACCCAAGTTTCTGGAACATCCTTTAAAGGAGAATGGGATTATAACTTATTAGTTCCATTTTTAGAATACAAACTTCGACATCTTATTAATAATTCAAACATTAAAATTGATTTAAACGATTGTAGAAGGTTAGTGAATGAATTATCAAATGGAACAACATCTTCAAAAATGGAATACAATGATGTTATAATTTCTTTCAATTCTTTATTAACCAATGCAAATTCAAAAAATAACGGTCATAAGTTATTAGATTCAACTAATGTTCTTTTATCTAATAGTAAAACGGAGTATGTTATTAATATCTATCAAGAAGAATTAAACCTAATAAAAAATTAAATTATGCCAATGATAAAATCTCCAGATGGAGAATCCTATTTCGAATATCGTTTTATAACCACTTTTGAAGAAACCAATGTAGTTGGCAATATCTATTTTGCAAACTTCGTGGTTTGGCAAGGCAAATGTAGAGAAATGTTTCTTTATGAATATTGTCCAGATATAATTGACGAAATTTATAGAGGTCTTGCTCTTATTACACTTGATTTAAGTGTTCAATATATCTCTCAAATTTTTGCTTTTGATAAAGTAGTTATGCGAATGTATCTTGAAGCACAAAGTAGCAGCCGATTACTTATGCGATTTGAATATTATAAAGAAGAAGCCGATAAATCGCTAACGTTATCATGCAAAGGAACTCATGCAACAGCAGCAATGGTTGAGGTAAATGGAAAAATGATACCAACCAATTTTCCAGACTCTATGTTTCATTTATTTGAAGAATACCAAATTAGTTAATGTTTCAAATCATGAAAAAAATAATTTATAATTCACTTTTAATTGTAAGCCTTTTTTGGCTTACAACATCTTGTGAAGAAGATTTGTCTAATGATTCAATAAATTTAGCTGAAGCATTAAAACAAGTTGGTGGTGAGATAAATATTTCAAATTTTAATACCTTATCTTATCGAATTAATGGAGCTTCATATGAATGGGAAGAGTCAACCATTACTATGCCAAACCCTATAAATACGTCTAATTATATCTTTGATTATATTGAAGAAGTTAATAGTAGAAAATGTAAACTTATTTATAACAATCTTGAAATTAAACAACCTTTTGACTACAATTCAAATAGTGCAATAATTACAATTAATGATAAACATGGTTCTATAAGTGGAAAATATGATTTCAAATCTCATTTCTTTAATCAAACTTCGGCTATTCCAATATATTCCAGTAAAATTGAAGCCATTTTAAAAAATCAAAAATTAGCAAATCCAATAGGTTTATTAAAACAAGCAATTACATTAGGACTCAAAGTAAATGAGAATACTTTATTAATTCCAACAAGAATTCAAGGGTTAAATATCGAATTATTATTTGATTCTAGTACTAAACTACCTAAATGTGCCCGAATTAAAGAAGATGATTATTTATATGGTGATGTTTATTTTGAAGTTAAATATGAAAATTGGAGTGATATTTCTAATATAAAATTTCCGAAAAAATTAACTTATCTTTTGAATGATAAGGTTTTAAAAATTGAAACAATATCCAATTTAATTATAAATCCTTTAATCACTTCAGATTATTTTAATATCACCATCGCTAATCCTATTGTTTTTAATGAGCAAAATGCAGATTTTGGATACCTACATTCTCAATGGTATAACAGATGGATTGTAAGAGGTTTAATTTTTGATCAGCCATTAAATAGTGGAGCCATGATTTTAGAAGATTTTGATTTATCAATTTATGGAATTCAAAATCAACATGTAGGCGATAATGTAAAAATAATTGGCAGACCAGATCATAGTATTTACGGAGTAGTCATTAAAACCAATGACGGTTTAGTAATTTTTGAATCCCCTTTAAATAATATATGGACACGAAGTATAATAAATACTGCAAAAAGTAAATTCCCAGGTATCCCTGTAATTGCGGGAATTTCAAGTCATTCTCATGGTGCAACGCTCTCAGGAATCAGAGAAACTGCCTATGAATGTGGGAAAATCTATACTGCTCAAAATGGTGTTGGAAAATTGACTTCTGTTATTAATGCAATTCACAATATTCATCCAGATGCTCTATCATTAAACCCGAGAGCCGTTTCTATTGAATCCGTGAATAATATAGTAAACCTTTCGGGGGGTGAAATACAAATTCATCCTTTAAAAACTTTTTTTGAATCTAATAGTTTATCAGGGCAGCATTCTGATGATATGTTAATTGTGTACGTTCCCGAATATCATTTAATAATTCAATCTGAAATGCTTTGGATGGGTAGTTTCTATAGAGTTTGGAATGGACAAGCTTTTAACAGCTATACACCTTCTACAAAATCGGAATTAAAACGCCGAGCAAAATACCTTTTGGATTATATTAATGAAAAAAACTTAAATGTAGACAAAATAATTTCGATTCAAGGTGGTCTTGGATCAATGAATGATTTATTAAATGTAATAAATAATTAATTTTATATTTTATGAGTGAAGATAAAAAACTAATTGAATTTCAGAAAGTTAATAAAACGTATTTTCTTGGAACTCAAAAAATAGAAGCCCTAAAAGACATTGATTTAACTATAAACAATCAAGATTTTATAGCCATAATTGGTCCTTCAGGTAGTGGAAAAAGTAGTATGCTTAATTTAGTATCTTTTATAGATGAACCTTCAGAAGGTAAAATTTTATATGGTGATATTAATGTTGAAAACCTCAAAGATAAAGATATTGCTCAATTTAGAAGTAACAAAATCGGTATTATCTTTCAAAATTTCAATTTGATACCAGTTTTTAGTGCTACAGAAAATGTTGCCTTAGCACTTCAAATTCAAAATGGAAATAACAAAGAAAACATTGAAAAATCTAAAGAACTACTCAATGAATTAGGTTTAGGAAATCATTTAAATCACAGACCAAATTATTTGAGTGGTGGTCAAAAACAAAGAGTGGCAATAGCTCGTGCATTGATAACAAATCCTGAAATAATTATTGCTGATGAACCAACTTCTGCCTTAGACAGTAAAACAGGTATCGAAATTATCGATTTGATGAAGAAAATAAATGAAACAAAAAAAACAACTTTCATATTTTCAACTCATGACCCGCGAATAATAAATCAAGTCGAAAAAACAATTGAATTGATAGATGGACAAATAAAAAAATAAATTATGAACAATATAGTTTTTGCATTACGAAATATTTTTAGAAACAAAAAAAGATCCGTTGTTACCATATTTACAATTTGTCTGGGATTCACAGCATTAGGAGTAATTGGTGGTATGCTTAATAATATTTTTTCTAGACTTAAAGAACAAGCAATTGTTAATGAAAAATTAGGCCATTTTACCATTTCGAAGGAAGGGTTTAGTGAAAATGGAAAAATTAGTCCACAAGATTATTTATGGACTAAAAAAGAGCTTGAAGACATTAAAGCCATAGTAAAATCGAATGAAAATGTAGCTATTGCAACACCAAGGTTAAGTCTTTTTGGAATAATAAGCAATGGAAATTCTTCAACCATTTTTATATCTGAAGCAATTGTGCCGATTGATGATGAACAATTATCAAAAACAAGTATAGATGGAAGAATAAAAGAAAAAGGCGTTGTGTCATTGCCTACTTCCAATAATAATAAGAAGGATGTTGTTGCAATATCTGCTGAACTTTCTAAAAATTTAAAAATTAAAGAAGGTGATAACTTAACACTGCTTACTTCAACTAAAGATGGTATTGCAAATGCTTTAGATATTTCTGTTGGTCAAATATACAATACTGGAAATCCGGGTACAAATGACAAATTTGTGCTTATGAATTTTTCAAGTGCACAAGAATTATACGATACAGAAGGTGCACAACGATTAGTTGTTACAGTTAAAGATTTTTCAAAATTGGAAACTACTCAAGACCAAGTCTTTAAAGCTTTGAAGCAAAAAGGATTTAAAGTCGAATCTAAAACTTGGGATAAAATTTCACTTTCCTACGGAAAAGTAAAAACAATGTTTGGTGTAATTTTTAGAGTGTTAAGTATCATTATCTCTTTTATAGTACTTCTTACTCTATTAAATACAATGCAAATGAATGTAAACGAAAGAACCAAAGAAATTGGAACTTTAGGTGCAATGGGAATGTTAAAAAAGAATATCATCAAAATATTCTGCTTAGAAGGTCTAATTATGGGAATATTTGGTTGCTTAATAGCCATTCCGATACTTCTATTAATAAAATTACTACTACAGTGGTTGAACATTACATTTATTCCGCCTGTAGCTTCAAGTGAAGTCTTAATAGGCCTTATTTTTAAAGCTCCAACTGTTATTAGTGTGTTTGTAATGTTTGTAGTAGCAAGTGTTGTTTCTTCATTTTTTGCAGCTCGAAGAATCACAAATCAACGAATCATAAATTCGTTAAATCAAAGTAATTAAAACAATCAATTATGACAACTAAAAAAATACAAATTAAGTTCCCTGTACAAATTGCAAAATTTATTAATAATATAAAAGAAGTAGAATTTGAAGGTGAAAGTATTATTGATTTATTGAATCATCTTGAAAATACTTACGGAAATGTTTTAGAAAGATTGCTTGACGAAAACAACGAAGTCAGACCTTATTTTAATTTATACTTAGGCGAAAATAATATTAACACCTTAAATGGTCTTAGCACAAAAGTGGTTCAAAATGATAAGATTTCTTTATTATTATCAAGAGCTGGAGGATAATCCTGTTTTATAAAGGTATTTTAAAATATTAATAATTGAAAAAATGATACTAGTACGAATTTTAAAGAATATTCATTTAGTGGCGACTATTATTTGGGTAGGAGCTGTATATATGGGAGCATTTATAGATTGGCCTTCTGCCAGAGAAAGTATGGCTAAAGGTAAATTTCCATTCAAATTTATTGTAGGTCAAGGTACAAAAGTGTTTTATAGTGTTTACACGGGAATCTTTCTTTTATGGTTTTCCGGAATTAGTCTTTTAATAATAAAGCCCGTAGAATCTAAAACACAAATCCTAATGGTAGCCGTAAAAGTCTTTTGTTTACTTATTATGACATTGTTTACACTTTATGGTACAGTATTTACTTGGCCTAAACTACAATTAGCTACAAATGAAGAGGCTTTCAGAATTTATAAATATTATATAATTAGAGCTATTTGCACTTTTGTTTGTGGTATTATAGCATCATTAATTGGTTTAAATCTATTTTAACAAAAAATCATGAAAAAAATAAAAACAATAATTTTACTGCTTATTTCAAATCTTATTTTTAGTCAAAATAACGACAAAAATTCTACAATATTAAAAGTTGCAGACACACATAGAGGTGGGCAGTTGAACGGGCTGAGTTGGGACTTAGAGGTTAAAAATTACAAGAAATTAATTTTAGAAAACCAAATAAATATATTTGTAGAAGCTTCAACTATAGAAAATAATCAATTTGCGCTCATATCATTTTTAAAACCCAAAAAATTCTCAGATCAAAAATTACTAATTAGGAATAACAGTATGTGGTTTTCTAAAAAAGGAGTTGAGAAAAGAATTCCTATATCAGGTAGACAAAGACTAACTGGGTCTGCAGCAAATGCAGATGTTGCAAATGCAAATTACTTTATTGATTACAATATCAAATCTACAAAAGAAACTGTCTTAGATAATAAAAAATGTTACCTTTTTGTTTTAGAATCTAAGAATAATTTAGTGTCATATTCTACAGTGAAATATTGGATAAGTTTAGATGATAATTTGGGATTAAAAGCTGAGTTTTTTGGAAAATCTGATAAATTAATTAAAATAGCAACATTTGAATATAACAATTTTATAAAAGCAAATGTTAAATTCATTTCTAAAATAACAATAGTTGATAATATCAATAATGGTGATTATACTTTATTAGAAATATCTAATCCGAAATTAACATCATTTAATATGTCTAAATTTGATAAATAAATGAGTAAAAGATTTATTATCATAACAATTGTTTATCTATCTTGTTTTAATTTATCATTTTCACAAATTGATTCATTGAAGCTTGATATTCAATTTGACACTATTGTAAAAAAAGATTCTATTGTAAAAAAAGATTCTATTGTAAAAAAAAGTTTAAATTATTCAATAGATATATTTTCTTTTTTAAGAAGTACAAGTTTTAGAAAAGAAAAAAAAACAATCAATCCGGGCAATGAAGTAGCAAAACTTGATTCTTTTGACTATGGATTATATATAAGACCAGATATTAATTATGAAAAAAAAAAAATAAGCATAAATTTAAAACCAAGATATAACTTAGAATATGATCAGTACAATAATAATTATATTTTAGACGATTTCTATTTTCAGGAATTAAAATTGAAATACGATCTGTCTAACAAATCGACAGTTTATTTTGGGCGATACTTTAAGAATATTGGAACATCAGCAACTATAAATCCAAGTAATCTATTTTTTTCAGAATCAATCTCACTAAATCCTAAATTAGAGCTCAAACCAATGGATTTTTTCGAACTTAAATATTCTTTATCACTTAAATGGAAGCTTCAGTTAATGGCAAATATAGGTAAAGGGGAATCTGAAATATATGAAATTCCTTTTTTTGAATACCACAGAAAATATGCGCTTCAAATAGAAAACTATGCAGAGTCAAGTCAATTTAGTTTATTATTCGCATTCGATGAAAATAAAAGTTATGATTTTGGGTTTAATGGACAAAAAAACATGAATGAAGCCATACTTATATGGGTAGATGGAGCATTTAATTATAAACCTAATCGGTTTTATCCAGTACAAGGGAATAGTACAGGATTAATTAATTATGAAATGATAAATGATAATAAAAAATTATTTTTCTCTAATATTGCTGGTGCTTCATACACTTTTAACTTTGGCCCAACTTTTAGTTTGGAATACTTTTATAATGGTAGAGGTTATGATAGATTAACCTCAAAAATTTATTATGATATGATTCTTACTTCGTCAAATTATAATTTTGATGTTACAAAAGAATTGGCTAAGAAAAACTTAGCAAGAGCAATAAATCCTGGTATGCAATACATTAGAAAAAATTATTTGTTTTCACAATTTGGTCAGAATGATTTTTTAAATCAAGTAAATTATTTTTTCAGATATGCTTATTGTTTTGATGATAATACAAGTCAACTATCGTCATTAATCGAATGGAATGTTATTAATGATTTAGAAATACATTCCGTAGTCTTATACAATTTTGGCAAACAAAATAATGGATTAAATAAATTTATAAGAAATCAAATTATGTTAGGAATCATATATAAACTTTAAATATTATGAAAATATACAAACGGTTATTTGCAATATGTCTTATTATTTTAATATTTGTTTCTTGCAACAAAACAGAAGAAATTGATGACAAAGCTGATTTTTTTTTAAGTGAAATAAGACCCATTTTTTTTGAAAAATTAAACTTCGATTCTCAAAATGTTAAAAATAACATCTCTACTTTTTTAAGTAATTTTAAAGAAATTTACGGCAAACAAGAGTTAAATTATCTTTCAGGAATATATACGAGTGATAGTGATTTAGAAAACTTTAGGCTGTCAAAACAGTATTATTCATTCTACATTACAGCTCTTGTGAGTGCATATCTTGATGGATATATAAGCTTTAATGATATAAGTGGAGGTAAAGAAATTGGTTTATTTTCAGGAGCTAGATCTAATCAAAATAATTTTGAAGTTACTGAGTTATTAAGTATGATGACTAGAGCCGAAGAAATTGCAAGACAGGCTTACACTTTAAATGGTTATAATGATAGAGCCTATGGTTTTTTTGTATTAGTCAATCAAACGGAAAAAAGATTGAGAAGTACGAACCATCTCAGCAATCCTTTTGCACATAAATTAGCTACGGATTTTACTGGTTATAATCTTCAAGACTATACACAAGTTCCTGTATGGAATTTATTAATGCCACTTGTAGTATTAACTGACTACAACGATCCTTTAAATACGTTTCAGAATCCTGAAATGGAAAAAGTACTAAATACTTATAATACAAAATTAATTGTGCCTGGAACTTTACCAAGTATTGGAGGTAAGTATCCTGAAATTTTAGGACCTCTATATAAATTTGATGTTAATTTAAAAAAAATTGACTGGATGCTAACAAATAACACATTATTATCATCCACTCAAATTAATGATTTAGATATGCATTTGGGAATAATGAATACAATTGTTAATTATATAGAAACTCATAAATCAGCACTTTTAAACACTTGGAGAGATAAATCTACATTTCAATTAAGAAAAGATAAGTTAAATGAAATTAAATCATTTCGTCAAAATTTAGCATCTTATCCAAAACCTATTTTGCATAGTTTTATTAATTCAAAGGACTTTAAAAAAGCCTATCAATGTTACTCATGTCATGCTAATTCAGGCTTATAAAAAATTAAAAATATGATAGATTTAAACTCTTATTTAAATGTGGTAAATAAAAAGGTCATCGAAAAAAACGTTGATGAAGCATTTAATAATCAAATTAGTAAAAACGCTCTAATTATAGACATTAGAGAACCTGATGAAATCAATTCAGGAAGTCCTACTAATGCAATTCGAATTTCAAAAGGGATGTTAGAAATGCAAATCGGACAAATAGTTTCTAATCCAGAAATAGAATTATTTATTATGTGTGCAGCGGGTAAGAGGTCATTGATAGCTTCATATTCATTAATACAGATGGGCTATAAAAACGTCTTTTCTGTCAAAGGTGGATTTAATGCTTGGAAAAATAAATCACTCCCTTTTGAGATTCCAAAAAAACTTAATTCAGAAGACTTTGAAAGATATAAAAGAAATATTTTAGTCCCAGAAGTAGGAGAAAAAGGACAATTAAAATTACTAAATAGTAAAATACTAATTGTTGGAGCTGGAGGAATTGGTTCTCCAGTAGCCCTTTATTTAGCAGCTACTGGGATTGGAACTTTAGGAATTATTGACGACGATATTGTAGATAAAACAAATCTACAAAGACAAATACTTCATTCCGAAAAATCAGTAGGTAAGTCTAAAGTTATGTCTGCAAAAAAGAGAATTTCAGAATTAAATTCTCAAATTAATGTAATCGAATATAACAAAAGAATTACTAAAGAAAATATTGAAATAATAATTAGTAATTATGACATCGTTATTGATGGGACGGACAATTTTAACACCAGATATTTAATAAACGATGCTTGTGTCAAATTAAAAATCCCAAATATACATGGTTCAGTTTTTCTTTTTGAAGGACAGTTTACTACTTTTTGGCCCTCATCGAAAGTTGAGGACGCTCCTTGCTACCGTTGCTTATATCCTTTGCCACCTCCACCAGAAATTGCTCCCTCTTGTGCCGAAGCAGGTGTTTTGGGTGTGCTTCCAGGTTTAATAGGTGTTTTATGCGCTACAGAAGCTATTAAAATAATTTTAGGTTTAGAAAACATGGTGGGCAAGCTAATGGTTTACAATGCTTTAAGTATGGATTTTGAAACGTATAAAGTTGAAAATAATAAAAACTGTGAGTATTGTGGTTGCCAAGGAACTGAAAAATATCCAGAGTACAGTGATTATAGTGAAAGTTGTACAATTTAATTAGAATCATAGTAATAACTGGATTTGTGATAATTATATGACGACTATTTTTTACGCATCTGTTTCAAAAAAGAATCATTACGATTTAGTTAGATATTACTTAAAAAAATATTCCGAAATTTTCTACGATTGGAACAAAATTAAAAAATATATTAAGTGGCAAGATATACAACTTACGATTTTAGGTAGATTACTATTGCTAGAGGGGCTGTATTCTTTAGGTTATGATATTAAGAAAATAGAGATTAATTACAATTCACTAGGGAAACCTTTTTTTAAAAACAAAATGGTTCATTTTAATATTTCTCACTCAGAGGACATTTCAATTTGTGTTTTATCGAAGCTAAATATTGGTATAGATATTGAAAAAAAAGGGAATATTGATATTGAGAATTTTAATATAATATTTAAAAACGAAGATTTTTTTAAAATTAATAATTCTAAAAATAAGACAGAAACATTTTATACTTATTGGACAAAATTTGAATCTTTATACAAAGTTTTTGATCAAAATATTTTTTTCGATGCAAAAGATATCAAAATGAATGATGATTTTGCAAGACTTGATAACACCGATTATTATTTCAAAAAAATAAATTTACTTGATCAATATGTTTGTCATATTTGTAGTACTTCAAGACTATTAAGACTTGAGGATGTATTTATTAAAGAGTTATTTTTTGATGATGTAAGTACCTATGAAGTATAATATGAGTATTCTTAACTATGTCAAGCGTCTTTTTTATCACAAATTTCACCAATTAGCACCTGTTATAGACTGTTTCGAAAAGAATCAGTAAAAATAATATAATCTGTGACGAATTTTATTGGTTCGGTATTAGTCACAGACAATCATAACAATATAATAAATATAAAATAACTCTTTTAAATGAAAACTAAAATAATTATCTTTTTTCTTTTATTGACGACACTGATGTACTCCCAAAGTGTTACACAAACTATTCGAGGTTTCGTTATTGATAGAGATTCAAAATTACCAATAGTTAATGTAGAAATTATTTTAAAAAATTCAGAAGAGAATAATGAAATTTATACCGATTCATTAGGAAACTTTAAATTAACAAAAGTGCCACTAGGAAGGATGTCAATTATGGTATCTGCAAATGGATATAAATCTCAAACAGTTAGTGATCTTCAAGTTAATTCAGCAAAAGAAATAGTTTTATTAATTGAATTAGATGAAAACCCTATTAAACAACTTGATGAGGTGAAAGTTCAAACACGAAACACAAATAGATTAAATAATAAAATGACAAGTGTTAGTGCTAGGAGCTTTAGCCCAAAAGAAGCAGCTAGGTATGCGGGTAGTTTGGGTGATCCGTCTAGAATGGCTAGAAATTTTGCAGGAGTATCAGGGGCAAATGATCAGAGGAATGATATTATTATTCGAGGAAATTCTCCATTAGGATTATTATGGAAGTTAGAAGGTATTTCTATTCCAAACCCAAATCATTTTGGTGGTCAAGGTAGTACTGGAGGGCCAATAAGTATAATTAATCCTCAAATACTTTCAAATTCCGATTTTTTAACAGGCGCTTTTCCATCAGAATACGGGAATGCTACATCTGGCGTATTCGATTTGAAAATGAGAAAAGGGAATAACGAAAAACATGAAAATACTTTTACTATAGGTGCATTGGGTGCTGAACTAATGACAGAAGGACCAATAAGTAAAAAAAAAAAATCTTCGTATATGGTTTCTTATAGATATTCTACATTATCTACTTTAACTAAATTAGGAATTAAGTTCGGTTTTGCTTCTATCCCAACATATCAAGATTTATCTTTTAAAATAAATTTAGTATCAAAAAATGTGGGTGAATTTTCTGTTTTTGGAATTGGAGGAAAAAGTAATACTGTTTTTTATGACTCAAAAAGAGACAGTACTCAATTTAGTCCAGCTAATAAAGGTGAGAACGTGCACTTTGGATCTAAAATGGGGATTTTAGGAGTAAGTCACAATATATTTATTAACAAAAAATCTTTTTTAAAAACCACATTAGCAATCACATACGAAGGAAATGCTCAGCATAGAGATTCAATCTTAGCCGATGAAAATATTTATAGAATAGGCGGATTTGGATATTCAAATTTTAAATTGATTTTATCAACATACCTAAATAAAAAAATTAATTCGAAAAATACTATCCAAACTGGTTTTAGTATTGAAGATATTAATTATTCAACTACAGACAGTATATATAAACAAACCAATCCTTTAAATAATGGTTTTAAATATATAAATAAGTTTGATGGAAGTACATCAATCATCCAATCTTACATACATTGGAAATACAAGGTTAACAATGTTTTAACATTAAATTCGGGTGTTCATTGTCAATATTTTAATCTTAATAAGCAATTTGTTCTTGAACCAAGATTTGGATTGATTTGGAATTTTAATTCAAATCAATCATTTAGTATTGCATATGGTTTACATAATCAAACACAACATTTTGGATTTTATTACTATCAAGATCCAATAACAAAAATCGAAAGTAATAGAAATTTAAAGTTTACCCAAAGTAATCAGGTTGTAGTGGGTTATAATAATGAAATATCAAGAAGTTTTAGGTTTAAAGCAGAAATATACTATCAGTATTTAAATCATGTGCCTATTGAAACAAAAAGTTCTTCATATTCAATCTTAAATTATGCTGCAAATACATTTCTAAATTCATATAAAGGCTATTTAGTTAATAATGGTGTTGGTAGAAATTATGGTCTTGAATTTACTTTGGAAAAAATTTTTGAAAAAGATTATTACATTCTTCTTACGGCTTCTTTATTTGATTCTAAATATAAAGGAAGTGATAATATTTGGAGAAACTCAGCTTATAACGGAAAGTATGTCATTAATGCTTTAGGAGGATATGAATATAAACTCAAAAATAACCTTACGCTTTTAATCAATGGAAAGGTTACTATTGCGGGAGGGTTACCTTATACTCCTTTTGATATTGAAAGTTCTGTTCTAAACAATGAACCAAGGTTTAAGGATAATGAAGCATTTACACAACATAACAAATTATATTTTAAGCCAGATATTCGTTTAGGAATTCGTAAAAGTTTAAAAAGAAAAATTGCAATAGAAGGTTCTTTCGATTTTCAAAATATAATAAATAGAAAGAATGTTTATTTTCAAGTTTTTGACAAAAATACTTCTTCTGTAAATACAGTTTTTCAAAATGGATTCTTTCCTACATTTCAAATGAGGGTTGAGTTCTAAAATATTAAGAAAATATACTATAAAGAAATTGATTACTCAAAATTATAAAAAAAGGGGACCAATTAAATAAGAAAAAAATACTTAAATATATAATATGTACTTTTTATATGCATGACCAAAGAAAAAAAAGATTAAAAATGAATACAATAGTTTTGAATAATTGCCTTAAAAAATCAAATTTTATTTTGTTTTTTGTTGCAATAATTTCACAAGTAACATTGGGACAAGAAACATTGAAAGGCACAATTACTGACCCCAAAAAAAACCTAATAACAGGGGTTTCAATTTTATTGAAAGGAACCAAAATAGAAACCTCATCTGATTTGAATGGTAATTTTGAAATAAAAAATATTGACAAATTGCCTTTATTATTAAAAGTAATATGCATTGGTTATGAAAGCCAAGAAGTAAAAGTGACCTCTTTTGATTTAATAAAAATCCAACTCAAAGAAAATTATAATGAGTTGAAAGAAGTAGTGGTGTCCAGTGGTTATACTCAACAAAACAAACGAGAGTTTACGGGAGCTGTTGCTACTATTTCGGCAAGACAAATCAGCAATCGACCTGCATCAAGTTTTGACCAATTGTTGGGCGGTCAAGCCACAGGTGTTGAAATAATTCAACCTTCAAATATTTTGAACAATACACCAGTTATGCGAATAAGAGGTTTGAACACCATTACTTCGGGACTTTTCCCATTGGTAGTTATCGATGGAGTTACCGTTTTTGTGGGTTCGGCAGGAGGTTTGATTGGCAACAATCCATTGTCTGACATCAACCCAAACGATATTCAAACCATAGATGTACTCAAAGATGCTTCAGCAGCTGCAATTTATGGTTCAAGAGCAGCCAACGGTGTGATTGTAATCACAACCAAAAAAGGTAGAATTGGCAAATCAAAAGTAACTTATGACAATTGGTTCAGTTTGAGTACACCCTATAATTTACCTAAATTGTTGGGTGCCGAAGAATATACAATGATCAAAAATGAAGCTATGGTCAATTCGGGTAGAGCGCCAGGATATGCACTGGCAAAAAATCCAGACGGCAGTGTAGTAAACACCAATTGGTATGATGTTGCTTTTAGACCTGGTTTCTCTCAAAGTAATAATATCAGTATTTCGGGAGCAAATGATGCCACTTCTTACTTTTTTTCGACAGGATATACCAATCAAAACAGTTTTATCAAAAACAACACCTTCAAACGGTTGGCAACACGATTGAATGTGGAGCATCAACTCAATAATGCCTTGAAATTTGGCACAACTATTACCTACAGCAATGGCAAAAATGCAGGCCCTAATACGGGTGCGGTTTCTAGCAACTCCTTAGCATCGTCTTCATACAACACCAATTATATAACCAACGAACCTTTGGCAAGAATGACCTATGTTTTGCCTCCAAATGTTCCTGTTTATAATACGGATGGTTCGTACAGTATTCAAAACGGAATCAGTGTGGGGTATGGTGCCAATAACCCAAACACTATTGGCACAATCAATGCCTATAATCTAGCCATGGTGCAAGAACTGGATTTGAACACGTCAGAGAACAACACTTTTGTAGGAAATTTGTTTGGCGAGTTGGAGCTGGTCAAGAATCTAAAGTTCAGAACCAGTTTCGGCATTAACAATTTGCAGATTATCAATGAATCTTTCTTGAATCCTATTCACGGAGGCGGAGCCACTTCCAATGGTGTTGCAACCAATACGTTTACCAAATTGTATCGTACCAACTTTGTAAACACCTTACTTTATAACGCTAATTTCAAAGAAAAGCATCATTTCACTATTTTGTTGGGTCAAGAAACTATAAAAACCACCACCAATGGTTGGGGTGCACAACAATCCAATATTCTAGATCCTTCTTATACCAATTATCAAGGTGGTTTTGTCAATATTGCTCCTTACGGAAATGTGGCTACCCAAAACGCGATGCTTTCTTATTTTTCTAATGTAACTTACGATTTCGAGAAAAAATATTTGTTGAGTTTCAACTTCCGTAGAGATGGACTTTCGGCCTTGGCAACGGGTCATAAGTACGGAAATTTTGGTGGAGCTTCTCTAGGTTGGAATGTTTTTGAAGAAGATTTTTATAAAAATTCTGGTTTTAACAACACCATCGATAACCTAAAAATTAGAGCCAGTTATGGTGTTGTTGGTAATAGCGAAATAGGCGATTATCCTGCAATTGGCACTTATACCTCGGGCACTTATGCAGGCGAATCGACACTCAATTATGCTCAAACTGCCAATCCTGACTTGAAATGGGAACTAGTAAAAAAGTTTGATTTGGGTTTGAATTTCTCACTGTTTAATGAAAAAATAAATGTAGAGCTTGATTATTATAACAACGTCATCAATGGTTTAATCTTGAAAGCACCACAATCATTATCGGCAGGAATTCCAGGCAATTATATCAACACCAATATGGGGAGCATGTATAATCGAGGATTTGAATTGGGTATAAATGCAAGAATTATTGAGTCACCAAATTTCAAATGGAATGTAGGATTTAATTTTTCTACACTCAAAAATCAAGTTACCTCATTGTCGACAGACGTATTTGTGCCCAGTGTATTTGGCGTGCAAAACATGACTCGTGAAGGCTATTCTGTAGGATCTATTTTTGCCGTTCCCTGCAAAGGTGTAAATCCAGATAATGGTCTAATGGTTTTTACTAATAGTACTGGAAAAGACGTGCAATACAACCATATTGGTTCGCCAAAATGGACCCACCTAGACGGAACCGCTGCACCAGCAATTGACAATTACAAAGATGGTGTAATTCAAGGGGCCTCTTTGCCAAAAATTTCTGGAGGATTCAACAATACTTTTAGTTACAAAAATTTTGACATGAGTATCAATCTTACTTTTGTTGCTGGCAATAAACTATATAACGGCACAAGAGCCACGAACTCCGACCAAAGATACTTCAACAACGGTACTTTTATCTTGAACCGATGGACAAAACCTGGCGATATAACCGAAATCCAAAAATTGCAATACGGCGATAATGTGTCGGCGGGGTTCTCGTTTTCGAGTAGTTCAAAAGTAGAAAATGGCGATTATATCAAAATCAAAAATATTTCAATAGGATATACTATTCCTGTGAAAGCAACTTTCTTGAAAAACAAAATTGCATCGGCACGCATCTATTTGCAGTCAGGAAACCTATATACTTGGACCAAATATAGGGGTTCAGATCCAGAAGTTTCTATAAACGGAAATTCTATAAATTCTGGGAAAGATCAAAATGTGCCTCCCAATGCACAAGTATTTACAACAGGCATGAATGTTACTTTTTAAATCCAAATAAAATGAAATCAATATATATATTAATAAGATCAAGTTCTTTTATACTTATGGTATCAAGCCTTTTTGTAGCTTGTAACGATGATTTTTTGAACACTGAGCCAAAAACCAGTATTTCAGAAGATGCAGCTTATAGCACTCCAGCCAAAATAAAATCTCAAGTTAACAATCTGTATCAACAATTGCAAAATGCAAGTTTTTATGGTGGTAGGTACATTGTTTTCAATGAACAAAGAGCCGACGAATTTGGACAAAACGATGGCAATGCGGCCGCAGGTTCAGCAGTTTGGAACAATAATGTTGCTTCGACTAGCGAGTATATCAACAATGTTTGGTCGGTGGCTTATACCGCAATCAATGCATCAAATAAATTGATAAGCAACCTTAATGACACTAAAATTATTTTAGAGGCCGATACAAAATCCTACATAGCAGAGGCCAAATTCGTGCGTGCATTGAGTTATTTGAGTTTGGTGCAAACGTATGCCAAACCATATAATTTAGACAAAAATGCTCTAGGTGTTCCGTTACGTCTTACCGCTATTACATCGGCAGGCAACAACGATTTGGCGCGAAGCTCAGTTGCAGAAGTGTATGCACAAATTTTGAAAGATTTGAATGAAGCCGAAATAGACTTGCCGGAATCCTACGCTACAGCATTACTAAACACATCCAGAGCCAAAAAAAGCACTGCAATTGCATTGAAAACAAGAGTATATCTTAACCAAAATGATTTTACAAACGTTATCCTTGAAGCTACAAAATTGGTTTCTGGCAACAGTCCGTTTCAATATTCTTCCGGAGCATTAACACATAAATTAGAAGGAAATATCGCAACGGTTTTCGGCGGGAGTTATGTAGGTCCAGAAGCTATTTTTTCAATTCCATTTGCCAACAGTACTACCGAAACTCCTGCCACACAAAGTTGCTTGGCATTCAATTATTTGAAACAACCTATAATTCCATTGGCAACTGGTGGTATCGTCTCCAATGTTGTTTTCAGTACACCAACAGATGCTCGCTCTGCATTAGTTGGCACTAATAGTGCAAATTTAAAAGTGTTGAAAAAATTTGCTATAACAACGGCGCCTTTTCGAGATTATGTACCCGTTATCCGCTACGCAGAAATATTGCTGAATTATGCGGAGGCTGCGGCCAATAACAATGATTTAGATAAAGCTAATGCCTTGTTGAAAGCAGTTAGAAATCGTTCGAATCCCGCCTATGTTTTTCCAGATGCGGATATTAATTCAAAAGATGCTTTGATAAATACCATTTTGACAGAAAGGCGTATTGAGCTTTTGGGGGAAGGATTTCGCTTACAAGACTTACAAAGACGACTGCAAACTATACCAGCAAAAAGCGGTTCTATAGGCACAGCACCGTTGGTCTTGGTTACAGCAAGTAATTATATTTGGCCTATACCAAGTGGCGAATTGGTGGCGAATAAATTGATTGTTCCAAATTAATTTAACAAAATGAATATTTTATATGAAAAAAGAATCCTTAATTAAGTCCATTATTTTGGTTGGTTTTTTACTTCTCTTTTTATTTTCAAGTCGTTTTAAAGCTGAGGAAAAAAAAGTAGTTTGTATAGAAAATAAATGCGAAAAACCACATGAACATGGCGAACTCAACTATCATGAACGTTTTCATGTTGAGGCAAAAGACAAGTTTGTATTAGCAGTCTTAAAATCAGCTCACAATTTCTGGGAAGCCAATGCTACAGGTATGACATTTGCAATTATACTCGGTGGTGCTGGATTATCATTGGTATTGTCCAGCAAAAAAACGGCTCGTTTTTTAGAATACAAAGGAGTTCGAGGTGCTGCCTTGGGCAGTCTTTTAGGAATGCCCTTGAATATGTGTGCCAATTGTTCTGCAGTGGCTAGTGTTGGTATCAATTCTAAATCTGGAAGCAAAGAAGCTACTTTAGGCATTATTCTTGGTGGTGCGTTATTCAACATCATCGGTATTATCACCATGTTTGGATTGTTTCATCCTGCAGTGGTTTTTTCTAGAATTATCATGAGTGCGATACTTATTTTGGTGATGATTCCCCTAGTTTCAAAACTAGATGCTAGTTCTTCAGACCCTGAAAAGCAAGTCCCTTTTTTGGACACTATTCCTATTCCCTATTTAGGAAAACAAAAATCGGTTCTTAAATTTATTATAAAGTCAATAGAAGATTGGTTAGTTTCTGCTGGAAATCTGGCTTGGAAACTTATTCCGCTGATGGTTCTCGGTACGCTAATTACTGCTGTATTCCGGGTTTTTTTTCCAAATGAAGTTTTATCCACATTTACACATTCAAATCCCTATTTGGTTATAATAGTCGTTTCTTTTATCGGAACTTTGCTATCAGTGCCTGTTTTGTTCGAAATACTTTTAGGTACTGTTTTACTGCATCTTGGGTTTTCTAACGGAGTTGTTGCAACCATGTTATTTACTGCACCTGCTTTTGGTCTTTTTACGATGGTGATTACCAAAGAAAAATTAGGTGGATATAAAATTCCACTTATTCTTATAGGAACTACCTTTTTGTTTGGAATAACGACAGGTTTATTAGCCGAATTTTTAACTCAACTTTTTTAACAATGAAAAAGAATACACTTTTTGGAATCGTCTTTTTTTTAATACAAATCAGTTTAGCTATTTTTTATAACAATACTATAGATTTAAAAATAGTGGCGGGTTTGTCACTATTAGTATTTTTATCTATTCTTTATAACTTTGTAAATAAAAAATACGATAACTGTGAACTTTAAAACCCATTTATAAAATCTATGCTGCTCCCCCAAATTAATACAGAAAATTGATTTGAATTAAGGTAGAATAAAAACCTTAAATTAGCAATATTATGTCAAGAACAAAAAGAGTTTCGGGAAGGATTTTAAATCCAAAGTAGTTTTAGAAGCATTAAAAGAGACAGAGACTCTTGAAGCGTTAGCCAAGAAATATGAGCTTTTACCAGGTCAGATTTCGGTTTGGAAGGCAGAAGCGATAAAGAACATTTCGGCTGTTTTTTCAACGGAAAAAAGCAAAGCACCAAAGGATGTGTTCCGAGGGAAAAGCTTTACGCTCGAATTGGGAAACTGACTTTGGAAAACGATTTTCTAAAAAAAGTTGAAATAGTCCCAATGAAAGAGCGAGAAAAATGATTGACAGCAGCGAGAGATTAAGCCTTGTAGTACAATGTAAGTCGTTATGTATCAATAGGAATTGCGTTTATTATTCGCCTAAAGGCGACAGCGAAGAGGATCTTGAAGTGATGTCGTTACTGGATAAACAATATTTGTTTACCCCATTTTACGGCTACAGAAAATTAACTATTTTGTTTCAAAATAAGGGCTTCAACGTTTGGCCGCTTGGCGATGTGGCGGATTAAGGAAGCCTAAACTTTCGGTTAATGACTAATTTTCCAAATACAAAACCAACTTCAAATTAAGCCTAAACCCGCGATATTGCCAAACGGCGGTTATATTAAGTTTTTTCTTAACTTTTTTCCGTTTTTCGTTTCAGTAATTGTCTAATTGATGTCAAATGTCCGAACAAAACAATTGGAACAATAAATGTCGGCAACCAACTAAATGGAAAATTTAAAATCGCTATGTTCGGTTGGTCAAATGCAAATTTTTGTATTGGTGAAGGTGCTGAAAATAATGCGTTCACTACAATATTTAATAAAAGTGAAAGACAAATAAAATTCCAAATCAAAATTGATTTTCTGTTAATTTTCAGTTTTGTCAAACCAAAGTATGCGATAAATGGTGCTGTTATACCTGCAAGAATGTCAAAGTTCCGTCCTTCAAAAGTCATAAGTTCAGGAATTGCTTTGTTCAGAAAAAGCCAAAATAAAACTATCTCAACCGGAATTCTCACAATGTTTAAATACGTCAAGTTTTTGAGTGGTAAATTGTCAATGAATTGTCTGCCTTTTGAAGTTACAAACAATAGAATGATTGTCAAAATTGTCGGAAAAACTCCCGTCAACATTATTTTTGGTGGAAATGAATTTGTGTCTTTGTTGTAAATGTCATTCAAAGTCAAAACAGTTTGAATAGCCAACCAAATTGTCAAACCGATAATTATTTTAGCTGCATTTTTTTGTGTTGCTTCTGAATTTGAATTTTTCATACACCAATGGAATAACAAAAGAGCTGCAATTGTTGTAATTCCGAAAACAATGGGTATAAATGTTGGTAAATTTTCTAACATTTTAATTTCTTTAAATGGTTATCAATGGTCATTCTATCGCTGTTTGATTTTGCTAATTTATAAGCCATTTCAAAATGAATTATTGCTTTATTGTTTTCAAGGTTTGTGTTTAAATTTCCTAAAAGTGAATGATAAAAATGATTTTCTTTCAAGTCTAATTTTAGAGCTTCTTGTATTGCTTTTTCTTTTCCAAATACTTTCGAAATTGCATAAGTTCTATTCAATGCTGTAATTGGCGAATATTCAATTTGCAGTAATTGATTGTATAATTGTAAAATATTTTCCCATTTCCCTGAATTTTCTATTTTGGTACTATGCCAATATGCAATAGACGCTTCTAAATGGTATTTTGAAATTTCTTGCCCTTTTGCACTTTCAATTAAAAAGAAATTTCCCTTTTCAATAAGTTCTTCGTTCCATAAACTCTTGTTTTGCTCTTCATACAAAATGGGTTCGCCCATTTGATTAGTTCTTGCTTCAAATCGCGATGAATGAAAGCACATTAAAGCCATTAAAGCGTTAACGATTGGTTTATTAGTGGTTTCATTTTCAATAAGAAAATAGTTTAATCGCATTGCTTCCAAACACAATTCTTTTCGTAAATGTGATTGTTGTGTGCTTGAATGATAGCCTTCGTTAAACAATAAATACAGCGTTGTCAATACTGTTTCTAATCTTTTGTTTATTTCATTTTCATTCGGAAGTTCAATTTTAATATTTTCTGTTCGCAGTTTTTCTTTGGCTCTAAATAATCTTTTGTTGATGTTTTCTTTATTGGTCAAAAATGCTTCTGCAATTTCATCAATGCCAAAACCACAAAGAATTCTTAATGCCAAACCGATTTGACTTTCAGCTGGAATTATTGGATTGCAAATGGCGAAAATAATTTGCAATTGACTATCAGTTATGTTCTTAACAGACAAATCAACTTCAATTTCATCAAATGATTTTTGATTGTGCTTTAAATCCGAAATAATTTTTTCTGAAAATATTTTGTGTCTTTTAAAGTAATCTTTGGTTTTGTTTTTAGCAACTGCGTATAACCAAGCTGTTGGATTTTCGGGAATGCCTTTTAATTCCCAATTTTCAGAAGCCAACAAGAAAGTATCAGTTGTAATGTCTTCAGCAATTTCAATGTGAATGATGCCAAACAACTTACAGAGTACAGAAATTATTTTTCTGTACTCTGTTTTAAAAAGTTGTGGTATTAGTTCCTTATTGTGCAAATTAATTGTTCATTGGTAATACATTTCTAACTTCAACGTGACCGCCAATATTAAGAATAGGACAACCTTCTGCCAATTTAATAGCTTCGGCAATGTTAGTTGCTTTTACAAGAATATAACCACCAACTATTTCTTTTACTTCGGCATAAGGTCCATCTGCAATTACATTGTTTGGCTTCAAAGTTCTACCTTCAAAACCTAAGCGGTTTGTACTCACAAATTTTCACTGTGCTGCAATTCCGCCAATCCAGTCTTGCCATTGTTTGATGCTTGCTTGCATTTGTTCAGACGAAGGTTTAAACGATGGATTGTACTCATTTCTGAAAATCATCATAAATTCTGTCATTTTTTTACTTTTTAAAATTGTTAAAATTAATTGTTTACGACTCTATGACGATTGAGATTTTCAAAATTGGACAAAAAATTCAAAGTTTTTTTCTGTCGATTGATGTTTGCAGTGTCGTTCGGTAAAATGGCATTAACGTTCCCTTGCTACAAGAGGTTTGGGGTTAAATTAAGCCTCATTTTCGGATTTGCCTAAACATCCCAAATACAAAACCATTATTCCATTAAGCCAATTGCCCAAATCTCTTGTGAGCAAGTGTTGTGCGTTCGTTTTTTTATTTATTCCTTCCATTCACTAAAATCGATTCTATAAATGTTTACCGACATTCCTTTAAATTCGGTATTTTTATCTTTTCTCATTCCGTTCTTTTTTGCAATTTTTTCAGAATTAATATTTTCAGTATGAATTATTGAAATTAAACTTTCAGAAAATTTATTCTCAAAGGCAAAATTTTTACATTTTTCAGTTGATTCGGTTGCAAATCCTTTTTTTCTATATTCTGGCAAAATAGAATAGGCAATTTCAATTTCTTGTTTCCCTTCAATTTCTCTTACTAAAAGTCCGCTCTGTCCAATAATTTTATTTGTATTTTTTTCTAACAAAATATTCTGTCCGCCTAAATCGTTTTTATATCTTTCAAATGTCATTTCAAACCAAAGTCTACATCTTTCTTTCGGCGTTTCAATTTTATCAACTCCTAAAAATCTACAAACTTCAATGTCTTTAAACAATTCAATACAATCATCAAAATCCTCAATATTTAATAACCTAAATTTTAATCTTTCTGTCTCTTGTCCTTCTAATGTATATTTCATTCTGTAATTCTTATTTTACAATTTATAGAACTGTAAATTTATTCTTTTGGTTAGGTTTCTTTTTTCTATACTGTTCGGGCAAAATGACGCACAACTTGTTAATACCAGCCATAAAGTGGCTACAATCCAACCAAATTAAGTTTGTTTTATGCCATAAAATAGCTTTTTACTATGCTGTACCAAACATACAAAACCATTTTCACAATACTTTACGGTTTTCCTTATTATCTTTCATTTTCCCTTTTTTTCCTTGGATTAACATAGTGGGCACACCATTTTTTTAACTACCTCCTTTATTAGCAACAATTTATATTTTTAATTGACCTATAAAAACTATTTGTGCCATACTTCTTATTGTCATTTTGCTGTTATTTAATAATTCAACTTCCATAAAACCACTTCTCTCAGAGCATTGAAATGAACTCATTTTTGTTTTTCCAAGTCGTTTGCTCCAATATTTTGCCAAGAATGTATGCGAACCACCAGTTACAGGATCTTCATTGGTTCCGCTCCAAGGCCAAAAATATCTCGACTCGAAGTCGAAGTTGGCTTTATTAGAACTAGATGTAACTAATACACCATTAATGGAATCATGAGATTTATATAACGCTTCAAAATCAGGTCTTAATTCACTTAATGTTTTAGGGTCTTCTATTTCTAAAATTAGAATGTTATATTCTTGGTTGCATTCACAGTTTATATAACTTGTCAATCCAAGAGCCCATAAAAGTTCTGAAGGAACGGAAGAAGACACGGTGTCATAAATTGGGAATTCCATAATTATTTCCTCACCTTCTTTACGTATTATTAAATCTAAATTTTGAATATTCTTAAAGTGAATCTTATTAAGATTTTTATCTCTTTCAAATAAAACTTTAGATGAGGCAAGAGTTGCATGACCGCATAATGTCATTTCCATTTTGGGAGAAAAAAATCGAATTGAAAATAAATCCTCACCCTCAATTTTTTTAACAAAGGCAGTTTCGGACAAACCTAGTTCCTTTGCAATTAATAGCATTTGATTGTCATTTAAATCATTTTCTATTAAGCAAACCCCAGCAGGATTTCCTTGAAATGGCTTGTCTGTAAAAGAGTCTACAATGTACGTGTGTATCATATTTATTAAATTATTGCTAATGCTTTAGGGGATAATATTGCGAAATATTTGCCATTTTTAGGTTTTTTGGCGAATAGTTGAAATGTAAGAATAACAAATGATGTGATAAATAATGTGTTTTGCATTTTATAAAAAAAAAAATAATACAAAGTTGGGTTGATATGTTATCAAATAAAAGGACTTAAATCACGGATTTTTTGTGATGAATGTCACTTCATTATTTATTAAATCTGCTCAATGTTTCTCTTGATACACCAAGATAAGCAGCAATTATTGATTTAGATACTCGCTGAAAAAGGGTTGGATACTGCTTTAGTAATAAATCATATCTTGTCTCTGAACTATTTGTCATAAAAGAAAGCATTCTTTTTTGTAAAGCAATAAATCCGTTATTTGCTTTTCTTCGGAAGAAATGTTCCATTTTATGTAATTCTTTACAAAGTTTTTCCCGATTTTCATAAGATAAACAAAGAAGTTCAGTTGCTTCCAAGCAGTCAACATTGAGTATAGCTTTTGTTTGTGTGAAATATGCCTGATAATCGGTTATCCACCAATTCTCCATAGCAAATTGAATAATGTGTTCTTTTTCCTTTTCATCTGTATAAGTAGCTTTTAGCAAGCCATTACTTACCCAATAGGTATGGGCAACCTTGTCACCTATTTGTATTAAATATTGGTGTTTTTTTAATTTCTTTTCAGTAAAGTGGGAAAGTATGTAGGAAAAATCTTTATCTGTCAGAGGTATTATTTCTTCAATATGTTGTCTTAATTCTTTACTCATTGGAATTGTCAGAATAATTAGGAATGGTTGTCATTTACAAAATGTCTAAAGTTACTTTATTTGTCAATAAAGTATGAAAAATGATATAATAATTCTTTTTCAGTCATTGGTTTATTTTTCGTTCTATTACATCACGCTGTAATGACCGCTAACTTGTTCATACCAGCCATAAAGCCACTACAATACCTCATATTCAGTTGGATCTCTGTCGTGAAATGACCTTTACTGTGCTATACCAAACATACAAAATAGTTTTAATTATGTATTATGGTTTACCATAATGTAACCAAAAATATTATGCATAAAAAAAGACACCTCTCGACATCTTCTATTTCTTCCTCCTATCCTTCCAACTACCATTTTTATTATAGTCCCTCCTAAACTCATAAATCTTCCCTCTCAGGTAAAGGCCAAAAAACCAAACCACAATTACCCCTATTATTTTATACCATTCCATACCTCAAATATAGAACGTATAGAGACCTACTTTTTCAGCAAGAAACCAAAAACTCCGTTTTTGACAACTATTAATCCCGAATTGACAAGTATTCCGTATCGCTGTAAAATAGAAATAGATGCCTAGGCATCTCTTTCTGTTTTATTTATTCATTTTCAATGACAACCTTTTAGATAGTTATTGTTTTTTTATAAGCTTTTTTAACTAGTTGTCCTTTAGTCTCCTTATTAAATTTTAATTTTTCATCTTCTTCCTCAACTAATTTGAAGAAATCAGATAATGAAATTTCTAAAAAATCGCAGATTGCAAAAAGCTTACTACATGTTACATTGTGATCGCTAATATATCTTTCTAGACCTAAATTTTTACCAATCTCCGTAAAATATTCATTGTTTTCACTTAAGATTACTCCATTGCGATCCTTATAAAGCTTCTTAATAACAGTAGAAATAGCCTTAGTAAGTTCTTCAATCTTTATCTGTTTTCCCATATAAACAAATTGAATTATAAAAAAACATCTTGACAATTACACATGTGTAAATATTATTTTATATATTTGTATTATTAATTACATTTTATTTAATGTAATTTTGCGTTTCTTCATTTAAAAATATTTGAAGCATTCGCTTTGAATCTCGTATCAGAAAATTGGCGTTTTAAAACCACGAGATGATAAGTTAAGATGCTCACGACCATGGCGTGGGCTCACTTATTTGTGGTTAAGGTATGCCAATGCCTCTGATGCAATAAGCTGAGTTCCATGCCATTTTTTTGTCCAATATTTAGGCAAAACTCAACTTCAATTCTTAGCACCGCTTCCTTTTTTTAGTTTCGCAATACCATTAATTAATTAATTAATTGAATTAGTTGGGAAAGGCACTGCCACCGTCTGGCTGCAACAGGCAACGGGCAGTTGGCTTTCCTTAAAAAAACTTTAAAAAAATGCCAATGAATTAAAAAAAACACAAAAACCTTTGTGCTTTAGCGGTACAACAAAAAAAATGGCCCTCTATCTCGTCGACAAACTAACTAGAGGACCGTAGCTAATAAAACTAACGTTTCACTTAACCAACCCAATATTATGAATAATTTTTCATTAAACAAAGGATGGCTGGTACTTTGCTATTCCCTTATTTTAGGGCTGTGCTTGTGCCACTCTCCTTCGTTTGCACAAAATGTGCCCCTTAGTACTACTTCAAAACAACAAGTCACTGGTACCATAACAGACGGTACTTCCCCTCTGACTGGCGTAAGCATTTCAGTAAAGGGACAACAAAATACAGTCGTTTCAGATTTCGACGGGAAATTTACTATAGCGGTATCATCCAACGACATTCTAATCTTTACTTATATGGGTTTTAAAACCCTTGCAATTCCTGTTGCTGGTCGTTCGACAATCAATATTAAAATGCAGGAAGATGCTACCGCACTACAGGAAGTCAAGATCAATGCAGGCTATTATTCCGTGAAAGAAAGCGAACGCACTGGAAGCATCGCCAAAATAACATCCAAAGATATAGAGAAACAACCTGTTACAAATGTACTGGCAACGATGCAGGGTAGAATGGCGGGGGTTGATATCACTCAGGATGGCGGAACCCCAGGCGGTGGATTTCAAATAAAAATAAGGGGACTAAACAGCCTTCGGGAAAATGGCAATGAGCCGCTCTATATTATTGACGGAGTGCCGTATTCCTCGGAAAGCGTAGGATACAGCAATATCACATCCGGAATGCCTACACCTACAAGTCCGTTAAACAGTATTAATCCGAGTGACATTGAAAGCATCGAAGTTTTAAAAGATGCCGATGCAACAGCTATCTATGGTTCTCGTGGTGCTAATGGGGTGGTACTAATTACAACCAAGAAAGGTCAGGCAGGAAAGACGAAAACAACCGTTTCCGCTTCATCAGGAGTCGGAAAAGTCACAAAAATGCTTGACTTAATGGATACGCAACAGTATTTAGAAATGAGAAGGCAAGGCTTTGTCAATGATGGTATAACCACCTATCCTGATTCGGCTTATGACATAAACGGAACATGGGACCAAAACCGATATACCGATTGGCAAAAAGAGCTTTTGGGCGGGACTGCCGTAATCAATAACCTGCAAACATCAATATCCGGAGGATCGGCATTGACGCAATATCTTTTGAGCGGTACCTATCGGACAGAAACAACGGTACTCCCGGGGGATTTTGAGTATGACAAAGGGGCTGTCCATTTTAGCATGAACCACTTCAGTGAGGATAAAAAATTCAAACTCCTTTTTTCCAGCGGGTATACCGTTCAGGACAACTTGCAAGCTGCAACGGATCTTACCCGCACCTCGCGCAATCTGGCTCCAAATGCCCCTGCACTATATGATGCCAATGGCAACCTGAATTTTGAAAATGGCACCTTCCAAAATCCTCTTGCAGCACTTCGGGGCATTACCACCGCAAAGACAAATGACGGTATGGCCAATACCGTACTTACCTATCAAATCATACCAAACTTGGAACTCAAAGCCAATTTAGGGTTCACGGATTTAAAAAATTCCGAACAGCGAATACTGCCTTCCACAATGTATGATCCGATCTACCAATTGGGAAGTGATAATTCGTTGCTATATTCCAATCTTACGATGAGACAATCATGGATCGTCGAGCCACAACTGCGTTGGACACATAATTTTGAAACCAGCAAAATAGACGTTTTGATTGGTGGTACTGCGCAACAGCAACGTTCATCTCGGCTATACCAACTCGGCATCGGGTTTTCCAGCAACAGCCTGATCCATGATATGGCATCTGCCACCACCAAATATATTTTTGCCAGCGACGAAACAATTTATAAATATCAGGCCTTTTTTGGGAGGATTAATTACAATTGGAATCAGAAATATATTTTGAACCTGACCGGCAGAAGAGATGGTTCCAGTAGGTTTGGTCCAGGCAAGCAGTTTGCCACTTTTGGCGCTGTAGGTGCTGCCTGGTTATTTTCGAACGAAAATTTCCTAAAAGACAGTCCCGTGCTGAGTTTTGGGAAGCTTCGCGCGAGTTATGGCAGTTCGGGTAACGATCAAATAGGAGATTACCAATTTTTGAATACCTATGCTTCCAGCGGGTTGAATTACCAAGGCATGATTGGTCTGGAACCTACACGCTTATACAATCCTGATTTTAGTTGGGAAACCAGCCGGAAGTTTGAGGCTGCTATAGAAACTGGATTTTTAAAAGATCGTATATTCTTCACTGCCGCATGGTATAGAAATAAATCCTCTAATCAACTCGTTGGCATACCCTTGCCGGGCACTACAGGATTTAGCGCAATTAATGCTAATCTTGACGCCACTGTTCAAAACTCTGGTGTCGAGTTTACGCTACGAACCGTAAATTTTGACAGTAAAGGCTCCAAATGGTCTACGAATTTTAATATCTCAGTTTCTAGAAATAAACTAATCTCATTTCCGGGACTGGAAGGCTCGACGTATTCCAACAGGTATGTCATCGGAGAATCAACAAGCATTGTAAAAGTGTATCACTATACCGGGGTCAACCCTCAAACAGGACTCTATGAAGTAGAAGATGTAAATGGTGATGGCATCATTACATCATTGGGAGACAAGAAAACCATAGCTGATCTCACACCCAAATATTTTGGCGGGTTGCAAAACCAGTTTCAATACAAAAACTGGCAACTGGATTTTCTTTTCCAGTTTGTAAAGCAACAAAATTATGACTACAGCCCTAACGTTCCAGGTGGTAGCCCCATAAATCAATACTCCGATATGGTAAATGCGTGGCAACAGTGGGGAGATATAAAGCCTTTTCAAATGAATACCTCAGGACAAAATGGGGATGCCGTAAATGCGTATTACAACTATGTCGACAGTGATGCCACGATTGTAGATGGCTCTTACATTCGGTTGAAGAACATTTCGTTAAGCTACGACTTGCCATTGCAGATTCTCAAAGGCGTTAACTGCAAACTATCACTACAGGGACAAAACGTATTGACCTTTACGCCGTATAAGGGTGGCGATCCCGAATTTAAATACACAGGATACCTACAGCCATTAAGGGTTTATACCGCAGGTGTACAACTCACTTTTTAACTTAACTAGTATAGCAATGAAAAATAGACTTGATTTTTTAAAAACCGTATCCCTAAAAGGGGCATGGAATTCCAATTATAAGAAATGTTCCATATTGGCGGCGTGCTTTTTTCTCAGTTCCTGCGACAGCTTTGTGGAGGTTGATGTGCCGAGTTCCCAACTTACGGGGGAAGCCGTGTTTGAAGACATCGGTACTGCCAATGCAGCTATGGCCGGTTTGTATGCCAAAATGCGAAACAACGGTATATTGACGGGAAATGCAACGGGCATCTCCTGTTATCTCGGTCTCTACGCAGATGAATTTGATTACTACCAACAAAATGCGGTAAGCAACTTTTATAACAATACACTATTTGCCGCAGAGCCGGGAGTCAGCGATATATGGAACCAGAGCTACAATCAGATTTATGCTGCCAACGCCATTATTGAGGGCTTGAGCAATTCCACTGTCTTGCCCGAAGCAGGAAAAAACCAATTGCGGGGCGAAGCATTGTTTGTAAGGGCGTTGCTTCATTTTTATCTGCTGAACCTCTATGGCGATATTCCGTACATCAATACTACTGATTATGTGCAGAACAGCACCGTTTCAAGAATGCCAACTAACACCGTTTATGGCTTTGTCGTAAATGACTTAAATGAAGCGATCAGCCTACTGCCGGAAAATTATGTTTCGGCGGAACGTACTGTTCCTAATCAGAGTACAGCGTATGCACTTTTGGCAAGGGTTTATTTGTATATGGGGTCGTATCCCGAAGCTGCCAATACAGCCTCGACGGTTATTAATAATCCGCTTTACACATGGGAAACGGATTTAGATAAAATATTCCTAAAAGAAAGCACCACCACAATATGGCAATTCATGCCTGAGGCGAACGGAACCAATACTGCCGAAGGGGATCTGTATATTTTTGCTGCAGGACCACCAGCTATTGTGGGGCTTAAACCCAGTTTTGTGGATGCATTTGAGACGAACGACCAAAGGAAACTGCATTGGACTACTGCGGTAACAGATGGCACAACGACATGGTATTATGCCTCAAAGTACAAACAGGAATCCAGCACGGGAAGCTCAGTGGAATACTCAATAGTGTTTCGCCTTGCCGAACAATATCTGATTCGTGCAGAAGCCAGAGCACGCCAAGATGATTTAATTGGTGCGAAAGAGGATGTAAATGCAATCCGAACTACAGCAGGGCTTCCCAATACCATTGCGACCACAGCCACTGAAATTATAGCGGACATCCTTAATCAGCGCCGTTTTGAGTTGTTTACCGAATTTGGACAGCGGTTTTTTGATTTGAAGCGAACAGCAAAGTTGGATCAGACATTGTCAGGATCTAAACCCGGCTGGAATACTACCGATGGCTTTTGGCCACTGCCTGCTCTTGAGTTGAGCGCGAACCCGAATTTGAACCCACAAAATCCAGGATACTAAAAGCCATATGAAAAATATCAATTTAATTGAAAGAAGAATTTACAAGGATCTTTTAGGTTTATTTATCCCATTCCTTACTTTACTGTTATCCTGTCCTGTAGCGGGACAGGAACAGCCAAAAAAGCTATTAACGGAGGCAGATTATGGAAGATGGGGAACATTGAGCACCAAAGATATTTCGGATCAGGGAAAGTGGTCCAGTTATGAAATGACGTATGAAAATCACAACGATACTTTATTTTTACAGCGTACATCAGGAAATGAACGTTATTCTTTTCCGAAAGGCAGAGACAGTCATTTTGGGGGAGAAAAGATTTTTGCTTTTTTACAACCTGAATCCAAACTAAAAGTCATCCATCTAGAAACGCTCAAAACCGAAGTACTTACAGCCGTTAAAAGATATGAAGTAGTGCTTGAAGGCAAATACATACTAACTTTAGATAGTGGGTACGGCGAAAAAAGTATTTTGAAGGTGAGAAATGAAAAAGGAAATGTTATTGACAGTATCCTTGGAGTAACGGAATATGCCTTAAATAATACTAAAGACGCAGTATTATTTGCCACAAATAATCAAGGGTACGATGAAGTTGGGATTATCAACTTTAAAAAGTATTCCCGCTTTATGGTATCGAAAGGTAGCACTGGCGAATTTCATAATCTGGCATGGCAAAAAAATGGCAAATCGGTAGCTTTTTTGAATGAAACAGACTCTGTTTCAAAAACAACTACTATCCATTGTTTCAGAATCGCCGGTAAAAAACTGTTCTCATTTGATTATTCTGCTAAAGTGGGTTCAACAGATAATCTGGCCATTTACAATGGCACCCCATTATCTATTTCCCATGATGGTACAAAAGTGTTTTTTATGGAGGCTAAAAAAAAGGACCCGGAAGTAAAAAAGGATCCAAAATCCGTGGAAGTTTGGAATGGCAATGATAAATGGTTGTATATAGACAGACAACAGTGGGGAGATATACCAAAACTGGCTGTCTGGTATCCTGATACTGATTGGTACTCCCAAATCAATAGCAATGAGTTACCTCACATTATGCTGAGCGGTCAACAGGATTATGCCATTTCATACAATAAAAATGCCTATGGCTTGCAACCAAAATATTATGAGGAAATCGATTATTACCTTAAGAATATAAAAGACGGTTCTCAAAACCTGATGCTGAAAAAGCAATCCTGTGACCCGAACCAAATGGGATTTGATCCTTCCAATAATAAAATACTGTATTATCGGGAAAGCAATTGGTGGATTTATGATCCTATCAAAGAAACACATACGAATCTGACAAGAAAAGTCACGACAAAGTGGGACAACAGTAGTAATACTGATGCGCCCCACCAATTCATGGCTTATGGCAATCCGGGCTGGAGCTCAGACGGGAAAAACGTTCTATTGTATGATGCCAATGATATATGGCTGGTGGCTATTGATGGTTCAAATTGCACCAGATTGACTAAAGGCCGTGAAAAGAGCATAGTTTTCAGAATAGCTCAGATTGAATATGACGGTTTTTCATGGGTTAATTACAATGGAAGAGCCCCAGCAACCATAGATATGTCCAAAGATCTAATACTGGAAGCAGAAAATACTGAAAATTGGTCAACTGGATATTTTATTTATAATAGCAAATCAGGAGAAAAGCCCTTGATATACGGTGCCAGTAAAATGGATGAAATAAGGAAGAGTAAAAACAGTCTTTATATTTTCCAGAATCAAACCTTTAATCAACCGCCACGACTTAAATTCAGGAAAAGAAATGATAGTAATGCTAAAGTACTTTTTGAATCCAACAAACAACAAAAAGAGTATTACTTTGGAAAATCAGAATTGCTATATTATACTAATAGTGCAGGTCAAAAATTAAAAGCGGCCTTATTCTATCCCGCCAATTATAATCCCGCCAAGAAATACCCAATGGTGGTTCATATCTATGATAGTATGTCTAAGAACCTGTACCATTATGTCAAACCTTCCCTTTTAAATAGGGAAGGTTTTAATAGTACCAATTATACGCTCAACGGTTATTTTGTATTGTTACCTGATATCGCTTACAAGATGGGTGATCCTGGAGTTTCGGCTGTTGATTGTGTAACAGCAGCAGTCAATACGGTTCTTGACAAAGGCTTGGTGGACAAAAGCAAAATCGGTTTGTTTGGACATTCTTTTGGAGGATATGAGACCAATTTTATTATTTCACAAACCCCTATTTTTGCGGCTGCTGTTTCCGGAGCCGGAATTAGTGACATCATTTCATTTTACTTTAATATTAGTAAAAATGGTATTTTTCAGTCCGATATGTGGCGATTTGAAAACCAGCAGTGGCGCATGGGGAAATCTTTATACGATGACAAAGAGGGATACTGTAGAAACTCTCCAATTATGCATGCGGAAAATGTTAAAACTCCATTACTTCTGTGGACAGGAAAAAATGATAGAATCGTTCCATGGAATCAGAGTATTTCCTATTATTTAGCGCTCAGAAGATTGGGGGTTAAAAATAGGTTGCTGGTATATCCTAACGAAGATCATTCACTGGAGAATGCAGAAAATCAAACGGATCTCAGCAAGCGAATGATGGCATGGTTTGACCATTTATTGAAAGGGAAACCAGTACAGGAATGGATATCGAAAGAAGTTTCAGCAGACTAACCAATTGAAAATAGTAATGCAGTTTCTTAAAAAAGAAACTGCATTACCTTTCATTGAAAAATCGGTTCACCTAATTGCGGTGCAATTGCACGTTACAAGAATTTTGAGGGCCTTGCCCAAATGCGGTAAAGCTCCCACTTAGACAAGTAGGCCCTGAACCAATGCTGCAATCCACCTGAACGGGTTTACAACTGTTAACTGCTGGATCGTGAATGTAGGCCGTCATTAAAACATTCGCTTTACTTTCATCCGAAGTGTTGGTACTCACTGCACCAGCACTGGCTAGAGCAAATGCTGCCATTGGCAACACAAACGCTCTTAAAATGGTAATTTTCATAATATTAAAATTTGAATTAATAAAAATTGATCTACTCTTTTCTACAGGTTTTCGATCGTTACTCCTGCTACTGGCCAGTATTTTTTAAGAATATTATATATAGCTATTGAAATTTTGATTGGATTCTTTCCCCATATCCGTATTTGAGGAGATAATGCCCCGAAATGATATAGATGGCGGCATCGGTCGCAAAAAAGTTTTTCATCCGGAAGCCTTCTTCATCATACACATAAAAACTTAAGACATAGGTTTGTTTTGATATATCGTACACGTCAACAGCGGTAGCATTTTTCCAAACGGCTGCACTTTCATATTTGCCACGCAATAAGGAATTGACAAAAAGCAGATTTTTGGATATAGTCGTATGACGGTTGACCATGTAGGGCGGTGCACCCAATTTAGTATCTCCGGATTGTTTCATTTTAACCACTTTCAATTTTGCTTTTGTCGTCGTGTCAATGGTATTCCCCCGCTGCGCTACGGTTAGATTTTCGTTCATTATAATATACTCGTTTCGATAGTAATAGGTGTAAACTAGCTTATGTAGTGCTTCGCTATACTGCATGGTTCCATCAGTGTCGAAAATGCCATCCATCTGTTTTTGCAATACAAGCGGATTGTATTTAATTCCCAGGCTGTCATTACCTTTTGCAATACCAATAATATTTTCTCCTGTGTAAGGCTTTTGAGTTCGGAATGATATCAACTCTGGATTCATAAATATAATATCGGAAAAATAATATTTTTTCTCGCTGATTACTTTAGCTTTCCAATCAGAAATCATTCCTCGGTAAATCACAGGTACTGTACCATCAAATACATAAAAGTAAGGAGGGCTAATTCGAACCTCAACTGCCTGAAATTTAAAATCTTCACGGTCAAGTTGTATGGTATAATGTCTTTTGTTTTTTAAATCGGTATCCATTTCAAGAATTTGAAGTGGCGCTAAGCGATTGGCTAAATAAATTTTATTTTTTTCTGTACCTGCTACGTAATACGATATGTTCTTTAAATCTGTTCCTGCCACTTTAGCAGCAGTTCCTTGAGGAAAACGGCGAATAAAAGGGTTTTCTTTTTGCATGATATCCTCCGAAAAAAGAAATAAGCCCACAATAATGGAAATGCTCAGTAGAATTAAAATTGATAGTTTGATTAGAATACGATTAGTCCGGGATTTTAAGAGAATTGCACCTACTCCTAAAACTACAAATACGGCATTAAAAATTAAATGTTCTGTCCATCCTAGTTTCTCAAGAATACCTCCGCATGAACAAGGAACGAAAGAACTAAAATTTAAAATGATGACAATATAAGTGGAAAATAGTACCATAAGAGAGACTGCACCCCACAAAGCAAAGTATCTTAATTTTGGAATGCTCAACAAAATAGCAATAGTAAATTCTGTAATAATTACTCCAAAGGATACATAATCCGCAAATGGACTTAGGAGTGGCGACTGTCCTAACTGAGCTACAAAGTTTTCAAAATCCATTAATTTGCTGACTGCTGCATAAACAAAAAGCAAAATATAGAGAAAACAAATAAACTCTAAAAACAGGTTTTGTATTTGGGTATTCAATCTCATAGCTTTATAGATTTAAGTTCCACAAAGCAAAATTCTGAATTTTAAAATAATAACTCTTGTCTTATTGGGAGTAAAACTTGACCAAAACGGAGAAAGTTTGAAAAACTAAAAATTTAACCTTCCGGTAGAGAAGTAAAACTGGTTTCATTTCGCTTCATTTCGTATGGCGAAAAACCAAATCGTTTTTTAAAGGATTTTGAAAAATTGGAATAATTGTTAAAACCATTCATCACCGATATCTTTTTCAAAGGTATCGTAGTGTGTTCAATCATAAAATAAGCTCTTTTCAAACGCTCATCATTATAAAACTGGTAAATACTGGTCTTAAAAAAATGACGAAAACCATCTTTTAATTTATGATCATTGGTGCCAAATTCACAAGAAAGTGCTTTTAGTGACGGAAGCGGTTCCTCAAGATGCGCTAATATATAGTCATAAAGTTTCTGAATCAAAAGTGCATCTGCTTTTCGAGTTTTATTATGTTTCTCGTTTTCATATTCGTATGCCAAAGGATTGTAGAAATCTTGACGGGCAGGAGTAACAAGATTTAATATAATTTCCGAACGATTAACTAACTTTCCAATACTACAAGAAACAGAAACAGGTAAATGTTCTTTAGGTGTGAAATCTAATGCAATAGTAGTAGGTAATGAAACGCTTGCATCGAGTACGTCTTGAAGTTGTTCCAAAGAAGCTACAGTAATAATGCCCGCCAAAGGTAGATCTATCAACTCAGATTCCGAATAACCTAAAAAGTAAGTAACTTCAGGAGTAAAACTTTTGATTAAAAAAGAGGCATCCAAAACAAATGTGGATTGGGCTATAAATTGATGTGTCCTATGGGGATTAACGTAGCCGACATGAAAAATCGACTCTTTTATTTCTTCCGCAACCATATTAATTAAAACAACTAGCGTTTCCAATTCGTCCTCATTGGAACTTAAGGGAATGTGACTGTTAAAATTGCCACGTGCCATCTCAAATAACATTTGATGTATTGTAACAATACGTTCTTCGTTGTAGGCTTTTTTCATAAGATTCAACTCTTAATTCTTATTTCTATAAACTAAATCCTAAATAATAAACCCTTTCAGATAAACCAAAGCGTCGTCTTCTTCAGTGAAAATTTGAGTAGGTACAGAGGGCCTGCTAATCTGTAAATAAAAAGTACTAATTGTCAACAATACTTTCTCGTGCACAATAAGACCAACGGCTTGTATCAATATAGACCCAGATTGTGCCAAATAATCTCTACCTGATTTCTTAGTGGCAACGATACCCCGAATATCACACAGAACGGGATAAGATCTTTCGTTTTGAAAATGAATTCTATCGGTTACAACACACTGAGCTACCTTAAGATCAATAATAGTATTGGGTTTATATTCAAAAAAAAGAATACCATCGGTTATCCAAAACCGGGCAAAATCATTCTCATAAAGATCATGGGCTGCAATCATGTTCTATGAATTATAGTGTTGTAATTCAACAAAATTATAAATATTTACTAATAGAGCCGTTGCTAATTTGGGATTATTTGGTGTTTTAGTTGTCAATTCGGGACTTTGACTTGTCATATTGGGAGTATTAAAGAATAACATGAAAAAACTTTTATTTTTTATGATGACTTTTAGAAGTTTATTTTTTAATAATATCTAAAAAGAACTAACCAATGGCAAAAATCAAACACAACAACTTCATTGATACAGTAGATGAGGTTTTATCTGGAGCTAAAAAAGAAGGTGTTTTGCACTTATATGCAGAAGACAAAGTTCTAACAGGCAGGACAATCCAAATTAAGGGAAAGGAAATGTTTCATTTTGGAACAACTGGCTATTTGGGACTCGAACAGGACTTCCGGTTGAAGGAGGCAGCAATAGCGGCCATACACAATTATGGTACGCAATTTCCACTTTCAAAATCATATATTTCACATCCGCTTTACAATGAACTAGAACAAAAAATAGAATTAATGTATGGGATACCTCCAATTATAACAAAGAACAGTACATTAGGACATTTAGCTGTTATTCCGACATTGATAAGAGATGAAGATGCAGTAATAATGGATCATCAGGTACACTGGAGTGTTCAAAATGCTTGTCAACTCTTAAAACTAAGAGGAATTCCTCTAGAAATGATCAGACACAGTAATTTGGATATGCTCGAAGATAAAATCAGACAACTAACCACAAAATGCAACAAAATTTGGTACATGGCTGATGGTGTATATTCTATGTTTGGAGATTATGCACCCATACTGGAATTATTGGCTTTAACTCAAAAATATACACAACTCAATCTCTATTTTGACGATGTTCATGGAATGAGTTGGAAAGGCAAAAATGGAACTGGTTTTACTTTTGACGTTATTAAAGAATTACCCGAAAATTGCATTGTGGTAAGCACACTAAGCAAAACTTTTGGAGCAAGTGGCGCAACAATATTTTGCAGAAACCAGAAATTGAGAGACAAGATTAAAAACTTTGGAGGGCCACTTACTTTTTCTGCACAACTGGAACCCGCATCTGTGGCGGCTGCAATTGCCTCAGCAGACATTCATTTATCTCCTGAGATAGCGAAAAAACAAAAAGATTTGGCGGATAAAATAGCCTACTTCAACCAACTGCTGTCGAAAGGAAACCTTCCTATAATTTCAAAAAACGATTCTCCTGTTTTCTTTCTGGGGATGGGCACACCAATAACCGCTTATAACTTTGTGCACCGTTTATTCAAAGAAGGCTTTTTCCTGAATTTGGGAATTTATCCTGCTGTACCAATCAAGAATACGGGAATTAGAATTACGCTATCGAGTCACAATCATCAACAGGACATTACAGCTTTAGCCGAAGCGATAGAATACCATTTTCCCAAAGCTTTGGAAGAAACCAATAACAGTGAAAATAAAATTAGAGAGGCTTTTGGAATAGATGGTAGAAAAAATGAAAGGATTTTAGAATCAAAAATACAGGAACTTTTTATAGAAGAAATGAATACCATTCAGAATATCGAAAAATTAGAATGGAATCAATATATGGGAAAACAAAATATTTTCGACTGGGAAGGAATGGATTATTTAGAAAAAACATTCAGCCAACATCGAGACCCAACCAACCGATGGGATTTTTATTACTACACCATTAAAGACCACAAAGGCAACATAATACTAATGACCTTTTTCACCTACAGCCTTTGGAAAGACGATATGCTGGCAACAGAATCTATCTCCATGCATTTGGAAGAAATAAGAAAAACCAATCCTTTATACCTCACCTCAAAAGTGTTGAGTATGGGGTCATTATTTACAGAAGGAAAACACTGCTTCATCAATCAAGAACATCTTTTAGCAGAAAAAGCATTAAAACTTTTATTGGACAGTATAGAAGAAAAATACAATTCTTTAAATGCAGATATGTTGGTTTTAAGAGATTTTGAAGAAAGTAGCAACTACAACAAAACGATACGGGATCAAGGATATTTTAAAATTGACATGCCGGAATCCTGTGTGGTGCAAAACCAAAGTTGGCATACCTACGAAGAATTTACAAAAAAATTGTCACCTCGTTCCCGTAAACATTTCAATAAAGAGATAGAGCCTTTTGAGAAATACTATGATGTTGTAATAAAAGATAAATTAAGTAAATCGGAAATAGCAAGAGCATACCAACTCTATAATAATGTAAAAGACAATAATTACGCTATAAATACATTCCGATATACCCAAGAAGTTTTCAAAAACATGAATGAAAGTCCAAACTGGGAGTTTATAGTATTGGCACTCAAAACAGAAACTGAAAATCCATTCGTAGGAGTCATGTTTTGCTATAAAAACAACAATCATACCTATGTGCCAGAATTAATAGGTATGGATTATAAATGGGCGAAAGAATACCAACTCTACAGACAATTGTTGTTTCAAACTATAAAAAGAGCGAATGCGTTACAATTTCAAAAAATCGATTTTGGAGTGTCGGCTTCCTTTGAAAAAAGAAAGTTAGGAGCCCAAATAATTTCAAAAGTAGCCTACATTCAGGCAAGAGACAATTACGCAATGGAATTTATGAATACTTTGCAAAACGATTACAAATCAATTGCAAAAGAACGGAAGTGTATTTGAATACTAATTAACAGATGAAAAAAAAGTAGTTTTTAATGAAAAATGGAGGTGGTCATTTTGCCCCGGAATTAGGTGCTCACTTTAAATTGGAATTGGGTAGTCATATGGCTGGAATTTGCAAAATAGTGGATAAAAAAGATTTCAATACCGTTCCTAAAGAGATTGTTTTTTTCAAAAATATCAAACTCATACTCATGAGTTTATTTATTTATTTTTTAGTTTTTTAGAAAACATACTTCCATGTCCCCATCTGAATACCGTTTGAAGCTAAAATTTGAATGATGAATGGTCAGTTAATTGAAGATTCAGAACATACTTAAAAGATGGAACATAAATTGATTACTTATTCACTTTAATATTGCCAGTATGATGCAGTCCACTTACAAAGATGCCCTCTACAGTATCCTGAAAAAAGAACAGGAAATCAGCTTGGAATCTGTGCATGTAATAGACGAATCCTATCGTATGACTAAATTCCTTCAGGATTTATTGTCAGGTATGAAAAACCATGTTTTGGAGCATCATTTTACAGATGAAAATGAAGAAATTGAATTCTTCAGAATCATAAAACCGCAAATACTGGGTAAGTTAATCTATTACAACAAGATGTACAGAATAGAGACCTCTTGTCCAGTGAGTACAGGAAAAATGTATTATAAATATTTTTCCAGTGAATTACAGCAGCTAAAGCAGGAATATAAGGAACATATTTGCAATTCCGATTTTTACCGGTATTATCGTTCTGGACGAACTGACAGGGATCACGATTTTTTCAAATTGGGGAAGATAAATCTTAATACGGGCCTTAACAGTTTTATCTTTGAAGTTGATACCCAATTTTCTACTTATTATGATTACAAAGTTTCCCGTATTATAGCGGATGAACTGCTTTATAATTATCTGATTATCAAAATAAATCCCGTAGACAAGCCGGGTATGGCTTTACAGAATGCCGAATCCACCAAAGATGTTTTCTGGACAGAATCCAAAAATGCACTGATAGAATTAATTTATGCCCTTTACGCATCCGGAGCAATTTCTAATGGTAAGGTGGGAATCCGTAAAATCAGTTTAGTTTTCCAAATCTTATTCCGCACCCAACTAGGTGATATACACCATGCTTTCCATCGTATGAAAGACAGGACCAACAATCGAACTTTATTCTTAGATCAGCTCAAATCTTCATTGGAGCAATATATGGATAAAGATTTATAATAAGTGACATGATTCGTCTCAGTTAAAAGCAGTGTTTTAAAACACTGCTTTTTTATTATAGCTGCCCATATCTACCCATTGGTAAAACTCCCTCCGCAATAAAATATTTCTTGCCACAGAAAACTGGATCATCTGAAAAACAATCAACTATATATTTTTTGAGAAGTTTCAAAAACATCATTTTCAATTGGCTAAGCTTGGCAGAATATATTACAAATGCTTTCCAACTTTGTATAAATGATTAAAACACATCTATATGAATATCGATAGAATGGAATTTATAGCATGGATGGAACGCATCATGGATCGTTTCGATATACTTGGTGAACGTCTGGAGAATGTTCAAAAACAGAAAAACTCTATTGACGGGGAGGAATTATTAGACAATCAGGATCTTTATATGATGCTAAAGGTAAGTGCCCGCTCTTTGCAGCGTTATCGTTCTTCTGGCAAGCTCCCTTATTATACGATCAGTGGCAAGCTGTATTACAAGCTATCGGACGTACACCAGTTTATCAGAGAAAGTTTTTCGGCTCCTGTTAGAAAATAAATCGAGACAATCCCTGCCAAATAAAGCCAGACAGGGACTTAAAGGTATATATGCTTGACCTTGATTTACTTTCGACCCTACTTTAACAAAACTTAAAAGTAAGATTATGAATGAACAGAAAAAAATGGAAAAGCCCATCCAGGAACAACTAACAGATATTCTGTTAGTATTGGACAAGGAAAAAATGAAGATCGTGGCTGTAAAAGGAGTTGATAAAGATGGAATGTTAAAAACGGTTCCAGCAGACAAAAAAAATCAAAATCAATTTATGCGTGTGGACAAAAATGGCGATGTTTTTTCAAACTTCTTTGCCAACTTTTTCAGCCAATTAAAGAATCCAACTCATTTCTCATTCTTTAAAGTTCCAGCCTTCGAAGCAATTGATACAGCTAAGGAAATACAGAAGAATGTAGACACACCAACGAAAGAAGGTGAAGCGTTCCTGACAAAACTTGAAGTCAAGGAACCAGTAGCACATAACCAAGAAAATCAAAAAAATATGGAAACAACACAAACAACTCCGGAAGCAAACGAATATCGTTTTAAACCAGAACAGATTGATTGGGAAACAATGAACAATTTGGGACTGAGTAAAGAGAAACTCGAAAAGATGAATCTGCTTGAACCTTTACTTAAAGGCTATAAAACTAATGAACTGGTTCCCATCAGCCTTAATTTAGGGACAGCTATTACTCGCATGGATGCCCGTTTATCACTTCAATCCTCTGAAGACGGGAAAGTGGTTATGGCAATTCATGGCATTCGAAAAGAACCACAATTGAATTTTCCTTTTTTCGGACACGAATTCAGCAAGGAAGACAAAGACAATCTCCTTAAAACGGGTAATATGGGACGTGCTGTGAATCTTACCAATCTTAAAACAGGAGAACAGATTCCTTCAATCATCAGTGTGGATAGGCTGACCAATGAATTGGTAGCCCTTCGTACCGATAAAATAAACATACCGAATGAAATCAAAGGGGTGAAACTGAATGAAGAGCAAAAGCAAACCTTGCTAGAAGGCAAACCACTTTATATTGAAGGGATGATTTCCAAGAAAGGAACTGAGTTTGATGCAACCGTACAATTCAATGCCGACAAACGTTTTGTTGAGTTCTTGTTTGACAGGAGCAACACCAATAAACAGACTCAAGGCAGTCAGCAAACCCAATCGCAGGAAGCTCCGAAAACCTTTAGAGATAAAGAGTTGGATAATGAGCAATATCAAAAGTTCAAAGACAGGCAGACTGTTTATGTTAGCGGATTGGTGGATAAGAAAGGCAAGGAATATAATGGTTACATCACTTTCAATAAGGAAAACAATAAAACAGACTTCTCTTTCCAAAATCCAAATAAGATCAAAGAACAGGTGAAACCTACTGAAGCCCATAAAATACAAACTGCGGTCAATTCGGAAGGCAAAACCAATGAAGCGACCAAGAACATCAAAGAGCCTTTACAATCAGGGCAAACAAATCCCGATAACAAAAAACAGCAGGAGCAACAGGAAGCACCCGAAGCAAATGCAAAGTCCAAAGGACGTAAAATGTAATGTGTCATGAAAGTAATTATTGCAGAAAAACCGAGTGTAGCAAGGGAAATAGCCGACCTGTTGGGAGCCACTGAAAAAGAAGAGGGTTATATCACAGGGAATGGCTATTGCGTTACCTGGGCTTTCGGGCATTTGGTAGGTTTAGGCATGCCTGAAGATTATGGAATTTCCGGATTTCATAAAGCCTCCCTGCCTATATTGCCTAATCCATTTTTATTGACAGTCCGAAAAATTAAGAAGGGCAAGATTTATTTGGCCGATATAGGGGCTTTAAAGCAACTAAAAATCATTGAACAGGTCACAAACCGCTGTGATAGTATTATTGTAGCTACGGATGCAGGGCGTGAAGGGGAATTAATCTTCCGCTACATTTATGAATTCCTGAACTGCCAAAAGCCATTTCAACGTTTATGGATTAGTTCATTAACGGAAAAGGCTATCCGGGAAGGGTTTGATAATCTTAAGCCTGGAAAGGAATTCGACGGACTATACAACGCAGCACAAGGCAGAAGCAGGGCGGATTGGCTAGTAGGCATTAATGCGTCACAGGCTTTGAGCATTGCCGCAGGAAATGGCGTATATTCTTTGGGAAGAGTACAGACACCCACACTAGCGTTAATATGCAGGAGATATCAGGAGAACAAAAACTTTTCCATTCAGACCTATTGGCAAGTGCAATTGGATCACCAAAAAGGATATAGCAATTTTAAAAGTCTTTCCAAGAACAAATGGGAGAATAAGAAACTAGCGGAAGATACCCTAAAATCCATCCAGCGTAGTGGAATTGCTGCCGTTACTTCCATAGAGAGCAAAACGGTTACAGAACAACCTCCCTTACTATTTGATCTGACTGGCTTACAAAAGGAGGCCAACATAAAATTAAATTTTTCCGCAGAGGAAACCCTTTCCATTGCCCAAGACCTTTATGAGAAAAAGTTCATAACCTATCCCAGGACAGGCAGCAAATATATTCCTGAGGATCTCTGGCAGGAAATTCCCAATCTTTTAAAAGCATTGGAACATCATAGCTCTTTCAAAGTTGCCGTTTCCAAGGTGAAATGGGGAAGATTAAATAATCGTATAGTCAATGATCTTAAGGTAACGGACCATCATGGATTGTTAATTACTGATAAGATTCCCTCAGCATTATCCGCTAAAGAAAACACTATTTATGAAATGATTGCTTTCCGTTTATTGGAAACGGTTTCGCAAGTCTGCTCTAAAGAAATAACTAATGTTATTTTACAGGTATTGCATCATGATTTTACAATGAAAGGCTGGAAAGTGATTGAGCCAGGATGGAGAGCCATTAGAGGTAATTTTTCAGATGACAATGAGGATACCATACAGGATTTACCGGAGCTTCAAAATAATGATGAATTGAAAATCAAAAATGCCACCATACTGGAAAAGAAAACCAAAGCTCCTGTTTTATATACCGAAGCTGGATTATTGTCTGCCATGGAAAATGTTGGAAGAGAAATTGAAAACAAAGAAGAGCGAAAAGCTCTACAGAACATAGGAATCGGGACTCCAGCAACACGGGCAGCAATTATTGAAACGCTTTTTAAGAGAGATTATATCAGAAGGGATAAAAAATCACTTGTCCCTACCGAAAAAGGGATGCAGGTATATGAACTGGTCAAAGACAAGAAAATTGCTGATGCGGCTATGACCGCAGAATGGGAACTGGCTTTGCATAAAATTGAGAATAACGAAGCAGATGCCATGACATTCCAAAAAGAAATGGAAGACTATGCAACTTCAATTACACAGGAATTATTAGTCTCATCCATCGTATTCGAAAAAATCCCAGACCTTGCTTGTCCGAAATGTAAAAAGCAGCATCTATTAATCAGGGATAACATTGTTAAGTGTCCTGATGCCCTTTGCAATTGGATTCAGTTCAGAAATATATGCAGTGTGCAATTGAATGTATCGGATTTAGAGCATCTAATCAGAAACGGAAAAACCTCCCTTATTAAAGGAATGAAAAGTAAATCGGGAAAAAAATTTGATGCCTATATCGTTATGAATGAAAGAGCGGAGACTTCCTTTGAATTTCAAAAAAACAAAAAAGAGAAATAATGAACAATAACGCCATGATATCTCAGCAAAAAATTGAACCTCTTATTTATACAATCCGCAACAAGCAGGTCATGCTGGATTACCTATAGGTAAAGATAATTTTTCAATGGAATTGGATAGGTACAATACAAAATAAAATGCCATTTAAAGCCTTTTCCCGTCAAATAATGCCTTAAGAATCTTCAATACTATCCATCTCTTTATTTTTATTGTTGCTTTCTAATGGAGTAAATTTACAGTCATCTAATAAAACACTTATGGCAGCAGAAAATAAAATATCCTATTACTCATTGAGATTAAAGGAATTACTCAACACAAGTTTTCCTGAGCTATCCGGAAATAAAGAATTTATTGACAGACGTGGCCGAATAGCAGCAAAATCATACAATGACGCCTTTATGGCTGGCAATACAATTGAACAATGCAATAAGATTGCCCTGTACATATTATTTGAAGGATTACACTTTTCAAAATTTGATACGGTGTTTCAAGTGGTATGCAATGAGTTTGATACATTGATGGCAGATGAAGAACTCCGCCCCTTTGCCCAGAAGATGATGCCTGTTTGCAAAACTGTCTTTGCAGGATATAAACTATCCGATGATTTTGCTGACAGTCCCGAATTTGACTTGCTCTATACTGAACTGGTAGGAACCATTCAAATCTGGATTGAAGAAAATGGCGTTCAGTAAAAAAGAGCATCTTAAGCATAACATTGAAGCGTTACGAATTGCTTTTCGCTTAGAGCAAGAAAATCGACAGTCTACCGAAACCGAACGACAGCAAATGATGCTCTATAGTGGTTTTGGTGGCCTTAAATTTGTGCTGAATCCTATAGATACGCCCGATGCCATCGGGAAATGGGTAAAATCCGAACAGGATTTATTTCCCCTCACTCAAGAGCTTCATCAACTCTTACGCGAAAACACTGCAGATGAAAAGCAATACCGTCAATATGTGGATAGCATGAGAAGCTCCGTATTGACGGCTTTTTACACCCCGCCTACCGTAATTAAAGCCATAGTAGACTCCATAAAGGGAAACGGAATAAGTATCGAACGATTTTTGGAACCATCGGCAGGAATAGGGGCATTTATTGAAGCCTTTAAAAATGATGGGGTATCACAAATAACAGCATACGAAAAGGAGTTACTTACAGGAAAGGTATTAAAACAACTCTATCCAGATAGCAGCACTCGCATTACGGGATTTGAAGAAATCCCGGATAGAGAGAAAGAAAGTTATGACGTGATTGCCAGCAATATTCCTTTTGGAGATATATCGGTATTTGACCTTTCCTTTGTGCGCAGTAAAGATACTGCTCGTGTGCAGGCTGCCCGAAGTATTCACAATTATTTCTTTTTAAAAGGTGTAGATGTGCTTCGTGATGGAGGCTTAATGGCGTTTATTACCTCACAAGGCGTTCTTAATAGCCAGAAAAATGAGCCAATACGTCAGGTATTGATGCAAAACTGTAACCTGATTTCAGCGATACGTTTGCCAAATAACCTCTTTACGGATTATGCCGGAACTGAAGTTGGGAGTGATCTTATAATCCTGCAAAAAAATACTGGCAAGCAAGGGTTATCCGAACTGGAAAATCGTTTCTGCCAAACCTATACAACGTTGGATAACACTATCAATAATACACTATTTGAAAACAGGCAACGTGTTGTGCATACCTCTTTGTACAAAGGCACCGATATGTACGGGAAGCCCACGTGGATCTATGAGCATCAGGACGGTATAGAAGGTATTGCCAAAGACCTCAAAGAGATGCTTACTGCCGACTTTGCTATTCGCTTGGATATTGGATTGTACGATGGGCAACATAATATGGATACTGCATTGCATATTCCGGATGAGTCAAAGCTTATGTCCCCTGTGGCTGAAGAACAAACAATAAAACACAGACAACAGGATTTATTTACCACAACAAAAAGCAATGCCAATGAAGTTCAATTGAGCTTGTTTGACCTCTTTGAAAATGAGGTACAAACTATGGACGTAGTAAGTCCTGCCAAAACCAAAAAACCAACTTCCCAAAGGAAAAAAGCAATAAATGGCCATCAGGGAAATTTGTTTAGCGCAACGCAGCAGCTCTACACGCCATCGGCTTCCACTACTCCTCACAATCGCAATAAGCAGACTTCGATTGGGGATTTATTTTCAGGTACGAACGGTAACGGTCAAAATCAAGCAACTCCGGTAATCAATGAAATTCCTGGTCCCACTATTTATACGGGAAAAATCCAGCCATTCCACCGTAATGAATGCCTTGTTATTGATAAAGGCCATATAGGTTATCTAAAAGACTTCGATAACGACAACAGGCAGGCAATATTCCTTCCCCTACACTTAACGCCAATCCAAAAAGCAAGAGCTGAGGCTTATGTTTCCATAAGAGATGTCTATCTTGACTTATACCAGAAAGAAACTGAAAAGCAGACCGAACATAAGGAAGAAAGGGAAACATTCAACCGTCTGTATGACGCCTTTGTCAAAAGATATGGAAGCCTGAACAGCGCTGAAAACATACAACTTATCAAAACCGATAGTGCAGGAAACGAAATCCCTTATCTGGAACGCGTGGTTGGCGGTGTGGTTCACAAATCGGATATCTTCCACCACCCGGTCAGCTTTTCAGTTAATACGCTAACAGCTGATAATCCTAATGAGGCATTAGCTGCATCACTCAACAAGTATGGGACTGTCGATTTGGATTATATGTCGCAGATCAGCGGGTTATCAGTTGACAATCTGAGAGAGGTGTTGCAGGGGCGTATTTTTTATAATCCTATAGAAAAAGCATATGAAATATCGGAGCGATGGGTTTCAGGAAATGTAGTAGAAAAAGCCCAGACAATAAAGGACTATTTAGAATTAAACCCTGAAGATTCGCAAACCAGTGATAGTCTGTCCGCTCTGCAGCAAGCTGTTCCGAGACGCATTGAATTTGAAGAACTGGATTTTAATTTAGGCGAGCGCTGGATACCCACTGGTATTTACAACCGTTTTGCTTCTCATTTGTTTGATACCGATGTACGGATCTATTACACGGAGAATACGGATGACTTTTCAATTAATTGTGATACCAAAAATATCCATATAACCGAGAAGTATGCTATAAAATCCCAAAGCCGGTCTTATGACGGAATTACCCTGCTTAAACATGGATTGGTCAATACCACACCTGATATTACCAAGAAAGTAATGCATGGCGATCAGGAAATAAAGGTTCGGGATATGGAAGCCATCCAGATGGCTAATACTAAGATTGACGAAATCCGCAAAGCATTTTCTGAGTGGCTGTATGCTCAAAACGATGAATTTAAGAAACGCCTGACCGATAAATACAATGACACCTTTAACTGTTTCGTCCGTCCGCAATATGACGGCAGCCATCAGGACTTTCCCGGACTGGATCGAACAGCTTTGGGCATAGAAGATTTGTATTCTAGCCAGAAGGATGCGGTATGGATGATCAAACTAAACGGAGGAGCCATTTGTGACCACGAGGTGGGTGCCGGAAAAACACTCATTATGTGTACTGCCGCACAGGAAATGAAACGTCTGGGTCTAGCACACAAGCCTATGATTATTGGCATGAAAGCCAATGTTCACGAAATAGCAGAAACCTACCGCAAAGCGTATCCTCATGCTAAAATATTATATCCCGGCAAAGAAGATTTTACACCTCAAAAACGCCTTCGTATTTTCGGAGAGATTAAAAACAACAATTGGGATTGTATTATTCTTACCCATGACCAATTCGGGATGATACCGCAATCACCGGAAATGCAAAAAGAGATATTACAGGTAGAACTGGATAGTGTTGGAGAAAACCTTGAGGCATTGCAGTCACAGGGAAAAGAAATATCACGAGCAATGCTCAAGGGCGTTATCATACGAAAACAAAATCTGGAAGTCAAACTCAAAACACTCCAGCATGATATTGAAAACCGCAAGGATGATATAGTCGATTTTAAGATGATGGGTATTGACCACTTATTGGTGGATGAAAGCCATCGTTTCAAAAATCTGATGTTCAATACCCGCCATGACCGTGTTGCGGGACTCGGTAATATGCAGGGAAGTCAGAAGGCATTGAATCTGTTGTTTGCAATTAGAACCATACAGGAACGAAGCGGGAAAGATTTAGGAGCTACTTTTCTTTCCGGAACCACCATTAGCAACTCGCTGACCGAACTTTATTTATTGTTTAAATACCTTCGTCCACAGGCATTGGAAAAACAAGGCATCAATTGTTTTGATGCATGGGCAGCTATCTATGCACGAAAGACTACCGACTATGAATTCTCTGTAGCCAACAATATTGTTCAAAAAGAACGCTTCCGATATTTTATCAAAGTACCGGAACTGGCTCAGTTTTACACAGAGATTACGGATTACCGTACAGCAAAAGATATTGGTATTGATCGGCCAGAGAAGAATGAAATATTACATAATATTCCACCAACCCCGCAGCAGGAGATATTCATTCAAAAATTGATGGAGTTTGCCAAAACGGGTGATGCGACACTATTGGGAAGATCAAAGCTATCTGCCTCCGAAGAAAAAGCAAAAATGTTAATCGCTACCGACTATGCCCGTAAGATGTCGTTAGATATGCGTATGATCAGTCAGAAGTATGATGACCACCCAGACAGCAAAGCTTCCCATTGTGCGGCAAAGGTGGCAGAATATTACTATCGCTTTAATGCCCAAAAAGGAACCCAGTTTGTATTCTCCGACTTAGGCACCTACAAACCGGCTGAGTGGAATGTGTATTCGGAAATCAAACGCAAGCTGGTGGAGGATCATGGGATTTCTACACATAAAATACGTTTTATTCAGGAGGCAAAAACCGACAAGATGCGCAAGGAGTTCATCACCGCTATGAACGAAGGGAAAATCAGAATACTGTTTGGATCAACCGATATGTTGGGAACAGGGGTCAATGCCCAGAAGCGTGCTGTAACTGTACATCATTTGGACACGCCTTGGAGACCGAGTGATTTAGCCCAACGGGATGGCAGGGCCATCCGTAAAGGCAATGAAATTGCCAAATATTTTGCAGAGAACAAAGTCGATGTGATTATCTATGCAGTTGAAAAATCTTTAGACAGCTACAAATTTAACCTGTTGTACAATAAACAATTATTTATTGACCAGCTCAAAAATAATAGTCTCGGTAAGCGTACCATTGACGAAGGAGGTATGGATGAAAAATCGGGAATGAATTTCTCAGAATATGTCGCCATTCTTTCCGGCAATACCGATTTGCTTGAGAAAGCGAAATTGGAAAAAAAGATTACTTCTTTGGAAAGCGAAAGACAGGCTTTCACTCGTTCCAAGTCTATGTCAAGATATAAACTGGAAAATAGTACGGCAACCCTTGAATCTGCAAAATCACTGATGGAACGAATGTCCATCGATTGGCAGAATATTGAAAAACGCATCCAGAAAAATAAGGATGACACAGTATTGAATCCTGTCAAGCTCATTGGATTATCGGAGGATGCGGATGTAAAACAGATTGGTCAAAAGCTCAACCTGCTTGCTGATAAAGCACGTACAGAGGGACAGTATGAAGAAATCGGTACATTGTACGGATTTACACTTTTGGTAAAAACCGAGGTTTCGCAAAAAGAAGGAATTACTATTAGGGATAACAGATTCTTCATAAAGGGAGAAGGCAATATCAAATACACCTTTAACAATGGGCAAATTGCGACCGATCCTAAACTGGCATCTATGAACTTTTTAAATGCATTGGAGAAACTACCGGGATTGATAGGACAGGAACAGAAGAAGATAAGAGAGATTGAAAAAGATATCCCTGTTCTTGAAGAAGTAGTAAACAACGTATGGACTAAAGAGAATGCACTGGGGGAATTAAAAAACGAATTAGCAGCCCTGGATCGAAAAATTCAATTGTCAATTACTCCGGAACAACAAGTGCAGGACCACGAACAAAAGCAACAAGAGGATAAAGTGTCACAACCTCTTCAGAAAGTGAAAATCTCCTGATTGCAGCTCTGAAAAGGTGTGTTTATTTAGGAGTATTACTTTTTTTATCATCTGTCTTTGGTACCAAATGTTGCAGGTCCGGATCATTTTTAATTCGCTCGAGTTCAGCCGACACTATCCCAATAATATCCTGTTTGATTTGTTTGTAGTTAGCCTCAATTTCAGCTTTCATCATATCTTCTCCCTGTTCATTTACAAAAGAAAGTATCTCCGGGATTTTCTGATACGTTTTGGTTTCAGCAGCGACTTTTTCATTATCTACCACAATCTCCGCATGAAAAATCTTTTGCTCGATACGTTCATCAAAGTTGTCGGAAACGGCTCCTACAAACATTCCCTGAGTTAGGGTAGAGATTTTTGAAGCTGGTATAAGACTTTCTAATTGTGTGGAAATGGAGGTTGATTTATCATTCCGATTGATCGTCATACTTTGACGTCGCTGCAATATTTTACCAAAACGTTCCGAAAGGCTTTTAGCAGTTTCACCTACAACCTGCCCGCTAAAAATATTCCCTACGGTATTTTGAATTACTTTACTTTCCTTATCTCCATAATCTCTTGTCAATTGCGAATAATCCTGAAACCCTAAACATACTGCTACCTTATTGCTTCGTGCAGTGGCTATCAGATTGTCCAGCCCGCGAAAATATATTGTTGGCAGCTCATCTATGATTACCGAACTTTTGAGCTGTCCTTTTTTATTAATGAGTTTTACAATTCTGGAATTGTACAATCCTAAGGCAGCAGAATAAATATTTTGCCTGTCAGGATTATTGCCCACACAGAGGATTTTAGGCTCTTTAGGATTATTGATATCCAGTGAAAAATCATCACCTGTCATTACCCAGTACAACTGTGGCGAGATCATCCTTGACAAAGGAATTTTAGCAGAAGCAATCTGTCCCTGCAGCTGATCTTGAGCGCCGCCCTGCCACGCATCCATAAATGGAGAGAGATAATTTTCTAATTCGGAATAGGTAGTCAAAATTGTAAAGACGTCTGCGTATTTTTTGTTGAGCAGTTCAATCGCGTGAGGAAAAGTGCAATACTTTCCATTATCATAAATCTTCAAAAACCAAATAATAGCTGCCAAAAGGATAATCGGGCTTTCAACAAAAAAATCACCCTGCTTCTGTATCCATGAACGGTTCAGGTTCAGCATAATGGTATATGCAGATTCATAGGCATCGGATATATCGGTCATAAAATCGGGATTGATAGGATTGCATCGGTGGCTTCTTCTGGGATCATCAAAATTGATTATGTAAAACTTTGGTTTGACTTTGTATTTGTCGGTATGTTTCAATAAATGGTTGTAAGCAATGGTTGAAAGGTCATCAAACTTGAAATCATAGATATACATCGAAAAACCTTTTTCGATTTGTTGTTTAATGTAATTGTTTACAATGGCATAGGATTTACCGGAACCGGGTGTTCCTAATACAATAGTCGCGCGGAAAGGATTTACAATATTAATCCAGCCATTGTGCTGTTTTTTTTGATACCAGAATTTGGTTGGCAGATTGACAGAATACTCATTTTGCATCAACTGGGTTTCCTGCATGAAACTTTCATTTTCAGTATTAAAGACATCATCCATGAGGTTATTTTTGAGTAACCTGCTCATCCATACACCTGCCATCAGCAGGGAAATATACCCCAAACTCAAAGTGAAAATGTATAAAAATGTGGCCATTTCTACTGGCAACCTGAGTAATGGAGTATTGAGAAAGAAAAAAACAAAACCTATTGTGAGTGCTATATAAATTTTTATCCAGGTAATCTTTTCGTTTTTCACTCCTTTACTACCCAAACAGCTTAACGCCAGAAGAACCAAAGCAAATAGTTTCGTATACAGCGTATGGGAAAACAGTCCAGCTGTTCGCTGAAAGTTTCCCAATACTTTATCAATGATAGATAATGTCCATTGTTCTTCTTTGAAGAACCCATAACAAAACCAATAGCAGTGCATCAGTACTAATAAAATACTTACGGTTCGCATAAACTCCATAATCTTGGCTAATCCCCTTAAGTCATCTTCTCCCTGCATTTTCTAATTATTAAATGTTCGGGCGTGAATTTAAAGGCTGTGCAGCGTGGCTATAAAAATGTGGCAGACATTGGAGGTGTGTGGCAGTGTTTGGCGTTAAGTGGTTCCAATCAGGTTTAGATTTTACATCGCTTTTTTTATTAAATTTATAGTCCTGAAAATTATTTTGGGTATCTCATCAATTTAAATATCAACATTAAAGAAAAAATAATATGAATTACTATAATCCTGATATTGATCCAAGTGAAAGTGAACAAGAATATGAAGCTCGGAAAAATGAAGAAAGTAAATCTGCAACAGGATTAATGTTTGGTATCGCTGGGGTTTTTATTTTCGTCTTAAAAATGGCTGCTATTTTCGGTATTTTCTTTTATGCCGGATTTTTACTGTCGCAAAAGTTGTGGGGAGAAGAAACCAACAAATTAAAAATTTGGGGTTTCTCCATATTATTTACCTACCTTATTTTCTGCATCATTTATTTCTTTAAAGGAACCATCATCGGATTGCAGGCAAACAACCGGAAGTTATGGATATTACCGTGGGTAATCTGTGTGTTAATATGCTGTATTATCCCTTCATTTATAGTAAAATCATTGGTTGCGGGTATGTTCAATCCGACAGAACGACAGGGTATATTGTGTATAGGATTTAGTTGGGGAGCATTCATCCTTTTTTCATTATACATCTATGGTATTTATCAGTTCAAGACACCAACTGCTCCGAAGGTTTTGTATTGGAGCTATGCTTGGGGATTGAAAGTATCTTCATAATCGGGAGTTCATAATGAACAACAAAACCTATTGACCTCTCTTTCGTTTCTTTTTCTTCTTCATCTTATTAGCAAAATCCTGTTCTTGGTAATCTTCTCCCTGAGCTTCCGGCAATAACCCACCGAAACCTTCTATACTGCTATGTTCATCATCAGATTTCACTGGGCCTTGATTGCTTAGAAAATCAAATAAACCGTGAGGTTTCTCAATTGGTAAACTTTCGGATACTGTTTTAGTTAAAATTGTTTGGGTATCCTCAGTGTTTTTTGCTTCAGGTTGTAGCCCATTATTCCACCAGTCATTGAATACATTGGCTGAGAGTTCTTTTCCCAAACGCGAACCATTCCATACCGTTTTGGAATTGTGGTCAATAAATGTAATTCCATAAATGCGTCCCGTATCATTTTTGCGAATAATCACATTAATGCCTTTTTCAGTCAGCTGTTTTTTAAAGTCCTGTTCGTCAGTGACCGATTGCAGGGTCGTTTCAATTGTTTTTCTAATTGTAAGCCTCGCATCACTTTCTTTAAGCGCCTCTTTGGATGCTGTAAAATGATTTTGAAGCTCGATGTATCCTGCATTTTTTCCAAAAAGGGATGCTTTAAAAGGGTTACTTGCTTTTTCTCCATTTTCATTCAGGGCAAAATAGACCAGGCCTTGTTTGGGCTGCCCGTGCAGTTCTCCCTTGACCTCTTCTGCCGTAATATTAAACAGGGACAACAAAGCATTGTATTCTCCCAAACTTTGGAACTGATAGTGTTTAGGCAGATACCGTACCACCGAAGCGATTTGGCCTTTAATGTCATTGGTTTTGTAATTCACTGGGCGGAATGCATTCTCGTTTTGTTTGTATTCTTTGTCTGTTGCACAGGCTAAACCGTATTTTCGTTCCAGCTCACGGCATATATCCATCGAACGTCTGCGCTCATAACTATCCGAAATTTTCCGGCCTTCTTCATCCACGGAAACCGAAACGATATGAATGTGGGTACGCTCAATATCAGTATGCTTGAACACAATGAAAGGCTGCTCTCCGTATCCCATTTTTTGCATATACTCCTGTGCAATAGAAGTAAATTTTTCATCACTGACATTGTCCTTTGGATCTGGATTGAGGGAAATATGCAGTACCGTTTTCTCCGTTTTGCGATTTGCCAGCAAATAGGGCTCGAAAGAGCGGAACATTTGAGCAACAGAATAATGACCATCAGGCGTTTCTAACATCTTATGGGTAAAAAGAACCTCTGCATTTTCTTTTTCTACTTTGAGTTGATTATAAGAAAGTACACCGGTAAAATTTTGTCCCCTGCCAATTTTAGCCACCATTTCAGTCGTTTTTTTTAAGATATTTTGTTTCAAATTCTCCTGTAAGCCGTATGATTTGCTGACATAACCCTGCCATTTCAGTGGTCTGTTTTTCAAGTTTATAGAGATAGGCTGCGGCTTTTTTATCCGAAAAATTGCGATAAAGCAGCTTTACAATCTGATTATAATTCACTCCTACAGAACGAAACTGACCATAGAGCGTGGTCAGTCTCATGTAATAATCCATTGTAGCCTTGTCTATTTTTATCGTTTTAATAGTCTTTTGAAAAATACAGGCAGTAATAAAATGTGCCATTGCAGTCATTTCTGATTGTTCAAAAAGTGAAAGAAAACGGGCGTTTTCTTCAGCACTCAATGATATGGAATATCGAAATACGGCAGGATCCTTTTTAGGATTGCGTCCTGATTTCCTTGGTTGTCTATTATTGATTTGGTCCATAAAAATCCAATTATAAATTTATAAACATCGACTTTGGAGGATGTTTTTAGCTCCCTGCGGGGCAAGTTGTTTTGAGCAGCGGAATTCATTTCGAGCAGCTCAAAACACAACTTGCTCCTTTCGGGTGAAAGGAAAATCCGCCCTTCCAGGCGGATTAAAGTTAGCAGGGAAAAACGGCTTGAGGCCGTTCCGGTTGTTACCCACAAATTGATTTAAGCTTTTCATCTGTTCGACTTATCAAAACCTTTACAAAGTAAAGCCGTCAAAATGGAACCATTGCAGTGTGTTTCACTGCCAAAGAGTGCCACCTAATGCCAATGAGGGACAGGTTGATATGAGCGGGTATTTATCTGCATTTCTTTGTACTAGCATTCAGGCTTAGTGCTATATGTACCACCGCAATTGTGTAGCTACATAGAACACTAGTTAAGGACTTAAAATCATAGGTATTCAGATTCCTATATGCAAATGATTAACATTATGCAGGTCAGTATTTGAATAGATTGCTTTCTATGCGCGGACGGACAATTATACAGAGATACGGATATAAATAGTCGCTGATGTATGAAAATGGGTTTATGTGCAGACAAGTATATAAGAAGATGTATAAATATGTGCAGTGCCATATAGATGATGTCATACATAGGATGGTGTAGATCATTGTAGGTGAATATATAATTAAAAACAGATATACAAATGAAGACAAAACACAAAACACTATTTGTTGCCTTTTCTTCTCAAAAGGGAGGTGTTGGCAAAAGTACATTTACAGCAATTGCTGCCAGTATATTACACTACCGGCTCGGCTATAATGTAGCCATATTTGATTGTGACTTTCCGCAATACAGTTTGATTAAAATGCGTACCCGTGATATGGCTATGGTCATGGAAAACGATGTATTCAAGCGGATAGCTTATAAGCAGTTCACAACCATTAACAAAAAAGCTTATCCTATTATGAAGCATAAAGCTGAAGGCCTGCTGGAAGCTGCACATGACTTCGCAGAGTCGTCGACAGTGCCCATCGATGTTATCTTTTTTGACCTTCCAGGAACGGTGAATACGCCTGGGATTTTAAAAGCTTTGGCAGGAATGCACCATATTTTCACGCCTATTACGGCGGACCGTTTGGTCATGGAAAGTACACTCGTTTTTACGCAGTTGATGACGGACGTAATCATGAAAAAGGGAGAAACATCTATAGAAAATATCAGCCTGTTTTGGAATCAGGTGGATGGGCGTGAACGCTCACCGCTATATGACATCTACAACGAACTCATCAGCGATCTCGGACTAAGCTTTATGCAATCCCAGATTATGAACAGCATGCGTTTTCGCAAGGAAAGTGAAGCAGTTGCTAAGACCGTTTTTCGTTCTACCATACTGCCTCCAGACAAGCGGCTGATGAAAGCCTGTCGATTAGACCAGTTTATGACTGAGTTTTTAAGAACAATTCAATTATAATTCTATGCAAAAAGATAATAAGGAAAAAGTTACGCCTGAAATCGACGAAGAGCTGATGATGGCTATAATGGAGGATGGCGTGAAAAAGGAAGGTATGCAAATTCCCGGTGAACAAGCAAAAGAGCCAGAACAAGAAAAACTGGTAATCAAAGAGCGAAGCAAGGTAAAAAAGATAAATGAAACGGATTACGAAAAAATATTTTTCAAAAGAGCTGAAACCAATGCCCGAAATGGAAAATCGGTATACATACGTCCTGATTTTCACGAGAAGATGTCCCGTATCATACAGGTTATCGGTGAAGACAAGATCACTATTTATGCCTATTTGGATAATTTGTTAGAGTACCATTTTCAAGAGTTTGGAGAACAGATTACTAAGAGTTATAATGATAAGCATAAACCAATTTTTTAGCCATGGAAGTGTTGATTGTTATATGTCTGCTGATCGTCATTGTCCTTTTAACAAAGGACAAGATCATCATAAAAAAGGTGGTTTCAAAACAAGAGCAGCCACCATTCGTAAATCCCAATCTGCCTGAAATAATGGGCATTCCCAAACCAACGAGAAGCCTTTCGGTGCCAAATAGGACCTCCAAAACCCTAAACGAAGAGCCAGTAAAGGAGATTGATAATTTTGAATCAGAAACCGGCGAAAACGGTTTTGACATAGAAATTCCGCAGGAAGAACTGGACGATATTTTCAGAAACATGCCTGATTTTGAGGAAGAGGAAGAAGAATGGAACAGGTACGGAATATCCAGTGGGGATTACGGTTTTGCCCAAGGGGTTACCTTTGAAGAACTAAGCTCCGTGGGGTTGCTGCTGCAAAAAGAAAAATTGGAGCCATCTCAAAAGGAAACAGCGGTTGCTATTGTTCAGAAAATACAGGGAACCGAATTATTCAGCCTGCTGGAAAATTCCATGGAAAGTGCCTCCCGTAAGATAGCCGAGCTATTGGACGGGAGTCTTTCTTCTGAAACGGATGCCGGTTCTTCCACTTTGCGGAAAAATGATTTGGGAGAGTTTGATATTGGGGAGTTTATATAACTCTCCAATATATCATATGGCTTTATCAAGTCGTTTCTGAATAAATGATATTGTATTTAGAATATCAAGGGCTTCCTCTTCCGTAATCTCAAACTTAATTTTAGGTTCATGTGCTGTTGCGTTTCTTATTAAACCGAAAATACCTTTTATTAGATTGCAAAGCCCAATGTGTTCACTTCTATCAGTATCGTTCCTTAAATAGTTTATTCGAATCATTGGATTACTAGTTGAAAAAGCAGTTTCTACCAAAGCATTACCATCTGCATAAAGTCCTGTCATTTGCCTTAACCTATCTGCTATACTCTTTGTAGCCTCAAAAACTGAATGAAAATAGTTCTCTACTAACAACTCAGCTTTGCAATACTCAAATATTGTTGCATGCACGTTTCGGATTTCTAACTTATGCTTTAAGCGATTTGCCCTTTGCTCTGCTTCTGCAATTGTCGTAGCTTTTTCTACTTCTTTATATTTTCCAGCCTCGGTAAGTTCTGTTCCAATAAAAGACAATCTTTTATTAATTTCTAATCTTCTATTATGGAAAGTTTCTTCCTTTCCAATATATCTTACAGGTTGCAAGGCATCTTGAATAAACCTGAGAATATGATTTGAACATTGATGCTTATTCTGCCAATCTGCAAATGCACTATACAATCGTTTCCACTTAGTGTTTTGTGGATCAATATCAGGTATGTTGGAGTTTAATAGAATCTGACCAATTTCTGTTCCGGATAAACCTGTTACTGTATCACCTATTGTTCGACACATTCCTTCTAATATATGAGTCTCAAATACTGGATGTTTAATGCTAGCCATATATTCTACTTTTCTTCTTCGAAATAAATTTTATAATATTTCCTACCATCATTTTCAACCCCTTTTTCTATTAAATTTTTATTTCCGTGAATATAAACATGAAAATTTTGATCGAGTTTTAAAACACTTTTAAAGACTCGTGACTGCTTTTTAACAGCCTGAGACGAAATTTGAAAATTATCTTTTAAGTCTAATTCATTATCTTCCCTGTAACTGTTGTCAAATTTTCTAAAGGATTCAATTACATTAGTATCTCCAAATACTTCTTCTTCAAATTCAGATTTATTAAAAGTTTCGTGCTTCTTAAAGTAATCGACCGAACGATTCAAAAAATCTATCTTATCAGTTTTGCTTATATCATCAAAGTCATCAGAAAGTTTCGTAGTTACAAATTGTTTTGCGATGCCTAAAAATTGATTTGTCTGATGGAAGTCATCTTTTTTAGGTCGGACACTTAAGAAGTCATCTTTCCAGTATTGAGCTTCAGAACCTTTATTAGTATTATCAATAATAGATACAATAAAGCCTTCCTCTTTTTCAGTGTTAAAAATCAGACATCCTTTGTCAAGTCTATTAATATTTAAACCCGAAATATCTGTCAAGTCAAATCCCTTATTTGTACTATTAATCTTGAGAATTGTATCCTTATTTTCAGATTTAAACAGTACGATACAGTCAACAATCTCATCGTTCAGTTGACAATCTTTTATATACACAACGAATAATTCTCCACCTTTTATATTAGGGTGTGTACTTTTATCATATAGATATCTTCCGACATTTTTTGATTCTTCTATATATGATTGTTCATTCCTAAAAAGTGAACTTGCAAACTGATAAATCGGATTAAGATTCAAATTTGGATCAAAATAAAAATGATATAATTCTTCTGCTTTGAAATTTGAAACCAGTAGGTTGCTTAAATGTTCTTCTACTTTGCTAAAATCTGTCAATTCCTCTGCAAATCTAACTCCATCACCACTGTTTTTGTTACCAATATAATGGATGATTAGCTTGTCTATTTTTCCCAGTGATATATTGTCCATAAATTAATTGTTGTAAATATTTTGAGGAATTAACCCCTTACCATCATTAAATTCATCTACTGTATGAAAATATGATAAATTGTTTTCAATCCAATAATCTTTAGACGCATGCTCAACCATGAATATTTGGAAGGACTGCTTTTTTGTTTTATTTATATATTCAATAAAAGAGTTTAGTAATGTGAAAGCGTCAAGCAGCTTAGTTTTATCATCATTCCCTTTTTGATTATCACTAGCATAATAAGGAATACTTGGCTGATCAATAAATAAAAACTGAGGAACGTGATCCTGCTGTATATTAATCATGTGTTCATGCAGTCCTAAATAAACACATAAGTGCATAAACATATAATTAGATTTACTTCCAACATTATCTAAAGGAAACAGCTGTCCTTTAGGAATAAGCTGTAAAATCATTTTCTCGGTATTGAAATCCAATTTACTATCCTTATATGCGGGCAGGGATTTTAAAAGATCAAAATTACGCTGTATACAGTCGTTTAAAAATGTCCGCATAGTATATTTTATCTGCGAAGTTTCCCCTGGTATCTTAGATAGTCTATCTTTCTCTTCACTTAGCCTATTGAGTTTAACCGCATCAATTGGTTTAGCAACTTCACGCTTAAGCAATTGTTCATACGCATTTTTTATTTCACCTAACACAATGAATTTTTGGCCTTCTGCCAGATAGCTTTTCTGAATTTTAGTTAATTCCTCAATTTTATCATTAATAGTCTTTAACTGATCTTTTAATTCCTTAACATCACCATCTACTTTTACAGGTTCAGTAACTTTTTTTGTAAGCGAACTTTTGATATTATATAGAGATATTTGAAGGGAATCGAGAAAAAGTTTTGTCTCATAAGAGTTTACCAGCTGGTCAGACAGATTTTTATTAAGAAATTCAATAGGCTGCAAGCTGTCTGCTGATTTATTTAAATTTCTTCTGTATAGATCGTACTCCCTTTGGTACTGGGTTACAGCATTTATCTGTCCTTGGACTCTACTACGATCTTTGTTCAGTATATCTAATTCTAAAAACAAGTTAGAATTAGATGCTTTCTGCTTTGTGTTTTCAATTACTTCCTGAATTGTAACTAAAGCCTCTTCAGTAGTTTCACTGTAATAGTCAAATTCAACAAAACTGTATTCTTTGCATTTATCCAGCAGTCTACGTACACTAACACCAAAGTTTTTCTCTTTGGTTTCATTACTTTTATTTTGACTTTGAATTTTTTTTAAGTCATTTTCAATTTCCTTAAGACGTTCAAGTGCTTTTAAATTTTCCAAATCATTTACTCCTATCACTAAATCAAAAATATGGCTAAGTGCATTTTCATATTCTTCTTTACCGAAGAAAATTGTATCAAAGTATGTTTCAGGAGCACCAATAACAGTTTCAGTTAAAGCGTTAAATAATAGGAAATGTCTATATGAAATATTAAGCGAGGATTTACCAAACTCATTGCCATAAGGAAATCTTAAAGCATCATTAATTCCAAATTCATTATCTAAAAAAGTTTTTGCTTCTTCAATTGGTGTTTTAATTTCAAAATTATCCGGAAATCCCCCTTCTTTAAATATAAGATCAGATGCAGGAGCCCCTTTCTCAGGCGCTTTTCTTACAATAGAAATTTCTTTGTCATTTATCGTAAATCGGATACCAAACCACAAAGCTTTTTCATAAATAGTATTAGGAAGGTTTACTTTTCCTGATAAGAGACAATAGTCTATAATGCTCCAAAAACTTGATTTACCTGTAGTAGCATTTCCAGTAATTACATTGACCTTGTTAGGAAGGAATTCATAACTTTTTGATTCAGAAAAATCATTTTTAAACCATAATTTTATTTCGTGGAGTGTGAATTTCATAATTGGACCTTTAGTATTCTGTAAAGTTGATTAGTCGAATAATTTTCAATAAGTGATAAAAAAACTGGAATAACCTCCATTAGTTTTGAAAATCGATCGCCTAATTCTTCAACATCAATATTAATTTTAGTATTACTTTTTCTTATTATATTGTCATTGACATACAATTGTTCTCCTTTTTTTAGAATTATTAACGAGTTAATTGATACAGGCAATAATGATAAATATCTTTTATTGAATGAAGCAAACAATCTTTGGTTAATATTAACGAGGTGTTCCAAATTGCATTCTGTACTATTATTTTTTTTTATAAAACTGACAGTTTTATCATCTAATAAAAAAGGTAAAATTAAACAGCTTCGAGCGATATCAATACTTTCAATTTTATCCAAGATTGACAAAAACACACAGCTTGCTATAGCTTCATTATTATACACATAGTAAACTTCCTTCATAATTTCTTGTATTTTTCTTTCCAGTCTAAGTGCCAGCCTATTTCCAGTTTATCAGACAATACATAATAGTGGCCATTGCTTGATTCAAGCCCTAATGCTGCAAAACCTGGGATCGGTAAATTTTGTCTCTTAACATAATCTACAATTTCTAATCCCATACTTTTAATATCCTCCTCTAAGTCATTGAGGTTTTCTCCTAATTTTATTCTCTTTTCAATATTTCTATATTTTACTTTAAATTCATTCAGCCACGTTTGAATACTATTCTGCTTGAAACTTTCAACATCCATCGGAAGTAAAAAACTCTCTTCTGACCAATATGTAAAATCATTAAGAAATTTAAGCATTTGAGTTGTATAATCTCTTATATATATTGAGCCTGAGTCAACTTCTCCTATATCTATAAGCTGTTTAATAAATATCTGCTCTTCCAAATTCTCTGGCAGTAATACTGGTAAATTTCTTTGAGGCAGCGATCCTGTAACAAATGCAACCTGGAAACACTTGCCAAATCTAATGTTGAAATCATCAAAGCTTATTTCAAACTTTTTTCGGTCTTTAATATCAGTGAATTTTGCCAAATACATGTTTGATGAGAGACTTTCAAAAACAGGATCAATAAATTTATGCTGTTTTACATTTTCTAAAATCTTGTTTTTTATTTTTTGTATGATATCATCAACACCAGTTTCAATCCCTAATTTTTTAAAAAAAGACTTACACCTTTTCTTACCCAGAGTACGCACATTTTTTATGTAACTTTTAAGAATAGTATCTTGAGTTTTTGCCTCCAGTGCTGAAAGAATATCTAATAATTTATCAAGATCAAGATCCGTTTTAAAAATTTCAAGTGCATCAATGAAATTATTATCCCAGTGGTTTTTATTGGTCACTAAAATAAAAATGTGCTTATTTAGAAAATTGTCTGTATTATTTTTATCTACTTTGATAAAATCACTCCAATTACTTAGTGTTTTCCATAAGTCAGAATCTAAAGAGGTTAAATTTTGAATTTGTCCTGCTGCATTTTGGAGGACAGAATGCTTCATTTGAAGTAAAACCGTTGTACCATCAGCCACATCTATATGAATATCTTCTTTGACCTCAAATCCAATTTTTTCTCCAAATTTTAGGTTCAAGGATAGATATATAAAATAGTAAAATTGATAATCAAACCCTATCGTCTGAGGCCCAACTGTATGTTTTGTTAATAATGATTCTGTGTCGTTCATAGGCAATTTGCATTTCCTTATTTCATCAGGTTATTATAATGATCAATTCGCTAATATACAAAAATCCTGTCATTTACTGCCAAGTATTACCTCTCAAAGACATATACTTATAACGCCTTCATTTCTATAACACCTTTGTCCCGATAGCCCGCAGGGTGCGGGAAAACAATAACAATTAATTTGTTTAACCATGGAAAAACAAAGAAAAAAAGTTCTGTTGGCAACAGTGGCAATGCTGATAGGTTTCAGTGCGCTTGCCCAAGGCAACGGTACAGCGGGTATCAATGAAGCAACCCAGATGGTAACATCCTATTTCGATCCCGCGACCCAGCTCATCTACGCCATCGGAGCAGTGGTTGGCCTCATCGGCGGTGTTAAAGTGTATAACAAATTCAGCAGCGGAGATCCCGATACCAGTAAGACTGCGGCAAGCTGGTTTGGTGCGTGTATCTTCCTAATTGTAGCGGCTACCATTCTTCGTTCATTCTTCCTTTAAAAATTGATATATGAACAATTACAATATCAATAAAGGTATCGGAAGAACAGTAGAATTTAAAGGACTCAAGGCACAATACCTGTTCATTTTCGCTGCTGGATTACTCGGAACGCTTATCCTGGTCATGATACTTTACATGGCTGGGGTCAATTCTTACATCTGCCTGTTTCTCGGAGCCGGCGGCGCTTCGCTGATTGTATGGCAGACCTTCTCCCTAAACAAAAAGTATGGAGAACATGGACTGATGAAAGTCGGTGCAAGAAAAAGGCATCCCCATTACATCATCTGCCGTAAGCCTGTACACCGCTACCTGAAGTTCACCCCTAAATCCAGTGTCGTATGAGAAATGCAGCAAAAACCACAACACTGGAAAGCAAGTTTCCATTACTGGCGGTAGAGAACAATTGTATCCTGTCAAAAGATGCGGACATTACCGCCTGCTTTCAGGTGTATTTACCGGAACTGTTTACAGTTGCCTCTGCCGAATACGAAGCCATTCATTCCGCTTGGCATAAAGCCATCAAAACCCTGCCTGATTTTACGGTAGTACATAAACAGGATTGGTACATCAAGGAAAGCTACGCCCCTGATGTGGCAGAAGACGACCAGAGTTTTTTGGCAAAGTCCTACCAACGTCATTTCAACGAGCGTCCGTTCCTGAATCATTACTGCTACCTGTTCCTGACCAAGACCACGAAGGAAAGAATGCGCATGCAGAGCAATTTCTCATCGCTCTGCAAAGGCTCGCTTATCCCAAAGGAAATCAGGGATAAGGAAGCGATCCATCGCTTTATGGAAGCGGTTGCTCAGTTTGAGCGTATCATCAACGACTGCGGATTTATCAAACTGCAGCGTCTGAGCGAAGAGGATATTATCGGTGCGGAAGGAAAACAGGGATTACTGGAACAGTACCTCACTTTGTCACGAGAAGCCGGAACACCAATGCAGGACATCGCACTCGGAGGTGAAGAAGTCCGCATCGGCAACAAAAGGCTGTGCCTGCACACCTTATCCGATACAGACGATTTGCCCGGAACGGTATCGGCAGATACCCGTTACGAAAAACTATCTACGGACCGTAGCGACTGCCGTCTGTCATTTGCTGCACCAGTGGGATTGTTGCTCAGCTGCAATCATATCTACAACCAATATTTATTTTTGGATAACAGCGATGAGAGCCTGCAAAAGTTTGAAAAATCTGCACGAAACATGCACTCATTGGCCCGCTACAGCCGTGCCAACCAAATCAACAAGGAATGGATTGAGCGTTACCTAAACGAAGCCCATTCTTTTGGGCTATCGTCCATCAGGGCACATTTCAACATCATGGCCTGGTCCGAAGATTCCGGCGAACTCAAGCAGTTAAAGAATGACAGCGGGAGCGCACTCGCATTAATGGAATGCAAGCCCCGCCACAACACTACAGATGTTGCCACATTGTATTGGGCGGGAATGCCCGGCAATGCCGGTGATTTTCCAAGTGAGGAAAGCTTTTACACGTTCATTGAACCGGCTTTGTGCTTTTTTACTGAAGAAACGAACTATCACAATTCACCATCACCGTTTGGCATCAAGATGGCAGACAGGCTCACAGGCAAACCCATCCATCTGGACATTTCAGACCTGCCCATGAAACGTGGTATCATCACCAACCGGAACAAGTTTATATTGGGCCCTTCGGGAAGCGGTAAATCTTTTTTTACCAACCACATGGTAAGGCAATACTATGAGCAAGGCGCACACGTCCTGCTAGTAGATACCGGTAACTCTTATCAGGGATTGTGCGAGCTCATCAAAGGCAAAACCAAAGGCGAAGACGGGGTCTATTTTACTTATACCGAAGACAACCCGATTGCCTTTAACCCTTTCTACACCGATGATGGTGTGTTCGACATTGAAAAGAGAGAAAGCGTCAAAACACTGATACTCACCTTATGGAAACGAGATGATGAACCACCAACTCGTTCAGAAGAGGTGGCATTGTCCAATGCGGTAAGCGGTTATATCGAACGTATCAAACAAAGTGACTTATATCCTTCTTTCAATGGTTTTTATGAATTCGTTCAGGGCGATTACCGCAAGGTGCTGGAAGAAAAACAGGTAAGGGAAAAAGACTTTGACATTGCCAATTTCCTCAATGTACTGGAACCGTATTACAAAGGTGGCGAGTATGATTACCTGCTCAATTCCGATAAGCAGTTAGACCTGCTTTCCAAACGCTTTATCGTGTTTGAAATTGATGCCATCAAAGACCATAAAATCCTCTTTCCTATAGTGACCATCATCATTATGGAGGTATTTATCAACAAGATGAGAAGATTGAAAGGTATACGCAAACTCATCCTGATTGAAGAAGCCTGGAAAGCCATCGCAAAAGAAGGAATGGCGGAATACATCAAGTACCTTTTTAAAACAGTCAGGAAATTTTTCGGTGAAGCCATTGTGGTAACGCAGGAAGTAGATGACATCATTCAGTCACCCATTGTAAAAGAAAGCATCATCAACAATTCCGATTGTAAAATCCTGCTCGACCAGCGCAAGTACATGAACAAATTTGATGATATACAGGCAATGCTTGGTTTGACCGACAAAGAAAAAGCACAGGTACTTTCCATCAACATGAACAATGATCCCTCACGGCTTTACAAGGAAGTATGGATAGGCCTGGGTGGCACGCACTCTGCGGTATATGCCACAGAAGTCAGCCTCGAAGAATATCTCGCCTATACCACCGAAGAAACCGAGAAAATGGAAGTCATGCAACTTGCCTCGGAATTGGACGGCAATGTAGAACTCGCCATCAAGCACATCGCCATCAGACGACGTGAGAAAACAAATCAATAATGATTACTAATTTAAAAATCGAAGAACAATGAAAAAATTAATGTTTCTGATGTATACGGCGCTCATCCTTGCCGTTACACCTTCTGTGAAAGCCCAGTGGGTAGTTACAGACCCCACCAACCTGGCTTCAGGTATTTTGAACAGTGCCAATGAAATTATACAGACTTCATCCACCGTATCCAATGTTATTAAAAATTTCAAGGAAGTGGAAAAGGTATATAAACAGGGCAAAGAATATTACGACAAGCTGCAGGCGGTAAACAACCTGGTGAAAGATGCGCGCAAAGTACAGCAGACTGTACTGCTGGTGGGTGATGTGTCGGAAATGTATGTACAGAACTTTGGCAAGATGATGAACGATCCCAACTTTTCTGCTCGCGAATTGGCAGCTATTGCCAATGGCTATTCAGCACTGCTGGGTGAGAGTACCGAGCTGCTGAAAGAACTCAAACAGATTGTAAGCTCATCAAGCCTGTCCCTGAATGACAAAGAGCGCATGGATATTATTGACCGTGTGTACAAAGAAGTAAAAGAATACCACAGCCTGGTACGCTACTATACCAACAAGAATATCTCCATAAGCATTCTAAGGGCAAAGAAGCAGAACAATACCAAAAGAGTGCTGGAACTCTATGGGCCTTCAAACCAAAAATACTGGTAAGCTATGGAATTTAATAATCTTCACGAAGTCCTGCGCTCGCTATATGATGAGATGCTGCCACTGTCCGCCGATATGGCGGCAGTGTCCAAAGGTCTTGCTGGTTTAGGAGCCTTGTTCTATGTAGCCATTAAGGTATGGCAGGCGCTCAGCCGGGCAGAGCCGATTGAAATGTACCCTTTGCTGCGTCCGTTTGCATTAGGCCTCTGCATCATGTTTTTTCCGACCGTGGTACTAGGAACCATCAATGCTGTTCTAAGTCCGGTGGTTACAGGAACCCACTCCATCCTCGAAAATCAGGTGCTTGACCTGAACGATTTACAGGCAAAAAAAGACCAACTGGATCGGGAAGCGATGCTTCGCGACCCTGAAACGGCCTATTTGGTATCGAACGAAGAGTTTGATAAAAGACTGGAAGAATTGGGCTGGTCGCCCGCCGATGTTGGAACAATGGCAGGAATGTATATGGACAGACAAGCCTATAAAATCGAGAAAGCAATAAAGGAATGGTTTCGCAATTTGCTGGAAATACTTTTTCAGGCGGCGGCATTGGTGATTGATACCATACGTACTTTTTTCCTGATTGTCCTGTCCATACTCGGACCGATAGCATTTGCCATATCGGTATGGGACGGCTTTCAATCTACGCTCACACAGTGGCTCACCCGATATGTCAGTGTGTATTTATGGCTCCCGGTAGCAGACCTGTTCAGCTCGATGCTTGCTAAAATCCAATCCCTGATTATAGAGCGTGATATTGAAATGCTTGCCGATCCGACTTTCATCCCGGATACTTCAAACACCGTGTATATCATCTTTATGATTATAGGTATTGTGGGCTACTTTACCATTCCGACGGTGACTGGCTGGATTATTCAGGCCGGCGGGGCAGGTAACTTTACCCGTAATGTCAACCAGACGGCAATGAAATCCGGAAATATAGCTGGAGCCGGAGCCGGTTCAGCAGTTGGAAATATTGGAGGCAGGCTAGTAAACAATTAATCATTGAGAAAAATGGAATTTAAAACGCTAAGAAATATCGAAAACAGTTTTAGGCAGATCAGATTGTACGCCATTGTGTTTGCTGTACTCTGCACAGGGGTCACAGGATATGCCGTATGGCATTCCTACCGCTTTGCGGAACAGCAACGGCAAAAAATCTATGTCCTGGACAATGGCAAATCATTGATGCTGGCACTCGCGCAGGATGCCTCCATTAACCGTCCGGTGGAAGCCCGGGAACACGTAAGACGTTTTCACGAACTGTTCTTTACGCTCGCTCCCGACAAGAACGCCATTGAAAGCAATATGAAACGGGCGTTCAATCTCGCCGATAAAAGTGCCTTCGATTATTACAGTGACCTTTCGGAAAAAGGGTATTACAATCGCATCATATCGGGCAATGTACAGCAGCGCATCGAAATAGACAGTGTGGCCTGCAATTTCGAGACCTATCCCTATGCCGTACGTACCTATGCCAAACAGTTCATCATCCGTTCCAGCAACGTGACAAAACGTAACCTGGTTACGTCCTGTTTTCTGGTAAACTCAGTTCGTTCGGACAATAACCCGCAAGGATTCAATATCGAAAAGTTCACAGTGACGGAGAACAAGGATATTGAGGTCATCGAACGCTAAAAAAATGCCGTATGAAAAATTTAAGAACAAATCTGAACAAGTTGTTTGACAGGTTGGACCAGCGCTGGCAGGCACTGCCCGTAAAGAAACAACACAGCTATACACTGTGCTTTTTTACAGGGTATCTGCTGCTTACCATAGGAGTCATTTTTAAAGTAGGACTCGATACGACAAGATCCGATAATGACATGGTGATAAAGCATATTGAAAACCCTGTCGGTAAAAAGAAAGAAAGTCTTGCAACGCAGGACACTTTGATAACAATTCTAAAAAATAAGATTTATGAAGGAAAATGAAAAAAAGGTCAGCATTCTTGTTGAGGAGGGCGGCCAAAACAAAACATCCAATCTACCCGATGATGAAAAAAGAAAGAAGGAAAGGCTTAAAAAGCCCCTGATATTTGTTTTAATGGGCATCGTGTTTTTAGGCTGTATGTACCTGATATTTAAACCGTCTTCCGAGAAAAAGGAAATCGAAAACATCGGACTGAACGATGCCGTTCCAGAGGCGAGCGATGCGGGAATGCAGGCAGACAAACAAAAGGCCTACGAGCAGGACATGCTGGAACAGAAAGAGCAGGAAAAACGCAACGCTCTTACCACACTCTCCGACTATTGGAACGAGGACCGTTCATCCGATGACGCAACAGAGGCAGCATCTGATGAAGAAGACCCAGGCAGTGGAACTGGCGGTGGCACTGGAAAATCCGGCAACCCGGCACTAAACAGCTATCGCAATGCACAAAGTACATTGAGTTCTTTCTATCAGGACGATAATGGCGAAACACAGGAACTCCGCAGGCAATTGGACGAGCTGAAAGAAAAACTGGCTGAAAAGGAAGTGCCTGCCGGTATAACCGCAGATGACCAACTGGCTTTGATGGAGAAATCCTATCAGATGGCTGCAAAGTACCTTCCTTCAGGAACAAATACCAGCGAAGGTGCAAACAGCAACAGTAGTACTGTTACTCCTGGGACTACGCAGAAGGAATATTTTGCCCCATTCACCCCGGCAGGAAAAAGTGTTGTATCAGCACTGTACCGTGAACCCAGTGACAGTACCTTTTTGTCCGACTGGAGCCAAACCAGAAACCGCAGTTTTTATACAGCAGGTTCGGCGCAGCAAGTGATACAGCCAAAGAACAGCATCAAAGCCTGTGTACAGGAAACACAGACCATTATCGGCGAAAGCATGGTACAGTTGCGTTTATTGGAGCCTGCTAAAACACCTAACCGTATCATTCCGAAGGGCACAATCTTAACTGCTAATACTAAGATTCAGGGAGGACGTTTACAGTTAAAAGTTACTTCCATAGAACTGGACGGTAATATCATCCCAGTGGATATCACCATTTATGATCTCGATGGCCAGCAAGGTCTGTACGTGCCGTATTCACCGGAAATGAATGCCCTTACCGAAATGGCCGGCAATATGAGCCAGACTTCCGGAACAAGCCTCATGCTGACCCAATCGGCAGGACAGCAAATAGCCGCAGATATGAGCAAAGGAGTGGTTCAGGGAATCTCGGGGTACTTCTCCAAAAAAGTAAGGACACCGAAAGTCACCCTAAAGGCAGGGCATCAAGTTTTCCTTGTCTCTAAAAAATAAAAAGTAATAGTAAACTTAAAAATCAATTAAATAATGAAAAATCATTTTAAAACCTTTTGGGCTTTTGCCCTAATGATTGGCTCTGTTGTATCCTCTATTGCGCAGGATACTATAAAATCACCGCTTGCTTTAGGCGGGATAGAACCGTACCAAATGGAAGTAACTTATGATAAGACTTCCCACCTGATTTTCCCAACTGCTATCCGTTATGTGGATCTCGGAAGCAAATTCCTGATTGCCGGAAAAGCTGATGATGCCGAAAATGTGCTTCGTATAAAAGCCTCGGTAAAGGAGTTTGAACCCGAAACCAATTTTTCGGTGATTACAAACGACGGTCGCTTTTACAGTTTCAATGTGTATTACAGTTCCTGCCCACAGACGTTAAGTTATGACCTGCAGACAATGCAAAAGACTGTGGACAAGGCCAGCGGAAACGATGTGCTTTTTGAGGAGTTGGGAAACAACCCGCCATCATTGGCTGGTCTGTTACTGGAAACCATCTACAAAATGGACAAGCGCATTATAAAGCATATCGGCGCTAAAAGTTTCGGCATACAGTTTATCCTCAAAGGCATTTACATCCATGACGGGAAATACTATTTCCATACGGAACTTGTAAACCGCACTAATGTTCCTTTCCAGATTGATTTTATCAATTTTAAGGTGGTAGATAAAAAGTTAGCCAAACGTACCGTAGTACAGGAAAGACCAATGATACCACTTCGTACTTACAAGCCACTGGATGAGATTGGCGGAAAAGCAGTCGAACAAAATGTGTTCCTGCTGGACCAGTTTACCATTGCCGATGACAAGGTACTGCTGATTGAGATTTTCGAGAAGAACGGCGGCAGGCATCAAACACTTCAGGTGGAAAATTCGGATTTGATAAAGGCGAATGTTGTAAAGGATATGCACCTAAAAATATAGTAACCCCAATAAAAAAAAACAATAAATGAAAAAATATCTATTTGCAGTGCTGTTTGTAGTAACAAGCATCACTATTGTACAGGCACAGCGAATGCTGCCCAAACAAAAAGGACTGGAAATAAACACAGGAACCTTATCCAATGATAGTCCCGGCAGAAATTATTACCTCAGCATAGGGCTGACTGTAAATGGCAGAAATGGTAATTACCGACTATGGGCATTGGAATATACCCACCAATATTCAAAATACAAAGAACTGAGAATACCACAGGAAACGTACAGTATGGAAGGTGGCTACAGTTTCTATCTGTTGGGAGATACAAGAAAAAATATTTCCCTCAATGCAGCCATCACCGGGCTTATCGGTTATGAAACCATCAATCGTGGAAATGACATACTATATGATGGTGCAAAGATTCTCAATGAAGAGAACTTTATCTATGGCGCGGGAGGAAAATTGTCTTTGGAAACCTATTTATCGGATCATTTTGTATTGCTGGTTCAGGCAAGGGCAAAAGTATTCTGGGGAACATCACTAGAACAGCTTCGACCGTCTGCAAGTGTTGGTTTACGATATAACTTTTAAAAACAGCAATTATGAAACAATTAATCAATTACAATAGTGAACGGTTCGCAGCATGGATTAAATATCTATGTCTATTTTTTACAATATTGATAAGCGCATGCCTCCTTTCTTCATGCGATAAGGAAGATTTGAAAATCCAAAAAGGTTTTCCATTTGATATTGTGGCAATGCCGGTTCCTGACGAGATTGCTAATGGTCAAACAATTGAAATAAGACTTGCAATTCAAAGGGCTGAGAATTATAACGGGACTCAATATTATATCCGCTATTTTCAATATGATGGTCAAGGTACACTGCAATACTTCAATGAGCTGCCGTATCTCCCCAATGATTTGTATCCATTACCAGCTGAGCAGTTTAGACTGTATTATACTTCACAGTCTAGTGTGACACAATCTTTCGAGGTATGGATTTCAGATAACTTTGGTAATGAGAAGCAATTGAGTTTTCAGTTGAACAGCAGCGATTGATAAAATCATTGACGATTCATATAAAGTAAATTGATCTGCTAAAATACGGCAGGTCAATTTTTTACGATTTATTTTTTAGGTTTTAAATCTTTAATTTTACTTCTTTAATTCCTTCTTTTTTCTAATACTAAAACAGAAAATTATGGACTATACATTACTGATAATGGGAATTCTAGCGCTGTCAATAGGACTTTTTTTTATGGTATTGGATCGGTAAAAGGCAGTTCAACAGACGTAATCCTAATGGTGTTGAAGGCTTTACAAGCTACGAAAAAGCAGTATTGATTCGTTTTTTGGAACGAATCGGCCGTTGGCTGGCTTTTGTATTAATTATAGCCGGACTACTTTTCTTATGAGGTTATTCCCGAGAAAAAAAGAAGTTGGAACAGCAGGCTGTAACCGATAAACAATTGTCAAATAAATAATAAATAGAAAAGATTGATTGCAGTTTCTAGATTTTCAGATCCATTAAATAGTGCTGTCATCAGAACTATTTCAGAATAACTTTTCGACTTACACAGTTAGTGAGACACTGCCTTTTTTATTTACGTACAATCTCCACAGAACATTTTGCATTTAATGCCACCGCCTGCGAAACCGAGCCAAGCAGAAAGCCTTCTATAACCCCATGACCATGAGAACCAACGATAATCAAATCAGCACCGAATGTTTCAGCTTCTTTGAGTATTGCACTTTTTGGAGAACCACCAATAACCATTGTACTTACAATTAAAGCCGGATTTTTATCACGCAAAATTTTCGCTGCATTTTCCGTAATTTTCTCTGCGCCTTTAAAAGCGTTGTGATCAACTTCAGCATAATATTCATGTGAAACTCCCATTGGCTCAAGAGTATTTATTAGCGACATTCTTTCATAAACAGAAACAATACACACTTCGGTTTTTGGCGGAAATGGTCTGTTGGCAATTTCATTAATTGCTGTTTTACTATATTTTGAACCATCAGTTGCTAGTAGAATTTTCATTCTTTTTCCTCCACTAAATTCATTCCGCACTTGGAACATTTTCCTGGTTTATCCGAAGTAACTTCTGGGTGCATTGGACAGGTGTACGTTTTTTGAGTTTCCATTTTTTTTATATTTTAATATTGTTTGTATTTGTATTATTTGGACATATCCATATTTTTATCCATTCCAGTCATTTTGTGTGATTGCATTTTTTTATTTTTCATCATATCCATCATTTTAGGATTATCCATCATCGATTTACACATTTCAGACATCATCGTAGTATCTGTTTTAGATGCTTCCATCATTTCGGTCATCATTCCTTTCATCATATCTGGATTATCCTTCATCATTTTCATCATGTTTTCGTGATTTGTCATCATCATTTTTCCTTTACTACTGTTCATCATCGCTTGCATCATATCTTTAGACATATCGCTATTGTTTGCAATAGTATCCATAATTGCCTTTTTTGTATCTGAATTTGAAAGAATTTGATTTACATCAGTTTTGGATTGGCAAGATGTAAACAAACCAATCGATACAATAATTAATGTGATTTTTTGTAATGTTTTCATAGTTTATAATTTTGATGGTTTAAAATCTCTTAAATAATTCCTCTAAACGAAACTTTATTTAAGAGATTAAAATACTCACATTTTACTCATATTACTGCACTCAACAGCACATTTGCGACAGGCTTCCGCACAATTTTTGCAATGCTCCATGTGTGCATGTTTTTCACATTCTTCGGCGCAAGCTGTACAAATTTCGGCGCATAATTTGCAGATTTTTTCCGTAAACTCACTTCCGCTTGCCATAGCCTGCATTGCAAATAAACAAATAGCTGCACAATCATGATCTAGTTTTATGCAACGCGCTAACATTTTTACGTCTTGCTCATTCAAGCATTCACTTTCGCAATGTGAACATTCTACTGCACATTCTGAACAAGCATCGATACAATCTTTAAATTTTTGATGACTCATCTTGCTAAATTTTAATTGCGAATTAATTTTCGCAGTTTAAAGGTAGCTTTTTAGCTTGAAAAAGTATTGTGAAATTCTAATAAAAATTATATAATTCACACATTATCAGGGATATATTTTGATTTTATAAAAAATATAATTGCAAAAAAAGGACACTTGTCTTTTAGAACAAGCATCCTTTATACAAATTTAAAATTTGAGTTTCTTAATAATTCAAAGTAGCACCTAATCCAATTCCCATATCACTATCATAGTGCGTAGTTATTCCAAAGTTTCTTTTGATAATATAACGTAAGCCTGCCATATATTCTTTGTCGGTGTTCCACATTAAACTCATTCGTAGTCTTTTAGAGACTGGGATATCTTTTCGTTCAAACTGTAAACGCACATTTCCGTCGGTAAATACTTCGGCTTGAGCGATAATAAGCATTGGTAAAGTGTAATTAACCCCTGCACTAAAAACAGCTCTGTGGTCTTTGGTATTGGTTTGCCCAAATAAATTTCTTTCTTGCTCGTCTATCCCCATTTTTCTATATCTCCAATCAAAACCTATAAAAGGCATTAACCATTGCATTTTTCCAATGTATCTTCCAATATGGGTTTCGATTTCATAACCGTGATGATCATTGTAGCCCAATCGCCATTCGGTGCCGATACTCCAACGTGTACTTTGATACATTGCTTCTCCATCGTTTCCGTTTGTGGCAAAATCATTTTCGGCCATAAAGTGAAATGCTCTATCGTCAGCAAACAATTTGCGTTGCGCCAATTTTGGGTTTGGGATTAATGGATTTGCAGGGGAGTTTTCATAACTAAAAACTCTGCCCATTCCGCTCATCATGTGATATAAAATATGACAATGAAAAAACCAATCGCCACTTTCGGTGGCTGCAAATTCGAGCGTATCAGTTTCCATTGGCATGATGTCAATGATGTTTTTCATTGGAGCATAATCTTCTTGTCCGTTGATTACCCTAAAATCATGTCCGTGCAAGTGCATTGGATGGCGCATCATAGAATTGTTGTGAAGGATCATGCGTACGATTTCTCCTTTTTTAATTAAGATTTTATCACTTTCTGAAACTACTTTGTTATCCAGACTCCATACATAACGATTCATGTTTCCGGTAAGTTCAAACTTTAATTCTTTTACTGGTGCATCTTTCGGAAGATTGGTTTTTGTTGGCGATTTCAACATGGCATAGTTCAAGGTCACGATATCAGAAAGTGCATTGGAATCATATTGATCCATGCCTTGCATTTTATGGTCTCCCATATTCATCGCATCTTTTTTCTCATTGCCCATATCCTTATCTTTCATTTCCTCTTTATTCATATCCATTTTATCTCCCTCCATATTCATACCCGGCATTTTATCGGCGCCTTTTTTCTTTAGCTCGCCAGTTATTTCCGGATACATGACTACGTTCATGTCCATTTGGTTAAGCGACATTTGCATTCCCATATCGTCTAAATCTCCGTTCATTTTCATCATGCCGTTCATCATCTTCATTCCTTCAAAATATTTTAACTTGGGTAGCGGAGCCGTTAATTGCTTGATACCATCACCTAAATATAATGAGGCTGATTTTGTGCGATCTTCGGGTGTAGCCAAGAATTCATAAGCTGTTTTATCGGCAGGAATGGTAACAATCACATCATAAGTTTCGGAAACTGCAATTAGTAATCTATCGACTTCAACGGGTTCCACATCGTTACCATCGCTTGCTACAACCGTTATTTTGCTGCCAGCATATGTCAACCAGAAATTGGTTGATGCACCGCCGTTTGCAATTCGTAATCGGACTTTATCGCCTGCTTTAAATTGTGAAAGTTGGCTTTCATTTTTTCCGTTTATTAAGAATTTATCGTAGTACACATCGCTCACATCCATAGCGTTCATTCGCTTCCATTCGTTATTAAGTTTTGTTTTAAAATATCCGCTTCTTATGGCTTCTGCATAACTTTGGGTTGTTCCTTTTTTAATAGCAAACCAATCCGAAGCATTATGCAACATTCGATGTACATTATTGGGATTCAGATCTGTCCACTCACTTAAAACTATGGGCACGGTGGGAATATCAAGCTCTTCTCTTTTATTCATAGTAAAAGAACCGTACATTCCTATTTGTTCCTGCAAACCAGTATGGCTATGATACCAATGTGTACCGTGTTGAATAATTGGAAATCTATACAAGTGGGTAGTATGCGGTTTGATTGGCATTTGTGTAAGGTTTGGCACACCATCTTCTTTGTTTGGTAAAAACAAACCGTGCCAATGCAACGATGTTTCTTCGTTCAATTCATTATGCACATAAATTTCAGCGGTATCGCCTTCCGTAAACGTAAGTGTTGGCATTGGTATTTGTCCGTTTACTGCTATGGCTCTTTTTGGTTTTCCGGTAAAGTTTACGATGGTGTCTCGCACATACAAATCGTATCGAACTGTCCTTGGCGGTATGTTGTTTACAATTGTCTTTAAAAAGCTTAAGTTTGCTTTTGGCATATCCATTTTGCCCATCTCATGATTTTGAGGAGCCTCATTATTATCCGTTTTCATATTATCCATGTTGTCCTTCTTTTTAGAAGTCTTTTTCATGGGCATTTGCATTTCATCCTGCTCTTTAACTACCGATTTCTTAACTGCTTTCGGTTTTTCCTTTACCAAAGTCATTCCGCATTTAGGGCATTTCCCTGGCTTGTTAGCGTGAATTTCGGGGTGCATTGGGCAGGTGTATGTTACGGATGCCACCTTATTATTATCCGTTTTCATATTGTCCATGTCGTCCTTCTTTTTAGAAGTCTTTTTCATGGGCATTTGCATTTCATCCTGCTTTTTAACTACCGATTTCTTAACCGCTTTCGCTTTTTCCTTTATCAACGTCATTCCACATTTAGGGCATTTCCCTGGCTTGTTAGCGTGAATTTCGGGGTGCATTGGGCAGGTGTATGTTGCGGGCTGCTTCTTTTTAGTATTTTCTTTTTTTGACATATTCATCCCTTTCATATCCTGTGCTTGGGCAAAGGAATAAATAGACATAATGAATATTAATACTATAATTTTTCTCATTTTTTTAGTTTAAAATTGATTTATTTTTTCCATAGTAACTCCAACTCTAAAATTTGTTTTTTGAGTGATTCTACACTTTTCATTTTTTTTAATTCTGCTATTGATAAAGCTTTTTTACCTGCTTCAATTGCACTGGAATAGTCTTTTAGTTCCGTTGCTATTTTTTGTCTCAAATTAGGATAGTAAAAATTCTGCGGATCTAATTTCTCGGCTTCAATTAGCCAAGCTATTGTTTGTTTGGAATCTCTGTTTGTACTGTAATAATAGTTTGCCGCTTGAAATAATAAATTAGCATCAAGGGTTTTTTCTTTAATGATATTTTTATCTATTACTGCTAAAATATTTTCATCTGCTTTACTTTTTAATGGAATTTTCACCATCGAATTTCCCCATATTATTTTTAGGAATCCCTCTCCTTTGCTGTTAATATCATTTATTTCGATTGTAAATGTTTCATAAAAACTGGGTATGCTTTCCACTGGAACTGTAAAACGAAAAACATCTTTTTTGGCATCGTATCCGGCTTCTCCATGTAATGTAGTATCTGTATTTACAATTATTGTCCACTCCTTTTTTGAAGGTATTGTGAATATTGAGTAACTACCCATTTTTAAAGTAGTATTTCCAAATACAATATCTTCGTTGGTGGTTATTGAAGTACAATCACTGGCGCCAGTTCGCCAGAGTTTTTCAAAAGGCACTAATTCACCAAATATTTTTCTGCCTCTTGCTAGTGGTCTGCTGTAAGAAACTTTGATTATTGTGCTACCCAATTCTTGTTCAAATGATGCAGATGGGCTTGCAGAAGTTAGTTTTATTTGAACTTTTTCTTGTGCCGAAATTACTAAAGCCTGTAAAATAAAGAAATTTATTAGTATTATTTTTTTCATGGTTTTTGATTTTAAATTGATTTTATTATTTTTTTGTTTTTTTAGTTTCCTCCAATTTTTCTAATGGTAGGTTCGAAACGCTTTTAGCCTTTGGTCGTTATCGACAAACCATGTGTTGTAAACGCTTTATGTATCGGTTTTGTATTGTTGAATTATCTGCGTTAGGTTATTCATTTTTACTTTAGTATAAATTTGCTTTCAATTTAATATTTTCATAATCATTGACACCAAATATCACATTTTCATTCCCTCCATGGGGTCGCTTCCTTTGCGGAATTTATATTCACTATTTATAGCATACGCTCCAGTAATAACTACTTTTTTTGAAGGATCCATTTCCGATTTAATTTCAATCATCCCATTGGTTTCCGCTCCAGTTTCCACCATTAGGCTTTCAAATACTCCCGGTCTTTTTTCAATCCATATGTAAGACGCATTTTCTTCTCTGATTACTGCATCTGTAGGTATGAATATTCCTTTTATATTGGACTGTGTTAATCTTGCAGTTGCCTGCATCCCGGGTTTTAAAAGTAAGTTCGGATTGGGTACTTCCATTCGAATTAAAAGCAGTCTGGTGTTTGGATTTATTTCAGGATTGATAAATGAAATTTTTGCAATTATAGTTTTATCAGGATAATCAGTAAATGAAACTTTGGCGTTTTGTCCAAGGTGCATGCTTTTTGCGTAATTGATATTCACCTGTGTTTCGAGCCAAAGACTATTTAAATTTGCCAATTTAACTATACCAGCACCCTCCATTGCATAACTGCCTTCTGTTGCTATTATCTCCGAGATAGTTCCACTGCTTTTACTATAGAAAATAGTGTACGGAGAAATTTCTTTACTCGATTTTATAGTTTCAATTTGGGCATTGGATAAACCAAAGAATAATAGTTTTTGTTTGGCAGCAATGAGCATCGTACGTGCGTTTTTTCCAAAATCACCTGGCATGGTAAGTTGTTTGTATGCTGTGAAGTAATCTTGTTTGGCTATGGCAATATCTTCACTATACAATTGATATACCGGTTCGTTTTTAGCAACATAATCACCAACCGTTTTGAAGTATAACTTTTCAATTCGCCCCATTGCTCTAGCAGAAATGGTGTTAATTTTTTCTTGATTAATTGTTAAAACCCCTGTATAATTTTGCTCTAAACTGCTTTGAGTTGTTGCAACAGTTTGCGTGGTGATGTTCCCCAATTGTAGCTGCTGTTTACTCAAGCTTATCTCATTTGGAGCTGTGTCGTCACTTTTTATTGGAGTTAACTCCATATGACAAATGGGACATTTCCCAGGCTTATCCTCCTTTACTTGAGGATCCATAGAACAAGTGTAAAAAATAGTTTCTTTATTTTTATGTTTGCTATGGTCTTCTTTGTTTTTAGTATTGCAAGCTATACATACAGAAAGTAGTATTGATAGAATGCCTATTATTTTTATCGTTTTCATGATTACTCGGTTTTAATAAAGCTTTCGCTATCAATTAAATATTGTGCATTTTTAGCAAGGGTATCTTCAACGGAAATTCCACTGATAATTTGAATAAAATCATCTATTTCAATTCCTGCTTTTATTGCAGTTGCTTTAAAGCCATTATTCTTTTTTATAAAAACTATTTTCTTGTTGCCAATACTCACTAATGCTTGTTTTTGCAACCAAACCCCTTGTACTGAATTTGTTTTCACAATTCCCTGCAATCGCAGACCTATGGGTAATTTCAGTTTATTGTTGTTTAGGTATACCCTAATTCTATTGGATTTATCTGCTGGATTAAATTGAGTTTCAATAAAATTTATTTGTGCATCGATGAATTCGTTTTTGTCTAATTCTGTAGCAATTTTGATAGTTTGATTGGTTTTGATTAGACTATTGTACCCTTGGCTAACATTAAAAATGCCCCATACTTTATCGGTATTTACTAATTTAAAAACTACTTCTCCCTTTTTTATGTAGTTACCTTCCTTTATGTTTAATATTTCTGTATTGTTATTTGCACTTTGCATCGACGAATTGCTTGTATTATCCATTTTTTCTGTTCCTTGAACAATTCCAGAAGCTGGACTGTAAATTGAAACTTGAGGATTTACTTTTTTGGAAGAAGACAATGAATTTATCTGATTTTTAGTCATTCCATAAAGCAATAATTTTTGCTTTGAGGCTTTAATAATTGCTGTATTATCGGAATCATTGGAAACTAAATAAATAAAATTTTGCTGTTCTGTCAATAATTCAGGGCTGTATAAATCAAATAATTTCTGTCCTTTAGCTACTTTTTGGTACTTATAATTGACATACATTTTTTCTATTCTTCCACTTATTCTAGCAGCAATATTTACTGATGAATTTGGATCGTAAGACACTATTCCAGGTAAGTTTATTTCACTGCTTAATGTAGTGTCTTTAGCTGTTGTAGTTTGATAATTCCCGACGATAAAATTATCAGTAGGTTTCAAAAGGTTGTCAATAGAATTGTCTTCCTCAGCTTGGCTTTCTGTTATTTTTTTTACCAAAGTCATTCCGCAAATAGGACAATTGCCAGGTTTGTCGCGAATAATTTCGGGATGCATAGAACAGGTATAAACTTCTGTTTGATGTGAATTCTCCGAGTGATTATCTGATTTTATTGCAAAGAAATAGACAACAAATCCTATACTAGATATTACGATTAAAACCAAACTATATTTTAAATATTTATTCATAATTATTTGATTTCTAGTTGTTTTTCAATTTCTACTTGTGTATTTAAAATATTTTGCAACTTATCCAAAACATCAATTTGTGCCATATTTAATGCTTCCCAAGCATCCAATACTACAAACAGATCTCCCGTATTATTCTGCCAAGCCAATATTGCAGTATCATAGTTTCGTTTTAAGGCAGGAATGATATTTTTTTCAGCAATATCATATTGTTTTTTTAGGTTTATCAGTTCTGTATTCATACCCGAAATCATTCCTGCTGCTTCATTCAAAATCATTTGCTTTTGCCAGTTGAGACCTTCATTCTTGATTTTAAAACTGTTGATATTGGCTTTATTCATTTTTGTTGACCAAGGCATTGGAATAGTAATCATTCCCATTAAAGAGAATTGTTTTGGCTGTTCTCCAAAGGCAAACATATTGTCATATTTAACACCAAATTCTGGTAATAATTTTGCTTTTTCGGTTTCAATTTTTAATTGATTTAATACCATTGTTTTTTCAATCGCTTTAACATCACTTCGGTTTTGGGAAAGTGAGGTTGTATCTGCTTTTATGGCATCAAAATCATTTAATTTATAGGTTTCATCTATTTCAAACAAAGTGTTTTTATCTCTAGCCATCAAAGTATTCAGCATAATTCGTTTTTGAGAGATGTCATTTTGTAACATTACAATCATACTTTGTAATACACCGTATTGCGATTTTGCTTTGTAATAGGTTGGCAATTTATCCATATTATACTGATAGCGTATTTCCATACTTTTTATCATATAGTCTAAAAGCAATAAATTATCATCCGCAATTTTTATTTTTTTATTTAATACCAGCCATTGGTAATAATTCGTTTTTGCCAGTGCCTTTAATTGATTAATCGTATAATTTTTATTTTCTTTTTCAACAGATGACATTGCATTCATGTAATTGAAATCAGACTTAAGTTTTCTAGCATTCGGTATCATTTGTGTAACACCAACCATGTAAGATCCCATTCCTGGATCCATATCACTTGCTTTCCACATTTTGGTATTGTATGGTGTCATAAAAAAACCCGTTTCCACTTGTGGTGCCATCCAACTTTTGGCACCTTTTGCAGCAGCATCCATACTTTGAATATCAGCATCATACATTTTTAGTTGTGGATTATTTGTTTTGATATTCGTCAAAACAGCATCCAACGAAAGTGTTTGCGCCACCATATTAGCAGTACTTAAAATCAAACAGCTTATTGCGATATAATAGTTATTCTTTAACATCTATAAGTTCTATTTTGCCTTTTGTTTTTAATTCTCGAAGTTTCACCATCTCAAAAACTATAGGGGTTACTAATAATACATAAATTGTTGAGGTAATTGTACCCCCAATGAGTGGAACCGTAATTGGCAGCATCACATCGGCACCGGTTCCTGTTGCCCAAAGAATAGGGATTAATCCAAATAACGAAACGGAAACGGTCATCAATTTTGGTCTCAACCTTTTGGCAGAACCGTCAATAATGTACTGTTTCAAAATTGCTTCTGTAATTGTTGCTGCACTGTTCCCGTGTTTTTCTACCATTTTATTCATTGCTTCATTCAAATAAATAGTCATTAACATAGCGGTTTCGATTGCCATTCCAAATAGTGCTATAAAACCAACTGCGACGGCTACAGATAAATTTATTCCATAAAAATAGACCATAAAAATCCCTCCAATCAAAGCAAACGGTACGGTTATCATTGTAATCAGTGCTTCTTTCATAGAATGATAGGTGAAGTACAGAATAAGGAAAATAATGATAACAACTATAGGTAAAATCATGCTTAATGTTTTATTGGCTCTGATTTGGTTTTCCCACTGTCCGCTCCACTCCACATAATAGCCTTTGGGCATTTTAGTGATCATTGCATTCAATTTTTTTTGCGCTTCTTTTACCGTACTTCCTAGATCACGCTCTCGCACATTAAACAGGACACTGCCTCGAAGCATTGCATTTTCGCTATTTATCATTGGAGGACCATCGCTTATTTTTACATCGGCAACGGCTTCTAATGGAATAGGACCAAACTCCATTGTTTGCACTTGGAGTTTTTTTAACGCCTCAATACTATTTCTGTATTCCTGTGCATATCTTGCATTTACAGAAAATCGTTGTCTTCCCTCAATGGTTGTAGTAAGTTTCATTCCACCAATAGACGCTTCCACCACATTGTTTATATCATCTATTGTAAGTCCGTATCTGCCAATGGCCTCTCTTTTTGCCTCGATATCGATGTACTTTCCTCCAGTAATCGGTTCCGCATATAAATCTTTTACGCCAGAAGTACCTTCAAGGGCTTTTTTTATTTTTTGAGATAAAACATTGATAGTGTCTAAACTTGCTCCGTAAATCTTAATTCCTACATCGGTTCTAATACCAGTAGCAAGCATATTAATCCTATTAATGATGGGTTGTGTAAAACCATTCGTAACTCCTGGAATTTGAAGTTTATTATTTATTTCATTAATAATATCGGCTTTCGTTTTGTCTTCTCTCCATTCGTGTTGGGGTTTTAGTAAAACAATAGTTTCAATCATGCTTATTGGACTATTATCGGTTGCTGTATTAGCGCGTCCGGCTTTTCCCAATACGTGTGCTACTTCGGGTATTGATTTTATCAATTTATCTTGCACTTGTAAAATTCTTTTTACCTCAGAATTGGATACGTCTGGCAATGTTACAGGCATAAAAAGCACGGAACCTTCATCTAAAGGTGGCATAAATTCTGTCCCTAAACGGGTAAACATTAAAACGCCAATTAGGAGCGCAATTATATTAATACCTAATACTGTTTTCCTCCATTTTAAACAAAAAATTAAAATAGGAGTATATATGCTTTCCAGTTTTTTATTAATTGGATTTTTGTTTTCTGGACGAAGTTTGCCTTTAAGCAGCAAACTAATTAGAACTGGAGTAAGGGTAATGGCTAAAAAAGCATCTACTATAAGTATAAACGATTTTGTCCAAGCCAATGGGCTGAATAATTTACCTTCCATACCCGTGAGAAGAAATACAGGTAAAAAGGAAGCTATCACAATGAGTGTTGAATAAAAGACACCTGGACCAACTAATTTTGAAGATTTTTCTATAAGTTGTAACTTTTCTTCAGAAGATAAGGGGTCATGTTCTTTTTTGAATATATTTTTTATTTTATCATTCATTTTATTTCCGAATTATTTTGATTACTCTCCATCTCTTCCTGTTTCTCCGAAATTGTCCTATACGCATTTTCCACCATTACAATTCCGTCATCGACGACAACACCTATAGCTAATGCAATCCCCGTTAATGACATGATATTAGATGATATACCAAATGCTTCAAGCAAAATAAAGCCAATAGCCACAGATATAGGTAATTGTATTAAGATAATTAAAGCACTTCTCCAATGAAAAAGAAAAAGTAGTATAACAATTGAAACAACAATCATTTCTTCTATTAAAGTTCCTTTAACCGATGCGATTGCTTTTTCTATCAATTCACTTCTGTCATAAGACGTTTTAAAAGTAACGCCTTCAGGCAATCCTTTTTCAACTTCTTTCATTTTTTCTTTTACAGCTTTTATAACTTTATCTGCATTTTCACCATAACGCATAACTACAATTCCTCCTACAACTTCACCTGTTCCGTTTTCGTCAAAAATTCCCAAGCGTAAATCTCCACCCATTTGTATCGAACCAATGTCTTTTACCTTTACTGGAACGGAATTATAATTTTTAATAGCAATGTCTTCTACATCTTTTATGTTTTTTATGTACCCTAAACCTCTTACTATGTAAGACATATTACTCATTTCAAATTTTCGACCACCAACATCATTGTTATTTGCTTTGACTGCATTCATCACTTCCATCATACTCACATTATAGTACTGCATTTTCAAGGGATCTAACACTAATTGGTACTGTTTTTCAAAACCACCAAATGATGCTACTTCAGCCACGCCGGGAACAGTTTGTAATGCAAATTTCACGTACCAATCTTGTAAAGCTCTTTGTTCTCCCAAGTCCATACCGTTAGCCTCTAAATGATACCAAAAAACATGGCCAACTCCAGTTCCATCTGGTCCTAATGTGGGCACTACATTTTGAGGCAATAATCGTTGGGCATAATTCAACCGTTCCAACACTCGAGTTCTTGCCCAATACACATCTACATTATCTTCAAAGATGATATATACGAAACTCATCCCAAACATAGATGCACCGCGAATATTTTTAACTTTTGGTATTCCTTGCAGGTTTGAAACCAAAGGGTATGTTATTTGAGCTTCTATAACCTGTGGACTTCTTCCCATCCATTCTGTAAATACAATAACTTGATTCTCGGACAAATCCGGAATGGCATCTATCGGGTTTTGTTGCACGCTATAAATACCCCAAGCTAATAAGCAAGCTGAGACGAGAAGAACAACAAATCTATTTTTTAGTGAAAATGATATTAATTTTTCTACCATAATATTTAGTTTTCTAATGAAAGACTATCTTTTGTTTTATTTATCCAATTGATTACTTCCTCTTTTTGAGCAGGTGTTACTATTGCATTTTTATGAAGTAACGTGTAGGACGCTAAGGGCATTTCATCAGATTTTATTTGTTTGATAATAGCTTCTAATTTGCTTCCTTGTTTTCGTTTAGAATAGTCGCCAAACTCACTAAAGTTTAAGTCCTTCTTTCCCTTTTTGATGTGATTTTCCATGAAAATCCGTCCTGGTTGTATGTATGAATACCAAGGATAATTAGTGTTATTACTGTGACAATCGTAGCAAGATGTCCGTAAAATAGTTTCAACATTTTTAGGAACATCGTACATTTTTGTGAAATTTGCAGTTAATTCCTGCTCATAACTTTCATTACGAGCAGGTTGATATAACTGCATCAGCAAAAAAATAACAAACCCAATTATGAGTATTTTCTTGATGATTTTTTTCATTTTATAATTGTTTTTTCATAGAACCACAAGTAAGCATTTTCGAACCGTAGTAAGGATTTTTTATTTCTTTGCTTTCACTTATCCAAATAGCCCCTTTTCCTTCATTATACATAGGACAAAAGTCTTGATATAGTTTTTGTTTTGCTCCAAATATTTTTATCAAATCATTCACATCTTTACTCAACATCGCAAAATGTTCTCTTTGGTGGTCAATTTTTCCAACATTATCGCCAATGTGTTCTGCGTGTTCTTTAGCATCATCAGCAATATCAATATATTCTGTTTTTAATTTTGGATCTATTGTATTGGTATTGACTTTATTTAAAGTTGCATATAATGCTTTGCCCGCATTGGCTGCTCCTTTTGTATCGTCTTTTGTGAGTGCGTTTTTTAATTTTAAATAATCAGAAATTATTTCATTTGTAGAAAATGTTGTTTGGGTAACCGATGTAGCTTCAGTATTAACTTCGACTGTCGCTGCATCATCGTGACTATGACTACCATCAGTATGATCATGAGCTGCTTCATTTTGTACAACGGGTACAGTTAATTCCATACCACATTTTGAACATTTTTCTCCTTTTTTTCCTGTTATTTCGGGGTGCATAGAACACGCATACAATTGTGAAGTACTTTCTGTTTTTTCTGAATCAGTTGTTACAGCTTCTTTATTTTTTTGGTTACAAGAAACTAGTACAAATGCCATTGCTATGGCTGAAAGGATTAGATTTTTCATTTTATTATTTTTTTAAATTGATATTATTAGCTTCTTACTTTTTAGACTTTTTTTCAGTCATTTCCATTCCACATTTTGGACATTTTCCTGGTTTATCAGAAGTTGAGCCGTCCATTGGGCAAACATATTTTGTCACAATTTTACTTTTAGGTTGACTACCTTTTGTAGCGTGGGTATCTATTGTTTCGGTGATTTTTACCATTCCCGTTCCACATTTAGAACATATTCCTTCAGTTACAGAAGTAGAACCATCCGTAGGGCAAACATATTTTGTCACAATTTTACTCATAGGTTGACTTCCTTTTAGAGCGTGGGTATCTATTTTTTCGGTGGTTTTTACCATCTTCATTGCACATTTAGAACATTTTCCAGGTTTATCAGAAGTTAAGCCGTCCATTGGACAGACATATTTCGTTACAGTTTTACTCTTAGGTTGACTTCCTTTTGTAGCGTGGGTATCAATTTTTTCGGTGATTTTTGTCAATTCCATTCCACATTTTGGACATTTTCCTTCTATTAAACTCACTTCTTCTGGATGCATCGGACAGGTGTAAGTTGTTTTTTGAGCTTCCTTTTGCGAAGATTTTGTAGCTTCTTGAGCTGATGCCAATGTATTTACTGCTAAGAATACGCTTAGTACGATAATTAATGTTTTCATTTTTTAAAGTTTTAATTTTATTGTTTTATTGTTTCTACTGTTTTACCACAACTCAACATTTGTGAACCGTAGTAAGGATTTTTAACTGTATTTTCTTTACTTAACCAATTGGCATCTTGCATCGGGCAATATTGATAATAAACCGGTTCAGTAAATTTTGAAACTTTTATCAGCTCATACGTATTTTTAGATAATGATTTAAAAAGTTCTCTTTGCTTTTTGATATCCTGTGTTTCAGAAATATTTTTTGCATCAGCAGTTAAATCTTTAAAAACTTTCATCCAAATCATATGTACATCCATTTTCAATGTTTCCATTTTTATTTCATTCATTGCAGAAAGCAATTTTTTAGATTGCATTGAAGCTGTTTTGCCATCCGTTTTTACTAAAGCATCTTTCAATAAAAAGTAATTATCGAAAACTGGTTTTAATTGATTTTGAGTTACTTGTTCTATTTTTTGAGTTTCTGATTGATTGGCGTGAACGCTATGATTTTCCATAGTTGCCATTTGCTTCGCCTTTTCGCTATCACTTGGGTCTGATTTAATTTCGGTTTTTACTGCAACTTTTGCTTCACGATCATATTGACAACAGCCATGAAGATTGTTATATACATCATCTGGAGCAAGGAATTTTTCGCTATCATATCCAGCTAAAGCAATACGTTTTAGAATTTCATCTTGGTTGGTTTGTTTGGTATCATAAGTGATAGTAGCCATTCCAGTAGTTGCATTCCAATCTACTTTGGCAACTTTTTTGAGATTTCCTGCTTTTTCTATAGTAGTTTCACACATGCCACAGTTGCCGAATATTTTTACGGTTTCGGTTTTAGCGTTTTTAATTTGCGCGTTAGCGACTACGACTGATAGCAATAGAGTTATTGCCATCACTATTTTTTTTAGTGATTTCATTGTAAAATAATTTTAAAATGAATTAGTTAAACAAGAACAAAATGACAGCACAACAAAGCCGTCCTTTTGAAAATGAAATTAACTGAGAAAAAAATGATTTTAAAGCAATAATTGCTTTTTATTTGACACAATTATGGCTATCAAATTTAAAATTTAGCCTATTTTTGGTATAAGCCATAAAGAATTGAAACCAGAAGAAATGGGGGTCTCGTAATTGTAAAAATTTTGTTTTTCTGAAAAGTAATTAAAAATATTTCTATTAAAGTTCAATTCATTAATAGAAACAGATGTGTTGCAAGAAGAAGCACAACCACATTTAGAATGGCTGCATTTTCCTCCACAACCTTTATGATTTTTATTCTTCGAATGATTATCACCTTCGCAACAATCTCTTTTATCTGTTTTAGAAGAGATTTCTTTTTTGCAAGATTGTTTTTCTGAATTATTTTCACACGCAAAAGTTACCGTTGGCATCAAGAAGAAGCCAAGTACAACGATTAATAAAATGTGAAACTTTTTCATTTGTATCGAAAATCTAATGTTAAACAAAGTTAGAGAAATAAACTTAATTCTCGCTAAAGACTTGTTAAAAAAATTTCATCACTACTATTTTGTTTTGATTTATATTCTCATCAAGAGTATTATTAGGGAAGCAAATAGATAAAGACTAAACTACTTTAATCTTTGTTATTTTAAAAAAAATAACTTTTAAAATGCTTTAATTTTATTGGAGTAATGGTTCGAACTCCCTATCGACCACAAAAAATTACAAACCTCCAAAGTCATTTGATTTTTGAGGTTTTTTTATGGTTCAAATAATTGAATGAATATTGCTTAATTTTCTCAACATCTGTATTTACTGGAAATACTGGTTCAAATAGGGTCAACATTCTAATGATTTTGGAAGTCGCCGGGACTACAGCCGAACACCTTATACCGATTTTAACTTTTTTTGATAGCTTAAAATCACAGCCTAATGTTTTGATTTTTAATATTTTAAGTAACTATTTTTTGATGATCATTTTTTAAGGTTAAAATCTTTAACTAAGTGTTCTTAACGTTTTTTAATAATTCTAAGTTTTTTAAGGTAAAAAGTTGTAGTTGAAGGAGGCGTGAGAGTTCGACTGTCGAACTCTTTTTCACAGTTGAACACCTTACAGGCTAGAATAATAGAATAATAAGAAAAATCTTATGTTTATTTTTAATGTGACTATCTCAGGACAATAATTGGTCCATCGGCAAAACGAAATGCTTCGGTAGTACCATAACTTTCTCTAAATGCTTTCCAAGCTGTTTTGGCTATTGTAAAATTTGCTTCTGTTGGAGTTGCAGTAAAAGTATATATTGCGGTTTCTAGAAATACTGCATCGTCATAAGCTTTTTTATAATTTGCGAAAGCAATATTTGCATAATTTCCTACAAGTTGTTTTTTTGTTACAGTAGAATTATTGGTATCATCATTATTACAAAAAATTATTAAAACCCCTGCTTTAAAAGTAGTGACACTTTTAAAAATACTTTTCCATATTTATATTTCTTTAGAATAATTAAATTTAAACAAAAATATAAAGTTTTGTTAAGTCGTTACATTTTATTTAGAATAAATTTAAATAAAAAATTTGTTTGTTACATTTTAGGTTTTATATTTGCAGAAAATTATTTTAATTCAATCTAAATTAACCGAAATGAACTTTAAAAAATTATCTCTTTCCGCATTACCAATTTTGTTATTAGCACTTGCTTCTTGTTCAAATGATGATAATGCACCAGTTGAAGAAACTTTTAATTATACTGTTCCTGCAACTTACACATTTGAAAGAAACGCGGTAACTTCTGTAGATTATTCAGGACAATCAAGTCGTTTATTAATGCTTGATGAAATGGGAAATTATTTTAAAACAGCTGCTTCAAACGGAACTGTAGCCGATGATGCAGTTTTGTCTGAAATGTATTTAAATACAAACAATCGCTTTACTGGTACAGGCTTAAACGCTTCAGGAAAACAATTAAAAGATAAAACGGCTGCTTCAAAAGATTATTTTTCATTATATCTTGGTGGTGGTTCAATAGCTGAACAAGTAAGTGTTCGTGATTTATTTGAAACCCAATTCGACAATGCTGATGCTGCCAGTCAAGGAGCAACTGCTTCAGCGGGTGTTGCAGGTGCTTATTTAGATGGAACAAGCAAACGATTATTTGCAGCAAATGGATTAGAGCCTCAACAAGTTTTATTAAAAGGAATGATGGGCGCTTGTTTTATGGATCAAGTTGTCAATAATTATTTAAGTGTAAGCAAGCTTGATGGCGGAACCAATAAAGTTGATAATACGAACAAAATATTATTAACAGGAAAGAGTTATACAGAAATGGAGCATAATTGGGATGAAGCTTATGGTTATATTTATGGAGCAGATAATTTGACTGTTACACCAAACACTTTCAAATTCTGGAGCAGTTATATCAATCAAGTTAATGCCGATACTGATTTTAAAACCCTTAAAGCTGATATTGATTTGGCTTTCCGTAAAGGTAGAGCAGCAATTGTTGCCAATGATTATAAAGTTCGTGACGCACAAATTGATGTTATAAAAGCAAAATTAGCAATGATTCCTGCGGTTAGAGCAGTATTTTATTTACAAGAAGGAAAAGGTAAACTAGCAACTGATAATGGTGCTAAAGCTTTTCACGCTTTGTCTGAAGGTTATGGATTTATTATGTCATTGCGTTATACAAATAAGCCAGGAACAAATAGTCCTTATTTTACAAAAGTAGAAGTAGATGCCATGTTGGCTTCACTAACTAGCGGAACAAATGGTTTGTGGGCTATCGATACCTTGGGAGCAAAACTAGATGCTATATCTATACAAATTGCAACAAAATTTGGTTTTACAGTTGCTCAAGCTGCAACAGTAAATTAATTTAAGAATAAAAAACAAAGCAAGAGGAATTAACTTCTCTTGCTTTTTGTACTTTTGTAAAAAATTTTAAGAAATGAAAAAGATACTTTTAATTTTAAGTCTGATTGTTGTAGTTGTAGCTTGCTCATCAAATGAGGGAGATAACAATACTGACGAGAATAATTATGATAGAACAGCACTTTTAACCAACTGGGCTGACAATATCATTGTTCCAAGTTATGTAAATTATCAAGCAAAGGTTCAAATATTAATAACGAACTCAAATACTTTTGTTGCGACTCCAACGGAAGTAAATCTTCAAGCGGTTAGAAGTTCTTGGTTGGACGCTTACAAAGCCTATCAATATATATCGATGTATAATTTGGGTAAAGCAGAGGAAATCAATCTTAATATGGCTTCCAATACTTATCCAACGAATACAATCGGTATAGAATCAAATATTTCATCCGGAACTTACAATCTGGCATTGTTGTCTCAACTTGACAAACAAGGTTTTCCAGCATTGGATTATTTGATAAATGGTTTGAGTACAAATGATGCATCAATTGTTGGTTTTTATACTACAAATACAAATGCTACAAATTACAAGCAGTACTTAACAGCTGTTGTCGGCAAACTAAAAACAAATATTGATGCAGTTGTAACAGATTGGAATTCAGGATTTAGAAATAGCTATGTATCTAATAACGGGACTTCGGTAAGTAGTTCAGTAAACAAAACAACAAATCTATTTGTAAAAAATCTTGAAAAAGATATTCGTACTGGGAAAATAGGAATTCCGGCAGGGATTTTTTCAAGCGGTGTCAAATATCCGGAAAAAGTGGAAGGTTATTATAAAAATGATATTTCAAAAGAGTTGTTGAATATTTCAATAAAAGCACAACAAGATTTTTTTAATGGAAAACATTTCAATAGCACAACAACTGGCGAAGGTCTAAAATCTTATTTAGATTTTTTAAATGCTATTAGAAATGGTCAAAAATTAAGCGATATTATAAACAATCAATTTGCAACTATTTATACAGTAAACAATACGCTTAACAACAGTTTTTCACAACAAGTAAATACTGATAATTCAAAAATGATTGCCGCTTATGATGCTTTACAGCAAAATGTGATCTACACAAAACTAGATATGATGCAAGCATTAAACATCACTATTGATTATGTAGATGGCGATGGCGATTAATTATGGGTTTTAGTACAACAAAATATCTAAATAAATATTCAGAGGCATCAACGCTAGCTTTTTTTAGGCTAGCGTTTGGCTTTATGATGGTTTTAAGTCTAATACGATTTGTGAGTTACGGTTGGATTGATAAATTTTATATCCAACCCCAATTTCACTTTACGTATTATGGCTTTGAGTGGGTAAAGCCATTAGGAATTTATACGTATTTATTGTTTTTTATTTCAGGGTTGGCAGCTTTATTTGTCGCTATTGGATACAAATACAAAGTATCTATTATTACTTTTTTTCTGAGTTTTACCTATATTGAATTTATGGATAAAACCACTTACCTGAACCATTATTATTTTATTACGGTTGTGAGTTTTATACTGATTTTTTTACCGGCAAATGCCTATTTTTCTATTGATGCCTATAGAAATCCTAAAATTGCCTTTCAAAAAATCCCGAGTTGGAGCACTGATATTTTAAAACTTTTGTTAGCGATTGTCTATTTTTATGCAGGCCTGGCTAAGCTCAATTCCGACTGGCTTTTTGAAGCTATGCCACTCAAAATCTGGTTACCCAATAACTCTAATTTACCTATAATTGGTTCTTTATTAAACGAGAATTGGGTGCATTACGTTTTTAGCTGGACCGGAATGATTTACGATTTAAGTATTCCTTTTTTATTACTTTATAAAAGAACTCGATTATTCGCTTTTGTTTTAGTGGTAGTATTTCATATTCTGACTAAAATTCTTTTCCCAATTGGTGTTTTTCCGTATATAATGATCGTAAGTTCATTACTCTTTTTTGATGCGGATTTTCATAAAAAGTGTTTACAAATTGTTTCAAAATTATTCAATTTCAGTATAACTGTTTTTGAGAACGGAAAAGAAAAAATTCAGAATTTCAATGGGATTTATAAAACTAAAATAGCCTTTTTAACCTGTTTTATAACTTTCCAGTTATTGTTTCCTTTCCGATATGTATTGTATCCGGACGAATTATTTTGGACAGAAGAAGGATTTCGGTTTTCGTGGCGCGTGATGCTTATGGAAAAAGCCGGTTATACCCAATTTAGTGTTACCGATGCGAAAACGAAAGAAAATGTAATGGTAAATAACAGTCATTTTTTAACCACTTTTCAGGAAAAGCAAATGTCGTTTCAACCGGATTTTATTTTGGAATACGCACATTTTTTACACGATTATTACCAAAAACAAGGCATTGATGACCCCGAAGTTAGAGTAGAAAGCTACGTCGCTCTCAACGGAAGGTTAAGCCAAAAATATATCAATCCAAAAATAAATCTAGCCAAAGAAAATGAAACATTCCACCACAAAACTTGGATATTACCTTTTAACGACGAAATTAAAGGATTTTAGTTGCATTCTATTTTTATTGTTTACGATAAATAGTTTCTCCCAAAATAAAATTTCGGGAGTTATTACAGATGGGAATGGCAAAAAAATAGCTTTAGTTGAAGTATATAATAAAACTTCCGGGACTAAATATTTATCTAATTCTAAAGGAGAGTTTTCAATAGAATTAGACAAATCGGGGAATTATGAACTTGTTTTTTACAAAGAAAACTATGCTGTTTTAGAAAAAACAGTTTCAACATCTGAAGAAAGCATTCTTATTGTTTTAGATAAAGTTACCAACCTTTCGGAAGTGGTAATCAATAAACAAAAGGAAAAAATATTTGCACTCAATAAATTAAAAGACATTGATGAAACGGCCATTTATGCCGGAAAGAAAACAGAAGTAATCTCGTTAAACAAACTTACGGCAAACAAGGCAACTAATAATGCCCGTCAAATATTTGCACAAGTTGTGGGACTAACAATCAACGAAAGTTCCGATGGCGGTTTGCAATTAAGTATTGGTGGACGAGGATTAGATCCAAACAGAACATCGAATTTTAATACCCGTCAAAACGGTTATGATATAAGTGCTGATGTTTTGGGTTATCCTGAAAGTTATTATGCCACACCCACCGAAGCATTAGAAGAAATACAAGTAGTTCGCGGCGCAGCATCTTTACAATACGGAACGCAATTTGGTGGATTAGTTAATTTTAAATTAAAAACACCCAGCAAAAAACCATTCGAATTTACGACAAGAAATACTATTGGGTCTTATGGATTGTTTACCAATTTTACTTCATTAAGCGGTACAAAAGATAAATTCAGCTACTACACCTTTTATAATTACAAGCAAGGAAATGGTTTTAGACCTAATTCTGAATTTGAGAGCAAGAATTATTTTGGGAATTTAAATTACCAATTCAATGATAAAACATCATTGCATTTTGATTATACTTATTTTAATTATTTAGCGCAACAAGCCGGCGGATTGACTGATGTGATGTTTAACGAAAACCCGACGCAAAGTAATAGAACCCGAAATTGGTTTGCGGTAAATTGGAATTTATTTGCTTTGAGATTAAAACATAAATTTGATGCTAATGCCGATTTTTCATTGCAATTATTTGGATTAGATGCCAGTCGAAAAGCAGTTGGTTATCGTTCTAATAGGGTTTCTAATCCTGATGTAGTAGGAACGGAAAGAGATTTAATAATAGGTGAATTTGTCAATTGGGGAGCAGAAGCACGATTTTTAAAACGGTACAAAATAAAAGAAAATACCAGTGCTTTTTTAATTGGAGCCAAATATTATCAATCCAAAAATTCAGGAATTCAAGGTCCGGGAAGTTCGGGTAGCGATGCCAATTTTAATGTTGCTGATGCAGAATTCCCTTTTTATGCCAACCAATCCAATTATACGTATCCCAACTTGAATCTATCTGTTTTTGGAGAAAATATATTTAAGATAACATCAAATTTTTCGATTACCCCAGGTTTTAGATTTGAAAAAATAAAAACACAGGCAGAAGGTTCTTATAGAAAAATAAATCTGGATTTAGCCGGAAATGTAATTTTAGACGAAACTAAGTTTGAGAATAATATAAAAGACCGAAACTTTGTTTTACTAGGAGTTGGATTGAGCTATAAACCACAAAACAGAATTGAATTTTATGGGAATGTTTCACAAAATTATCGCTCGGTAACTTTTAATGATATTCGAACGGTAAGTCCAAGTCAGGTGATTGATGAGAATATTACAGATGAAAAAGGCTATACTTCAGATATTGGAATTCGCGGGCAAATAGGCGACAAAGTAACTTTTGACGCAAGCGTTTACGGATTGTATTATGATGATAAAATTGGTGAATACGAAACTAGAAACCCTAACGGTTCAGCAGCAATTGTAAGGTTTAGAGATAATATTGGAACTGCTGTCACTTATGGTTTTGAAACGATGTTCGATTGGAGTCTAAATAAAACATTTTTCAAACAAAACGACAACTTTGTTTGGAATGTATTTTCTAATATTGCTATTACCAATTCGGAATATTTAAAATCAGACGCACCAAATATTGAAGGCAACAAGGTCGAATTTGTACCGCTTTATAATATAAAAACAGGAACAGGAATTGGGTATAAAAATTTTATTTCGAGTGTACAATTTACCTATGTATCCTCTCAATTTACGGAAGCAAACAACAGTAAAACAGATGCAAATGACAATACGTATGGTATTTTTGGTCAAATTCCAGCCTATTATGTAGCTGATTTTTCAACCTCCTACAAATGGAAAAACTGGAAACTGGAAGCCGGGATCACTAATTTCACAAACAATAGTTATTTCACCAGAAGAGCAACCGGTTATCCAGGACCAGGAATAATACCTTCTGATGCTAGAACTTTTTATACTACGCTTGAGTTTATTTTTTAGCATATTAATAAAGCCAGTCTTTTTAAAACAGAAACTTTTCAATAGTATTTATTATTTTATGTCCCAAAAATAAATTTTGGTAAAAAATAGCACACGATTTGATTAGCTATATGATATATAAAACGGATTTTTATAGATTGATATGGAATCTGCTAAAATCGGCGAGTTCTGCGTGAAAATTGCACGCAGAACTCGCCAACTTTAGCTATAAATTAAGGATAATCAAATAAAAATGAAAAATATAATCACAATTTTAATATTTGCATTTGCAATGAATGTGAATGCGCAAGATGTTAAAAAAGAATCTAAAAAAGCAGTAAATCCGATATCTAAACAGGAAGCTGTTTCTTCAAAAAAGACATCAGTAACGGTTTCGGGTACTACAGCTGAAAAATCTGCAACTGTTTCTAATGAGAAAAAATCTTGTAGTGTAGATGCTTCTTGTTGTGGAGGAGGAAAAACACCTCCAAAAAAATCATAAATATTTTAAAGAGCGTCCCTATTAAGGGACGCTTCTATTTATATCAGATTTAAAACTTCATTCGCTGTATTCTCACGGCATTTAAAATGGCTAATAAAGCTACACCAACATCGGCAAAAACGGCTTCCCACATGGTCGCTAAACCACCTGCACCGAGCACCAAAACAATCCCTTTAACCACAAATGCCAAAGTGATGTTTTGCCAGACAATTTTCTTAGTTTGTTTTCCTATGTTTATTGCTGTGAATATTTTATGAGGTTGATCGTTTTGAATAACGATGTCAGCAGTTTCAATTGTTGCATCACTTCCTAAACCGCCCATTGCAATACCGGCATCGGCAAGGGCAACTACTGGTGCATCGTTTACACCATCACCAACGAATGCAATTTTTAGGTTTTGTAATTTCAATTCCTCCACTTTTTCTACCTTGTTTTCCGGTAATAAATCGCCGTATGCTTGGTCTATGTTTAATTCTTTTGCAACTGCATCTACAACGGCTTGTTTATCGCCCGAAAGCATTACGGTTTTCACGTTTATTTTATGTAAACTCTGAATCGCTTCTTTGGCATCTTCTTTAATTTCATCAGCAATTAAAAAATACCCTGCATATTTTTGATTGATTGCAATAACGATAATCGTGAAAGGTGTATTATCGATTTCGACATCATAACTGATGTTGAATTTTTTCATCAGCTTTACATTTCCTGCCAAGATCTCCTTTCCGTCCACTTTTCCTTTAAGTCCATGCCCTGCAATTTCTTCTACGTCAGTAACGGTTGCGTCTTTTTCTGAACCTTTTGCATATTCGATAATAGCCGTTCCAACGGGATGGGTCGATTTAGTTTCTAGTGCTGCTGTATATTTTACTAAGTCGGCTTCAGAAATATCCACAGCAACCACTTTTTGTACTTTGAAAACCCCTTTGGTCAGTGTTCCAGTTTTGTCCATAACCACTACTTCGATGGATGCCATTAGATCCAGAAAATTAGATCCTTTAAACAAAATCCCGTTTTTGCTTGCTGCGCCAATGCCACCGAAATAGCCTAATGGAATAGAAATAACCAATGCGCATGGGCAGGAGATAACCAAGAAAATTAAGGCTCTGTACAACCAATCATTGAAAATGTAGTTTTCTACAAATAGCATTGGAAGCAAACAAATCCCGATGGCAAGAAACACTACTGCTGGGGTATATATTTTAGCGAATTTTCTAATGAATAACTCGGTTGGTGCTTTTTTAGCTGTTGCTTCCTGCACCATTTCTAAAATTTTAGATAATTTACTGTCGGTGTAGGCTGTGGTTACTTCGACCAAAACAACTGTATTCAGATTTATCATTCCGGCAAGAGCGGTTTCGCCTTTTTGTTTGGTATCTGGCTTGCTTTCTCCTGTTAGGGCTGCGGTGTTGAACGAAGCTGTATCCGATAGTAACTTTCCGTCTAATGCTAGTTTTTCTCCTGGTTTTAATTGAATGATTTCACCAATGGTTATTTCAGATGCTTTTTTTATAGTCGCATTTTCTCCATTCATTACTGTTGCTTCATCAGGTCTTTGGTCTAATAATAATTTGATGTTTGTTTTTGCTCTTTGAACAGCCAAGGTTTGAAACACTTCACCAACGGCATAAAACAACATCACGGCAACGCCTTCCGGATATTCACGAATTGCAAATGCACCAATGGTAGCAATGCTCATCAATAAAAATTCCGAAAATACTTCTCCTTTGCGAATACTTTCCAATGCTTCTTTTAAAACAGGGAAGCCTACTGGAACATAGGCAACTACATACCAGATTATCCTCAGCCAACCTGTAAACCATGTTTGCGTAAAGTAGTTGTCAAAACCAATGGCCACAAGGAGTAAAACGAATGAAATAATTGCGGGTAAGAACATTTTGAAAGTACTTTCATTTCCGCCTGAATGGTCATGGTCGTGTCCGTCACCATCAGCATGTTCGGATTTATAGTCAACGGTACAACATCCCGTTTGTTTGTCGGTTTTGTTGTTTATTTTTTCTTCTAGTGTGCAACAAAGCTGCTTGCCGTTTGCATCGTATTTATGTTGATGTACCATATTTATTTTCTCTTAAATCCACAAAACTGAAAACTCTGTATTGTATCAAATGGCGTTGTATGGTTTTCGGTAAAACACTTTATTGCTTCAAATCTTTCACTAAAAGTTTGCTTCATTGAATTTTCGGAGTATTGTTTTATTTCTAATCCGCTACATTTAAGTGGTCCATTTTCAGAAAAAGTACCTAATAGAAAATTTCCGTTATCAGCCATAGCACTGTTTACTATTGCTACATACTTATCAATATCCTCCTGCTCAGTCAAAAAATGAAAAACGGCTCTATCGTGCCAAAAATCAAAATTTTCTTTGGGTTGAAATTCTGAAATATCAGAAACAATCCAATGTACATTATCAGCTTTATCTCCTAAACGTTTCTTTGCTCTTTCTAAAGCAAACTCAGAAATATCCAATACCCAAATATTCTCATATCCTTTACCTAATAAAGCATCTACTAAATTACTATCACCACCACCAACATCAATTATATTTGCGGTTTTCGACAGGTTCAAACTTTCTAAATAATCCATCGAAATCTTTGGATATTTTTGTGTCCAACTTACTTCATTCGGGTTTTTAGTTATAAAAACATTTTCCCAATGTGATTTTTGATTTTCCATAATTTAATCTATAAATATTTTTTTAATATCTTCAGGTATTTCCATAGGTTTCAACGGAGGTACATTTGCACCACCTGTATTACCGACAGGAATATGACCAACAAACGATTTTACTCCACCAACAAGCAATCTCGGTATTTGACCAATTACTTCTTTAGGACTTTTAATTCTAAATCCAAATTGCAACATTTTCCAATGGACATAAGTATGTTCATAAGGATATTTTTGTCCAATAATATGTGCTCGCTCCAAATGACACCAGCTACTTTGCAAATTATTACTTTTCAAATCGTTTTGAGCAGTAATTAACTCGTTGTGGTAAAAAGGCATCAGTGCTTTTGGTATTGTAATATAGAATTTCATCGTTATACTTTGCAACAGCCGTCTAATTTTTCATATCCTGAAGGATCTGCTTTTACTTCATCAGCATCATACCCCAATTTTGAAATAGCTACTTTTATAGTTTGTAAATCAGTCTTTTTAGGATTATAATAGACCGTAATGGTCATTTTTTTCTCATCCAGTTCATACATTTTCACACCGTTAATTTTCAACATCTGGTCTTTGAATTTTAAGCCACAGGTTTCACATTCTTTACAGTGGTCGCAATAAATATTGGTTTTGATTACTGCTTTCTGATGGCTTTTTTGTTGCGCAACAGCTGCATTTGAAATAAAGAATATTGCTACTAACAGCAACATTGATTTTAAGATTGAGTTTTTCATTTTTAAAAATTAAATTATACTTTATGATTATTAATTAACAACAATTTTCGCCTGATTGTATTGGTGGACATTTTACTGAACCATAACTACAATAAACACAGCAATCACCTTCTAACGGCTTGAGTACCATTTTACATTTTTCACATTCATAGAAGAATTGACAAGCATCGGTTGGCATTATTTCTACTTTTTTATGTTTACAATTTGGACAGGTTAAAGTTGATTTCAATTCAACGGTTTTCCCTTCATATGTTATACAAGTTTCGCAATTATGGTCTAACTTATTTCTGTAATAATTTACCGCTGTTGCAATTAACATCCCTAACATACCCACATAAATAAGGTGATTATTACTATTAATCAAAATAGCATAGGCCATAAATATTGCGCTTGGAATAGCAATAAATAAAGGATACCAACTACGGTGCTTACGAAACGAAATTATTAAACCACCGATGGAAACCAAAACCATTATTGAAAATATCCAAATTGTCCATCCACCAAAAAGCTCAAAACTTCCTAATCCAAGCGCAGATGCACCAAAAGCAAATAGCGGAAAACAACAAGGCGAAAATAAGGCTGTAACAAAAAGCCCTAAAGTCCCTAATTTATCGATGTTTGATTTTAGTTTCATATTTTAATTTATAAAGATTGATTATTAATGTTCGTGTTCACCGCCGCCTTTCATTGCCGCCAATAAATAGAAAGCCCCTTTAATCACAATCTTTGCGTTAGCAGGAATTTCCTCAACCAACTTGATTTCGGTGTAGCCTAAATCGGTCGTTCCCGGTACCACTTCAATCGCTTTGAAATGCACTTCGTTTTGCTCCTCTGTTTCGCCTTCTTTATGTTCAGCTTGTGTTTCTCCTTCTTCGAGTTTGTGATCTTCTTTTTTTACTGCTGGTTTCTCCTCGTGTGGGTCTTTCTGGATATAAATAAAATATTTATCTCCATTTCTAACAATTGCATCCTTTGGCAATGCTTGAACGGTTTGATTGTTGATGTTGATATTGGCAGAAACATACATTCCGGAAATTAAATCTTTGGCATCGCCTGGATTTATTTTGGCATGAACCGCCACCGTTTTACTTTCGTTAGAAAAGGATTTATTAATTCCAAATATTTTCCCTTTGATGGATTTATTCGACTGATTGGTTAATACAAAATCGACTTCCTGACCTACTGAAATAGTCCCTAAGTCTTTTTCATATACATTCAGATCCAAGTGCATTTGGCTATTATCTACGACTTCAAAAAGTGTAACACCCGTTTCGGCAAAAGCTCCTTTGGACACGCTTATTTTCCCTACATACCCACTAATCGGTGAGACAATAGGAATCAAAGAACTTTTTCCATTTAAACTTACGTTTAATGCTTGTAATTTGTTTTTTGCTGCTTGTGCTCTGGCTCGTTCGACTGCTAATTTTGATTTTACTTCCTGAACTATCTTACGTGGATTTACATTTTCATCGCTTAATGTTTTTTGTCTATTGTATTCCAATTGTAAGTATTCGATATTGGCAATAGCCGAATTATAATCTTCCTGCATTTCTGTAACTTCAAGGTTTTGAATGGTTGCTAAAGTTTTACCTTTGGCTACATAAGTACCTTCTAACACATAAATATCTTTGACAACACCACCAATTAAAGTGGAAATATTTGCCATATTTTGAGGTGGAACAGCAGTGTAACCATTTGCCTTAATAATGGTATTTAGGTTTTTCATTTCTATACTTCCCGTTACAATACCGATTGTTTTAAATTGTTTTTCGGTTAAAGCTACTTCATTTTCTGATTTTTCCTCTTCGTGTACATCCTCTGCTTTCTTTTCGCCACAAGAAATGAGCAGAAAAAAACAAAAAGCAGGAAGTAAGAACGATGTTCTAATCTTGATATTTGAAATTGTATTTATTATTATATTTTTCATACTGATGATTAATTAATTATTAGGGAATGATGGAAATTGCAATTGAATCGCACTTTGGTTGTAGGCGTTTATCGCTTCTGCATTTTGCTTTTTAATATCGATTGCCTGATTTAGAAAACTGATATAGGACCAGTAGCTCATATCGCCGTTGGCATAACTTTTTTGAGCCGTTATGATGATTTGATCCGCATATTGCAAACCTTCATTTTGATAATAAACCAAACCTTTTTTCTGCTTTTCGAACTCATTTTGTAATTCTTGCATTTGTAATTTCAAAGTCAATTTGCTTTTGTCTAATTCTAATTGCGATTGTGAAATACTTATCTCCGAGGCTTTTGCACGAGCCGTATTTACGCCACCAAACAACGGAATTTGCAAGCCAGCTGTAAACCCCTGAAACAACGATTTTGTATCAATGGTTTGTGCAAAATATCCTAATCCCACCTTTGGTGTTCGCATTGCCTTGAAGGTATTGGCTTCTTTTTGATATACAGAAATTTGTTGCAGGTAATAATCGTTTACCAAACCTTCTACTTTCGAGGTATTCAAATCAGTTAGATTTGTATACTGCAAAGGAGTAGTTGTATCAGGTACAATATTGTTATCTGTCTGAATAAAATACTGTAATTGCTTTTGATACACCATCAAATCGTATTCTAATTGTGCTTTTTGGGTTTCAATTTCTTTTACTTTGGCTTTGGCACTAATTACTTCAATATTGCCACTTTCTCCGGTATTAAAACGCAGTTCTGCATTTTTGAGGAATTTGCTGTAAATATCGTTCAACTCATTATTTAATTTTTGAACAGAACCCCCATACAAATATTGATAGTACGCTAACGAAACTGCTTTTTCAATTTCATATTCCGATAATGCTTTTCGTTTTTCAGCCAGTTTTATTAACTCTTCCTGTAATTGTCGATTGGCTTTTGTTATTTTTCCAATTGGGAAATACTGTTGAACAGAAACATTATGGTCATAAGCAACGCTATTAAACTGTCCGCCTTGGTATTGGACCTGCAATGGATCAACTTGAAAAGCTGTTTTCTTGAGAACCGTTTGTTTTTCTATTTCTTTGTCGGCAATTTTTAAATCGATGTTATTTGATTTAGCCATTTCGATCGCTTTTTCTAATGTAATCGTTTGACTGTTTTGAGCAAAAGAAACAGTGCTAATTAATAAAACGATTACTGTTACAATTGGATTTGACATTTTTTTTCTTCTTTTAATTCCTTTTTCAAAGAGTAAGTATAAAATTGGTAAAACGATTAATGTTAGTAATGTTGCCGAGAATAAGCCGCCAATAACTACGGTTGCTAATGGTTTTTGTACTTCAGCACCGCCACTGGTTGATAAAGCCATAGGTAAAAATCCTAAAGAGGCTACTGCAGCAGTCATTAATACTGGTCTAAGTCTGGTTTTTGTACCAATTAATACCCGTTGTAATGGATCTGTAATTCCTTCTGTTTTGAGTTGGTTGAAATAAGAAATCAATACAATTCCGTTTAACACCGCAATTCCAAACAAAGCAATAAATCCAATTCCAGCCGAAATACTAAATGGCATTCCTCGTAACCACAAGGCAAAAACACCTCCAATGGCAGATAACGGAATGGCAGTAAAAATTAATGCTGCTTGTTTGATGCTATTGAATGTAAAAAACAATAACACCATAATTAAACCTAAGGCAACGGGTAAAGCAATTGAAAGTCTTTTTGTAGCTTCTACCAGATTTTCAAACTGCCCACCATACGTAATATAATATCCTGCTGGAAGTTTAAAATCTTTATCTAATTTTTGTTGAATCTCCTCAACAACACTTTTTATATCACGACCCCGAACATTTAAACCCACGGTAATTCTTCGTTTTCCATCTTCACGACTAACTTGTACCGGACCTTGTTCGTAAGCAATGGATGCTACTTGTGAAAGTGGTACTTGTTGTCCGTTTGGTAACGGAATAAATAAATTGCTAACATCGGTAATATCGCTTCGGTTGTCTTTGTTCATTCGAACTACCACATCAAAACGTTTGCTTTCTTCGTAGATTTTACCAGCACTTTCACCTGCAAAGGAGGAACGAATAATTTGATTGATATCTGCAATATTCAAACCATACAAAGCAATTTTATTGTAATCATATTTAACTGTTATTTGTGGTAAACCTGTTACTTTATCGGCTTTCAAATCGCCAATGCCTTCTATGTTGTTTACTTTCGAAATAAGTTCAGTCGCTTTTGTATCTAAAACTTCCAAGTCATCTCCAAAAATTTTAATCGCAATATCACTTCGGCTTCCCGTCATCAATTCATTAAAACGCATTTGAATGGGTTGGGATATTTCAATATTTGCACCAGGAATGGCTTCCATTTCCTCTTTCATTGCATTCGCCAAATCTTCCCAATTTTCATAATCACCAGTCCATTCACTTTTGTCTTTAAGCACAATAATCAAATCGCCACTTTCTATTGGCATTGGGTCAGTCGGGATTTCCCCACTACCAATTTTTGAAACTATGGTTTTTATTTCCGGGAATTTTGCTTTTAAGATTTTTTCATATTCGGTGGTTGTTTTTACCATTTGTGTCAATGAGCTTCCTGTCATAATGGTAGCATTGATCGCTAAATCACCTTCTTCGATAGTTGGAATAAATTCGCCTCCCATATTTTGGAACACTACAACTGCCAAAACAAAAAGTCCAACGGCAAGTCCTAAAACCACTCTTTTTAATCGTAAAGCTGTATCTAAAAATGGCGCATAAATTCTTTCGAACCATCCCATCATTTTATCACTAAAATTAGGTTTGTGTTCGGTGTTTTTTGATAGGAACATTGCGCTCATCATAGGAACATACGTTAATGACAATATAAACGCTCCAATAACGGCAAAGCCAACGGTCATTGCCATTGGTTTGAACATTTTTCCTTCTGTACCGACTAATGCTAATATTGGTAAATACACAATTAAGATAATAATTTCTCCAAAAGCGGCACTGTTACGAATTTTTGAAGCTGATTTATATACTTCAGTATCCATTTCAGCTTGGGTTAAATCCTTTTCCCTTTTAAGTTTCTGTAAATGGTGCATCGTAGCTTCGACAATAATTACTGCACCATCGACAATAATTCCAAAATCGATTGCTCCTAAACTCATTAAGTTACCGCTAACGCCAAAATAATTCATCAGAATAACCGCAAAAAGCATTGCTAACGGAATAACCGATGCTACAATTAATCCTGCACGAAGGTTTCCCAGAAATAATATCAGCACAAAAATTACAATAAGTGCTCCTTCAAGCAGATTTTTGGTAACTGTACCAATAGCATTATCTACTAATTTCCCTCTGTCGATAAAAGCTTCGGCAACCACTCCTTCTGGTAGAGTTTTGTTGATTTGGATCATTTTTTCTTTAATCCTTTCCACCACAGCACTAGAGTTTTCGCCTTTTAGCATTAAAGCCAATCCACAAACAATTTCTCCTTTTCCGTCTTTGGTTGAAGCGCCATATCGTAATGATATTCCTTCGTTTACGGACGCGACATCTCGAATAAGAACAGGCGAACCATTTCTGTTTTTGACCACCACATTTTCTAAATCCTTGATACCCGTTGCCATACCAACACCTCGAATAAAATAAGCATATTGGTCTTTTTCAATGTATGCACCACCTGTATTTTGATTGTTTTTTTCTAATGCCTCAAAAATTTCAGTAATCGTTACACCTAAACTGTTAAGCGTGTTTGGGTTTACTGCAATTTCGTATTGTTTAAGTTTACCACCCCAAGTACTTACTTCGGCAACTCCTTCAATTCCTTGTAATTGCGGAATAATTATCCAGTCCTGAATGGTTCTTAACTTGATCGCATCGTATTTATCCTCATATCCTTTTTTGGCATACACATCATATTGGTATATTTCGCCAAGACCTGTTGATATTGGTGCTAATTCGGGTGTACCTGCATATTTTGGTATGTTTTCTTCGGCTTGTTTTAAGCGTTGAAAAATTTGCTCTCTTGCCCAATAAATATCTACATCGTCTTTAAATACGACAGTAACCACTGATAATCCAAATCGAGAAATACTTCGTAACTCGATGACTTTTGGAATGGTTTTTACAGCTTGTTCAAGCGGATACGTGATTAATTGTTCCACTTCCTGACTGGCAAGAGTAGGTGCCGTAGTAATGATTTGTACTTGATTATTGGTTACATCGGGTAAAGCATCGAGGGGTAAAATTTTAACAGAATAGCTGCCCCAAGATATAAGAACCAAGGTGAATAATAGTATAATGAATTTATTCTTTATACTGAATTGTATTATTTTATCTAACATTTTTTAAGGTATAATGAATGAGAATATAGACAAGAGATTGTCTGTATGTTTTTGTAGAAAGTCTACAACTCGTCATCCCGAATCCCGAAGTGTCGGGACGGGGTTCATTATACTATTTGAGGCGGTTGCCAGATACTTCCGTAGAAATTGGCAGAAAGAATTGATTTGTAAGTTGGTAATGGTAATTTGATAATTGCCGAAACTGTAAGAAAATCAAAAGTGATGGTTGGAAAATAACTGGATATCTGTGCACCACAACAATTGCAAATGCAAAAAGGAGAACATAAATCTTTTTCTTTATTGTGGGAATGGTTTTCGTTATCGGAGGAAAGTTCTTTTGATGTATGTGCCAGACTATTTACTTCCAAATCAGCACAAGGCAAAAACGAAAGTGCTATTAGATAAATTGATAGTATGAGGTTCATCCATTTCACAGATGTAAAAGTAAGAATAAAATTTAGATGATTTTTATACCGATTCATTTTTAATTTATTTTGACATGTTAAAATATTTATTTAGATTTGTCTAAATTTTAATTTACACAAATGAAAACCGCACACTTGTTCTTTAGAGTTATACCGATACTCTTGCTCCTGTTATTTACATCATGTGATGAAAACTATACTGAAATTCCTGCTGATGATGAAGTTTTAGATGGAACCGTAGAAGGACTCTCTCATGAAGAGTTAGCACGTTTCTTAAAAGGTGATGCGGCGTTCAATGAGGTTTTTACCCGCGAAACAGGACTTGGCCCTACCTTTGTTGCGTCAAGCTGTATCAGCTGTCATGCTGGCGATGGTAAAGGACACCCCTCTACCACACTTACCCGTTTTGGACAAATTGATGAAACAGGAAACTTATTCTTAAACCTAGGTGGTCCACAATTACAAAATCGATCATTACCTGGTTTTTTACCCGAACAAATCCCATCTGGAGCTACTTTTGCCAAATTTACACCACCTGCAAATACAGGTCTAGGATTTTTAGAATCTGTTACAGATGCAGCTATCTTAGCGATGGCAGATCCTACTGACAGTGATGGCGATGGAATATCCGGTGTTCCAAACTGGATAGACATTCCTGATTTTGTAATCCCAACATCAAATGCTGTTTCTCAAAACGGAAAATATATTGGTCGCTTTGGTAAAAAAGCAGGAGCTCATAGTTTATTACATCAAACGGCAAACGCATACAATCAAGATATGGGAATAACATCCGTATTCAGACCTATTGATACCTATACACATCTGGAAATCGATCCTGAAATTGCTACAGGTACCGTAAACGATGTTGCTTTTTATTTACAAACACTAAAAGCCCCTATTCAACGCAATCAAGGTGATGCAACTGTTAATAAAGGCGCAACTATTTTCAATCAAATTAATTGTGCAGGCTGTCATAAATCTGAATTAAAGACAGGCTACTCACCTATTAAAGCCCTTTCGAATAAAACATTTGCTCCTTATACTGATTTATTACTACACGACATGGGAAGCGGATTGGATGATGGCTATACCGAAGGAAGTGCAAAAACACATGAATGGAGAACACCGCCATTATGGGGTATAGGCCTCTCCGAATACTCCCAAGGAGGAAACTATTTTCTAATGCATGACGGAAGAGCCAAAAGTATTGAAGAAGCTATTTTAATGCATGGCGGCGAAGCAAACAATAGTAAAACTAACTATCAGAATCTTTCACAGTCAGACAAAGAGGCATTACTCAAATTTATAAAATCAATGTAATTATGAATAGAAAAGAGTTTCTAAAAACATGCGGTTTTAGTTGTTTAGCAGGATTGGCAGGTGCTTCTTTGCTGCAAAGCTGCAGTTCTTCCCAAGTTTTGGCAAAAGACATAGACGGTTCTGATATTTTAGTTCCATTAACTGATTTTGAAATCAAAGACAATGGAACAATCAAATATAAAAAATACATAATCATACAAAACGAGAAACTGAAATATCCTATTTGTGTCTATCGATTTGGTGTCAATAATTATAGCGCCTTATTAATGCAATGTACACATCAAGGAACCGAATTACAGGTTTTTGGAGACAAATTACAATGCTCAGCACATGGAAGTGAATTTAGCAACAAAGGAAGTGTAGAAAACGGCCCAGCAGACAGAAATTTACGAAATTTTCCAATTAAAATAGATAACAATACCCTTAAAATATCATTAAAATGAGATTAAAATTCCTCTATATAACATTTTTATTTTCCTTAAATTTCTATGCACAAATAGACTCCAGTTTACTAAAAAGAACCCAAAAAGATAGTACAAAACAGGCGTTGAATATGGATGCTGTTTACAATCGTCCTTTTTTAAATATTGGAAAAACACCCATAGCCGTTGGAGGTTATCTAGAAGCCAATTGGCAACGCCTTTCCACCGATGGCGTTTCCGAAGGACATCAACTTCAGGCCAGACGATTAACCATATTTATGTCATCGGCAATCAGCAAACGTGTGAAATTTTTAAGCGAAATCGAATTTGAAGATGGCGGAAAAGAAATCGCCATAGAGTTCGCCTCTGTCGATGTGGAATTTCATCCCTTGGTTAATTTTAGAGGAGGAATAATCATGAACCCTATTGGGGCTTTCAATCAGAATCACGATGGTCCAAAATGGGAATTTACCGATAGACCCATTTCAGCAACACAAATGTTACCGAGCACTTTTAGCAATGCTGGGGCTGGGCTTTTTGGAAAAAAATACTCGAACAATTGGATGATTGGATATGAAGCTTATTTCTCAGGAAGTTTCGATAATTCGATAATTGAAAATACAGAGAACAAAACTTTTCTGCCAGCTGCCAAAAACAATCCAGAACGTTTTGAAGAAATAAATAGCGGAACACCCTTATTTACTGGTAAAATTGCTATTCGAAACAGTAAAATTGGGGAGTTAGGACTATCCTATATGGGAGGGGTTTACAATAAGTATAAAGATGATGGGGTAATTATAGACGAAAAAAGACGTGTTGATGTTTTTGCAATAGACTTCAACACTACTTTGCCAAAAGTAAAAACATTTATAACGGGTGAATGGGCGTGGATTAAAGTAGATGTTCCGAGCACCTATGGACAACAATTTGGAAAGAAACAGTTTGGTGGCTTTATGGATATCGTTCAACCAGTTCTTAAAAAAAACATTTTAGGATGGGAAAACGCAGTATTAAACATAGCTTGTCGATTGGAATATGTGGATTGGAACGTCGGAACTTTTAATGAAACGGGTGAAAATATCGGATACGATATCTGGAGCATCATGCCCGCGGTAAGTTTCCGTCCAACCACACAGACTGTTTTTAGACTAAATTATCGCTATCAGAAACAAACCGATATTTTAGGAAACCCTCCTGCAACTACTGCAGGGTTTAACATTGGGATTTCGACTTATTTTTAGAAATTAGTACTTTTTTTACTGTAATAATCTAATATGGGATTCTGTGAGGTTTTGGCACCTTTTTGGATTTTTTTAGCGAAGAGAAAGTAGGAACAGAATCAGGATTAATTAATAACTTATTTCTATTTCTTACTTCACAAGCATCTATTCATTTTTGCAATGCTTATCAAATGCAAAATTTTGAACTTGAAAAATTATTTAATTTGTAATCTTTTATTGATTATTAAAATAGGATTGAGCATAACAGGAGGTTTCTTTGTTACTTTCTTTTTCGATGTACTCACGAAAGAAAGTAATAAAATTGGATAAGTCCAAAGCGACCTTCTTTTGCTTCTTTTCTTTGGTCGTTGATGTGGAAAGAAAAGAAGTCTTCTAAAACAACAAAAGGGATAAAGAATATCCCGTATAAATCAGATCGCAACCTGTTTGATAAAATGTGAAGCGCGGTAAGTGTCAAGCGTGCATTTTGGCAAAGGGGTTGCACCGCTTAAATGCAAAAAGACTGTCCCGACCAGAGGAAGGGTCTGTCTTTTTGCCGCCCGCCCCGATAACTATCGGGGTTCGGGTCAGGTGACTGGAATGGGCTGTGAACGGAAATCTTTCAGATTAAGGAAAAACCCTCTGTATTGGGTCATTCCATAGCGGAACAAGCTCCATAAAAGGGAGCATCCCATTTGAGCCAATGCAGAATTGATAAATAATTCCTGTTTCTCCAATGCTTCCGCTAATGAGCAACTCGGTGTGTCGTCCTGTTGTTCAGACTGCTTTAATAATTCTCCAAATTCATCAGTTACAAATGGCAGGCTTGCCACCGTTTCGTATTTCTCGGAGTTGGGTTGCTTTATCTCTCCGATAGTGGATAATATAACCTGTCCCGTATGTTGGCTGTTCCCAAAGTCCAGCCAATATTTTGGTGCGTCTCTATGATGTCTGCGGTTGTTTTGCAGGTTTAAAATATCCGCAATATCAAAACGAGCCTGTACGCTGTCTACACAGGAAATATAAATACTTGCCTCTGCGTGTTTAGGCAATTTTTTCAATTCGTCTTTTTCAAATTTCACGGTTTCCGCTTTCCAATTCGTTCCCATAAAACGGTTTGCACGGTTTACGAGTGCAACGGATTTGTACAATCCTGTTTCGCACTCTGCAAAACGCTGTCTGCCTAAATTGGCACTCGTTACAATATCATCATCCCAAAGGCGGACGGATAACCCTGCGTGTCCGAGTTCAATTAAGCTGTGATTTATTTCCATTAAGGCGGTCAATACTTTTGAGCCTGTACCACCCGCACCGATTAGGTTTACGGTAATAGGGTTTGTCGGACTTATCAGGTAATTGTCCGTAAAATGTTTTTTTATTTTCTCTGTATTCATCATAATAGATTTTCAAGTGTTTTGTTTTTCTTTTTCAATACTTCTTTAGGAAAGGGTTTCCCTGTTTGGACAAGGTCTTTCCAAAGATGTACACAATTGCCTGTTATTGGACTGTTCTGCCCCAATAAATGGCTGAAATAGCTGTTGAAAAAATAGTCTTCCCAAGCCCCTGTAAATTCCTCTACCGAAGCGGAGTTTTTGATGTTGATATTGACAGACCCCATGCATACTCTGCCGTCTTCATAGATGTTGAAAAAAGGCGCGAAATACAATGGTGTTTTTTCTGTCGGTCTTCTGTCGCTTGTGAGTGCAAATACCGAAAGACTGTTTTTACTGGCATACCAAACCATAGGAGGTACATTCGCCATACCGCTCGGAATGTTCAAATCGTTCACAAAATACAGCTGTCGCCTTTGCGTCTTGGTGTACCATAATACCGCACCTTTATCGGTATTGGGATTGATATGCAGAATGTTGGTTGGCAAAATCCCATTGGATTTTAAAAAGGCTTTATCCTTGTTCTTTTCAGTCTGCAATGCCTTTGCCAATGCATTGGCTTCTCTTTCTGAGAGTGGATGGGCATTAATGGGATTGCCGTTTTTGTCCATATCGAAATGTTCCACATATACATTGGTATCTGTTCCTTTGGATTCATAGAAAACCAAAGCGGATTTTGGGTGGTATAATGCCCCAAAACTTGCGGTTATGTCGTTTGTGTTATTCATTTTCTTGTCGTTTCATAGTTATACAATAGACTGCACATATCGTCCAACAGGGCAAATAATCTGTTCTCAAAATCAAGACTGGTATTCATTACCTCATTTGCGTCAAAGCATTTGCAAATGGTAGGTTCCTGCATTGCTCCGTACTCGTTAAACTCGTTGTTGATGCTGTCGGTAATGCTCTCGTACAGCCATCCTTTGATGTTCGATATAAAGGAAATGTACTTTTCCATGCCAATGGTTTCGCTTTCGTCCTCTTCATTGTCGGGGTCATCCTTTATGGGTGCGTTTCGGAAAATGCTTTCCTGTGGGTATTGGGTGTATAAAGCAAAGGCAGTACAAGCCACCTGCCGACAATCGTGGTCGAAGGTATCACGGCTCGTAAAAGAATTTAATCGCTGTTCAAATACCTGAAGATTGATACGATTAAAAATCTTTTGTTCTATGCAATCCCCAATCAATTCCGCTTTTCTAAATTCAAGTTGATACTTTTCTGCTTCGTCTGTTTCATCGTCCTGTTCCACCCATTCTTTGTGCATTTCGTACATCCAATACAGATAGCTGTCTTCCTGTCTGAAATAGGGAATATCAGCAATGTAGTACAGGTAAGAGCAAACGGAAATAAGCAGTTGGGCATTCCTTTTCCGCTTAGGGTCGTGTAACATTTGATAAAGCGGTTCAATCGGAATATAATACAGGGTTGTGCCTGTGTTGTATTTTTCCTCACTGATAAAATAGGTTTTCTTACTGTCCTGTAGCAAACGTATTTCCTGCCAGTTTAAAACACTCTGTTTTAGCTTTTCCTCCATATCCCATATAGCCAATGCCATATTGTAGGGATAGTCAAATTGGCTCGTCTGCATGGGTTCTATCTTGTAATGCCCAGCAAGTTTGGAAAGGGACTTATAAAAATCCCTCTGCGTTTTTGCTGTTTTCTCACAAGCCTGTACCGTTTTCGTTTCTTTGAGTTTTGGCAGGAAAGAAGTCTTTAGAAAACCATTGGCAACATTTGCGTTGGTACTGATTTGCGTTTGTCTTTCTGAATCTCGTTTGCATCTTTTGGTTTTTGCATCCAATGAGTGAACTCGCTGAGCTGTTGGTACAACAGCCTTTGTCTTTTTTGTTCGGGAGGGTTGATTGTTCCCGATATGATATGTTTGTACATAATTCATCGCTTTTAAATTTAGGTTTAACCTTTAGTACCCATTACACTCTCAAATCGGTATTCGACCGCATCGTCCCTAATGGCGGGTGCAGATATTTTGGCGGTAGTCAAAATGGGGTAACTATTGGCATAGAAATTCAATACCGCTTCCACGCTCCAACGTGGTTCGGGATCGGTCAGTATAATATCCTGCCCCTTATCTTTGAGTACAAACACTCGTTCCAATTGCGTTGCTAATAACATGATTTCTGAATTTTACGGTTATACATTCTGTTGATGCTCTGCTCCAAAAAGGCTTGGGGCGGAAAACTTGTCGGATAGTTCCGTTTTGCGTCTGCGTATCTCGTCAGCCTTTTCGGGGAACTCTGTTATTTCGGGTACTTTCATCCACGCATCACGGAATTTGCCTTCTTTTTCCAATTCATCCGCCTTTGCCATGCCGTCTTTAAACTTCTTGTCTTTGGTTTCCTGTTCTTTCTTCTGCCTGTCGGCTTTTTCTTTCTCCATTGCCGATTGCTTTTTGGTTTCTTCCAATTGCTTCATAAATCCTTCCATATCCACCATTAAACCCGAAGCAGTCTGTATAGGTATGGTTATCTTCTCAAAAAAACCGTTGTCAAGTTCTTCTGCTGTTCCGCGAAGATTAAGGGGCGGTATGATATTCTTTGCGTTATCTCCGCATTGTTCGTTTTGGAGCATAACCGATACAATAAGGTTGTTTTCTGCTCCCTTTGCTATGGTCAGGTGCAAATCTCCTTGTATGTCCATCTGTGCTATCTGATTGAAAAAATTTGTGTTCATCGTGCTAAAAATTTAATTGTCCATTTTATCTACTGCCTTCACCTCGTAAAGTTTTTAAAGGCTACCACCATTTAAGGCGGTAGCCTGTGGTTATTTAATTAAGGTTTAAGATTTCCGCTCCTTCTGTTGCAAAAGAGGTACATAGTTCAAAAGCCTTTTGGGACTTTAACTGTGCCGTACCGCCCATTACAATACTCTGTAGCTTGGCTTCATTATCTTTGTAACTGCGTACATTTTGATAGTAGCCCGTCACAGCATTGTATGCCCCAAACAATGTGCCTTTGGTAGTTTCCATCTGCTGTGTATCGCTTACCATAGCATAGGCAAAAGCATCTTCTACGGTGTTTTTGAACAAGGTTGAAACTTCATCTTCAGCACCTTTTTTGAGCAAATCGAAAGTCTCTTTATTCGGGCAGAGTGCCAATTGGATTAGCTTTCTCACTTCTTGGTCTGTTACCTTAACTTTAGCCCACTTGTTGAATATGCCCTCTAACTGACTGCTTAACGTATTTGCCAATCCCATAACCTTGTGAGCATCATCCAAACGTTGTTTTGCTCCCGAAGTATGTTTGATGCGTACTACGTTGCTCATATTACGGAGCGAAGCGTTAAGGGTGTTTTGGCATACGATGCGGATAGGAGTAAAAGCGGCTGTGATACTTCCACTTCCATCATGCGAAGTGGTTAAGAAAATGTACTTTTCCGTTACATCGTCGCCATTGCCTACACGGATATAGTCTGGCAGTTTTGCCGTGATAAATATGCGTTCGCCGTTTCCCAACGCTCCTGCGGTTTCATACAAAATTCCCTCGCCACCGCCAACAATCTCATCAAAGAAATTGAATGCTTCACAGTTCTGTACAATATGATAGTCTTTGCCCACAACGCCCAGAACTGCATTGTTATCGGTACGGATGTTAGCAAAATAGTTGGGTACTTCCAATTCGCTACTACCTATCTCAATACCGTTTGCGGTTTCGATAATACCCGAACCTTTTGTGTATAGCGGGCTTTTAGCGACTTCATAGTCCAACCCTGCGTGTTTAATCGCTTCCGCACTAGTGGGATAGTCCTGTACAATTTGTCCTAATCCGTGCCACGCTTTTTCTTTTACGCTAAAGAATGAATAACGTCCTGTGTTGCTGTTGAAATTGATATTATGTGCCATGATAAAATGATTTAAAAGGTTTGAAAATTGTTTAGATACTTGTTGTTAAAACGGGAGGTCTTCCTTTGGTTTGCTATTGTTGGTTCCTGTGGTAGCTTGTACTGTTTCTGATTTTTTGCCACCTAAATGCAGTTTGATATTTGAGGTATTGAAATTCAGCCCTGCGTGTGTTTCTCCGTTATTACCTGTCCATGCCCTTGCACTTACCCTGCCTGTTAGTTCCACAAGAGAACCTTTAGTAAGTATATCCACTACCTTTGGGCTAATCCAGTAAGCACAATCGAAGTACGTTGTCTGCTCTATGCGTTCGCCCGCTTTATTTCGGTAGCTGTCGTTGGTTGCTACTGAAAAATTTACTACCTGTTTGCTGTTCGACAATGTGCGTACTTCCGCATCTTTTGTCACTCTTCCAATGATGTTCATAGTCTGTGTTCTTTAAATGTTATACAATCCTGTTTCGTTTTTTTCTCTTAACCTGCCTGCCTCAAAAAGCATTTTTCCAAAAGAAAAAGGAAAAAAAGAAAGCCATAAAAAGGTATGGACAATGCGGAAAGCCAAAAGGAAACGGAATAATTGGAGGGGTACCCTTTAGGGGAGGAAACCGTTTATGCCGTAGTCTTTTGGTGGCAGGGGCGGCTGGTGTCCATAATACCTTAGCTGCCTTTTTATCCTTTTCGTATTGGGAAATGTTCCGGCAGGATAGTCCGATTCTATTATTTTGCGCATAGGTGCGCAAATAGGAAAGCATTTTTTTTAAAGTTGTGGATATTATAAATAAAAAGCAGGGAGTGTATTTGATAATAACACTAAGGAAAGAGCGATTTTTGACAAGAACACGGAGTTACCTTTGCTCCTAAAATGAGACAAACGCATACAGATTCTTAAATAAAAAAATGAAGGGAAGCGATAAGGATTGTATTAGACAAATGCAAATGAGAATAAATAATCCACTTACCTTGATAGGAAAAGGAGTTAAATTTAATAAGTGTTAACTAGCTTTTTGTGCTTTTTGAAGAATATTAAGTACAGAATAATCATTAAAAATAAATAGATTGTTAAGAGCATGCTATAAGAAAATTAGGTCTAAATTTGTGGTACTAACCAACCAACATAACGATGAAAACAGGAAGAAATGATCAATGTACATGCGGAAGTGGAAAAAAACATAAAAGATGCTGTCTTAACAAGCCTTCAGCTCAATATGCCAGCTCTCATGTAACCCAGCCAATAGGTTTCTCAATTTTTTTTAAAAAATATAATACCACAGATCTGCTACAAGCTATTGCAGGACTCAGTATATTAAAAGAAAACCACGGAAAAAATTACAAGTTTGAACAAATAACCGAAGAAGCGATTAAATATTTTAATGCTAATAGTGCGATTCCCTCTGTAAGTGAACTGAAAAGTTTCCTTGCAGCAGAATATCCCAGCGAGGCGATGGAAGACGATCCGTTTAATCTTTTTACGGATGTAGTAACTTTTCATGGAGGTGACTATTTGATATTTCCAGGAATCAGTGACAGCACTTCTTTTATCCTTAACAATCTTCTCAAAGCTGTATTTCAAAATCCGGACAATAAGCTGCCAGATGAGTTTAAGGGAATTGCTTATAAGGCTGCAATGCTTATTTTGGAAATATCTGATCATATTGCTAAAGTCATAGGTTATACACGTTACCAAGTCGGGGAAGTAGATAAAGGACTGGTGAAATTTCCAGATGAAGAAAAATTGAAACTGTTGAAAAAATCAGTTGTCATAACAAGGCCGGAAATGCACAGATTATTACAGACATCTAATATTGAAACTGCAATTCTGAATGCATTTCTTCTTGACATTTCCTCTTCTGATATAGGAGCTAACTTTGGCCAAGACAGTCCATTAATCACGAGACCTATTATAAATGGTCAGGATAAATTTGTAGTTGTTTCGCCGTCCAATTTAAGTTATGCCTTAGTGGAGTTTATAAAGAGCGAAGCCAAAAGGATAGGTTGTTATGAGCTGTTGGTTGAGGCGTACCATGATTTTTTATGGCTCGATTTACAATTGAAACTCAAAAAGATGGGCTTCAAATACCTTCCTCTTGATGTAACAGGAAATAAAAATGCTCCTTCGTTAAGATATGGAGTTTATCGTTTCGATGATGATAAAATCGCCCTTATGTATCTGAGATATCCGGGGCAAAATGTGAAAGATGAGCAAGATCGCGAAGCTGTTTTTAAAGCGGTATTGGATATGCCCGAATTTAAAAGGTATCAAATACTTGAATTGCAAATTGTTTCAAGTATTGGTGAAATGTTTTTTGCTGGCGCAAACAAAGCTGTAAATGGGCAAACCTTGCTGCTTGAAGCTTCCGAACTGAGCATTATTAGTGGCTTGAAAGATGTTGATGCGATTGATCTCTACAAATTTGCTATAGCAAATGAAAAAGCTCATGATTCTATGATGGGATTTAGTTCCTTTATAGACAGATTTAAATTTTATCAGGACAATGACAACTCATTCTACTGTTCCGATAATGCAGGACCAATACATATAACAATTGAGCCTGGGTATGGATTTGATTTACTTCTAAAATCCAAATGGAACGTTGACTTACATGCTGTTCCGTTTAAAGACGATGGACAGGTACGGTTGATAGAAGTCATGAAGATGGATAAATATGGAGGTACCTATCTAAATCTTGAGCAGATTGGAAGCGGACAACTCAGCTTACTGGTGGAAAACCTGCCGGTGTACATTTGGATCTCACCCTTAGCCATGTCAGATAACTCAGGCCCAGTATTAAAGAATATGTATTGGGAAATATGTGATGCCATTGCTTACTGGTTGTGGCAATTGGAAGATGTTATTAAATTAAAATTGTCAGCGTTAGGAAGTGTGCCGGTTAAGATTACCTTCGATTTGGACAATGAAAGCAAATTTGCAGAAATAGAAAGAAATTTTATAAGAGAAACGGCACTGTTTGATAACTTTAAAGTTAGATCAACAGTGGATAACATTAATATTACGGTTCCTCATCAAATTCTACCCTATTTATATGGGGCGGATAACGAGGGAGAAAGACAATTAGTAAAAGCAATCCTGACTGGGTTAAACGATTTACTTGTTAAAAATTTAAAAACTGGTTTTACGGATGAGGAAATAAACAACAGTGTAGATCTTATTGCCCCCTTGGGCAATAAGAAAAAAGTATATATATTGGACACCAGCGATAACCTTTTGTTAGACCCTCAGAATCTATCTGGCTACAGATTGGTTCAACAACATGATGTCAACGTTGTACTGGATAATATCGTCCCCCTTCTTGGTAAGGATGCTCCCGCAGTTGGTGAATTGACTACTAAAAAGGAGAAGGAAAAGCTTACTTCAAATATAGTTCAGATAGCTTTACTTCCTTATTTACGAACTAAAATTAATCAGTATGATTCTACGGAATTATTACAGAGATTAATCAGAATTAATGAGGGGCTGATTAATAAGCGAGAGCGGGTAAGGATAAACACGCCAACAAGGATAGCCTGCTTTGTCAGCGTTGCACAGCACCACATAGATTTGTCGAAGGAGTTACAAGATCTGGATAAATCCACCTTATCAGTTCGCTGTCTGATTGAGCATCTTGCTGCGGAGCCTTTCAAAGGAAGTCTTCCTGTGAGTACAACAGCAATTGATGAACTTATGGCTATTATGGCACAAATCCTTGCTTGGGGTTCTAGTGGAGACCAGATACACTTTGATTTACTGGATATAGAACTCTCGGTTCTGCCGTCAAAAAGAATTGGCACCAAGAAAGAAAATATCCGTGAAATTTTTGACCCTTTTCAAAGAGCAAAGGTAACAGAACATATTACTGATGCTATAGAAACTTACGAGCACGTCTTTCCACAGCACCTTACAATTGATGAAAAACCTGTTCCTGCTGCATTGGAAAAAGCTTTTCTCAAAGATTATGGTATTAGCTTCTCCCGCTTATGTGAATTTGTGGAAGGTTTGGCTCACATAGGGTTCCTTCAAGAGGATGCGTGCTCCAGCATGCCGCTAAAAGAGTTAAATGCCGAAGTCAACAAATATATGGATGAATTTTCTAGCGATGAATTTGATCGGGCGGTAGAATTTTTAGGTCTTTATTCTAGAGGGACAGTAGATACATTACCGGCTGGAGGGTATGAGTTTATTGATATTATCCCTTGGCGAAACAATAGAATGTTGTCACTGCTTCGTAAGCCTTTGATTATTGTAGACGTGGATGGTGAACGTAGAGTTTACTGGGGTGTACGGCATCTGCTGCAATGCAGAATTACATGGATGCAGCAACTGCTGTCCGGACGTTTTAGATCTTCTGCAGGAAGCGAAGTAAGTAAAGTTCTAGGAAAATTTGCCAATAAGAGAGGTGATGATTTAGTTGAAGCAGTGGTAAAATCAATAAATCCAACTAGTTTAATAATGGATACAGATGCTTATATCAAGCCGAAGGCTCCATTACATCATGTGGAAGATATTGGTGATGTTGATGTACTTATTATTGAGACGGTCAATAAACTATTATACAGTCTTGAATGTAAGAGTATGTCTCCCAGCAGGAATGTCAAGGAAATGATTGAGGAGGTTACAAAGCTATTTGGCGAAAATTCGTCAGATAAAGGATGGATTGAAAAACATATGATAAGGCATGAGTGGTTAAAAACCAATCTTGATGCTGTAGGCAAAGTTTACAAAGCCGATCTGACGGGTTTTACAGTAAAGTCATTCTTTGTTACAAATGAGGAAATGTTGACACCGCACCTTCGTAAACAAACCCTGCCATTACCTTTTATTACGCTGTATGATCTTGAAAAGGATGGATTTAGTGTCTTGGAAAAAAATTACGACCATCAACTTAAAAAGTAGAGCGCAATTCTTAGGATATCGTACAGATAGCTTCTCTCTTCTTTAATATAATTTAGTAATTTTACATTTCTCACGCTTATCAAATTCCCAGCAGGTATATAAATCTTTATACCTGCTGTTTTGAAATCATGTCATTTAGCTATTAATAACTAAAGTCCGCAACATATGGAGGAACAATTGTATGCTTTCGATGAATCAGGCAATACAGGTAGCGATTTGCTAAATAGTGAGCAACCGGTTTTCATATTGTCTTCAGTACGATTAACTGAAAACGAGGCACAGGAGCTTCGTGGGATTTTAACAGCCAAAGGGAATGAATTAAAATTCGCCCGGCTTAAGAAAAGCAAAAGGTACCAAAATGAAATTATAGCACTGTTAAACCACGACATTATATCGGATGAGACCGTACAAATAGCTTTATTCCATAAACAGTACTGTATATGGCTCCATACAGTTGACAGGCTGATAGAGCCTGTGCTAAAGGAGGATATAGATACTGATGTTTATGAAGATGGGCAAAACATTGCCCTTACAAATATGCTTTTTTTCTGCGTACCGGTATTCTGCGATCCAGATGCTGTGGAAGTATATAAGCACGCGTTCATAAAGTTATTTCAGTTCCGGGATGAAGTTCATATCGATAAGTTCTATACGGCAGTCGAGAATCTTATAGCATCGAGCAAGGATGAAAAATTCGTGGATGCCCTGTTACTCATTTTAGGCAGCTATCCATATATCGATGACATTTTAGACCGTTGGGATAAATATAATTTTGATTCCACCTTATCCGCCTTTATCAACCTGATAGACTATTGGGGAAGAAAAACAGATAAGAGTTTCTATGCCTTTGTGGATAATTCTAAGCCTCTGGTACATCATAAGGAACTGATTGATCTTGTCAGCAATATCAATGAAGAAGGTGAAATAGGTACCGACAGGAGAAAATTAAAACTCCCCCTAAAACTGATCGATATTAAATTTGCCGACTCTAAAGATGTTCACACTGTGCAGATAGCTGATGTAATTGCCGGGGCGGCGAATCACTATTACAAAGCTATCGCTGATCCACAGTATGCTGACGAATTTTCTGAAAAGATAGGAAAAACAAAACTTGTAGATTTGTTGTATAGTCCTGTCTGGCCTCATATGGCATTTACTCCTGAAGAGTTAGGCACCGAGTACGATGGCGGTGAAAATATTCTTGACAGCCTTGTATCGTTAAGTACTAAAAGAGATAAAAAGGAGTGAAATAATTTGCATAGTAAAGTCCGGCAAGCGTGAACACATGGAAAGCCTGCTGAAACACGGCCGGATCAATATTTTTCAGTTGAAGAACTGCACATGATAGAAATAAAATCAAATGAATAGCAAATTATGAATATCAAAGTTGTTAAGGAGTACACAAGGAAGAGTTTAGATAAGTTAAAATCTAGCTATGCGAGGTAAAATGAACCGGCTTAGGGACAATATCTTTACAATAGAAGTCCCGGAATGGAGTACGCAACATGAGATATACAATATCTCGGATTATACAATGATTAAGTTTCCAGCACCCTGGGGCTGGGGAAAACTCAGTATCCTAAAAGAAGAATATAAAATTATAGGAACCGTTACCGCTGACAAGATAGATTTTGACCCGAGGCCTTATCTGACTTCACTGACCATGGAAGGACCGCCACCCTACGAAGTGTATAAGTTTTTTGGAAGCGGCAGTGCCTGGCCTTATACAGAAGATGCCGAAGCAGCTTTCCGGTCTATATTCTATTATCATTACATGCCAGATGATCTGTCCATATTCAGTAATCCGCCTGAATATGACTGGAAAGTGAAGGGTAAATTAATTCTTTTAGAGATGGTCAATTACAAACCACAATAGAAATTGAACACAATAGAAATTGAATTACAACCAATGAGAATAATATTTACTCCTGAAGAAAAGTACCTGCTTCAAATCAAGACCTGGTTGCATAGTGAGATGCTTGAAAAAAAATCATCCTTCTATTACAACTTTACCAACTCCAATTTTACGGATGATAATTTTGTATGTTATGTAAATGACAATGATGAAGCTATAGGTTATATGCAATTTGCGTTTAATGAAAAATATACCCATATTGACCTAGCCGTTGTTCAATATGAACAGCACCGAAAAGGTATTGGAAAAATGTTGCTTGATGCCATAACAGAAAAAGTCCGGCTACAGGGGACGGTAGTTTTGTCACTTATGTGTGCCCCCAAAAGCTCTGCTGCAAAATGGAAAAAACTTGGATTTAAAAAATTCAAAGAGGTTGATAACCACAATATACTAAGACAGAACCAATATGAGCATCCATGGCTTTATAAAATCATTGTACCTAATAGGAAAACTACAAGGAAAAAGATCTTAGAAAACTATATTGAAGTTTGGACGCAGTTTGAATATAAAGTTTATTCCTCTAAGTTAGCGTCTAACTATCGATGGAATATTACAACATTCGATTCACCGATAATTTATCCCGTTGACGGAGAATGGAAAGTCAAGTATGTTAAACAAGGAATAGTTATTTATGAGGGTGTCATTAAACGTTTTAAACAAAATTCTTGTCGTTACAGTAATTTTTTAGTTGTTGAAAGTCTTGGGTAATCCGATCCTCAAACTTTGAATTGTCCGTCTGAATATTTCGAAACTTTTTTTTGCCTGCTGCCAATCACTTTTTACTCTTTGAAAATCAGGGATCAGGAAAATTTCGCCTTGCAGTAGCCTTAAAGGACGCTGGTGCAGGTTTTTGAATTTGTATTTGACGCCTGTAAAAGCAGTGCAACAAATTCCTATTGTAATAGCCAATTCAATAAAATGCTTAAATCTCAATCCTCCGAACAGCAACTTGAAAAATGCTTTAACACTCCAAAAACCTGCTAAAAGTGAAAGTAACATAAGTCCAATAGTTGCCTTAGCTTCATAGAGAATTCCAACTAGAATAAGATGTAACGCGGGATTGAAATCTTGAAAAATAAAAATCGGGAGAAAAAAACAGATAACTGTTAGGGAAATTTTTTGCATGGCTTTTAAATTTTAAATGGCTTATATAGTGGTAAATATAAACAAACTTTTAATAGGGATCGCCGACAGTATTTTTCAAATCGAACATTGAAAGATCGAGATAGGTTATAAAACTCCTGAAATATTCCTCAAAATCATCAACCACTTCATTTGAATAAAGAAGTTTAATCACATTTCCCGGGAATGGCCACAGGGAATGGAAATGATCTATTGTCCTCAACCGGGAAGTCATTGCATTGAATAACATTCCCTGTATGTTTGCCCCTAAGTCCTCTTTTGAAAATATATTATAGATCTCGATATCAGATAGAGCAGCATAATAACCGTCGCCGAAAGCAGCAACCTCAGATGGATTAAGTCCATTTTCTATAATAAGGTGCTTATTCGAACTGTCCAAAATTCCCTGCTCTAAATATGAAACCGGTGTTGAGCTGCTGACGTAGTCCTTTTCCTTAAATGTATTGTAAGGAATTTTCAGTGCCTTCAGCTTCTTAATTTCTGGTCTTTTATCTTTAATCCAAATGCTATATCGATGAAAAGCCAAATCTTCGCGAAACTTATCCAACCTGTTTGAATCGAGCAGATTTTCCACCTCATCATACGGAATGTTATTATTGGTGCGATGGTATCTTATTTGATTTCTCAACTCGATATTATAAATCCTATCAGGAAGCACGTTTATATATTCTGGCTCTAATAGAAACCACGAAATGTTTAAATTATCGCTATGGAAATCCTCAAGAATCGAAGCTATAAATTCGGGCGGGTGCTCCATCACGTAATCTGCCAACAATCCACGATATCCTTTCTCGGACATGATCTGAATCTTATTGATGAGGCATACCGAATCGAACATTTCTATGTATCCAAGCCTTTCAAATACTGGCAGTGCGGTATCCAAAGTATATAAAGAGTGGTCTTTTCGGATGTAATATTTGTTCCAAAATAATGAAATCGAACCCAGATCTATCTTGCGTTCCTGCTGCAACGCCAACCGCATATAGCTGAGTATGTCTACCCACATCGTAAAGCTGCCGTCATGCCTGTGATTCACTATATACTGTTTTAAAGACATATTCAAAAATTCATTTTTCTTGGGCAACATTCCAATCGCCAAAAGATATTCTCGTGCCTGCTTTAATATATAAGACAGCGCGTATTGATCGATACCTAAAACGTATGTAACTTCTTCAAGAATAGTAACAGCCTTCCAATCATTGCCTTTCATGTATTCGCTTATTCCGCTATACCAAATCTTAAAGGTTTTTCTGTTCTCTGTATATATGAACAGGTCTTCAAGAACATAGGTGACAATTTCCTTGTACCGCATATTGGAGCTGTCATTCAAGAGTGAACGGATTTTAGAAACTGAAAGCGGTTTTTTATGCTTTTCAAAGAATTCAATTTCTTCACGCGCATCATTTTGTAATTCACTAAAGAATCGGCTTGTTTCATAGTTATCATCGCTGGTAGTATTTAAAAGAAGCGACCCATCGTTTGTTTCTAAATAGTAAAACATGCCGAACAAGTAACGGGTACTTGTGATGTCTTCAATACTATAACCATTAAAGAACAACGATCTGCAATAGGTGTAGTGAAATCCATTTAGCGTGGATATATGATCACGAGAAACCATATTTAATATCAGGGATAAATCATAGTATTGCCTGATTTCTAAAACTTCCGGTACCATCGTGGACAGTGCTTCGCGTATCTGAAAATAGAAGTCGCGTACCGCCTCGAAGTCAATAACACCCTCCATGAGTTTCTTAAACTCTATGATTGAAGCGTACTTTCTTATGATGCTTTGCTTTTCTTCCTTTGAAAGATCAAAATAGGAAAATCGTGATTGAAATCGCTTATCCCCGTTGATTATCAAAGCGAATACAACAGCATTAACCTTGTCTAATATGAATTTGTAATCGGTGTTGCGTTTGCGTAGGAACGTAATAAAACTATCGTGAAACATCGAAATCCTGTTAAGCCGCAGTTCAAAAAGATAGGGATGCTCCGTGACAAATTCCTTTACGAACATCGCACCATATGCATCAAGGAAGAGGTCAATTTCAGACTGCATCAGGTATGACCGAACGCAAAGAAAGAGCGCCAATGCCTGTTTGCCTTTTTCGCCTTCGATTATTTTCTCGTAGTACTTGTCGATGGTGTCAAATGCTTCGAAATCGGGCACACTCCCTTCAATCCTATATTGTTCGGCAATATATCTTACTAGTATTGGATAACCGTCGGTTATTGTAAATATTTTTTGAATGGTGTTGTAATCCTGGATATGGTAAAGTTCATTTAAAACCGTTTTTGTCTGTCCATGATTCCAATTTCCGAGCAATTGTTTTTTCCAAGGTAATATACGTTGCAATGGACGGCTCAATACAATTACCTTACAATGCTCCATCAGATTATCAATAAAGGTAACGTATGCTTCCAGTTCATTTGGATTGTAGTTTTCGACATGGTCAAGACCATCTATTATAACGGTTTTTTCAAGTTCCGCTAATTTCCCTATAACTTGTGCCTCGGTATACGGTTTCAGGTTCCAGAACAGCTTCTTTGAGAAATCCTGAATGAAGTTGTTGTATTTTAGCCGCTCGTTATAGTCGTTATCATGATTGGAAACCCAGAAACGGTAAATGATGTTATTTTTATATTGTTTTTCCAGATTTACCACCAAATGGCTTTTGCCGACACCTGGTTTGCCTTCAATAAGCAATATATTTTCGACATCAAGCACTTTCCTAGTCACGTTGACGGTAGGTTCTATCAAATAGGTCTTGAAGATATTCAAAGCTGGCAAATCACTTATCTTCATCAGCAGTTTTCGTTTATCGAGACATTCGCTGAAAAACTGATCGATAATGTATTTTCTAAGGTGGTCTGTTTTATAAAGCACTTCTATTCTTTGATCTATCTCTAATCCTGATTGTGATATTATATAGATATTTCCTAGCCGAAGTGCAGGTATGCCCAAGATTTCGCAATCGGGCGTAATTTCGATCCTGTTGAAAAATAACACATTTGTTGCCATGGACAATTTGTGCAGTTTTCCTGCAATAGTGATTCCGGTTCCGGAAACAACAACGTCGTTTAGTGAGATGGTGGCGAAATCTTTTATCTGAAAAAAATACTCCTTGTCACTGCTGATTATCCTGATGTCGTCAAATTTATGGTCTACCAAAGCTTCTATCTCTATGGATTCAATGCTTCTTTCCACATCCATCTTTGTCAGCATCAGCGATGTGACCAGCTTTTGGAAAGAGTAACCGTAGAAAGCGTTTTTCATGGTCGTAATAATTTGAAATAATGCAAATCGTTTATTGATAGGCAAATATAACTAACCAATTTAAATATATTACGTTTGACCGATTTAAACCTCAATCCCCGATAGCCTATAGCTATTTAATTAAGGTTTAGATTTCCGCTGCGTCTGTTGTAAAAGAGGTATACAGTTCAAAGCCTTTTAGGACTTTAGCTGTGCCCGCCCCTTACAATAATTTTGCAGTTTGGCTTTATTTTCTTTGTAATTACGTACATTCTGATAGTAGCCTGTCACGGCGTAGTATTTCCAAAACAATATGCCTTTGGTGGTATCCATCTGCTGTGCATCTCTTACCAAAGCATAGTCAAAGGCATTCTTCTACTTCATCTTCAGCACCTCTTTTTTTTTAGCAGATCGAAAGTCTCTTTATTCGGACCCATACGAAGTGATTTTGTAACTTGACAAAAAAACTATCTGCAGCGGGTATCCGAATGGGATATGCACTATATATTTCATGATTGCTATCATGTCATTTCAATTGCAGGTTCAAGTTGAAAAATATTAATTTGACATAACAAGCCAAATAATTCCAAAAAAAGACATTCATTATAAGAACGTATAGTCGTTAATTAATTTTATTGCATAACCAAAATAAATTGGTATTGCAGAATTTAATTCAAAAAGAGGTAGATGATGAGTGATATTTTAACGAAGGATGATTTGCGGCAATTTGGCTTGCTCTTGATAAATGATATCCGTAAGATAATGGAAGATGCTCAACTAAGGGAGAAAGAAAATATTCACCCAGAATGGCTCAAAAGCCGAGCAGTTAGAAAATTGATGGATATGTCACCAGGATCATTGCAAAATTTAAGGGTAACAGGGAAAGTGCGGTTCAAGAAAGTATTAGGTTCTTATTACTATAATAAAGAGGATCTAATTAAACTGTTTAACGAAGACTAATAGTCATGGATTTAAATGAACTATTAGATTACTTAGCTGTATTTGAAAATGACAACAGGTTGAATGTCTGGCATTTTTCCTTGCTAAGTGCTATTCTGTATTTAGGATATCGGCAGGGTCAAAAAAGAACGATACATGTAAGTAGGAGTAAAATCATGGCGCTGGCGCATATTCGTACACTGCCAACATACCATAAGTATTTTAAGCAGTTGCAAGAAATGGGATATGTCAGGTATACACCTTCATATCATCCTGGATATAGAAGCAAAGTAGAATTACTGATAGAGCCATAAAAGTCTGTTTACAAACTTTATGGCTCTTTTTATATCTTTTTTACAAAAGTGAACACAGAATATTACCAAAGTGATCTCTTTGACATTATCTTAGTTCCTGATGATCAGGAATAATGTTCCTACGAGACCAGATACCATTCTGTTGCTACTTAAGGATGGTATTTAGTGTAAATTTACCAACAATACCGAAAGTCATCCGTTCCAATGGTGCCCTCAAATTACGGTCAGCCTCTGGCTTTGCTTTTTCATAGTTATTGTTTACATCGGGCAGTTCTGTATAAAATCCACCTAAAAACTTGCCAGAATCCTTGAAGAAATAAAATCCAAGGCCAATATTTGTCGAATTGGGAAGCACTAGTGCATTTCTCGACATCAACTGAGTACGTAAATACGGGTTTATAAGCACATGACTTTTAGCTTTTGCATCCAGTCTGAGGTTGACAATAAGATCCAAATTAAGTTCATTGACCTCAACCTCTCCATAAGTTCCAGTATAAGCCGTTATTTTCTTTTCTTCTGTAATACTTTGTTCATTGTTGCTTACAGTTTTTTTAAGGGTATATTCTTTTTTGGTCAGCAATGAAAAATTATTAGTCTTTAAGTAGCCATAGGTAAAACCAAGCCGTAAAAAGCGCCATTGAGCATTTATTCCCCCTCCGAATTTACCGCCTCTGAAGCTTTCATCAATAAAGCTTTTTGATAAATCTTCAGTATTAAAGGTCTCGAATCTCTTAAATTCACTACCCTGTATTCCGCCATAAGAGAAAAAGATGAACTGCCAATATTCCGTAAGAGCTGATTCATATACTTTAGCCCTTTCATCATCATAAGCATTAGTGCGATCTAAATATTCCTTCTTGATTAGGACCATGCCGGCTTTTATCTTCAGGAGCTCACTATGTTCTGTAGCATCGTCACTTTCAAGCAATTTGTGAAATTTCGTTTCTGTACTCTCAACGGACGCTACACTTGGTATAACATCTATCAGAGCTGCCTTCTTTTCCGTAGTGAGCTCACTATTTATAACTAGTTTTTTTATTCTTTCAGGTAGCGCTTTTTCAAATCCTTTCTCGAATTTTTCCTGTCGTACAGAAATATCATCTATGGCTTGATTATAACTGGCTTTCGAGCCATTGGAGAAAGAATACCCAAGTATTGCATCAAGGGAAGCTGCTGGTATGAACTCTCCCTTTTTAAATAGGCTGGAGATTCCTTCTTTGTTTCCCCCTTTCACACTAACGCCATAAACTGGCTCACGATCTTCTCCAATCGCATTCTGAAGATTGTTGAAACTAAAACTAAGCTCAGTTTTTCCAATATCAATGCCAATATTAGCTCCGTGCATAATCACGGTACTTTCCCCATCAGCGTTCTTAGTAAGTCCCTGTCCGTACACTATTGTGCCAATACTAATACAAAGTAGAATAAGAAAGCATCTCATGATGTGGGAATATTTTTACGAGTGTCGTTCAATACGCCCTCTGTACTTGTGGTTAGCTCAACATCTTCTGGAAATACAGCTTTATTATTAAACTTGATATTATAACTGAATTTTAAATTTGGTTCTCCGACGACTTCAATACGCACTGAAATCGAACTTTTGCTACTTGTCAGTTCAAGATCGCCTTTTATAATATAGGTACCGTCACTATATTCCTTGTTCTTATCCAATGTTTCTTTGAAGTGAGGTTTGTAATTAATACTAAAAAGCGTTACCGCGATACCCGCAGGATGCTTTATAGTGTAAGTAAATTTCTGTGTAGCCATTGTGTATAAGGTATTGGTTGTTTAATATTAAATAGTGTACTCTTTTATTTATTGACAATCCCTATTAGCAGGTATTTATTATTATTGCTGTGTTTTAGTAAAAATGATCTTATCTAAATCAGTTAAGGATAAACCTAAGGTTTTTTTTAGATGTATATGTACGTATTAATACGTGTTTTTCAGTAAAGCGCCATTCAATCATCACTATAGACTAATAAAAATCTTTTCTCTCATTAATGCGATTTCTTTTTCAAGTCTTTCCAAAATTATTAAGCTATCCTCAGGTTCGAAGGATGCTTTTTTATTTAATTTATTTCTTAATTCAATCATCTGCCGGCCAACCGTCTGCTGCTCGGTAATTGCATATTCTTCTGTCTGTTGTACCGATCGATGCCCGAGCATTTCTTTCACAATATGAATTGGTACATCATTAGCAAGTGTAACTGTACTGCCAAAAGTCCGTCTTGCCTTATGGGTATTTAATACACAATTTATCCCACACAGATCAGCAATTTCTTTTAGATACTCATTCATTTTTTGATTTGACTTCACTGGAAGAACACTTCTTCTACTAAGACAAAGCGGATGGTCTTTGTATTTTTCTATAATTTCAAGAGCCTTGGGCAATAATGGAATATTTGTTTCTGATTCTGTTTTTTGGCGATCAGACATAATCCAGTATTCGCCATCAATGCCTATCTTGATGTCTTCTTTCTTAAGTTGAAACGCATCAATGTAAGCCAGACCGGTGTAACATTGGAAGATAAATACGTCACGTATAACAGTCAATCTTGGAGTAGAAAAAGTATAATTCTCAATCTTATGCAATTCAACTGCTGTTAGTGGTTTTTTCTTTGTTTTTGTCTTTTTCCCTTTAAATTTCTTAAAAGGATCTTCCTTGATAATTTCCTTATCAAGTGCCCGCCTTACAATTTTCCTGAAATTTGTAATGTACTTTAAAGCAGTATTGTTATTACAACTCTTTACTGTTTTAAGATAAAATTCATAATCTTTTATAAATTCGTAATTCAAGTCCCGGAATTCCATGTCTTCCAAGTTGAATTTGAATAATAAAAATTCTTTTATATGTTTTTTGGATATTTCAAAACGTTCATGTGTTCCAATGGCATACTCGCCTTTATCCACAAGGGCACGTAATTCGTTATTATGATTAAGGAATTCTTCAAGGACTTTTACTTTTGGGGCTACACGTCCCATAATAAAGTCTACTATTTTTTGAGATGTAATAGAACGTTCCGCATAAACTAAATCATTTCTGTACTGGTTGACTTTAGTATCAATTGTAGTAAGAAAAAAATTAATGGTCCTGGCATCTTCTTTTGTACCTATAGCTCTTTCTGCTTTTTGATCCCATCTGGTAATATCCCATTTACGTTTGGTAGAAGTTTCCTTAGGAATTCCATCAACGGTTATTCTTAGGTAAATATACCTAAGATTGCTTTTTTTTCGTGGAACCTTCAAAAAGAAGGTTAATCCAAAACTGCTTTCTAACATAATTCAACAATTTAAATTAGTAAATGTCGAATTATAGCGTCTAAAAATCAAGTCGTTAACGTGTTTTACATGTTGGTTATCAATGATTTAACCTTTATTTTGTGGCACATTTTTTCTAAATTTAAAAGTGCCATAAAAATGCCATGTAATTTTGAGCGTTTTTGAAAATTTTGGAGAAAACAGGTATAAATAAAAAAACCTGCAAATCCGAAATTTGCAGGTTTTTAGTAAGATTGTGGAATTTTATAATATCATTCCTAAAATAGGTGGTGGGCGATGAGGGATTAGAACTTAATCTCTAATGCGCTGATATATAATGAAATACATTAGTCTAAAACAGAAGGGTCTCGATTTTGCTCCTTTAAACGGTTACAAATATCACTAAATCTTATAATGTAAATTTACTGATTAATAAGGGATTGACCAAATCTATATGCAATAAATTCATACTAAATAATGAACTAGTTATTAAACAGGTTGATGATGCTTGGAAATAATATTTTCCTTTTTTGATTTTTTAGTTTTCAGCCAAAAATCAAGTGAGCCACTTGTTCGTATTTTATTCCTGCATACAAACAAAACTCATCAATCGTTAAAAACTCATTCTCGAGTTTTTTGAGGTCGTTTTTAACCTTTTGCATCAATCGTGTACTTTGGCGATAACTCTTTCCTGTTATGCGCTGTATGTCCTTTGGATAGATGCAAACTCTCTGTTTTTCAATATTCATACTCTATCTGTAGTTTTGACTAGGCTTTGATTAGCTTGAACTTACCATGCGCTAAATTTTAAGATTATATAAATATAAGTTTTTCTTAAATATAATCTACTATCGCAATTTACTATGTTTTCTGATGGTTGTAAACAGGTATTTATGTCGATTTAAGTCATTTATGTCACTTTGTGACATATGGAATAGTGAGTGCTTTTTTATTCGCTTTAATTGGCTAAAATTTGTTTTAAAATCAATCGGAAGATGTTGCAACGGAAAAGATGATTTAAGGATTTGAAAAATAAATTTTAATCTAAATTTTAGAAATTATGGCAAGACAGAAAGGCATAATTAAATTGAAAGGTACTATCGGGGATATTACTTTTTATAAAACCAAAGATGGACATTTGGCTCGAGAGAAAGGCGGAGTCGATGCGAACAGAATTGCGAACGATCCAGCGTTCCAGAGAACACGTGAGAATGGTTCCGAATTTGGAAGAGCCGGGAAGGCCGGAAAAACTTTGAGAACGGCATTAAGAACTTTGCTTTTGAATTCTGCCGACAGCAGAATGGTGGGCAGACTTACCCAATCTATGGTCAAAGTGATCCAAGCGGATTTGGTTAATGAACGTGGATTGCGTAATGTGATTGATGGTGAAGCGGAATTGTTAGTAGGCTTTGAGTTCAATATCGGTGGAAAATTGGGAACTACCCTATTTGCTCCTTTTATTGGGGCGATTGATAGAGTCGCTGGCGAAATCACGGTTGATTTGGCATCGTTTATTCCTGCCAATATGATTGCAGCTCCAGGAGGAACTACCCATTTTAAAATTATATCAGCTGGGGCTGAAATTGATTTTGAAGCAGAAGTTTTCGTTACTACAAATTCTGAAACTGCCATTCTTCCATGGGATATGACTCCAACTGTTGCTATCAATCATTTGAATGCGGTAACTCCTAACAGTACAAAACCTTTGTTTTTAGCTCTTGGAGTTGAGTTTTATCAAGAGGTCAATGGTAGAATGTATCCTTTGAAAAATGGTTCTTATAATCCATTGGCATTGGTGCAAGTAAGCGGATTGTAAGATGATTTTGGTACTATCCAGAACTTATTTCCCTGATGGAACTAACGGTAAACTCGAATGCGAGGGTAAATTGATTTGTAAAACCATTGAATTACCTTGGAAGAAAAACGAAACGAAAGTTTCCTGCATTCCGGAAGGGAAATATTTTATAAAAAAGCGATACAGCAAGAAATTTCAATGGCATTTGGAGGTTTTGGATGTAAAAAATAGAAGTTTAATTTTATTTCATCATGCTAATAATGCTTTACAAGAATTGAATGGTTGTATTGCTCCAGTAACAAAACTTTCTGGACCAGGTTTAGGTCTTATGTCTCGAAAAGCTTTTGCCAAATTAAAAGAATTGGTTTATAAAGCTTTGGATAAAGAAGAAAGTGTTGAATTGATTGTCAAATCTTTAATTCATCAATTATGAATGTAATAAAAAGAGCGAAAGCTCCAACACCAAAATTTTTCAAAGTGCTTCGAAATATTGGTTTGGCATTGGCTGCCGTTGGCGGAACAATTTTAGCTGCGCCAATCGCTTTGCCAGTTGTGCTGACTTCTATCGGAGGTTATTTGGCTGTTGCTGGCGGTGTTATTTCGGCGGTTAGCCAATTGACAACCACAACAGGAAAAGTCGATGCAACACAGTAATTCAACTGTAATTGGTACCGCAGGCGGTACATTTTTAAGTGTTTTGCCGAATCTGCATTCGGAAGATGTTTTGAAAACTGTAATATTAGCCTCAGTTGGCGCAATTGTCAGTTTTATAATATCTTTGGCACTCAAATTCTTTATTAAGAAGCACAAAAAATAGTTTAACTCTAGTTGTGGTGACCTTTGGGTTAAACTTCAAAATGCCCTTTCCGATTGGATTGGGCATTTTTTTTGTTCAAAAATTAATTTTCTTCAAAAAGGTTTAAAGTAACTTCTTCAATTACTACTTCAGCGCAAGAACAATACAAATTATTGTATTTTGCGCTATCAATTGCCTTATATCTGCTGTCAAATACTCCAAAACATACTCTTGATGCTTTGCTTTTCCAAACATCGGTTTGGTACAAAATAAATAGTTTCATTTGTGTTGATTTAAGTTCATAATTATTTTCTGCAATACCTATATAAAATGGTTCTACGTAAGTCATTTATGAGATTTATGTTTTCGTGAAATTGCTTTTCTTTTTGCTCTAAAAGCTTGAGAGTTGCAACATTTTTTAAATGCTCTTCGTGTTCTGACATCATCAAACTAGCTTTCGGATTAAATTCTTTTACGAAGTCTGGAAGCCGTAAAAACGGAATAACAGAGTCTACTAAAAATTGATGCCAGAATTTAGTTTGCCATAAACTATATGCTACAAAATAAATGCTTTCACAATCTTCTTCATTTTGAAAAATGATAACAAAACTGTTCGTGAATGGCTCTTTTTGTGGCTTTCCGCTGTTCATCCCTTTGTTAAGAATGAATAAATGGGGTTTGGTGTATAACGTGTATTTTCGGTGCGTTTTGATGATAAAGTTTGGCATACTTTCGGTTTTTAAGATGATGTGCCTTGCTACCACAAGCCACACATAAAATTTTTAAAAGAAAAAAAGAAAAAAAGAAAGTCGTCATTCAAGTGGAGGTTTCAAGAAAAGCAAGTTTTTTAGAAAAAATACTACCCGGATGGGTGGAGATTTTTTCTAAAACCCGTAGGGCTTGAACTTTCTTTTCTTGAAACCGGAACTTACCTTTACTTTCTTTTATTTATTTTTTATTTTCCTTTCAACCGAGAAGTTTCTACCGAACACGGATTCGAAAAATGTTGATGAAATAGATAATGTTCTTCGGAAAGGGTATGAATTTTTAAAACAGAAAAAAGAGATATAAAATCCATTCCAATTATTTTTCTGGTTTGAAAATTCATACTCTTTCTTGGACTTTATTTTGTGGGTATTGAAAATCACTTTACGGATTTTTTTAATTTTATAGCAAAAAGTTTCCAAGTGATTTTCAATACTTACAAAAACAATGAAAAGATAATTCCGAGTGCGATGTGGCAGAAGCGCAGGCAAGTGTGTGGTTTTTTATTTGTTTACTAGGATGCTTCTGATTGTTTTTATGATGGCTTGATGCCACAAACGGTCTTGGAATTATTAGATTTCCAATTATTAAAGAATATTCTATGGAATTGTTATGGCATCTTGGCCATCGTGAAAATAATTACTTCCTGTTTTCTGGCAAATAAAAAATCACACTCTTGCTGGCATTTTTGGTTTTTGTGGGTGCCAAAAATAGCATAAACAAAAGTTGTAGATTATAGAAAATATTCCTTGCTATTTTCGGCACTTACAAAAGCAATGCAAATACTACCGATTTCAACACAGCGCTGATAAAACAATTATAAAGTTCTTGCGGAATAAATACTTGTAAATAAAAGAAAGTGTTGTTCGGTACCTTGATAGTGGTTTGCGAAGGACGGTTTTTTGAGCGGCTGGGTGATGCGATGGGAGCTGCTCAAAAAGTTGTCCTGAAGCAAACCACAAGCGCGTTGGGTGTGGCGGCTGTTTTACATAAATGATATTATAGCTTCATTGCAAAAACCAAAAAAACAATATTAACACTTTGTGATGAACTATAATACTCAATTATGTAACACAGCTTGGGGAAAGTTTTTGTTGCACTAGTATTAAATTTTCTTTTGAAATAAAAACATTCTAGGGCGTACAAAAACTTTTGGAGCGTTGGCAAAGGAGTGGCTTATGAAATGTAAAACGTCTTTTACCCCCGAACGAAAAAAAAATGTCCTCGCTATCACAAAAGTAATTAGTGAAATGAAGCAAACAAAGACTTGAGTTTAGGAATACTTGGACTAAATGAAAGTTTTGTGCAGCTGAATGAGATAATGGGTTATCAAAATGATTTATTCACTTACTTATTCACTTACTTTTGGATAAATATAATGTAAAATCCAAACCCCACCTTTTGTGCCTTCACGTTCTAATAACCCTTCCTTTTTGAGGATTTCTAAATTTTTATCAATGGCAGATGCACTAAAATCAGTCAATTCCTGTAAAGTAGATTTTTTTATTGCTAAATTTTCGTGAATGGCTTTTAAAATTATAATTTGTTTTTCTGATAAATTATTCACCCACTTATTCACCCACATTTGGAAATCAAAAGGTCGTCTGAAAGCGACTGTAAACATTCCATCGGTATTAAATTCAGGAGGTGTTAATCCTTCTTCTTTCATTAAATCACGCATTCTGCTGATGCCAGAACCAATCTGTTCAACTAATCGCATTCTTTCGAATAACCCGAAAATTAAAGGATTTCTGCTGGAACTTTTTTTGCCAAATTCATTTTTTGTAATGGAGCTTACTAATCCGCCAGGGTTTGTAACCTCAACACGATTATTAAATAATTCAATTGTAATTCTTCCGCCTTTATCGTAATAGTCTCTATGAGCAAGTGAATTTATGATGGCTTCTTTGAAAACAATTTCTGGAATTTCCCATAATTCTTTTCTTGCTTTTCCACCTTCGCTTTCAATATCATATCGCACATTTAGTTTAGATTTAAGCCAAATCATACTTTGTTGGTATTGTTGAAATAGTGTGCCGGTCATTATTTTATCGTCAATAATGTATCTTTTATCTAAACCATCGAAAGCTACACAGCGAATAACTGCTTTTTCAAAAAAGCGTTCCGGTTCTTTGGCAAAAAATAAAACAGCACCATTTTTTAAATATCCCTCATTACTAATCAACTTTAAATTACTAAAAACTTGCTCGTCTGAAGTATTATTTACTAATCCTGCTTCAAATCGGAATGTGTCAATATTTTCTTTTGGAATATCTTTTTTGATGTCAATTTCTTTGCAAGAAGCTTCATCAAAATATATTTTTTCAGCTTGCTGAAAAAAGTTTCTCATTTCTTCAACCGTTGTAAGTTTTTGAGAATTTGGACCTTGGCGCACATAAATTGCACCTGATAAAACATAAGGCTTGTTTTGACCAGACGGCACTTCAATAACTGCAACATTTTTACCCTCAACATCAACAATGTAGAATTCACATTGTAATGGTGGTGAAATTTCCCCGATAGAGTTTTGTATTGCAGAACGCTTGGAATTATCAAGAGTAACACCTTTTATTATATTTTTATCATCAACACCAATTAACACAACGCCACCAGAAGCATTTGCAAAAGCGCATACTTCTTCGGTAATACTTTTTAAATTGGTTGGTAGGTTTACTTTGAATTCGGCATTAAATCCTTCTCCAGAGCTTACTATTGATTTTATTTCGGTTGGGTTGAGCATTTGATATTCTAAATAATTATTTGTAAAATAGGGCTAATTTAATTGCCCATTTATTGCGATTTTTGTTAACTCATCAGATGCGTCTTTGTTTAATTGAATGCCTTTTTGTTCCAAACCATCAATTACAAATTCTTTAAAATCTAATTTATTAATTAAATGTTTGTGTTTTATTTCAAATAACTTAAACAAATCATCCCAAGTCATTGCATATATTTCGTAATTTCTTATCGATTGAACTAAAAAATTTTTCCCTTTTATTTTTTGATTTTCATATAAATCTGTAATATAACTATCAACTTTTTTGCCTACTAAAATAAACTTCCAATTTCTATATGAACTATTAAAACGCTCTTCCTCGATAATAATTCTCAAATATCTTTCAACTTGTTGAAATTGTTCATTACCAATAATGACACTCGGTCTTTTTAATTCAACAATTATATTCTCTTCAATGGTTAAGTCATTGCTGTTTGGATCTGGAACATCTGATTTTCTACATATAAAAATATCAGGCCTTTTTAGTTTTTCTTTAGTTTCAATTATTTCAGGGGTGGTGTTTTTAATTTCTAAATGACTAAAGTAGTTATTCAAAAGAATTTCAAAGTTTTTATCAGCTGAGACTAAATGATATTGCTCGCCAAAAAGCCAATAATTATCTTCAATTACTTTTTGAATATGCTCTCTTTCGTTTGTGAATTTTTCTAAATCATAGATTAATGTTTTTAAAATTTGAACAATATTAAATCTATTCTCTAAAAATTTAATCAAAGTTGTAATATGTGAAAGTTTAGTTTTCTTTAAAGTTTTTGAGAGTTCATACCTTTCATCATCTGTTAGATTAACTACATTATCAATAATGTCAAGTACGCTTTCTCTTTGTTCGGTATCCAATAATAAATTTAAAAAACCAACTATGGTTTTACTTTGAGCAATTTTTAAGCCTTGAAAAATTTTTGGCTGAACACTGTACAATTCTTTAATAACAGTCTCTAAATCTGTTTTTCTAAATTGCTCATATGGATTATTCTTAAATTCAGGGAATACTTTATTTTTATTAAATTTATCAATTAGTTCATTTGCTTTTTCATCTCTAATAAATACTTTTTCTTTTTCCGAAACAAATTCATTTAATAATTCTACTAAAACTTTAAAGGTACTATCGGATTGATTTTTTCCAGAGAATTCAAATGCTGGTTGGTCATTTTTTGTGATTTTGAAATCATCAAAATAAATTGCTTCAATGTATACTGAATGATGAAAATCAACAGCTTTATTATTAAAAGAAGTGTGTTTTTTATAGGTTTCTTTTTTACTACTATTTAAAAAGTAGTAGTAATATTTGTCCCCTATTTTTTCATTCCATCTAATGTAACTAACCTTGAAAGTTAAATTACCAATTATTAGATCTTTATTTTCAGTTTCTGCTATAATGGAAAAGTAATCTAACGGAATACCATTGATATTAATTTTATAGTTCTTTTCAAGATTTAGGTATAAAAACCAACCAAATTCGCTAGACAGATATTTTTCAAATCCATCATCTTCTAATAAATCTCCAGTCAATGAATAAAAGCTTTCAAAAGTTACATTAGTTCCAGTTGCTTTCTTTTTTGAAACAATTGTATCTAAAGTTGAAAAATCCTGAATATCTGATTTATTGATTTCGATATTATAATTAAGAAACTCTCCCTTATTCGAAAGAAATGTAGTATTCCAAGTTGCTTTATTACAAAAAGTTGAAAATGAATATCTTCCTTTACCTTTTTTGCCTTTTATAAAACCTGTTTCTGAAAATGAGTTTGCTTTGATTGAAACCATAAAATTTCCAAAAGTTTCGGAAATGTTTTCAATATTAATTCCAGAACCATTATCTGAAATAGAAAAATTATTTATAAATCCAATTTCATTTGCATCATAATTTATGTTTATTATTGAAGCATCTGCATCAAAACCATTCCAAATATATTCAGCTATTGCTTTTTTATAGTCTGATGGTAATCCACTACCTTCTATACTCTTCGAAGTAAGCTTTGTTGTATGCTTTTTCATAAAATCATCGTATAAATAAAAAAGTATAAAAATATAAATAATTCAGTATATATTCTCTGTTACGAAATATAAGTTCAACTTATTTTCTTTTATCCTCAATTCCTTTTCTAATGCAATTAAATTAATCATCTTGCTAAACGAGAACTTTAGTATTTTTTTCTAAACGAATACAAATAATCAATTGGAATATTAAGAAATAGACTTTTTGCTTTTCAATTCCTAATAAGTTTATAAAAATTATTTATCTTATTATCTGTATTGATTACTATTAGCATTATTTTATTATGCCTAATTCTTTTAAAATATCACTTTTAAATTTGCTTAACGGTCGTTTATGAAAATCTATATTATTCAATTCAGTTCCAAAAAGTAAACGAAAAATTTCATCATCACTAATCATTACTTTTGGAAAAAAAGCTTTTATCTTTTGAATATAGGTGTCTGAATAAAGTTGCTTTATTTTAATTAAATCTTTTAATTCGTCAATATGAGCATTATACATATTATCTATTTTTAATGTTTTTATAGTGTTGAAAGTCTTACTAGCTGAATTTTTATTTGCAATATAAACTTTATACTTATCTAGTCTTTTTGAATAAATATAATTAAACTCAAAATCTTCATTTTGATTTGAATTTAAGTAAGGATGAACGTGATTCTGCAATTCTAATACAATATCTCCTTTTACTGAACTGTTACAAGTATTACAGCTTGGTATTAGATTATAGAAAGATATTGCTAATAATGGATACTTGGATTTAGGAAACCAATGGTCAAATTGAGGTCTCATTAATTTTTCTCCCTTACTGGAACACATTGTTGTTGTGTAGGTTCTATTACAATAGGTACAAGATATCCGGTTTAAATTTTCTGCTAAATTATAAGCGGAATATAAACTTTTATTAGGCTCTAAACCTATAAAGTATTTGTAGTTAAAAATCGATTCTATATCAAAAACTAATTCGTGAATGGTTTTAAATCTAGCATCTGTTTTTTCGGTTTTAGTAGCAGTAAAATAGTTATTTAATAGATTATTATCAGCAATTGAAAGCACATTTGAAAATAAATCATTATTGATTAATTCTAAAATTAAAGGTACTCCACAAATTATTTTCTCTAGTATTTCATTATTCAAATAATGGGTTAGATTGGTGTGGATAACAGGTAATGACTTAAAATTATGAGATTTTGTTGAACTACATACTTTACAATTTACAGTTGCACAATTAATACCAGTTATTTTTTTGGAAGTTCTACAAGAAAAAAAGTTCCAATGTTGAATTCTTGCATTACTTATTTCTAAACTATTACTATCTAAATGAAGCATAATACTCTAATTGAAATTTATATTTAAACCTGCCTGTTTTGCGATTTCAAAAATTTTCTCTTTTGCAGTTTTTTCTTTGAATTCAACTTCATACACATCTTCCATCATTGATTTTAATTTATATTTAATAATTGGTTCTCCTATTAAATTTATGAAATTATTACAATAATCAAAATCGATTTTTATACTAGATTTTTCTGTATGTCCAATTTGATTTTTTAATTGATTAAATTCTTCTATTTCAAAGTTCGTTAAACTTTCTTCTCCATTTGTTTGTATTCTTTTTTCAAAATATTTAAAATTCAGAAAAACAATAACTTCTTCAATCTTTTTCTTTGCCCATTCTCCCATAAACCCATCTTTCATAAAAAAATCATTTGCTAATAAATCGTGAATGTTTGCTCCAAAAGTTTTGTAATCAGAGTCGAACTTTAAATTTTCACCATTACATAATTTTAAAATATTTTGATGTGGGATATCCGAGAGAATGAAAGGAGAGTGAGTTGAAAATAAAATATTTATACCATTAATGTTTTTTATGTTAAGGCTCTTTATTCCTTCTAATAATTCAGAAATAAACTTTCTTTGGAATTCTGGATGAAAATAAAGCTCAATTTCATCTAAAACAATGTTCAAGAAATTATATTTTATTTTTTCATTTTTACTTTTGAATACTGAATTAATATTTATTATATGATATAGAATTGATTGAATAGAATGTATAAATTGCTGTTCCCCAGAACTCAATATTTTAAAATCTGAAATAGAATTATTAGAAATACTATTCTCTATTCTTAAATAAGGAATAAAACAAGATGCTGGGATGAGTTCGCTAATTTCAAAATTAGGGTTTGACTTTTTAATTTTTTCTATTCTTTCTATAAAATCAGTCGTTTTAATTTCAAAGTAATGTTTTTTAATCTTATTTACACTTTTCTCATAGTCATCATCTTTAATTTTCCATTTATATAATAAATCTTCATTTAAAGTATTAAATCTAATGCAATTTAAAATCTGTCTTAATTTAAGGGTTATATGACTTCTATCGTCGCTTAATTTTAAAATTTGTTCAAAAAAACTTCTGAATTTAGGTATTGGCTTACCTTCTTTTGGAATTTCATAAAAACCTTTGTATTCATCGTAGTTCATTGCAATCTTAAAAACTTTCCTAAAAACATATTTACTTAAAATATCAAAGTGTTTTACTTCTTGAATATTAATTTCCTTAATTCTATCTTCCTTATTTCTATATAGTGCATTATATACATTTGTGATAAAATTATTATCACTCATTCCATAGTCTTTTTTGAAAGTTTCGATAACATTGTCGATAGTTAATGCCCCAAGTTGATTAAATTTACCGAAATCAAGCTCAAATAATATTGAATCAATTTTTTTACCATTTACAATTCCTTTGACTTTAAATGAATTATCCATAAGATTAGACATCAGTCTTGTTTGAGCTAAATGGTACTCCGAATTCACATCAATATTTCCTTTTTTTCTGAAAGGGTTAATTACCAAAGGAGTTTGATAACCATCGTTCTTATGAAATAAATCAAAAAGCCAATCATTATCACTTTCAGTATTTAAGCCATACAATGAATAATTTATTGAAATAGTATAAAAGAATAATTTGTCATATATAAATCTAAATTTTCTCTTTATTACTTCATTTTTTAAATAAAATTTATCTTCAAAATATTCATTGTATTCTGATTCAAGGGTTACTATTTTATGATATATTAGTTGCTTTTCATATTTAATTGCGAAAAATTCGTTGTTAATTTCATAAAAGATTTCAACTTGTAAGTCATCTAAAACTCCTTGAAGATTATTAATTTTATTAAATAATAAATTATGATCAGTTTTTGGATTATTGATATAGGTGTTTAATTTTTCAACATCTTCAATAATTCCTTTCTTTGTTGCAATTACATAGCAAAGTGAATATAGTAATTCCAATAGACTACTTTTTCCAGAACCATTATTTCCAACAATCGCAGAAATATTAACATCTATTTTTTTTCCATCTGCTGTTTTAATATGATATAAATCTTCTGGAATTGTTTGTATATGATCTATATTGAAGACTTCTTCAAATCCAATTACCTCATTTTTATCTATATTTAAAAATGTATAATCGTTGTAAAACTTATAGATATTACCAGCTTTCAAATTCTTTAAAAATCTCTTATTACAATTTTTTAAAGGTCTAATTGCTATTAATTTAAAATTATTTTCATTCTTCATAATTTATTTTTTTCAAAAGAATAATCCTTTAAGGCTCCATCAATAAAAACTCTTAATTGATTTTTTAAAATTTCTATATTTTCTTCTTTGTAATGATTCTTAATATTAGGATGGAACAAAATTTTTAATCCTTTGTAAAACCTAAAGATTCTATCCACAACCACTTTAGTTTCTATAAATTCGGTTTTTGTTATTTCTATTTGTGGAATTAATAACCTATCTCTGAAATCGACATAAAAACCCTGATTCTTTTTATCGTCGAATTCGGTTAGCTTTTTTACTCTTTCTACCGAATTTAGTAATGGTTTGCTTGCCAAAGCAATCTCTAATATTCCATTTACTAGTCCATTCCAAAAGTCACTTTTTGTTTTTAATAAAGTAACCGGTTTATTAGATTCCTTTTTATCAAAACTTTCTAGAACACCGATTGACAATTCTATTAATTGTGCCAATTGATGCCGAACTCTATGATCTGTAAAAAACTTTTTAGCATCTTTTATAAGGTAGGTTTTATAACCTTGACTATGCAATAATACCAAGATTGATTTGATTGCTTCTTCGGAGCTTAAAATAAGTAAAGAAGTACCACTAGCAAAGGATTTGTTGTTTTCTGCAATGAGCAATGCATCTTTTCTTAATTGACGAGCATTTTTATAAATACTGTAATCAATACCTTTAGATTTTTGAGCTGTTAGATTAATAAAAGTATTCATATTTAATATGTGTCATTTTCAAATTTTAAATCTTTGAATATACTTGAAATTATTGGATTATAACTTACCTCCTTAATAGGATTAGTAATATTATACTCCTCTAATTTTCTTTTAAAATTCCCTTTTTTATCTTCAATTCTTAAAAAATTATCTAATCCATAGTAAGTATTAATTGCTTCTAAAATTATATGTGCAAACCCAATTTTACCTTTTGGATTAAAATAAAAGTTTGGTATTTCTACTAAAGTTTTGAAACTATAACCAATTACTTTTTTTTCTTTGATAGATAAAACCGCAATCAATACTCTTTCAATTTTTGATAAGTGTTTTAAGCAATCTAAATTGTCTTTTAATTTTGTGTAAATTACTGCTAATGACAAAAAATATAGAATTGAGTTTCGATAGGATGTTTTATAATTATCCAATTCGATTTTATATTCACTTATAAGGAAATTTAGATCTTTTTTTGTTGGGGTATAACTGTTTCTAAATAATTCATCAATTTTTGTGTGTATTTCATTTAATTCTGACTTGAATATAATTTGCAAAGGGCTTAAATTACTATGATTCAATTTTAATCTTTCAAAGAACAAAGCATTTTTATTTTCATAATCAAGTTGTTCTTCATCTATTGCTTTTTGTCTTTCAGTTTTATTTTTTTCGTGTTGCTTTTGTCTTTCAATTTCTTGTAATCTTATTTTTTTCTGTTCTTCGTTAATTAGTCTTTCCGCTTCTTTTCGTTCTAAAATTTTCTTATCAATTTCTAATTTAACTTTATTTTCTGCTTTATCAACATCAAAATAATAAACTTTATAAGAAGCTTCGTCAAAAGTTAATTCGTTTAAATTTATGTATTTACTTTCCCATTCATACTCAATGTTTTCTACGTTAGATTTAGGCTTTTGATATTGGCATAATAGAAATAAATCATTATTAATGTTGGACAAATTAATTGCTTCTTGATCTAAAATAAAAGCATTTCTGTTATTTGAATAGAATATATCTTTTTGAGTAAATCGTTGTTTATCTGCTTCTATTTCAAAGTTCTTAAAAACCCAAATTATAAAAGTCTTATTTTCTTTGTAGAAATGCTGTCTTTCACATATTACATCTAAAAAAGTAGTTGCAAGTTGAATTTCAAAAACTAATTTCTTTTCTTTAAATACGGAAGTTATATCGGGCTTTTTCCATTCAAGATAATTTCGTTCACTTTTGTTCACCATTTCTGGTTTAGCAAACGAAATCTCTCCTTTAGTTTCTTTATTTAGGCATAAAAAATCATAAATAAGATTTTTGGTTTCAATATGTAAAGCTCCTTCTTGCTGACCATTAAATTTCCCTCTTAAAATGTCTTCTCGGGATAATTTTGTATCGGTCTTAATTGGGCAATCATTACTGTCTTTTAAATGCTTAAAGTATTTAATCTTTCCTTTTACACCTTTTCCGCCACTTATTTGTACCATTTGACCACAAGTATCACAAACAAGAAATGGTTCTCTTTTTTTCTTATAAGCATCTTGACATTTTTCTCTGTAAGGAAAAACAATATGGTCACCTAATTCCAAAAAAGTATTCGCATAAATTATCTGTCCTGTATCAAGATTTAATACGGTTTCAATCGTTCTTATATTTTCTGTTTCTTTTTCCAATGATACTATTTTACTATCTGTTCAAGATTATTTGGTCATAATGTTTTTTAAAATACTCAAGTTCATTAATTGCAATTAATGAGGATTTATCCAACTTATCATTCCATATATTATTGTAATTATGGTATGCTACATCATATACTTCTGTATCTTTTTGAATTTCCCAAGCAATACCTATTACAACAGCCGATTTATTCATTAAAAAGGCAGCGACCATACACCTAATCTCCAATTCTTTTAATCTTTCTTTTGGATTATTAAATTTCCCAGAAATAAACACATAAATAACGTGATTAAATGTGGGCGAAAAATAAATTCTTGCCCTGATATTAGTTTTAATTACCTCATTTAAATTGTTTATTAATTTTACTCTTTCAAATCTTGTTTCTTGCGCCATTATCTCATACGCTTTCATCAAACTATTTAAAGATTTGGTATTATAACCGTTTTGTGCAAAATGATTTTGAGCTGAATGATTAATTATGAAATCCCATTTATAACTTTCTTGTTTTTCCTCTTTTTCTTTAATAAAAAATTTATCTTTTTTGAGGCTTTTATATAATCCTTCATCAAAAATTAAATATGTTTTGTCTGGAAAATTAAATTCATTGAATAAATAGTAAGCTAACAAATCTTCTTCTCCATTACCCGTAAAATGAACATTTGATAGTTTGGTTTGCTTTTCTCTTAAATAACTAATAAAATCTGTTATTGTATCAAGTTCCAAAGTAATTGAATGAAACGAGACTTCATCCATTATATTTACATATCCATTATTTCTAATAGATTCTAGAATAGGAAATTTGCCTCTTCCTCCAATTACTAAAGCAATTTTGAAAAAGTTTTTTTCTATTGGTAATTCTATATCTTCCTCTGAACCTTTCAATTTAAACGAAGAAACGGTATTTAGAAAGCGTTCTGCTCCATTGAGTTGTTTTACAGAATCTTCAATTGCTCGTGTATTCCATCTGTTGTAATCAACTTCATAGTTGCCAGTTAGATTAATATTAATTTCTTTTACTGATATCAATACTATATCCTTGTCACAAATAATAATAACATCGCAAAGCTCTTTTCCTTTTTTACCAATAGGATTCACAAAGCTAAATAATGAGAAAAAAGAATCTCTACATAAATTATACGCCCATTCTTCTGATTTAGTCATTATTATCGAACTCCTTTTTAATTAATTATTACACTTCTATTAATCTAAACAAACCACATTGTCAGCTCCAAATAATTCTTTTGCCTTTTCAATAACAGTTGGTTTAGGATTATGATAGTAAACTCCTAGATTATCTTTTGCTCGTGTACAACAAACGTAAAATATTTTTTGAGTTCTTTCTAAAACACTCAGTGTACCAGTATTTAAAAACAAATATTCAAAGTTATAATCATTCCATTTACCATTATCTAGAATAACTAATACATTGCTAAATTCATCGCCTTTTGTTTTATGTTGTGTTGAGAATGGTGTAGCACCTTCTAAATAATCATATAGCTTTTGAAATTCAGTAAATTTTATATTTTTTACTCGATTATAAACATATTTCTTCTCAGTTATAAATTTTAGTAAATTATCATCAATAAGACAAATACCTTTTTCATTAGCTTCTGTAATTATTTGTTCAATTGTTTTATCTCCAACATTAATTAATTCATTTATATTTTTTTGTAGTAATCGCTTTTGTTCAATGCTATTAAAATTATATTTGAAATCAGTAATTCTTAAAAACTCATTATACTTTTTGTTTTGATATAATGAAATAATATTTTGAATTTTAAAAAGATGTTTTATTAAATGATCTCTTTTTGACCCTTTTTTATTTTCATCCTCTTTATCCTGTTTTTTATCATCTAATAATTGGTCTTTTTCCAAATATATTTTTCTAAAATCTGAAAATTTATAATTCCTTGCAGCTGTATATAAATCATTATTTTGAGCAATAAACATTCCAATTTGTGTCGAAGGATTTACAGTTAAATTGACTTGATCAATGACTTCACCAAATGTTGCATCATCAGAAATTTCAATATTATCTTCTTTGATTTTCTTTGTAATTTTATTTTTTAATTCAATAATTCTATCACGATCGTATATTTCCATTAAACCTCTAAATCCTGCTTTTCCTGCAATTAGATTATGGGTTAAATTCAATTCTTTTGTTTGTTTTGAATCTGAAAAATCCCAGCCTAGATAATCTCTAAAAGTTTGTAAATTACCATCATTTGAATAAGCAAATTTTATATTACCATCTTTTACAGTTCCATCCGACATGTTGGGTGCATTATTATCATCGGAATGAGTTTGAACCAAACCATCGGAATTAACTCGTAATCTGTTCGCTAATTCATACACCAATTTTGGATTTCTTCTGTTTTGCTCTTTCTTAACTTCTTTTACCTTTTCGGCATCAGTACCTTTATAATCATCTAAATTACCTATACCATCTGGATAAATAGATTGCATTGCATCACCAAAAAAGCCAATTATATTTTTCTTTTTACTTTGATTTAAATGCGTAAGGAATATTTCAATTACTTCTTTGTGAGTATCTTGATATTCATCAATAAATATAAATTGGTATCTATCTTTTAAAATATCACATAGTTTTGGAAAACTATGAAACATACTGTTGGCAATAATTAATAATTCATCGTGAGAAATAATACCTTCTTTAAGGCGTAAATATTCTTTGTATTGAATATCGCCGTCTAAACTATTGAAATAATCCGGCAACACAGTTTCATTATCAATTTTTATTTTTGTTTCATTTACATCGTTTATTAATTCTACCAATGTAGATTTAAGCTCTTTTTGAAAATGCTTGATATTGTCCCAAAGAAAATCGTGTATGGTGGTAACATTCAAATTATCGTGATTTACCCTTTCTTCAATCTCTTTAACAGCTGCATTGGTATATGTCATACAAGCAACTTTAGAAGTTGGATTATCTTCAATTACTTGTTTAATTACTTGTACAAGAGAATAAGTTTTTCCGCTTCCAGCTCCACCACTTAAAAGAAAGTTATTTCCATTTCGGATGTGTTCCATAATTTCTTGAAACTCATCTTTTTTTTCTAAAACTAATCCTGTTTCAACCATAACAATCCTTCTTTTATATATCCTGGTATTTGCCAATTACTAAAATCATCGTTGCTATGATATAATATATCCAAAGCAAAATGAGTTTTTTTATTAATACAATTTTCAGCTAATTGATAAGCATTATTTGCTGTATTATCAAAATCAGTACGATTTTTCAAGCCTTTAAATTCATTTTTTATTGGGGTAATAAAATCTCTGTTTAAATGAATAAAGGAGTCTTCAAAACTGCGAGAATTAAATCCATTTTCTAGTATTTGATAAACAACACATAGTTTACCATTACCATCAACATTCCATAAACCAGTAGTGTTACTAAAAGTCTTATTTTGAATAGTAAAACCTTTTAAATCAATTAATGTCGGATTATTAAAGAAAAAGCTTAAAGCATCATTAGAATAGTTAACTCCAATTGAGGGCTCACATTTTTTATCATCTAATCCAATAGTATCTAAATCCGTAATAACTAAAGTTTTTATGCCAATAAATTCTATGAATTTTTCAAAAATTTGAGAATATGCCCCAACTTCTATAATTGAAATGTTTTGAGAAAGAAGAGGAAGTGAATTATCAACGGTTCCAAGGCTTTTATGTTTTTTTTCTTCTTCAATATCATATTTTTTCATCAAAGTTGGAAACAAAATTCTTTCTGTATCTCCTTCAATTAATATTGCTTTGTCAGCAAAAAATATCTCGGCTCTATTGATTGTAAGGTATTGTTTTAGAAATTCATACTGTTTGGTATTTGTTTTATATTCTTCTTTTAATTCTTTTAAGTTTTTTGCGATTACAGAATTATTGCCATTCTTTTTTAAGTATTTAATATCATCAAAATTACTTTCAGAAACAATATGAGAAGAATGTGTGCTAATTATTGATTGCAATTCGCCACTTTGACCATCATCTCTTTTAATTCCTTGTTTTAATAATTCTTTGATGTTTTTAATAAATACATATTGCATCTGTGGATGAGTATGCGCTTCCGGTTCTTCAATAAATAGCAAATTTATATCCGAAGGTTTTTCATCTTTACTATTCTTAAAATCTTGAATAAGGATTTCAATTTCGAATATCATACTTATTAAATTCATATACCCAAGACCATTGTAATGTTCTGGCAATGAACTTTCATTATGATTATACATAACTGTTGTATTGCCTTCAAGTAACTCACGATGCTGCAATGTTGAAACTATTTCAATAATTGAATCATCTTTTTTGACACCACCGAATATTTTGACTTTTTCAATTACATTTTTAAATAGATTTGAATAAATATCACTTAATACAAAATCTGTATCACTTAATTTGTCTTTAAAGTCATCGATTGCCTCTTGCTGTTCATCACTTGCTTCTGTCTTTGTGTAAATTTTTGATGTTTGAATTGATAACGTTTTATCAGCTTCTTTGTTAGAAACATCACGTTTAGCCCTAATAAATTTAAAATTAATTATTTCCTTAATGCTAATTTTTTCTTTTATCAAATCGATAAAATTCAATTCATTTTCTTCATTAGTACTTAAATCAAACTCAATCGATTTTCTAGCGAACACAAAGTATTCTTGATGATTTGCTTTTAAAAAATAAAATAAATCTTTCAACGACTTGGATTCATCATCCTTTTTCTTTCTAATTTTTAATGCTTCTTTTTTTGCGAATTCATTATAATCAATTCTTAATTTATTTAATTTTTCGAAATCAAGAACGTATTCAAAGCCTAAAACAATAAAGTTATTATTTGGATCTAAATCCATCATTACCCTTGAAACATTAGATAAATTATCTTCTTCATTGTACTCAATAAATAGTTTTAATTTGATGCCTTTTTGCTCAAAAATATCATCGTTTTCGGAAGGATTCTCAACTAATGCTTTAATTTCATTCTTAAAATCTATATTAAAATCATCAAATGAAAATTTAGTTTTATCTGACTGATTTAAGAATTTATCTAATACTGCCAATAAAGAAGTCTTCCCACAATTATTTTTACCAATAACCAATGATAATTCATTTTCTAGATCTAATTGAAAGTTTTTTAAAAGTCTAAAATTTTCAATTTTTATTTTATTTATCTTCATAATCCACCATTTATATGGTTTACCAAAATAGAAAATAATTCTGATTAATTTGTTTGTCTAGTTTTGACTTATTAACCTACTTATCAAACTCTTTTATCTTCAAATTCTTTATCAAAAGCAATCAAATTAATCATTTCCCTTAATCTGCTGCGAACACGATTACCATACACATTTTCAATTTCACTTGCTGATAAATTTGTAGTTATATGTGTTTGGACTTTTCTCGTTGTAAAAATATCGTAACGACTTAATAGAATTTCTGCCATTACATTGCATTCGTTTCCGAAATATTTTAGGTTGTTTTCTGTGCCAAGATCATCAAAGCAGATGGTTTTGGGTTCGGATTGGTAGAGTTTGCCTTTGCTGTATTTGTGGATGATTTCGTAACCATCCTGGATAAATTCAAAACTGATATCTCGGCAAGGTTTAACGAAAAATTTGTGTTCCGTTGGGGTTAGGTATTTCATTAAATTCAAAAGTGATGTTTTGCCACAGCCGACTGGTCCAGAAAGCATTATTCCTTTGTTGAGGTTGATGTTGTATTGAAAACACGCTGCTTCGTCTTTTAGGAAATAAGCGATGAGTTTGTAAATTATAGGGTAATCGCTTTCAAGGATTTTGAAATGATTTCCGTATAATTCAACGCCTTTTTTTTCGAGCCAAATAATTACTTCATCGTAGTTATAGTGGGATTTTATTTCTGTTTCCATTTGGTGATTCGTTTATTGATAGGTTCTCGATACTTTTTTTGTTCCATTGCATTACACAAAAAACACTCGAACTGACGGGACTTGTTAAAGTGGCTCCGAATAGTCTTTGTCAGTGACTGTGTTGAGGTGTTTTGCTCTGTTTGGGTTTTCATTGGTGTTGAATTTGTTTGCGTTTAGTATCCAGTTTTGTGCTGCAGCTTGCCAATCGACCATCGGGGTTTTACCACCAACTAGCCAACCGATGCTTGAGAAATAATTAAAAAACTTTTGTGCTTCAAGTTCCGGGAAGTTTTGTTGGAGGAAATAGGTTTTGACTTTTTCGATTGTTGGTTTATCGTCTCTCGACTGCGCTCGGGATGACACGCTCGAAGTGATAAAATCTTCTTTCTTTTTTTCGCGCAACTTTTTTTCTTTCTTTTCGGTATCAACATTTTTTAAAATATCATCTTCAATTTGAAAATTTTGTGCTTGCTCATCCAAGTTTACAATCTTTAAATTGTTTGAAATGTTTGGTATGTTTGTATTGTTTATATAAGATACCAGCGCTTGTTCACTACCAGTCCCACTACTAGTACAAGACTTGTTCACTACTTGTTCAGTAACGAGTTTAAAAACAGGTTCAGTATTTGAACTGGTATTTTTTTCGTTTTTGGGCATTGGTTTTAGTTCGTCAGAAAGATTAAAAAGATATACTTGACTCCCTTTGAATGGATTATATGACGGCTCATAATTGATGTATCCTAAAGAATGCAAGTTTTTTAAGCATTTATGATAAGTCGCTTTAGAACTAATTTTGCTGATTCGCATCACCTCATCACGCGAAATACTGATTGGATTTTTGAATCGATTGCAATTCCAGAATTGAAACAAAGCCACATACATACTCACATGTGTTGGATTGAGCACTTTGTCTTTGGCTACTTTGTCGAAAAAGCCAGTTAGGTGTTTTATGTAATTCATTGTTTTGAATTTATGGTTTATTGCTTGTGTATTTTTCTACCCCACCCTATGGGCACCTCTCCAGAGGAAGGTGAATGTTTATTTGAAGAGATTGGGAATTGAGTTGACTTTGTTCTGTTCCAATAGTTTATCAATGTCTTGATTGGCATAATAGATAGTGCCACCGATTTTAGTATAGGCAAGAGTTCCGTTGATGCGGAGGTTTTGGAGTGTTCCGGGAGAAATGTTTAGTAGCTTACGTACTTCTGTGGATTTTAGCCACTTTTTGATGCTAGCCGTATTTTGGGATTCTACTATTTTTTTGATTTGTTCCAGGAGTTCTATTTTGAATTCCTTAAAATCTTCTACTGTCATAATTGTTGCAGCCATTTGAAAGTGGTTTAAGTTTGTATCTATTGTAATTTTTTACTGAGACAAAATTGACTGCTTTTATTTGTTTTTTATCCCCATACGAACCGGACTACCGAAGAAATTTAACATTTAAACATTATTTAAAGCCTGTTTTGGTGGGTATTGGCGTTTTTTATCTGTGTTTTTTTTGTGTTGTTGTAGTTCTGTATTTAAAAAATATCATTTTCTAATGAAAAATGACTCGTAGGATGGGTTTTCTAAAAGAAAAGGCTAAAAAAACATAATTTTAAGCTGTTCTTTAGAAATACAAAAAGTCCCTGTTATTTGGCTTTGACAGTCGATTACGAGTTTGTTTTTGTAATACTATTCTTCGTAGGTTCCGATTGACTACCGATTTTTAATTATTCCTCTTCATCACTCATTTTTTGCCGTAGATTCGCCATCAATTCTTCCAGAAATTTTGTTTTACTACTCTTGCGTTCTTTAATTTCGGTGTAGGTTTTGTAGATATTTTCTATTTTGATATTAAAAAAGTCTTCGAATGATGCCGCTATTGTATTTATGTCGGCCGCGCCATGGTTTAAAGCCCCATTGGAATGTAAGGCATAGATTAATTCTGTGAGTGCTGTTTTTGGAGCTGTCCATGCCAGTACTTTATGTTTTTTCTCTTCAAATAGTATTTCATGTCCAGCATTGAGCTTTTGCATTGCTTCGCGGATGTAATGAATGAAACGGTACATTGCTTTTATTTTTGCCCAGAGCATGTCGTGTGAGGAGGAGAATTCGGGATATTGGTAATAATCGGTCATCGGAGTGAAAGGGAAATTATTGCCAGGGTTTCTTGTAAAAAACTGATGATCTATATAGGTATTTCCTTGTTCCATATAATTCACAAAATCCCTGTTTCGAGAAAAGAACTTATTGATTTTGCGCATTTCCTTTTCGAAAAATTCTATTTGGTATGAAGTGCCTGTTTTTGGCTTTCGCAGTTCACAAGAGCGTACTTCGGTATAATAGATTAGGTAACTCATAGGGAGTGGTTTGATATTTTTGAAAAAATCAATCTCAGCGGGTACTGTTTCGAAATCATTCTGCTCCACTATCTCTTTTAATTTGGATACCGTTTTGTTGCATAAATCAATACCTCCAGTTGCTTTTTTGAGATGGTTTTCTTCGGAATAAATTATCGAATTTATTTTAGAATTAAAATCTTCAACAGTGTTTTTAAACATAGGTTTCTGGTTTAAACCACACCCCCAACCCCTCTCCAAAAGGAGAGGGGAGTGAAAAGTGGATTGGTTATATTTTTTGGTTGTAATTAGTTTTAATTGCCAGAGCGTGTTTTGTCTTCGTTCTGAAGTGTACCCATTAATTCCATTGAAAAATTATCTCTTGCCTGAATGTAGGCTACTTTTGGAATTATTGTGGCTCCTAATTTTCTTTTCTCAAAAGTGGCAGATACGCCAAAATCAATTTTATTTAAGTTCAGTTCTCGAGCGCGTTTGATTGCCTGAAACAGGAGTTGTCGATAGAGTTGGAATTCTTTTGCATAATCATAATCCATTCCTATCAATGCTGGAACATAAGTGTGCGACGTATTTTTATAACAAAACAGAATTCCAACCAATGGATTTGAGATTTCGTTTTTTAAATATAGAAGTATGAATTCCCATCCGGAATGCTTTTCCATTTTTTGGAAAACTTCTATCGGGTAGGTAAATGTATTTATAGCATGATTGATATTTTTCACATTCAGATACAATTTATATGCCTGCTCTAATTCTTCGTTTGTTAAGTGATTTTTTATTACAATATCGAAAGCCTGTTCAAAAGGCAGTATCTCTTTTGTAAAGTGTTTTCTAGAACGGGTAGAAAGCGAAGCAGAAAATTCTTCGATACTACTCCATTGTGTATTTTCTATAATGCAGGTTTCAGGCATGCTTATTTTTAAGAAACCTTGATTGTGAAAAATACGATTCAATTTTTCATCTACCTCGAAATCTCTTAATACTACCATATCGGCGTTTAATTGATGGTACAATGTTTCAACTTGTTCTAGTAAAAGCATTATGGCTTCTTCTGCTAATGGATGTGCTTTATTGATGTAACAATGATTGCCCTCTGTGAATAAGGAACCCATTCCCAATACTTTTGATGTGAGGTATAATGGATTTTGTTTTCTTTTTTCTTCCAGTTGTAATGAAATCGATTCTGGTGCCAACATATCATCTTTCCAAAGTCCGTATGTAAAAAAAGTTGCCAGTACAGGAATTCCGTTTTTGTCTTTGATTACATAATAATGAAAGTCCCAATTGTTTTCAGGATAGTTCGGATTTGTAAAAGCATTTTCTAAAAAAGATAATCCTTCCCAGTCGAATGTGCTTCGTCTTCCTAAAATTTCATTCCAGTTCTTTTTATTTATTTTTTCTATCGATGTTTCGTATTGTAATACTAAGTCCGTTTTTATCTCTACATTTTCTTCCGAAAAAGTTATTGTTTGCCTAAGGTCGTCAGGAACACACTTTTTCATTACATCGGAAGGAAAATTTTTCTTCTTGTGGGTTTCTATTGGCAGTATCGTCTCCATTATGCCAAAAGCTGTATTCACTTTGTTTAAACTATTACCCGATTCTTCTAAGGCTTTTGGATAATGGTATTCCATCGCTTCTACTAATGCTTTTATTTCTTCTTTTTGATTGTGTCGTGAAAGTGTGGTTCGAATACCTGTGTTTTTGATTGGGACTGCCGGATAAATGGCTGGATTTACATAAAAACCTTCGTTAAAGAGCCGTTGCACCATTTTATATGCGGTCAACGGCATAGCGGTACCCAAGAAAAATACTGGGGAATTATTTAAGGCTATCATTGGGAGTGTGGTTTTTTCCAATAGTGATTTGAAATATTCTATTTTTTCAGATAAATCACATTGTAAGCTTGTGATTTCGGGAGAAAGATGAATGTCAGCTGAAGCGATTGCAGCTGCTACGGAAGCCGGTTCCAGTTGTGCGGAAAAAGTAAGCGGTCCACCAAAGTTCTTAATTTTTTCACGCAGTCGGCTATCAGTACAAAGTAATGTCGCTCCGCTGGCACCAAATGTTTTACTTAAAGTACCAAACAATACTACATTTTCGGGTAATTCTTTTAAAATGTCTAATACATATCCTGTTCCGTTTTTTCCTTTCCAACTCATTCCGTGTACGTCATCAAAATAGAGGTGCAACTGTGAGTATTTTTTGCATAACTCCATCAGCTCCCGTATAGGAGCATAATCGCCAAACATGGAATATACACCATCTGCCATATACCATATTTTATTGCATCTTGTAGTGAGGAATTTAATTTTATCTTCCAGCATATCCAAATTACTGTGTCGGATCATTTCTACAGGAATCCCTCTTATCTTTAATAGTTGGCAGGCATTCTGAACACTCCAATGCACTTGATGGTCTAGAATTACTCCATCTTCATCCCTTACCACTGTTGGAATTACTGCCAGATGACCTAATGTGCTGTTTTTAGTTATGATTGGAGAGATTCCATACATAGCCTCAATCTTATTTTCCAATTCGCTATATAACGGATTGGAAATGTAGGTTTTGGAGAGTGGGAATTGTGTACCATACTTTTGAATAGCTGTTATTGCTGCTTCTTTTAATCTGTTGTCTTGCTCCAGTCCTAAATACCCGGTAGTGCCAAAATGAAACATTTTTTTACCCCTAATTTGTAATGTTCTCCCATTTAAAACTTCATCTTCTACATAGAGATGTAGTACACCTTCTTTTTTTGCTCCAGAGATTACCTCATCGACGGTATCAATGAAATTGTTGTGCTTGATTTTTGCCATATTGTTTAAGTTTAAGTTATTGAAATGTAAAATTTTATGAAGATTTTCTATATGATTGGTGCTGTCTAGTGGGTAAAATTCTGTATAAAAAACAAAAAAACTTGCATCCAATTATGCAAAAATCCAAATATGATAACTTATACTCCCGATTTGATAATTCCATACCCTTTTACGCTAATTGTGCTATTTTGGTACTTTTTGTATTACTAATTATTGTTATTTTTGCTCAAATAACACCATTATATTTAAAATACTATGAGACTCACAGATGGTTACTATGAGAATGAATATGCCCATTTTTGGATTCGAAATAGCATTCTTTTTTTTGAATACAAGCCTAATATTGTCATTGATTTGACCATAGCTCACCGGATTGTTGCCGATCGAATACAAATGCAAAATGAGAAAGCCTATCCTATATTGTGTGACATCAGAGGTGTTGTGGATTCTGACAAATCCGCCAGAGATTATTTAGCCCAATCCGGTTCCGTTTTAACCAAAGCTGTTAGCATAGTTGCGAATCAGAGTGTTTCCCTAATTATGACCTCTTTTTATCTTAAAATATGTAAGCCAAGTGTTCCAACAAGGATTTTTACTGATGAGTCATCCGCTTTAGTTTTTTTGGAAACTTATAAATAGTACAGTAAACCATTTTTTTAAGACTATTTTAGTTAGTGTCCCATTATGCAACAAGAAATCGATCAACGGCGCATTCAAAAGATGTATCAAATGCTTCTCGAAATGGCAGGAGGTAATTTTACGAATCGTATTCAACGATCCGAAAAGGATGATGAATTGGAAGCCTTAGTTGTGCTTATTAACATGGTTGCAGAAGAAATGAAGGAATCTCTTTTTTATTCTGGATTTATCAATCCTCATTATACCCATAAGCAGTTTGTTCAAACCACTTTTATTTTGGACGCTGATTTTACTATCAGAAGTTATAATTCAGCTGTTCCCTCAGTATTAGGCTTTCCGCCTGATAGGCTATATAATAAAGCCTTCAGCAGTTTACTCTCGAAGGAATCCTTACCGATATGGAATTCTGTTGCTGCGGCATTACTTCAGGATGCGACCTACAATAGTACTCAGGAGCTCATTTATATGACCCAAGAGCAATTGCTTGTCCCTTGCTTTTGTACTATTTCACGACTTATGCACAGTAGCACTATTCTAATTAGTTCTGTGGCTACCATTATTACGGAACCAATAAAAACTTTAGTTTCCCCTGAAGGTACTAATTTACTTGGTGGACTCAGTAGCTATTCTGATGTGCAATTGATGCAGCATGTTTATGATTATATTTTAGCTAATTTGAATTCTCCTCTACCTTCCTCAAAAGATCTCTCACGAATTTTTGGATCCAATGATTATAAATTGAAATCTGGATTTAAACAATTATTTAAAACGAGTATCTATCAATTTTATACGAATGAACGGATGAAAAGAGCCCGTCTTTTGATACAGGAAACAAAAATTCCTTTAAAAAGTATCGCTTCTACGAATGGATTTACTAGTTATCCTAATTTTTCAAGAGCCTTTAAAAACCATTTTGGACAAACTCCAAAGGACATTAAGAGGAGGCTTCCGGATATTTGATTATAGGCTTTGAGTTATATTAAAGTTCTTCCATAATAATGTTTTTGTGTATCGCTATTTTAAGACGGGATACATTAAAAAATCCCGAATTGATAAGTCATAATCCTAAATTGATAAGCTTAACAATAAATGATTATTTATTATTGCATTTTCCTTTATTTTTGGTACCTATCATTAAAAAAGTATTGGAAGTTTTCGTTTAGAATTAAAAATTTTAATTAACGACACTATGCAACAGGAAATAAATCAACAACGTATACATAATGTCTGCCAAATGCTTCTTGAGATGGCAGAAGGAAATTTTGCCTACCGTATACCCAGAACAGGAAATGACGATGAACTGGAAGCATTGACCGTTCTAGTGAATTGGATGGCTGAAGAAATGAAGGAATCTGTTTTCCACGGTGGTTATGTCAATCCCCATTTTAGTTACCGGTATATCGTTCAAAGTAGCTATATCCTAGATTGTAATTTTGCTCTAAAAAATTTCAGTGCTGATGTTCCTAACCTTTTGGGATTTGAGTCCAACGACCTTTTAGGACAAGATTTTACAGGAATACTTACAAAAAAATCATCACTCCTATGGGAAACTGTAAAGACAGAAATGGTACAAAATGAATCCTATCACACCACTGTACCACTGGAGTTCTCCACCTTTGATAAATTGCTTATCCCAGCCTACTGTAGTATTTCAAAGCTCTGTCAGAGCACAGACATAGTAATTAGTTCGTTTTTCGCTATTGTAGAAGACATAAAGGAAAAGAAGACCTTCTCAAGTGAAGCTGTTACTGCCGAGGAACAGAAAATTCATAATTATTTAGATGTAAAATCAACACAAGCAGTTTATGATTATATATTAACGCATATGGATTCCACTTTGCCAACTTTAAAAGAACTATCCCGGCTTTTTGGCACTAATGAATACAAATTAAAAAATGGCTTTAGGCATTTATTTAAAATAACCATACAGCAATTTTATAATAATGAAAGGCTTAAGCGGTCACAACTTCTGATAAAGGACACGAAAATTCCATTAAAAACCATTGCTATCATGGCAGGATTTTCTACCTATCCTAATTTTTCAAGAGCTTTCAAAATTAAATTTGGTTATTCTCCAACTAACATGGCAAGACGGTCATCAATTTGATAAGTTGTTCTGTATTATTTAGTGTTAGAGCTGTTTATAAAGTAAACTGCAAACTTGCAAAAATAAAAAAATCCTGATTTGATAAGACAAGATCCTGATTTGATAACACTTATGTGATTCTATTTTGAGAATTTTACATAACTAATATCAATCTCTTTACGAAATGAAATCAAGACAACGCATAAAAACTATTATTATTGAAACGATTTGCCTTCTTTATATACTGTTGTTTGTATATGCTGCTATTAGCAAATTAATGGATTTCGACAACTTTCAGGCTCAACTTGGTCAATCACCTTTACTTAGCGCTTATACAGGATTTGTCTCATACACAGTGATAATAATAGAAATCATCATTTCAGTATTATTGTCAATACCCAGATTCCGTTTAATCGGATTGTTTTCATCGTTTTGCTTAATGGTAATGTTTACAGCTTATATAATTATTATAACCAATTATAGCTCATATGTTCCTTGTTCCTGCGGGGGTATTTTGGAAAATATGGATTGGAACGAACACTTAATTTTTAACATTTGTTTTGTTGTTCTCGCAGTTATTGCAATTTTAAGCACTATTAATATTAAAAATAAAAATGGAAGTAGTGGAAATAAAATAAAATCGAAATACTCATTAGATAATAAGAGTGGCACAATACTTTTGGGAGTAATGACTTTCATCAGTTTTACATTTATTGCTGCTCTTTACATTTCTTCCGATAATCTGATGCATAATGAAAACCCATTTATTCGCCGTTTTATTCAAGGTTCCGCAACTAAAACAGTAGGAACCGATTTAAATAGTAATTCTCAATACTTTGCAGGAACCGATGGTAATACTATTTATCTTGGCGATAACCAAGCACCATTACATATTACTGCCTATGACTCAACATTAAATGTCAAACATCATTATAAAATTCAATTGGAACGTGAAAATTTTCCTTTCCGAACCGTTCAGGTCCGTGTAGCACCACCTTACTTTTATCTAATGGATGGAACAGTACCGGTTATTTACAAAGGGAATATTTCCGATTGGAAAGCAAAACTGCTAATGCATGACAACAATTACTATTTTTCTAAAGCCGAGATTGTCACACCCAACAAGATTGTATTCCGGGCACAGGAATTAAAGTCATTAAACAACACATTGGGAACTTTTACATTCTCTGACAGCTTACAAGTACAATATGCTCCTAAACTATTGCAAAAGCAAATTGATGGCTTCTTTGACACAGATGGAATGATGTACTTTGACGAGCGACTTCAAAAATTCATCTACGTCTATTATTATAGAAATCAATTTATTATTGCCGACAAAAACCTCAACCTTATATATCGCGGTAATACTATCGATACTACTACTCATGCTAACTTGAAAATTGCTTATATAAAAAACACTAAGCAAAGAAAAATAGCTTCTCCATCATCCACAGTGAATCAACTTACTGCTGTTTCCGATAAGTTACTTTTTGTGAACTCTAAACTAATCGGGCGTTATGAGCCAAAAGAAATGTGGAAAGAAGCCTCAATTGTCGATGTTTATAATATTGAAAAAAACACCTATCTGTCAAGTATTTACATCTATGATGTCAATGAAGCAAAAGTACAATCAATGTTAATTTCTGGAAATAATTTATACGCAATTATTGGTCATTATTTACACAAATATCATTTGGATAAACATTTCGTTACTGTACCCAAAATAACAAAACAACAAAAATCTTTACCGGCCGGTAGCAGGGTTAAGACTGAAAACCTGTAAAAAAGAGTAAGTCAAAATTTTAATTTAATTTGTAATATCATGAAAACAATTTTAAAAGTGATTCTGCCTGTATTGGCATTCACAATGGCAAGTGCCGCAGCGGTTAGCACCAATGATGCAAAAGTTAAGGATGCCAAAAAAACAGTGTTGATCACTGGATTCATCCAAAACCCTTCACCTACAAACTGTCTTTCAGTCAATGTAAATTGTACAGAGGTCAATACCGGCCAAACTTGTATGTCTAGTGAAAGTACTCCTAGACAAGTTTGGAAAAAAAATGCTGCAAATGCTTGTAGCTCCAATCTCTACAAGGTGATTCACTAAGTGCTAAAATTGTAATATGCAGTTTCTTTTGGGAAACTGCATATTATTTTTTAATTTGTTTCATTATCCGCTTTCATCCATTTTGCCTTTGGCTCACCTTTCAAATAATAACCAAACCAATCCTGCACCTTCAGCGTCAAATCTTCCTGATTTTTTGGATTAAATAAAATGTGTCCATCATTAGGATAGACCAACATAACACTCTCTTTTTTCAATCGCCTCAAAGCGGCATAAAAAGTTTCTGCTTGACGTGGTTGCACATTTTTATCTAACTTTCCTGCCCAAGTCAACAACGGAGTATTAATTTTACTCGCATTAAGTAAAGGCGAGTTTCTATAATACCCTTCTTGATTTTCAAAGAAAGAATAACCCATTCGATATTGCTGATTCTCATACCGCCATCCATCTATCGTATTGTAGTCTGTATTTATGGTAAAATAATGTTGCATAGTATCTGACACTCCCGAACCACTAATTGCAACAGCAAACATATTGGTCTGTGTGATGATAAAATTGGTTTCATATGCTCCAAACGAATGGCCCATTAACCCAATCTTTCGGGCATCAGTAATACCCATATCAATAATTTTATTAACGGCTGATGTTACACAATCCACAGCTGAAAGTCCTGGATTTCCTTTTTCTAAAGCTATATCGGCTAACAAAACCGCATAACCGTTAGCAGTCATGTTTGTTATATTAAAACCTAATGTGTTATGAATACTTGGATTCACATACTGGTTTACATCACGAGATACGATTTCATAAATATACACAATCATAGGATATTTTTTGGTGGCATCATAATTAGCTGGATAAAACAAAGCACCATTTAAAGGGTTTCCTTTACTGTCTTTATAATGAATCATTTCCGATTTGCCCCATTGATAGTGTTTATGTTGATGATTACTTTGTACCATAACGATATCAGTATTACCATTTCGAAATCGTAAACATGGCGGACTATCAAACTTTTGCGTTACATAAATAAAGGCATTATTCCCTTTTGCTTTTTGAAGTTTGTTAATCGAACTTCCATCCATTATAAAAGGCTTAACTCCTTTATTGGGATGTAGCAAATAATAACCATTGGCACTGCTATACATATCAAGAGTGGTTAGTAAAACATCTTTAGAAAGGTCATAATTATAAACCCCAACACCAGAATAATTGATATCTTGTTTATCAAATATGGCGGAAGCATCTAACCGAAAACGCAACTGTATTTCTCTACCTTGGGTAAGTCGTTTGCGTTGTGTGCCATCAGGAGAAATTACCCAAATATCATAGTAATCATAATATATGGCATAGTTCCCATTTGTTGTCCAACCCGGTTGTCCCCATACGTTTATTTCATTCCCTGGATCGTTGGCTCTATTATCCCAACTAATGTCTAATCCTTTAGTAACGTTAGTATGGGTTTTCTTTTTAATATCATACACCCACCAATTACTTTCTCTATAATAAGTAATATAGCGACCGTCCGGAGAAATCCCCATTTGGTTCATATATCCTGATTGTGCAGTTAAAAATAATTCCCGAGTACCGGTTTCAAGGTTCAGCAGATAATAATCCATATCTGCAATCCATTTGTATTGCGGTTCATATTGATAAGGGTCAGCCACCAAAGCATAATCTTGCTTTCCGGTCAACATTGCCCAAGATTGTTTTGCTGTGCTGAGTTGTCGAACAACACCATTTTCAATATCCCAAAAAGCCAAATATTCTGGGTAACTTACTGTAGACCTCAGCTTCCTGTCGGGATAAAGCATTTTGTCTTTGGCATTCCAAATCGCAACACCACCCGATAAGACCGTAGTGTCTTTGGCAACAATATTCGTTATCCCAAAAAAAACTTTCTTACCATCACGAGAAATGTTCAAAGCTATATTTTGGTCAGGAGTAATTTTAATGTGTGCAGGGTAATTGGCATTTGTAGATTTTAAATTAGATAACTTTCCCGAAATCGAATCATAATAATACAGTTCGGTAGTTTCTTCAGTAACACCATAAAAAGCAAGTGTCTTTCCTTTATGCTGCCATTTCAAAACCTCAAAATGCTGCGTTGTTGGTTGTACTATCAAATGACTAACATAATTATCTCGTAAATCCAAATACCCAACTGTTCCCTTTCCATTTTCCAAAGTAGCATATACTAGCATAATGCTTTCATCATTCCAGTTATACTCTCTTACATTTTCAATACTATCAAGGACTTTTCCATTTTTTCTAACGACAAGAGCATGGTTCTTTTCCAAGGTAACAAGAAAACGTCCATCAGCAGAAAAATCATAACGTTCCACCGCAGAAATTCTGTTTTCTTTTCCTGTTTCCAAATCAACCACAACAAGAACATTTTTCATTTTGTAAGCAAATGTAGGCTCACTCCCAAATCTGCCATCACTCCCATCTGCAAAGACATAGCGTTGATACGTTTTAGTGTTCTTAACAAACAACGTGTCCACATTCAATTCATAAGACATCCGATAACTAATCCAATTTCCTTTTTCAGATAACTGTTCCGCGCCCATAGTACCCCACAAATGATAATCTGCTTCAGTAAGTTGTTTTTTAGTTAGCACCTGTCCTATGACAGGACAGGGAACTAACCCAATTAGAATTATGGTTATGACTCCATAAACAATTGGTAAAAAAGATAGCTTCATTAGTAGCCGGGATTTTGGGTAAGATTTGGATTCATAAGCAATTCCGTTTCTGGAATTGGCCAAAGTTGGTCAGTAGTATTCCATCCCGGTTTAACAGTTGGTAAAATGGTATTTAGAAAACCATTACGTTTCAAGTCAAAAAACCGATGTCCATATTCGGTAAAAAATTCAAATCGTCTTTCTTGCATAACTGCCGTTATAACTTCATCAGCGGTAACTGCCGCTGTATCGGGTAATCCTGCCAAATGTCTCACTATGTTCAAATCGTCTTTTGCATTACTTAATTCGCCTTGTCTTGCTCGTGCTTCAGCCCGAATAAGATATTGCTCCGCCAATCTAAAAATAATTGAATATTCAACAGAAGTTCCGGTATTCGTATTTTGTTTGTATTTATTAGCATGATACCAAGTGTTAGTTCCATCGGTAACCGTAGCAATCCAATGTGTTTTTCTAAGGTCATTATTAGTAAAAGAGTTTACCAATTCAGAACTTAACCCAACATACGGTGGCGATCCGCTCTGAAAAATAAAGGTCGCGCCTTCATCGGCATTATTACCGTCCAATTTTGGCGAAAACTGCCAAATCGTAGCGGTACATTCTTTTAGGAATATTTTATCAATATCGTTTTCCCACACATAAGCGGGATTATTCAATACTGCCGAAGCAGCATTAGAAGCGGCAGCCCAATCGCCTTTATAAAGATAAACCCTAGCCAATAATGCAGAAGCTGTCGAACGGTTAGGTCTAACTCGGTCTGCCGATATATAATTTTCAGATAGTAGTGCAATGGCTTGATCCAAATCAGTAATAATATGATTATACACCTCAGCTGTAGGCATTCGTGTAACTACTCGATTAAGTTCATAATTGGTTGTAGTAATATAAGGTACATCGCCATGCAAATTCATCAAGTAAAAATGTACTAAGGCTCTAACAAAAGTGGCTTCTCCAATAAACTGATTCTTATCAGCTGTTGATAAAGCTGTCGAGTTTTGGCAACCTTCAATAACGGCATTAGCACAGTAAATTTGATGATAACTTTCATTCCATTGTTGAGATACAATGGAAGTATTAGAAAGCAAACTATTATTAAATAAGAAGAAAACATTTTCATCATTAGTGCCATAATAAACCAATTCATCAGCATACAATCCTAAGCAAGTCGCAGAACCAATGCTATTTCCCGATAGTAACCCACTATCGCGAAGTTTAGAATAAATATCAGCCATAGCAGCATTGGCTGTAGCGTGGTCTTCAAAAACAATACTTCCGGTAAGTTGTGAAGCAGGAACTTCAACATCAACAAAATCATCACATCCTGTAAAGCAGTACAAGGCTAAAAAAACTATTAGGGGTATTATAAAATTTTTCATGATAGTAAATATTAGATTAAAAAGTTAGTTTCACTCCACCGGTAAACACTTTCAATGGGGGCAAGTAACCGCTGAATTTAGACTCTGGGTCTCCATTAGAGTAATGGGTAAACGTCAACACATTTTGTCCTTGCATATACAATTGACAACGCACACCATGAGTAAATTTCAAAGGCAAATCATACGTCAATGAAATATTTTTCAAGCGTACATAAGAAGCATCTTGTAAATTACCATCACTCAACCCATAGCGGTAATATACCGTAGTAACCGCTCCATTAGCACCAGCCGTATAAGGTTGTTGCGCTGCCGCATCACTCACACTTGCTAATTGGTTAATCGCCGTTCCGGGAACTCCGGGCATCGATCCAAAAGCTTGTTGTTTCACAAACTGAAAAAGAAAATCCAATTGGAATCCTTTATATTTAAATTGATTTTGCAATCCACCAAAAAAACGAGGGCTCAAGTCAGCAATAGTTTTTCGGTCTCCCATTGAGGTAATCGTACCATCACCATTTACATCTTCAAACTCATAAACGCCTGTTGTCGGATTCATACCGGTATAATGGTACAATTTGATACTATTAATAGGTTGACCCACTACATAAGTATTGACATAAGTCGAACTTTCAAGACCAGGATAAGAAATCAGTTTATTTCTATTGATTGAAATGTTAAAATTAGTGGTCCACTCAAAGTGCTTATGTTGAAAATTGACAGTACGCAACGTAAATTCCAATCCGCTATTCTGCACAGTCGCATCAAGATTAGCATTCAACGAACTAAAACCAGTCGTTCCCGGCAATGGTATACCTACTAATTGATTTGACGAACGATTAAAGTAGTAAGCCGTGGTTAAAAATAATCGGTCTTTCAAAAAACCTGTTTCAATTGCTACTTCAAATTTTCTATTCGTTTCCCACCCAAACTCTGGATTGAATAACCGTACCGGCTGTAAACCAATAGTGCCTTGATAAGTATTACCCGAAGAAGTATAAGTATCCAGAAATTGATAATCGCCTATTTGATCATTACCGGCCGTGCCATAGCTAGTTCTCAGTTTACCAAAACTAAGTACCGAGTTATCTTTTAATAAAGCTTCGTTCGAAAATAACCAAGCAGCACCTATCGCACCAAAAGTGGCGAATTGCTTTCCTGGTCCAAATCGGCTCGACCCATCACGCCGAGCGGTAACATTGAGAATATAACGTTCATCCCAAGTATAATTCATTCGGGCAAAAAAAGCTTGATACTTGTAAATAGTTTCATCGCTCAAATCAATGGTTTTAATAGAAGCTGAAGCCAAATCATGAATCAAACTATTACTCGCAAACCCAAAGCCATTTAGAAAAAGTCGCTCCGTGCGTTGCTTCTGAAAAGTACCACCTAGCAAAACATCTATTTTGCCTTTCCCAATCACTTTATTCCAATTAAGCTGTGGCTCAACAATCCAAGAAGTTCGAGTAGTTTGATTAGTACTAAGCGAAGATATTTCACTACCTACACCATACGCAGGATTATACATCGTCGAGGGTTGCGTCCTACTTTCATTACTGTTCAAATCAGAGTAACCCAAACTGGTTTTAAATTGTAAATTCGGGCGAATAGCGTACAATAATACCGTGTTAGCGGTTAAGTCTTTTATTCTCGAATCAAATTGCGACAGCAATCCTGCAAGAGGATTATCCCAAGTACTATTTTCCCAATTCAAATTACCATTGGCATCATATAACGCAGGAGCGTTAGGTGCCAAGGTTCGTGAAACTCTGGTAAGGTCAATAGACGGTTGATTGTTCTTTTGTGCAATATAATTAGCCGAAAAAGTAATTTTAAATCGGTCATCATCTGAAGTATGATTCATATTGAAATGTGTAGCGCCTTTAGTGTATTTAAAATCACCCGGAAATACAGTTGTTTCAGTTCGATAGTTTCCACTCAATAAATACTGTGTGCGTTGGCTTCCGCCCGATACCGATGCTTGTAAATTATTAACTTCAGGAGTCCCGCCTATCAATTCCTTTTGCCAATCGGTATATCGGTTCTGATTCCAAGTACCATTAACATCATACGCATAACTAGGAAATACAGTAACGCCATCATTGGCAAAAGCTTGTTGGCGCATCGCAAGATATTGTTGGGTATTCATCAGTTTAGGCGTTCGGGTAACACTGCCAAAACTCGTCGAGGCATTAACAGTATAACTCGTTTCACCTGCCTTTCCTTTTTTGGTAGTAATTAGCACCACACCATTTGCACCACGCGAACCATAAATAGCTGTTGCATCAGCATCTTTAAGTACTTCAATACTTTCTATATCCGATGGATTAATAGAACTTAACGGACTGGTCAAAGTCGGTGCCGTGCCCGAAGTAGCGATTGCACCTATGGTTTCTGATGAATAGGGTACACCGTCAATAATATATAACGGTTGGTTTCCGTCAGCTCTTAAACTGTTTTGACCTCTAATCTTGATAGTAAAAGCACCACCTGGCGAACCGCTATCTTGTACAATATCAACTCCTGCCATTCGTCCCTGCATCGTTGCAAGGACATTGGTAACGGGTTGTTTTTCTATGTCTTTAGAAGTGATTTTCGAAATACTACCGGTGCGTTCGCTTTCTTTCACGGAATAATAGCCTGCATTGATCTTGACCTCCTGTAGCGTGGTCGCGTCTTCTTGCATCCGAATATTAATTACGGAACGACCATCTACAGGCATTGTAACGGTCTTAAACCCCATGTAAGTAAAAATGAGAATGTCGTTGGATGATACCGCTATAGTAAATTTCCCGTCGAAGTTGGAGATTACTGTTTTTTGTTCTCCCTTTACTGAAATGCTTACGCCAGTCAGAGGGGCACCACCGTCTGTTATGGTACCAGTGACTTGTTGTTTTGAAGTAGTACTAAGGGGCACATTTTGTGCAAACAAAGGAGAGTGGCACAAGCACAGCCCTAAAATAAGGGAATAGCAAAGTACCAGCCATCCTTTGTTTAATGAAAAATTATTCATAATATTGGGTTGGTTAAGTGAAACGTTAGTTTTATTAGCTACGGTCCTCTAGTTAGTTTGTCGACGAGATAGAGGGCCATTTTTTTTGTTGTACCGCTAAGGCACAAAGGTTTTTGTGTTTTTTTTTAATTCATTGGCATTTTTTTAAAGTTTTTTTAAGGAAAGCCAACTGCCGTTGCCTTTTGCAGCCAGACGGTGGCAGTGCCTTTCCCAACTAATTCAATTAATTAATGGTATTGCGAAACTAAAAAAAGGAAGCGGTGCTAAGAATTGAAGTTGAGTTTTGCCTAAATATTGGACAAAAAAATGGCATGGAACTCATCTTACTGCATCAGAGGTACTGGTATACCGGGGAACAATAAGTGAGCCCACGCCATGGGACGTGAGCATCGTACTTATCTTCTCGTTCCTATAAAATTACCAGTTTTCTGATACGAGATTCAAAGCGAATGCTTCAATGTTTTTTTTGAAGAGTCGCAAAATTACAATTTTGAATGTAATCTTTATGCAAAGATAATTATTTTATTCATATTACCGAATTCGGTAATGATTATTTTTTGAGTTTTATTCAAATTGCATTAAAAGATAATAATGAAGAATGAAAATAAGACAAAAGAAATTAAAGAACTGATTGCACAAAAGGTAAAATCTTTAAAAGGGGAAACTACTTATGCAAAGATTGCTGCTAAATGTGAAATTCATAGTGGAAAGATAAGTAATATTGCTAATAATAAAATTGATTGTCAACTTTCAAGTCTTATAGAACTTGCCAAAGGTCTTCGTGTGCATCCAAGAGAACTATTTAATATAGATTTCGATTTTGAAACATATTATGACGAATTAGACTCTGCTGATAATTCAGAAAAGAAATAAATAATTGAAAAAGATGCCTAGGCATCTTTTTCTGTTTTATAACAATACGAATACTTATCAATTCAGGATTAAAACTTATCAATTCAGGATTATTTGATTTTAGGCTAAATAAGTAAGGCTCTATGCGTTCTATATTTGAGGCATGGAATGGTATGAAATAATAGGATTTATTGTGGCTTGGTTTTTAGGTCTTTACCTGAGAGGAAAGATTTATGAGTTTAGGAAAAATTATGATAAAAATGGTAGTTGGAAGGATAGGGTGAAGAAATAGAAGATGCCGAGAGGTGTCTTTTTTTATGCATAATATTTTTTGTTATAATATGTTAGTAATTGGGAGTTGTGTATATTTACGATTTAGGTACAATTTTACCCAAGTTGACTGTAGAAAAGAAATTGTATATTTGAAAATAAAGAACTTAGACATTAATGAGTGTAATAAACCAATACATAACTTTTCTAAAAGAATATAAAAAACTACTTGAAAGAGGTGTTAAAGATGTTTTATCAAAAAGCATTTCTTCTAATTTCATTTGGGTTGACGATATCAAAGAATTAGTAGAATCTAAAATATGCACAACCAATCTAACGGAGATTTTTTCCAATGATTTCACTAAACAAGCAATAATTTTTTCTTTAGAAAAACCGTATAAACCTGATATAAAAATCCCTGAAAATTTTATCAATTCAATTGAATTTGATGAAGCAAGAAATAAATTTTGCAGTATAAACAAAGACGAAAACGAATTAACAAACTTTCAAAATTCTGAAATTGGAAAAAAAGAAATTGAAAAATTAAAAAAGTTTTCTTTCAGTAAATCAATATACTCAAAGTTTTATAGAGCATTTAACGACATTAAAAACGATTCAAATTTAGAAATTGTTTTAAGTGTTGGTTTAATACAATACTCCAAGAAAAATCATAATAACAATATTTCTAAAACTAATCAACATTTATTTCATTTTCCGTTAAAACTTGACATTGCTAAAAACAATGCAATAAAATTAGGTTTTTCAGAAACTGAAAACCCATACTCTGATTTCTTTTTCTTAAACAGTGTACCAATTGAAAAAGACATTTTGAGTAATATTATTGACGCATTTGAATCTAAAGTAGTTGAACTAGGTTTTGATTATATTTATGAAAATGATTTTAAAAAATTAATATCAAATTATATTCAAAAAATTTCTGAGAATTCAGAATTTCAAGATTCAATATTAAAACCTATTAGTGATACTTTTAGGGAAGATTTTTTTAAAATTTCTTTTTCGCCAACAATAAACATAAAACAGAAAAAACCGAGATTCTTTGAAAAATTAACGGATTCAATTATTGACTATAATAATTCAAATGAAAATGAATCTAAACTTTTGAATTTATTAATAAGAAATCCTGAAATTGAGCATAACAACTCTTATCCTAAATCAAATTATTTTATTGATGAATTATTTGAAAACAATAAAGAAAATGCCATTTCTTTAAATGCAGAAGAAGATTTTTCTGTTTTTTTTCCTTTGCCATACAATAATGAGCAAAAGCAGATTTATGAAAATTATCTAAAAAACAGATTAACAGTTGTAACAGGTCCTCCTGGAACAGGAAAGTCACATACAATAGTAAATATTCTATGTTCACTTTTGGCTCAAGGAAAAAGGGTTTTAGTTACTGCACAAACAGACAAAGCACTTGAGTCACTTTTGGACAAAATTCCAGAAACATTTGACGATTTGATTTTTACTAAAATTCAATTAGAAACTAATAAAAATAGGTTTTCTTTAGAAAGTAGTATAAGCAAGATCTCTAGTATATTAACCGATAATTTCTTTTTAAATATTGAATCTAAAATTAAAGATTTAAATAATTTAAAAAGTAATTATATTAATCTTAAAACTACAATTATTAGAGCATTAGAGAAAGAGTATAATATGATTTCTCTAAATGAAACTTTTAATAATTTGAGAGCTTTTCAAATAGTTGAAAAATTGGAAAAAAAAGATTCCAAAGAATGGAATTGGATTAATGACGAATTGAAAAATGAACAATTAAATAATTTTGATGATTTAAAGGAGTCAATTATTAATTATAGAAATCTACAAAATCATTCTACAGATTACTCTAAAATTATTGATTTTGATTTAAATTCAATAACTCAAAAAATAAAGGACTTTGACTTTATACATTATATTCAAATTCAAGAAAATATTAAAAAAATCAGTTCTTTACTAAATGTTAATGAAGAATTGAAAGATAAATTTTTGAGTATTGATTTATCTAAGATTATTGAATCTTTTAACCAGTATTCAAACTCTGATATTAAATTGCAAAACTCTAGAGAAATTGACAACTTATTAACTTCAATTAAGCCAATAAAATATAATGAAAATATAACAACAAACATTTCATTTTCAACTATAATTGAAAATGAAACCAAATATTTGTTTGACATTGAAACATATCTTTCATTTATTAAAGATGAAAAGGTTAGTTTTTTAACTAAACAATTTGATTCAAAATTTAAAAAGGTTTCTTATTTAGAAGACATTACGATTAATAGTGTTAGATCAAATACAAAACAAATCATTATTAAATTAAGAGACTTTATTCAGGCTATAATTTTGATTAATAATAATTTCCAACTTCTTAAAAAGAGTGGTTTTAGTTTTGATTATGATGACAAAGCAGATATAGAATCAAAAAAAGAAATTTTGAATTCACTTATATCTCAAGTTGAAATAAATAAGGAAGTTGTAACTAAAATACAACATAATTCAAATATCATTAATTTCTCGAAATTTACTAACATTGATAGATTTAAAATTGAGGAATTAATAGAAAAAGCTATTGCATATAAAGATGATTTTCAAAAGCTCAAAGAATATGAGATAGAATATCAGGAACTTTTTAATTCACTTTCTGAAATAAGTATAATTTTAGAAAAATCTAGAATAAAGAAAAATTTTATTGACTATTTGCCTATTCAAAGAATACCAAATAAAGAGATATTAGATGAACTATTAGTGCAACTTAAATCAATAAATGATAATCTAAATTTAGAAAATTTATTTTCTAAATCAGAACATTACATTAAGTCAATGATTCCAATTACTTTTGAAAAAATTAATGAAATTCCTTTAGAATTTATATCTAAAGAAAATTTTGAATTTGCGATAGCAAATTCATATTTGATAAAAAATGAATTTATTAATATTCAAAAAACTAAAGAAGATTTATCATTTATAAACAAAAAAATATACGACACTAAATGTGAAATATTATTTGATTTAGCTAAAAGTAACTTTCGAGATAAATTTGATGATTCTGAAATTGATGAATTTATAAATCTACTCGAACAGTATAGATATAATTTAACACAAAGCAACAGAGCGATAAGAGACAAAACAAAATATCAAATTTTAACAAGAAAGAATAGTATTGAAATTAGTAAAAAACTTTCTTGTTGGGTTATGAAGTTTAATGATGTTTTAAATTCAGTTGGTCATGAACCTGAAATTTTTGATTGTATAATTGTAGATGAGGCTAGTCAATTAGATTTTAATAGTTTATTATTAGGTTATTATACAGAAAATATGATAATCGTTGGAGACGATAAACAAACTTCGCCAAGTAGTCTAACTGGTGCTGATGGAAATGATTTTGAAGCAATTAAAAATAAACATTTAGACTTTTTGGACTCTAATATTATTCACATTAAGAGCGACAATAGTTTGTTTTCTCTATCTAAAATGATTGCAGGAACTTCAAATCTTGAATTAAAAGAGCATTTTAGATGTGTTCCTGAACTTATTGAGTTTTCAAAATCTAATTTTTATAACAACACTTTAAGACCTTTAAAACAAATAAATGGAAATAGGCTTCAACCAAAAGTTCCTGTTTTTATTGATGGTGCATTTACAGAAGAAAAAATAGTGTACAAAGAAATAGAGTTTATAAAGAACTACCTGAAAAACATTTTAAATGATGAAAAATATGCAAATAAAACAATTGGTGTAGTAAGTTTAGGTTTAACAAAGCACACCGAAAAATTAAAAGATATTAAGGAAGATTTAGCGAATGAATTTGGTAAAGACAAAATTGACAAACATAAATTAATTATAGAAGATTCACCTAAATTTCAAGGAGATGAAAGAGATGTCATGCTTGTTTCTTTAGGGGTTGCATTAGATTTTCAAAAACTAAATAATAATGAAAATGCAAAACCAAGAGCAATTTTATCAGACCAAGATGAGTTTAAAAAAATAAATGTTGCTTTAAGTAGAGCAAAAGAGCAAATGATTTTATTTCACTCTGTAAAATCAGAAGATTTGAATCCCCAAGATTTTAGAAATAAAATATTAAATTTCTTTTACGAAGAAGTAAAACCTATAAAAGAGTTGGTTTTAGACGAAATCAACATAGAAAGAAATTTATATAACATTCCAAATCCTTTTGACAGTTGGTTTGAATTCGATATTGCTAATCAATTAATTAAAAATGGTTTTCGTTTTATTGAACCTCAATTTCAAGTAAAAGAAAATGAAACTTATTATAATCACAAATCAAACAAACAGGGATATATTAATTTCAAACTTGATTTAGTAGTTCATAACAATGGTAAAAGAGTTGCAATTGAATGTGATGGCGACCCATTTCATTCCTTACCCGAAGATGTGGCTTACGATGTTGAAAGACAAGAGTTTTTAGAGCGAGTCGGTTGGAAAGTTTATAGAGTTTTATATTCGGCTTACAAAAGAAATCCGAGTAATGAAATTGAAAAAATGGTTGATTTTGTCAATAGAAATACTAAAAAAGACGAAATAGAACATTTTATTCCAGTTCTTGAATATGTAGAAGTTGAAGTTGAAGAAGAAGATAATTATGAAGAATTTGAAGAAGATTTTCTTATATCTTCTAGCAATAATTCAAATTCGAAATATCAACATAGATCATTTATAGATATAATGGAGGAAGAAACTATTAAAAGTCCAGAAAATAATCTTTTTTCAAATATGGAATCTGAAATAAGTGAATCTAGTGAAACTACATTACGTTATTTTAATCTATTTGAAAACGGCACATACAAATTATTAAATTTTTCAGAAAATGAAGCGTTATTTTCATTACCAATTAAAGAGAAACATAAAAATGGTTTCTTACTACAATGTTACGACAATGGACATATAAATAAAGTATATGTTCAAACGCTAATTGACAAAAGAATAGATTACAGTTATTCTAATGGAAAAAATCCAAATGCTAAAATTCTTTATTTAAAATTAGTAGAAGAAGACACAATAATTGGTTTAAAAATAAAAAAAGGAAGAGAAGTAATTTTTAAAGCACATAAAACTAAAAATATTTCAAACAGAGAACAATTACATTTGCAAGGATACAAAGTAATGTATCAAGGTTTTGACGAAATAACTTATAAAGTTTTCCCTAAAAATATTTCTAGTGAAATAAATAGATTGACATACGAAAGTTTTAATGCAAGTGGAAAACCTACAAACAATAACTACTATGAAAACGAATGGAAAATAATACAGGAATTTATTCCAAATTTAACCGAATAATAAAAGACTGTACCTACAGCAGTAGCCGTTGTACAACCGCTCCAAAAAACCTAAATCGGTATGAAACAATATAAAAACAACCTCGTTTAAGTCATTTTAAACGAAGTTTGTTTGTAAACAGGAATAAGAATATATAAAAAAAGATGCTGAGGCATCTTTTTTTATATGCATTATGTTTTTTGATAATGAGATGAGGGGATTACATTTCAAATTTGAGGAGAGTTAGCACTTCTCGTTTTACCTATGACAATTGCGAGTGTCGCTAGATACTTGGTGACCTTTTTTTGTTTAACTCAACGTTTTGGTTCATTCATTTATAAGTTTGAAACGAATGCCAACATATATTTCCCGTCCCCTTGTTGGCCCCCAAACAGATGAAGTGTCAAAGTATTGACCAAATGGGTCTTGCCAACTGATAATAGGTTGCTTCTGTCTGAAATCAAAAATATTTTCACACCCTGTATAAACTTCAACCTTTTTAAAAATATAAGTAAATTGAGCGTTTACTAAAGTATAAGGTTGTGAAAAATCAGGTCGTTGAAATTCTATAGGATTTGATTTTGTATTAGGTAAACGCTGTTCACCATACCAGTGGATATTTACATCAAAATGGAATTTGTTTGTTAAGGGTTTATAACTGTATGTCGTCAAAACTTTATGTGCAGGGTTAAACGGTAGGAATTGCTTACCTCCGTTTACTTCTCTGTAAACATCTAAAAAGTTGTAGCCCACTTTAAATTCAAAGCGATTCCAAATTTTCAAATAAAGCTCAGTCTGAAAACCATTGCTTATGCTTGTACTTGTGAAGTTTTTAATAATTGCTTTTGTTGGGTCGCTGTCATAGTCAGGAAAAATTTGATTTTGAAAATTAGTTCTATAAAAATCTGCACTAATATAACCTGAAAGATTATTGCTCTCAAATTTTTGAGTTAAGTTAATTCCAAAATTTGTAGCTCTTTCAGGTCTTAACTGTTCTGAAAAAACAATATCTCTGGAACTAACTAACAAGCCTATATTTTCACTGAATAAATTAACTGTTCTCCAACCTGTTCCGATACTGGCACGAAAAACAGTTTTCGGGCTAACATCATATTTTAATAAGGTTCTCGGAGTAAGAGTAAAACCAAATTGGTTATGTTGGTCGCCACGAATACCGGCAATCCAAGTTAATTTGTCATTGAAAAAACTCATTGAATTTTCAGCAAATACACCCGGAATATTCTCTACTTTTTTGTAATTACCCGCATAAGTTCTTTGTAAAGATGTGTCAGTAAAAGCAATGTCTTCATTGAGATTTAAGAGACGGTAACTGATACCTGTTTTTAATGAATGCCTTTGGGAATAGCCCAATTCATATTGAAGATTACCATAAAAATTCGTTTGCTGTGCGTTGTATTTTACCGTTCCGAAAAAAGATTTTTGGTCTTGGTGAAATGAAGAAACAAATAAAGTTATTCTATGATTGTCATTAAAACGATAAGCAGTTTTTGCCCAAATTTCAGGCTGATTAATATTAACCGTTTGCCCGTAAATAGAAGTACTTCCTTGGTCGATATCTGGATTATAGAATGTTTGACCTCCTATTCGTTTTTCATTCAAAAATCGTAAACCAACTCTACTGCTCCAGCCCCAATCTTTATCATTACCATATTTCCATTTATTTGAAATCATATAGCGTGTCAATAGGGGTAAATCGAGAAAGTTATCCTTGTCCCTGTCAATTTTATTTGCAGGTTGAACTGTATGAAATGCAGTAAGATTACTCCATTTGCCTTTCTTCAAAGCATAGTTGGCATTAAAATGTTTTTCTTCAAAATTATTCATATACACATTAAGCAATAATTTATCAGTGTTATCAGGGTCTTTGGTTTCAACATTAATTTGTCCGCTAATACTTTCATACCCTTGCAATACACTGTTAGCCCCTTTTGAAACATAGATGTTATCAACCAATGTTCCGGGAATTCCACTAATCCCGTACGTGTATGACAAACCTTGTATCATTGGGAAACCGTCAATCAAAACCTGATTGTAAACGCCAGATAACCCCAAGATGCGAAGCTCTTTTGAGTTGGTAATTACATTAGTTGTTTGTGGTTGCACAGTCGTTTGTGTTTCAAAACAACCTGCTAAATCACAACAAGCAGCTTTACCCAATTCTTTTTGAGTAATGATTTCTGTTTTAATAGCAATCAAATTAGATAATGTAACCTTATCTCTGTTTTTTTTAATAACAACCTCATTTAATATGTTTTCCTTTTTCAACTTGAATACTACAAATGTTTGATTGGTAATTTTTATTGTATCGGATGAATGTCCTTCAAAACTTGCAATTAATTTTTTATTGCTGATGTCTTTGCTTGTAATTTCAAATTCTCCTTTGTCGGCTGTGGATGTTCCTGTTGTTTGGCCAAGCCAGTATACATTTGCGCCAATAAGCGGTTCCTTTTTATCGTTGGTAACTTTTCCTAAAATGGTTTGAGCTAATAAACCACACGGGAACAGTAAACCAACAATGAAGATGTATTTTTTCATTGTGATTTTTTTAAAATAAGGCAAGGTTTATTCGAGAGAACAAACCCCGCTTTATCAGTTGTTTACTGTTTTACTTTATATGATTTTTCGTCTGGATTTTCACAACTACCTGTGTTCTCGATGACTCTGTAGATCTCTTTTTCGGTAACCAGTATAGGATTGAATTTTACTTCAAATGAAGAGGTTGTTCCCATTTTTCCTGATTTGCAACTGCTAACGCCTTTCAGTTTTTCAACATTGGCAGCAATCATTTTCAAGTCCATAGAACAAGTAATTCCCTTTACTTTGATGGTAACCGTTTTTGTGCTGTCGGTATTTTGTGTTGTTTTTTGAGCAAACGCAATGCTTGTTGAGGTAATCAATATAATGAATACCAAAACTAATGATTTTATAAATTTCATTTTTTTGATTTTAAAATTGTTGACAATAAAGAAATATTGCTTCGAAGTTGTCGGAGCAAAAGTTTAATTTAATATTGTTAAACAATTTTAGGAGGTTGCCAAAAGTCAGGTGCGAATTGAGAAGTAAAAACTGATTGGTAAGTAAAATTTTGGTTAGTTGAAATTTTAGGTTTAGATATTTCAGCAAGCTGATTTGTAGAACATTGCAACACACAAGAACTGCAAACTTGAAAAGGATTACAGGATTTTCCCGAACGGTCGTCTTTTTGTTTTTGTTGGCTGGATGATTTTTCGTTGTCAGCAGTCGGTTTGCATTGTCCGTCACAACAAGTTTGTTCATTATTATTTTGCAATGAAATCAAATCTATTCCTGGCTTAATAGCGAGGAATAAAATTATTGTTGCTAATATGAGTGTTGAAAATTTCATTACTTTACAAATATACGACGTTTATCTATAAGTTGTGTGAAATGATCCGAGACCGTATAAAAAATAGATAAACCGACAAAAGAGCACATCAATTTCCAACAAAATAATATTATTGTTTATACATTTGCAACGATGAAAGGATACATTAAAATAGTACTTCTGCTTTTGATATCGTGTTGCTATGTCAACACCGTATTTGAATTTTCGGATACCGAGGAGAAGGCTAATTTTGAAAATGAAAGTCATGCCTATATTCAACAATTTAGCAACCAAACCTTTGCAAACAGTGTAACACAAAGTATTCCGCATTGCGACATTAATTGTGATACATCAATCCAATTCCATTTAAGTGCAATTCTACCTGCCTCTAAATGCAATTCATTCTACAAAAGCTCTTTCTTTCCAAAACGGGATAAGCTTTTTATTCTACATTCTTCTTACTTGATTTGATGAATTTTTGATTTGACTTTTTTAGGCAATTGCTACGCAGTTGTCAGTTTTACTATTTCAGAACAATTCTATTTAAATTTAAAATGAAAAAAATAATATTCATTCTTTTGCTATTTCCATTTTTAGCAACAGCCCAAAACACTTTTAAAGCCATCATCAAAGATGAAAAAACAAAGGAAGCACTCGATAGCGTTTCTGTATTCCTAAACGGAACTCAAAACGGTTCCACTTCTGACGAAAAAGGTTTTGTAGTAATTGAAAACATCCCCAACGGTAAACAAACCATTGTTTTCAGTTCTTTTGGTTATCGAAAAATTGAAAGAAACATTTTATTCCCACAAAATGAAACTATTGAAATATTTTTAGAACCATCATCGGAAGAATTAGAAGAAGTTAAAGTTACTTCAACAAGAAGTAGCCGAACAATAAAAAATACTCCAACTCGAATCGAAGCGATTGCAGCGGGCGAATTAGAAGAAAAATCTTCAATGCAACCAGGGAATATAAAAATGTTGCTTACCGAAAGCACAGGAATTCAAACGCAACAAACTTCCCAAGTTTCGGGAAGTGCGAGTATTCGTATTCAAGGTTTAGACGGAAAATATACGCAACTTTTACAGGACGGTTTTCCATTGTATTCAGGTTTTGCAAGTGGTTTGAGTATCTTGCAAATTCCACCTTTGAATTTAAAACGAGTGGAAGTCATTAAGGGTTCCACTTCAACGCTTTATGGCGGCGGAGCCATTGCGGGATTGATAAACCTGATTACAAAAGAACCAACCGACACAAGAGAAATTTCATTTTTAGCAAACATAAATCAAACACAAGCGTTGGATTTAAGTGGTTTTTATGCTGGAAAATACAAGAAATCAGGACTTACAATTTACGCTTCAAGTAATTCCCAAAAAGCATACGATGTAAATAATGACGGGTTTTCGGATATTCCAAAATTCGAGAGATATACCATAAGTCCAAAATTTTTCTATTATCCAAACGAAAAAACAACATTTAGTTTAGGTGTAAATGCAGGATTTGAAAAACGAATTGGTGGAGATATGCAAGTGATTGATAACAAATCAGATGCTACGCATACGTTCTTTGAGCGAAATAACAGTAATCGATATTCGACACAAGCAAAATTTGAAAAAACATTTGACAATAAAAATATATTGACAATTAAAAATAGCGTTGGATATTTTAACCGAAAAATAGAAAAACAAACTTATAATTTTGAAGGACAACAAATAGCCACTTTTACAGAAGCCAATTATCTAATCCCCAACGAAAAATCAGAATGGAATTTGGGGGCGAATTTAGTTTCGGATAATTTCAAACAAATGAATTTAGTCGCTGACAAATTAGATTATTACAATGCTGCCTTTGGTATTTTTGCTCAAAACAATCTGAACATAACCGAAAAATTTATTTTGGAAAGCGGTTTACGTTTAGACATTACAAACAGAAGCAATGTTTTTGTTTTGCCTCGTTTGTCATTATTGTATAAAATCAACGAAAAATTATCTTCACGATTTGGCGGTGGTTTAGGCTACAAATCACTTACCATTTTCTCGGAAGAAACCGAAGAAAAAGCGTTTCAAAATATAAATTCACTGGACTTTTCAAAAGTCAATCCTGAAAAATCATATGGATTAAATGCTGATGTCAATTACAAAACTACCATTTTTGACGAGGTAAGTTTTGCCATTAATCAAATGTTTTTTTACACCATTATCAAAAAACCGTTAGTTCTTAATCCGGTTCCGCTGACAGTAAATTATGCCTTTGAAAATGCCAATGGAAATATAGATACTAAAGGTTTTGAAACAAACGTAAAACTTCGTTTTGAGGATATTTCTTGTTACATAGGTTACACTTACATTGACGCTCATAAAAATTTCGATAATAATTCTACAGTAAATCCATTAACCGCAAAACATAGGATAAACGCAAACGTAATGTATGAATGGGAAGAAAAATTGCGAATTGCTTACGAGGTCTTTTATGTTGGAAATCAGTATTTGACAAACAACGAAAAAGTTAGGGATTATTGGGTTATGGGAGTTTCGGGAGAATACAAGTTTAAATATTTTAGTTTATTCTTGAACCTTGAAAACTTTTTGGACAGCCGACAATCGAAATGGGAAAACATGCATTCTGGAACAATTCAAAATCCACAATTTAGAGAAGTTTACACGCCAACAGATGGATTTATATTGAACGGTGGAATAAAAATTAGATTATAAACATTGTGAATGTAAGCACTACACGACAGTGGCAGCCGTTGCCAACTTCTCTAAAAATCTAAATCGACACTAAATAACATAAAAAACAACCTCGCTTATACCGTAGTTTCGGGACTTTTAAGCGAGGTATGTTTTTGGAACAATGTTTCTTTAGTACTTGATTTCATAATGCATAAACGCTCCTTCCATTAGTTCTTGTTCTGGTCTTGATATTTATAAGTTATTAGCGGTGTCTCTCCAATTAGAAACAATTACTATCTGCAACCAAAAAAATAAAGTAGCTTTAAACTTTATTAGCGGACATCAAAACATTATAGCTTTAGATTCTAAATTTTAAAAAATAAATAAAAAAAGGAGCTGTGTTAAATTACTAAGATTAATTGATATGGATAAAAAAATATTCTTTTCTGTAAAAACCTTAATTATTAGAAACAATACGTTTTTAGCGGTTTATAATCTCAAAGATGGTCGAAAATTATGGGACTTGCCCGGTGGTAGAATGGAATTTGGTGAAACTGCCGAAGAAACGCTGAAAAGAGAAATATTTGAAGAACTGAATATTGAAATTAAACCAATTAAAGTGATTGATACTTGGAATTATATGCATAATGATAAATGTCAAATTACGGGTGTTATATACTTTAGTGAGATGCTGACAGATACTATTTATTTATCTGATGAGCATGAAGGTTACCAATGGATAGGGTTTAAACAAATAGATGAAATTTTCTCGAGGGATTTTCTATTGGAAAAAATGCAACTTTGGGACTGGGATTCTATTATTGATAACAAAGTTAGATTTACTAAATCAGTAATGATAGCAAACTCATAACCTACGAGACAAAAAGTATAATCGCTTATTGCGGAAAACTAAAAAAAACTACAATGCAATTAATAGAGAAACTAAAGCAACAAGCAAGACAATTAAAATCGGAAGTACAAGTTTTGATTGTAGCCTATTCTGACAAACGGACACCGCTGTCTGCAAAAATTCTCATAGGACTAACAGTTGGCTATTTGTTAAGTCCGATTGACTTGATACCAGACTTTATCCCTGTTATAGGATATCTTGACGACTTAATTATTGTTCCTCTTTTAATTAGACTTTCTATCAAACTAATTCCTACTGCCGTGTTGATAGAAGCCAGACAAAATGTAAAGGACAATCCGCAAAAATTGAAAAAGAGCAATTGGATTTTTGCAACAGTAATAGTTATTATTTGGCTAACACTTTTTTACTTGGCATACAGACATTTTGGTTATTTATGGAAATAAGAAATAAAGGCCTTGACATATTTTGCTTAAACGATAAAATATCTTTAATCAGCATCATACAACTTGCACATCCTGCAATACTCAGGTAACTGTTGTGTAAAAAAACGTCTTTTTCATCGTAATTAATCTTTAGTTGCTTTGATAAAATTTCCGTTGCTATCAAAAATCAAATCCTTTCCTTTTATCTCAGCTTCAAAAGTAACTTTGCCGTTTACATCAGTAATTTTTGCAGCTTCTACATTTTTTTGCCCAGTGTAATGTTTTTTTACGTAATCTGTGACATTTTTAGGTAATTCAGTAATTTGTATTTCCGTTTCCATTTCAATAATTTTTCCTTCAGGAGTAATCAATATAGAATTATCTACATTATTTTTATCAAAACTGGCTTCGTAATTGTTTTTCTCTTTATCCCATTTTACTCCCTTGGCATCAGGATATTTTTGATGTAAAGCATTCTTGATTATTTGTGGGACATTTTTGTCTTTGACTTTTTGCCCAAAAGAAATAAATGTCAACATACTTAAAGCTAAAACCATTGCTAATTTTTTCATCGCTATTTAATTGAAAATTTATAATAGTCAAAGCTGCAAATCAATTTTGAAGAAATATTGAATTTTCAGAAGCTTCTCTCAAAAACAGGAAGATTATCTTTAGGACTACAAATAATCTTAAATTGGTTGTTACCAGAATTTTACACGCATGAAATATTAGTTGAATTTAGAAAATAATAATTTAAATTCCTAAATTCAAATTCCATTCAAAATTGAATTGTTAATTTGCATTATGAAAATTCTAATCATCGAAGACGAAATTGAAATTGCCAACAGCATAAAAAGTTATCTAAAAACAAATGATATTCATTGCGAAACTGCAAGTACCTATCAAACGGCTTTAGACAAAATTACTATGTATGATTATGATTGTATTTTGGTAGACTTAATGCTTTCGGATGGTGATGGATTTACTGTTTTGAAGGAGCTGAAAACGCTAAACAAATCGGATGGAATTATCATAATTTCGGCAAAAGAAACTTTAGAAACAAAAATTGAAGGTTTCAATCTTGGAGCAGATGATTATTTGACGAAACCTTTTCACCTCTCAGAGTTGTTGGTAAGAATTCAGGCTTTGGTAAGAAGAAAAAAATTTGACGGAAACAATAAAATTGAATTCAATGAAATTGAAGTCGATACATTGGCCAAATCGGTAAAAATTGGAGAAAAGAAAATCGAATGCACCAAGAAAGAAATTGATTTATTGTTGTTTCTAATTGGGAATAAGAACAAGGTTTTGTCTAAAAGTGCCATAGCCGAACACCTTTCGGGAGACATGGCAGATATGCTGGATAATCACGATTTTGTGTATGCTCACATTAAAAATTTAAAGAAAAAGCTAAACGATGCCGGAAGCAATGATTACATAAAATCGGTTTACGGAATTGGTTATAAATGGAATAATGACTAAAAAATTATTACATACTACGTTAAAATACTATGTTTCATTTTCTTTAATAGTGATGCTGTTGGCAGCGCCATTATTCTTTTTTATTACGCAATTAATGTATCTGCACGAAACTGACGAAGCTTTAATGCTTCAAAAAGAAGAATTCGAGTTGTTGTATGCTCCGGAATTAAAAGACAAGGATATTGCGGTTTGGAACAAATGGAATAGGGATATAAAAATAGAGAAAGTTCAAAAAATAATTTCTAAAGACACGCTGTACAGCCATAGTTATTATAACAATTTAGACAAAGAAAACGAGCCCTATCGTGTGCTCAATTCTTCTGTTACAATTAATGATAAGCCTTACCAGTTTTCTGCCAGAATAAATCTGGTTGACAATGAGGATTTTATTATCAGTATCTTAATGGTCTTTACCATGATTATTTTAATTCTTCTGGTTGGTTTATTCATTATTACCAAAAGATTGTCTATTACGCTTTGGAAACCATTTTATGACACTCTCGAGCAAATTGAGAAATTTGAAATTGATAAGAGTTCCAATCCAAAATTAACTTCAAATTCCATCGAGGAATTCAATCGACTCAATCTGGCAATAAATAAATTGATTGAAAAAAATACACGAATTTATAAAAGCCAAAAAGAATTTATTGAGAATGCGGCACACGAATTGCAAACGCCAATCGCAATTTTTAAAGGAAAATTGGAAACATTATTGCAAAGAGACGATGTATCGGAAGAACAATTTGAAATATTGGGCAAATTAAATGATACAACAACTCGGCTCAATCGATTAAATAAAAATCTTTTGCTTTTATCCAAAATAGAAAGCAAACAATATAACATTCCGGAAGAAGTTCTTTTAAATGAGGTTATCACAAACCAATTAGACTTTTTTAAAGAACAAGCATTAGCAAAAAATATCAGCATAAATACGGATTTAGAAACGAATACATTTGTTAAAACGAATCTGTTTTTGTCTGAAATTTTGATAAGCAATTTGTTTCTAAATGCCATAAACCATAATTGTGCAAATGGCAGCATAAATGTTGCATTGAATAAGAATTCTTTGCTCTTTTCTAACACTGGCCTATCAAAATCGCTTGAAACAGCCAAATTGTTCGAACGTTTTTCTAAAGTAAACCCGTCCTCAAAAGGAAATGGCTTGGGATTATCAATTATCAAGAAAATCGCAGAGAATAATAATTGGGAAATCAGTTATAATTACCAAGATAAACTCCATATTTTCGAAATTCGATTCTAAAATTCAATATTTCTTCCAATTTCATTCGCAATTTTGTCCTTTAAATTTTTAATAAAAGATAAAAATCAAAACAATGCGAATAAAAACAATAGTATTAGTTTCATTTATAATACTCTCAATTTCTAAATCATTCGGGCAAAACAAAGTGGTCACAATATCAGGTATTACAAAAGATAAAGCTTCAAAAGAGACTTTGCCGTTTGTAAATGTACTCTTGAAAACCACAAAAGATACTATTTTAATTACAGGAACTGTTACCAACGAAGAGGGTAGGTTTTCATTTTCGAATATAGTTGCAGGAAATTATTTTCTAGAATTTACATTTGTTGGATACAAAACAAAAAGCCAACCTATTTATGTAGGTTCACTTTCTGAATTTCTAGATGAAGGAACTATTGAACTGGAAGAAGATGCTACTGTTTTAAATGAAGTCGTGATCGTTTCCAAAAAAGAATCGATTAATCAGAAAATGGATAAGAAAACCTTTTCTGTGGCAGATAACATCAGCCAGAGCGGAGGTTCTGTTTTGCAAACAATGCAAAATTTACCGGGGGTTTCAGTTCAAGACGGGAAAGTGCAAATTAGAGGCAACGACAAAGTCACAGTATTAATAGACGGGAAACAAACCGCATTAACAGGATTTGGAAATCAGTCGGGCTTAGATAATATACCCGCATCTGCCATAGAAAAAATTGAAATCATTAATAATCCTTCTGCAAAATACGATGCCAACGGAAACGCCGGAATTATAAATATTATTTACAAGAAAAACAAAAAAGAAGGATTCAACGGTAAAGTGGGTTTTACCTCAGGATTGGGTGCTTTATGGGAAAGAAAAGAAAATTTGCCAACGATTCGTCCGCAATACTCATTAACGCCAAAAATTAATCCGACACTTTCTCTCAATTATCGAAAAAACAAAATCAATGCTTTTTTTCAAGGAGATTATCTTTATACAGAAACGCTCAATAAGAATGAGTTTGTAATGCGAACCTACAACGATGGGACTGTTATTAATCAACAATCAAAAAGAAATCGGAATACTCATTTCACTACGTTGAAAACAGGAATTGATTGGAATATTAACGAACAAAATTCACTAACAATCTCCGGTTTATTTGGAACCGAAAAAATAATTGACAACGGAGACCAACCTTTTTTTAATGAAAATTATTCGGAACGACTGCGTCTTTGGCAATTTTTGGAAGATGAGTTAAAAACCACCGCTATGGCCACTGTTGCTTACCAGCACAAGTTTAAAGAAGCGGGACGTTTGCTAAATATTGGTTTAAATTATACTTTTCATAGAGAGGACGAGCAATATTTTTTTGATAATATTATGCCAACCTATACCGGAAAAGATGCTTTCAAATTGTTATCCGATGAAAAAGTAGCCGATTTCAATATCGATTACATCAAACCCTTAAAATACGGAAGAATTGAAACTGGGTTTAAATTCCGAAAAAGAGATATTCCGACCAATATGCAATTCTTTCCAGGAGAAAACTCTCCAATAGACAGCGGTGCTGGCGGTCAAGCAACTTACAAAGAAATTATTCCTGCTGTATACGGAAACTATATTTTTGAGACCAATAAAATTGAAGCCGAAATTGGTTTGCGTGTAGAATATGTAGATTTGCAATACAATGTCAATCCAGATCATAATACGTATAAAAGTGACGGTTACAATTATACCCAACCTTTCCCAAATGTGCGAATGGCATACAAAATCGATGACAACAATAAAATATCATTATTTTACAATCGAAGGGTAGACAGGCCAAATGAAGTCGATATTAGAATATTTCCAAAATATGATGATGCCGAAATTATCAAGGTTGGGAATCCTGCACTTCGCCCGCAGTTCACCAATTTATTTGAACTAGGGTATAAAACGAACTTGAAAAAAGGATATTTTTACTCGGCAGCCTACCATCGTTTTGCAAATGCTACGATTACTCGAATTGCATCGACAGTTCCGGATAGCAATTTAATTTATGCTATTTTCCAAAATGCAGATAAAAGCTATAATACAGGTATTGAAATGGTTCTTTCGCAAGATATTGTAAAATGGTACTCGTTCAACTTCAATTTGAATGCGTATCACAATCAAATTAATGCTTTTACGGTTGAAAATAAGTATCCAGTTTCCAATACTTTTTCAGCAGAGAAGCAAGGCATTTTCTCTGGAAACATTAAATGGAACAATACCCTGCACTTATCCAAAAAAGTAGACGCACAAGTAACAGCCATTTATTTGGCGCCAGATATTATTCCGCAAGGCAAAATTGCTTCTCGTTTCTCTATAGATTTAGGTATTAAAAAATCAGTCCAAAATGGCAAAGGAGAGTTCTTTTTAAATGCAACCGATCTTTTTAATACATTGGTGATCCAAAAAGAAATTCAAGGTCAAGAATTCAAATACAAAAGCACCGATTACTACGAAACCCAAGTAATTAGATTGGGTTACAATTATAAATTTTAAACAAAAAAAGCTCGTAAATCCTAGATTCCAATCAGGATTTACGAGCCATTTGTTTTAATGAAATAGATGTTTTATTTTTTAGTGAATACAATATCTTCCAATACTACTCTTTCGGAATAATTGATTACTTTAATTGTAATTTCCTCATCCTTTTTGGTTTTTCCGTCAATTATATACAGTTTTCCTTTTTTTACAATAGTGTTGTTGTACACATGCATATTGAATGTCGTCCTTCCCAAGATGTAAGCACTTTGGTTAAATTAATGAAAGGACGCTCTTCAAGGAAACTACAAGTTGAATTTCCAGACTTAAAAAGAAGATATTGGGGTCGTCATTTTTGGGCAATAGGTTTTGGATGTTGGAGTGCGGGTAATATTACAGATGAAATGGTAAATCAATATTTGCATCATCACAGAAACCCGAATGAAAATAATAATGTTAACTTCATAATTGAAGACTAGCAACGTGCAGACTTTAAATCTGACAACCAAAACTATGGACTGAAAGTCCATAGTGGTTTAGTTACCTTCACAGGATCAGTTCTTGGGTTAGGAAGTTTTGAACTTTTTGAAGGTTGGACAATGGGGGTATTTCTGACAATGGTTTTAATTTCTATTGTAGGCTTAATAATTTCCTATCATAAAAGTCATTATTCGTATCCTTTACTTATTGCAATACCAAGTGCATTATTAATTTTATATGCGGTTAAAGTTTAGCATGTCCAGTCTTGGATAGAGCTCCTAAAAATGACAGAGATCTCGTCGACAACTAAATTTTATTTATGCTGGAAAACACCAAATCATCAAGAAAAGAAATGATTTTTGCCTCGTCCTTATTTATCCCAAAATCGGTAAGTGAAGGTAGATTGTTCATGAAAAAATTCTGAAAATGCGCCATTTCAATGATGGTGGAAGCTAATGATTTAGGGTATTTGTATTTCGGATTACATTCTGAAATTAAATTTCCAATAACGGCACAAAGGTCTTTGTATGGTTTAAAAAAATGGTGTCTATTGTCTTCGGTTACATGTTTTGTTAAATAGGCCTTTGAACCTTCTGAAATAACAATTTGATGCAATAGTCCCTCATTAACATAACTTGTTTTTTTATCATCTTTTACTGTTGTCGCTAATAATTTGATTACCATTTTTAATCTAATGATGGGGTCATTAATGTTATTGGTATGAAAGCTTATCTGGTATTCAAGCCAACTCCAATACCAAGCTACAAGATATAACAGCAAGCGATGTTTGTTTTCAAAGTATCGGTAAATACCCGCTTCGGTTGTACCAATGTCTTTTGCTAATTTTTTAAAGGTGAACGCTTCAAATCCATTTTTATAGATTAATTCAATGCTGTGTCTAATGATTTTTTTGCCTAACTCCGACTGTTCAGGGTTGCGCAGAAATAATGCTTCATTCATTTTTATTTGTAACTGTAACTCCATTTTAATGCTTGTATTGATTGGTCTTCGTATAATAAATTGCTAAAAAGAAGATGTCTCATCTTTCTTTGGCAAATATAGCTAAAAATTATTTTACAATTATTAATGATAGTATTGCTATCATTAATAATATTATATCTATCTTTGTCGCGTTAAACTAAAAAATACAATCATGTTGCTAATTCGTAAATTACAGGAATCGCCAGACCCAATTAATAGTTTTGAATTAATATATAAAGGAAATCCAAAAAATTTATCGAATAATTAGAAAAGTAAAAAAACTAAAACCTAATAATTAAGTAAAAAATGAAAAACGACCAAATCTTTAAATTAATAGATGGAGTTTTTACTCCCGCAGAAGCAGGAAAAGTATTAACTGCATTAATAAACAGTAAGATTAACCACCATAATCTGGAGGATTTTAGCAATCATATTCGTTTTAATAATGACCTTTCTCATTCCAAAAAACGAGTAGTGGAACTCACCGAAACTAAAGAAAAAATTAAAAACTTACTGGAAGTTGCAGAAGCAAATGGAGTAAATTTGGTCGTAAACAGTACTATTGAAATAAGTTTTAACGAATAACTAGTATGTTTCAAGGTAGAAAACTTCTTATAGCAACCAAGCATAAAAAAGAAAACGTGATTGCACCGATTTTGAAAAAGAATTAGGCATAATTTGCTTTGTCTCTGATAAATTTGACACTGACATATAGGGAACTTTTTCGGGAGAAATTGTGAGAAAAGATAGTGCATTAACGACTCTTTGCAATAAATGTCTCCTTGCGATGAAAGAAAATGATTGTGATTTAGGGAGTCCAAAATAAAACTACTACAAAAAGAACTGTTTGATTTAAGCAATAATATAGATAAAAAAAAGGGAATTTAAAATTGGAAGCAGTAATTAAAATAGAAAAATGAATCAATTAGTAATAAAAATAGCAATTTCAATAGTCGCAATGATTGTTTTACTTGTTATGGCTTTAACAACACATGACGTAATTAACAGTAAAGTATTTGCGTCTTTTGCAATAATACTTGGAGCATATTCTTCTTATCAGTTATCAAATAAAAACAATAAAAAATTATGAATAGAATCGAAAATTTAATACTTATTGAAGGTAACTTCTCGGATGTTGAGGCTAGGGAAGTTTTAATTCCTATTTTTTCTTCCAAAATAAATTTCCATAAAATAAAAAATTGGAGTTCACAGGAACGATTTGGAGAAGACGATGAAATTGCTCAAAAAAGAATTCCTGAGCTAAAAAATGAGATTGAAAAATTACAGAAGATACTATCGGAGGCGAAAGCCAAAAACAAGAGGCTGTTAGTTAGTTCACAAATAAGCATTTCACTTATTGACAATTAGTAATTTATGTTCAAAGGTAGAAAACTTCTTATCGCAACTAAGCACAAAAAGGAAAACGTGATTGCACCGATTTTTGAAAAAGAATTAGGTGTAAGTTGCTTTGTCTCTGATAAATTTGACACTGACACATTGGGAACTTTTTCGGGAGAGATTGAGAGAAAAGATAGCGCGTTAACGACTCTTCGCAATAAATGTCTCCTTGCGATGAAAGAGAATGATTGCGATTTAGGAATCGCCAGCGAAGGGTCTTTTGGGATGCATCCCACGATTTTTTTTGCTCATGCCGATGATGAATTTTTAATTTTTATTGATAAAAAAAATAAGTTAGAAATTATAGCAAGAGAACTCAGTATGAATACCAATTTTAATGGCAGTGAAATTAAGAATGAAGCCGAGCTACTGGAATTTGCGACTCAGGTAAAATTTCCATCGCACGGACTTATTTTAAAACCATCAGAAAAGGATATTTCTAAAATAGTTAAAGGAATCACTGACGAAAGGATTTTAAAGGAAAGCTTTCATGAAATGATGAAAGAATTTGGGAAAGTATATGCCGAAACCGATATGCGCGCACTATACAATCCAACACGAATGGAAGTGATTGAAACAGCCACATTAAAATTAGTAAAATCAGTTCGGTCGTTATGTCCTATGTGTGAAACACCTGGATTTGTGGTTTCTGATGCCAAAATGGGGTTGTCGTGTGAATCGTGTAATTCGGCTACGCGTTCTACTTTGAGTTTTATTTATACTTGTAAAAAGTGTAACCATACTTCTGAAGAATTGTATCCGCATAAAAAAATGACCGAAGATCCTATGTATTGTGATTTTTGTAACCCTTAAAATAAATTATGACAATGGTTTCAAAAGACATATCAAAAGCTGTCAAGATTTTAATCCAAGAAGATTTGGTTGCCATTCCTACAGAGACGGTTTATGGGTTGGCTGGAAATATTTACAGCGAAAAAGCCATAAAAGCCATTTTTGAAATGAAGCAAAGACCTTTTTTTAATCCATTAATTGTTCATATTAAATCAATCGAGCAATTAGACGAATTAGCAAAAGAGATTCCGGAAAAAGCTAGATTATTAGCTGATAAATTTTGGCCGGGACCTTTGACGATGGTGTTGAAGAAACAGGAATCAGTTCCCGATTTAGTTACTGCCGGAAAAGATTCGGTGGCTATTAGAATTCCAAATCATGCTGCAACTTTGGCATTGTTGCAAGCATTAGATTTTCCATTAGCTGCTCCAAGTGCCAATCCTTTTGGGGCAATAAGTCCAACAAATGCAATGCATGTTGCGGAATATTTTAGTGAAAAATTGCAGATGGTTTTAGACGGAGGTGATTGCCAAAACGGAATAGAATCTACCATAATTGGTTTTGAAAATGCAGAGCCCGTAATATATCGATTGGGTTCTATTTCTGTGGAAGATATTGAAGAAGTTATTGGGGAAATTCAAATTAAAAACAAAAAAGAAAATGCACCAGATGCACCAGGAATGTTATCACGACATTACGCACCGGCAACCACCACTTTTTTAGAAAGTGATGTAGCGCAATTCATAAAAGGTTTTCCTGATAAAAAAATCGGATTGTTGCTTTTTAATAAAAGAATTGAAAATGCTAGTGTAATGCACCAAGAAGTTTTATCTGAAAAAGGTGATTTAAAAGAAGCGACATCACATTTGTATGCTGCAATGCATCGATTGGATAAAATGGACTTAGATATGATTGTTGCAGAACGATTTCCGGATTTTGAATTAGGAAAATCCATTAACGACAGATTAGAACGTGCTACAAAAAAATAAATAAAAAATAAAAAATGAATTTAGACTTACTATTAGATAATTTAACAAATCCGGCTTTATTGTTTTTCCTTCTTGGGATAATTGCCACAAGATTGAAAAGCGATTTAGAAATTCCTTCCAATACATCCAAGTTTATTTCTTTGTATTTATTATTCTCTATTGGGTTTAAAGGCGGGCAAGAATTGGCGCATAGTGATTTTAATATGGAAATTATTTGGGCAGTATTATTTGGGATATTAATTGCGGTTGTCATTCCTATTTATTGTTTTTTTATTCTCAAGCGAAAGTTTAGTATTGAAAATTCGGGTGCAATTGCGGCAGCATATGGATCGGTTAGTGCGGTGACTTTTGTAACAGCGGTGACTTTTTTGGAAATTCAAAAATATACTTTCAGCGGACATATGGTAGCAGTAATGGCATTAATGGAAGCACCAGCAATAATCATCGGAGTAATTTTAATTAGATTATACAACAAGAAAGAAGTTAGTTCCAGTAAAATGAGTACTGTAATAAAACATTCTTTAACCAATGGAAGTGTTTTATTAATTATTGGAAGTTTAGTAATTGGTTTTTTAGCTAGTGACCAACAGGCTATGGGAATTAAACCCTTTACTACTGATATTTTTAAAGGATTTTTAGCCATTTTTTTATTAGACATGGGTATTGTTAGCGGAAGAAAACTAGACGATTTTATTAAAAGTGGATGGTCTACCTTGGTATTTGCCATTGTAATACCGCTGATTAATGGGATTGTAGTAGCGTTTTTAAGTCAACTAGTGACTGATGAGGTTGGTAATCGATTTATTTTTGCCATACTAGCAGCAAGTGCCTCCTATATTGCGGTACCAGCTGCCATGAAAATTGCGGCACCAAAAGCCAATCCAGGTTTGTTTTTACCTATGGCATTAGCAGTTACCTTTCCGTTTAATATTACTTTTGGAATGCCTATCTACTTGTCTATTATTCTATGTTGTTAAACGATAATCACTAATGTAATAAAAAAGCTATTAATCAAATCCGTCGTTTCATTTGTTGTAAATTAGCAATAACAAACTAAATCTTATGTAAATATTCAAATCCATAATGATTTAATTTTTAACATTGCCTAGAAGTTATTTTAAGAATTACTATAGTCTAAACATATAAATATTATAATTATGAAAAAGCACTTTTTAATCGCTATTGCATTGTTATTAATTCAAAATATCACACATGCACAAACAGAAAGAGCTACCAAAAAAAAGGCTAAAACTGTAATGGCAATTGATTCTGTTAAATGGAGGGCTGACCATTATATTGTAAATAGGGATTCTGCTTATGCAAATCCTCGTTATGCACTTAAAAAACTTCAAGGCGGGAACAGACGATTTATTGAGAGCAAAAGTATACGACCAAGACAAGATGTTAGCTTTATAAAAAAATTAGAAAAAGGACAAGAGCCATTTGCTACAATTGTAGGATGTTCTGACTCCCGTGTGCCAAATGAATTAATTTTTGACCAAGGTTTAGGTGATTTATTTATTATTCGTACAGCAGGTCAAGTTTCTGCGGCTGCGTCTTATGGTAGTATGGAGTTTGCTGTTTTAAAATTAAAAACAAAATTAATAGTTGTATTAGGACATACAGAATGTGGTGCAGTTGATGCTGCGGTTAAACGTCCTGAAAATGTGCCGGGTCATATTGTTACGCTTATTAACGAAATAAAAGGAGCAGTAGCAAAATCTTCTCATATTGCTGGTAATCCTACTAATAATGCGGCAAGACAAAATGTAATTGACCAAGTAGCTGACCTTAGAGACTTAGACCCAATATTACACAAAAAATATATTGATGGCGAAATTTTGATAGTTGGTGCCATCTACGATATTCATACAGGGAAAGTAGAATTTCTAGAAGAAACTTTATTAAATCTACCGCAAGCTAAATCTAAATAAATAGCTTCATAAAAGAGGACAATGATAGCTTGCCTAAAAACGAACTATAACAAAGAACTTATGACAACTGGAAAGTATTTTATTTTTATTCTAACACTATTTCTACACAATTATATTTATTCGCAAGAACAAAGAATTACAGATAATAATAGTATTGGCTGGCTTGCCTACACCGGCACATTTAAAATAAGTTCAAAAATTGCATTGCATACCGAATACCAATGGCGAAGAGTAGAAGGACTTAAAAACCCGCAACAAAGTTTGCTCAGAACAGGGGTGAATTATGCCCTGAAAAAGGATGTGAGTTTAAATGCAGGTTATGCTTTTGCCGAAACGGAACCTTATGGGGATTATCCAAATGCAAATACTTTTTCTGAACATCGCATGTATGAGCAGATAATTTTAAAAAACCCAATAGGAAAAGTGGAGGTGTCCCATCGATTTACCTTGGAACAACGATTTCTTGAAAAATTTATAACCCAAAACGGAGAGACTAACACAGAATGGATTTTCCTCAACAGGATGCGATACAGGCTAAGAGCGGAGATTCCTGTATATAAAAAACAGCCTGAGCATTATTGTATTAGATGAAGTGTTTGTTGGTTTTGGGGAAAATGTCGGAGCAAATGTTTTTGATCAAAATAGACTGGCTGCGTTAGTAGGTTATAAAGCAAACAAAAATGTAAAAATTGAAGCGGGTTATTTAAGTCAAATTTTACAACAAGGTAAAAGAGTAAATAATCAATCGGTATTTCAATACAATAGTGGGTTTATGCTCACTACGCATTTGTTTTTTGATGCTGTGAAGTAGATATTTTAGGACTGTCCGCAATATGCACCAAAAATAAATACTATCCAAAAAATTTAAAAAATGGGCCACGGATAACACGGATTGAACTGATTTTACACAGATTTAAATTTTGCTATCCATTCAAGTTAAAGAAATCCGTGCTAATCAGTACAGTCTGATGGCTGATTGTCAAGTATTTAAAAAAAAAAATAAAATTGAGAAATTGGTAAATAGCGCTACAAAAAATGAATTTAGTCTGCATTACGGATAGTCATGTAGTGTTTTTATCCTCGTGTAAATTCTATTTAGGCATTGAATGAATCCACAAAAAAAATAATTACAAACAAAACACCTATGAAACATCCTATATTAATAACAAATGTCAAGATTGTAAACGAAGGGCAAATTAAAATTGCTGATGTTTTTATTCAAAATGGCGTTATAGAAAGCATTGGAAATCTGTCCGTAGAAATCACAAAGGAAACTGTAACCATTGATGGAACCGGAAAGTACCTGTTTCCGGGTATTATAGACGGGCAAGTACATTTTAGGGAACCTGGACTAACACATAAAGGAGATCTCTATACAGAAAGCAGGGCGGCTGTTGCAGGTGGCACGACTTCTTTTATCGACATGCCAAACACTGTTCCCAATGTATTGACTACTGAAATTCTCGATGAGAAATTCAGTATCGCCTCAGAAAAATCTTGGGCTAATTATTCTTTCTTTTTAGGGGTTAATAACGATAACTTAGACAATGTACTTCAAATGGATACGTCTCAATTCATAGGAGTTTCTGATGATGGACTTTATTTTACCAAGAAGGGAAATTTGCTTGCCGATAGTCCAGATACTATGGAGAAACTTTTTTCGAATTGTAAATCCATTATTGCCATTCATTCTGAAATGGAAAAAATCATAGAAGAGAACGAGGAAATTTACCGAGCAGAATATGGTGAAGACGTGCCAATTGCATGTCATCCGTTAATTCGCAGTGAAGAGGGATGTTATCAATCTACCAAAAGAGCCATTGCCATTGCCGAAAAACACAAGGCAAGGTTGCATATCCTGCATTTGACCACAGCCGCAGAAACCCATTTGTTCCGAAACGACATACCGCTAAAAGAAAAGAATATCACCACCGAAGTATCGGTTCAAAATCTTTGGTTTTCAGATAAGGATTATGAGCGATTGGGGACCTTAATAAAATGGAATCCTGCCATAAAAACCGAAAAGGATAAAAAAGGACTTTTGCAGGCCTTGCTTGATGACAGAATTGATATTATTACTACCGACCATGCACCGCACACTTTGGAGGAAAAGCAAAAACCATACTTCCAATCCATGTCGGGTGCGCCAATGGTACAGCATTCCTTGTATGTTATGCTTGAATTATACAAACAAGGGCTAATTTCATTAGAAAAAATTGCCGAAAAAATGTGTCATAATGTAGCGATACTTTATGGTATTGAAAAGAGAGGCTTTATCCGTGAGGGTTATTTTGCCGATTTAACGCTTGTTGACTTGAATTCGCCTTGGACGGTTGGTAAAGAAAATATTTTATACAAGTGCGGTTGGTCGCCATTAGAAGGCCAAACATTTCAATCAAAAGTAACCCATACGTTTGTTAACGGAAATCTTGTCTGTGAGAATGGTAATTTCTCTGAATTCATTCCGGGTCAAAGATTAGAATTCAATTAAAAAACACACGGCAAATGAAAACATATTTCATAACAGGGATTGGAACGGATGTAGGAAAAACAATCGTATCAGCCATTCTCGTAGAAGCGCTAAAAGCTGATTACTGGAAGCCTATACAATCAGGAGATCTGCACCAAACGGATACAATGAAAGTGCAGGGACTCATCAGTAACTCCACTTCTCATTTTTTTTCTGAAGCGTATCGCCTTACAGAACCAATGTCTCCACACGCCGCCGCCGCGATTGATGGTGTTACGATTAATTTAGATTCCATTAAAGTTCCATCAACCAGCAATAATCTCATTATTGAAGGAGCAGGCGGTTTGATGGTTCCGCTCAATGATGATTCTTTGGTAATTGACCTTATAGAAAAATTAAAAGCAGAAGTTATTCTGGTTTCCAGGAATTATCTCGGAAGCATAAACCATACATTGCTTTCTGTCGAAGCCCTTCAAAACAGAAACATTCCCATTAAAGGAATAATATTTAACGGGAATCCTGTATATTCCAGTGAAAAATTCATTTGCGAATATACAGGGCTGAAATCTTTATTTCACATTGATAACGAGCAAACAATTGACAAACAAACCATTTTAAAATACACATCTGAACCCAATATAGAGTCGTTACTTTAAAATTCGGCAGTTTTTTTATTTTTAAATGGCACAACCGTAGTCTAGAGTAATGCCATTAAGTTAACCCGTTTGAACGATGGTTAGGCATTTTTCCTTTTGGCAAATCAGGTTCATCAGCAAGCAATGACGCAAAAAAACGAAATTTGGAAAGTGGGAAATAGAAGCGTGAAAAAACTAAATCGCGGAACTTAAGCTGACAATTAAAATGTGGAAAGTGGAAAAGTAAAACTTACGCAAAAAAAACAAAGATCCTACAAAATTGTCATAGTTGTTAAACATAAAACATCGACAACTTACGATTAACGCTTTGCTAACCAACAAGCTAATGTTTCTGTTTTTTTTGCTAACAATCAATTAAAAAAAACAAAAAAACAATTATATTGCTAAAGGGACACATTATTTATAACTAAATTTACTTGTAATAACAGGACTTTAATAGCGTAAAAGACAACCCTGATAAAATTGATACAGAGGACAAACATAAAATATCGAAAACTTAAGATCAATTTTCGGAGGGCTTTTTGCCGATTTGACAAGCCAACGCTTAAAAATTGAAATAATTAATCTCCAACTTTAATCTGTTAAAAAAAATACTATGAAGAGCGATGATAAATTTTTAAGAATAATTATAGCCATTAATAAAAATATAATTCGTGTTTTAGTTGGAATTATGACTTTAATTTTAATATTGGGCACATTACATCTTATCTATTTAGAATTTAAAAAAATTACCGCTCCACCTTATTTATTGATTGATGTTTCCACTTTATTCGAAGTATTTAATTTGATATTGATTATTGCGATTGGATATGAGCTTATAAAAGCATTGCTATTAATTATTTCATCCGATACAATTCCTACTGTTCCAATTATAGAAATCTCAATTATTGCTATTTCAACTAAAATAATCACACTAGATATACAGCAAACAAATAGTAATATTATTATAAGTTTAGCTTTATTAATTGCTGCACTCGGTCTTACTTATTTTTTATTAAAATATTGTAAGACACCACAAAACAAACCCTAAACAAATTTAAGTAGCACCTATTTCTGAATGATTTTAATTATTTTTAGATAATTAAAGCAACGATAACTGAAGATTTTATGAGTAGCATAGCCCAAAATAAAGAATGGCATTCAGTTTCATACAGTAATGTATTAGAGAGTCTCGATACTTCCTCTGAAGGTCTTAGTACAACAGAAGCTGGGAAGCGCTTGAAAAAGGAAGGGCCTAATATCATTTACAGGCAAAGTAGAGAAAGTGCCTTTAAAATTTTGCTGAGGCAATTTCTTAACCCGCTTATATATGTTCTACTTACTGCTACCATCCTTGCTATAACTATGGGCAAAATCACAGATGGTATAGTGGTATTTTGTGTAATAATTATTAATGCCATTATCGGGTTTCTTCAGGAGTACCAGGCTGGAAAAACCATTCAGGGGCTTCTTCAATTAATTCCGGAAAATGCTACAGTGATTAGAGATGGAAAGCAAAAGAATATCCAGGCTGCTGAACTAGTTCCCGGTGATTATGTATTGCTTCAGGCTGGCGATAAGGTATCGGCAGATATGCGGCTCACATTCGTAAAAAATATGCAGTGTAATGAATCTATCCTTACAGGAGAATCCTTGCCGGTGGAAAAAAACACGGATATTATTGACGCAGATGCAGGAGTTGCTGATCGTAAAAATATGGTTTTTAGCGGCACATTGATTACTTCCGGCACAGCAGAAGGCGTAGTTGTTTTGACAGGCATTAAAACCGAGATCGGTAAAATTTCCGCGCTTCTTCAAACTACCACATCAGTCAAATCTCCACTGACAAAATCTCTTGAAAAAATTGCACGGGGAATTACGTATGCCATCATCCTTGTTGGTATTTTAGTTTTTCTAATAGGAATATTTCGTAATTATACATTCATAGATGCAATATTTTTTGCCATTACTCTTGCGGTAGCAGCTATCCCAGAAGGACTGCCTGCCGTAATTACTATCGCATCAGCTATCGGTATTATGCGAATGGCAAAGAGACAAGCTATTATCAGGCATTTATCCGCTGTAGAAACCTTGGGCAGCACCACTGTAATCTGCTCAGACAAAACGGGAACGCTTACCCTTAACGAAATGACCGTTCAGGTACTTTGGAATGGAAAGCAAAAATTCAATGTTACAGGAGTAGGTATTAATACTGATGGTAAAATTTTAAAAAATGATTCCGATGAAGAGGGAAAGGAGGATGAAATTGGTGAACTTATTAGGGCTGCAGCACTGTGCAATGATGCAACACTTCATAAAAAAGAGGGTTATTGGAAATCAGTAGGAGACCCTACAGAGGTTGCCCTGATAGCAGTAGCCGGAAAGTTTGGAATAAACGAGGACGAACTAAGAAGCAAATGGCGGAGGCTGGATGAATTACCCTTTGATTCCGAAAAAAAAATAATGGCTACGCTCCATCTATCCCCTTCCGGAGAAAAAATATTTTACCTTAAAGGCGCACCTGAATCAGTTATTCCACTTTTATTAAATAGTGAAAATTCATCCATTGTCTTTGACACAGAACAGGTACGAACGGAGGCTTTACAATTAGCAGGAACAGGAATGAGAGTATTGGCTTTCGCTTCCAGAAAGTTGGATAGCGAACATTCATCACTCATTACGGAAGAGGATCTTTGCGATTTTACTTTTTTAGGGATACAGGCCATAAGTGACCCTCCAAGGATGGAAGTAAAAGAAGCGATCGATTCGTGTCATAATGCAGGTATTACGGTGAAAATGATTACCGGAGACCATCCTGCAACAGCCGCAGCAATAGGCAGGGAACTTGGATTTATAAATGCAGACAGGGTTATCACCGGAAAGGAACTTCAGAATTTGAATGCTCAGGAGATTCAAGAGGTAGTAAAAAACACCAATATTTTTGCACGGGTATCCCCCGAAGATAAATTAAATCTAGTAAAAGCCCTTCAGGCCAACGGGGAAGTGGTAGCCATGACAGGAGATGGTGTAAATGACGCCCCAGCACTTAAACGTGCAGATATTGGCGTAGCTATGGGTATCAGTGGTACGGCTGTTGCCAAAGAGGCGGCAGACATGATCCTGGCCGATGATAATTTTGAAAGTATAAAGGCTGCTGTTGAAGAAGGACGCAGAGTATTTGATAACCTTTTGAAATCGATTGTATTTCTTCTGCCTACAAGTATAGGATTGGGATTGGTTATTTTTATTGCCGTGTTATTTTTTCCCTCAGAAGGGGGAATTCTACTCATCCCAATACAGCCTGTTCAGGTATTATGGATCAATCTTATAACTGCCGTTGCCTTGTCATTGCCGCTTGCACTTGAAGCAATGGAACCTGATGTAATGAATCGTCCTCCACGTAAGCCCAATAAACCTTTATTAAGTTCTTTGATAATTTTCAGGATGATACTGGTTTCTCTGGTAATGGCAGGTGGAACAATTGGATTATTTCTTTGGGAATATAATATTGAACTGTCCAGAGGCATGGAACACTCACTGGCCATTTCGGAAGCTCAAACAATGGCTGTAACAGCAATGGTTTTATTTCAGGTGTTTTACCTTATTGATTGCCGATCTCTTAATTTTTCAGTCAATAAAATCGGGCTTTTCTCCAATCCATTTATTTATATCGGAATTGCAACAGTACTGTTTGTTCAGGCCGCTTTTGTTTATTTTCCATTTATGAATCGTTGGTTTCATTCATCTCCATTAAAAGCTGAGGCATGGGGGATGTCAGCCATGGTAGCTTTTTCAATTTTAATAATTATCAGTGTTGAAAAATGGATTCAAAGAAAATATTTTAAAAATGTTAAGATGTAATACTTGTTGTGAAGTACATGTTTTATTTGCGAGGAAAAACTTGTTGTCAAGAAGTGTTTTACAAGGAGGAAGAATGGATTGTAGCATAGTAAATGAAATATTTTGTGCACCAATCAACGAAAACCTAAAACAAGATGGATATGATCCTTATGCTGATGAAATAAAAAAACATAAACACTGAACTCATGAAACTACTTTGGCAATTACTGTGAAACAACACAGCAACAATTTGAACAATTTAGAGGTCATACAGTTTGGAGTATTGAACAAGGTTTTTATGCCGCAACATTTGTGTCAAACTTACAGAGTATTATAGAAAAAAAATTCGAACCGAATATAAACAAAAGAATAGGAAATATAACTATAATCAATAGTATAGGCATCACAAACTATAAAGGATTCATACAAGCTTCAAGTTTTTTCATGGTATAAAATTTTGTTAGGCATTTGCCAAAAAGTTCATTATCTTTAAGAAGTATTTTCGTTCAAGACAGTTTATACAAGTAAATCCCGAACAGCTTGTAGCAGCAAACCGTCTGACGTAGTTATAGGTAAATATTTTAGCAACATTCAACAGACAATCATTTTGGTAAACCGTAAAAATTGACCAAATGAATTTGGTAAAACAAGAAGAGTCGAAAAATTAAACAAGTACAAGTATGCAAACGGATTTGAGTTTCTGGATTGGCTTTAATGTATTCGTGCTTCTGATGCTGGCATTGGATTTAGGGGTGTTTAACCGCAAAGCGCATGAAGTAAGCATTAAAGAAGCCATGATTTGGACGGGGGTTTGGATAACACTTGCCATGTGTTTCAATGGGCTTATTTATTATTGGCAAGGTGAGGTAAAAGCATTGGAGTTTTTTACGGGCTACGTAATTGAAAAAGCATTGAGCGTAGATAATATTTTTGTATTCGTTTTAATTTTTTCTTATTTCAAAACTCCAGCGATTCATCAGCATAAAATTTTGTTTTGGGGAATTATCGGAGCTTTAATAATGCGGGCTGCTTTTATTTTTGCGGGAGTGGCGTTACTCGAAAAATTCCATTGGACGATTTATGTTTTCGGAGCGATACTGATTTATACAGGATATAAGATGCTTACGCAAAAGGAGATGATAATTGAGCCAGAAAAAAATCCCCTTATAAAATTATTCAGAAGAGTAATGCCTGTTACTAATGAACTGCATGGTGGTAAATTTTTTGTAAAACAGAATGGAAAACGGTTTGCAACGCCTTTGTTTTTAGTTTTGGTGTTGATTGAAACCACCGATTTGATTTTTGCAGCAGATAGCATTCCTGCAATACTGGCAATTACCCAAGACCATTTTATTGTTTACACTTCAAATGTGTTTGCCATACTTGGCTTGCGTTCTCTGTATTTTGCACTGGCGGGGATGATGGATAAATTCCGCTATTTGTCGAAGGGGCTAGCTTTGATATTAATGTTTGTCGGGCTGAAGATGTTGGTAGTTGATTTCTACAAATTGCCGATACAAATTGCTTTGTTGGTGATTGTTGTTATTTTAATCGTAAGCATTGCAGTATCGTTAATGGTTAACAAGAGAGATAATGATGCCTCCGCTTTTCGTGATAAAAATAATTAAAAAAAAATGAAGTGGCTCAGTTTACTAAAGTTAATGAAAGTGGATTAGGCTTTATATAGTAATACCATTAGGTTTGATCAGCCAATTGAATAGTTTTTTGTCAAAATAACAATCAACATAAAAGATAATGGATAAAATTCTTGTTACCACCGATTTCTCTTCAAACTCAAAAGGAGCTTTGCGTTTTGCCATTCAATTGGCATCACAACATAAATTTGAGTTGACTTTTTTTCATTCCTATTACATTGCAAACCTTACATCAAAGAGCGATGCCGCCTTTGCTGATTATGAAAAAAAAGAAGCGAATAAAATTCAAAAAAAACTGAACCAATTTGTTGCATCGGTTTATAAGGACATGGATGTTATTTCTATAAATAATAAGTGTGTGATAAATAGTGCTGTTTTTGCAGACAGCAATATCAGGGAATATGCCCAGGAAAATGAATTCAATTTTATCTGTATCAGCACCAGAGGCTCAGGAAAACTGAAAAAAATATTCGGAACAAACACTTCCAGTCTAATCGCCCATTCCACAGTTCCGGTTATAGCGATACCCCACAATTATCACAGAAGTGAAATAAAGAGCGTCATTTACGCCTCCGACCTTGTAAATCTTGAAAATGAACTGAAAAAAGTAATTGAATTCACAAAGCCATTAAAGGCAAAAGTTGAAATACTCCATTTCAATTACCCCACCGAAATATCAACAAATAAAAACACCATAGATGAATTGGTGAAAAAAAATTCAAAGTATAATATTAAACTGCATATCGAAAATATCAATCTGGCCAAGAGCTTAATTTCAAACATAGAGGCGGTAATTAAGCAGTCAAAACCTTCCATGATGATTATGTTCACGCAACAAAATAGAAGTTTTTTCGACAAAATATTTTTCTCCAGTAACTCAGCCAATTATTCCTTTAAAGCCAAAGTACCGTTACTCGTTTTTAATAAAATATAAGTCCAAGAAATGGAGAGATGAAAAAGAACGGTAAAAATACTCATGGGCAACTTCCAGTAATTTACGGATTTTAAAAAAGACTATCTTAAATTTGTTGAGTTTTATTAATTCTTTATAATGCATTATCCTGATATAAGTTGATATAATGGTCTTCTTATATCAGGAAAAAACAGACTTTACTTCTAAAGAATTATTACATGAGTCTTTTATTAAATTGAATTTATTTCTCAAATTCATCATATCCTCGCTCACTTTTTTATCCAATATTTTAGCATAATGCTGAGTAGTCTGAATATTTTTATGCCCAAGCATTTTGCTTACGGTTTCAATGGGAACGCCATTTGTAAGTGTTACTGATGTTGCGAATGTGTGTCGAGCCATGTGAAAAGTGATTTCTTTTGAAATATCACATAGATCTCCAACTTCTTTGAGATAACCATTCATTTTTTGGTTAGTTAAAATGGGTAAGACACTATCTTCATTTAAACACTTTGGATGATTGGCATATTTTTGAATGATTTCTTGGGCAATTGGCAGCACTGGAATTTTTGACTTGGTATCTGTTTTCTGGCGATTTTTGAAAATCCATTTTTCGCCATCGATGCCTATTGCTATGTGGTCTTTCTTTAATCCTTTTACATCAACATAAGCCAATCCAGTATAGCAGGAAAATATAAAAATGTCTTTCACTAAAGTTAATCGTTCTGATGAAAACCGTTTGTTGTAAATCCTGTTTAGTTCTACTTCAGTAAGAAAATCTCGTTCGACTTCTTTCATTTTTCCTTCGTATCGGCTACAAGGATTTTTATCTAACCAATCATTATCTAAACAGATTTTAATTATTTTTCTAAAATTCCTAACATATTTTACAGCAGTATTGTTATTGCATTTTTTAACGCTTCGCAAATAGAATTCAAATTCAGTTACAAAGGCATAATCAATTTTATTAATGCTTATGTCTGCAATATTATACTTCCGCAAAATGAATTCTTGCAGGTGTTTCAAAGATATTTTGAAACGTTCTAATGTTCCATAAGCATAACCATTTCCGATAAGTTCTTCAATTTTATCATTGTGATTTTGATAAATTGGAATTAACATTCGTTCTCGTTGATGGGTTCCTAATATTCTAGATTTGAAATTCTCCAGGGATAATTCTTCGTTTTTATGAAGTAGCTCCATTTGAATATCAAAAACTTTAGATTTCATTAAATCAAGATAGTTATTTATTGTTCTAGCTTCTTCCGAACCACCTTTCATTTTGGATAGTTCTGGCGACCATTTGGTTTTTTCAATGAATTTCTTGGAACTGAATTCGAAACGTTGTCCGTCAACTGTTAACCGAATATAAATGGGTAATTGTCCAGCTGCATTAGCTTTTGTAGTTTTTGCATAAATGTGCAAGGTGATTTTTGCTTTCATAGTGGTGACCTTTTAATTAGTATTCAATTTAATTTTCTAATTGATAGCAAGCAAGATGTACATATTCTGAACAAGTAGTAAACTGGTTGTTAGTACGACTGTTTGCTGGACTTAAGAAGATTTAGCGAGACCCTAAATTTTGAAATTTGAAGGGTCTCGATTTTGCTCCTTTAGCATTAAGATTGAATGAATAATTTGAAGTATGCCCAAAATAAAAAACCCTATAAATCATAAGATCTATAGGGTTTTGAAACCATTTGTTATTAAACTTGTGGGCGATGAGGGGTTCGAACCCCCGACCCCCTCGGTGTAAACGAGGTGCTCTGAACCAGCTGAGCTAATCGCCCTAATGCAATTTAGTTACTTTCGTTTCCGTTATTGCGTGTGCAAATATACGCCACTTTTCTAGATTTGCAAGTAAAAACCAAAAAAATTATAAAATTTCTGCTACTACAAATGTGCTTCCGCCAATGTATATAAAATCAGATTTTGCAGCGTTTTCAATTGCTTTTCGATAAGCTTCTGAAACAGAATTGTATACTTCGCCTTTTAGTTCGAAAGTTGCTGCTTTTTGTTTTAGAATTAGAACATCAAGCCCGCGAGGAATGTTAGGTTTACAGAAATAATAATTAGCTTTTTTAGGGAATAAAGGTAGAATTTCATCTAAATCTTTGTCATTTACTACTCCCAAAACAATATGTAAAGTATCAAAATATTCTTTTTGTATTTGATTCAAAACAATTTCCAGTCCGTTTTTATTGTGCGCAGTATCGCAAATGACTTTTGGAAATTCTCCTAATTGTTGCCATCTTCCTTGAAGTCCGGTGTTTTTTGCCACATTTAGTAAGCCGGATTTTGTATTTTCGGGAGTAATTTTAAATTCGTTCTGACTATTTAAAACAGAAACGGTTTGTAAGACCGTCTTTTTATTGTGCATTTGATAATCGCCAATTAAATCAGAAGGATAGGTTTCTGAAATCAAATCAGGAGCAAAATAGATTTCCGAATTACATTCTTTGGCTTTGGCCAAAAAAACGGGTTTGGTTTCAGGAGTATATTCTCCAATAATTACGGGAATATTTGGCTTTATGATTCCTGCTTTTTCAAAAGCAACAGCTTCAAGTGTGTTGCCCAAAAATTGTGTGTGATCCAATCCTATATTGGTAATAACTGAAACTAATGGAGTGATGATATTGGTGGCATCCAATCTTCCGCCCATTCCCACTTCAATAACAGCGATGTCTACTTTTTCTTTGGCAAAATAATCGAAAGCCAGTCCAACAGTCATTTCGAAAAAACTCATGTCGTTTGATTCGAAAAAACTTTTGTGTTCATTGATGAAATCAGTGACAAATTCTTTAGAAATATTCTGTTCGTTAATTTTTATACGTTCTCGGAAATCCTTTAAATGGGGTGATGTATACAATCCAACTTTATAACCCGCTTCTTGAAGTATGGATGCCAGCATGTGAGAAGTGGAACCTTTTCCGTTAGTTCCTGCAACATGAATACACTTTATTTTTTCTTGTGGATTATCAAGATGAGCTATGAGTAAATGCGTGTTGGTTAAATCTTTTTTATAGGCCGAAGCGCCCTGAAGTTGGTACATCGGGAGTTGATTAAACATCCAATTTATGGTTTCCTGATAGTTCATTTTTGTAATAAAATAGTAGTTGTTTAAAATATTTTTCTATTTTTTTAGTTTAATAGTACATCGAAAAGTATCTTTAGTGCAAAATTGAAATAATTTTTAGAATTAATGATTAAAATACAATAATATTATATGTTTAGTTTTATACAATTACAGGCCGACACCATTACCAACGCTGCTTCAAACGTAGTTATTGAAAAAATTGCTCCAAATGCCGAAATATCCACTTTAGGATTTCTTTTAAAAGGTGGTGTGTGGCTTATCCCAATCGGGATTCTATTATTTTACACTTTTTATCTGATTATTGAACGCTATTTGTATATTAGTAAAGCATCAAAAATTGATACTCTTTTAATGCGCGATGTACGCGATAATCTAAATTCAGGAAATCTTGATTTGGCTCGATCTATTGCAGAAAGAAATAATACTGCTTCAGGAAATATTGTAAGAGAAGGTATTTTGGTTATTGGGAGGCCTATTATTGAGATTGAATCCAACATGGATCGTGCTGCAGATATAGAAATAGGAGGAATGGAAAAGCATTTAGGTCATTTGGGACTTATTGCCGGAATTGCACCTACACTAGGATTTATTGGAACTATATCAGGAGTAATTAAAATATTTTACAGTATTTCGGTAACTGAGAATATTAGTATTGGTAATATTTCTGGAGGATTGTATGAGAAAATGATCAGTAGTGGAGCTGGATTAATAGTTGGTATTATTGCGTATAGCGGATATCATTTATTAAACGGCAAGATTGATAATTTTGCGTTGAAAATTCAAAAACAAATATTAGAGTTTGTAAATATTATTCAAAGATCGTAACATGTCTATAAAACGAAAAAGAAGATTTCATGCCGAGGTGGCTACTTCGTCATTAAGTGATATTATGTTTTTCTTGTTGTTGTTTTTCCTGATTATATCAACGTTGGCAAATCCTAATGTTATCAAAATGACATTGCCAAAAGCCAAATCTAACGAGAAAACAAACAAGCAATACATCAGTTTGTCTGTTACTGAGGATAAAAAATTCTACATAGATAAGCAAGCGGTTTCCTTTGAAGAACTGGAAACGACTTTGATGTCTAAGATGAATTCAGAGAAAGATCAAACCGTTATTGTTCGTATTCCATTCAATTTACAAGTACAAGATTTAGTTGACGTACTGCAAATAGGAGTGAAGAACAATCTGAAGTTTGTGATTGCTACGAGTCCCAAGTAAGCGTCATTGCGAGTTTTTAAGAAGCAATCGCATCGTTTGGGCGTGACCACAATAGAAAAAGGGGCTAATCAACTTTATGCTGATTAGCCCCTTTTTCTATTACGGTCGGGCTATCCGCAGTACTTCGGTACTTGCTTCTATCCCTCAAGCAAATTCGTAAACTATCAAATTATTGCAGTTGTCATTGCGAGGAACGAAGCAATCACAGTTGTTACTCTCGTTATGCGATGGCGCCCGTTCCTAATTGTTTTAATTCAAATTGAAATTGTAAACAATCTTACCGACTTGTTTTTCCGGTGCATCACTGCTGGCATCCCATCTCGTGTTCATCGCTGCAATTCGGGCCTGATCTAATAAGCATTTTGCGGTATTCGTAGTTCCTTTTACACCGGCAACTGCATTTATAGTCCTTCCGGTTCTGTCAACAGAAACTTCTACGACAACTTTTCCTTGTTCATTGCAAGTATATTTTGGTGCGGGTTTTGATAATGCTTTTCGGTTTCCTAATGAATATCCAACTCCTCCGCCAGAACCACTTCCGCTTCCTCCTCCGCTTCCGGAGCCATATCCACTGCCAGTTCCTATTCCGGTTCCGGTACCATTTCCACCGCCTGTTCCCCCACCAGAACCACCGGTTCCATAATAACCATTAGAACTCAAGCTTCCGCTAGCTTTTCCTTTGTTTCCGGCTGCTTTGTCATCGCCATCGCCTCCTTTATTAGAGCCTTTTAGAATGCTGGATAAAGCATCATTTGTATTGTTAGAAACTTTAGGTTTTACAACCACTGGTTTCGTTTCTTCTTTTACGACTACTGTTGGTTTTTTAGTTTTTTCTTTTGTTGGAATCACAACACTTTCTTCGGTACTGTTTTCTTGAGATAAAATAGCTTCCTCTGGAGTTGATTTTGCAGGCGTTTGTCTGGTTTGGTTTTTTATTTCCAAAACTTCGCTTTTATAATTTGCTCCAGAACCGAAATCGCTGTCACCAAAATTTACAGTAACGCCACCGCCACCGCCGCCGCCAGCAAGTTCATCGATGTTTGCAGGTGGCCAAAATCGGATGAAAAATAAAATCAACAACATTGTCGCATACAAAAGAATAGATAGTGCTAACGATTTCTTTTGATCTGATGAAATGGTGGAACTCATTTGTATTTAAAATTTTAAAAAGTCTATTACTAAAAAACGTTGAAAAGTACTAAAAATTGTTAAGAGTAAAAAGCTACTGCCAGAATATAAATAAGGATTGCTTTCGCTTAAAACTAGAAATAAGAAAAGGGATTAAATAGATTTTAAAATCTGCTTAATCCCAGTTCCGATAAATATAAAAGAATACTATTTGATTTTAAGTAAGCTGCTTCAATGCGATTTCAAAAGCAGTTGCACTGATATTTGTTTTACTTGGATTCAAATTATGCGCTTTTTCAATTGCTTTTTTGATGATTTCCGAAGTGTCTTGGAAGATAGCTTCATCTGTCATTTGTACTTTCTTTTCCATGAAGTAAGCAAAAACACGAGCCATACCACAATTAGAAATAAAGTCAGGAATCAAACTCACTTTATGATCTACATCTTCCATAATTGGACCAAAAAAGATTTCTTTGTCGGCAAAAGGAACATTTGCACCACACGAAATTACTTCAAGACCATTGGCAATTAAACTGTCAATTTGAGATTGAGTTACTAATCTGGAAGCGGCACATGGAGTGAATATTTCAGCACCGATTGTCCAGATTTTTTGATTGATTTCTTCAAAAAGAATCATATTTTCGGCAACCAGTTTGTTTCCGTCTTTTGCAAGAAATAAGGCTCTTATTTCTTCAAAAGTGAATCCTTCTTCATTGATTAATCCACCATCTCTGTCGATGATACCAATTACTTTTGCACCCATTTCGGCTAAGTAAAAAGCAGCAGCAGAACCTACATTTCCAAAACCTTGTACAATTGCTTTCTTCCCTTTTACATCTCCACCATAAATAGTGTAATAATTACGGACAGCTTCGGCAACGCCATAACCGGTAATCATATCGGCAACAGTATATTTTCTGGAAACATCAGGGGAAAATTTTGGATTTTCAATCACTTTCACCACACCTTGACGCAATTGTCCAATTCTGTTGATTTTGTCTGCTTCTGTCGGTTTGAAGTGACCGTTGAAAACACCTTCTTGCGGATGCCAGACGCCACATTCTTCCGTCATTGGAATTACTTCGTGAATTTCATCTACATTCAAATCACCACCAGTTCCGTAGTAACTTTTCAATAAAGGAGAAACAGCTTTGTACCAACGTTGTAAAACGCCTTTTTTTCTTGGGTCATTCGGATCAAAATTAATTCCAGATTTAGCACCGCCAATAGCAGGTCCAGAAACCGAAAATTTCACTTCCATGGTTTTTGCCAAAGACAAAACTTCATTCATATCCAACCCTTTTCTCATGCGAGTTCCACCACCGGCAGCACCACCACGTAGCGAATTGATAACTGTCCATCCTTCAGCTTCCGTTTCAGCATCTTTCCAATGGAAAACAATCTCAGGTTCTTTATTTTCGAATTTCTTTAATAAATCTTTCATTTGTGACAATTAATTTTGATATGCAAATCTAGTTTTTTCAAACAATTTAAAAAGAAATTTTACTTTTTTTTTGTTATTTAGATACCGATTGGTATCTTTACATATGCGATCATCGGAAATAACAAAAGCAAAAGTGCTAAAAGAAGCGACTACTCTTTTTAATACAAAAGGGTATAAATCTACGTCATTAAGTGATATTACTGAGGCTACAGGTTTGACCAAAGGTGCTATTTACAGGCATTTTGAGAATAAAGAAGGTCTTGAAATTGAAGCTTTTCAGAAAATGATGCAAGCCATTTTTGGGGCTTTAAATGAGAAAATTAAGGTCGAAAACAACACTAGAGATAAGTTGTTTTGTGTGCTTAATTTGTTTCAAAGTTACATTACAAGTCCATTAATTATTGGTGGTTGCCCGCTGCTAAATCTTGCTGTAGAAGTTGATGATACTAATTTGGAATTGAAGCAAAAAGCACAACAAGCCTTGTTCGTTTTTCGCGATTCTGTGGAGAAAATAATTATCAATGGAAAAACACACAAACAAGTTCGGAATTTAGTTAACGAAAAACTAGTGGCAACTATATTGATTTCAACACTTGAAGGCGGTGTGATGATGAGTAAACTTCAAAATTCAAACTCCGATATTGAGATTGTAGTGAACCATTTAAAAAACTGGATTGTTTCGGATATATTACTGTAAAAAAATTTAAACAATTTGATACCAATCGGTATCTTAAAACAAAAATAATTATGAATTTTAGAAAAATAATGCAAAAATCGACAGGGTTTTATTTCAATTTGTTGTCATTTATTCATCCAAAAAAGCTAAAAAAGGATGGTTTTTTACTTTTTTGCAATCCATTTGCTCGAAAAGTAAAACCGCATCAATTGGAATTTTTGCAAAGAGGAATGTCAGATGTTCTAAATTTTGAAGGGTACAAAATCCAAACGTATAAATGGGGCAGTGGGAGTAAAAAAATACTTTTAGTTCATGGTTGGGCCAGCCATTCTTTCCGTTGGAAAAACTATATTGAACATTTGGTTAAAAACGATTTTACGGTTTACTCCTTAGATGCACCTGCTCATGGTTTATCTTCCGGTAAATACATTCATGTGGTTTTGTATGCGAAAGTTATAAACGTTTTTTTAGAAATAAATTCAGATATTTCATCAATTGTCAGTCATTCCATCGGCGGATTCGCAACTGCTTATTTTTTAGATGAATACAAAGAACATACTATTGAAAAAGTGGTTATTATGGGTGCACCCGGTGAAGCTTCCGATTTTTTTGATTTTTACAAACAAACATTAGGATTAACTACAAAATCTGTCAACTTAATTATTGATGAATTTCAGGTACAATTAGGAAAATTACCAAGCTATTTTTCGAGTGCTAAATTTGCAGAAAGCATTGCTATTCCGGCTTTAATCGTACATGATAAAAATGATTTGGCAACTAGTTATAATTATTCCATACGATTAAATAAGCATTGGAAAAACAGCCAATTGATTCTTACAGAGGGATTGGGACACGATTTAAAAAGCAAAGATATAATGAAAAAAGTTACCGATTTTGTTTTGAATTAAACACATAAATTTCACCTGAACTATGATCTGTACTAGCACCAGTGACACTGCTCAAAACATTGATTTCTCCGCGTAATTTTAAAACACCGAGTAGCGCAAAAATCAACGCTTCTTTGAATTCCAGGATTTTAGTTGATGGAATAATAATTTTCATTTCCGGCAAATGATACCGAATGCGTTCGATGAGAAAATCATTGTAAGCACCGCCGCCAGTGATATAAAGGCTTCCGTTTTTATTTGGCAAAGCCAAAGCAATTTGCAACGCTACATGTTCGGTGAAAGTATGTAATTTGTCTTCAACTGGAATGGAATAGCTGTCGATAATAGGTAAAACAGTTTCTTTTACAAATTCAAAACCCAATGATTTAGGATGTTTCTTTTGATAGAAATCTAAAGCATTTAATTCATTCAATAAATCTTCATTACAAATTCCGGTTCTTGATATAATGCCTTTGTTATCATAATCCAAACCCAATTGGTTCGCATAAAAATTCAAAACAGTGTTTACCGGCGAAATATCAAAGGCAATTCGGTTGTTATTTTGTTCAAATGAAACATTCGAAAAACCGCCTAAATTCATGCAGTAATCATATTCAGGAAATAAAATTCGGTCACCAATAGGAACCAAAGGTGCGCCTTGACCGCCAAGTTGTACATCCTGAATTCTGAAATCACAAACTACCGTTTGATTAATTAAAGTAGCGATTTCGGGTAAATTACCAATTTGAAGCGTGAATCCGTTTTGTGGTTGGTGTAAAATAGTATGTCCGTGGGAACAAACGGCATCGAGATTTTCGATTTTGTGCTTTTTGATAAAATTGAAAATAATAGCAGCCAGGAGTTGTGTGTAGTCTTGATTTAATTTCTGAAGTTCTTTGTCTGAAAAATCAACGGCTATTTTCAATTGGTTCACCCAATCAGCGCTATAAGAAACGGTTTCGGATTCCAAGATTTGAAATTCCCATTTATTATTTTTTACAGTAAAGACAATATGCGCCAAATCTACTCCATCGAGAGAAGTTCCGGACATTACCCCTACAACTATATACTTTTTTTTTAACATTGGCTAAATTTACGAAATCGTTTGAAATCTGATATTTAATAATTACTTTTGACGACAAATTTAAGAACATTTAATTTACTATAAAAATATGGATTTTAACCTAACCGAAGAGCATTTAATGATTCAACAGGCTGCCCGTGATTTTGCGAATGCCGAATTGTTACCTGGAGTTATTGAAAGAGATGAATATTCTAAGTTTCCAACTGAACAGGTAAAGATGATGGCTGATTTAGGTTTCTTGGGAATGATGGTTGATCCTAAATATGGCGGATCTGGTTTAGATAGTGTTTCGTATGTTTTGGCTATGACCGAAATTTCAAAAGTTGATGCTTCTGCAGCGGTGATTATGTCAGTAAATAATTCATTAGTTTGTGCCGGTATAGAAAAATATTGTAATGAAGAACAAAAAATGAAATATTTGGTTCCTCTTGCTAAAGGAGAAGTGATAGGCGCTTTTTGTTTGTCAGAACCGGAAGCGGGTTCAGATGCAACATCTCAAAAAACAACTGCAATAGATAATGGAGATCATTACCTGTTAAATGGTACAAAAAACTGGATAACTAATGGTTCGTCTGCATCTACTTATATTATAATTGCTCAAACGGATATTGAAAAAGGGCACAAAGGAATCAATGCTTTTATTGTTGAAAAAGGTTGGGCAGGATTTGATATTGGACCAAAAGAAAAGAAAATGGGAATCCGTGGATCAGATACGCATTCTTTAATGTTCACTGATGTAAAAGTTCCTAAAGAGAACCGAATTGGGGCTGATGGATTTGGTTTTAACTTTGCCATGTCAGTATTGAACGGTGGAAGAATAGGTATTGCTTCTCAAGCATTAGGTATTGCAACTGGCGCGTATGAACTGGCATTGAAATATTCACAAGTAAGAAAAGCTTTTGGAAAGGAAATTTTCAAACACCAAGCAATCGCTTTTAAATTAGCGGATATGGCTACTCAAATTATGGCTGCAAAAATGCTAGTTCTTAAAGCAGCTTCTGAAAAAGATGAAGGGAAAGACATTTCACAATCTGGGGCCATGGCTAAGTTATTTGCTTCGCAAACGGCTATGGATACCACTATTGAAGCTGTTCAAATTCACGGGGGGAATGGATATGTGGCTGAATATCATGTAGAGCGCATGATGCGTGATGCTAAAATTACTCAGATTTATGAAGGAACTTCTGAAATACAAAGAATTGTAATTTCAAGAACATTAGTTTCATAAATATATTTTATACGATTTTATAAACCCTTTCAAGTTATGATTTGAAAGGGTTTTGTTTTTCAAATTGTTTTTTTAATACATTTACGAAAAGAATTTTTATGTATGAAGATTTAAAATATTGGTATTTGCGCGATCACAAATTGTTTCGGACTTTGAGTTTTGGGCAAATCAAGCAATTGTGTATTATTACCGGTTTTAAAAAAGCACAGAAAGGCGAAATTATCTATTTTTCTGCTTCGGATTTACCAAGAATTTTTTTGCTTAAAAAAGGGAATATAAAAATTGTTGCGGTCGATGAAGACGGAAATGAAACGATTAAAGATATTATTCAAAAAGGAGATTTGTTTGGGGAACTGACTTTGGAGGCGGACATTCAATCCAATGAATATGCAAAAGTGCTTTCGGATGATGTAGCCATTTGTAGTTTTCTAATGTCGGATTTCGAAAATTTATTGTTGCGAAATCCAAGTCTGGCTTTGTCCTATACTAAGTTTGTAGGCTTAAAGATGAAACGCATTAAGAACAGTTATTCTAATTTGATTTCTAAAGACGCTAAAACCAGATTGTTTCAGTTCTTAAAAGATTGGGCTGAAAAAGAAGGCAAACAAGTAGAGAATAAAGTTGTAATTGAAAACTACCTAACACAAAACGATATAGCGCAAATTATCTGTACTTCGAGACAAACAGCGACTCATTTACTCAATGAAATGGAAACTAATGGCACAATTGTTTATAGTAGAAAAGAAATTATCATAACAGATATCAGTAAAATATAATTATTTTAGTAGAACTGTAATATAGCCGACATATCATCTCGATATAACACAGTAGTTTTACAACTTAAAAATGTAACACTATGAAAAAAATAATTTGTTTGGCTTTATTAGCAATTGGACTAACGGTAAATGCTCAAAATGATTTACCAAAATCAGCCACTGAAATCGCACCACTACTTATTGGAGAAAAAATTCCTAATGTCACTTTAAAATCCGTTGAAAATAAAGAGGTCAATTTAACCGAATTAATTACCAAAAAAAAAACCGTTTTAGTTTTTTATCGTGGTGGTTGGTGTCCGTATTGTAATATTCATTTAGCCGCATTGGCTGAAGCCGAAAAAGAATTGCTAGATTTAGGATATCAAATAATCGCCATAAGTTCTGATGCTCCAAAAAGTCTGAAAGTAACAGATGACAAAGGAAAATTAAATTATTTGTTATTATCGGACAGTACGGGCGAATTGTCTAAAGCTGTTGGAATTGCTTTTCAAGCTCCGGAAAATTATAAAGCTATTATAGCTAAAGGTTCTGAAGGCGTGAATAATTCTTTTTTACCTGTTCCGGCGGTGTTTATTTTAAATGAGAATGCTGAAATTGAGTTTGAGCACATTACTCCAAATTATAAGAACAGAATTTCAAATGATTTGTTGATTGCCGTTGCAAAATCTTTAAATAAATAATCATGAAAAAGCTACTGTTTATTCTAATCGTATTGTGTCCTCTTTCTGGGTTTTCGCAAAAGGATAATAAACGACTGACTCATTTTAATCTTGAAAAAAAGGTGGCTATTCAAGGATATGATCCTGTGGCTTATTTCAAACAAGGAAAGGCAGTCAAAGGGAAAAAAGAAATATCAGTATCGCAAGAAGGTGTCGTTTATTATTTTTCTATGCCAGTAAATAAAGAATATTTCTTGAAGAATCCTTCAAATTTTGAACCTCAATACGGAGGCTGGTGTGCCTTTGCAATGGGAGACTCTAATGAAAAAGTGTCTGTAAATCCAGAGACTTTCAAAATTAGTAATGGGAAGTTGTACTTGTTTTACAATGCTTTCTTCAATAATACATTGAAAAGTTGGAATAAAGAGGAATCCGGATTGATGATGAAGGCCGATGCTAATTGGAATAAAATAATTAAATAATTAAATAAAAAATAGAAATCATGAAATCAGTTGTGTTTTTCTGGATATTACGACTCGCTGTAGCGGTAATTTTAGCGCAAACGCTGTACTTTAAATTTACGGCCAGCGAAGAATCGGTTTATATTTTTTCTGCTTTGGGAATTGAACCTTACGGAAGGATTGGTACTGGAATTGCGGAGTTGATTACGGCAATTTTGATTTTAATACCAAGAACTTCATTATTTGGTGCTATAATGGGTTGCGGCGTTATGGTTGGTGCGATTTTTGCACATCTGTTTGTGCTTGGGATTGAAGTGAAAAATGATGGGGGCACACTTTTTATTTTGGCACTAATTACCTTTCTTTGTTGTGTTACTTTAGTATTTAAGGATAGAACTAAAGTAATGAATTTGTTGAATTAAAACTTAAATATGCTAATACCTTCTATAAATAATAGTTTAAACGAACTAATTGATTTACTAAATCAATTGTCACAAAATGAATATTCAAATTCTTGTGCAGAATTAAGTAATGCAACTATTGGAGAGCATACCAGGCATATTATAGAGATGTTTCAATGCTTAGAAAATCAATATGATTCAGGTTTTGTGAATTATGATAAAAGAGAACGAAATACTCTTATTCAAACGGATACCTTTTTTGCTGTTGAAAATATTGTGTTGATTCAACAAAATTTAGACAAAAAAAATAAAAACATCGAGTTGTTGCAAATTATTGATGGAGAGGAAATTCGAATTGAAAGTAACTATTTCAGAGAATTGCTGTATAATTTAGAACATTGTATTCATCATCAGGCACTTATTAAAGTGGCTATTTTGCAATGTGAGACAGTGACAATAGATCCTGATTTTGGAGTTGCTCGATCTACAATAGCATTTAGGAATCAATGTGCACAGTAAGTTTTATAGCAACGAATGATAAAATTATCATTACCTCCAATCGGGATGAAAAAACAGTAAGACCGAGTGCAATACCTCCAAGAAATTATACCGTAAACGGAAAAAATATTATTTTCCCAAAGGATCCCAAAGCAGGAGGAACTTGGTTTGCTGCTAATGCAGACGGGACAATTTTGGTGCTTTTAAATGGTGCCGACGAAAAACATGAAGTACAACCTCCATATCGAAAAAGCCGTGGTTTGATTGTTTTAGATATGATCAGCAGCATTTCACCAAAGGATTTTTGGACCGAAATTGATTTGGAAAATATAGAACCTTTTACGTTAGTTTTATTTCAAAACAACGCTCTTTTTCAATTGCGATGGAACGGAAAAGAGAAAGAAACAACTCCTTTAGATAGTCAACTAAACCATATTTGGTCTTCGTCAACATTGTATCCATCAGCGATTCGTGAAAAACGTTCCAATTGGTTTTATACTTTTATGAATGACAATTCTGAAATTTCTGAATCAAAAATGCATGATTTTCATCGCTATACCGAAAAGGGAAATGATGAAAATGGTTTGGTTATCAATAGAAATGACGAGATGAAAACGTTAAGCATCACGCAATCGGTTATTGAAAAAAATAAAGTAGCTATATTGCATTACGATTTGATTGCACAGCAGGATTTTTCGACCTCATTTATCACCGTTTAAAAAACACACATTGAAACTATTTTTTCATAAAATTACCCATTGGGAATACTGGCCTTTCCAGATTGTTTATATTCCTATTTATTTTTTATGGTCCTATTATTCAATAAAGGCAAAATCTATTTTTTTCTTTAATGCTTCTAATCCAACCATAAAAAATGGCGGTTTTATGATGGAGTCTAAAAAAGAAATCTATAATTTGATTCCGCAACAATATTACCCAATAACGGAATTAATTAAACAAGGAACTGCTCTTGAACAAATTTTAAAGAGTATTGAAGAGGCAAAAATAAAATACCCCTTGATTGCAAAACCAGATATTGGATTACGAGGATCTGGGGTAAAAAAAATTAATACCGTTGCCGATTTAAAAGAATATGCTGACAAAGCAAATTTCGATTACATAGTGCAGGATTTAATTCCTTATGAGCACGAAGTTGGGATTTTCTATGTACGTTACCCTCATGAAAAAGTGGGTAGAATCACAGGAATAGTTTCTAAAGAATTTCTGATTATTACCGGAAATGGATTCTCTACTATAGAAGAACTAATCAAAGAAAATCCTCGATACGAACTGCAATTAAAGATTTTGAAACAGGAGTACGGAAAAAAACTACTCATTATTCTTCCAAAAGGAGAGAAATTGAATTTGGTCCCTTATGGAAACCATGCTCGAGGTGCAAAATTCATAGATGGAAGCCATTGGATAACCCCAAAACTGACAGAGACAATTAACGAAATGTGTTTGCAAATTCCAGGTTTTTACTTTGGAAGAATGGATGTGATGTACAATACTATGGAAGAATTGGAACAAGGTCTAAATTTTTCAGTTGTGGAGTTGAATGGTGCTGCAAGCGAGCCTACACACATTTATGACCCCAAGCATTCTTTGTTTTTTGCTTGGAAAGAACTAGCCCGCCATATTACGTATATGTATGAAATAAGTGTTGCAAATCATAAAAATGGCACACCGTATTTACGGCATAAAGACGGCATGAAAGAATATAGAATGCATCTCGTACAAAGCAATAAAATTGTAAATTTTTAAAACTATGAAGGCATTGAAAAACATTTTTGTTGGTTTTTTAGTGAGCTTTATCGGTTCGATACCTTTAGGATATTTGAATGTTATAGGTTTTGAAATTTATTCGAAACTAGGAATGAACAGCTTAGTTTTCTTTTTATTAGGAGTGATTTTTGTGGAGATGTTTGTGATTTATTTCACTTTAATTTTTGCAAAGCAACTAGTCAATAATAAGAAATTAATGAAGATCATTGATTTTTTTTCCGTTTTCTTTCTGTTGATTTTAGGCTACTCTTTTTATGCTAGTTCTGATCAAACAGTGGAACAGCAAGGAATTTTAGAAAAATATGCGATGTATTCTCCTTTCCTGATTGGCGTATTTTTGAATTGTATCAATTTCCTTCAATTGCCATTTTGGACGGGTTGGAATCTCTATCTGATGAATGGGAATCATATTTCCATTGTAAATAAGTTAAAACAGTATTATATTGCGGGGACTTTATTTGGTACATTTCTTGGGATGTTGACTTTAGTTTTGATACTAAATATGTTGTCTCAAAATACTACTAGCTTTTCTAAATATGTAATTCCAGTAGTAATTCCATCATTTTTTGTGATTTTGGCTCTTGTTCAAATGGGTAAAGTTTACAAGAAATATTATCAAAAAAAAATCGAAATATAAAAGTTTAATGCTAATTCACATCTGTCTTTATCAACAATAATCACTTTAATTATGAAAAAAATTTTTCTGTTACTTCCATTTCTTTTCTTGTGTTGTAAACCAATTACTTCGGTTATAAATGAGACCGCAACAAGTTATCCGTCGACAATTGCGTATAAAGTAAAAGAAAATGATGTTGCCGAAACATTGAAATATTTAGCTTCGGATGAATTGGAAGGCAGAGAAACCGGTACAATAGGAATGGTGAAAGCTGCTGATTATTTGGAGCAGTTTTTTAAGAATAACAATGTTAAGCCTTATTTTAAATCATATCGCGACACGTTATCAACTTTCAAGGAAACCGCTTTTAATATTGTAGGTTTTGTTGAAGGAAGCGACCCAGTTCTTAAAAATGAATTTATAATTCTAAGCGCTCATTACGATCATATTGGCTTGGATAAAAAAGGTGTAAATGGAGATTTCATAAACAATGGTGCCAATGATGATGCTTCAGGAACAACTGCAGTTGCTGAAATGGCGAAATATTTTAGCATAGCCAAAAATAATAAGCGAAGTATTCTTTTTGTGTTTTTTGCAGGAGAAGAAAAAGGATTGTTAGGGTCTAAACATCTAGCCAAAAAACTGAAAGCACAAGATTTTAAATTGTATGCCCAGTTCAATATTGAAATGATTGGTGTGCCAATGAAAAGAGATTATCTAGCTTATATAACAGGTTTTGATAAATCCAATATGGCGGGTAAAATCAATGAATATACCGGAAAAAATACGATTGGTTTTCTTCCAAAAGAAGCCGAATATAAATTATTCTACAGGTCAGATAACTTCTCTTTTTATGATGTTTTCAAAGTGCCTTGCCAATCTGTGAGCACGTTTGATTTTGAAAACTTTGAATTTTACCATCATGTTTCGGATGACTTCAAAGCGATGGATATTCCGCATATGACTTCCTTTATTCAGGAGTTATTGCCTGCTGTAACGCAAATGGTAAACACGCCGACACAAGAAATCATAATGCTTAAATAGTTTAAGAAACTGCCTGATTCATATCATACGCCAAAATAAAGTACTCATTATTGTTGAATTGAAACTCACCAATAATGGTCCATTTTAGTTTTTCGGTATGTGCTTTCGCGGATGGAATATTAGTTTTGTTGATGAAAGTCAAACTCAATGGATATTTTTGGACCATGTGTGTTCTCATGAATTCAAACAGCGGTGTTATCAATCCTTTTCCACGATATTCCTTGTGAATGCAAATAGGACAATATTGAAAGCTATTGGTTGTGGTAATTTCAAAATCTAAAAAGGTCAGGTCAGAAAACAAGGAACTCATGTGATTGAAAATGGGCCATTGTTTGAAAAAATCCCAACTTCCTGCAAAAATGTAAGCAATGATTTTGTTATTGTCTTTGGCAATAAATAAGTCTTTTTCATTGATAACTTCAGTTAGTTGTTGGATCGTAAATGGTGTGGTAACAAACCCGAAAGCTTTTTCTTCTTCAGATAAATTGGCTACAAGATATAATTCCTGTAATGCCAATACGCCATCAATGTCACTCATTTTTCCAGTTTCGAATTGTATGCTTTCTGTCATTTTCTGGGAATTCAGAAGTTAATTTACTTTGTCAAAAATAAGTAAAATTATAGGAATTTTTAATTTTTATTGTGACAACAATCCTTTGCGTAAAGCGTTACTTTTTTACCGTTTTTGTTTATTTTTGCTTCATGAAAAATATTATCATCACAGGAACGAGTAGGGGAATAGGATTTGAGTCGGCATTGCAATTTGCGAATGCGGGACACCAAGTATTAGCCATTTCCAGAAAAATTCCTCAAGCTTTATTGGGTAACGAAAATATCACCTGTCTTTCAGTTGATTTATCCAATGAGTCTGAATTGGAAAAAGTTAAAGATTTTCTTTCCAAGTCATGGAAACAAATAGATGCAGTCATTCATAACGCAGGAAGTTTATTGTTGAAACCCTTTTCAGAAACGACTCAGGAAGATTTTGAAAACATCTATAAAGTCAATGTTTTTGGAGTTGCTAATTTGACCCGAATTTGCCTGCCATATTTACAAAAAGGTAGCCATGTTGTAACGATAAGTTCTATGGGCGGAATTCAGGGAAGTTTAAAATTTGCCGGACTTGCAGCGTATAGTTCGAGTAAAGGTGCCGTTATTACACTGTCAGAGTTGTTAGCTGAAGAATATAAGGAGCGTGGAATTTCTTTCAATGTTTTAGCTTTGGGTTCTGTTCAAACAGAAATGCTTGCGGAAGCTTTTCCAGGCTATCAAGCGCCAATAACGGCGGGTGAAATGGCAAATTATATTTATGATTTTACTTTGACTGGAAATAAATATTTCAACGGCAAAGTGTTGCAAGTTTCTTCTACCAATCCATAACTCATAATTCCCAAATTGTTTTGAGCGAAACCTTAGCCAGATACATTCCAGAGCATGCGGTAAAACCCGTTTTCGAACTTATTGTTGCCAATCAAGTGCATCTTAAGATTGTAAACGAGCGTCAGACGCGTCATGGTGATTATCGAAAAGGATTGAACGGAAAGCATGAAATCACGGTAAATTCGAATCTGAATAAATACAAGTTTTTGATTACGTTGATTCATGAAATCTCGCATTTGGTCGCTTTTGAAAAATTTGGGAGACATATCAAACCTCATGGAAACGAGTGGAAATATTCTTTTCAACGGTTGATGATTCCTTATATTCGCCCAGAAATTTTCCCGAATCACTTATTGCCTTTGTTAGCGAGGCATTTCAAAAATCCGACGGCGAGTAGTGATACCGATGCTACATTGGCTTTGGCACTGAAACAATTTGACCAGCAAAATGATAAAAACTATGTATTCGAAATTCCCTATGGTAGTGTTTTCCGAATCGAAAATGGAAAGATTTTCAAGAAAATAGCAATAAGAACGAAGCGTTTTGAATGCCTCGAAATGAGTTCTGGAAAAACTTATTTATTCAATCCAAACGCTGAGGTGGAGTTGTTAAAATCTAGTTAGTTTTTTACTCTTTCAGATACGCTTCTCGTACTTTTTTGAATAAATTAGAAGAATAAACAAAGGCAACGACAGCTTCGTTATCGGTTCTGAAAATTTCTTCTTTGGTTCCTTCCCAAGCTTTTAGACCATCTTTTAAGAACAAAATTTTCTCCCCAATTTCCATCACGGAGTTCATATCATGCGTATTTATTACTGTCGTGATATTGTATTCTTCTGTAATTTCTTTGATAAGATTATCAATCAAAATAGCTGTATTTGGATCTAAACCAGAGTTGGGTTCATCACAAAACAGGTATTTTGGGTTGTTTACAATCGCGCGCGCAATAGCTACCCGTTTTTGCATTCCTCCTGAAATTTCCGATGGTAGTTTTTTATGTGCATCAGTCAGATTGACTCTTTTTAATACAAAGTCTACGCGCTCCTGAATTTTTGAATTATTGTCTTTGGTGAACATTTTCAATGGAAACCCAACGTTTTCAGCAACTGTCATGGAATCAAACAACGCACTTCCTTGAAAAACCATTCCTATTTCAGTTCTTAAATCACGTTTTTCATCTGGTTCGAGTTCAGAATATATTCTTCCATCGAATGAAATTGTTCCAGATTCAGGAGTGTGAATTCCCAAAAGGCTTTTTAGCATAACGGTTTTCCCGGATCCGCTTTGTCCAATAATTAAATTCGTTTTTCCTGTTTCAAAAACAGTGGAAACGCCTTTAAGGATTTTGATACCGCCAAATGATTTTTCTATGTTTTTTACTTCTATCATGAGCCAAGTAACAATTGAGTTAATACGTAATTAAAAGTAATTATGGTAACTGATGTCCAAACAAAGGATACGGTACTTGCACGGCCTACTTCGAGTGCGCCACCTTTCATGTAATATCCGTGAAAAGCAGGGATGGTCGCTAATAACATGGCAAAAATCAATGTTTTAAGAAAAGCATAAACGATATGAAACGGAATAAAATCCAATTGAGCGCCATTTATAAATTCGTCGCTTGAAGTAAAACCACCATAAACACCGGCCATCCATCCACCCATAACTCCCAGGAACATACTGATTCCAATGACAAATGGATAAAGTAATAAAGCAATTATTTTAGGAAAAACTAAATAGTTTAGGGAATTAACTCCCATCACTTCCAGAGCGTCAATTTGTTCGGTTACTCTCATAGTTCCAATACTTGACGTAATAAAAGAACCCATTTTTCCGGCCATAATCACAGAGATGAATGTAGGCGCAAATTCTAATATTACGGATTGTCGTGTGGCAAACCCAATAAGATATTTTGGAATTAATGGATTGGTCAGGTTCAATGCAGTTTGTATGGCAACAACACCTCCAACAAAGAAAGAAATGAATGCTACAATACCAAGGGAACCAATAATTAAATCATCTATTTCCTTAAAAATTAGATTTTTCATCACAGACCATTTTGTCTGTTTATTGAAAATTTCTTTTAGCATTAAGAAGTATCTTCCTATCTGCGTTATATATCGAATGAGCATCATAGTTTTGTGATTATGGGCTAAATTACAAAAATAGTTATGAGTTATAAGTTATGTGTTCGTAGTTTTCGTTAGAAAATTTTTTCTTTCATTTTCTTCAAACGATACTTGCGAATGAATTTAGCTTGTTCTTCGGTAACCAATAACGGTGTTTTTGCAGCTTTAGCTTTCCAAAAACCTTTGATGTAATCTAAAAAGAGTAACGGTTTCTTTTTCATCATCGCCAGTTTTGCCGAAGCTATGGAAGTAATTAAAAATCCGTAACCTAAAGTGTAAAAGGCTTCTCCCTGTTTATAGCGGGCCGTTTTGTTGTAATTTGCTCCAGTTGGTTTCAAATGTTTTACAATTAATGAAGCGTCCGTAACGACTTTCCATCCGTAAAATTTTGACAATAATTCATCAACGGTATCCCAACCCATAGCAGGTTTTAAATTCCCTATTTGTTGAAAACATGCTTTTCTATAGGCTTTGAATGCACCACGAATATGGTCTTTATCCGTTAGGTTTTCCAGAATCCATTCTCCATTTTTTTCAATGTAGGCAAATCCGCCAGCGATTCCTATTGTTGCATCTTTTTCGAAAATATTTAAAATAGTCTCGAAATAGTTGTTGGGTAAAATTAAGTCGGCATCCAGTTTTACGATTACGTCATATTCTTCGTCCAGTGTTTCGAAACCTTTGTGAAAAGCCTGAATGACTTTGCTTCCCGGTAAATGCAGCGCGCTTGAAGTTTTATTTACCAATGAGATAAACGGATTTTCTTTGGCGTAAGCCGTAACTATTTCGGCTGTTTTATCCGTAGAATTGTCATTGACAATCACTACTTTTTTAGGTAGAACAGTTTGAGAAATTAAAGAATCTAGAGTTAAAGCAATGAAAGCTTCTTCGTTATGAGCTGGAATAACAATATAATAATTCATTTAAAAAATTTTAGATTTTAGAGTTTAAATTTTAGATTAACAATTTGTTGTAAGACGTTAATCTAAAATCAAAAATCAGAAATCGTTAATCTACAATCTTAAATCTATTTGATTTTTCAGCGTAAACGATGTAATATCTGTTGGTGAACTTTCTTAATAAGGGACGTAAACCAAATTTCTTTACTGGATTGGTCCATTTTTGACGGTCGATTATTTTCCAACCTGTTTTTTCCAATAGCCAGTCCAGTTGCCAATCTTCAAATTCATGATAATGTCTGTCCCACAAGTCGGTTTTGCTTCTATAGGCTGGTGAAAACCACAAACGCATTGGGATAGATATAAAAAGTTTATCCGATTTTATTTCGCTTAAAATCGTGTAAGGATTTAGTAAATGTTCAAAGATTTCGAAGGCGGTTACTACATCTTTTTTTTCTGTTGAAAATACGGATTGGTCTTTGTCTAAGTCTTCTCCTGTTGTATTTGTAACAGTAAATCCTTCGGACTTCATTATTTTAGAGAAAGGATTTTCAACGCCTAAATCTAATATGGTCTCTGAAGTTGAGACGTGTTTTTTTAGAAATTCTAAAGTATGTTTGAATCTTTTATTGGGAAACGTTTTTTCGTACATGTTTTTTTGATTTTGCCGCTAGGACACGAAGGCACAAATATAGTAATAAATGTGTTTTTGGGCATTGTTTTTTAGCCCGGATGGGAATGAAAATCCCGGAGCTTCAAAATGTAGTTTTTCAAGGTGCAAAAAGCGACTAAAAGAAGCTTTCTTGCACCTTATAAAAACAAGTTTTGTAGTGAGGAATTGTAGTGTACAGCCGGATTAGCTCCTGATTGTTGCGTTTCTCACAATTTTAATATCTGTAAACAAATGCGTTGATGTTCATTCCTGCACCAACGGATGCAAAGATTAGAACGTCGCCTTTTTGTATGGATTGGTTTTCAATTTCTCCGCGAATTAACAAGTCAAAAAGAGTTGGAACGGTTGCCACACTGCTATTTCCAAGTTCATGTATGCTCATGGGCATGATGTCTTTTGGTACAGGTCTGTCGTGTAATTTGTAAAAACGTTGAATTATAGCTTCGTCCATTTTTTCATTGGCTTGATGGATAAGGATTTTTTTCACGTCATCAATGCCTATTCCGCTTTTGTCTAAACAACTTTTCATTGCTGCAGGAACTTGGCTTAATGCAAATTCATAAATCTTACGTCCATACATTTTTATGTAACGAATGTCTGGATCTAAATCAGGGTTGTATGATTTTCCAAAAAACAAGTAATTTGCCTCGTCATGAGCGTAAGTAGCACTTTCGTAGGCTAACATTCCGGTTTCATCATCGGAAGCTTCAATGATAGAAGCGCCAGCGCCATCCGAATAAATCATGGAATCCCTGTCATGGGCGTCAACTACTCTCGAAAGGGTTTCGGCACCAATTACCAGACATCGTTTTGCCATGCCAGATTTGATGAAAGCATTGGCTTGAAGTACGCCTTCAATCCAACCCGGACATCCAAAAAGAATATCGTAGGCTACGCATTTTGGATTTTTTATTTGTAATTTATTTTTTACACGGGTGGCTAAGCTTGGAATCATATCAGATTGATTTGTTCCGCATTTTACATCGCCAAAGTTGTGAGCAAAAATGATATAGTCAATTGTTTCCGGGTCAATTCCTGCATTTTCTATTGCTTTTTGAGAAGCAAAAAAAGCTAAATCAGAAGAGGTGTATTGGTCTTCGGCATAACGTCTGTGTTCTATGCCAGTTATTCCTTTAAATTTATTAATGACTACTTCATTAGGGTAACCAAAAGCTGTACCGTCTTCATTCAAAAAAACATGTTCACTAAAGTCAGTATTGCTTACTTTTTTCTCAGGAATATAACTTCCTATTCCAGTTATTTTTATTTTCATCGGGTTGTTTTTCCAAAAATTCAGGCTAATTTAATGATAAATAAATTAGTACACTCACAAAATTTACTATGCATGCATATAATTATGAAATAATAATTTATTGGCAAAAATATTGATTATTTTATTGCAAATTGCAAAAAATGATGCGATATTTATTTCTTAATTGTTGCAACTTGTAAAATCGATATTTAAGGGTTTGTTTGAATTATTTGTTTGACTTTATAAAGATTACAGGTATAAAAAATGTCCCGATTTCTCGAGACATTTTTTTAAAATATTAAAAAATTAGTTTTCCATGTACGCTTCAATTGGCGCGCAAGAACAAACTAAGTTTCTATCACCATAGGCTTCATCAGCTCTACGAACGGTAGGCCAGAATTTATTTTCGGCAATGTATTCTAATGGAAAAGCTGCTTGTTCACGAGTATATGGAAAATTCCAGCTATCTGTAGTAACCATCATCAAAGTATGTGGAGCATTTTTCAACACATTATTTGGATTGTCTAAAGTGGCGGCTTCAATTTCTTTTCTGATAGCAATCATGGCGTCGCAAAAACGATCTAATTCTTCTAAGTTTTCACTTTCTGTAGGTTCAACCATTAAAGTTCCGGCAACTGGAAACGAAACGGTTGGAGCATGAAAACCATAATCCATTAAACGTTTTGCAATATCGGTTACTTCAATTCCTTTTTCTTTAAATGGACGGCATTCCAAAATCATTTCGTGTGCTGCACGGCCCATTTCTCCAGAATACAACGTATCATAATGACCGTTTAATTTCTCTTTAATGTAGTTCGCATTTAAAATGGCATATTGAGTAGATTTTTTTACACCTTCAGCGCCAAGCATACAGATGTAACCATACGATATCAAACACACCAAAGCAGAACCCCAAGGTGCAGCAGAAATAGCCGTGATGGCGTTTTCTCCTCCTGTTGGAATTATAGGATTTGTAGGTAAAAATGGTACTAATTGTGGTGCTACACAGATTGGTCCTACACCAGGTCCTCCACCTCCATGAGGAATAGCGAATGTTTTGTGTAAGTTCAAGTGACATACGTCAGCACCAATAGTTGCAGGATTTGTTAATCCTACTTGAGCGTTCATGTTGGCACCATCCATATAGACTTGCCCACCGTTATCGTGGATCAGTTGTGTGATTTCTTTGATCGCGCTTTCAAAAACACCGTGAGTTGAAGGATAGGTTACCATCAAACAAGAAAGATTGTCTTTGTGAAGAATTGCTTTTTCGCGTAAATCTTCAACGTCAATATTTCCGTTTTCCAATGTTTTAGTTACCACAACTTTCATCCCGGCCATCGCCGCCGAAGCTGGATTCGTACCGTGCGCTGATGATGGAATTAAAGCAATGTTTCTATGGTGATCTCCTCTTGATTGGTGGTACGCACGAATTACCATTAATCCCGCATATTCACCTTGAGCACCAGAGTTAGGTTGCAATGTTGTTCCGGCAAAACCGGTAATAACATTTAATTGTTGTTCTAATTTAGCCAACATTTCTTGGTATCCTTGCGCTTGATCAAGTGGTGCAAACGGGTGAATGTTATTCCATTGTGGCATGCTCAAAGGCAACATTTCTGAAGCGGCATTCAGTTTCATCGTACAAGAACCTAATGAAATCATCGAATGATTCAATGCTAAATCTTTTCTTTCCAACATTTTGATGTAACGCATCAAAGCGGTTTCTGAATGGTGTTTATTGAAAACATCATGTTGCAAGAAGGTTGATGTTCTGTTTATGTTTTCTGGGAAATGATTGGTTTCTGATAAACTCTCAATTGTAGTTGCCTGAGTGCCTTTTGCGGAAGCGAAAACAGCAACGATTTTATTTAAATCGGTAATACTTGTTGTTTCGTTTAAGGAAATTGAAACGGTATTTTCGTCGATGTAATAAAAGTTAACTTCATTTTGTTCGGCGATTGCTTTTACTTTTTTGGCATCAGCGGTAACAACAATTGTGTCAAAGAAAGCAGTATTGGTTTGTTGTAAGCCTAATTTTTCTAATTCATTTGCCAATGTTGCTGCCGAAGCATGAACTTTATCGGCAATATATTGCAATCCTTTTGGACCATGATAAACGGCATACATTCCTGCCATAACTGACAATAAAACTTGTGCGGTACAAATATTTGAAGTTGCTTTATCACGTTTAATGTGTTGCTCGCGGGTTTGTAATGCCATACGCAAGGCACGGTTTCCATCAGTATCAACAGTTACACCGATGATTCTTCCAGGCATACTTCTTTTGTACTCTTCTTTTGTAGCAAAATAAGCCGCGTGTGGACCACCATAACCTAACGGAATTCCGAAACGTTGTGTTGTTCCTAAAACTACTGCAGCGCCCATTTCTCCCGGAGGAGTCAATTTTGCCAAACTTAAAATATCAGCGGCAACAGCTACTTTTATTTCGTTTGTAGCTGCTTTAGCGATAAAAGCGGTATAATCGTGAACTTGTCCAAATTTTCCTGGATATTGAAGGATTGCTCCAAAATATTCCGATGAAAAATCGAATGTTTCATGATTTCCAAATACTAATTCAACCCCGATTGGAGTAGAACGTGTTTGTAAAACCGATAAAGTTTGTGGTAATATTTCTTCAGAAACAAAGAATTTATTGATGTTGTTTTTCTTTTGATCGCGAGTTCTTACGTCGAATAATAATGCCATTGCTTCAGCAGCGGCAGTTCCTTCGTCTAATAAAGATGCATTTGCGATTTCCATTCCGGTTAATTCGATAACCATCGTTTGGAAATTCAAAATCGCTTCTAAACGACCTTGTGCAATTTCGGCTTGATACGGTGTGTAAGCAGTGTACCATCCTGGGTTTTCAAATACATTTCTTTGGATTACCGCAGGAATAATTGCTGCATTGTAGCCTAAACCAATGTACGATTGAAAAACTTTATTTTTATTCCCTAATTTCTGGATGTGATTTGCAAACTCATATTCAGTCATAGCAGGTTCCAAGTCCAAATCAGATTTTAAACGAATATCACTTGGGATAGTTTCTTGGATCAATTGGTCAAGTGTTGCTGCCCCAATTGTCTTCAACATGTGTTCTAGATCATTCTCTCTTGGGCCAATGTGTCTTAATGCAAAAGCGTCTGTTTTCATTATATATAAAATGGGTTGTGTGTTTCTTGTTTTAAAAGGCTGTAAAAATAAATATTAATCTGCTATTAAAAGACTTTTTTAACTTGATTTTCTGTGAATTTTTCAACTAAAAACCATTCTTGTTAACACTTTGATTAATTTTGTACAATGAGATTTTTGAAACTTATATTTGATTTTTATATTAATAGCAGTATTCACGTGGGTTTATCGTGTTATGCCTTGGTGAGAATGACGCAACATATGTTCCACATTTCTTTTGATGAATCAATAGCCAACTTTGCTTTTTTTGGAACAATTGTAGGATATAATTTTGTGAAATACGATGCTTTGGCTCGAGCAAAAGAAATTGAAATGCGTAAGGAGCTAAAAGCGATTGCTTTGTTTAGTTTCTGTTCCCTTCTTTTTGTTGTCTATTATTTTTTTCTGCTGGAACGAATAACGCAAATCGTAGCGATTGTTTTTTTGAGTATTACGTTGTTGTATACACTTCCCTTTTTTCCAAATAAGAAGAATGCCAGAAATTGGGCCGGTGTAAAAATTTATATTGTGGCTTTGTGTTGGGTAGGAGTGACGTTGGTTTTGCCAGTTCTGAATGCACACATTTCAATTACTTCTGATTTCTATTTAAAATGCATGCAACGCTTTATCTTGATTTTTGTATTGGTATTGATATTTGAGATTATTGATTTAGCACATGATGACCCCAATTTGCAAACTGTTCCGCAACAGATAGGAGTAAAGCGTACTAAGATTTTGGGGTATTTTTTATTAATTATTTTTTGTACACTAGAATTTTTCAATTCAAATAGTAATGTCAATTTTCAATTCTTTCTATTGGAATTACTATTGATTTTTGCCATTGCTATAACTACTGCCTTTTTTCTGTTTTTTGCGAATGAAAAACGAACTAAATATTACACTTCTTTTTGGGCGGAAAGTGTTCCGATTGTTTGGTGGTTATTGCTTCTCATTTTCTGATAGAGCTTTCAGTGTTTTATTTCTTTCGATAATAAAATTTATCAAATGATTTTTTAAAAACAGTAAATCAAATAATTTTCCAAAAAATCCATAAGGCACTTCATAATATAATTTATCCTTCATTATGGTAATACCATCTTCTTCATTAAATAGATGTTCATGTCGGAATGATTTGAATTTTCCTTCTTCCATTTCATCAACAAAATAGTCATATAAGATCATTGCAGTGATTCGGCTTTTATGATTCAGATAAATGCCAAAATGTTTGCCCCGCCAAGTCACCGTTTCAGTGTAGTTGATTAACCCGGAAGTTATTCCGTCAATGGCAGTTTCTTTTGTGAAATTAGCAGATTTTTGATGTGTATCAACATTTCTGGATAAATCAAAAACAGTTTGTATTGGGGCGTTTATTTTTGTTAATACCTTTATAGTTGTCATCATATTTAGATTTTTAGTTTGTCTTTAATGATAATTTTGGAACTGACAGAAAAAGAAGTTGCCTTTAAATTCTTGATAAAAATAAAGTGTTTTTGTGTTTTGTTTCCAAAGTACTGTGCTTGTAATCAAATGTTTACTTCTTCAAAATTACTATAAAAAACATTTTAATTCCTAATACACGGATATTTATTTTTAGAAATAAATGAAAATATTTTAAAAAAACCGAAGCTTTCACTCCGGTTTCTATGATCTAAAAGTCGTATTATCCAATAATCTAGACCAATCCTGCTCTTCTCAATAGTGCTTCCGGTTTTGGTTCTTGTCCTCTAAAGCGTTTGTATAAAATCATCGGATGTTCTGTTCCGCCTTTAGAAAGCACATTTTCTTTAAATTTTGTGGCTACTTCTTTATTGAAAATACCTTTTTCCTGAAAATATTCGAAAGCATCTGCATCGAGAACTTCTGCCCATTTATAACTGTAATAACCAGAAGAATAGCCACCTTGAAAAATATGGGAGAAAGAAGTGCTCATCGCATTTTCTTTTACATCAGGATACAATTGTGTTGCTGCAAATTGTTCGGTTTCAAAAGCTTTGATGGCTGCAATGTTTGATGGATCTTGTGCGTGCCAACCCATGTCCAACAATCCAAAACTCAATTGACGCATCGTTGCCATTCCTTCTTGAAAACTCGCGCTTTCCTTGATTTTATGCACTAATTCCATTGGAATCATTTCGCCAGTTTGGTAATGATATGCGAACAATGCCAAAGCTTCTGGCTCGTAACACCAGTTTTCCAGAATCTGACTTGGTAATTCCACAAAATCCCAATACACAGAAGTTCCGGATAAACTTGGATACATGGTGTTAGCTAACATCCCGTGCAACGCGTGACCAAATTCATGAAACAAAGTCGTGACTTCGTTAAATGTTAATAAAGATGGTTTTGTTTCGGTTGGTTTCGTGAAATTACATACAATTGAAATATGCGGTCTTTCGTTAATCCCTTTTTTGATGTATTGTGATTTAAAAGACGTCATCCAAGCGCCGTTGCGTTTGCCTTTTCTTGGAAAGAAATCAGCATAGAAAACAGCAACCAGTTGGTCGTTTTCATCTTTTACTGCGTACGTTTTTACTTCTTCATGGTATTTATCGACTTCGAAAATTTCTTCGAAAGTGATTCCGTATAATTTTTGCGCTACTGCAAAAGCACCGTCCAAAACTTTTTCTAATTGGAAATAAGGTTTTAATATTTCATCATCCAAATTGAATAATTGTTGTTTCAGTTTTTCGGAGTAATACGCACTGTCCCATTTCTCGAGTTGTTCGATTCCGTGTAATTCTTTGGCAAAAGCGGTCAATTGTGCAAATTCTTTCAAAGCTGCCGGTTTCGCTTTTTCCAATAAATCATTCGAAAATGTTTTTACTTTCTCCGGACTTTCTGCCATTCTTTCTTCAAGAACAAAATGAGCGTGAGTAGTATAACCTAAAACTTGTGCTCTGTCAAAACGTAATTTTGCAATTTTCAGCACGATTTCCTGATTGTCAAATTCATTGTTTTGAAAGCCTTTGGCACCAAAAGCAATTGCCATTTTCTTGCGCAATTCGCGATTATCAGCATACGTCACAAACGGAACATAACTTGGATAATCCAAGGTAAAAATCCAACCTTCTTTTTCTTGGCTTTTAGCCAAAGAATGAGCGGCTTCGATAGTTCCTTCCGGTAAACCGGCTAAATCGGATTCATTCGTAATATGCAATTGATAGGCTTGCGTTTCGGCCAATACATTTTCGCCAAACTGTAAACTCAATTTCGATAATTCTTTGTCGATTTCTCGTAATTGATTTTTTTTATCTTCCGGCAAATTGGCTCCGTTTCTGGAAAAACTTTTATATTTTTTGTCTAAAAGCGTAGTTTGCTCCGGATTTAGATTCAGTTTTTCTCGTTCCTCATAAACCGTTTTCACTCTAGCAAATAAATCAGGGTTAAGACGAACATCATTTCCAAATTCAGATAATAAAGGAGAAACTTCCTGAGCGATTTTTTGAATTTCGTCATTTGTTTCCGCTGAATTCAAGTTGAAAAAGATGCTTGAAATTCGATCCAAAACATCTCCGCTGAATGCTAATGCTTCAATGGTGTTTTCGAAAGTGGGTAGTATAGGATTTCGTACAATAGCATCGATTTCGGATTTTGCTAATTTGATCCCTTTTTGAAAAGCAGGAAGAAAATCTTCGTTTTTAATTTTCGAAAAAGGCGCAGTATTGTACTTTGTATTGAAATGGTGGGTTAAGATGCTCATTTGTGTTTTTTAATAAAAATAATTCGATGTTTAAAGATAACAAATGTACGGATTTAATAAAAAAAATGAAGTTGATAAAGCAATTGATTTGCTCCAAAATGGCGCTGTTGATTGTGTTATTTAAATGTTATTTATTTCGTTTCGCAGAAATAAAGCCCTAAATTGTAAAAAAAGATTGGTTTCTGAAGAAGCAAATCAAAAAAAGAAATAAATATTCAAAGAAAACATGAATTATCAAATTATAATAAATAGAGTCAATATAGTTGACCAAATTGAAGCGTATTGGACAAATGATGACTACATTAAACTGCTTGAAAAATTCGATTATCCAGATGCTTCTGATGCGGATGCTTCCAGTTTAAAAGAGCTGCTTTTTATGGCAATAAGTGATTTTGAACCCAAAGAGGCTGCCGTGATCGTATTAGAATATAAGTTGTCAGAACATTTAAACGAAGGACAAATCCAACAATTATCAAACGATATGTTTTTGGATAAAGTGTGTGAAGAATATCCGGAGATAGGTTTGCATTCGACTTTATTTCATATCAATCAATTGCTTTTTAAAGCCTATAATGGTAAATTTCCGAATGCAAAAGCAACAATTATCGAGTGTAGTATGACACCATTAGAAAGTGAAAATGAGATGCAGTTGACCAAAGAGAATGTACTGAAATTATTAAGTAATGGCTTGTCAAGTAGTAATCTTATTAAAAGACTGTTTGATAATGCGATGAATGAAAATGCTCCTTTTCCAGAAGCGGAGGATGTTTTGTGGGATTTAACAACTACCGATAATCTTAATTATACGATTACAACTTCGGAATATTGGTTAAATAAAGATGATATAATTGCTTCGGAATTTGAAGGAATTTTAGAAATAGCAGTAGATGTTGAGTAAATAATTCAAGATTTTAAATAAAAAGCTCCATAATGGAGCTTTTTTTTATTTTTTTAGACTTTCTGAAGCAATATTAACGGCTTCTTTCAATCCTGTTTTATATTTAATTATCTTTTCCATCACACTTTTGTCGTGGCTTCCTATGATTTGAGCGGCAAGAATCCCCGCATTTTTGGAGCCATTTAAAGCTACTGTTGCTACAGGAACTCCGCCTGGCATTTGTAGAATAGATAAAACACTATCCCAGCCATCGATTGAATTACTGGATTTTACAGGAACCCCAATAACCGGTAATGGAGACATCGAAGCAACCATTCCTGGTAAATGTGCAGCACCGCCAGCACCGGCAATAATTACCGAAATGCCACGAGTGTGCGCATTTTTGCTGAAATCAAATAATTTTTCGGGTGTTCTGTGTGCCGATACAATATCGACTTCTATTTCTATATCGAATGCTTTTAGGATGTCTATGGCTTCTTGCATTACGGGCATGTCAGAAATGCTTCCCATGATTACGGCTACTTTCATTATTTTTTATTTAAAGATTTAAGTATTTAAAGATTTTTTGAGAAACTCAATTTTGTTGGTGTTCTGAATTTTTCAATCCTTTAATTTTTCAATTAACTGATTACTCTTATCGTATTCTTTACATCCTCGGCAATTCTTCGCGCTTCGTTGATGTTTTGATTTACTATAGTTACATGTCCCATTTTTCTAAAAGGGCGGGTCTGTTTTTTGCCATAAATGTGAGGTGTAACACCATTCCAGCCTAATATTTTTTCAATATTTTGATACACTACATCTCCGGAATAACCTTCTTCGCCCGAGAGATTAACCATAATTCCAGCTACTTTACTGTCAGTATTTCCCAAAGGTAAATTAAGAATCGCTCGCAAATGATTCTCAAATTGCGAAGTATAACTGGCTTCTATGGAATAATGTCCTGAATTGTGCGGGCGTGGAGCGACTTCGTTCACGAGGATTTCATCGTCTTCGGTTTGAAACATTTCGACTGCTAAAAGTCCTACGTGATTGAATTTTTCGGAAACATTCAGGGCGATTGCTCTTGCTTTTTCAGCTATATTATCATCAATTCGAGCCGGACAGATCACATATTCGACTTGGTTGGCTTCCGGATGAAACTCCATTTCTACGACAGGATAGGTTTTTATTTCTCCTGATGGATTGCGACAAACGATGACGGCCAATTCATTTTTGAACGGAACCATTTCTTCAGCAATACATTCTACATTGGCTAAATTGTCTAGATCTGAGATTTGTCGAATAACTTTAACGCCATTCCCGTCATAACCAAATTCCGTACATTTCCATACAAACGGAAGTTTTGTTTTAGAATCCAAGATGTCAACAATTAGACTTTTTAGATTTTTAAATCGCTTGTAATTAGCTGTTGGAATGGCATGTTGAATATAAAAATCTTTCTGTATTCCTTTATTTTGAATGAGTTTCAAAGTTTTAGGGGAAGGATATACTTTTACTCCTTCGTCCTCTAGTTTTACTAAAGCTTCAAGATTTACCAATTCGATTTCGAAAGTTAGAACATCAACTTTTTTACCAAAATTGTAAACCGTTTCAAAATCCATTAAATCGCCTTTGAAGAATTGATTGCAGGCTATTTTACATGGTGCTTCATCACTTGGATCAAGAACATAAGTTTGTATGTCGAATTTTCGGGTGTCAAACAACAGCATTTTGCCCAGTTGTCCTCCGCCGAGAATTCCCAATTTAAAATCAGTAGAAAAATAATTCATTGTGTAGTAATTTGTGCAAAGATAATTGATAAAAAACAAATGTCAATTTATTGTTTGTTGATTTGAGTTGGTTAGTGGTGTTTTTCAAATTTGAAGGTAATAATGATATATTCGTATCTATTTTATGGATTAATGGATAAACAGGTATTTTTACCTGCTTTAGGTTGTTAATTTACCTTTAGTTTAGCAGACTGATTTGAGCCAGTTATAGAGTGAAATAAGTCGATTGTTACTTATTGTATTTGTTAAAGCTGGATTTTAAAATAAATTTAAAATTGGAAACCAATTAAAAAACAGCAAGAAAAATATTTGTTGCTGTTTCGATCTTGAAGACTGGAATTAAAGACATGTCTAAGTTAGTTTGCTAAGTTTTTGATTTTATTGTGATTAACTTTTAATGTGTAGGTTTTATATTGATAAATAATTTACATTTGATTTGATTTTTAAAATAACTAAATCGTTATATGCATGACCTTAAATAATTGGCCTAAACACATTCAAAAATACCTATTTCTTCTGAAGGATGGCTTTCTTGAATTACCCTATTTGTCCAATTCACCACAAGCCTTGTTGGATAGTTTAGTAAAATTACCGGTAACCCATCATAAAACTTTACAACAATCCATTTATTTGAACAATGCTTTCTGTAAAGGGGTAATGCGCTATCGTGAAATGGAAGACGGTTTTTGGTTTTTGGCAACAGATATAAACATCAAAGAAAATATCATCGCTAAAGCAGTTTATGATGAAAATCAATTAAGGGATTATTATTTCCTGTCATTTTCTGTATTTGAATATAAATATCCTTTTAAAAATTCAAATGACATCACGCTTCTAAGTACGTGTTGGACTTTTTACAAACCCGGAACCGAAGTGGCTACCTATTTTTATAAGGGTACAACAGGGACGTTTTTTAATATTGCCATTAGTAAAGAATGGGCTGATAAAAATCTTACGTCTAAAAATTTTCCTCAAAAAGAGGCAATAAAAGATTTTTTAAATACTGAAAAAGGATTTTATACCTGGTTAGACATCGCTCCAAAAGCGCACGGTTTGGCCAAAAAAATATCAAAAATTTTAGAAACCGAAAGTGAGGATTCGTTTAATATTGTTGATTTAAAAAAACAGTGTATGAAATTGATTGCTGCATTTTTTGATAATTCTTTTGAAGATAATCGCATTTTAGATAATGTTTCGTTAAGCAATTTAGATTACTATAATGTTGCCAAGGCAGAGAAAATGATTTTGCACCATTTGCATCTTCCGTTCTTAGGCATCGAGAGTATTGCCGCTCATGTAGAGATTTCACCCACAAAATTGAAGTCTGATTTCAAAACGGTGTTTGGGTTTTCTATGTTGAAATACCACAAAGAAAAAAACATGTTGCTGGCGATGCAATTGATTCAAAATTCTGATATTCCAATTCAAGATATTGCAGCCGTGACGGGTCATGAATGCGGTAGTAAATTTGCCGCCAATTTTAAAAAACGCTTTGGTAAACTTCCGTCTGAAACGCGACTTTTTTCAGAAGTAAAAGAAGCGGTGTAATGCCTTTTTTTGGACTATTTTTTGAGTTTTGTTATTATTTTTTTTAAAATTTTAGCTTTAACTGTAATAATATAAATTATTGATTTTCATTATCTTAATAAGTATAAAATTGAATTTAATCTATTCTTTCTTTAGAAAAACAACAACCAGTCTTAATGGGCTGTCGATATGTCCTAATGGGCTATTCTTTCGCTTTTTTTTCTTTTATTTTTGTCCCAAAATAATTCTAAAACAAACCATATGAAATTAAAATTACTCTTCATTATGAGCGCTTTTTGTGTTTTTTATAATACAATCAATGCTCAGTCAAATCAAACAGAACCAAAGTATATCCAAAATTGGACCCAGCTTGAAGAAGCAAAATTTTATTTTGATGTTTCATATGCTGTGGTAAAGTGCAGCCCAACATCAAAAGCAAAAGTCATTATGAATGCCTTTAACGAAGGAGGGACTTATCCAAAAGTTGGATTTAAGCTTGCTTTGAAAGATGCAGCCGGTAATGAGGCTCAGATGGAAATTGCTCTTTTCGAAACAAAAATCGGAGATATGTTTATCGCGTCCTGCGATTCAGAGGATCATGCCAATCTAAGGTTTGATGTGCCAGAGGGAATAGATGCCTCTACAATGAAAATTTCGATCATTTATAATACAGGATCATGAAAAAAATAATTTCAATCTTATTAATCATTGTATGCTTGGGAGCAAGTGCACAATCTTATGCGCAATCGTGTAATACTGTACCTGTAATCAATAGTTTTTCGCCAAATACTGGGTTTATTGGAAGTATAGTTACAATTTTTGGTGCAAATTTTGATTCTAATACGATCACTAATAATAAGGTGTATTTCGGATCTACGAAAGCCACTGTTGTCAGTGCCACATTTGGAAAGCTGGAAGTTGTTGTTCCTGCTGGAGTCTCTACTGCTCCAATTTCAGTTACAAACCATTGTAATCTTACGGCTTATTCTAACGTTGCTTTTAATGGTATATTTTGTCCAACTCCTTTGGAACCTTTAACCTATAATAGTTTGCCTTATAGTTTACCTATTAGTTATGGAGCATATAACATGTTATCACAGGATTTAGATCTTGATGGGAAACCTGAAGTGGTGTCATCAAGCAATGGTGGTGGTTTATCAATTGCTATTAACAACTCTACACCAGGCGTGCTTAGCTTTACTGCTCAGAATATCAATGCGGGAGGAGGTCAGAGTATTTATGCTGCCGACTTTGATGGTGATGGCTATAAAGATTTACTTTCTACCAGCTATGTCAATAGGAACACAAGCACACTAGGTAATGTGTCAATGGCACCTGCACAAGCTCATCCAGCAGTGAGTTCTTACCAAATTGCTGCAGGGGATTTTAACAACGATGGTAAAATTGATATCATTGGCGGAAATGGATCCAATGTGACTATTGCGTTTAATACAAGCACAGGGCCAGGTAATATTTCATTCGGGCCTGCCCAAATTTGTGCTAATGTGGGATTTTGTACCGGTATTCAAGTAGCAGATATTGATGGAGATGGTAAAACGGATTTTATCGCGTCTCAAGGTGGTTCAAACAGAGCTGTTTCCATTAGAAATACTACTTCTGTTGGAAGTACGACTCCCTCTTTTGAAGCACCTGAATACTGGGCTTCTGATTCTAATCCTGCGGATGGTTTTGGTACCTATCCTTATAGAGCTCAGATTGCTGATTTTGATAAAGATGGTAAAATAGATTTTACATCTTGTAATTATAGTGGAGCAACTAATGTTGCTTTATGGAGAAATATTTCTACTGTCGGTGATATCGTTTTCGCACCAACTGTCAACCTACCATCTCCAACTGGTAACTACAGAATTGGAGTAGGTGATGTGGATGGTGATGGATATGCTGATATTGTGACTAAATCTTTGTCAATTAACGTGTTCTCAGTTTACAAGAATACTACTACGGGCCCAGGAGCTCCAACCTTTGCTACAAGAGTTGATTATACATCCAGCGCTCAAGCAGAAGTTTCGGGTATTGTTATTGGTGATTTAGATGGTGATTTTGTGCCAGATATTGCTACTTCTGGAATAAGTTCTAATCGTATTTTGTTTCATAGAAACGTAAGTTCACAGGTAGATGATACACCGCCAACAGCAACTGCTCAAAATGTGGTTGTAGCATTGGCTCCAAATGGAACAGTGACTGTTACTGCAGCTCAAGTGGATAACGGTTCTTCTGATGCTTGTGGAATTGATACTAGAACACTTTCTCAAACTTTGTTTACATGTGCGAATATTGGTGAAAACCCAGTGACCCTTACTGTAAGAGATAATGCTGGGAATGAATCTACGGCCAATGCAATAGTTAATGTGCAGCCTGCGGCAATTATTGTTTCGGGCCAAACCACTGTTTGTCAAGGTGAGATTATCCCTCTTTTAGCGAATCCCGGAGATTCTTATCAATGGTATAACAATAGCGTTGCCATTAATGGAGCAAACAGTCAGAATTATACAGCAACAGTAACAGGTGCTTATACTGTAGATGTTACAAATGCCGGTGGCTGTTCTGGAACTTCACTTCCTACGGTGGTAACAGTTAACGAAAACCCAACTGTTAATATACTTGAAGGAAATAGAGTTTATTTATGCAGTGGTACAGCAAACTTGACAGCTTCTCAATCATCTACCTATCAATGGATGAAAGATGGGGTTGATATAGCAAATGCTACTCAGCAAATTTATACTACCACTACAACTGGTAATTATAGTGTCAGAGTCATCGATTTGTTCGGATGTTCTGCTCAATCTTCAACAACTGTAGTTTCAAACGGAGCTCCTGTAATTGGAATAACTGAAGGTGCTGCACCAATTTCAAATAGTAGTTCGAGTGATTACGGTAATGTATTCCCGAATGTTAATAATGTTAAGACGTTTACAATAAGTAATGCTGGTACTAATGCATTGGATGTATCGCAAATTTTAATCAGTGGAGTTGATAATCAATACTTTAGTATATTTGGAGCGCCAACATCGGTAGCAGCAAATTCTTCAGCAAATTTTGATTTAATTTTTAATGCTCCAAATATTACTAGTTATAGTGCTGCTGTGACTATAATCAGTAATGATTGTGATAATGCTAGAATTACTTTTAGTGTAACGGCTGAAATTACCTGCGTTGCTGCTGCTTTGACTGCACCTTCTAACATGGTTATAAATGCTGATAGCAATAATTGCTCTGCAACTACAGCTTATATTGCTAATGTTACGGGTGCTCCTGCACCAAACGTGACTTATTCGTTCTCTGGTGCGACTACTGACAATGGACAAGGAACAGGTTCTGGGAGTATATTGAACTTAGGTGTGACTACAGTTACAATTAGTGCAAGCAATCCATGTGGAAATGCCTCACAATCATTCACTGTTACTGTTACAGATAATCAAATCCCGGTAATTACTTCTAATGGAGATAAAACTGTAACTGCTGATTTCAATGTTTGCGGAGCAACTGTAGTTGTTTCGGCATCAGCCACAGATAATTGCACGGTAGATACACCAATAGGCGTTCGAAGCGATGCATTGACACTGGACGCAGTTTACCCAGTAGGAACAACAACAATTGCTTGGAATGTAGCAGATGCTAACAACAATGATGCTGGAGAAGTAACTCAAACAATAGTTGTAACAGACAATCAACTTCCTGTTATTGTTTTCAATAGCGATAAAAATGTAGATGTAGATATAGATGTTTGCGGAGCAATTGTAGTTGTTTCGGCTTCAGCTACAGATAATTGTAATGTAGATGTACCAACAGGAGTTCGAAGCGATGCATTGGCATTGAATGCAGTTTATCCAGTGGGAACCACAACGATTACTTGGAATACAAGTGATATTAATGGAAATGATGCAGATGAAGTTGTCCAAACAGTTATCGTAACGGATAATCAACTTCCTGTGATTGTTTCTAACGGCGTTAAAAATGTAACTGCTGATTTAAATGTTTGCGGAGCAAGCATAGTTGTTTCTGCATCAGCCACAGATAATTGTTCTGTAGATGTACCAACAGGCGTTCGAAGCGATGCATTGGCATTGGATGCGGTTTATCCGGTTGGAAGCACAACTATTAGATGGAATGTATCAGATGTTAACAGTAATGCAGCGGTTGAAGTTGTCCAAACCGTTATCGTAACGGATAATCAACTTCCGGTGATTACTTCTAACGGCAATAAAAATATAACTGCTGATTTAAATGTTTGCGGAGCAAGCGTAGTTGTTTCTGCATCAGCGACAGATAATTGTACTGTAAGCGCACCAACAGGCGTTCGAAGCGATGCATTGGCATTGAATGCGGTTTATCCGGTTGGAACCACAACTATTAAATGGAATACAAGTGATAGTAATGGAAATGATGCGGTAGCAGTAATTCAAACTGTAATAGTGGTTGATAATGCTCTGCCAACAGTGATTACAAAAAACATCACAGTTCAACTTAATGCTACAGGAAATGCATCGATAACAGGAGCTCAAATAAACAATGGATCGACTGACGCTTGCGGAATAGCTACTTTAAGTGTTTTGCCTAATGTATTTACTTGTGCGAATGTCGGAGCCAATACGGTTACTTTGAAAGTTACAGATGTTAACGGAAATGTTGCTACTCAAACAGCGACGGTAACTATTGAAGATAAAGTTGCTCCAATTGTTTTGACAAAAAACATCCCGGTTCAACTGGATGCTTCTGGAAATGCATCGATAACGGCGGCTCAAATAAATAATGGGTCAACTGATAATTGCGGAATTGCTTCAATCAGTTTAAGCAAGCTTACATTCAATTGTTCGAATGTTGGAGCCAATACGGTTATTCTGACTGTAAGAGATGTCAACGGTAATGTAGCAACGGCTTCTGCGGTGGTAACGGTTGTTAATACATTTGGCGACAATGATTCAGATGGAATCAAAGACAATTGTGATGATGATGACGACAATGATGGAGTATTAGATGGTAATGACAACTGTTCTTTAATAGCGAATGCGAATCAAGCGGATAATGACCAAGATATTCTTGGGGATGTTTGTGATGATGATGATGACAATGATGGAATTCTAGACACGACAGATAACTGTCCGATGACTTACAATCCCAATCAGGAAGATCGTGATCACGATGGTCTGGGGGATCTTTGTGATTTGATCGAGGTTAATGTAGCAGAGGCAATGACTCCAAACGGAGATGGTGTTAATGATACCTGGGTTATTTACAATATCGAAAATCATCCAAACTCAATAGTACGCGTTTTCAATCGTTGGGGAACTGAGGTGTTTTCGGCCAGAAACTACCAAAATGATTGGGATGGTCATAGCAAAAACAATAACCAGTCGTTACCTGAAGGAAGTTCGTATTATTATCAAATCGATTTTGAAGGAGATGGTACAGTAGATAAAGAAGGTTGGATATACATAAACAGATAGTCGTAAAATAAGAAACGAAAGACATGAAAATAGTTAAAAACATATTGGCAGGAGCACTACTACTTTTAAGTAGTGCCCTTTTTGCTCAGCAGGAAAGTACTTTTACCATGTACAGGTATCATATGAATATGATAAACCCAGCTTATGCGGGAGTAGATGGTGAAACGGTTGTTACGGGTTCGTTTCGAAGACAATGGACAGGAATTAAGGATGCGCCAGAATCTCAGGCAGTTTCTTTTGGTGCAAATGTTGGAAGTAATTTAGGATTAGGGATTTCTATGGTTAGCGATAAAACATTTATCGAGAAACAAACCATGTTAGGAATTGATTTTTCGTATAAGTTAAAAATGGATGAGACCATGGACTTATACTTGGGGCTTAAAGCGGGAGGTAATTTTTACGATGTAAATACATCGGGACTTCAAACTTATTTGTCGCAATCTGATCCTGCCTTGGAATCTATAAATCATTTTAATCCCAATGTGGGTGTAGGTGCTTTGTTAAAAAATGAAAAATTCTTTGTTTCGCTTTCTGTTCCCAGAATATTAAATACAGAAAGAGCTAAAAATGATGATGGATATGCTTCTGTAGCAACTGACAGACCCCATATTTACCTGAGTGGGGGATATGATTTTAACTTGAATTCAGATGCGTCTTTGGTGTTAAAGCCTTCATTTATGCTAAGATATGTTAATGGCGCGCCAGTCTCTATTGATATTAACTCGATGATTCAGATTCAAAATAATTTTGAAATTGGAGCTATGTATCGAACTGATGAAGCCTTTGCAGGCATAGTTGATTTCACAATAAGCAAACGCATGATGGTAGGTTATGCCTATGAGGTAAGTACCAGAACAGAATTGGCAAGTGCAAAAAACACTAATGAATTTTTTATTCGCTTTAAGTTTTAATAAGACTATCAAAAAACACTTTTGAAACAGTCTTTATTTTGTCAGCCTAATTTAAAAACAGAAGGGGTTGTCTATTTATATAGGCAGCCTCTTTTTTTTGAACAGTTACCCAAGTTGTTTAAATTGGAGAGAAGGGATAATTAATGCCATTTTATTTTCTTCAAAATTTCTCGCGCTACTGCTTTATAGGCTGCCGAATGATTTGCATAATTTTGTTCAAGAATAATTTGTAATTCAGGATGGATCCAATCAAAATGCTTACCTAATACGTATAAGGCTCGGATAGAATAACATTTTGAAGCTACTTTAGTATCGTTTATTAACCAGTCAAAGCAGGTTTCCGTAATTTTTTGCAGATGATTTTCTGAAAGTTGTATTTCTTTGTTTTTAAAATGAGAAGTCACCAGAAGCTGACAAACTTTCGCCATCGGTCGGATCGCGCTTTCGTCTTTTAGTTTCCCAATGTTTTCGCAATAAAAATCCATGTACGGTTGTAGCCATTTCAGTTTTTCGTAAGAAACAAACTCTAATACCCAGCAAGCTTTATGCGAATTTTTATCAGAAACAGTAAAACAAATTGTAATTAATTCGTCAAGAAAATTCGGATTATCTAAAATATGGTGTGCTATTTTTAGTCGGGTTTCTCTGTAAGCTTTAAGGGAATCAAGGTTTTTTTGTAATTCAGAAGCCATCTCTCTTATAATTTGATTTAAAAATACAAATTTAGGATCAAGTATCAATTGTCAAATCCGAATTCTGTATCTTTGCGCATTATTTTAAACATCAAAAAATGATACAACTTCACGATAAACAATTTGTTCCGTTTATTTCTGCTAAAGAAATTGAATTTGCCATCGCAAAAATGGTGGCACAAGTAGAAGACGATTTTGCTGATGAAACACCAGTATTTGTTGGGGTATTGAATGGCGCTTTTATGGTGGTTTCTGATTTTATGAAACAATATAAAAAACCATGTGAAGTCTGTTTCATAAAAATGGCATCTTACGAAGGAACTTCTTCAACAAACGAAGTGAAACAATTAATAGGGCTGAATCAGGATTTGACCGGGCGCTCCGTTATTATAATAGAAGATATTGTAGATACCGGGAATACTTTAGTAGAATTGAAAGCATTATTCAAAAAACAAAATGTAAAACATTTCAAAATAGCGACACTTTTCTTTAAACCCGAAGCCTACACAAAAGACATCAAAATAGATTACGTTGGGATTAGAATTCCAAATAAATTTATTGTAGGTTACGGCTTAGACTACAATGGATTAGGAAGAAATTTGCCAGAAGTATATAAACTAAAAGTATAATTACACAACAACATGACTAACATTGTTTTATTTGGAAAACCAGGAGCTGGTAAAGGAACTCAAGCTGAGTTTTTGAAAGAAAAATATAAATTAACACATATATCTACTGGTGATGTATTTCGTTTTAATTTAAAAAACGATACAGAATTAGGTAAACAAGCAAGAGTATTTATGGATGCTGGGGATTTAGTGCCAGATGAATTAACTACAAAAATGCTTATTGATGAGGTAAATAAACATCCGGATACAAACGGAATTTTGTTTGACGGATATCCAAGAACAATTTCGCAAGCCGAAGCTTTAGACGCATTTCTAACATCAATAGGTTCTCAAGTTGCAGCGACAATTGCACTTGAAGCTGATGATGAGATTTTAGTAAAACGTTTATTGGAAAGAGGAAAAACAAGTGGTAGAATTGACGATCAAGATGAAGAAAAAATCAGAAATCGCTACCAAGAATACAATGAGAAAACAGCTCCTTTAATGAATTATTATCAGGAGCAAGGGAAATTTCACGCAGTAAATGGAATAGGTTCCATTGCTGAAATTACCGAAAGAGTAAGTAACGTGATTGATAATTTATAGGAGCAATTCCAGCTCTACATTACAAGTCCTCGTTAAAAAAATCTATTTTTCTAAGTCATAAAAGGAGCTTCCTATGGGCGCTCTTTTTTGACAAGAAAAATTAACTTTTTTAACTCCGGGCTTTTCATTACCATCTGGGCTAAAATCCAGATTGGAGATTTCAGAAAGTAAAACTCAGAACTCAGATTTTAAATAAAAAACGAATCAACTAAAAAATTGGAAATACTAATTATATTTTTTCTAATACTATTAAATGGGGTTTTCTCTATGTCAGAAATCGCATTGATTTCAGCACGAAAGAACAGATTAGAGACTGCGGCAAAAAAAGGAAACAAAAGTGCTAAAATCGCATTGGATTTGGCCAATTCGCCAAACAAATTTTTGTCAACGGTACAAATAGGAATCACCTTGATAGGAATACTTACGGGTATTTATAGTGGAGATAAAATAACCAAAGATGTTGAAGCCTTTATAAAAGGATTTGAATTATTGACGCCTTATGCACACCCCGTTGCTGTAGGTTTAGTTGTCGTTATTTTGACCTTTTTCTCCTTAGTATTGGGGGAATTATTACCTAAACGTATAGGGTTGAATCACCCGGAATCTATCGCCAAAGCTGTAGCATGGCCTATGAAAATAGTCTCGATAGTTACCGCGCCATTTATTTGGATGCTAACGCATTCAACAGATTTCTTATTGAATATTTTGCAAATAAAACCTACCGCTGACGGTAAAGTAACCGAAGAAGAAATAAAGGCCATTATCAAAGAAGGAACAGAAGGAGGAGAAGTACAGGAAATAGAACAAGATATTGTAGAGCGTGTTTTTCATATTGGAGACAGAAAAATAAACTCATTGATGACGCACAGGAAGTCGGTGGTTTTTTTACCTTTACATGCGGATAAAGAGCAGGTCAAGGAATTCATGCTCAAAGAATTACATTCTATTTATCCGGTTTACGGTGAAAATTATGATGATATTGTTGGAGTCGTTAATCTTAAAAATATTTTCGCTCATTTTGAAAATAAAAACTTCAATTTGGCAGATATAATGACCGAAGCTCCTTTTATGATGGAGCAAACTACTGCTTATGTAGCCTTAGAGAGATTCAAAAAAACAGGTATTCATTACGCATTTGTTTCTGATGAGTATGGTGTTTTTCAAGGTGTAATTACTCTGAATGATATTCTGGAAGCTTTAGTTGGTGATGCATCTGATTTTTATAAAGATGATTTTCAACTAATAGAAAGAGAAGATGGAACATGGTTAGTTGACGGGCATTATTCGTTGCATGATTTCTTGACTTACTTTGAATTAGATGAATTAATCAATGATTATGAAGTAACTACGGTGAGTGGATTAATAATGACGGAACTGTCTCACATCCCTAAACAAGGGGAAAAATTAATTTGGCAAAAATTTGAGTTGGAAGTCATTGATATGGATGGCGTGAAGATTGATAAAGTGATGGTGAAAGCACTTAAATAATTAATAATAAAAATAGAGAGCAGGAGACTGATAGCTTTTTGAATTTTTTCAATCTGAAATCCGAAATCTGAAATCTGAAATTAAAAAAAATGACTGAAGGGAATTTTGTAGATTACGTTAAAATATATGTTTCTTCCGGAAAAGGAGGAAAAGGATCTACGCATTTGCATAGAGAAAAATTTATTGAAAAAGGTGGTCCTGATGGTGGTGATGGTGGTCGTGGTGGGCATGTTTTTTTAGTTGGTAACAAAGGTCTTTGGACATTGTTTCACCTTAAATTTGCCCGACACATCAAAGCCGGGAATGGTGGAGATGGTAGTGGTGACAGAAGCACAGGTGCTGACGGAGATGATAAATTCATCGAAGTCCCTTTAGGAACAGTAGTAAAAGATAAAGAAACTGGAGAGATATTATTTGAAATTACCGAAGATGGTGAAAAGCAAATACTTTCTCGTGGTGGAAAAGGTGGTTTAGGAAACTGGCATTTTAGAAGTTCAACCAATCAAACACCTAGGTATTCTCAACCGGGTTTACCTGGTTCAGAGATGGATGTGATTTTAGAATTAAAAGTGTTGGCTGATGTTGGTTTAGTAGGTTTTCCTAATGCAGGAAAATCAACGCTATTGTCAGTATTGACTTCTGCTAAACCCAAAATTGCAGATTATCCTTTTACAACCTTAAAACCAAATCTTGGAATTGTAGCATACAGAGATTTTCAATCTTTTGTAATTGCAGATATTCCTGGGATTATTGAAGGCGCGGCTGAAGGAAAAGGATTAGGACATTATTTTCTACGTCATATTGAACGTAATTCAACGTTACTTTTTCTAGTTCCTGTTGATACTCCAGATATCAAAGCGGAATATGATATTTTGGTAAACGAATTGACAAAATACAATCCGGAAATGCTTGACAAAGAGCGTTTGTTGGTTATTTCAAAATGCGATATGCTTGATGATGAGTTAAAAGCTGAGCTAAAAGTAGAATTAGACATTGCTTTCAAAGACATTCCTTACATGTTTATTTCATCTGTTGCTCAGCAAGGCTTAACAGAATTGAAAGACAAATTGTGGAAAATGTTGAATGACTAACATTTAAAAACTTTATATAAAAAGGTGTTCTGAAAAGAGTACCTTTTGCTTTGGTGTTATTTGCTATTATAGGTGTCAAATAAAAACTGCAAGGTTTCAGGGATGTTATTGGCTTGTATCTTCGGGTATTTTATAGCAGAATCAAGCCAACTCCCTATTATTAAATAAAAATCATCTCCAACATCATAAAGAACAGGAACGCCCATTTTTTTGAGCGCAGCTGCATTGCATTCTTGTTCATAATGTTTCCGAATGGGAATCGAAAGTATTTTTTTTTCTAAATACAATGCCTCAGCAGGCGTTTCAAATCCTCCGCCGGTAATAATTCCTTCGCAATTGATGAGGCTTTTATTGAAGTACTCTTGATTAACGGGGAAATAAGTAACGTTTTTTATTGTATGTTTGGTTTGCACATCATTCAAAAACCAATGAAAATGAAAGTTAGGAAGTTTGTTGAATGCTTTTTCTAAACAATCCTTTTGAAAAGAAGGTAGATAAACGGTAATATGGCCTTTGTTTTTTGGTATGGCATTTTTGATTTCATCTTTAATAATTGGAGGAAGTATAAAGGAATCGTATTTGTCAAAATGCAATCCAATATATTGTGGAGAAGGAGCATAATGTTTCAGAATCATTTCGCCCATAATGCTCTTTTTTTCAGGTCTGGGAGTCAAAGGGGATATAAAACTTGCTTGATGACCGAATTGAATTGAATGTACCTTTTGTAATTTGCAAGCCAAAGAAGTAATCGAATCAAAATCATTGATGACCACGCCATAGTTTTTAAGTGGTAAAGCATTTGCGTCTTTATATATTTGTTTTGGTTTGATGTTTCTGGCAATATCCCAGTAATTCAAACCACCACATTTACTATAATGCAGGCTGCAACCCTCGCTTTTGAATTTTATTGGTAAATTGATATCCAGACTAGCATTGTTGCCACTCATAAAAAAATCAACTTCACCAAATTTTTGCAGATAAGGATATAATTGTATCGCTCTGCTGATGTGACCATTGCCCGTTGCCTGAATAGCATAAAATATTTTCATGTGATTTTATTTAGAAAGTAAGGCATTTAAAAATAGCTAGGATAAGATTTTGATAACAATATCATTGATGATTTTGTCTTCGTTGCTCCCATGATTTTCGGTAATGTAAATAACACGGATTTTTTGATTTGACATTTTATGATTTGTCTCAATACATTCATGTGTGATTCTGGAAAATAGCTTTTGCTAAAACTCCACATATCGATAATATCCCCATTTAAAACCAGCATTTTTGGTTGAATTGATTTAAATATAGCAGTAATTCTTTAGCTTGACAACCGAATGTTCCTAAGTGTACATCGCTAAATACGACTAAAGGAATTTTTATCTTTCTTTTCATAATTTGTTTTGACGAAATTAAGCACTCTATGTTATGATACTGTTTCTTGTTTATTATTATTTCTCTCAGTATTATTTTGTTTGTTCACTTTTTTTATGAATAAAAAAATCTGTTTAATACTTCAAAATTTCCTTATTTTTGGACAATGAAACAGATTCTTTATTTATTTTTATTCCTACCGGTTATGATGTGGGCTCAATCTGATTTTGACAGAGCAGAAAAATTATATAAGGCTGATAAAATAGATCAGGCCGAGTTGATCTTTGAATCTGTATTGAAAGCAAATCCTTCGGATTTGAAAACAATAGAATATTTAGGAGATATTGCGGGTTATTATAAATCATGGGATAAAGCTATTGTTTATTACAATAAGCTGAAAGTTTTAAAACCATCAGAAGCCAATTATCATTATAAATATGGTGGAGTTTTAGGGATGAAAGCCAAAGAATCTAATAAATTTAAGGCGCTTGGAATGATTGATGAAGTCAAAGGTTCTTTTGAAAAAGCCATAAGCCTTAATCCAAAACACATTGAATCCCGTTGGGCTTTGATAGAATTATACATTCAGTTGCCAGGAATTGTAGGCGGAAGTGAGTCTAAAGCAATAAGATATTCAAATGAATTATTGCGATTGTCTCCGGTTGACGGCTATTTGTCAAGAGGTCATATTGAGGAATATTTTAAAAGATATAAAGTAGCAGAACAACAGTATAAAAAAGCGATAATTGCAGGAGGTTCAAAAACAAGTTATCAAAAGTTAGCTAGCTTGTACAAGAACAAAATGAGAGAGCCTGAAAAAGCAAAAACAGTCTTAGAATCATATAATAATAAAGTTCAGGGGAGATTTAATTGATCTTGAATACAACAACCTTAACCAAAATAATTAGAATGCGTACACATTTTATAGCTATCGGAGGAAGCGCCATGCACAATCTGGCTTTAGCACTACACAACAAAGGATATCAAGTTACAGGAAGTGACGATGCTATTTTTGAACCATCAAAATCAAGATTAGACAAAAAAGGGATTTTACCTCCAGCATTAGGTTGGTTTCCTGAAAAAATAACGTCAGCTATTGAAGCGGTAATTCTTGGGATGCATGCAAAAGCTGATAATCCTGAATTATTAAAAGCACAAGAATTAGGGTTGAAAATATACTCTTATCCTGAATTTCTTTACGAACAATCCAAAAACAAAACACGTGTTGTCATTGGCGGTTCTCATGGCAAAACGACGATAACTTCTATGATTTTACATGTGATGCATTACCACGATATAGCGGTAGATTATATGGTGGGTGCGCAACTGGAGGGTTTCGATACGATGGTGCATCTTACGGAAGAGAATGATTTTATCGTTTTGGAAGGGGATGAATATTTGTCTTCGCCAATTGACCGAAGACCCAAATTTCATTTGTATCAACCAAACATTGCCCTAATTTCAGGGATTGCGTGGGATCATATTAATGTTTTTCCAACGTATGAGAATTACGTAGAGCAGTTTGAAATTTTTATTGATAAAATTACCAATGGAGGGATTTTAGTTTACAATGAAGATGATGCTGAAGTAAAAAGAGTATCTGAAGCCGCTACGAACCCAATCCGAAAACTAGCGTATCATACGCCAAAATATTCTGTTAATAATGGTGTGACACTTCTAGAAACTCCTGAAGGTGACATGCCAATTGAGGTTTTTGGAGCGCATAATCTTAATAATTTGGCTGGAGCCAAATGGATTTGCCAGAATATGGGTGTTGATGAAGCTGATTTTTATGAAGCTATTGCCAGTTTTAAAGGCGCATCAAAACGATTGGAAAAAATTGCTGAAAGCAAAACAAAAGTAGCCTATAAAGATTTTGCGCATTCACCAAGTAAAGTTGCCGCAACTACAAAAGCGGTGAAAGAGCAATATCCAAACAGAACTTTGGTGGCTTGTTTAGAATTGCATACCTATAGCAGTTTGAATGCTGAATTCCTGAAAGAATATGAGGGAGCATTAGAATATGCCGATAAAGCGGTAGTTTTCTATTCGCCCGATGCTGTAAAAATCAAACAGTTGGAAGAGGTTACGTACGAACAAATTGCTAAATCTTTTAATCGTGAAGATTTAATTATTTATACCAATCCAAAAGATTTTAGAAACTATTTGTTCAACTTGAATCTTGAAAATTCTGCTTTGTTGTTGATGAGTTCCGGAAATTATGGTGGATTAAATTTTGATGAAGTAAAGGAATTGGTAAAGTAAGAAGTGATATGAATGATTCTATAAAAATTTATAAAACTACGAGTGAAAATCCGGACTTCATTACTCTAATCACAGCATTAGATAAAAGTTTATGGGAGCGTTATCCGGAATTAAAAACAAATTATTGGGGTAATAATATTTTGGAATTAAATCCGAATGTTGTTGTTATTTATTTGGAAGACAAAGCAGTGGCTTGTGGTTGTTTTAAAAAATACGATAAAAATGTAATTGAAATTAAGCGTATGTTTGTTTCTCCTGAAGCTCGAGGAATGGGCTTAGCTCAAAAGATTTTACGTGAATTAGAGCTTTGGGCACATGATTTAGGATATTCATTTTCTGTTTTGGAAACATTACACAAACAAAAGGAAGCCATTGCTTTATATCAAAAAACAGGATATAGTATAGTTGATAATTATGAACCTTATGTGGGTTTTGAAAATAGTATTTGCATGCGGAAACAAATTTAAACATCAAAATGAATGGCTGAAAATTCCTTTTTTCCTATAACGAATTGGTCCGAAGACGATAAGCCACGTGAAAAACTAATGCTGAAAGGCAAAAGCGTTTTGAGTGACGCTGAATTGATTGCCATTTTGATTGGTTCAGGAAGCAGAAACGAATCGGCGGTTGATTTGAGTAAAAGGATTTTAGCAAGCGTAGAGAATAATTTGAATGCGTTAGGGAAATTGTCCATTTCACAATTAATTAATTTCAAAGGAATAGGGGAGGCGAAAGCCATTTCCATTATTGCTGCTTTAGAATTAGGAAGACGAAGAAGGGCTGAAGATGCGGTGGAATTAATGAAAGTTACTTCCAGTAAAATAATTTTCGAAATCATGCAGCCTATTATTGGGGAGTTGCCACACGAGGAATTTTGGATCATTTATTTGAATAATTCGAATAAAGTGATTTCGAAATCTCAGTTGAGTAAAGGTGGAATCACGGGAACTTTGGTCGATGTTCGCATCGTTTTTAAAACGGCACTTGAGATGGGCGCGACAGGTTTAATCTTGTGTCACAATCATCCTTCGGGAACTTTAATTCCAAGTGATGCAGACAAACAGATTACAAGAAAATTAAAATTGGCAGGCGATAGTTTAGAAATAAAAGTATTAGATCATTTGATTGTTACTGAAAAGAACTATTTTAGTTTTGTTGATGAAGGAATATTTTAAAACATAAAATGAAACATACTATAATAACTGATGTTTTCTTTGATTTAGATCATACACTTTGGGATTTTGATAAGAATTCAGAGTTGACATTTGAGACTATTTTTAATAAAAGTCATCCCGCAATTGAGACTAAAGTATTTATTGAAAAATATGTGCCGATAAACCAAGAATGTTGGAAGCTATATCAATATGATAAAATCACCCATGCAGAATTGCGTTACAATCGATTAAAGTATTCTTTTGATGCTCTTGATTATTCGATTTCTGATGAAGAAATTAATACTATAGCAAATGATTATATTCGTTTCTTACCCGAAAACAATCATCTTTTTGATGGAACAATTGAAGTGTTAGACTATTTGAATCAAAAATATAATCTTCATATAATTACCAATGGATTTGCCGAGGTTCAATACAAAAAAATAAATAATTCTAACATCGGGAGTTATTTTCAAACCATCACAAATTCAGAAATGGCTGGAGTGAAAAAGCCAAATCCCATTATTTTTGATTATGCTTTAGATTTGGCCAAAGCCAAAAAAGAGAATAGCATCATGATAGGAGATAGCTTAGATGCGGATGTTCAGGGTGCTCTTGACTCCGGATTAGATGCTATTTTTTTTAATGAAAGTAAAATGCAGGTTGAACAACATATTAAACAAATTAATCATTTATTAGAACTTAAAAAATATTTATAAAGATGAAAAAACAATTTTTATTATTGTTACTATTGGCCGTTAGTTATTCCTACTCTCAATCTGTGAATGATTACAAAGCTGTAATTGTTCCTTTAAAATATGATTTTCTTAATGGAGAGAATCAATATCGTTTGAGTACTTTAACTAAATTTAATTTAAACAAAGTAGGTTTTGTTGCTTTCTACAGTAAAGAGACTATTCCTGGTGAGTATAGTAATCGTTGTGATTTGTTGTATGTAGACGTGGTCAAAGAAAGCGGTTTTTTGACTACAAAACTCTACATAACCATGAAGGACTGTAATGACAAAATTATATTTCAATCCGCTGTTGGTAGAAGTAAAGAAAAAGAATATCAGGTTGCTTATACTGAAGCGTTGAACGAAGCTTTTCAATCTGTTTATGACTTGCAATATAAATACAGTGGGATTTCGACTGCGAAAGTTCAATCGGCGATACAACCAGAAGTTGTTAAGCCTGCGACGGCATCGGTTACTGTAGTAAAGACTGCCGTGAGTGAGCCTGTTGTGGGTATTGCTTTACTTACAGATTCTAATTTATTGTATGCACAGCCTACAGCTACTGGTTTTCAATTGATAGATAGCACACCAAAGGTTATTATGAAGTTATTTAAAACCTCTCAGCCGAATTCCTTTATCGCAATTAAAGACACGGTTCAAGGGTCATTAATTCTAAAAGACAATCAGTGGTATTTTGAATATTACCAAAACGATAAATTAATTTCTGAAAAAGTAGCAGTTAAATTTTAGACTTCAGAAATCTGTGATAGAAAATAATTCCATAAAAAAGGTCTTAAGAAGTTAAGACCTTTTTTATGGAATTTAATACCCGTATTTATCTTTCCAACGGTTTTTAAGAAATTCCCTAATACTATTTTCTCGGGAGTTATTTCCTGGAATATATATTGGAGTCTTGCTTAATGCTTCCGGTAAAAATTCCTGTTCAGCAAAATTATTGGTATAATCGTGCGAATATTTGTAGTCTTCACCATAGCCTAATTCTTTCATTAATTTTGTTGGTGCATTGCGTAAGTGAATAGGAACCGGTAAATCTCCGGTTTGTTTTACAAGTTGTTGAGCCGTTCCAATGGCTAAATAAGAAGCGTTACTTTTAGGGGAAGTCGCTAGGTAAACGGCGCATTGGCTCAAAATAATTCTGCTTTCAGGATATCCAATTGTTGCAACAGCCTGAAAAGTATTATTAGCCATAATAAAAGCAGTTGGATTAGCATTTCCTATATCTTCACTACTTAAAATTAGCATTCTTCGGGCAATAAATTTTACATCTTCACCGCCTTCAATCATTCGGGCAAGCCAATAAACAGCGCCATTAGGATCACTTCCCCGAATTGATTTTATAAAAGCAGAAACAATGTCATAATGTTGTTCGCCGGTTTTGTCATACAAAACGGTATTTTGTTGTACCAAGGCGAAAACACGATCATTCGTGATTATAATTTCGTCTTCATTAGATGCATTTACTACAAGTTCAAAAATATTTAATAGTTTGCGTCCATCTCCGCTAGAAAGTCGCAGTAGCGCTTCTGTTTCGCTTAAAATAATATTTTTTGTAGACAAATAATTGTCCGTTTTCATAGCGCGTTCCAGCAGGGACTCTAAATCTTTTTTTGTAAAAGCATTCAAAATATAGACTTGACAACGGGATAGTAATGCAGGAATAACTTCAAAACTCGGATTTTCGGTAGTGGCACCAATAAGAGTAATCCAGCCTTTTTCTACCGCTCCTAAAAGAGAGTCTTGTTGTGATTTGCTAAAACGGTGAATTTCATCGATGAATAAAATAGGGTTTTTAGCAGTAAACAAACCGCCACTTTGTTTCGCTTTTTCAATCACATCACGAATATCTTTGACACCTGAATTGATTGCACTCAAGATATAAAATGGTCGTTTCGATTCTTGCGCAATAATTTGAGCTAATGTGGTTTTTCCAGTTCCAGGTGGTCCCCAAAAAATTAATGAAGGAATAATTCCTTTTGCAATTTGTTGCGTCAATGAACCATTTGGTCCTACAAGATGGGATTGACTGATATAGTCTTCTAATTTTTGTGGTCGTATGCGTTCTGCAAGTGGTGCTTCCATTTATTTTTTAAATCTGAAATGCTTCGCCAGTTCGTTGGCGCTCGGGTCTGAATTCGTTAATCCTAAATCATATATATAACTCTGGTAAAATTACTATTTTTATTTGGAGCTATTTCCAGCTGTACACTATATCTTTGGTATCTCGTTGAAAAAACGAGATGCTAAAGGATGCCGTTTCCATCTGGGCTAGGTAATTGTATTAAAAATACATTTTAAGTTCAAATATGACAAAATAGCATTAAATTGCTTTTGGAGAAGTTTTTGAATTAAGACTAGAACATAAAACTTCACGCTATTCATGGAAAAGCATTTTAAATTTACCAATTCAGTTATTGGACTGCCTCTTTTTTTTGTGGTAATCCTGTGGTTTGTTTTTTGGCTCGAAATCCGATTTGATTTTGACTTTGTGCAAAATGGTATTTATCCAAGAACTTTTTCAGGTTTACAAGGTATTTTTCTAAGCCCATTTATTCATGCTGATATGGAACATCTTTATAATAATTCGGTTCCCTTACTAATTTTATTGGCAGCGCTACAATTTTTTTATGCAGATCAATCGATAAAAGTTATTGGATACGGAATTTTGATATCGGGATTTATTACTTGGGTTATTGGCAGAGATAATTATCACATAGGGGCAAGCGGATTAATTTATGTTCTCTTTAGTTTTGTTTTTTTTAAAGGGATACAAACTAGATACAATCGATTAGTAGCCCTTTCTCTTGCGGTGATAGTTGTGTATGGAGGCTTGGTTTGGTATGTTTTTCCTAGCCCTGAGATAACAGGAAATAAATCTATTTCATGGGAAGGTCATTTGGGGGGATTACTTACGGGATTCTTTCTTTCGTTAGTTTATAAAACTCCGGAATATAAAAAAATTATCAAATATGATTGGGAACACCCAGATTTTGATCCTTTAGAAGATAAATTTATGCAGCGATTTGATGCCAATGGAAATTTTGTAAATATCCCAAAAATTGAAGAAAATGTAGAACAGCAGGAATTTCCATCCTATTACACGTCTAATTTTCCAGTAGGTTATGAGATTGTCACAAATGAAAAAAATGAATCAAAACCTAAGTCTTGATTCATTTTTAGTAAAGAGTTATGTGTATAGTATTCTAAAAATCTAAGAAGTCCAACAATCTAAGATCGCTGTCTTACCGCTTCATATAAAAAGGCTCCACAAGCCACTGATACATTCAATGAACCAATAGTTCCAAACATCGGAAGTTTAGCTTTCTCGTCAACAATTTTAAGTACTGACGGGTTTACGCCTCTATCTTCAGATCCCATAATTATTGCAACGGGTTCGTTTAAAGAAATGTCATAAATATTTTGATCTGTTTTCTCAGTTGCTGCAACAGTTTTTATGCCACTAGCTTGCAAAAGAAATATAGCATCTTTAATGTGTTCTACTTTACAAATCGGAATGTTAAATACTGCTCCGGCTGATGTTTTTACAGTATCCCCATTAACAGGAGCTGAGCCCGCTTTTTGAACGATTATACCATTTACACCAGTACATTCAGCAGTTCTGATTATAGCACCAAAATTACGAGCATCAGATATTTGATCCAAAATCAAAAACAGGGGTTTTTTCCCATTTTCAATTACAGATTCTATCAAAGACTCTAAGTCAAAAAAGGAAATAGGAGAGATGGTAGCTACGGCACCTTGATGGTTATTAGGCGTCAATCTGTTTAGTTTTTCAACTGGAACATAAGAAAAATTAATATTACCACGTTTCATCACTTTCATCAAATCTTTCATCAGTTCGCTGCTCGCTTCCTTTTGAATATAGACTTTGTCTACCGTTGCGCCTGCTTGTATTGCTTCAATTATTGCTCTAATCCCGAATATTTGATGTTCTTTTTCCATGGTGCAAAGATATAAAAAAAAACCACCAGCTTTAGCTGATGGTTTTAAAATATTATTTTGATGATAATTAGAATTTATCCCAAAATACTTTTGTTGTTTGTGTATCGCCACCAATTGCTGCAGATGCTGCTGCATAGTTGACTTTATTTAAGTTTTGTTCACTAATAGGATAGGTATATCTCGTTGGAACTGGATCTTCAGATACATCTGGCAGGTTAAAGCCTGGGAAATCATAAGTTCTCCAAGCAGTCCATGCTTCATAACCTCTGTTATACATAGCTAACCAAAGCTGATTTCCGATTTTTACTTTCCATGTTCCTGGAGCTGTTGCATAATTTACATTAGGAGTAAGTAAATAAGCAGCTACATTTGGAGCTCCCCAGTAGTCAAATGATGCAGTAATACCTGCATTATAAAATCCAGCAGCAGTAGCAGGTGTTCCCGAAATAGAACGTTCTGCTGCATCAGCTAAGTAAAAGCATACCTCTGAATAATCCATTAAAGAAGCTGGATTAGTTGGGTCTATTATTCTAGCACTTACATGAGAAAATGATGGAAAACTACTAACACGACCATAAGTTCCACCTTCATATACACCAGTTCCTAAATTTTCATCAAAATAGAAAGGTCTTCTAGGGTCATTAAGAGCATTCATTTTATCTACTAATGTATTAGCAATAACAAAATCTGATCTTCCAGATTGTACTAAATCAACCCAAACAGGATTGGTGTTAGGTGTTGCATTAGAATAAGCTAAACTTGCATTATCTGCGTTTGATGTAAATACACCACCACTAACAGCTGCTTGAATTGCTGATTTTGATTTAGCAGCTAATGCAGGGACATCTGCAACTCGTACTCCCATTCTTAACAGTAATGAATTACCGAATTTTTTCCAATTAGCGGTATTTCCACCATAAATATTATCTGCTACGCCAAAACCGCTATCAGTTAAATTTGGAATTGCAACAGTTAAACGTGTAAGTAAATCACTATAAATGGTTGATGCATCATCATATACAGGTAATACATACTTACCTGCATTTAACGCTTGAGAATAAGGAATATCTCCAAATGTTTCAACCATTTGTGTCCAAGCATAAACAGTCAATATCTCAATTTGAGCATTTTTTGTCTTTCTGGTATCCGCTGATAATGTAAGATCTGCATCGTTATTTATTTTTGCAGTAGCAAGATCTGACAAAACATCTCTGTAGATTTCAGACCAATGACTTTGTGTAATATTACGTGTATTGAAATCGTAATTGGCTTCGTCTACGTAAGTTGTTTCTGTCCAGTGCTGACCTAACATCCTATAGATATTGGTGTTTACATTGGTACTCGTCATTTGATCAAATAAACTCTTGGTTGCTGAGTTGAATAAAAACTCTGAGCTAACCTGTGTAGGGTTTTTTGGATCTCTATTTTTATCTTCATATCTGTCATCAGATTGACAAGATATTAAAGTAATAATAGTTAAAGTTGTTAATATTATTTTTTTCATAATTTAATTTTTTAAAACTGTAGTTTAAGACTTGCTCCGATTTCTCTTATAGATGGATAAGCGCCAGATTGGTATCCTTGAACATTTCCAGAACTTAGACCAGCTTCTGGATCCGCATAAGGAGTACTTTTATCGATAATCCATAGATTTCTTCCAATTACTGAAAATGATGCACTAGTGAAAGGTAATTGTTTTAACATTTTAGCGTCAAAACTGTAAGTTAAACTTGCTTCACGCAACTTAACATAACCAGCGTCATAAACATGTAGTTTATTTGGAGCTCTAGCATAACCCCAAGCAGTAGTATATACACTACCATTAGCTCTAACTGCATTTTGTGTTCCGTCAGGAGCAACACCATCCAAAATGAAACCACCACTGTTAGCTCCGTAGTTTCCAGGAGTTCCAACAATTGGATTTCTTACAGGGTTTCCTAAATCATTGTTAGCAGCTGAAAAGTCATACATACCAGTTGCATAACCATACCAAGTATCAAGAGAGAAAACATCTCCACCTTTTTGCATGTCAATTAAGAAGCTTAAATTCACATTTTTATAAGTGAAACTGTTGTTAAGACCTGCTTTCCAATCTGGGTTGATATCTCCAATTACAACATTACTTGCAGTTGTTCTTTGATATGTACCAATTCTAGATGCGCTTCCTGTTTGATTAACAATTGGTTGACCATTTGCGGCATAAATAAAATCACTTCCTCTGATGGTTCCGTATGGTTGCCCAGGTGTTGCATTAATAGATACACCACCTTGTAATGCTGCTAATTGTAAGTTTTCAATACCGTTAAGTAAAGAAACAACTAAGCTTTTGTTTTGAGACCAGTTTAGGTTTAAATCCCATTTGAAAGAACTCGTTTTAAATGGTGTAGCATTAAACTGTACTTCCAATCCTTTATTTTCAATAGTTCCAGCATTTAATACAGCTGAATTATATCCTGTTGCTGTTGATAATGGAATACTTGTAATTTGATTGATGTTTTGGTCGTTATAGTAAGATACATCAAAGCCAAGACGTCTGTCTAAAAATGCCATTTCTAGACCAAATTCATAACTTTTTTGTCTCTCAGGTAAAAGGTTCAAGTTGTTTTGAGCCCCAGGATTTGAAGCAATACCTGTTCCGTTAAATGGAGTTCCAATATCAAATGTATTAAAAACCCTATAAGGATTTGTATCACTACCAACCTCTGCATAATTAGCTCTTAATTTACCAAATGATAACCAGTTTGCATCAATGAATTTAGAGAACACTAAACTTCCAGAAACTGAAAAATAATTATATCTGTTATCAGCTTTTGGTAAATTAGATGAACGGTCAGTTCTAAATGTACCCTCTAAGTAAGCATAGCCATCATAACCTAAACTGGCTCTTATGTATTCGCCATCAACCATACTGCTTGCATCATATTCAACAGGAGCAAGAATAGGGCTTACACTATTTGAAAGTGAATATAAACGTGCTTTGTTTAAACCTCCATTAGTGGATGCAAAAATGCTGTTTTGGATATTGTTTCTTAAGCTCCAACCAATATTTCCTTCTAAATTTAATTTTTCAGTTAAATTTTTATTGAAATTCAACATTAAATCATAATTGTATTCGGCAACATTGTTATTATATCTTGAATACTTAGATACATCTGAGCTTCCAACATTTATTCTTTCCTCTTGTAATTCGCTATAAGAATCAAATGAAAATCTACCCATTATAGTTAACCAATCAGTTAACTTATCCTCTAAGGCAACATTACCAAAGTATCTTGATCTTGTATCAGTTTCATAATTTTCATAGAATGTCCAGTATGGATTATCTGAGTAAATTGGTTTTAAATTAGTAGAGGAGTTAGGATTCCAAGTGATATTTTCTTTAGTAAGTAAATAAGCTTCTTTCTGCTCATTGAAATCAACATTCATTTGATTCCATTGTCTAAATTGTTGCATTACGTTATTAGAGGAATAACCTGTACCATTTCTACCTTTTCCATCAGTTTTTACAAAATTGAAACTTGTAGATGCCTTTAATTTATCGGTTAAATTTTGAGATCCTGAAAAAGCTATTGTATTTCTTTTAAGGCTACCGTTCGGTAAATTACCTTCTTGTGTTAAGTTAGTAAAACCTAATCTAAAGGCACTTGTATCAGTACCTCCATCTAATGAAACAGAGTTTACAGTAGTACTTGCAGTACCCCAAACTGAATTAGGATTGTTTTTACCAGCTACCCAAGGAGTAGCTTTTCCATAACCAGGTAATTGAGGATAAATGGAATTCCATTGGTAAATCAGTAAACTTGGATCAAATGCAGCACCATATGATGCATCTTCGGTAAAAGGAGTTGTTAAATCAGCAATACCATCTCCGTTTATATCAGCTTCATTAAAATATGAGTCTTCATTGGGGCCATAGAAAGGACCATAACCTGCTCCATATTTATTTTGATATCTAGGCAAAGTTTCTTTATCCGCAGTTCCTAAAGTTACACTTGAATTAATTGTTACGCCAATGCCTTTTTGACTCTTCCCTTTTTTAGTAGTAATCATTACGACACCATTAGAAGCACGAGAGCCATAAAGTGCAGTTGCAGCAGCTCCCTTTAGAACGTTAATAGATTCAATGTCGTCTGGATTGATATCAGATGCAGCATTACCGTAGTCAAAACCACCTCCACCAGTTTTTTGACTTGATGTGTTTGAGTTGCTGTTATCTATTGGAACACCATCAACAACAAATAAAGCCTGGTTGTTACCAGCTATTGAATTATTACCTCTAATAATTACCTGGGTAGAACCCCCTAAATTTCCTGATGTTTTAATCTCCAAACCTGCTACTTTACCAGATAGTGAGTTTACAAAGTTTGAGCTTTTTACCTTAGATACAGCCTCACCTTTAACCTCTTGGGTTGAGTAACCTAGAGATTTTTTCTCTCTTTTAATCCCTAAAGCCGTTACTACAACTCCTTCAAGTTCTAATGCGTCACTCACTAATTTCACATTAACTGTTGCAGAACTTGCAGCTACTTGTTGAGTTTTCATCCCAATGTAGCTAAAAATCAAGACCTGGCTTGGTGTTGCTTTGATAGAATATTTTCCGTCAAAATCAGTTTGTGTTCCGGATTGAGTTCCTTTTACTAATACACTCACACCTGGTAAAGGTAGTCCTGCATTATCGGAAACAGTTCCTGAAACAGCTCTTTCTTGCGCAAAAGTTAGTTGCGCCACAAGTACTACTAATAGTACTAAGAATCCATTGAACTTTAGTTTCATTTTTTAATATTTTGAATTAGTCTAGCAAACTTCTTAATAATTTGTTAACTTTCCTAATTAATGAAACTCTATTTTTTGTTGTAATTAAAATTTAACATTATAACAGATGTGTATGATAGTGTTATAAATTTCAATTTGTTGGTCTTGGATACTGCCGTTTGCAATAGCAAGTTTTAATAGGCCGTTTTTTGTTTGCAGTCCAAATCCGAATCCAATTCCTAGAAGTTTTTCGGTGTTGTCTACTTGTTCAATACTTAGTTTGTTCTTGTAGATACAGTAATCTAGGATAGAGTGAACGTAGAGTTTAGGAGAGAGTATGTGCCGATATTCTGTAAGTATTGAGGTCATAAAATAGGCTTGCAGGCTATTTTCAGCAAAGCCTCTTAGGCTGTTGAATCCTCCAAAACGAAAAAGTTCATTTGCGATATAGCGGTTGCTTTGTAAATAATAGTTATGGCTATTTATATTGATTATATTATTTTTATTCAGGTTAAAGTTATGTACGGCTTGAATATTTAAAAAAAACTGATTGCTTTTTATCGTGTTTTCTGGCTGATTGCTTGTTTCTCTTTTTCCGGTTCCGGCAGTTATTGAAAGAATTGATTTTATTGGAAAAGTAAAATTAGTTAAATCTGATTTTGTGTAATTAAAACTGGACGTCAAAAAGGAATTGTTATAATCGCTTATCGAATTATCGATTGAATTTTGGATGTCGCTAGATTCTGTAGTTTGAAATCCTAAATAGAATCGTGTGTTGTAATTTGTAAAGTAACTTAAGTCAATTGCTGTTTTTGTGTTTTGAAAAGTACTGTCTTGTCTGAATAATTGAATTTGAGCTTTTAATCCTATTGGAGTTTTAAGCAAATAAGGAAGTTCAATACTGGTATTAAATGTTTTTTGATCGTTTCCGTCGCTTTTCCAGTAAACGGATAATTGTTCTCCAGAGCCCAAAATATTTTCTAGCTTCACATCTAAGTAGCCATTTAGGGTTGTTTTTTTATTTTCATTATTGGAAAATCCAATGAATCCGTCAAAAGTATTTGATTTTCTTTTCTCAAGATATACGTAAACTTTCGTTGAGTCTTTTGTGAGTAAAATTTCGGGATATTTTACTTGGCTAATAAATCCAAATTTTTCAAAATCGTTGTGAATTTGATCTACCATTTTTTGATTAAAAATGCTGTTTTTGTATTTTCTGTTGATTTGCGCTAAATGTCCACTAGGAAATTTATTTGATCGGTTGTTTTCTGCGTAATTTATTCGGATGGAGTTTAGTGTTCTTTTTTCGTCTGATTCCAGTTTTAAATCAGCATAAATTTCAGTATCGACTCTTTTGATATTTACTAGTTTTAGCTTTACTAATGCAAATCCGTTTTGTTCTAATTTTTGAACGGTTTGTTTTAGATAAGAGTTGATTTCTGTGTACGGCAGTATTAAAGTGTCTTTTTTTTCTCTTAGGTCTGTCAGGTTGTTAAATAGATTATTTGTACCTATATATATATGTATTGATTTTATTTTTTTTCCTAATGTAAAAATCGCTACATAACTAGAGTCTTTTTTTTTTGTGAATTCGAGTGTGATGTTGTCTATATAGCCTATTTCGGATAATTTTTCAGAAACTTTGTTTATCTCTTCGTTAATTAATTTCGTGTTTTTGTGCTCAGTGTTGTATTTTAGAGAATCTATAGTTTTTGTTTCTAATGAATTGCTTCCAGTTATCAATAATCGAAAATTTTGCGCAGAACAATTAAGGCAAAAATTTAGAAAGAACAGTAAAATAAAAGTGGATTTCAAATGAGTATGTGTTTTTAATAAAAGTAATGCAAATATCTATTGTTTGGGATAAAAATCAAATGATAAAATAATCTTATTGAAAATTAATAGATTAACGTTTGTAGAGTAAAAAATATTTTCTACATTTGCAACCCCGTAAAAAGCGGGAATTTAATATAATAAGAAATTTTTAGTATTAATTATGCCAACAATTCAACAATTAGTAAGAACAGGAAGAACTCAGATAACTAAGAAGAGTAAATCGGTTGCTTTAGATTCTTGTCCTCAAAGAAGAGGGGTTTGTACGCGTGTTTACACTACAACACCAAAAAAACCAAACTCTGCAATGCGTAAAGTAGCGCGTGTACGTTTGACAAATGGTAATGAAGTGAATGCTTACATCCCTGGTGAAGGACACAATTTACAAGAGCACTCGATAGTATTAGTTAGGGGTGGAAGGGTAAAAGATTTACCAGGAGTTAGATATCACATCGTTCGTGGTGCGCTTGATACGTCAGGAGTAGCAGGAAGAACGCAAAGAAGATCTAAGTACGGAGCAAAACGCCCAAAAGAAGCAAAAAAGTAATTTAAAAAGTTATTTCTTGTAGAGATGTGACTCGTCACAACTGTATGGGTATGACATTTTATTAAAAAAAAGACATGAGAAAAAGAGCGGCAAAGAAAAGACCACTTTTACCAGATCCAAGGTTTAATGACCAACTGGTAACACGTTTTGTGAACAACTTAATGTGGGATGGAAAAAAATCGACAGCGTTTAAAGTATTTTATGATGCAATTGACATCATTGAGTCTAAAAAACAAGATGCAGAGAAACCATCATTAGAAATTTGGAAAGATGCGTTAACCAATGTTATGCCTCACGTTGAAGTACGTAGTCGTAGAGTTGGTGGAGCTACATTTCAAATTCCAATGCAAATTCGTCCAGATAGAAAAATTTCTATGGCAATGAAGTGGTTGATACTTTATTCTAGAAGAAGAAATGAAAAATCAATGGCTCAAAGGTTGGCTTCAGAATGTTTAGCTGCGGCTAAAGAAGAAGGAGCTGCTGTTAAGAAAAGAATGGATACTCACAAAATGGCAGAAGCTAACAAAGCATTCTCTCACTTTAGATTTTAATTCTTAAGAAATGGCTAGAGATCTTAAATATACAAGAAATATAGGAATTGCTGCTCACATTGATGCTGGTAAAACAACAACAACAGAGCGTATATTATTCTATACTGGAAAATCACACAAAATTGGTGAAGTACACGATGGTGCTGCAACAATGGACTGGATGGCACAAGAGCAAGAAAGAGGTATTACCATTACTTCTGCTGCTACAACTTGTGAATGGAATTTTCCAACAGAGCAAGGTAAAACTTTACCAGAAACCCTGCCTTATCACTTTAATATTATTGATACACCGGGACACGTTGACTTTACAGTTGAAGTAAACCGTTCTTTGCGTGTGCTTGATGGTTTGGTTTTCTTATTTAGTGCTGTTGATGGTGTTGAGCCACAATCAGAAACTAACTGGAGATTAGCAGATCAATATAGAGTGCCACGTATTGGGTTCGTTAATAAAATGGACAGACAAGGTTCTAACTTTTTGATGGTATGTCAACAAGTAAGAGACATGTTGAAATCTAATGCAGTTGCAATCACTTTGCCTATCGGTGAAGAAAATGATTTCAGAGGTGTTGTGGATTTAGTTAAAAATCAAGCTATAGTATGGCATGAAGAAGGTTTAGGAGCAACGTATGATATTGTGCCTATTCCAGAAGATATGCTTGAAGAAGTGAAAGAATATAGGTCGATTCTTATTGAAGCAGTAGCTGATTATGATGAGACTTTGCTTGAAAAATTCATGGAAGACGAAAACTCTATTACAGAGGAAGAAATCAACACTGCATTAAGAGCAGCGGTTATGGATATGGCTATCATTCCTATGATTGCCGGTTCTTCTTTCAAAAACAAAGGAGTTCAATTCATGTTAGATGCAGTATGTAAATATTTGCCGTCTCCAATGGATAAAGATGGTATCGAAGGGATTCATCCTGACGATGCTGAATTGTTAGAAGAAGATCAAACTAAAATTTTGCGTAAGCCAGATGTTAAAGAGCCGTTTGCTGCTTTAGCTTTTAAAATTGCTACTGACCCATTCGTAGGTCGTTTAGCTTTCTTCCGTGCTTATTCTGGACGTTTAGATGCTGGTTCTTATGTTTTGAACACTCGTTCAGGAAATAAAGAAAGAATCTCTCGTATCTATCAAATGCATGCTAACAAGCAAAACCCAATCGATTATATCGAAGCAGGTGATATTGGAGCGGCAGTAGGATTTAAGGATATCAAAACTGGAGATACATTGTGTGATGAAAAAAACCCAATCATTCTTGAGTCAATGAAATTCCCTGCGCCGGTAATTGGTATTGCAATTGAGCCTAAAACTAAGGCTGACGTTGATAAAATGGGTATGGCTTTAGCTAAATTAGCTGAAGAAGATCCAACGTTTACGGTTAGAACAGATGAGGCTTCGGGACAGACTATTATCTCAGGTATGGGTGAGCTTCACTTAGATATCTTAGTTGATAGAATGAGACGTGAATTCAAAGTTGAAGTAAACCAAGGTGAGCCTCAAGTTGAATACAAAGAAGCATTTACAAAATCTGCTCAACACAGAGAAACTTACAAGAAACAATCTGGTGGTCGTGGTAAATTCGGTGATATCGTATTTAGACTAGAGCCTGCTGATGAAGTTGATGGTAAAGCTCCTGTAGGATTGCAGTTTGTTAATGCTGTAAAAGGTGGTAACGTTCCTAAAGAATATATCCCATCTGTAGAAAAAGGTTTCAGAGAAGCTATGAAAACAGGTCCTTTAGCAGGATACCAAGTAGATAGTTTGAAAGTAACTTTGTTAGATGGATCTTTTCACCCTGTCGATTCTGATGCGCTCTCTTTTGAGTTAGCGGCTAGAATGGGGTACAGAGAAGTAGCTAAAGCTGCTGGAGCTGTAATTCTTGAGCCAATCATGAAAATGGAAGTTATTACACCTGAAGAAAACATGGGAGATATCGTAGGTGATATTAACCGTCGTAGAGGTCAAGTTAATGACATGGGTGACAGAGCTGGTGCAAAAACCATTAAAGCAGATGTGCCATTATCAGAAATGTTTGGATATGTAACAACATTAAGAACACTTTCATCTGGTAGAGCGACATCTACAATGGAATTTTCACACTACGCAGAAACACCTTCCAATATTTCGGAAGCAGTTATCAAAAAAGCAAAAGGAAACGCATAATCTTTAAGAAAATGAGTCAAAAAATCAGAATAAAACTAAAATCTTACGATCACATGTTGGTAGACAAGTCTGCTGAAAAGATTGTAAAAACCGTAAAAAGCACTGGAGCAGTAGTAACAGGACCAATTCCGTTGCCAACTCACAAAAAACTTTTTACCGTTCTTCGTTCTCCACACGTTAACAAAAAAGCGAGAGAGCAATTTGAAGTAATGTCATACAAGAGATTAATTGACATTTATTCATCTTCATCAAAAACTATTGATGCCTTGATGAAACTTGAATTGCCTAGCGGTGTTGAAGTAGAGATCAAAGTTTAAATAGCTTACTAGTAAGAAAAGGGCGCTGTTTTTAAGCGAAAAATATTTTTTTGGTTTGTGTGTAAATAAGTTATACTTTTGCACCACTTAAAAAAAATAGGATTCGGTTAAAAGCTGCGTTCTATATTTATATTTAATAATTAATAATTAATATTTATGTCTGGGTTAATTGGTAGAAAAATCGGCATGACTAGCATTTTCGACGAGAACGGGAAGAATATTCCTTGTACAGTAATCGAAGCTGGACCATGTGTTGTTACCCAAGTCAGAACCAAAGGTGTTGACGGGTATGAAGCGTTGCAACTTGGTTTCGATGACAAAAACGAGAAACATTCCACAAAAGCGGCTTTAGGTCACTTTAAAAAAGCGGGAACTGTAGCTAAGAAAAAAGTCGTTGAATTCCAAGATTTCGCAACTGAACAAAAATTAGGAGATCTTATTGATGTTTCTATTTTTGCTGAAGGAGAATTTGTAGATGTACAAGGTGTGTCTAAAGGTAAAGGTTTTCAAGGGGTTGTAAAACGTCACGGTTTTGGTGGTGTTGGTCAAGCAACTCACGGTCAACACAACCGTTTAAGAGCGCCGGGTTCTGTAGGGGCTTCTTCTTATCCATCTAGAGTATTCAAAGGAATGCGTATGGCTGGACGTATGGGAGGAGACAATGTAAAAGTTCAAAACCTTAGAGTTTTAAAAGTAGTTGCTGAAAAGAACCTACTTGTTATTAAAGGATGTGTTCCTGGATGTAACAACTCTTATGTAATCATTCAGAAGTAATGGAAGCAAAAGTATTAGATTTCAACGGAAAAGATACTGGAAGAAAAGTTCAACTTTCTGATTCAGTATTTGGTATAGAGCCAAACAATCACGCAGTATACCTTGATGTTAAGCAATATCTTGCTAATCAAAGACAGGGAACGCACAAAGCTAAAGAAAGAGCTGAAGTTGCGGGAAGTACGCGTAAGATTAAAAAACAAAAAGGAACTGGAACTGCTCGTGCGGGTAGTGCAAAGAATCCATTGTTTAAAGGTGGTGGAACAGTTTTCGGACCAAGACCAAGAAGTTATTCATTCAAATTGAATAAAAGCTTGAAACGTTTGGCAAGAAAATCTGCTTTCTCAATTAAAGCAAAAGAGTCGAACATTATCGTTCTTGAAGACTTTAATTTTGAAACGCCAAACACTAAAAATTTCATTAATGTTTTGAAAGCTTTAGAGTTAGAAAATAAAAAATCTCTGTTTGTGTTGGGTGATGTAAATAAAAATGTATATTTGTCGTCACGCAATTTAAAAGGATCTAGCGTAGTAAGTAGCTTAGAATTAAGCACTTACGCTATATTAAACGCTAATAATTTAGTGCTTTTAGAGAGTTCTTTGGAGATAATTGAAGAAAATTTAAGTAAATAATAGGATATGAGCATCATAATTAAGCCTATAGTAACGGAAAAAGTAACCAAAGAAAGTGAAGTTTTAAACCGCTTCGGATTCGTTGTTGATAAAAAAGCAAACAAAGTGCAAATTAAGAAAGCTGTTGAAGCTGCTTATGGAGTAACTATTTTGAGTGTTAACACGATGAACGTAAGGCCGGATAGAACTACTAAATACACTAAAAGTGGTTTAATCAGTGGAAAGACGAATGCAATTAAAAAAGCAATTGTTCAAGTACAAGAAGGAGAAACAATTGATTTTTACAACAATATCTAAGATAAAATGTCAGTAAGAAAATTAAAACCTATTACCCCAGGTCAGCGATTTAGAGTTGTGAATGGTTATGACGCCATTACAACTGATAAGCCGGAACGCTCTTTGATAGCGCCGATAAAAAACTCTGGTGGTAGAAATAGTCAAGGAAAGATGACCATGCGTTATACGGGTGGTGGTCACAAGCAGAGATATCGTATCATTGATTTTAAACGTACAAAAGAAGGAATTCCTGCGACGGTTAAATCAATTGAATATGATCCAAATCGTACTGCTTTTATCGCATTATTAGCTTATGCTGATGGTGAGAAAACGTATGTTATTGCTCAAAACGGATTGAAAGTTGGTCAGAAATTAGTTTCTGGTCCAGAATCTCAACCTGAAATTGGTAATACTTTACCTTTAAGTAGAGTTCCACTTGGAACTGTAATTTCTTGTATCGAATTGAGACCGGGTCAAGGAGCTGTAATCGCTCGTTCAGCTGGAACATTTGCTCAATTAATGGCAAGAGATGGAAAATATGCAACAATTAAAATGCCTTCTGGGGAAACAAGATTAATCTTGTTGACTTGTTCGGCTACAATTGGAGCGGTTTCTAATTCAGATCACCAATTAGTTGTATCAGGAAAAGCTGGTAGAACAAGATGGTTAGGAAGAAGACCTAGAACAAGACCTGTTGCAATGAACCCTGTCGATCACCCAATGGGTGGTGGTGAAGGACGTTCTTCTGGTGGACATCCACGTTCAAGAAATGGAATACCAGCTAAAGGTTATAGAACTCGTTCTAAGAAAAACCCGAGTAACAAGTATATCGTAGAACGTAGAAAGAAATAATAAGATATGGCACGTTCATTAAAAAAAGGACCTTTCGTTCATTATAAGTTAGACAAGAAAGTTCAAGAAAACATCGCAGGTGGGAATAAAGGAGTGGTTAAGACATGGTCTAGAGCTTCTATGATTACTCCAGACTTTGTTGGACAAACTATCGCAGTTCATAACGGTCGTCAATTTGTACCAGTTTACGTAACAGAAAACATGGTAGGTCACAAATTAGGAGAATTTTCACCAACTAGATCTTTTAGAGGTCATGCTGGAGCAAAAAATAAAGGTAAAAAATAAGAAGCAATGGGAGTTCGTAAAAGAGAAACAGCAGATGCAAGAAAAGAGGCTAATAAGTCTTTGGCCTTCGCAAAGTTAAATAACTGCCCTACTTCACCTAGAAAAATGCGCTTAGTAGCAGATCTAGTAAGAGGTCAGAAGGTAGAAAGAGCACTTAACATCTTAAGATTCAGTTCTAAAGAAGCTTCAAGAAAATTAGAAAAATTGGTTTTATCAGTAATTGCCAACTGGCAAGCTAAAAACCCTGAAGCTAATATGGAAGAAGCTGGTTTATTTGTTAAGGAAATCCGTGTTGATGGTGGAATGATGTTGAAAAGACTTCGTCCAGCACCACAAGGAAGAGCACACAGAATTAGAAAACGTTCTAATCACGTAACAATCGTGCTTGGAGCTATCAATAACACACAAAGCAATTCTTAAGCAGCATGGGACAAAAGACAAATCCAATTGGAAATAGACTTGGTATCATCAGAGGATGGGACTCAAACTGGTATGGTGGAAATGATTACGGTGATAAACTTGCCGAAGATCACAAAATCAGAAAGTATATCCATGCTCGTTTATCAAAAGCTAGTGTATCAAAAGTAATCATCGAGAGAACTTTGAAACTTGTAACCGTTACTATCACTACTGCTAGACCTGGTATTATTATTGGGAAAGGTGGACAAGAGGTAGACAAGTTGAAAGAGGAACTTAAAAAAATTACTGACAAAGAGGTTCAAATCAACATCTTTGAAATTAAAAGACCTGAACTTGACGCGTATCTAGTTGCTACAAGCATCTGTCGTCAAATCGAAAGCAGAATTTCTTACAGACGTGCAATCAAAATGGCTATTGCTGCTTCTATGCGTATGAACGCAGAAGGTATCAAAGTTTTGATTTCTGGTCGTTTGAATGGTGCAGAGATGGCTCGTTCGGAAGGTTTCAAAGAAGGTAGAATTCCTCTATCAACTTTCAGAGCTGATATTGATTATGCACTTGCAGAGGCTCATACTACTTATGGTAGAATGGGAATCAAAGTGTGGATCATGAAAGGTGAAGTTTATGGAAAGAGAGATCTTTCTCCACTTGCTGGAATGGACAAAAAACAATCTGGTGCTGGTGGTAAAGGTGGTGATTCTCCTAGAGGAGACAGAAAGCCTTTTAATAAAGGTGGAAAACCAGACGCTCGTAAACGAAAGTAAATTTTTAAACTAAAGAAAAATGTTACAGCCTAAAAGAACAAAATACCGTAAGGTACAAAAAGGTAAAATGAAAGGGAACTCTCAAAGAGGACATGAACTTTCTAATGGAATGTTTGGTATTAAATCTGTACATGAAGATGGAATGTTCTTAACCTCTCGTCAAATCGAAGCTGCGCGTATTGCTGCAACTCGTTTTATGAAAAGAGAAGGACAATTATGGATCAAAATATTTCCAGACAAACCTATCACTAAGAAACCTCTTGAGGTACGTATGGGTAAAGGTAAAGGTGCAGTTGAGTATTGGGCTGCCGTTGTTAAACCCGGAAGAATTATGTTTGAAGTTGGAGGAGTACCTTTGTCAGTTGCAAAAGAGGCGTTACGTCTTGCGGCTCAAAAGCTTCCAGTAAAAACTAAATTCGTCGTTGCTAGAGATTTCGAAGCATAATTTATAATATATTATGAAACAATCAGAAATAAAAGATCTTTCTGCAGCGGAGTTGCAAGAAAAACTTAGCCAGACTAAGAAGGCATATGCCGACCTAAAAATGGCTCACGCTATTTCTCCAATTGAGAATCCACTTCAAATTAGAAGTGTAAGAAGAACAGTTGCAAGATTAGCTACGGAACTTACTAAAAGAGAGTTGCAATAATTGTAATCTGCTGAAAGATGGAAGAAAAAAGAAATTTAAGAAAAGAAAGAGTTGGTGTTGTTACTTCGGACAAAATGGATAAATCTATTGTTGTTGCTGAAGTGCGTAAAGTAAAACACCCATTATACGGTAAGTTCGTGTTGAAAACTAAAAAGTATCACGCACACGACGAAAAGAACGACTGTAACGTTGGAGATACTGTAAGGATTAGCGAAACGCGTCCTTTAAGTAAAACAAAATGTTGGAGGTTAGTTGAAATCCTAGAAAGAGCTAAATAATTATGGTACAACAAGAATCAAGACTAAAAGTAGCAGATAACACTGGAGCAAAGGAAGTTTTAACTATCCGTGTTTTAGGAGGTACCAAAAGAAGGTATGCCTCTGTTGGTGACAAGATTGTAGTTTCTATCAAAGATACTGCTCCTAACGGAAGCGTTAAAAAAGGAGCTGTTTCAACTGCAGTTGTTGTACGTACCAAAAAAGAAGTGAGAAGAGCCGATGGTTCATACATTAGATTTGATGACAACGCATGTGTGTTATTGAATGCTGCTGGTGAAATGAGAGGAACTCGTGTTTTTGGTCCGGTAGCAAGAGAACTTCGTGAAAAACAATTCATGAAAATTGTATCATTAGCACCAGAAGTGCTTTAATTCGTTTTAAGATGATAAAGCTAAAAATAAAATCGGGTGACATTGTAAGAGTAATTGCTGGAGACCATAAAGGTGCTGAAGGTAAAGTTTTACGTGTGTACCGTGAGAAAAACAAAGCGATTGTTGAAGGTGTAAACATGGTTTCAAAACATACGAAACCTAGTGCAAAAAGCCCTCAAGGTGGTATCGTAAAGAAAGAAGCTTCTATACAAATATCTAATATTTCTTTAATTGATCCTAAAACTAAGGAAACAACTAGAGTAGGTATTAGAGTAGAAGGAGATAAGAAAGTAAGATTTTCAAAAAAATCTAATCAAGTACTATAGTAATGGCGTATATACCTAGACTAAAAGAAGAATATAAGAGCAGAGTAATTGCTGCTCTTAAAGAGGAATTCGGATACGTAAACGTAATGCAAGTTCCAAAATTGGAAAAAATCGTTTTAAGTAAAGGAGTTGGTGCAGCTGTATCTGATAAAAAACTAATTGACTATGCAGTTGATGAGTTAACAAAGATCACTGGACAGAAAGCAGTATCTACTATTTCAAAGAAAGACGTTGCGTCATTCAAATTGAGAAAAGGGATGCCTATTGGAGCAAAAGTTACTTTGCGTGGAGAAAGAATGTATGAGTTTTTAGATAGACTTATTACTTCAGCTTTGCCACGTGTAAGAGATTTCAGTGGTATTAAAGCTACTGGTTTTGATGGAAGAGGAAATTATAACCTTGGAGTTTTGGAGCAAATCATTTTCCCAGAAATTGATATTGATAAAGTAAACAAAATTTCAGGTATGGATATTTCTTTTGTAACTACTGCAAAAACAGATAAGGAAGCAAAATCATTATTGGCTGAACTAGGTTTACCTTTTAAAAAGAATTAAGACATGGCTAAAGAATCAATGAAAGCCCGCGAGGTTAAGAGAGAAAAAACAGTAGCTAAGTATGCTGAGAAAAGAAAAGCTTTGTTAGAAGCTGGAGATTTCGTAGGTTTGCAAAAGTTACCAAAAAATGCTTCGCCAGTTCGTTTGCACAATCGTTGCAAATTAACAGGTAGACCAAGAGGGTATATGCGTCAATTCGGTCTTTCACGTGTTACATTTCGTGAAATGGCAAATAACGGATTGATACCAGGTGTTAAAAAAGCATCTTGGTAGAAAGATATTCAGACGTGAGTAATTACGTCTGTTTTTTACATTTATAAACTGGTTTCAGGTTCGATTATGTTTAATCGAAAACCGTTACCGCAAATCAATACACATGTATACAGATCCTATTGCCGATTATTTGACAAGAGTTCGTAACGCAGTGGCTGCAAACCACAAAGTTGTCGAAATTCCTGCGTCTAATCTAAAAAAAGAAATCACTAAGATCTTATTTGATCAAGGTTATATCTTGAGTTACAAATTTGAAGACAACGCTGTTCAGGGTTCAATCAAAATTGCTTTGAAGTATGATAAAGATACTAAAGAGTCAGTAATTAAAGATATCCAAAGAATTAGTAAACCAGGTTTACGTAAATATTCAAGTTCTTCTACCATTCCTAGAATCCTTAACGGATTAGGAATTGCTATTGTTTCTACTTCTAAAGGTTTAATGACTGGAAAGAAAGCTAAACAATTGAATGTTGGTGGCGAAGTAATTTGTTACGTATACTAATTTTAAAGACTATATAAGATGTCAAGAATAGGTAAAAGCCCAGTAACAATACCAGCTGGAGTAACTGTAACAGTTGCTGACGGTATTATTACGGTAAAAGGAAAAAATGGTCAACTAACACAGGAGTTTTCGGACGTAACTGTAACAGTTGAAGGGGATCTAGTTCAAGTAGAAAGATCTTCTGATCACAAAGACCAAAGAGCAAAACACGGTTTGTACAGATCTTTAATCAATAACATGATTATCGGTGTAACAGATGGTTTTACTAAGTCATTAGAATTGGTAGGAGTTGGTTATAGAGCTTCAAATCAAGGACAAAAATTAGATTTAGCACTTGGTTACTCTCACAATATAGTTTTAGAAATTGCTCCAGAAGTAACTTTGGAAACTATATCTGAAAAAGGTAAAAACCCTATCGTTAAATTAACATCATTTGACAAACAACTTTTAGGTCAAGTAGCTGCGAAAATCAGAGGTTTCCGTAAGCCTGAGCCGTACAAAGGAAAAGGTGTTAAATTTGTAGGTGAAGTATTAAGAAGAAAAGCAGGTAAATCAGCTTAAAAAATAAGATTATGTCATTAACAAAACCTGAAAGAAGACAACGAATTAGATTCAGAATTAGAAAAACAATTAGTGGTACTGCTACTAATCCAAGACTATCTGTATTTAGAAGTAACAAAGAAATTTACGCTCAACTTATTGATGACGTAAACGGAGTTACTATATTGGCAGCTTCTTCAAGAGAAAAAGAAATAGGTAACGGTACGAACATTGAAGTTGCTACAGCGGTTGGAAAACTAGTTGCTGAAAAAGCTTTAAAAGCTGGGATAGACGTAGTAACTTTCGATAGAGGAGGTTATTTATATCACGGACGTATTAAATCATTAGCGGAAGGCGCAAGAGCGGCTGGACTTAAATTCTAATATAGTATGTCTAATAGTAAATACAAGAATGTAGAGTTAGTAAAACCAAGTGGTCTTGAATTAAAAGATCGTTTGGTAAGTGTAAATCGTGTTACTAAGGTTACAAAGGGTGGTAGAGCTTTTGGTTTTTCTGCTATTGTAGTTGTAGGTGATGAAAATGGAGTGGTTGGACACGGATTAGGAAAATCTAAAGACGTTTCTGAAGCAATTGCGAAAGCAGTAGAAGATGCTAAGAAAAATTTAGTAAAAATTCCTTTGAATGGTCAATCAGTTCCTCACGAACAAAAAGGTAAATTTGGTGGTGCACGTGTATTCTTAATTCCTGCCTCTCATGGTACTGGAGTTATTGCTGGTGGAGCTGTTCGTTCAGTTCTTGAATCAGTAGGAATTCATGATGTATTATCTAAATCTCAAGGATCTTCAAATCCTCACAACGTGGTAAAAGCAACTTTTGATGCTTTATTACAAATGAGAAGTGCTTATACTGTTGCAAAACAAAGAGGCGTTTCTTTAGAAAAAGTTTTTAAAGGTTAATTCAAGGAAATTATGGCTAAATTATTAGTAAAACAAGTTAGAAGCAAAATCAACTGTCCTCTTACTCAAAAGAGAGGATTAGAAGCTTTAGGTCTACGTAAAATGGGACAAGTTGTAGAGCATGATTCAAACCCTACAATCCTTGGGATGATAAATAAAGTTAAACACTTAGTTTCTGTTGAAGAAGCTAAATAACAAATACTGTTATGAATTTAAGTAACTTACAACCTGCTGAAGGTTCTACACACAATCAAAATAAAAGATTAGGTAGAGGAGAAGGTTCTGGAAAAGGTGGTACTTCTGCAAGAGGTCACAAAGGAGCAAAATCTCGTTCTGGTTATTCTAAAAAGATTGGTTTTGAAGGAGGGCAAATGCCACTTCAAAGACGTGTGCCTAAGTTTGGTTTTACAAACATCAATCGTAAAGATTACGAAGGTGTAAATCTTGATACACTGCAACTTTTAGTTGATAATGGTGTTATTAAAGATACTGTTGATATGACAGTTTATGTTGCTAATCGTTTAGCTACTAAAAATGAAATCGTTAAGATTTTAGGTAGAGGTGAATTGACAGCAAAATTAAAAGTAACCGCTCACAAATTTACTGCTACTGCAAAAGCTGCTATTGAAGCTGCTGGTGGAGAAGCTGTAACAATGTAATTTTTCAATTAATATGAAGAAATTTATTGAATCAATAAGTAATGTTTGGAAAATCGAGGAACTGAAAAATAGAATCCTAATAACATTGGGTTTGCTTTTAGTGTATCGTTTTGGGGCTCAAGTAACTCTGCCAGGTATTGATGCTACACAGTTAGGTAATTTAGCTGGGCAAACTAAAGAAGGAATTGGTTCAATTCTTGACATGTTTACTGGAGGTGCATTTTCTCAAGCTTCTGTTTTTGCTTTGGGAATTATGCCTTATATTTCTGCTTCTATTGTTGTTCAGTTAATGGGAATTGCGATTCCTTATTTGCAAAAACTTCAAAGTGATGGAGAAAGCGGTAGAAAAAAGATTAATCAAATTACTCGTTGGTTGACAATAGGAATTACTTTAGTTCAAGGTCCAACTTACATCTATAATTTATATAGAACATTACCTAGTAATGCATTTTTATTGGGATTCAATTCATTTGAATTCTTATTTTCTTCAGTAGTTATTTTAGTTACAGGTACAATTTTTGCCATGTGGTTAGGAGAAAAAATTACTGATAAAGGAATTGGAAATGGTATTTCTTTGTTAATCATGGTTGGAATTTTGGCTAGATTACCTCAGGCTTTTATTCAAGAGTTTACAACAAGAGTTACCAATAATAATGGTGGACCGATGTTGTTAGTTATTGAAATTATCATTTGGTTATTAGTTATCATTTGTTGTGTATTATTGGTAATGGCGATCAGGAAAATTCCTGTTCAATATGCCAGACGTACAACATCAGGTGATTTTGAACAAGACATGTTGGGTGGAAACAGACAATGGATTCCTTTAAAGCTTAATGCTTCTGGGGTTATGCCAATAATTTTTGCGCAAGCAATTATGTTTATTCCAGCAGCCTTAGCAGGTTTGTCTAAATCAGATGCATCACAATCAATCGTTGGCGCTTTTAGTAATATGTTTGGATTTTGGTATAATTTTGTATTTGCAACTTTAATAATTGTATTTACTTTCTTTTATACTGCAATCACAGTTCCTACTAATAAAATGTCTGATGATTTAAAGAGAAGTGGTGGTTTTATTCCGGGTATCAGACCAGGAGTTGAAACTTCTGATTATCTTGACAAAGTGATGTCCTTGATAACTTTTCCAGGATCTTTATTTCTTGCCTTGATAGCTGTGTTCCCAGCAATTGTTGTGAGTCTTATGGATGTTCAACAATCTTGGGCAATGTTTTTTGGAGGTACTTCATTAATAATTATGGTTGGAGTTGCCATAGACACGATGCAGCAAATCAATTCATACTTGTTGAATAAACATTATGATGGTTTGATGAAAAGTGGTAAAAATAGAAAAGCAGTAGCTTAATTTATGGCAAAACAATCAGCAATAGAACAAGACGGATCTATCATTGAAGCATTATCAAATGCAATGTTCCGTGTAGAGTTAGAAAATGGACATATTGTAATCGCCCATATATCTGGAAAAATGCGTATGCATTACATCAAATTATTACCTGGTGATAAAGTGAAACTAGAAATGAGCCCTTACGATTTGTCAAAAGCAAGAATTACTTATAGATATTAAAGGATATTCAAAATGAAAGTTAGAGCTTCAGTAAAAAAGAGAAGTCCCGAGTGCAAAATTGTGCGAAGAAAAGGGAGATTGTACGTAATAAACAAAAAGAATCCTAGATTTAAACAAAGACAAGGATAATTATGGCAAGAATAGCAGGGGTAGATATCCCAAAAAATAAGAGAGGTGTTATAGCACTTACCTATATCTTTGGATTAGGAAAAAGTAGAGCTGTTGAGATTTTAGAGAAAGCTCAAGTTAGCCAAGATAAAAAAGTTCAAGATTGGAATGATGACGAGATCGGAGCAATTCGTGAGGCGGTATCAACTTTCAAAATTGAAGGAGAATTACGTTCTGAAGTTTCTTTAAACATCAAACGTTTAATGGATATTGGATGTTATAGAGGTATCCGTCATAGAACTGGTCTTCCTTTAAGAGGACAAAGAACTAAAAACAACTCTAGAACAAGAAAAGGTAAGAGAAAAACTGTTGCCAACAAGAAAAAAGCAACTAAATAATAAGTAATATGGCTAAAGCAACTGCAAAAAAACGTAAAGTTATCGTTGAATCAACGGGAGAAGCTCATATTTCTGCTACTTTTAACAATATCATCATTTCTTTGACAAACAAAAAAGGTGAAGTTATTTCTTGGTCTTCAGCTGGTAAAATGGGTTTTAGAGGTTCTAAAAAGAACACTCCATACGCAGCCCAAATGGCAGCAGAAGATTGTAGTAAAGTAGCTCTTGAAGCTGGACTTAAAAAAGTAAAGGTTTATGTAAAAGGACCAGGAAACGGACGTGAGTCTGCTATCCGTTCTTTGCATAACGGTGGAATTGAAGTGACTGAGATTATCGATGTTACTCCAATGCCTCACAATGGATGTCGTCCTCCTAAAAGACGTAGAGTTTAATTATATATTTAAGTATAACTAGGTAGAATATACGATTATCGAAGGATATGACCTGAATTCATAATCTCTACCTTAATTTAATTTTTAGAAATGGCAAGATATACTGGTCCAAAAACTAGAATTGCTCGTAAATTTGGCGAAGCAATCTTCGGAGATGACAAATCTTTCGAAAAAAGAAATTACCCACCTGGACAACACGGGATGGCTAAAAAAAGAGGTAAAAAATCTGAATATGCAATCCAGTTAATGGAAAAGCAAAAAGCTAAATATTCTTACGGAATTTTAGAAAAACAATTCAGAGGTTTATTCAAAAAAGCATCAGCTACTAAAGGTGTTACTGGTGAAGTTCTTTTACAATTATGTGAAGCAAGATTAGATAACGTAGTTTTTAGAATGGGTATTGCTCCTTCTAGAAGAGGCGCTAGACAATTAGTTTCTCACAGACACGTTACCGTTAACGGTGATGTAGTAAATATTGCTTCTTACCACCTTAAGCCTGGTGATAAAGTTGCTGTTCGTGAAAAATCTAAATCATTAGAAGCTATCGAACGTTCTTTATCTAATTCAAGTCATGTTTATGAATGGATTACTTGGAATAATGATATCAAAGAAGGTACTTTCGTTTCTGTACCTGCGAGACTTCAAATCCCAGAAAACATTAAAGAACAATTAATCGTAGAGTTGTACAACAAATAATAATTGACTTAGTCGAAATTTATGGCAATATTTAATTTTCAGAAGCCCGATAAAGTTATCATGATCGATTCAACCGATTTTGAAGGTAAATTTGAGTTTAGACCTTTAGAACCTGGTTACGGATTGACCGTTGGTAATGCACTTAGAAGAGTTTTGCTTTCAGCATTAGAAGGTTATGCAATTACATCTGTTCGCATTGAAGGTGTAGATCATGAATTTTCTACTATCTCAGGAGTTGTTGAAGACGTTACCGAAATTATTCTTAATCTAAAACAAGTGCGTTTCAAACGTCAAATTGAAGATATAGATAATGAATCAGTTACTATTTCTGTTTCAGGTAAAGATCAATTAACAGCTGGTGATTTTCAAAAATTCATTTCAGGTTTTCAAGTTTTGAATCCAGAACTTGTTATCTGTAATTTAGACAGTAAAATCAAACTGAATTTCGATTTAACAATCGAAAAAGGTAGAGGATATGTTCCTGCTGAAGAGAACAAAAAACAGAATGCTGCAATTGGAACTATTTTTACTGACTCAATTTTTACTCCGGTAAAAAATGTGAAGTATGCAATTGAAAACTTCCGTGTAGAGCAAAAAACAGATTATGAAAAATTAGTTTTTGAAATAAAAACTGATGGTTCTATTAATCCAAAAGACGCTCTTACTGAAGCTGCCAAAGTTCTTATTCACCATTTCATGTTGTTTTCTGACGAAAGAATTACACTTGAGGCTGACGAAATTGCACAAACAGAATCGTATGATGAAGAATCATTACATATGAGACAATTGCTTAAAACTAAGCTTGTTGATATGGATTTATCTGTAAGAGCATTAAATTGTTTGAAAGCGGCTGAAGTTGATACACTTGGTGATTTAGTATCGTTCAATAAAAATGACCTAATGAAATTCCGTAATTTTGGTAAAAAATCTTTAACTGAGCTTGATGAACTTGTTGCAGTTAAAAATTTAAACTTCGGAATGGATTTAGCAAAATACAAACTAGATAAAGAATAATCTAAGCCGCAAGGTTTAAATTTACATAGCAATGAGACACGGAAAAAAATTCAATCACTTAAGCAGACAGACTGCACATAGAAAATCTATGTTAGCTAATATGGCTTGTTCTCTTATCGAGCACAAACGTATTAACACTACTGTCGCTAAAGCAAAAGCGCTTAAACAATTCGTTGAGCCGCTTATAACAAAATCTAAAGCTGATACGACTCACAACCGTCGTATCGTTTTTGCTTACTTACGTAGCAAATATGCCGTAACTGACTTGTTCAGAGACGTAGCTGCTAAAGTAGGAGACCGTCCAGGTGGATACACTCGTATCATTAAAGTTGGAAATCGTTTAGGAGATAATGCTGATATGGCAATGATCGAATTAGTAGATTTCAATGAACTTTACAATGGTGGTAAAAAAGAAGTTAAAAAAGCAAAAAGCCGTCGTGGTGGTAAAGCTAAGAAAGATGAAGCTACTGAAGCTCCAGCTGCCGAAACTGAAACAACTACAGACACTGCTGAGTAATTATGAAAATAATCATTCAATAAAAATCAAGGATAAGCTATTTATAGTTTATCCTTTTTTTTTGATTTTTTCGGAGCAAAAACCTTGGGATTTAATTGCGTATTGTCCTGCTGTTCATTGTATCTTTTGCTTTTAAAGAAAAAGCAAAAGGATGCCATTACCATCAGGGCTAGATTAGAATGTTTTTATTTTACAAAAAATTTCAAAAACTTGCATCCATTGCTTTAAAGGATTAAATTTGCACAATATTTAACTACAGATGAAACGAGCTTTGCGAGTTCCATGAGACTATTAAAAAAATAATAGAAATCAACGAATGAAATATACAACACGACAAAAAGCAATTCTTCTATTAAGTGACGGAACCATATTCCATGGTAAATCTATTGGAATTAGTGGAACCACTTTTGGAGAAGTTTGTTTTAACACAGGAATGACAGGTTACCAAGAAATTTTTACTGATCCCTCTTATTTTGGACAGTTAATGGTAGCAACTAATGCCCATATTGGGAATTATGGGGTAAATGAGAAAGAAATTGAATCAGATAGCATTAAAATTGCTGGATTGGTTTGTAAAAATTTTAGTTTCAATTATTCTCGGGAAGATGCTTCAGGGAGTTTAGAAGATTACTTTATCAAACAAAACCTGATCTGCATATCTGATGTAGATACGCGTGCTCTGGTAAGTTACATTCGTGATAACGGAGCGATGAATGCGGTAATTTGTACGGATGAAACTTCAATTGAAGATTTGAAAATTGCATTGGCAAAAGTTCCTGACATGAATGGGTTAGAATTAGCTTCTAAAGTATCAACTAAGGAACCGTATTTCTTTGGTGATGAAAATGCAACCTATAGGATTTCCGCTCTGGATTTGGGAATAAAAATGAATATCCTTCGCAACCTTGCCAAAAGAGATTGTTACATCAAAGTATTTCCTTTTGATTCTTCTTACCAAGATTTAGCCGCATTTAATCCAGATGGTTATTTTTTATCCAATGGACCTGGTGATCCTGAGCCACTTTCTGGTGCTATTCAAGTTGCAAAAGAAATCCTTGAAAACGATAAACCTTTATTCGGAATCTGTCTTGGACATCAAGTAATTGGTTTGGCAAACGGAATTTCGACTTATAAAATGTTTAATGGGCACAGAGGAATCAATCATCCTGTAAAAAACATCATTACCGGAAAAGGAGAAATCACTTCTCAAAATCATGGTTTTGCCGTTAACAAAGAGGAGTTGGATAATCATCCTGATTTGGAAATTACACATCTTCATCTAAATGACGGAACGGTTGCCGGTATGCGTATGAAAAACAAAAATTGTTTCTCAGTTCAATACCATCCGGAAGCAAGTCCCGGTCCACATGATTCTTCTTATCTTTTCGATCAATTTATTGAAAATATAAAAGGTTAAAATTGGAATAATTCCCAAGATTAGATATTTATAATAGTAGGGTTTGACTTTAATTAAAAGTCAAACCCTTTTTTATAAAGTATACTTACATCCCAAAAGGATATGTTTCAGGAATTTGGTTTCCATCTGGCTGAATGTGTATGGGATGTAATGCGCTTGTTTCGTTTATAAAAATAAAGACATCGTATCTTTTGGGTAGTATTGTAGGGACATAATTCCCGAATCTTTCGTGTTCCGGATTATAAACAACTCCTATTGCGCGATGTCCTATATAGGAAGAAAGGCACTTTTCATCCTTTACTTTATTCATTAATAACAATTTATTTTTTCCATTGCCAGCAAGATGAAAAGCATGTTCCCAGCTTCCTACCACGGCTTCAGGAACTTTTATTTTTCGCATGGAATCGCCCCATTCTCTACCTGCAACTACACTTCCTTTGTAAGAGCCAAATCCTACGGCAACAACACCTTCTGTAGCGTTTTGTTCTCTCAATAATTGTCCAACATTTACCATTCCTTCGGAAGCCATTTCTGTAGCACGGGCATCACCGATGTGGGTGTTATGTTCCCAAACTATGATTTTCGCATCCTTTCCATGGAATTTCATAAGCCGTTGTATAGTGGAAACCATGTGTTCATCTCGGATATTCCAAGAGGTGGAACCTCTTTTTATCATGGCGCGATAATACTTTTCAGCATTTCTGGCAATGAATGCATTTTGTTCTGTGCTCAAAACATTTTCTGCATCATGATTGTAGTTGGGGACATTTTTTATGATTTCCGTAAGCATGTGCAAGATTTCTTTCTCGCATAATTCCGGAACGTATGAAGAGGCTCTGGCATAAGATTGCCCTTCGTCTTTATTGTAAGGCTCGAAACATCTCATTGCTGTTTTTGCAATTGCGAGTGCTTTTGGGTCATTTTTTTCTAAATATTGAATGATCGAATTCATGGATTCTCTGAAACTATATATATCTAATCCATAAAATCCGATTCTTTGATCTATAGGGAAATTTTCGTTGAAAACCTTGAGCCAATCTATGAATGCTGCTGTTTCCCAATTTGCCCAAATCCAAGTAGGCCATCTATTAAATTCATTCATCACGCTAAAGATGTCTTTCCCGGAATCTAAATATCCTTTTGCATACCGATTTAAGCGATAACAATCAGGCCAATCTCCTTCAACTCCTACAAACGAAAAACCCTTTTCCTGAATTAGCCGTTGTGTAATTTTAGCTCTCCAGGTATAATATTCATGCGTGCCGTGTGAGGCTTCACCTAAAAGGACATATTTTGCATCTCCTATATGGTCAATTAATGGGTTTAAATCTTCCGTATTTTCCAATGGAGTGGCTGTTCTGTTTAATAAAGCTACAATTTCACTAGAATTGATTAAATTGTTACGATTTTCTGAAGCTTCCATCACATTTTTATTTTTTAATTTAGAAATTGAATTGTCAAAATTGCTAACTAAGAAAAATACAATATAAAGTACATTTTTTGGTTTTTAAAAAATTACATAAATTTAATGTATATAATTGATAATCAGATATTTTGTATCAATTTACTTGTTGTAAATAATTTGTTTTAAGATGAAATAAGTATTATTAAGTTTTAGTCAATGTGATACACGTTTGTTTAATTAGATTTTAATGGAATTGGAAAAAGTAACAGATAATGTAAAAATAAATTCTTAAAATAATTTAAATGTTTTGTTTGCAAAAAAATTATAACGTTTTCGTTAATAACATTCATTATTTTCATAAAATCATTCCAAAAGATAGAATATATTTGTATTTTAAAATTTAAAATTTTAGTATATGAGTATTATTATCAAAATTCACGCAAGACAAATTTTCGATTCAAGAGGAAATCCTACAATAGAAGTAGATGTAATTACAGATAATGGTGTTTTAGGAAGAGCAGCAGTACCATCTGGAGCTTCAACTGGAGAACATGAAGCAGTTGAATTACGTGATGGAGGAAAAGCATTTCTTGGAAAAGGAGTTTTGAATGCAGTGAAAAATGTTAATACTGTTATTTCTGAAGAACTTTTAGGAGTTTCTGTTTTCGAACAAAATCTTATTGATCAGATGATGATCGATTTAGATGGCACTCCAAATAAATCAAACTTAGGGGCAAATGCAATTTTAGGTGTTTCTTTAGCTGTGGCAAAAGCGGCTGCTAATGAATTAGGATTGCCATTATACAGATACGTAGGTGGTGTTTCTGCAAACACATTACCGGTTCCAATGATGAATATCATCAACGGGGGATCACATTCTGATGCGCCTATCGCGTTTCAGGAATTTATGATTTTCCCTGTGAAAGCAACTTCGTTTTCACATGCGATGCAAATGGGAACTGAAATTTTTCATAGCTTGAAAAAAGTGTTGCATGATAGAGGGCTTTCTACTGCTGTAGGTGATGAAGGTGGTTTTGCGCCAAATCTAGCTGGAGGAACTGAAGATGCTTTAGATACTATCAAAAAAGCGGTAGAGACTGCCGGTTATACTTTTGGTGATGAAATCATGATTGCTTTAGACTGTGCTGCTGCAGAGTTTTATGTAAATGGTAAATACGATTATTCTAAATTTGAAGGAGAAACTGGGAAAGTTAGATCTTCTGCGGAGCAAGTAGAGTATTTAGCCGAATTAGTGACTAAATATCCTATCATTTCTATTGAAGACGGAATGGATGAGAATGATTGGGATGGATGGAAATTGCTTACGGATAAAATTGGAGATAAAGTACAATTAGTTGGGGATGATTTATTTGTTACTAATGTAACACGTTTGTCAACTGGTATCGAAAAAGGAATCGCGAACTCAATCCTTATTAAAGTAAACCAAATTGGAACTTTGACTGAAACTATTGCGGCTGTTAATATGGCTAAAAATGCAGGATATACTTCAGTAATGTCACACCGTTCAGGAGAGACAGAAGACAATACAATTGCAGATTTAGCAGTAGCGTTAAACTGTGGTCAAATTAAAACAGGTTCAGCTTCTCGTTCTGATCGTATGGCGAAATACAATCAATTATTAAGAATTGAGGAAGAATTGGGAAATACAGCTTATTTTCCTGGTAAAAATGCTTTCAAAATAAAATAATTTCTTACGATATTTTTATTTAAAGCCATTCACGTATTGTGAGTGGCTTTTTTTTATAATATTTAACAATATCATTGTATTATTCTCTTTTTAATTAGTGTTTAATTCCCTAGATTTGATAAATTATTATTTTAAAAGTTTATTTTCAATTATATTATGTCAAAAATAGCAACATTAGAAATTGATGGTAAAAAATTTGAACTGCCGATCATTGTAGGAAGTGAAAATGAAGTTGCCATTGATATTAACAAATTACGTGATTTATCAGGTGTAATTACACTTGATCCAGGTTATAAAAATTCAGGTTCTTGTACCAGCGAAATCACTTTCCTAGATGGTGAACTTGGAATTCTACGTTACAGAGGATATTCAATTGAGGATTTAGCAGAAAAAGCTGATTTCCTTGAAGTATCTTACCTTTTGATTTTTGGGGAGTTGCCTACTGTTAAGCAGTTAGCGCAATTTGAAACTGATATCAGAAAATACACTTTGGTCAATGAAGAAATGAAAAACATCATTGATGGTTTTCCTAAAACAGCTCACCCAATGGGTGTTTTAGCTGCTTTGACAAGTGCTTTGACAGCATTTAACCCTAAATCGGTAAATGTTGAGAATGAAAAAGAAATGTATGAGGCAGTATGTAAAACTATGGGTAAATTCCTAGTTATAGCAACCTGGACCTATAGAAAGAGCATGGGATATCCTTTGAATTATTATGATAATACTAAAGGATATGTAGAGAATTTTATGCGATTAATGTTTGAATTGCCTACAGAACCTTATACTGCAAATCCTGTAGTTATTGATGCATTAGATAAATTGTTTATTCTTCACGGAGATCATGAGCAAAACTGTTCTACATCTACAGTTAGGATGGTAGGTTCCTCTCACGCAGGATTATTTGCTTCAGTATCTGCGGGAGTATCTGCACTTTGGGGACCATTACACGGAGGAGCAAATCAAGCAGTGCTTGAAATGTTAGAAGAAATCCATAGAAATGGTGGGGATGCTGATAAATATATGGCTAAAGCCAAAGATAAAAATGACCCTTTTAGATTGATGGGATTTGGTCATAGAGTCTATAAAAATTTCGATCCAAGAGCGAAAATTATCAAAAAAGCAGCTAATGAAGTTTTAGCAACTTTAGGAGTTGAAGACCCAATTCTTGCAATTGCTAAAAAATTAGAAGAGTCGGCTTTAGAAGATGAATACTTCAAATCAAGAAACTTATATCCTAATGTTGATTTCTATTCTGGAATCATTTACAGAGCATTAGGAATTCCTACAGATATGTTCACCGTAATGTTTGCCATAGGTCGTTTACCGGGTTGGATCGCACAATGGAAAGAAATGCGTGAAAATAAGGAGCCTATCGGAAGGCCAAGACAAGTTTATACGGGTCACCCTTTGAGGGATTTTGTGCCAACAGATAAAAGATAAAATCAGTTTAAAAAGCTTCACAAATTAGTGAAGCTTTTTTTATATTTGTCAAAAGCTAAAAATACATGTTAGAATTAAATGTAAAGAATGAAACTTCGAGGCTTAGAGCAGTAGTTCTGGGTTCAGCAGTTAATAATGGACCTACGCCAAAGGCTGAAGAAGCCTATGATCCAAAATCATTAGAACATATTTTAGCAGGTACCTATCCGCTGGAGCAAGACATGGTGAATGAAATGGAAGCATTTAACACCGTATTGAAAAAATATAACGTGACGGTTTATCGCCCGGAAATGATTGAAAATTACAATCAGATATTTACAAGAGACATTGGTTTTGTGATTGATGATATTTTTGTAAAATCGAATATTTTGCCAGACAGAGAGCGAGAATTAGATGCTATTCAATATATAATTGACCAAATAGATCCTAAAAAAGTAGTTCGTCCTCCTGAGGAAGTTCATATAGAAGGTGGAGATGTCATGTTGTGGAAGGAGTATATTTTCATTGGAACCTATAAAGGAAGTGATTATAAGGATTATATTACTGCACGAACAAATGTGCAAGGAGTTCAATACATTAAAGACTTATTCCCAAACAAAATTGTTAAAGAATTTGATTTGGTAAAATCTAAAATTGAAGCTCGTGATAACGCATTGCATTTAGACTGTTGTTTTCAACCTGTTGGGAATGATAAAGGAATTATATATAAAAGAGGATTCCGTGAAGAAGCAGATTATTTGTTTTTGGTGAATCTTTTTGGAAAAGAAAATCTATTTCATATTACCAGAGAAGAAATGTATAATATGAATTCTAATATTTTTTCTATTGATACTAATGTTGTCGTTTCAGAAAGAAACTTCACAAGACTTAACAATTGGTTGCGCGCAAACGGTTTTGTGGTTGAAGAAATTCCATACGCAGAAATCGCAAAACAAGAAGGATTATTACGATGTACTACCTTACCTTTAATTAGAGATTAATTCGTAGAGACGCACTGTAGAGGAGCACTGCAGTGCATCTCTACAGTGCGTCTCTACAATAATAAAAATAAAAAAACATGAAACAAACAACAAATTTCATAATGATGATTCGCCCGGTTGCGTTTAGAATGAACGAGCAAACGGCAGTTAATAATTATTATCAAAAAGTAATAGACGGACTTTTGCCTGCAACCGTAAATGCCAAAGCGCAACAAGAATTTGATGATTTTGTCGAAAAACTAACAGCAGTTGGTGTTGATGTTACTGTTGTTGATGATACGTTGAATCCAGATACACCGGACAGTATTTTTCCGAACAACTGGATTTCTTTTCATGAGAATGGTGATGTAGCTTTATATCCAATGTTTGCAGAAAATCGCCGTGAGGAACGTCGCGAAGATATTTTGGATATCTTGGAAGATAAAGGTTTTGTGATTAAAAACATTGTTGATTATACATCGGCTGAAGAAGATGGATTTTTCTTAGAAGGAACGGGAAGTTTACTCTTGGATAGAGCTAACGCAAAAGCGTATTGCGCTTTGTCACCCAGAGCTGATGAAGAATTATTTATAGAATTCTGTGAGGATTTTGATTATGCACCAGTGATTTTTGAAGCTTTTCAAACTGTTGATTCCGAACGAAAACTGATTTATCATACCAATGTGATGATGTGCTTGGGAGAAACTTTTGCAGTCATTTGTGCAGATTGTATCGATGATAAAAAAGAACGCAAAATGGTTCTGGAGAATCTAAAAGAAAACGGTAAAGAAGTCATTTTAATCACCGAAGCCCAGATGAACAATTTTGCAGGTAATATGCTTGAAGTTCGTGGAGCAAATGATAAAAGATATTTGGTTATGAGTGCAGCAGCACATCAAAGTTTGACTCCAAAACAAATTGAGCAATTGGAAAAACATGCTGAAATTTTAAGCTCAAGTTTGGATACTATAGAAGCTTGTGGTGGAGGAAGTGCCAGATGTATGATGGCTGAAATTTTCTTGCCAAGAAATTAAAAAAAAACCGGATAAGATTTTGAATCTTATCCGGTTTTTTTATGGCTTTAATTTAGGTCAAATTCCCCTTTATAATATTGATAATTGCACTTACGATATATTGTATTCCTATCGCAATTACAATGAAACCTACAATTCTTGATATGGCTACAATTCCAGATGCTCCAAGTATTTTTGCCAAATAATGGGCACTTCTAAGGATGATAAAAATTGCAACCGCAATGGCAAGAATAGCAATTGAAGAAATAATTATCTCCATAGTTGTATTGTGTTCCTGATAAAACGCAATAAGTAAAGAAATAGAGCCAGGTCCAGCAAGCATAGGAATTGCGAGTGGGGTCAAGGCAATATCATTCCTTTTTTGTGCGTCAGTTTCTGCTTTTTTATTGATTCCTCTCTTTTTGTTAAACTTTCCTGAAAGCAAGGAAAATCCAGAACTCACAATGATAATTCCACCAGCAATTCTTAGTGCATCGATACTAATTCCAAAAAAGATCAAAACATATTGACCTATAAAAAACGAGACGATAAGAATAATAAATACATTTATCGCCGTCCATAAAGAAATTCGGGAACGTTCCTTTTTGGTGTCATTTTGTGTAAGTCCTACGAAAATAGGAACGGTACCAATAGGATTCAATACCGAAAAAAGTGCGACAAACAGATAAATAAATAGATCCATATTTTGTTTTTAAGATTGTAAAAATACTCTTTTTTTACTTTTTAATGTTAGGGCAATGTTTTTTCTTACTTTTATAACTAAACCTAATAATTGCTGAACTCATGGACCTTTTTCATTACTTTTGCAAAATATAATTACAGAAAATGATAAAAAATAAAAAAACGTTAGTTCTTGGAGCTTCTACAAAACCAGCCAGATATTCTTTTTTAGCGATTGAAAAATTGGTTTATAAAGGGCATTCTGTTCTGGCTATCGGTCAAAACGCAGGAGAAGTAGCTGGAATAAAAATCCAGACTAAAGCTATTCCGTTAAAAAATATCGATACGGTTACACTTTACCTAAATCCTTTGCGTCAGCGTGACTACTATAATTATATCGTTGAGGCACAGCCAAAACGTGTTATTTTCAATCCAGGTACTGAGAATCCGGAGTTCTATCAATTGTTGAAATTAAATGACATCAAAGTCGAGATAGCTTGTACACTGGTTATGTTGGCAACAAATCAATATTAGTTTTTTTTGGAGCTAGTTCCAGCTGTTCGCTATATCTTTTCTTGTTCCGTTAAAAAACGGAACAAGAAAAGGATGCCGCTGCCATCTGGGCTAAAACTAAAATCGTGTTCCAGATGTGGCATTTTTGCTAATCAACAGCAATCCAAGAAAAGTGATTAGTCCGTTTACGATTATCAGTTCGTTATCGAAAACATATCCAAAGAATAATGTTTTAGAATTTTCGCTGATAAAGTAAGTCACAGCCGGAGATAATAAGCATATAATTGGAACAAATTTGTCTTTGACTGTTTTTGATTTTACAAACAATCCAAAACAATACAATCCCAAAAGGGGGCCATACGTATAGGATGCGACCCTAAAAATCATTCCAACTACAGAATTGTCATTAATAGCATTGAAGAAAATAATGACCAAAAACATTAGAAATGAAAAGGTAATATGAACAAAATGCCTAGTTCGTACTACATTTGGTTTATTTAAATTCTCGGCTTTATCCATTCCTAAAAAATCTACACAAAACGAAGTCGTTAACGCTGTTAAGGCGGAATCCGTTGTGGCAAATGTAGCCGCTGTCAATCCCAACAAGAAAATAATTGACGGAATTAGTGTTAAGTGATTGAAGGCAATTTCAGGGAAAAGTAAATCAGTTCTGGGTTTTCCGGTAATTAAATCCGTTGGAACTTCTATCCCGTTTTTATTGGCGTAAATGTAAAGTAAAGCACCCACGCTGAGGAAAAAGATATTGATAAGGACAAAAATTCCGGTGAACGTAAACATGTTTTTTTGAGCTTCGCCAATGTTTTTGCAACTCAGGTTTTTCTGCATTAAATCCTGATCCAAACCTACCATGGCAATGGTAACAAAAATTCCACCCAGAATTTGTTTCACAAAATGGAATTTATTGGATACAAAATCTTCGAAGAAGAATACTTTAGAATAATTACTGTTTTTTACTTCTTCAAAAGCTTCAAAAATATTCAAATTTAAACTTCTGCAAATAAAGAAAATCGTTAAAAAGACTGAAGAAACTAAGAAAAAGGTTTGTAAAGTATCAGTGATAATAATGGTTTTTAACCCGCCCCGATACGTATACGCAAATATCAAAGCCAGCGAAATTAGAACCGTAACGGCAAATGGGATTCCGTAAAAGTCAAAAACGAATCGTTGTAAAACAATCACAACAAGATAGAGTCTGAAAGCAGACCCGATTGTTCTGCTAATCAGGAAAATGGTTGCGGCAGTTTTATAGGAATAAATTCCTAATCGGTGTTCAATATAACCATAAATTGAAGTTAGGTTCATCCGATAATATAGCGGCAGCAACACTTTTGCAATAATGACGAAGCCAATGGCATTACCTAGAACAAACTGAAAATACTTGAATTGTTCTCCGTTTGGAGAGCCAACTTCCCCCGGGACTGAAATAAAAGTCACTCCGGAAAGTGCCGTTCCAATCATTCCAAAAGCAACTAAGTACCATTTGGAATTTTTATTTGCTTTAAAAAAAGCATCATTTCCACTGTCTTTTTTACTTACAGCATGAGAGATGTAAAATAAAATTCCGAAATAAACGATTATAAGTATTAGAATGGTGCTGGGAGTCATTTTTTGAGTTTAAAGAGACCAAAATACGATTTTTTGTTTAATGGTTTAATTGTTAATTCGGTTATTTGAAAATGTACCAAATCATAAAATCGATTCAGCAAATAACCGATTAAACAAATAAACAAATTGCTACATTTGCATTTATGGAATTTTCTTCAAAACTTATAGAAAAAGCAGTGAATGAAATGTCTCAATTGCCAGGAATTGGTAAGCGAACAGCATTGCGATTAGTGTTGCATTTATTAAAACAGCCCAAAGAACAAACAGGTTTTTTATCACAGGCATTGGTTGCTATGCGTGAGGATATTAAATATTGCAATAGCTGTCATAATATTTCGGATAGTATACTGTGTGAAATTTGTGCGAATCAGAGCAGAAATCATCAAATCATTTGTATTGTTGAGGATATTCGCGATGTCATGGCAATTGAAAATACGGGTCAGTTTAGAGGGGTTTATCATGTTCTTGGAGGTAAAATTTCTCCTATTGACGGAGTTGGACCTAGTCAGTTAAATATTACTACATTAGTCGAGAAAGTAAAATCAGGTAGTGTAAATGAAATAATTTTTGCGTTAAGCTCCACAATGGAAGGAGATACCACTAATTTTTACATTTATAAACAAATCGCCGATTGTGAAATAATTATATCAACAATTGCAAGAGGGATTTCAGTAGGAGATGAACTCGAATATGCGGATGAAGTTACCTTGGGAAGAAGTATTTTGCAAAGAGTGCCTTTTGAAAAGTCGTTTAAAAATAATTAATCCATTTAATAAATAGTGATGCTTTTTAAATAGTAAATGAAAAGCTATATTTGTCGTTAAAAATATTGAAAATGAGCAAGTCTGTACTCTATTTGTTATTAGTTATTAGCGTGTTGTTTTCTTCTTGTATTCCAACCCAAGATTTAATTTACCTTCAGAAAAAAAATAATTCAGATGGTGAAACTATGATTACGGCAGTTGAATCAAAACCATACAGGTTGCAAACTAATGACGTTTTGAGTATTACCATAAAAGCAATTGATCCAAAATTAGTTGCTATTTTTAGTACTTCCAGTGAAGGAGTTGCAGTAGGTAAATCAGAATCGGGATTGTATTTTGACGGTTTTACGGTTGATGATCATGGTAATATAAGGATTCCGGTTTTGGGCGAATTAAATGTTATTGGGTACACACTGGATGAAATTAGAATTAGAGTTGAAAAGCAATTGTTAGCAGAGTATTTTAATAAGGAGGCTAATATTTTTGTAACTGTTAAATTAGCAGGTTTTAGATATGTTATTAATGGAGAAATTGGGAGCATGGGAACTAAAACTTTATTTCAAGAACAGGTAACTATTATGGAAGCTATTGCTAATGCTGGAGATATTACTATTACTGGGGATAGAAAAGCAGTTACAATTATGCGAAAAACGCCAACTGGAGTTCAAATGCAGGATTTAGATCTTACGGATATAAATGTGATGAAGTCACCTTATTTTTATTTACAACCAAATGATTATATTTATGTAAAACCACTTAAGCAAAAAACTTGGGGAACCGGAAAAACAGGAATAGAATCTTTGGGAACAATCATTACATTGTTATCTTTAGCTACAACTACTTTTTTACTATTAAAAAATTAATACAGCGTTCAAAAAATGTTAGATATAAAAGATTTTTCGATTTTTGAAAACCAAGTAAGCTTTGACTTTAAGGGATTCTTAATAAAAATCGGAAGTTATTGGAAGTGGTTTTTAATAAGTCTGTTAATCACTTTCACGATTGCTTATCAGGTGAATATCCGTAAAGAAAAAATTTACGGTATGGAAACACTTATTTCCGTAAAAGAAGAAAGCAATCCGCTTTTTACCTCAAATACCAGTTTAGTATTTAATTGGGGAGGTACTTCAGATCAAGTTCAGACAATCTCAACGACTTTGCAGTCCAGATCTCATAACGAACTGGTTGTGGATAAATTGCAATATTATATTAATTACTTAGTTCAGGGGAAATATAATTTGGTAGATGCTTATGGATCAGTTCCTTTTTATGTCAATATTGATAAATCAAAAGGACAATTAGCAGGAACCTTAATAGGAATTAAGTTTATAAGTGAAAATACATATGAAATCAGAATTCCGTTTGAGAACCAAAATGCTTCTATAATTACGTATTCTGATAATTCATACAGTAATACAGCAGTAGAAACAGGAGATTTTGTAAAAAGATATAAGGTTGGCGAAAAGGTTTCTTTGCCTTTTTTAAATTGGAAGTTGCAAATAAATGAAAATCCAGGTTTCTATAAAGGAAACGAATACTTTGTACAGTTTAACGATTTTAACGGAACGGTATCGGGATATAAAGGAATAAACGTAAGGTCGGATGATAAAAGTGGTTCCATAATTACCTTAGGTATGCAAGGAACTAACAAAGCAAGAATGGTTGAGTACTTGAACGCAACTGTTAAAATGCTTATCAAAAGACAATTAGATAGTAAAAACCAGTTTGCGACTAATACAATAGCGTTCATAGACAGTACATTGGTTACTATGGAAGCTCAATTAAAAGAGACAGGAAATGAGCTGAAGTCATTTAGAAAAGATAAAAATATCTATGATATAGAAGAAGGTGGAGCCAAGTTTTCGGATAAGATTTTAGAATTTGATGTTAAGAAAGACGAAGTTAATCGTAAAATGGCATATTATAATTCTTTGAAATCATATTTAAAAAACAGTGTAAACTATGCTAAACTTCCCGCACCTTCGGTTGCAGGAATTGAAGATCCAAATATTGTAGTGAATGTTTCGAAACTGATAGCGCTATCTACTCAAAGATCAGAAATGGCTTATGCTGTAAAAAGTGATAAAATATTTAAGGATTTTGACAATCAAATGGAAGCGGTCAAAAATGTTCTGTTAGAAAATATAGCAACAGCAAAGGCCTCACTTCAGTATGATTTAGCTATGGTGAGCAGCAAAATAAGTGAGACTGAAAGTACTATAAAGCAACTTCCGGAGGATCAACAAGAGCTCATTAAAATCAAAAGGAAATACGATTTAAGCGATAATATTTATAGCACCTTTCTTCAAAAAAGGAGCGAAGCCGATATTGTTAAAGCGGCAAATTTATCAGATGTTCATTTTATAGATCCAGCTAAGGATGTTGGCGCAGGGCTTATAGGGCCAAAAACATCAGTTAATTATGTATTGGCTTTATTTCTGGGATTACTTTTTCCATTGGTTTTTGTATTTGCCGTTTTCTTTATCAATAATTCGATTCAGAACACAGAGGACATTAGTAAGATGACAAAAATTCCTTTAATAGGTATTGTTGGGGTTAATAAAGAGAATACCAATTTAGCTGTTTTTGACAAACCAAAATCAGCTTTATCAGAATCCTTTAGAGCCATTCGTTCTTCTCTTCAGTTTTTATATAAGCAACAACATGTAGCTGGAGCAAAGACGTTGATGATAACATCTTCTGTAAGTGGAGAGGGAAAAACATTTTGTTCCATAAACATCGCTACGGTATTTGCACTTAGTGAGAAAAAAACAGTAGTTATAGGTCTGGATTTAAGAAAACCAAAACTGTCGGCTGAATTTAATTTATCGAATGAAGTTGGGGTAGTCAATTATCTGATAAAGCAAAAAACGATTGACGAAATCATAAATCATACACACATACCTTTTCTAGACGTTATTTTGTCAGGACCAGTTCCGCCTAATCCATCTGAAATGATTATGAGTGAAGGAATGGGAGAGTTGATAGGAGAGTTAAAGAAAAAGTACGATTATATTATTCTGGACACGCCACCAGTAGGTTTGGTATCAGATGCTTTGGAGTTAGCACAATATTGCGATGTTACCTTATATATAGTAAGACAGAATTTTACTAAAAAAGATATGATTACGCTGTTAAACCACAGAGTGAAACGCGGAGAGTTGAATAATGCCAGTATTGTTTTAAATGGTTTAGAGAATAAAGCAAAATATGGTACTGGTTATGGGTACGGTTATGGATACGGCTATGGTACGTATGCAAATGGATATTATGAAGAGGGTAGGCCTAAAAGTATTTATCAAAGAATAGCGCAAAATATTTTGAAAAAACATACGAAGTAATTGATTGTTTTAAAATAAAGACAGATGGAAGTAGAAACAAAAAGGTCCGTTTTAATTACAGGAGGTGCGGGATTTATAGGTTCTAATCTTTGTGAATATTTTTTGTCTAAAGGCTATAAGGTCGTTTGTTTGGATAATTTTGCAACAGGCTACAGACATAATTTAAAAGACTTTATAAATCATCCGAATTTTAGTTTGATAGAAGGTGACATTCGTAATGCAACAGAATGTCAAAATGCAGTGCTAGGAGTAGATTATGTTTTACATCAGGCAGCTTTGGGCTCAGTGCCAAGGTCTATTAATGACCCTGTTACTACGAATGACGTAAACGTTTCCGGGTTTTTAAATATGCTGATTGCCTCAAGAGATGCAAAAGTAAAACGATTCATATATGCGGCAAGTTCTTCCACGTATGGGGATTCGGAAGCTTTACTTAAAGTTGAAGCCGTAATTGGAAAACCGCTGTCTCCTTATGCTATAACAAAATATGTAAATGAGCTATATGCTGAAATCTTTAGCAGAACTTATGGTTTAGAGACAATCGGGTTGCGTTATTTTAATGTTTTTGGTCGAAAGCAAGATCCTAACGGAGCATATGCAGCGGTCATTCCCAAATTTGTAATGCAATTGATGCAACTAGAAAGTCCTAAAATAAATGGTGACGGGAACTATTCCCGTGATTTTACTTACATTGATAATGTAATTCAAATGAATGAGTTGGCCATGCTGACAAAAAATCCAGAAGCTATAAATACGGTTTACAATACTGCCTATGGGGACAGAAATACATTGAATAATCTAGTTGATTATTTAAAGGAATTTTTAGCGGAATATGATGAAAAAATTGCTACAGTTAAAGTAGAATATGGCCCTAATAGAGCAGGTGATATTCCACATTCTTTGGCAAGTATTGAGAAAGCCAAATTGCTATTGGGTTATAATCCAAAATATTCGATGCAAGAAGGATTGAAAGAAGCAGTTGGATGGTATTGGGAAAACTTGCGTGAAAAGTGAATAGTTAGAAGTGAGTAGTTAGAGGGAAATAGATATTGGAAAATAATAAAAGAATGAAAATCACAAAAATTTGTTGCATAGGAGCAGGATATGTTGGGGGACCGACAATGGCAGTTATTGCTCAAAAATGCCCACAAATACAAGTTACGGTAGTAGACTTAAATGAAGAACGAATTACTGCGTGGAATGATCAAAATGTAGATAATATACCCATTTATGAACCAGGTTTAAGCGAAATTGTTGCCGAAGCGAGAGGGAGAAACTTGTTTTTTTCTACCAACGTAGAAAAAGCAATAGACGAAGCTCAAATTATATTTATATCTGTTAATACGCCTACGAAAACCTATGGAAAAGGAAAGGGTATGGCGGCTGATTTGAAATATATTGAATTGTGTGCGAGACAAATTGCCAGAGTAGCTAAAGACAACAAAATTGTAGTTGAAAAATCGACACTTCCAGTTAGAACTGCTGAAGCGATTAAAAGTATTTTAGATAATACAGGTAATGGCGTTCAGTTTCAAATTCTTTCTAACCCAGAGTTTTTAGCTGAAGGAACTGCTGTTCAAGATTTATTGAACCCTGATAGGATATTAATTGGAGGCGATTCTTCTGACGAAGGACAAAAAGCGATTCAGGCTCTTGTAGCTGTGTATTCAAATTGGGTAGCTGCAGACAAAATATTAACCACTAATGTTTGGTCTTCAGAGCTATCAAAGCTGACTGCTAATGCATTTTTGGCACAACGAATTTCATCGATAAATGCAATGTCTGAGCTATGTGAAAAAACGGGTGCAGATATAAATGAAGTGGCAAAAGCCATAGGAATGGATAGCAGGATAGGATCAAAATTCTTGAAAGCTTCCGTTGGATTTGGAGGTTCGTGTTTTCAAAAAGATATTTTGAATTTGGTTTATATCGCAAAATCATATGGACTGAATGAAGTAGCTGATTATTGGGAACAAGTCATCATCATGAATGATCATCAGAAAAGACGTTTTTCTAACAATATAGTTCAAACACTTTATAATACAGTTGCCGATAAAAAAATTACATTTTTAGGTTGGGCTTTCAAGAAAGATACCAATGACACTAGAGAATCTGCGGCTATTTATGTTGCTGATGATTTAATAAATGAACATGCAAAAATTGCTGTTTACGATCCTAAAGTATCACATAAAAAAATCATAGCCGATTTAAATTATTTAGAAACCAGAGCTGCTTCAAATAATGCTACTAGTGTTAGTTCATTTGATACTCCTTATGAAGCCTGTCAGAATGCACATGCTATAGCTGTGCTTACGGAATGGGATGAATTTATAAATTTCGATTGGCAAAAAATATATGACTCCATGCAAAAGCCTGCTTTTGTTTTTGACGGGAGAAACCTGCTGAATGCATCGGAATTAAAAGCTATTGGGTTTGTATATCAAGCTATAGGCTCATAAATAATAGGATGCAAAGTAACAACAAAGCAACAACGTTAGAAAGAGGCAAAAGAACAAAGAGAAAAGGTTACAGCGTTACTAAGGAATGAAGCACAGGCGTATTCAGGTTTAGAAGTTTATTCTCAATCCTGACGCTGAAAACTAATTTTAGTACAATACAAAATACAAGATGAATTGGTATGTAGTTTATACAAAGCCCAAGTGGGAGAAAAAAGTTGCAGAACAATTAAAAAGCAACGGAATAGAGTGTTATTGCCCTTTGATTACACAAGTGAGACAATGGTCTGACAGAAAGAAAAAAGTGGAAGTGCCTCTTTTTAATTCCTATGTTTTCGTACAATTACCAGATTCTGAAAGGAATGCAGTGTTTCAGTCAGTAGGGGTGGTGCGTTATTTATTTTGGTTGGGAAAACCAGCTGTAGTTCGTGATGAAGAGATCAGTGTTATAAAAAAGTGGCTTACAACTTCGGATACTTCGGGGATTTCGGTGGCATCAGTACAAGTTGGAGATGCTATACAATTGGATTCCGGACCATTTTCAACTCAAAAAGCAATTGTCCAAGAGGTTACTAATACCCATTATGTACTGGTTTTGGAATCGTTGGGTTGTGTCTTGAAAATGAAACTTAAATAAAATAATAAGTATAAGAGGATTATTTAAATGGGTTATATGAGATACCTTTCTGTATCTTGATTTTGAATTTTTTTGTAAAAACCTAAATTATATTATGCTGCCAATACTTTTTAAAATAAATCCGGCATTAGATGACAAGCTTTCGCTAAATCCCTGAATAGAATCTGAAATTAATGGCAATTGCTATATTAACTTGATTACAGGTTTGTTCCTATATGTCCAAAATACAGGGATAAATTTTTTGCAATTGCCTTCTGATTTCATGTTTTTAAAATGGAATTGAGGCATTTCTGACACTTAAATCTCATGGTGCGTCACTGGTCTATAAAGGTTAATTTGAAACCACTTTTTCATGTTTTTTTTGTCACCAATTTGGGTGATTTTTTTTGGCGGTTTAATCAGTTTTTAAAATGTTTATTGCTGGTCTTTAGTTGTTTATGTTTTTGTTTGCTTTTTGTGAAAGCATCGTAGTATTTCGAAGGGTAAATAATAGATGAAAAATCGGCATATTGTACTTATATTTGCCCTCTTAAATTATTCTGGTTTCGGCTCATTTTTGTGAGTATGAATTGCGAAGCAGTATAATAAAGTTAACGATAGTTAATTATAATTGTTAAAAAAATGGATTCTAATACAAAAATAGCTGTAGTTGGTTTGGGTTATGTAGGTTTGCCATTGGCAAGATTGTTTGCAACCAAACATACTGTTGTTGGATTTGATATCAATCAGTCCAGGGTTAACTCCTTAAAATCAGGTACTGATACTACATTTGAAGTAGATGATATTACGTTGCAAAAAGTGCTATTGGAGCAACCAAGTAATGCTATTGGTTTATACTGCACTACTGATGTTAAAGACATTGCGGATTGTAATTATTACATCGTAACGGTTCCCACTCCAGTTGATAAAAATAATCGCCCAGATTTAACACCTTTATATAGGTCTAGTGAAACGGTTGGAAGCGTTTTAAAAAAAGGGGATATCGTTATTTATGAATCTACTGTTTATCCAGGAGTAACCGAGGAAGAATGTGTGCCTGTTTTAGAATGCGTTTCAGGATTAAAATTTAATGTAGATTTTTTTGCGGGTTATTCTCCTGAAAGAATTAATCCTGGAGATAAAGAACATACCGTAGAAAAAATTTTAAAAATCACTTCAGGTTCCACTTTCGAAATTGGACATAAAGTAAATAAATTATATCAGTCGGTTATTACTGCCGGGACACACTTGGCACCGTCTATCAAGGTAGCTGAAGCTGCCAAAGTAATTGAAAACTCTCAACGCGACATCAATATTGCTTTTGTAAATGAGTTGGCTAAGATATTCAATTTGATGAATATCGATACGCAAGCCGTTTTAGAAGCAGCAGGGACCAAATGGAATTTTCTACCATTTAAACCCGGTTTAGTTGGAGGTCATTGCATTGGTGTGGATCCTTATTATTTGGCTCAACGAGCGCAAGAGTTTGGTTATCATCCTGAAATTATATTAGCCGGAAGGCGATTGAATGACAGTATGGGCGAATATGTAGCTTCTCAAGTAGTCAAGCTAATGATTAAAAAAGGAATTTCGGTTAATGGCGCTACAGTGTTAATGCTTGGCATTACTTTTAAAGAAAATTGTCCAGATGTTCGCAATACAAAAATTGTGGATGTAATAGCCGCTTTAACGGATTATGGAATTACAGTGACGACTTACGATCCTTTAGCGAATCCATCGGAAGTACAAAAAGAATATAATTTAGTTACAACAAATTTAGTTCCGACTCAGAAATTTGATGCCGTAGTGTTAGGTGTTGCCCACCACCAATTTTTAGATTTAGATTTATCCATATTACAAAATACTATTAGTTTGTTGTATGATGTAAAAGGGGTTTTGGGTGATGCAGTTGATGGAAGATTATAATGGTCGGGTTTCGTTTTTCGACCAACGACCAACGATTATCGGATAACGAATAACGAATAAAACATGGAAAATAAGCCTTCAATTACACATGTCATTCTTACTGGCGGAGTAGGGAGCCGATTGTGGCCGCTATCCCGAAAAAGCAAGCCTAAACAATATCTTGACTTATTTGGTGGAAAGTCTTTGTTTGAAATGACAGTGGATCGTAACCGTACTATAGCTGACACCGTTATGGTGGTAGGGAATATTGATAATTGTCACCTTAGTAAAAAAGTTCTAGAAAAAACGAATACTTCTTACATAGACATCGTTGAATCCACTCCCAGAAATACGGCTGCTGCTATTGCTTTTGCCGCTTTTGCTTCTGATCCGGATGCTATTTTAATCGTAACACCATCGGATCATATTATTGACGACATGGCAGCATATGAAACTGCGATTCATGAAGCAGTAGTAAAAGCATCTCAAGGATACATTGTTACTTTTGGTATTATTCCCACTAAACCGGAAACGGGATATGGTTATATTGAGCGCAAAGGAGATGACGTGATTTCTTTTCGTGAAAAACCAAACCAGGTTTCTGCTCGAGATTTTATAGCGAAAGGAAATTTTCTATGGAATAGTGGTATGTTTTGTTTTAAAGCGGGTGTTTTTTTGGAGGAGTTAAAAATTTTTGCACCGGAGGTTTATGAAAAGTCAAAAATAGTATGGGATGCTGCTGTCAATGGGAATTTAGATTTAGCATTATCGCTTGAAATTCCCTCTATCAGTATTGACTATGCTGTTATGGAACGAAGTAAAAAAATAAAAGTAGTGTCCTCTAAATTTGCTTGGTCTGATTTGGGTTCTTTTGAATCTGTTTATGATTACTTGGTCTCTACGGGGCATCCGGTTGATAAAAAAGGGAATATGGTGATTGGGACTACTAATTATACTGCTTTTGTAGGTCTTAAGAATACTATTTTTGTACATACGGATACTGCTAATTTAATTCTTCAGAAAGATAATTCTCAGGATGTCAAAAATGTGTACAATGAGTTAGAGAGAGAAAATCCAAATTTGTTGGATTGAAATTAGTGAATAGTGAATGGTGAGAAGAGAGTTTTGTCCTTCGACAAGCTTAGTATGACAGTGAAAAGTGAGAAGGGAAGGTTAAGCCTGATTTCAAAATCAAACCTTTCAGGATTCGATTCTTCGAATTTTGTGGGTATAGTTTTCGTTTTACTGCGGACATAAAAGGGATTTAGTGAGAGTGTCCTTCGGCAAGCATAAGATGACAGCGAGAAGGGAAGGTTAAGTCTGATTTCAAAATCAAAATTATATAATGTGTCTTAAAGAGGATAAAAAAGGGCGAAAAACACGTTAATTTAAAATTTTAATTTTTTGTAAAATTACCCGCTTATTTAATGGGTTGGTTTTTAATATTTTGTAAGAATAGGATGAAATATATCTTAGGCGATTTTTTTCGTTTAATAAATAGTGGGTTAAATCTTTTAAACTAAATTTGCTGTCGAAAAGAAAATCTGGTAAAGCCCAATGGGGACTTAGCAAGGCGAAGCCATTGGAGCTGTTGCTGTTTTTATTACCATATAGTCATACGTTGCACTACAATAGGACTAACAGATTGTAGATTTGAAGAATTTAAATTTTAGAATAGATATGAGAAAAATAATTACAGTCACTTTATTGTTTATAGCACTTTTTCAGTCCTCCACTTTGTTGGCGCAAGATTTGTTAAAAAGCACTGATTTAAGTACGTTAAAAGTAGATTATTTATCGGATAGTGATATTGCAAAAATAAAAGCACAGTTGCAAACTAATAATGTGACTATTGAGCAGGCGGAACCTATGGCTTTGGCAAAAGGAATGTCTGCCAGCGAATTTGCAAAATTAAAGGAGCGCCTTGCGATGCCAGCGACCAAAACCGATGTGGTTAAAAAGGATCGTGACGATGAAGATAAAGGATTAGAGAAGGAATCTGGAAGAAAACAGGAAAAGATTGTCAATACTAAAGTTAAGGATTCGATTAATGCGTTGGTTTTTGGTTCAGAACTGTTTGATAATCCAACCTTAAATTTCGAGCCTAATCTGAAATTAGCCACACCTGTGAATTACATTTTAGGACCTGGTGATGAATTGCAGGTAAGCGTTTATGGCGTTCAGGAATTTAATGCCAGTATTCCAGTGAGTGTTGAAGGAAAAGTAACGATTCAATATGTGGGTCAAATAGCTGTTTCCGGAATGACTATCGAGGCTGCAACCCAAAAAATCAGAAATGCTATCGCCGGTGTTTATAGCACCGTACGATCAGGGCAATCACAGGTAAGTGTTAATCTGACTCGCATCAGAACGATTAAAGTAACTTTGATAGGCAGTAAGCAACCTGGAAACTATTCTATTTCTTCTTTGGCAACGGTTTATAATGCGTTGTTTTTAGGCGGTGGACCAGGAAAAAATGGCAGTTATAGAAATATTGAATTGATTCGAAATAACAAAGTGTTTACTAAAGTAGATATTTATAATTTTTTAGTCAATGGAGATCAATCTGATAATGTTGGGCTGAAAGACAATGATGTTATTCGGATTCCAGCCTATAATCAGAGAGTGACCCTTGAGGGACAGGTTAAGCGTCCGGGTATTTTTGAGATGAAAAAGGGAGAGACCTTTACCGATTTATTGTCATTTGCTTCCGGATTTAATGAGTTTGCTTATACTGCATCTGTGAATGTATTACAAAAAACGGATAAGGAATTTAAAGTACGAGACATAAAATCGACGGAATTTAATTCTTATAAACCACTTTCAGGTGATGTGTTTAGAGTATCTAAAATTTTAAACCGTTTCGAAAATCGCATCAAAATTGACGGTGCCGTTTTTAGACCGGATACTTATTCTTTTTATGAAGGCATGCGCATCTCTGATTTGATTGCAAAAGCGGATGGATTAAAAGAAGACGCTTATAGTAACAGAGCCAGAATTATTCGATTGAAACCGGATTTGACTACGGAGATCGTCAACGTTAATTTAGCTAAAGCCTTAGAAGGGGATTTAGAAGCTGATATTGGTTTGAAAAAAGAAGACATCGTAACCGTTTATTCTATCTTAGATTTTGTAGAAGAGTATAAAATAACGATTGACGGCGAAATTAAAAAGCCCGGAGTTTATGATTATCATGAAAATCTGACGTTAAATGATTTATTGGTACAGGCTGGCGGATTAACGGGTTCAGCTTCCAAAAGAGTAGAAGTGGCACGAATGATTCAATCAGAAGAAATTGATGATGCGAACTCTAATAAAGCGGAATTGTTTAATATCGAAATTACTGCCAATAATAATGAGCAATTAAAAAACTTTGAATTGCAACCATTTGATGTGGTTAATATCCGTAAGATGGCGGTGTATGACAAGCCAGAAATGGTAACTGTGAACGGAGCGGTGCATTATGCGGGTAAATATGTGTTGGCTCATAAGAAAGACAAAATATATGATGTAGTACAACGGGCTGGAGGATTGACTTCTTTGGCGAATGTAGAAGGCGTTAAAATCAAAAGACCTATTCAAGCGAAACAAATTGAAGCGGTAGAGAGCGTAGATTTGAATTTGGGCAAGAAAGACAGCCTCCAAAAGAAATTGACCAAAAAGTTGAAGGAAGATTTGAAATTTGCCATTATACCTGTAGATTGGAAAGCCATTGTCAAAAATCAAAATAGCAACACCAACGTGACTTTGTTTCCCGGAGATGAAATTGAAGTGGCGACTTTCAATGAAGGCGTTAAAGTGACAGGGAATGTATTATTAACTTCTGAGATTCCTTACGAAAAAGGGAAGTCATTTGGTTATTATTTAAATGCTGTTGGTGGAGTAGATAACAAGGGTTGGAAAAGAAAAGCCTATATTATTTATCCCAATGGTAAAGCAGCAGTAGCCAGTTCATTCCTGTTTATTAGATCCTATCCCAAAGTGAAACCAGGTTCTCAAATTATAGTGCCTGAAAAACCTGAAGTTAAAAAAATGAGTACGGGAGAGTTTGTCAGTATAGCTGGAGTGTTGGCGAGTTTGGCAGGGATTGTAATAGCACTTATTAGGTAATAGTGTTCAGTGGCCAGTATTCAGTGATCAGTTTGCAGTTCTTCAAAACAGTCAGCAGAATATTATCAATAACCGTTTTTTAAATAGAATGCCTCAATGCTAAACTAAATACAAGCGTAAAATCTTGATAAAAATGAACGAACAAAATACTAACGACGAAATTTCGTTAAAAGAATTACTGGAAAAAGGAAGGGAATGGTATGCCTATTTGCTGTCGCAGTGGAAAATTATATTTCTAGCAGGAATCATGGGGGCAGGTTTGGGCTTGGCCTATTCTTTTAGTAAAAAACCAGTATATACCGCGACACTATCTTTTGCGCTAGAAGACGAAAAAAGTGGTGGAGGATTGGGAGGTGCTTTAGGTTTGGCGAGTTCGTTTGGATTGGATTTGGGCGGCGGCGGAGGCAGTATCTTTACCGGCTCCAATTTGACGGAGTTGTTCAAGTCCCGTGCTATGGTGGAACAAACTTTGTTGAGCCCAGTTGTTGTCGATGGAAAGACTATTTCTTTGGCAGAGATGTATATTCAGAATAGTGGATGGAGAGACCAATGGAACGATAAACCGAAATTTAAGGCTATCCAGTTTTTACCCGATACCAAACGCAAGTATTTTACGAGAGTACATGACAGTATCTTGGGCGTTATGTACCAAAATTTGTCTAAAACCGGATTGACAGTAGGACAAAAAGACAAAAAAATAGCGATTATAACTATCGATGTGAATGCTACTAATGAATTGTTTTCCAAGTATTTTACGGAAGCTTTAGTTAAAGAAGTGTCTGATTTTTATGTCACTACAAAAAGCAAGAAAGCGCGAGAGAATATGGATATACTGGAACGACAAACCGATTCTATACGTGGCGAATTGAATGGCGCCATTACCGGAGTGGCTGTTGCCAATGACAATACCTTTATGTTGAATCCTGCGCTTAATGTGCGTCGTGCACCTTCTGCCCGCAGACAGGTGGATGTGCAGGCTAACACCGCCATATTAACCGAGTTGGTCAAGCAATCGGAATTGGCCAAAGTAACGTTGCGTAAAGAGACTCCTTTGATTCAGGTGATTGACAGGCCGATTTTGCCTTTGAAGAAAGAGAAGTTTGGAAAGGCTAAAGGCATTGTTTTAGGCGGATTTTTAGCGGGGTTTTTGACAGTGGTGGGTTTGATCGTAAAAAGAATAATGAAAAATATATAATTCATGAAAATATTGATTACTGGCGGGGCAGGATTTATTGGTTCTAATTTATGTGAATATTTTTTAGATAAAAATTATCAAGTAGTTTGTTTGGATAATTTCGCCACCGGACACCGGTATAATTTAGCTGCATTTATAGATAACTCAAATTTCACCTTGTTGGAAGGTGATATACGGAATTTAACAGATTGTCGGAGGGCTGTAGATGGGGTTGATTATGTTTTGCATCAAGCTGCATTGGGATCTGTGCCTCGTTCTATTAATGATCCTATTACAACTAACGATGTAAATGTTTCGGGTTTTTTAAATATGCTTAGCGCTTCACGTGACGCTAAAGTTAAACGTTTTGTATATGCGGCAAGCTCTTCCACTTATGGGGACTCTGTAGGCTTGCCAAAAGTAGAGGATGTAATAGGGAAACCACTTTCTCCTTATGCTATAACTAAATATGCTAACGAATTGTACGCTGATATTTTTAGTAAGACCTATGGGTTGGAAACCATTGGGTTAAGGTATTTTAATGTATTTGGAAGGAAACAAGATCCTAATGGAGCTTATGCTGCTGTAATCCCAAAGTTTGTTATGCAATTTATGAATTACGAAAGTCCAGTGATTAATGGGGATGGTAATTATTCTCGTGATTTTACTTATATTGATAATGTGATTCAAATGAATGAGTTGGCTATGACTACTCAAAATCCAGAGGCAATTAACACAGTTTACAATACTGCTTATGGAGATAGAACTACTCTAACTCAATTGGTAAACCTATTGAAAGAGAATTTATCTGCTTTTGATACTAAAATACGGAATGTTGAAGTGATACATGGCCCCAATAGAGCTGGGGATATCCCTCATTCTTTGGCCAGCATTGAGAAAGCTAAAAAATTATTAGGGTATCAACCTCAATTTTCAATTCAAGAAGGTCTAAAGGCGGCTGTTTCTTGGTATTATAATAATTTAAAACAATAGTCGTCTTTAAATGTTAATTACTTTGAAATAATTAGAGGTGTAAATTAGCTAAATTTCTAGATTAAAATAAAACATGAAAAAAATTGCCATTATAGGTCTTGGCTACGTAGGTCTCCCTTTAGCAAGATTATTTGCTACGAAGTATTCTGTTATTGGATTTGATATTAATAAAACTAGAATAACGGCTTTAAATGCAGGTCATGACAGTACTCTTGAAGTGGAGGATGAAGTTTTACAAGCTGTTTTAGTTGACCAAGTTTCAGATGAAACGGGACTTTATTGTACTAGTGATTTAGAAATTCTAAAGAGTTGTACTATATATATAGTCACTGTTCCGACACCGGTTGATAAAAATAATCGCCCAGATTTGACTCCGTTATACAAAGCAAGTGAAACAGTGGCCAAGGTGCTGAAAAAAGGAGATATTGTTATTTATGAATCTACTGTTTACCCCGGAGTTACCGAGGAAGATTGTGTACCCGTTTTAGAAAGAGTTTCAGGATTGCAATTTAACGTTGATTTTTTTGCTGGATATTCACCAGAAAGGATTAATCCAGGTGATAAAGAACATACGGTAGAAAAAATTTTAAAAGTTACCGCGGGCTCTACTCCCGAAATTGGTGTTGTGGTAGATGAGTTGTACAAAAGCGTCATTATCGCAGGAACTCATTTGGCGCCATGTATTAAAGTTGCCGAAGCTGCCAAAGTTATCGAAAATTCACAACGTGATATCAATATCGCCTTTGTAAACGAATTGGCAAAAATATTTAATTTAATGGATATTGACACCCATGCCGTATTGGAAGCAGCAGGGACTAAGTGGAATTTTTTACCTTTCAAACCAGGATTGGTTGGTGGTCATTGTATAGGCGTAGATCCGTATTATTTAGCGCAACGCGCTCAAGAATTTGGCTATCATCCTGAAATAATATTGGCTGGTCGCAGATTGAATGATAGTATGGGCGAATATGTAGCTTCTCAAGTGGTAAAATTGATGATCAAAAAAGGTATTAGTATAAAGGGGGCTAGTTTATTGATGTTAGGAATTACATTCAAAGAAAATTGTCCTGATGTACGTAATACTAAGATAGTGGATGTTATCAAAGCGTTAACTGATTACGGAATTGAAGTTACTATTTATGATCCAATGGCAAATCCTGCTGAGGTAAAACATGAATACAATCTTATTACAACACAAATTTTGCCTACTGTAAAATTTGATGCAACCGTTTTAGGAGTTGCACATAAGCAATTTTTAGAAATGAATTTATCGTGCCTCCAAAAAGAAAACAGTGTATTGTATGATGTGAAAGGTATTATTGGAGATAAAGCTGATGGTAAGTTATAGTCATTTAAATTATTTTGCGTGGATTTAAAAAAACAAGCAATTTCGGGAATGTTTTGGGTTTTTATTGATACATTTCTCTTGAAAGGAATTTCTTTTATTGGAACTATACTTTTAGCACGATTATTATTACCAGAGGATTTTGGTTTAATAGCAATGATATCCGTTATTATTGTAATTGGAGTTATCGTTGTCGATAGTGGATTATCTTCTTCCCTTATCAGAAATATTAAAAATAGTTCGGTTGACTATTCAACGGTGTTTTATGCTAATGTTTTTTTTAGCTTGATATTTTACGTATGTTTCTTTTTTTTGGCTCCTTTTATAGCTGATTTTTATTGTCAAGAGTCGCTGATATCATTAATAAGAGTATATTCTTTATGTTTCTTTTGTTCGGCTTTTTCATCAGTTCAAACTGCTATTCTTATTAAAAATATGCAATTTAAAAAAATTGCCTATTTGAATTTACCCGGTTCAATTGTAGGTATAATAATTGGCTTGACAATGGGGTATTATGGCTATGGAGTTTGGAGTATAGTTGGGATGTATTTAGGGACTCAATCTTTTCAAATGATAGCTTTGTGGATGGGATCTAGCTGGAAGCCTAAATTGGAGTTTTCGTTTGATAAATTAATATATCATTATCAATTTGGTTTAAAATTATTAGTTTCAAGTTTACTAACAAGCGTTCTAAGCAATATTTACAATGTTGTTATTGGTAAATTTTATTCCTTAAAAACAACAGGTTATTTTGACAGATCCAATACATTGAGTCAATATCCTGTTACAATTCTTACCCAAATCATAGGTAAAGTAACCTTTCCTTTAATGTCAGGAATTCAGGAGGATAAAGAGAGATTAAGGCTTATTTTTGAAAAACTTGTAAACTTCACTTTTTTTGTTACCGCTCCTATTATGTTGGGGATTTCAGCTGTATCCAGGCCGCTTGTTTTATTAGTTTTGGGTAAAGAATGGTTGCCTGCCGTACCGATGTTGCAAATAATTTGTTTTGGTAGTGTTTTTTTAACTTTACAAGCGTTAAACGTTAACTTATTAAAAACATATGGAAGATCTGATTTGATATTGTCTGCGGAAATATACTTGAAGATTGTTTTGATAGCATCTGTTTTTATTGCTTTTTTTTATGGATTATATGCTATAATATGGTGTACAGTGATTAATTCTTTTATTACTCTACTTGTTAACATGTATTGTGCAAATAAAGTAATTCCATTTTCAATAAAGGATCAGTTAATTAATATTGCTCCTGTGTTCATTATTTCGATTTCAATGTATTTTTTTATAATTTTTTTACAAGAATACAGCTGGAATTTATCTCCATTCGTAGAACTAATTATCTTAAGCCTTTCAGGGTTTGTTTTTTATATTAGTTTTAGTTATTTATTAAAAATTCCTTCTCTATTTTTTTTATTTGATTTAATAAAAAGAAAGATATCCTAAAAGTAAAAATTATTCTATGTGCGGTATATATATTACAAACATTCCTTTCCAAAAGGAAGAAGTTATTGATAAATTGCAATCTATCGAATTCCGCGGCCCAGACTATTTGGGTTATGAAACAAAAAATGGAGTTTCTTTAGGTCACTTGCGCTTGGCGATATTAGATTTAGACCAACGTTCTAATCAGCCTTATACTTTTAAACAATTTCATATTGTATTCAATGGCGAAATTTATAATTTCGATACCATTAAACAGGAGTTAGTTGTTTTAGGATATGATTTTGAGACTACAAGTGATACCGAAGTTCTTATAAAAGGATATTCAAAATGGGGTAAAGATTTGCTTTCAAAGCTTAATGGTATGTTTGCATTTGCCATATATGATTCTGTTAAAAATACTGTATTTTGTGCCAGAGATCGTATGGGAGTGAAACCATTTTTCTATTACTGGAAAGACGGTGAATTCGAAATTTGCAGCCAGTTGCGCCCTCTTGTTAATGCTCAAAGCAAAGTTTCTCAGCAGTCTGTTTCTATTTATTTGGATTGTGGATATGTTCCGAGTCCATATTCTATACTTGAGAATGTTTTTAAATTGCCGCCAGGTAATTTTATGGAAATAGACTTGGTAAATGGAACAAAAACAGTTTCAGAATATTGGAATTTAAAACCTGTTGTTATTCGGGATATTTCTTATGAGGAAGCAAAAAAAGAGTTGCATGAACTTTTACTAGATGCCGTAAAAATTCGTTTACATTCTGACGTGCCGTTAGGAGCGTTCCTTTCCGGTGGAATTGATTCTGCTCTAGTTTCTGCCATAGCTTCCAAAATTTCGAAAACTCCGATTAATACTTTCACGATCGGTTTTGAAGATCCCAAGTTCGACGAGAGTAAGGTTGCAAAACAGTTTTCAGAAATAATAGGGTCAAATCATATTGAAACAATTTGTGGACCTAACGATGCTTTAGCTATGCTTCCCAAATTAATTATGGTTTATGATGAGCCTTTTGCCGATAGCTCTGCACTACCTTCGTTACTATTGAACGCCGTGACTAAAGAACATGTAACGGTGGCTTTATCAGGGGATGGTGGGGATGAAAGCTTTATTGGCTATTATCATTTACTGCTAGTGGAAAAGTTTAAAAAAGTTTCCTTCATTCCTTATTTTATTAGAAAAATTTTAAGTGAATTTAAGTGGTATAAAGTCTTTAAGACTAGACCGGAAACAATTAAAGGTATTTTTGGGGCGAGAGATGAAGATGAGTTGATAGTGAGAATATTTACTTCTTTTGATAGTTTGCAGAAAAAACAGGATGTAAGGTGGTTACATGATTATAAGATATTTAAGTACTTAGCAAAGGAATCACTGCAAAAAGCAGCGGATTTCAATATTAAGTTATGGCTTGAGAACGATAGTAATGTAAAAGTAGATCGAGCAAGTATGGCATCCGCAATCGAGGTGAGGAGTCCTTTTTTAGACTATAGAATAGTTGAGTTTGCAAGGACTTTACCCATTAAGTATCGTTTCAGAAATGGGGTTACCAAAAAAATCATTCGCGATATTTTATCGGATTATATACCTGAAAGCATTTTTAATCAGCCCAAAAAGGGTTTTTCAATTCCTTTGGGTGATTGGATTAGAAAAGAACTTAAAAATGAAATTTTATTTGCTTTAAATGATGAGTTTTTAAATACTGTCCCTAATTTGGATGTTCAAAAATTCAAAAGGCAAATGGAATTGCATATGACCGAAAAATATGATTATTCATTTAGTATCTGGAAATTGTTTGTATTGTCGAAATGGCAGCGTGAATTTAAACTGCAATTGCGATAAGAATGATAAAAAAAGTTGATCTTATAAATTTACTGGTATTTGTAGTTAGTCCATTTTTTGCTATTCCTGGAATCATATATGGGGTAATCAATAAATCAAAAATCAGTTTGATTTTATTTATTCTCCTATTTGGATTGATTAGCTTTATGTATATCCCAAATTTTAGTGATGATCGATCCAGATATTTTGAAATATATGATGATTTTAGTCGCAATACTTTTAGTGAAATGTTCTTTTTTTTTATTTTAAGCAGTCAAGATTTTATTTTACAGTCATTATTTTATTGGGCATCTAGGTTTAGTATACCAGCACAATTTGTTTTTGCATTTGTCACTATGTTCAGTATAAGTGGTATATTTTTTATCTATCATAGAATACTAGATGGTTATAATCTGGTAATTACAAGATACGGGTTATTATCCCTTTTGTTGATGATTTGTTCGATTTCTTACTTGGATTTATTATCAGGAACCCGATTCATGTTTGCGGCATCTTTTGTTTTACTCGCTTTTTATTTTGGTATTGTCGAAAGAAAGAATTGGGTAGTTTTACTACTTATAATAGCTTCTTTTATACATTTTAGCACCTTAATTTTTTTGCCGTTGTATCTCGTTTTAAAGATATTTTCAGACCAATATAGAAGCTATAAAATCATTTTTTTAATCTCGTTGTTTTTTATTGTTTTACCTAAAACGGCAATGATGTCTATTTTTGAATTACTGGGGGTAGGTGGTGCGTTGCAACAAAAAGGAGAAAGTTATCTTGGGGGTGAAGATTTTATTGAAAGCGGTATCAATGGGTCTTTCGGGGCTGTTTTTATATATTACATTTCTTTAATTTGGATTTTTTTAGGGTATGGGTATTTATTGTTTACCTTAAAAAGGAACAATGTAATTAGAAACATCGTTTTGCTAATCGCCTCCTTAATTAATATTTTCTATTCTACTCCTACCATATTTCTTAGGTATGCTATTATTTTAAAAATTTTCTTTGTATTTATGTTGATTAGTGAACTCTATCAGTATCAGAAGAGTCGGGTAGTGTATTTCTTCTGTATAATTTTTAGTGTGATATTGGGGACACAAATCATTATAGCAAGAAATAATATAGACAAGAGTTTTATCAATCCCGAGTCCTTACTTTTGATAACGATTATAGGGAAAGATAAAATTACTCCAAATGATTTTATAGATTGATGGTTTATTTACAAAGACTTTCTTCATAAATGTATTAGACTGAAATAAGAAAAAAATGATTTTTAATAAATAGAATTTTCAAATGAAAAAAGTGGTTTTTTTTGTCAATGATTTAAATGCTGGTGGTATTGAAAATTATCTGCTTCGCTTTTTGAACCATTATGATGGGGGAATAATACCAATTGTTGTTTGTAAAAGTACTGTATTTGGTGATTTAGAAGAGCAATATAGAAAAATTCAACACATTAGGCTGGTTCCATTAAAAATGGGGTATTTTGATCCTTTAGGATGTCGTAATTCTTATCTTTTTCTAAAGAATGGAAATTATGATACAGTTGTAGATTTTACAGGGAATTTTGCGGCCTTTCCTTTGCTCATGGCCAAATTAGCTAAAATTAAAACGAGAATTGTTTTTTATCGGGGGGCAACTAACCATTTTAAGGGAGGTTTTCTTAAAACTAGATATAACAATTTTTTAAATATTATAGTTGAAAAAGTCTCCACTTCAATTTTATCTAATTCAAAAGCAGCATTAAAATTTTTCTTCAAAAAACAAAATGACAATAGGTTTGAAGTGATATACAATGGAATCGACGCATCAAGCTTTCTAAATTCGGATAAAAATCTACGAGCAGAATTGAATATACCAAATGAAGCATTTGTTATTAGTCACGTTGGAAGATTTACTGAAGCAAAAAATCATAGCACGATAATTGAAACAGCAGTTAGATTATGTAAACAAAATAAAGAAATATATTTTATTTTATGCGGAAAAGATGTTGACGTCAATTTAAAGGAAAGGGTTGAAAGTGAAAATTTATCTGCAAAGATTAAACTCTTAGGGTATAGAAGCGATGTGATTCTAATTCTTAATTCATCTGATGTTTTTTATTTTCCTTCTCTCACAGAAGGTCAACCGAATGCGCTATTAGAAGCAATGATTGTAGGATTGCCTTTTGTTGCATCAAATATAGGGCCTATAAAAGAAAGTGTTCCGGAAGAATTTTATCAATTTTTAGTGAATCCTAATGATGCTTCAGGCGCAATGAAGATGATTCAATTATTGTTTGAAAATGAAGAAGCTCGAAAAAAAATGAATTTGAGTAAATGGGCAAAACAACATTATGAACCCAATTACCTCTTTGCTAAATTTTATATGAAATTATAATGGATCTTATTTTTGTAACTGAAGCTCGATTTTATAAAACACATGAAGGGAATTATTATGCAGATGACATGTCTTACAATAATTTATTATGGAATAGGTATCTGAAAGAATTTGACAAGGTTTATGTTATAGCAAGGGTTTTTAATTCTACTTCGGCTTTTGATGAATCTTTTTATGTAGATAATGTTCATTTTTTGCCATTACCCGCATTTGAAGATATTATATCCTACGGTAAGAATTTTTTCAGCATAAAAAAATATTTAAACAGCTATATTAAAAAAGATTCTACTATCATTATCAGAGGAGGCGGGGCTTTGGGGTATACAGCAAGCAGAATTTGTAAAAAGCAGAATTTGCCCTATGGAGTTGAGGTGATTGGTGATCCGTATGAAGTTTTTGCTCCGGGAGTTATTAGACATCCTTTACGAATTGTGTTGAGATATTTGTTTACGTATATTCAAGAAAAAGTAGTAAAGGAAGCTGTTGCGGTAATTTATGTAACAAAGTATGCTTTACAAAAGAGATATCCTGCGTCTGAGAAAGCATTTACCACCTATGCATCAGATGTTTTTTTAGATTCCTCCAATCTTGTTCTTGAGCCTAAAAAGTTGCAATCCTTTAAAGAAATTAACTTGATTTCGATTGGATCTTTAGATCAAATGTATAAATCTCCAGACATACTTATAAAAGCAATAAAGATGTTGGTTTCAAAGGGGATTGATGTTAAATTAACATGGCTGGGAAAGGGTAAATATCAACAGGACATGGAACGTCTTGTACAAATTTTAGAAATTGAAGATAAGGTTAAGTTTGCCGGTTCTGTATCATCAACCGAGGTCACAAAATATTTGGATAATTCAGACGTGTTTTTACTCGTTTCTAGAACCGAAGGTTTACCTAGAGCTATGGTAGAGGCCATGTCAAGGGGACTTCCCTGTATTGGCACTAAGGTAGGAGGCATACCAGAATTGTTGCAAAAGGAATTTTTGGTAGATCCTGAAAGTCCAGAGCAGATTTGTGATAAGGTTCAATTTTTATTGAAAAATAGGGAGGTTGCAAATATTCAATCTAAGATAAATCTGGAAAATTCAAAAGAGTATTCATTTGAAGGGCTCGATTCAAAGCGTGCCAATTTTTATAGGTTTTTGAAAAATTATCATAATTAATATAGTGAAGAAAAAATTTATAATTGTAACAACAGTTTCGGATTCCTTGCCTTTTTTTAAAGGGCAAATCGACGTATTGAAGGAACATTTTGATGTGGAATTATTGTCGTCGCCGGGGAATTATATGAATGAAATGTGTTCTCTGCATTCTGTAAAGGGACATGAAGTGGCTATGAAACGTGAAATATCCATTTTTAATGATTTTTGGAGTTTGATCAAGTTGATTGTTCTTTTCTTTAAGATAAAGCCCTTTATTGTTCATGGAAATACCCCAAAAGCTAGTTTGTTGTCTATGATTGCGGCTTGGGTTACCAGAGTACCTAACAGGATTTATTTTGTTCATGGATTACGTTATTATGGAGAAGTTGGTAAAAAGAAACGATTGCTTATGTTTTTGGAAAAAGTTTCTTGTTATTTTGCAACCCATGTCATAGCTGTAAGCCAAGGAGTCAAGGATGGGCTGAAAGAAGATAATTTATGTAAAAAAGATATCTTGTTAATATGGAACGGAAGTGTTAATGGTATTGATTTGTCATATTTTGACCCAGCAAAAATAGATGGTACTGCTATAAGAAATGCGTATGGGATCGATAAAAATGATTTTGTTTTCGGGTTTATTGGTAGATTCGTTGGTGATAAGGGAGTTAATGAATTAGTTGGAGCGTTTAAAGAATTAAGTCAAATTCACAAAAATATTAAATTGCTTTTGGTCGGTCGATTTGAAAATGAATTAGATCCTTTGCAAAGTGAAACTCTCAAAGAAATAGAAAACAACAAGAATATAATTAATTCAGGTTTTCAAAAGGACGTCAGACCCTTTTTTGCTGCAATGGATGTTTTTTCTTTCCCTTCTTACAGAGAAGGTTTGGGCTTGGTGTTAATGGAGGCTGGAGCTATGAATGTACCTTCCATTTCTTCTGATATTAAGGGCTGTACAGATATTATTGAAGATTATAAAAATGGTTTATTAGTTAATAGTAAAAATAAACAAGAGCTTATTGATAAGATGGAATATTGTATTAAAAATCCGGAAAAAATAAATGAAATGGCAAAATTATCTAGAGAAATTGTGAGGAATAAGTTTGAACAACAGGAACTTTGGCAAAAAAGCTTAAAGGTATATGTTGGTATTTCAGAATAATTCTAATGGATATTAAAGATTTAAAAAATAATGTATAAAAATTACTTTAAACGGGTTATTGATTTTGTAGTAGCCTTCGTTAGTTTGATTTTGCTGAGCCCTCTTTTTATAATAGTTATGCTAGGTTTGTTTTTGGCTAATCAAGGCAAGCCCTTTTTCGTTCAACTGCGTCCCGGAAAAAATGAAGCTATTTTTAAAATTATCAAGTTCAAAACCATGAACGATAAAAAGGATGAAAAAGGAGAATTATTACCCGATGCTAAGCGCTTAACTACAATAGGTAGTTTTGTAAGAAAGACTTCTCTGGATGAAATCCCACAGCTCATCAATGTTTTAAAAGGGGATATGAGTTTAATTGGGCCACGCCCATTATTAATGAAATATTTGCCGTATTATTCAGAAAATGAAAGACGACGTCATACGGTAAGGCCTGGGATTACAGGCTTGGCTCAGATAAATGGAAGAAATACAGTAAAATGGGATGAAAGGCTTGCATATGATGTAGATTATGTTGAAAATTTGAGTTTTAAACTCGACTTGGAAATTATATATAAAACCGTACTAAAAGTGATAGCTTCAGAAAATATCGTTGTAGATCCCGAATCCATAATGCAAAATTTAGATGATGAAAGAAGTTCACAACATTAGGCCAATTCAAGAGGAGGACATTGATGCCGTGGTTGAAGTAGTTAGGGAGGCTTTCGATAGTAATTATTTGATTCCATCAATTTATAGATGCAAGGGTATTAGGAACTTTATCTCTAGTGAGATAAATAATGTGTTTTCACCATACCGCTATTTTGTTTATTGCGTGGGTGAAGAAATTGCAGGTTATGCAGAATATAAGATTTTAAAAAGTTCAGGTGTTGCTTTTTTAAATATCATAGCGGTAAATAATAAGTATAAAAATAAAGGCATTGGGGGGATTTTGTTTAAACATACGAGGGATTTCTTTATAAAGGAAGGATTTTGTTCCATTCATTTGGATGTGTATGAAACTAATTTCGTTGCTCTAAATTGGTACACGGGATTTGGTTTTAAAAAAACGAGTTTCAATTATTTTTATAAAGTAGGAATAGATTCTGAAAATCAAAAACCTTTTGAGTTTTTTGTTCAAAATTTCGCTCAGTATAAAGTGGTTAATGACGTTTTTGGGTTTTATTTTTTGGATATAAGCAATGCTAGTGAAGATATTCGATTAGGAACTATCGATGGCGACTTGTTTATTAGGGGGAATTACACACAATCTCTAAGAATACAATTGGATGATTTTACTAAAAAAATATCCTTCCGCAAATTATACTATTTAGGGTCAGAATGTAATTTTAGCGAATGTGAATTTATTGATAAAATAATCCGAATGGAATTAAATATTAAATTATGATTAGTAAACAGGCCGTAAATATAGATCATTTCAAGAGATCATGGAGTTATACCGATTCAGCAAGGAACGCTTGGAGCGAAATAATAGAAAAATATAAGGAAAATAATCCTAATGGGAAGATTTTATTGCCGTCGTACATAGGTTGGTCAGCTAATGAGGGGAGTGGTATTTTTGATTCTGTATTGAAATCAGGATTAGAATACGATTTCTATTGTTTGGGATTACATTTGGAAGTAGAAGTTGCCGATTTAAAGGAAAAGGTTTTGCAAAATCCCAATCAATTAATTTTATTAGTCCATTATTTTGGATTTGTTGATTCAAATTATAAAGAAATAACTAATTGGTTGTTGGAGAATAATGTTTTTTTTGTAGAAGATTGCGCCCATGCTTGGTTGTCAGATTTAATAGGTGGTACATGTGGACGTAAAGGAAACTATTCTTTCTACTCATTACATAAACTTTTACCTATTTCAACTGGAGGAATCATGGTAAATAATTCTTTTGCAGGAAATAAAAACAATAATCCTTTCTTCGAATTGAATTATGATTTGCTTTCAATCTATACGATAAGAAGGTCGAACTATAAATATCTTCTAAATCTTTTAAGAGATATTGATGGAATAGATGCATTGTATAAGGATTTAGAGGATGGAATTTGTCCTCAGACATTACCTGTGATTGTTGAAGATTATGATAGAACTTCGCTTTATCATGAAATGAATAATACAGGATTCGGGATGGTAAGTTTGTATCATACCATGATTGAACAACTTGATGGATTTCAATCTGAAGCAGCAGCAGTTTTGTCACATAAAATTATAAATTTCCCGATCCATCAAGATGTTACGGAATCAGATATTGACGAAATGGTATTGGAATTAAAAAAGATATTGAATGCTTAATATTTATCAATTAAATACTGAAGAAGGAATAAAGCAATATCAAAACGGACTTTCGTCTTTAGAAGTATCAGAGCCTCATTATTTACTTGATTATTTGACTGTTTTTAGTGGAGGAATGCAGGATTTGATTTGTTTCTCGTTCTTATCGTCCACTGGTCAAGTCATTATTATGCCTGGTTATTTAAAGCCTATAGTTGTAAATAATAAAATTACAGATTATTTTGATTTTAGCACTCCTTATGGTTACACGGGGCCTGTCTTTTCATCGGGTATTACACAATCAGATATAAAGGAATTTTGGGAAACAGTTGATCAATGGTACCTTGACAATAATGTGGTGACGGAATTTGTAAGATTCAATCTTTCCGGAAACCATATTAGTTATTCGGGACAGGTTTTTCCAACAATGTTAAATGTGAAAGGGGAGATTATCGATGAAGATAAACAATGGACTTCGTTTGATCATAAAGTTAGAAAAAACGTTAACCGTGCTAAAAGAGAAAGCCTTAGCAGTAAAATTTTCTTTAACGAAATAGATGATGCTACTATCTTGGATTTTCATAGTATTTACATTAAAACAATGGAAAGAACCAATGCACAAGAACAGTTTTTCTATACGTTGGAACAATTTAAAATATTTGTAAATAATAATAGAAATAATGTTGCCATTTGTACAATTTATTTTGAAGAAATACCTATTTCGGCGGAATTATTATTGGTTTCAGACGATACGATATTTTCTTTTTTAGGAGGCACCAATGAACTCTATTTTGACAAAAGACCAAATGATTTTCTAAAAGTTGAAGCTTTGAATTGGGCTAGAAATCATAATAAAAAATATTATGTTCTCGGTGGCGGATATGGTTTTGAAGATGGAATATTTAAGTATAAAAAATCTTTCTTTCCGAATGATGTTGTTAAATATTATACCGGTAGAAAAATTTTAAATAAAGATATTTATGACGAGCTTGTAGAAAAAATGAATATTGTTAGGTTGGCAACTGGGCAATCGGAATTAGATTCTAATGATGAATCTTTTTTTCCGTTATACAATAAAGCTAATTAATCATTTTTAGCGGTACTTAATCTTATTATATAACAGTGTTTTATAAATTTTTTTTACTTGATGTTGAACAAATTAATTGTTTTTAATGATTAAAAGATTATTTGATATTGTAATTTCTTTTACTGGTTTACTGCTATTTGGCAGTATTATTTTTTTGAGCTGGATAGCAGTCTCAATTGATACAAAAAAAAACGGTTTCTTCAGGCAACAGAGAATAGGCCAATTTGGGAATCCATTTCGAATTATAAAGTTAAGAACTATAAGCGATTCAAATATGAATATAAATCAAATTTCTATCTTGGGTCGATGGATGCGAAGTTCAAAAATGGATGAGCTTCCCCAATTGTGGAATATTTTTGTGGGTGATATGAGCTTTGTTGGTCCAAGACCAGATATATCAGGATATTATGATTTACTAGAAGGGGAAGACAGGAAAATTCTTGAATTGAAGCCAGGTTTAACCAGTTTAGCTAGTATAAAATATGCGAATGAAGAGGAGATTTTGTTTAAACAAATAAATCCTTTATTATATAATGATGAAGTAGTATTTCCTGATAAAGTCAAAATGAATTTAGATTATTATTACAATCATTCTGTGTTTGGAGATATAAAAATAATTATAAATACAATTTTTAGATAAATAATGAATAATTCAAAAATATGGCTTTCCTCACCACACATGGGAGGGAATGAACAAAAATTTGTACAAGAGGCTTTTGATTCCAATTGGGTTGCTCCTTTAGGACCAAACGTAAATGGTTTAGAAAAAGATTTGGAGGGCTATTTAGGAAATCAGGTTCATGTTGGCGCTTTGAGTTCTGGAACCGCCGCCATTCATTTGGGACTTATTTTATTAGGGGTTCAAGCAGGAGATGAAGTGCTTTGTCAGAGTATGACCTTTTCGGCTTCGGCGAATCCAATTATGTATTTGGGCGCCACGCCAGTTTTTATTGATAGTGAAAGTGAAACTTGGAATTTGTGTCCGATTGCTTTAGAAGAAGCTATTATAGACCGTATTGCAAAAGGAAAAACTCCTAAAGCAATCATTGCGGTTCATTTATACGGGGTTCCTTATCAAATCGAAGCCGTTAGAACTGTAGCAGATAAATATGGCATTCCAATCCTGGAAGATAGTGCCGAAGCATTAGGAAGTAGCTACAAAGGTCAAAAATGTGGTACTTTTGGGGATATTGGAGTTCTATCTTTTAATGGTAATAAAATTATTACCACTTCCGGAGGTGGCGCTATCGTAACCAAAACCGCAATGCAGAAAGACAGAGCGGTGTTTTTTGCAACCCAATCCAGGGACAGTGCTCCTCATTATCAGCACAGTGAAATAGGATATAATTATAGAATGAGTAATATTTGTGCGGGTATTGGCCGCGGTCAAATGGAGGTTTTAGACGATCATGTGGCTTTGCGTAGAAAAATGCATGCTTTTTATGTCGATTTATTCAAGGATATTGCAACAGTAACCGTTTTTGATGCTCCAAATGATGATTATTTTGCTAATTACTGGCTGAGTGCTATTGTTGTGGAACCTAATTCGGAGAAAGGGATTGATCGTGAAGCTTTGCGTTTGGCTTTTGAAGCTGCCAATGTTGAATCTCGTCCTCTATGGAAACCCATGCACTTACAGCCTATTTTTTCAAAATATCCTTATTATGGAAAAAAGGTAGCGGAAACTTTATTTGAAGATGGTTTGTGCCTACCTTCAGGCTCCAATCTTACCGATGCAGAGAGAGAGAGAATTGCAGCGGTGGTGAGAGGTTTTTTTGTGAAGTAGTGAGTAGTGAGTGGTGAGTAGTGAGGAGTTGACTCTGAAGAAGGGAATACGTTAGTCGGTGGGTCAAAGAAGAAAAAATCTTCTTTGACCCATTTTTATTTGGAGGTAACTCAGGAGATATTTTTTTAGATAGTTTCATTAGGTCGGTTATGGGTTATCAGTTATCTGTTTTAGGTTATGAGTTTTGTGTTGTTTTCTTGAAGGAAATTTTTACTTTTTTCCTTGATGAAAAAAGTAACAAAAAAATATTCATGTGTTATTATTGTTTTTTGGCATTCATGAATCTTCGATTTCAAGACTATAAATCAAAAGCTTGAAAACTATTGTAGTTATCTAACTGACTGCCATTGGCAGTCCTCCTTTTAATTTCAAATGTTCCGCAACCTGAGCCGTTCGTCCTTCAACCTCAACTCGCGGACTGTTGCCACTTCACTTCTTTGTTGTTTTTCTATGCTTTTTATTTGAGGTCGGGTAGTAATAGATTCTAATAGAATTCATTGGTTAAAGTATGAAATATATTAAAAACAGGTGCAATTATGAAATTCTATTCCGTAATTGTATGTCAAACTAAACAATAATACAATATTTTTGCATTGAGTAAAATACAAAAATAAAGAATATAAAAATAGATTTACGATATGACAATTGAGAAAACTACGATTAAAGATTTGGTAATTGTTACTCCAGCGGTTCATGAGGATTCCAGAGGGTGTTTTTTTGAGGCTTATAATAAAAGTAAATTGAGTGTGTTGGGAATCGACATCGATTTTGTACAGGACAATCAATCTTTTTCTAATAAAGGAACATTGAGAGGACTGCATTATCAAAATCCACCTTTTGCACAAACCAAATTAGTTCGGGTGCTGCAAGGGGAAATTATGGATGTGGCAGTCGATTTGAGAAAAGATTCGCCAACTTATGGGAAGCATTTTGGAGTATTGTTATCTGCAGAAAATAAGAAGCAATTGTTAGTTCCACAAGGTTTTGCCCATGGGTTTTCGGTTCTTAGTGAAACAGCCGTGGTGATGTATAAATGTGATCAGTTTTATAATAAACAAAGCGAAGGAGGTATTCGATTTGACGATCCAACTTTGGATATTGATTGGGGAATGGATTTGAAAGACGCTATTGTCTCTGAAAAAGATCTAATATTGCCTAATTTTACGAATTGTAACGGCCAGTTTTAAGCAGTAAGTAGTGAATGGTGAGAAGTAAAAAGTGAAAGTGTCCTTCGACAAGCTCAGGACAGGCTCAGCTCAGGAGGACAGCGAGTTATGAGTTATAAGTTATGAATGGTGAGGAGTGTCCTTCGACTCCGCTCAGGATGACAGTGAGGATTAGGAGTGAATAGTTGATAGTGAGGAGTGAAAAGTGTTCGTGCCTTTAAAATTGAAAAGATTAAAAATTAAATGAAAAAAATATTAGTTACAGGTGCCAAAGGGCAATTGGGTTCAGAATTGCAAGTTTTGGCTCCGAATTATCCCCAATTTGAATGGGTTTTTACTGACAGGGAAGAACTGGATTTATGTGATTTAGGCCATTTAGAAACTGAATTGGCAGTCATTAATCCTCAGATTATCATCAATTGTGCGGCACATACCGCTGTTGACCGAGCAGAGTTGGAGTTTGAATTGTCGGATGTGTTGAATCATCAGGCTGTTGCGGTATTGGCTCAATGGAGTCATGCCAATGATTGTAAATTGATACATGTTTCTACCGATTATGTTTTTGATGGTACCGCAGCTACTGCTTTAACGGAAACAGCAGACCCTAATCCGATTAATGTTTATGGGGTTACCAAATTAGCAGGGGAAAAGTCTTGTTTGCAAGAAAATCCCAATGCGATTATCATTAGAACCTCCTGGGTATATTCCCGTTTTGGGAATAATTTTGTCAAAACGATGTCCAGACTAATGCAGGAAAGAGACAGTTTGAATGTAGTTAATGACCAAATAGGAAGCCCTACTTATGGGGCTGATTTGGCACAGGCCATTATGAGTATAATGATTCATACACATTGGCAGGCCGGGATTTATAATTTTTCTAATGAAGGAGAAATCAGTTGGTACCAATTTGCTTTGGCAATAAAAGAGATAGGGGGTTTTGATTGTGAAATCAACGGAATTCCTTCTTCGGCTTATCCTACTCCGGCGAAACGCCCGCAATATTCTTTGTTGGATAAAAGCAAGATAAAGAATGTTTTTGGGGTGGTGGTTCCTGATTATAAAGAAAGCTTAGATGCTTGTATGAAATTGCTAATTACTAGTTAATAATGAGAAATATGTGATTCGGTGTCTTATTCTCTAATGAAAAGACACATCACTTTTAAAAAATAAAATCAAAAATGAAAAAAATATTAATTACCGGTGGTGCCGGTTTTATTGGGTCTCATGTGGTGCGGCTTTTTGTGAAAAAGTATCCGCAGTATCAAATTTTTAATTTAGATGCGCTTACCTATGCCGGAAATCTGGAAAATATTGCTGATATAGAAAAACAACCGAATTATACTTTTATCAAGGGAGATATAGTTGATGCCCCATTTATTGATCAGTTATTTGCGGAGCATCAATTTGACGGCGTTTTGCATTTAGCCGCAGAGTCTCATGTGGATCGTTCTATAACCGACCCGTTATCGTTTGTGAAAACAAATGTTATAGGAACCATGAATTTGTTGAATGCAGCTAAGACTATCTGGCAAGGTAATTATGAAGACAAGCGTTTTTACCATATTAGTACTGATGAGGTTTATGGCAGTTTAGGTGCCGAAGGATTGTTTACGGAGACTACCGCTTATGATCCTAATTCGCCTTATTCTGCTTCTAAAGCCAGTTCTGATCATTTTGTTCGTGCCTATGGAGAAACCTACGGTTTGCCTTATGTTTTGACCAATTGTTCCAATAATTATGGCCCTTATCATTTTCCTGAGAAATTGATTCCTTTGTTTATCAATAATATCATTCAAAACAAGGCGTTGCCGGTTTATGGTAATGGGAAATACACCCGTGATTGGCTTTTTGTAGAAGATCATGCCGTGGCGATCGATTTAGTTTTCCATGAAGGTAAAAATCATGATACCTACAATATTGGAGGTTTTAATGAATGGCAGAATATTGATTTAGTCAAATTACTTTGTAAAATAATGGATGAAAAATTAGGACGTCCAGCTGGTACATCGGAACAATTGATTTCGTATGTAAAAGACCGTCCAGGTCATGATTTACGATATGCTATTGATGCGACCAAAATCAATAAAGAGTTGGGCTGGAAGCCTTCGGTTACTTTTGAAGAAGGATTAGAAAGAACCGTAAATTGGTATTTGGAAAATCAAACGTGGCTGAATAATATTACTTCAGGAGCCTATGCTAGTTATTATGAAAAACAGTATAGTTAGTCGAAAGTCAAAAGTCTAAGGTCGAAAGTTAAAGATCGAAAGATAGTTGTCTGTTTTAAGTTCTCGGTCCCCCTAGAATAACAGACAACGAATAACTACTAAAGAAAAACCAACTTCTCGATACTATTTCATAAATCACTCGAAGAGATGGATACTATATATAAAACTAACATACGATAACAGAAAACACAATGAAAGGAATTATATTAGCTGGAGGTTCAGGAACCCGTTTGCATCCGTTAACGCTTGCTATGAGTAAACAAATGATGCCTGTGTATGATAAACCTATGATTTATTATCCGTTATCTACTTTGATGATGGCAGGGATTAATGAAATATTAATTATTTCTACTCCTCACGATTTGCCTAATTTCAAGAAATTATTAGGAGATGGAGCAGCAATAGGTTGTCAATTCAGTTATGCTGAACAAGCTATCCCTAACGGTTTAGCACAAGCTTTTGTAATTGGAGAAGAATTTATTGGGAAAGATAGTGTAGCCTTAGTTTTAGGAGATAATATTTTCTTTGGTTCCAATATGAATGAACTGTTGCAGTCCAATACCCACCCGGAAGGAGGCGTTGTTTTTGCTTATCATGTTTCGGATCCGGAACGTTATGGTGTAGTTGAGTTTGATTCTAATTTTAAAGCACTTTCTATTGAAGAAAAACCTTTGGAACCCAAATCAAATTATGCGGTACCTGGTTTGTATTTTTATGATAATTCGGTAGTCGAAATTGCCAAAAATATCAAGCCCAGCGCGAGAGGAGAATATGAAATCACTGATGTGAACAAAGTATATTTAGAGAAAGGAAAACTAAAAGTAGGGATTTTAAGCAGAGGAACCGCTTGGCTAGATACCGGAACTTTTAACAGTCTGATGCAAGCGGGACAATTTGTTCAGGTTCTTGAAGAACGTCAGGGATTGAAAGTGGGTTGTATCGAAGAAATTGCTTGGAGACAAGGATTTATCTCTAACCAACAACTAAAAGAACTGGCTGAGCCTTTGAAAAAATCGGGTTATGGGGAGTATCTTCTGGGGTTGCTGAAACATAAGCTGTAGAGAACAGATTGCTTATTATTATTATTATTATTATTATTAAAATGGTTCTCGATACATTTTTTGGGGCATTTTATTCCACCAAAAACCCCGAAGTATCGTGACGAACTGACGAAAATTTATTATAAAAAACTAATTATACTCAACGGATTCAAATATTTTATTTCACGGTTTAAATATGTTTTTAGGCTGATACTAAGGGATGTATTGCATCTCTTTTTTTGTTTATTCGAATTTTAAATTAAATTGAATCAATAAGATTTTTTTTTCCATCCATTAAATGTTATTTTTGGTGTATTGTAAGGAAATAATCTTTAAAAAAAAATACTTTGGGTACTACTAAAAACACGGATTCATCATCAGTCACCCCTAATTTTTTTTCAAGAGAAAACTTGAAATTCAACATTCATAATTTGAACTATCTGCCCAGATGGATTATTATTATGATGGATTTTTCGGTTTTGGTACTGTCGCTTTTTTTTACCATCCTTATCTTTAAGGGAACAGGATTAGATTACATCATTACGCCAAACAGTTTTACATTTATAGCAGCTCTATTTAGTGTAAATATTTTCTTTTTCTGGCTGTTTAGAACGTATTCCGGTATTATCAGGCACTCTTCCTATATAGATGCCGTTAAGCTTTTGTTTTCTCAAATGTCCGTTTTAGTACTGTTTCTTTTTTTTAATTTTGGATATGAGTTGTTACAAGGAGAGAAAGTATTTTTAAATACGGCCTTTTTCATCAATATCGTACTTTCCTTTTGTGGGTTATTTTTATATAGGGTAATAATCAAACAAACTTTTGAGATCTATTTTTCTGAACAAGGAACCAACAAATTAATCAGAACCATCATTTATGGTACGGATGCCAATGCCATATCGGTAGCGAATGCTTTAAAATTTGAAACACCATCCCGATTTAAAATTGTTGGGTTTGTTGATAAAAATAATCAAAATGCAACCAAGCGTATGCTGGATTTGCCAATTTTGATTAAAAAGAAAAAATTGCCGCCACTAATGCGTTCCGTAAATGCACAAGCGGTTATCATTGCTGATAAAAGTTTGTCAAAAGAGGAGCAGTTAATTATTGTAGACCAATGTTTGGAATTTAATTACAGCGTATTTACAGTGCCATTAATTTCCGATTGGGAGAATCAAAAAGAGATTTCCCAAAAAGTAAAAAATATTCAAATTGAAGATTTACTGGAAAGAAAACCCATAGTATTAGATAACAAGTCGATATCCAAACAATTAAAAGATAAGACTGTTTTAATTACCGGTGCTGCCGGATCCATAGGGAGCGAAATTGTACGTCAAGTATTAAATTTTAATCCTAAGACAGTACTTATTTTAGACCAGGCTGAAACACCTTTGCATCATATGTGTTTAGAAATGAATGCTTTAAATTCTACTTCAGAAATGCATACTATAATTGCCGATGTAAGGAATAGGGAAGCTATGAATAATGTTTTTAAAACGCATCAACCTCAAGTAGTTTTTCATGCAGCGGCCTATAAGCACGTCCCTTTGATGGAGGAAAATCCTTCGCAAGCCATTCTCACGAATATTGAGGGAACCAAAAATCTAGCCGATTTATCGTGCTTGTATAATGTCAAAAAATTTGTGATGGTATCTACTGATAAAGCAGTAAACCCAAGTAATGTAATGGGTGCCAGTAAAAGAATAGCCGAAAAGTATGTACAATCTCTGCAATTAAAAAATCAGGAGGCCGGCGGGAAAAATGCGACAAAATTCATAACCACTCGTTTTGGAAATGTTTTAGGATCTAATGGATCTGTAGTTCCTTTGTTTACTAAGCAAATTTCAAATGGAGGGCCGATTACGATTACGCACCCCGATATCATTAGGTATTTTATGACGATACCAGAAGCCTGTCAATTAGTTTTAGAGGCGGGAGCCATGGGTAATGGAGGAGAGATCTATATTTTTGACATGGGTAAACCCGTTAAAATCATCGATTTGGCCAGAAAGATGATTAAGTTAGCCGGTTTTATTCCAGACAGGGATATCAAAATACAAATTGTAGGATTGAGACCCGGTGAGAAATTATATGAAGAATTGCTGAATGACACCTCAAAAACACTTCCCACCTATCATGAAAAAATCATGATTTCTGAAGAGATTTTAGATGAGTTTGACGTTTTGAATACCGATATTGAAGAGCTTATAAGCATTGCGAATCATTTTGATAGTGACCAAATTGTACAAAAAATGAAGCAAATTGTTCCTGAATTCAAAAGTATGAATTCGACTTTTGAATTATTAGATAAATAATTGCAGCTTTTGTTGCATTGAATAAAAAGGTTATAAAGTACTGTACTTTATAACCTTTTTTGTTTTGATATTCAGTGAGAAGTAAATAGTGATAAGTGATAAGTGAAAAGTGAGTGGGGAAAATCAAAAGTCTTATTTCGAAATCAATTTTTTAAGTTGCAGGATTCGATCTTCGAGTTTTGTCGGTATGATTTTCGTTTTTCGCATTTCTACAGGGAGTTGAAAATTTAGGATGTAATTTTAAATTAAATCGTTGCTGTTGTAAATCAGGTTATGGGTTTTGGGTTGTGAGGAGTCGGGAAAATTTCCGTTTTACCTGATCCGCCGCGGCGGAAGCCAAAAATTGGAACTTACGTTTTTATATAAAAATAGATCACCCAAACTTAAAAAATTGATTGTTGGCTATTGCTTCTTTTAGTGGCGCCAGGTCTTTTAATTTTACTTTTTGTTTGAAGGCGGCAACATGATTGTCATGATGTACATCGGAGCCTACATAAGTGTACATTCCTTTTTGGAGTAATTGTTCTGCTATTTTAGTAATTGCAACGCCATAATACCCTACAACCGATAGTAAATTCAATTGAAATAAGCAGCCCGCTCTTTTTAGTTTATGGTATTCGTTAAAATTATTATGATAGAATAAATAGCGTTCCGGATGTGCCAATACCGGAATGTATCCTGCTACCTGCAGATCAAATAATATGGAATATAATTGGATGGGAGCATTGATATATGACATTTCGACTAATACATAATTATCTTTGAGTGTCAATAAATCATGTGATTCGAAAAGTCGTACAAACTGATCGTCCATAAGATATTCGGCAGCAGCATTAAAAGGAACTGTAATGTTGTTCTTTTCCAGTTCTAAAACTGTTGTCGTTTTCTTATTCAGAATTTTTTCGTGTGTATTTTCCCATACTTGTTGAATGATGTGAGGAGTCGTAATAAATTGGGAAATTCCCATCTCTTGAAGCGCCAGCGTCAGTTTTAGCGTATCTTCAAAAGTTTTAGCACCATCATCAATGCCCGGTAAAAGGTGGGAATGGATGTCTATATGCTGGTCTGGAATTAAATCTTTAAGTATGGGTTTTGATCGGAAGAATGTTAACATACGTGTAAAGTTAGTGTTCAGTATTCAGTGATCAGTTTCCTGTTTTAGGTTTTCGGGGATTGGTATTCCGTTTTTGATTAAGTTGAATGATAAGCAATTACCGTTGTTGTGTTGTATTTTCGATGTAAAAATAGTTGTTTTTTTCGATTTTGTTTTAGGAACCCTATGAAAAGGTTTGTACTTGGAAAATTTGTGCTTAACCGAAAAAACTCGCATCTTTAATCCCAAACCTCGTGTAGCGCC
>NZ_SMLH01000003.1 GCF_004349315.1 Flavobacterium ranwuense | reverse complement strand
GGAGGAACCACTCAAGGCGATTGAAGTTATCGTACAAGTCAATACTTTATCTGCTCCTGCATTTGCATTTGGTGTGTTAGCATCAAGAGTTACTAACGCTACATCAGTAGCGGTACATCCATTTACTGGATCAGTAACGGTTAATGTATACGTACCGGCTGCATTTACTGTTGGTGTAGCTGTTGTAGCACCCGAAACGATGTTTCCGCCAAGACTCGCAACCCAAGAGAAGGTAGCGCCTGCTGTTGTAGAGGAACCGCTCAAGGCAATTGAAGTTATGGTACAAGTCAATACTTTATCGGCGCCCGCATTGGCATTTGGCGGCGTATTGTTTAACGTTACCAAGGCTACATCGGTAGCGGTACATCTATTGGCTGCACTGGTAACGGTTAAGGTATACGTACCTGTCGCATTAACAATTGGTGTGGCTGTATTTGCTCCTGAAACGATGTTTCCACCATTACTTGCAACCCAAGAGAATGTCCCTCCTGATGTGGTTGAACTTCCGCTTAATGCAATGGAAGTTGTTGTACAAGTTAAAACTTTATCTGCACCGGCATTAGCATTTGGAGTAAAATCCAAATTCAACTGAACGGGAGCTCCCGGAAAATCCTTTAATTCAGATTGCGTTGAATTTCCTGAAGACCGTGTTCTAATAAACAGCGTACTGAGTGTAAAGCATGGATTACTATTCGCTGCGAACACTTGTGTAAGATTGATAGCACCCTCAGCCCATTGATTAGGAGCATAAACACCAGGAAAGGTTCCATAGGTATCAAAGGGTACTGTGGTAGTCGAGAAGTTATTGGTAATATAAATTTCGCCCAAAAACTCAGAGTTGGGATGAACTACATATTCATAACCGCCTCCTGCTATTGCCTCCCATTTCCGAATCACGACGGTAGCATCACCGCCTCCCTGGGTAAATTCAATAGTGACCAATACGTCACCGACTGTACGACCACCCTGAGTTCCTAAGGTAGTAAATCCGCCACTGCCACCTGTGATTGGTGCAACACCAGTTGTGGGGTCAACGGCGCCAAAGGTGGCACCAGTAATCGTTAAGGGAGCCTGCAAAAACTCGAAATCTATGTAACTGCTCCCATTGGTCACCTGACGGTCACCTGCAAAAAGAGCCCACAAATCCGTAGCTACTCCAGGTCCACTAGTACCCGAAACAAAGGTTAGACCATCAATACTTACTCCTCCTGTTACACCTGGATCACCATAACTAAAATGAGCGCCCGTGTTTTGGATTTCGTTTTTGGGAGGTGAAGATCCTGCTCCCCAAGTATAGGTGTTTGGATTATCATTTATTTTATTGGAAGAGGTGAATATGGTTGGATCATTTTGATAAGCATCCTTCAACTGATAGGTAACCGGCACAGTGACCGTGGCAGTGGGTTTGTAAAAAACTTCACCGGTAAATGGGTTAATCAAGCCATGACCGGCTATAGTAGGATGCAATTTGTCAAACAAGTCGCCTACAAATTCATACATAGTGCCAATAGGTTCATGAGCAAAGGCGTCGCCGTCAATTGCATGCCCGGCAGTCCCACCCACATTTAAGGGCGGTGATACAGGTGCTACCCCTTGAATGTTCTGCGCATTAACCGTATAACCCGTCATTAAAATTGCCACCAACATAAGGGGCAAAGCAAGCGACTGGCGCCAATAGTTGAGCGATAACCTTGACAGCCGATTAAGAAGAGCCGTGAAATTAAATTTTGAGAAACCTGCGTTGAAACGCCAGGAAAAAGTGCGGCAATAGTCTTGCACACTTTTTATCGTAGAGAATATAAATTTTTTCATAATAATTTGGTTTTAAGACCATATTATTAATAAGTAAAGTGCAAGTAGAAGTTGGGTTTTCGAAAAATTGAAAAGTCCTGTTTCATAGAGTGTAGTTTAATACCATAAATTAGAAAAAAAGGAAGTTACAAATCGGGGCATTAAAAATTGATAAGTTACGAACCAACCTTCATAAACGCATTTATGAAGTACGCCATCATTCAAAGGATTTTTATTGTGGGGAACAATAACTAAATTCTTTTATTAACCAGATTGTTGCTTTAAAAAGCAATCTTACAAACTCTAATCTAAAACAATCAGCATTGAAATTAATAAAATAGACACAAACAAAAGTTTTCTAACTCAGCGAGAAAACTTAAAAAAAACGAAACAACTTCAAAAAACACCTACATGAAGTACTCCATCATCCAAAGAATTTTTTTATTATGAGGAATAAAAAAATCTTTTATTAACCTAAAAGTCGTTAGTATAAAACGACTTAATATGAAAAATTTTGTTAACCAAAGTTAGGTATTACATCAAAAAAAGAAAACAAAAAAAACCTAAACAAGACAAAATTCTATTATTCCCGACAAGAGACACTATTCGCTAAGAAAAGGTTTACAGCTATAAAATATTAATACTGAATTACTGGTTAACTAATTGATAATCAGTTAATTAAGTAATTTATTATTTAAATTTTGTTAATAAAAAAACAATGTTAAAAACAATAAAATTATTTAACACATGGATTATTAATGTCGATTTTTTACCCAACATCTCATTAAAAATATCCAAATCTTATAAGTATAAAAAATGATTGCTATTTTAAGCTTTCAAAAACTTCATAAGGGTCTAAAACATTGATTTTTATTCTTCCAGAATAGTATGAGGCTCTAAAAATGGCACTAAAAAAGACCCTTCATTGCTGAAAGGTCTTTTGTGTTAAAAATTACAATTCGATTCTAATTTCTATTTTACGACAACAGTATTGTTTCTTAAAATTTTGCTAAAAAATAACACATGAGAAGACAAAGCATTTTCCCAATATTCCCAAGTATGTGCTCCTGGGCGTTCGTATAATCATGAGAAAGTATATTGGGAAAATCTTCCAGCATATGTTCCTGAACCTAATAGATGCAAAAAATGTTTAAAATGATAATTGTTATCATTTTACTTTTGGACATTCTAAAAAGGAGTTTTAGTAGTTTCCCAAGAATTAATACTTGGGTGCTTAGTCAAAATTTAAAAAAATTCATAAATAAGACAAAAAAATTAGTAACTTTACTAGACTTTTCCGAAAAAGGAACAAATAACAACTGTCTGAATATCACCTACTTTAAGACTCGTCTATTCCTTTTCTTATACCTTTTTTCTCTTAGTTTATTAATCTAATTCAGTATCCAATTAAAAGAACACTTACGATGAAAATAATACTTACAGGTGCAACGGGCGTTTTGGGTTCTCAAATCATGTATGAAATTCTCGAACTATTCATAAACGAGGGAATTGACGGGAAACTTTTCTTGATTTCCAGAAGCAAAGGAAAAAAAACTGCCTTGGACCGCATAAACGAATTGCTATCTAGCAACTATACACCCCAAATCCTAAAAGAGAAAGGGCTTGAAAAATTAGACCAATACATCGAAATCATCGATACGGATTTGGATTCTATAAAGGAGAATTTTTCAAATAAGATTGATGGCGCCTATTTTATCCATTCGGCAGGGTTTGTCAATTTATCGACAGATGAGGAGCATCGTGAGAAAATATTTGATGAAAACACTAAGAATACCAAAGTCATTTTAAACAATTTTCATCATTTCATAAAAAAATTCATTTACATTGGAACAGCTTTTTCCTCTGGAGAACGCACGGGATTAGTAGACAACGACTTTCATAATCTGGATTTCGTCCCAAAGCATCGCAACGCTTATGAAAATGCCAAATTTCATTCGGAAAACTTTGTGGCTCAACGATGTAAAGCCTTGGGATTACCTTTTCAAATACTGCGTCCGAGCGTTATTTGCGGAAAAATGTTAGGAACCGAAAACAACTATTTCATCTCCAAATACATGGTTTTCTACCTCTTGGCCAAATTTTTCCACTTTGCTGCCCAAAGAAAAACCGAACAGGAAAATGTGCGCTTTATGATTAATGAAAAAACCGGCTTGAATATCATTCCTGTCGATTATGTGGCCAAAGTGATTGTTTCCGTTTTCAGAAGAGATGACATTCAACAACTCAATATTGTCAGCCATAATAGCTTAAATCTCGTGAAGGGATTGGAATTGATTATGAAGGAAGTTGGATACACCAATTATACCATAATTAAAAACAGCCCGCATTTCGAGTATCAAAACACCACCGAAAAATTGTATTACGAGAGCATAGGCAAACACCTAAAACCCTATCTCGTGTCCAGTGCCAAACAATTTAACACTACTTTATTGAATTCCATTCTAGAAATTCCAATACTTGATGATGAAACATTTACTCAATTGATTAGATACGCTAGATTAAACAATTTCAAAGATGTCAACGTTTAATTTTGTTCCCTAATTAAGTATTCTTTACAGTTCTGATGGATTCCGATAGCTATCGGAGGAGGAAACTCCACACAGTTATTAGACACCGTTTGAGGTTAGAGTTTGAGATAAATGTTTGTAATACGAAAAAGACCTCTCATCACTGAAAGGTCTTTTATAAAATCTATTACTATAAATGTAGTTTACATATTTCTTCTGTATTGACCACCCACTTCAAATAAAGCCGAAGTGATTTGTCCCAAAGAACAAACTTTCGTCGCCTCCATTAAGTGTTCGAATAAATTTTCGTTTTTAATGGCCGCTTCCTGAAGCGTATTTAAATGTTCCTTTACTAAATCCTGATTGGACTGATGTAAATGGTTTAACATATCAATTTGGTATTGTTTTTCTTCTTCTGTGGCACGAATTACTTCCGCTGGAATCACCGTTGGTGAACCTTTAGAACTTAAAAAAGTATTTACACCAATAATTGGGAATTCTCCAGTATGTTTCAACGTCTCATAATACAAACTTTCTTCCTGAATTTTACTTCTTTGGTACATCGTTTCCATTGCACCAAGCACACCTCCACGCTCTGTAATCCGGTCGAATTCCAATAAAACTGCTGCTTCAACTAAATCCGTTAGTTCTTCGATAATGAAAGCACCTTGAATTGGATTTTCATTTTTAGCCAATCCTAATTCTTTATTAATAATCAATTGGATTGCCATTGCTCGACGTACGGATTCTTCCGTAGGCGTTGTAATTGCTTCATCATAGGCATTGGTGTGCAATGAATTACAGTTATCATAAATCGCATACAAAGCTTGCAAAGTCGTACGAATATCATTGAAGTCAATTTCCTGTGCGTGCAAAGAACGTCCAGAAGTCTGAATGTGGTATTTCAACATTTGAGCCCGTTCGTTAGCGCCGTATTTATTTTTCATGGCTTTCGCCCAAATTTTACGTGCCACACGACCAATAACTGCGTATTCCGGATCTACTCCATTCGAGAAAAAGAAAGATAAATTTGGTCCAAAATCATTGATGCTCATTCCACGACTCAAATAATATTCCACATACGTGAAACCATTCGATAATGTGAAAGCCAACTGCGTGATAGGATTTGCTCCTGCTTCGGCAATGTGATACCCTGAAATAGAAACCGAATAAAAGTTTCTAACATTTTTAGTAATGAAATATTCCTGCACGTCGCCCATTAATCGAAGGGCAAATTCAGTAGAGAAAATACAGGTATTTTGTGCTTGATCTTCTTTAAGAATATCTGCTTGAACTGTTCCACGAACTTGAGATAGCGTTCTTGTTTTGATTTCATTATAAACATCCAGAGGTAAAACCTGATCTCCGGTAACGCCCAAAAGCATCAACCCTAAACCGTTGTTTCCTTCCGGCAAACCGCCTTGATAATGCGGTCTTTCGACTCCTTTTGCTGCATATATTTTGTTGATTTTTACTTCAACTTCTTTTTCAAGACCGTTTTCTTTGATGTAAAACTCACATTGTTGATCAATCGCTGCATTCATGAAAAAGCCTAACAACATGGGTGCCGGGCCATTAATAGTCATACTTACCGAAGTCATCGCATGGACCAAATCGAAACCGGAATATAATTTTTTGGCATCATCCAAGCAACAAATAGACACTCCGGCATTCCCTATTTTTCCATAAATATCAGGACGTACATGTGGATCATTTCCGTATAAAGTCACACTGTCAAAAGCAGTTGACAATCGTTTTGCCGGTAATCCTGCACTAACGTAATGAAAACGTTTGTTGGTTCTTTCAGGTCCGCCTTCACCGGCAAACATTCTTGATGGATCTTCTCCCTCCCGTTTGAAAGGATATAAACCTGCTGTAAAAGGAAATTCTCCAGGAACATTTTCCTGCAAACACCAACGTAAAATATCGCCCCAAGCTTGGTACTTTGGTAATGCTATTTTCGGTATTTGAGAATGAGAAAGTGATTCCGTATGCGTAGCCATTTTTATTTCTCTGTCACGAACTTTAAAGGTATAAACCGGATTCTTGTACTTGTTTACTTTTTCGTTCCAAGTCAATAAAATTTCCCAATTGTACGGATCTAAATCCATTTTTACTTTATCGAATTGATTCAGTAAAAGATTTAGAAAAATTTTATTTTCAGCAACCCCTTGTTTTTCGAGTTCCAGAGCGCTTGGCAATACAGAGTCATCATCAATACCAGTTTTATTTATAACTGGAAATTTTCCCGAAACACTTTCAATCGTTTTAAAAATACCGTATAATTTTTGAGCTACTTGTTCTTGGCTTACCGCCGTAACATCATATTTCCTGTTGCTTTCGGCAATTTCAGATAAATAACGCGTTCTGTGTGGCGGAATAACGAAGATTTTTTCGCTCATTTCGCGCGTGATTTGAAACGTTGATTTCAAATCAGAATTCGTTTTTTCATGGACTTTATCCATGATCGCTTTGTACAGCGTATTCATTCCCGGATCGTTGAACTGCGAAGCAATCGTCCCGAAAACCGGAAGTGTATCTAAATTAGCATCCCAAAGATTATGGTTGCGTTGGTATTGTTTTTTCACGTCTCGTAACGCATCAAGAGAACCGCGTTTGTCGAATTTGTTTATTGCTACCAAGTCAGCAAAATCAAGCATATCGATTTTTTCCAATTGGGTTGCAGCACCAAATTCCGGTGTCATTACATATAAGGATACATCAGAATGGTCCATAATCTCCGTATCGGATTGACCGATTCCCGAAGTCTCCAAGATAATAATATCATATTTTGCTGCTTTAATCACTTGAATCGCATCGGCAACATATTTAGACAAAGCCAAATTCGATTGACGTGTTGCCAATGAACGCATGTAAACACGAGGATTATTGATGGCATTCATACGGATTCTATCTCCCAACAATGCACCACCCGTTTTTCTTTTGGATGGATCGACAGATATTAATCCGATTGTTTTTTCCGGGAAATCGATTAGAAAACGACGCACTAATTCATCCACTAATGATGACTTTCCTGCTCCACCCGTTCCTGTAATTCCAAGAACCGGAATCGTACTGTTTTCATTCTTTTTTTGGATTGCTTCCAAAGTTTTGGCCGCTACATCAGGGAAATTTTCTGCTGATGAAATGATTCTGCCAATTGCTTTTGGATTTTTTTCTTCCAAATGATCGATTTCATCGCTTAGTTTGTCTCCAATAGCGTAATCAGATTGTTGTACTAAATCATTTATCATTCCCTGCAATCCCATAGCGCGTCCATCATCTGGCGCATAAATTCTGGTGATTCCGTACGCTTGCAATTCGGCAATTTCAGAAGGCAGAATTACACCTCCGCCGCCACCAAATATTTTGATTTGCCCTGCTCCTTTTTCTTGAAGCAAGTCATACATGTATTTGAAATATTCGTTATGCCCTCCTTGATAGGATGTTATTGCAATAGCATTGGCATCTTCTTGTATCGCAGTATTTACTACTTCTTCAACGCTGCGGTCGTGGCCCAAATGGATTACCTCAACACCTGTAGACTGAATAATCCTACGCATAATGTTGATTGCGGCATCGTGACCGTCAAAAAGTGCTGCTGCGGTAACAATTCTTACTTTATTGTTAGGGATATATGGCTTTTGTTGCTCCATTTTATGAATATGATAATTTAAGCCTGCAATTTACGATTTTATTTTAAAAATCATTTGATATTGCTTCTGGTTGTTAATAAATAAGGAAGAATTTTGTTATTTAGCCCCGATTAAAGCGGCATCCCTCGCTTTTTTTGGCAAGGATATAGCGGAAAGCGGGACAAATGTTGATTAATAAACTAAAGTTTGTGCTCCTAAAGAATAGTTGGCTTTGTTTTTGAATAAATAGTATTTTTACAAAAGCCATATGGCACATCAAGAAAAAAAGTAATTTACGATGAAAAAAAATTTAATGGTAATGATGGCGGTTTCACTTTCCGGTTGTGCAGAAATGCAACAGGTTTTGAATCAATTGCCACAGACGCAAGGAATTGGCGGTGTTGATATTGCAGGAGGCTTGAAGGAAGCGCTAAATAATGGGATTTCGAAACAGGTAACAAAATTGACCGCTGTAGATGGTTTTTACAGAAATGAAGCCGTAAAAATTTTATTGCCGGAAGAATTGAGAAAAGTGGATGCTGGTTTAAGAAGAATAGGACTCAGTTCTTTGGCTGACGAAGGGTTGAAAGTGTTGAATCGTGCTGCTGAAGACGCGGTTAAGGAAGCGACTCCAATATTTGTTGACGCCATCAGAAACATGACTTTTATGGATGCCAAATCGATTTTGATGGGAAATGAAAGTTCGGCTACGAATTATTTACAAAACAGTACTTCGACTGCTTTGTACGGAAAATTTAATCCTGTGATTAAAAATTCGTTTACTAAAGTGGGTGCAGATAAAGTTTGGACCAACATTATTACAAAATACAACAGTATTCCTTTAGTAAATAAAGTGAATCCAGATTTGACTGATTACGTAACCAATCAAGCGTTGAATGGCGTTTTTAAGATGGTTGCGGTTGAGGAGAAAAACATCAGAACAAATTTGAGTGCCAGAACTTCTGTTTTATTGCAAAAGGTTTTTGCGATGCAGGACAAAAGATAACTTGAAATTCGGCGGCTAAAATAGCGGCATTAATAACCCCGGATTTTATCAAAAAAGATCTATTGAAATATGTAAACCATTAGAAATGCAGAAAATAACCATACTCATTCATTGTGAAGACCAAAAAGGAATCATTGCCGCAGTGACCAATTTTATATTAAAAATAGAAGGCAATATTGTTTATATTGACCAACATGTTGATGTAGAACAGAATGAGTTTTTTATGCGTTTAGAATGTGAATTGACCAATAAAGAAATAGCATTAGCATCGATACAAAATGATTTTCATCAAACGATTGTCCAAGATTTCAATATGTCATGGGAGATTTACACTAAAAATCAAAAACCAAAAATGGCATTGTTTGTATCTAAATACGACCATTGTTTATTTGATATTTTGGGTCGTTACAGTGCTGGGGAATTGAATGTAGAAATTCCGCTGATTGTTAGCAATCACGAGGATTTAAGACCTATTGCAGAACGTTTTAATATTCCTTTTCACTGTATTCCTTTTACCAAAGAAAACAAAGCAGAAGGGGAACAACAGCAAATTGAATTGCTTAAAAAATACGGAATTGACTTTATTGTACTGGCACGCTACATGCAAATCATCACACCAAATTTGATTGCGTTGTATGAAAATAAAATAATCAACATTCATCATTCCTTTTTACCGGCTTTCCCGGGAGCAAAACCGTATCATTCTGCTTTCAAAAGAGGCGTGAAAATCATTGGTGCCACCAGTCATTATGTTACGCAAGAGCTGGACGAAGGTCCAATTATTGAGCAGGACATTACCCGTGTTTCACATATTAATTCCATTGAGGATTTTATCATGAAAGGACGAGATCTGGAACGTATCGTTTTGGCAAGAGCCATAAAACTGCATTCGGAACGAAAAACAATGGTTTTCAGCAATAAAACAGTTGTGTTTTCTTAAAATCCTCTCCCCAACCCTCTCCAAAGGAGAGGGAGCCAAAACCCCACAGAATTAAAGAATATTCTCTATTATATATAAATGCTCACTTTTGGCGAGCATTTTTTGATTACTTTTTTAACCTGAAACTTCAATTTCTTTAGTTATTCCATCACTATCAAATACTACTTTGGTATAGAATGATTTTGATTTTTTATGCGTTGGATACCAATCTCGATTTTCTTCCACAAGGATAAAAAGCCCCGTATCGGTGCCTAAAACAATGAATTTATTGAGTTTGGGTTGTTTTGAAAATACAGAAAGACCGTATTTATTAAACATTTCATCACTTAGTTGGGAAACATTTTTAGTGACAAAACCTATCTCGCTAACGGAAATAATTGATGAACCATCAAATGGTTTCTCAGAAGCATTATCCAAACTGAAACGGGCGATGAATTCCAAAATATTTCCATTATTGTCATAGAAATAAAAAGACTTGGCATTCCAATTATAAAAATCGGCGATTTTATCAGGCGGAATTACCTCCAAAATTTCTGTCTTCTTTTCTATCCAGGCAAAGGCTTCTAATAATTTATTATTGGGTATGTCAAAAGCAAAATGATATACCGGTTTTAAATTATTGGAAGACCGAAAAGTTAGTTTTGTGGAACCTGCGGCAAATGAAATAGTCGATTTGTTTTTCGAAATAGTTTTTAACCCGATGACGTTGTTATAAAACAATTCCATTTCATCGAGAGTATCTGTCAACAATTCCAATTCGAGAATATTCATTTTATTTAAATTCAAAGTGTTTTTATCTTTCTAACTAATCAACCTCAACTCCTAAACGCTTAGCAGCAAAATCATTATGAATATCAAAGATGGTCCTAATCTCGATCTATACCATAGTATCAGACGGCATCAAAATCCTTAAATAAATACTAAAGAATTAAAGTTAAAGAAACTTAACTTATGTACAACAAAGTAATAACAAAATCTTAACAGCAAAACACCTCCTTATGTGTGATCTTTGCATAGTAATAAACTGGTTATTTATTATTTTGGTTTTGGTTAGTTAAAGAATTGCCTGCATTTATAATGCAGGCATTTTTTTATTTAGCCGTATTTATAAAAGAAAGAACCGCATCGTTAAAAGCATTAGGTTGCTCCACATTTACTACATGTCCACATTTTTCTATTACAAAGAGTTTTGACGATTTATAATGATTTTCGACAACTTTCCTAACTGATGGCAAAAACATATAATCCTCTTCACCCATAACATAAAGCGTAGGAATATTCAATTCGACCTGACGGAACCACTTAAGAACCGGGTTTATTTCGGCAGTTAGTTTAAACCATTTGACAAACTCTTTTTGGTATAATTTCTTGGCCTCATTGATAAAAAGCACACGGGATTGTTTGTGACTTTTTTTAGGCATGATGACAAAAGCAAAAAACTTATATAAAACCAAATAAGGCAATACATATTTAAACATATTTCCCAATCGCATCAATACTTGAGAACGGAAATTCATTTTCAGGATAGCACCCCCAAGAATCATGCTTTGCACGCGTTCCGGATACATTTCAGCCAATTGTCTGATGAGTATGGTACCCAATGAAATACCAACAAAATGTGATTTTTTAATTTTTAGAAAATCTAAGACTTCCAGAATATCATTGGCCAAAGCCGAAAAAGTATATTTCTGTTTGAAAGCCGTTTTTAAAGTGGGTTTTGATTCCCCGTGACCCCGCAAATCTAACAACAATACATTATACTGTTTTTTAAAATCACGTATTTGTTTGAACCAGATAGACGAACTTCCACCAGCACCATGAACAAAAGTAACCCACTGATTGCTGTTTTTATTTTCGTAAATGGTATAATTGATCACTTGTTTTTTTTGCAAAAATATGACTTTAATTTTAAATCCCAATCTTAACAAAAAATAAGGCTAATTTAACAATTGTAAAACGTAAATTTGCAAAAAAATTACACCCATGAAAGGATTATTGAAAGAGAAAAGTGAAATAGAAAAACTTAAAAGAGAATACCAAATGTTCTCAGAACTAAATTTAAACATCGAAAAGGCTACTGTAAAGTCTACCGTGACAACAGAAGAATTAATTTTAGAGGAATGTGAATTATAATTTTTGATGCATTTTTTTAAAATAGTCAAACGCTTTTAGCAGCCTGCTTCCATACCAAGAAAACATTTCGCCATCTACAAACACCGTTTTGGCATGATGCGTGTGTCTTCCTATTTCAAAAGCATCTTCCTCTTTGAAAGGATACGGCTCAGAAGAAAGGAAAACCAAATCAGGATCGCCTTCCAAGCGCATTTTTTTAAGTTCAATTTCCGGATAGCGTCCTTTGGTATCATAAATATTCTGAAAATGGTTCAGCTTTAGTAATTCATTGATGAAATTATCCGAACCAGCGACCATAAAAGGATTTTTCCAAATGAAATACGCGACTTTTTTAACGGGTATATCTTTGATGAAGTATTTAAAATCGCTCAAGGCAAAAGCCAATTTGTCGTTCCATTTCTGGGCTTCGGTCCTGCAATTGAAGAGCTGACCAAAATCGGTAATCATTTGAAAATTGTCTTCAATCGTGATGATATTCGTCACCCAAACCGGACAAATTTTACGCAATTCTTCTACGATTTCTTGTGTATTTTCTTCTTTATTACAAATGATGATATCAGGTTGTAACAATCTGATTTTCTCAAAATGCACTTTTTTGGTACCGCCAACGATTTTCTTCGTTGATTTAAAATGATATGGATGCACACAGAATTTGGTAATTCCAACAATGCTGGCTTCCAAACCTAGATCATACAGTAATTCCGTTTGTGAAGGAACCAGTGAAATAATGCGTTTGGGAGAAGTTTCAAATGAATGGGAAATCCCGAGTTGATCGATTAATTTTTTTTGTTTCAAGTTTAAAGTTTAAAAGTTGACATTATTAAAGCATAAATTGACAGCTTTTTAACCATTAAGAAATTAAGAAAAGTTAAGATTTTAAAGTTTAACCTCGAAGCCCACAAAGTTTTCTACTCAAATCTAAACGCAAGCTTAATGAAACTTAATTTCTTAATGGTTTAAGAAAAAGTCCCTGTTTAAAATTCTTCCACTTTAAACCTTAAACTAATAATTTCTTCCATTTCCTGTTGCATCTTCAACGCTTCTTCTCTTGCTTTTTCAACAAAATCAGTTCCGTTTGAAGCATAAATAATCGCTCTGGAAGAATTAATCAGCAAGCCTACATTGGCATTCATACCGTATTTGCAAACTTCGGCTAAACTTCCGCCTTGTGCGCCCACTCCGGGAACAAGCAAGAAACTGTCAGGAACAATTTTACGGATTTCGGTAAAATATTCCGCTTTGGTAGCACCTACAACATACATCAGGTTTTTACTGTTTTTCCACGTTTTAGAAGTTTCTAATACGTGTTTGTACAATTCTTTTCCATCAACGTTTAAAGTCTGAAAATCGAATGCGCCTTCATTGGAAGTCAAAGCCAACATTATGGTATGTTTATTTTCGAAAGCTAAAAACGGCTCTACCGAATCTTTTCCCATATAAGGAGCAACAGTAACGCTGTCGAAATTTAAATCTTCGAGAAAAGCTTTGGCATACATCGAGGACGTGTTTCCAATATCACCACGTTTTGCATCCGCAATCGTGAAAATATCCGGATAATTTTCATTGATATAATTAATTGTTTTTTGCAAAGACATCCAACCTTTTATTCCGTAGGCTTCATAAAAAGCCGTATTGGGTTTGTAAGCTACTGCTAAATCATGGGTCGCATCAATTATCGCTTTATTAAACTCAAAAATAGGATCTTCCAGTTCTAATAAATGTTGCGGTATTTTATTCAAATCAACATCGAGTCCTACAGCTAGGAATGATTTCTTGATTTTGATTTGGTCAATAAGTTGTTGTGTAGTCATTGTTTAAATTGTGAGCTGCAAATTTATGAAAAAAACCCAAAAGCATTGTCCGTTTTATAACTTAAAAACCAATGAATACACTATGTTTTATTGTTTTTCCCTTTTTAGATCAGTATCGGAATAGATTAACGGGACAAAACTAAAGCATTCTTTTTAAACCTAAAGAAATTGATTTTCAAACCAATAAGATTCAATTATGTAAGAAAAATAAATTTATATAATAAACAAAATCCAAAAGTATGTTATCTTTACAGTAATAATCTAACAATGTAAAAACAAAAAAACATGAAAAACTTTATCTTATCAGCATCTTTACTTGCAACAACAATTTTGTTTGCAAACGCAAAAGAAAAAATTGATCAAAATCCAATTTCAAAACAACAAAAAATTGCAATTAGCAAAACAACTGATAAAACGGTATATTTCTGGGAAGTAAACACCCCAACTGGTTATGCAAGTGGTTATACGCTTTCTGAAGCCAAAGCATTAAAAACTATAAAATTGATGGCTACAAATGATATAGTGATGTATAGAATTGTTGAAGCCTATAAATAGTTTTTAAAACTAAATACAGGCTTCAATAGCTTATTATTATAAAAAGACATTTCCCTTTTAAGGCTCCGAGGAACACAAAAAAGTGAAATTCATTTCACTTTTTTTTATTTAAAAAACTTCGCTGGCTTCTTTCAATTTTTCCATGTTGTTGACTAACGCTAGCTCGTCAACAATTTTCTGGATGTCACCATTCATGATATTTCCTAAATCATATAACGTCAAACCTACACGGTGATCCGTTACACGACCTTGTGCGTAATTGTAGGTACGGATTTTTGCAGAACGGTCACCAGAACTTACCTGAGAAGTACGTTTGGTAGCATCCTCGGCTTGTTTTTTGGCTAATTCCTGTTCGTATAAACGGGAACGCAAAACGCCAAATGCCTTATCTTTATTTTTATGTTGTGATTTTTGATCCTGACATTGCGCTACTAATCCTGTTGGAATGTGCGTCAAACGAACCGCTGATTTGGTTGTATTTACCGATTGTCCACCTGGTCCTGACGAACAGAAAAAATCCACACGTACATCATTCATATCAATCTGCACATCAAATTCTTCTGCTTCCGGCAATACCATAACAGTCGCTGCGGAGGTGTGAACACGTCCTTGCGTTTCTGTTTGCGGTACACGTTGCACACGGTGAACACCCGCTTCAAACTTCAAGGTTCCGTAAACATCTTCACCGGTAACTTCAAAAATCACCTCTTTGAAACCTCCAGAAGTTCCTTCATTCATATCCACAACCGAAGTTCTCCAACCACGGTTCTCACAATATTTCGTATACATACGGAATAAATCCCCTGCAAAAATACTCGCTTCATCCCCACCCGTTCCGGCGCGAATCTCCACCATGACATTTTTGGCATCTTCGGGATCTTTAGGAATCAACATAAATTTGATTTCATCCTCTAATTCCGGTAATCTTTCTTTGGCCTCATCGAGTTGCATTTTGGCCATTTCGGTCATATCTGCATCACTGTTATCGGCTATTATTTCGTTTGCTTCTTCAATATTTGCCATCAAAAGCACGTATTCATCGCGCTTTTCGGCCAAAGCTTTTAAACTTTTGTACTCTTGATTCAATTGCACATAACGCTTCTGATCCGAGATCACATCCGGTTGAATGATTAAATCCGAGATCTCATCGAAACGTTGTTTTACTATTTGAAGTCTATCTAACATTTTCTTATTCCTTTATTTGGAGTGCAAAAATACGAAAAAAGTATTCAGTTTGCAAGGTTCCCAATTGAGATTGTCATTGCGAACAATGACTAACGAATTGTGTGGCAATCAGGAGCTGTTTCCTGCTATTCGCTGTATCTTTTTCTGGCAAAAAAACCAGAAAAAGGATACCGCTTCCATCAGAGCTAGGGCATTTGTAATAAAAAAGAACATTTATGGTTTTCCGTAAAATTCATGCAGCAAAAGGAGTTAGTTTTGAAAAGGTCTAAAAATTGTATCAGGAACCTACTTGATCTCTAATCCAAAAATAAATACAAGATCACCAAATTTCACACAACGATGAGCAAATAAAACAATAGAAAATACTAGATGTGATTGCTTCGTTCCTCGCAATGACTCATTCATAGTCGTTCATAATTCCACTCGCCCTAATTTGCATCGAGGACCAATTTTAATTTAGAGCGCCATCATAGCGTTTACCACGCGTTTTTTTTTTATACTTTTATAAAACCAAAACCTTCTTTATTTTTTAAAATCTAACACAATGAATCCCAAAGTTGATGACTTTATAAACAATGCCAAAAAATGGCAGCCCGAAATAGAGCAATTGCGACTATTGCTGCTCGCGTGCGGGCTAACCGAAGAATTAAAGTGGCGCACGCCATGTTATAGTTTTGAGGGAAACAATGTTGCACTTATAGGCTGTTTTAAAGAATACTGTGCGCTTAGCTTTTTTAAAGGAACTTTACTTCAAGACAGCAATGGAATTCTAAGCAAACCCGGAGAAAACAGTCAGGCAATACGTTTTTTTAAGTTTACCAATCTGGCAGAAATCATAGAACAGAAATCTATAATCAAAGCCTATATTTATGAAGCCATTGAAATTGAAAAAGCAGGCTTGAAAGTGAATTTCAAAAGCAATACCGAACTTGAATTGGTGGCAGAATTACAAAATACCTTAGCCAAAAACCCCAACTTAAAAACTGCTTTTCAAGCCTTAACCCCAGGCCGACAACGTGCTTACAATCTCTATTTTTCGGCTCCTAAACAATCCAAAACCCGCGAGACCCGAATTGAGAAATACACTCCGCGTATTCTTAACGGAAAAGGAATCAACGATTGCACCTGCGGTTTGTCTAAAAAAATGCCAAGCTGTGACGGCTCACACAAATACATTTGAGCAGAAAATAAATAACAATCTAGCCGAATATTTTGCTTTAGGTAGTACTGAGTGTAATGGTTATTTTCTATTTAATAGTCTGATTTTCATTTATTTATAGATTTAAGATTCTCCCACAAGGGCTTTTACAGACCTTGTAGGATTATAAACAACAATAAAAATCAGTGCTGTAACATTCGAAATCTGGTTGTCATGCAAATAAAACAGATCGATAGTCCTGATGGAAGTGGCATCCTTGTAACGCAACGAAACTATATGTGGAAAATTAGACATTGATACCATTTCTACTTCAGAAAATTTTCGTTTGTTATGTTTTAGAATTCACATTAGTTATTGAAAAACTTATAAATGAAACAATCGGCATTATACGCAACATAGGTTGGTAAAATTCGAAATTCTTAGGTTTTTATTCCGCTTTATCACTCAATCAAAAGGTATTTATTATACAAGATTTAAAGTTTTAAACATCGTATTTTATTTTTGTTCGGGACTATTGTCCGAGTAATTTTGTGAATGAAAGTGAGCCTAAACCCCATTTGCCATTTTGCTCTATATAAACCTCTGTAACCACAAAAGGGTTAACCACCTCATTACCGCCAACAACTGCTGTGAGTCGGATTTTATTTAAAAGGATGGCAGTATTGCCTATAAACTGCACCGAAGTTTCCTGTATATCCGCTTGCTTGTATTGAATTGCTCCGCTTTTGATGACATTGAGTTCCTGTTCTTTAGTCATGCTTCCGCCCATATGAATAAAGACCGCTTTTTCATTAAAAAGGGCTTCAAGGGAATCAACATTGCGTTCTGACATCCAGCGCCACTTATCTCTGGAGAGGTTAATAATTTCTTGTTCCCTATTTGCACTATTCATTGCAAGTGTTTTTATACTATTGTATTCTTTATCCGTTACTCTTTCTAACCATATTGTTTTACCTTTCTGGGCGGGAGTAACTCCAATATAAGCAAAACTACTTTCAGGAGTGGCACCATGCCAATGAGTAATACCTGGCAGGCATTTAATTACATCCCCTTTATTAACTACTCGGATGGGGCTGTGTTTTTCTTGGTAATACCCGGTGCCTTCTGTAATAAGCAGAATTTGTCCCCCGGGATGAATATGCCAATCTAATTTTGCACCAGCAGCAAAGGTTGCCACAGCTAAGCTGTAATCAAAGTTCGCATCAGGTGCGTTTAATTCATGGAGCCATACAGTTCCTGTGTGATTGTTAACCGTTGCTATTTCTCCTTTTGGAAACAGAGAAGTATCCTGTGCTCCGGCCTTTGTAAACAAAGTTACAGCTATTAAAATAATGTAAAATAGGTGTTTCATATTTTTTTTTATTGATTGTTTTTGTTCGATTCTTAATTGAGTTAAAACTAAAGTAGGTTATTCCAGCAAAATTTACACAGACAAATAACCACCTTATTGTTGGCGCTAACCAAAGAAAAATATAATCAATTACAAAACCTAATAAAAATAATAACAAAACAGGTCTTCACTCATTTATCGCTCAAATTAGGAACCATTGGGACACAAAGAAATTGCTTGCACAAGTTAAAATCACCAAACCATCCCCGATCCTTCGGATATCCACAATCGCTTCCCTAGTTTTGTAAACTTTACCTACAGCAATAAGCAAAAAAACAATTGAGAAACTGGATGAGATTACGCGTTCCTCTCAATTGTCTGCTAGTGAATGCCCGTTCATAACTCTTACAGATTTCTTTTTAATACCAATTTCTAAATTCCTAATTTGCGCACTCAAAATCAGTAAGAGAAAATGAAGGTCTGTATTGCCGAAAAACCAAGTGTAGCACGCGAAATCGCATCCGTTTTAGGGGCCAATACCAAACACGACGGGTATTACGAAGGTAATGGCTATGCCGTAACCTATACCTTTGGGCATTTATGCACCTTGAAAGAACCGAACGATTACAAACCCCACTGGAAAAGTTGGGATTTGAACAACCTGCCCATGCTTCCCGATAAATTTGAAACCAAAGTGGTGGAGAATTCGGGTATTCAAAAGCAATTCAAAATCATAAAAAGCCTGTTCGATAAAGCCGAGTTGGTCATCAACTGCGGGGATGCCGGGCAAGAAGGAGAACTCATTCAGCGCTGGGTCATGAATGAAGCCCAGTACAAAGGCGAGGTACAACGCTTATGGATTTCATCCCTGACCACCGAAGCCATCAAAGAAGGTTTTGAAAACTTAAAACCATCCGTCAACTACGATAATTTATACTACGCAGGATTTTCCAGAGCCATTGGCGACTGGTTACTCGGTATGAATGCCACCCGTTTGTACACCGTAAAACATGGCGGTTACAAACAAGTATTGTCTATTGGAAGGGTGCAAACCCCAACCTTAGCCATGGTTGTGGACCGATTCAAGGAAATTGAGAATTTCAAACCGCAACCGTATTGGGAGTTGCAAACCATGTACAGAGAAACGCTTTTCAGCTATGAAGAAGGACGCTTTTTAAAAAAAGAAGATGGCGAAATTTTGGCTAATAAAGTCCAAGAAAGTGATTTTGAAATTGTTTCTGTCGAAAAAAAGAATGGCAATGAGTTTGCGCCTAAGCTGTTTGATTTAACAGGCTTGCAAGTATATTGCAATACAAAGTTTGGATTTTCGGCAGATGAAACGCTTAAAATTGTCCAGACTTTGTACGAGCAAAAAGTAGTTACTTACCCGAGAGTCGATACCACGTTTTTACCCAACGACATTTATCCAAAAGTACCCGGCATCCTGCAAAACTTGACTAATTATGCCATGTTGACGCAACCACTTTTAGAAAAAAAGATTAAAAAATCGGCTAAAGTTTTCAACGATAAAAAAGTAACAGATCACCATGCGATTATTCCAACGGGCATACAATCCAATTTGCAATACAATCAGCAACAAGTGTATGATATTATTGTCAAGCGTTTTATTGCGGTGTTTTATGACGATTGTTTGGTAGCCAATACAACAGTGATCGGAAAAGCGGCCGATGTAGCTTTCAAAACCACGGGGAAAGAAATCTTAAAAAAAGGATTTCGTGTAGTTTTTGAAGACCCGAACGCTAAAGAAAAAGAAGCCGATATATTACCGAGTTTTGTTGTGGGAGAAAAAGGGCCGCACGAACCCTCGTTTTTAGAAAAGGAAACCAAGCCACCCAATCAGTTTACCGAGGCAACTTTATTGCGTGCCATGGAAACCGCTGGTAAGCAAGTCGATGATGAAGATTTACGCGAATTGATGAAAGAAAATGGTATTGGGCGTCCGTCAACACGAGCCAATATTATTGAAACGCTGTTTAAACGCCAATACATTGTTCGGAATAAAAAACAGGTATTGCCAACACCAACGGGAATTCAATTGATTGACACTATTCAAAATGAATTGGTAAAGTCGGCGGAACTTACGGGTTCTTGGGAAAAGCAGTTGAAAGATATTGAAAAAGGAACCTTTACCGCCGCTGCGTTTATTAACAATATGAAACGCATGGTAGAATCCTTGGTGTACGAAGTACGAAGTGAAACCAGACGTGCCAATATTTCGCATGCAGGAAATATTCAAAAACAAGACATTATTGTTGAGAAAAAAAAAGCGGCAGGAATTTTGGCGGAAGCCTGTCCTAAATGTAAAAAAGCAACGCTCATCAAAGGAAAATCGGCATATGGCTGTTCCGATTATAAAGCAGGTTGCACTTTTCTATTGCCCTATACTTTTGCGGATAAAAAAATATCGGAGAACCAATATTTGCGATTGCTTCAAAAAGGATCTACCGTAAATTTAAAAGACTTTAAAACCGATGCCGGCACTGTGGAAGGTTTGCTTCGCTTTGATGAAAATTTCAAACTTGTATTAGAGCCTAAGAAAACGGAGGCGAAGGCCATTCCAGACGAATTAGCCTGTCCGAAATGTCAAAAAGGAACAGTTCTTAAAGGAAAAACCGCTTATGGTTGCAGCAACTATAAATCAGGCTGTGATTTCAAAGTCACTTTTGATGTGGTTAGAGCGAAATTAAAAGATCAAAAACCCACTAAAGAACTGGTTTATTCTATTTTGAACGAAAGTCTTTAAATAATTGCTGATTTTTGATTTCAGATTTTTGATTTCAAATGTGATAAACTCCGTAAAATCAAAAATCTTTCTATTCTATTTTTTTTCATACTTTAGCTTATTCAAATTAACACCAAAAATTTACACCAATGTTTCAAAAAACCACTCTTTTACTGCTTTTGTTAGCAATTGTTTCTTGCAAAAATTCTGATTCAAACAAAAACGAAAAAATCAAAGCAACAAGTTGGCTTTTGGGTAATTGGGAAAACAAATCAGCTGATGGCAATCTAACGGAAAATTGGAAAAAAGTAAACGACAGTACTTTTGAAGCACAATCTTATTACATTAAAGAGAAAGATACTTTGCATTTTGAATCTATTATTTTGCAACAAAAAGGAGAAGAACTGACTTATACTGCAACAGTAAAAGGACAAAATAACGATAAACCAGTAGCTTTCAAATTGACAGCTGCAACCGATAAACAAGTAGCATTTGAAAATTTGAAACACGACTATCCTCAAAAAATCAGTTATATCCAAATTACTCCAGACAGTTTAGTCGCTAAAATTTCAGGAATCCAACAAGGAAAACCAAGCTCCGAACAGTTTTCGATGAAAAAAATCAAGTAAAAGTTTAATATTTTATACTCAAATTAAAACCTTGCTCTAGAAAAGCAAGGTTTTTTTATGCCTAAAACTATGGAAATCATCTTATTAAAATATTATTTTTAATTAGTCTAAATAATATTTGTTAAATAAAAATTAAATTTTATTTTTACTTATTCTTATTTGTTCTAAATAAGCTTTAACTCATTTAATTTTTAATCATGAACTATTTAAAACAACGAATCCCTAAATTTATTTTTCTCGTATGCCTAGTACTACTTTCTATAACCACCGCTTTTGCCCAAAACTCCGGTAGCATAAAAGGGGTTATTTTGACTAGTGACAACAAACCCGCCGAAGGAGTTTCAGTTTCTATAAAAGGAGCTAACAAAAATACTATTGCGGATAACAATGGAATTTTTATACTAAAAAACATACCAGAAGGAGTTCATATCCTAAAAGTTACTTTAGTTGGGTATAATGACCTGGAGCAAGAAGTAAAAATTACTACTGGAGAAACTACTGCCGTAGCACTAAAACTTACTTTATCAAACAATGAACTCAATCAAGTGGTGGTTTTGAGTAACAAAAGTGCTTTCAAAACGAATCGTGTTTCATCTACGCTTCGATTACAATCTCCTATTATAGAAATCCCACAAAACATTCAGGTCATAACTGGAAAACTTATTCAAGACCAGCAAATTTTTAATATGCTGGAAGGTGTGACCCGCAATGTGAGTGGCGCTACAAGAGTGGAACATTGGGATAATTATGCCAATATAACTATGAGAGGCAGTCAAGTAGCCGCTTTTAGAAACGGAATGAATGTAAGCTCAAGTTGGGGACCACTTACGGAGGACATGAGTATGGTAGAACGGATCGAATTTGTAAAAGGTCCTGCAGGATTTATGCTCGCAAACGGTAACCCGAGCGGTTTTTATAATGTAGTTACCAAAAAACCAAGCGGACGTACCAAAGGCGAAGCGAGTTTAACGCTGGGAAGTTTTGATATGTATAGAGGAACATTAGATTTTGATGGGAAGTTGACCAAAAACGGAAAACTATTGTACCGCATTAATATAATGGGCGAAAAGAAAAACAGTTACCGTGATTTTGATTTTAATGACCGCTACACATTTGCTCCTGTGCTTAAATATTTGGCAACCGATAAAACAGCAATAACACTGGAATACACGCAACAATTCTCTAAAGTAAATGCCGTTGGGAGTAACTATGCTTTTTCTAAAAAAGGGTACGCTGATTTGCCAAGAAACTTTACCACTTCAGAATCAAATTTAGACCCGACAAAAATGACAGAAAGAAATATTCTTGCCATTTTAGACCAGAAAATAAGTGATAACTGGAAATTAACGGCTCAAACATCCTATCTTAATTACCAACAGGAAGGAATGTCATTATGGCCTGCCGGCTTTGACCCAAACAATGATGCAATTCTTAAACGTGCTGGTGGAAATTGGGATATTTTAGGAAAAATATATGTTGGACAAGCTTTTGTAAATGGTGAAGCTAAAACAGGATCCGTAACACACAAAATACTATCGGGATTGGATTTAAGTGATAAAACATTTTTTCACGACTGGTCACAATCCTTTACAATGCCCGATTTAGACATTTACAATCCGGTACACGGAACACTAGCCGCCTCTCCTACTTTTGACAGAAGTAAAAGTCTGGAAGATAGAGGTGTGAAATACCAAAACAGTTACAAAGCGCTATATGTGCAGGACGAATTGGGTTTCTTTGACAATAAACTTCGATTAACATTGGCAGGAAGATACACTGTACTTAAAGCGTATAATGTTTACTCTGGGGGGACCAAAAACGAAAAATTTACACCAAGAGTAGGTTTGAGTTATTCTATTGATAAAAACACGGCCGCTTATTTTGTGAACGATCAATCTTTTAATGAAAATTATGGCGCGGACTGGCAAGGAAAATCCTTCAAGCCTGAAACTGGAGGAAATATAGAATTCGGTTTAAAAAGAGACTGGTTAAACGGAAAATGGAATTCAGTTGTTTCCGTTTACCAAATAACCAAAAACAATGTGCTAACATTAGATCCTGAGCATTCCAATTCTACCAACCAATTCAGTAGAGAAAGTGGACAACAAAAAACAAAAGGTTTTGAAGTAGATATTCGAGGTGAAATTTTCAAAAACTTAGATCTTATTGTAAACTACGCCTTTACAGAAGGAAAAACAACCAAAGACACTGATCAATCTCTAGTGGGAACTCAAGTAGCGGGAACTACACGACACATACAAAATGCTTGGCTGAACTATAAAATAGATAGAGGAACACTCAATGGTGTTGGCTTTTCATTAGGATACCAATACCAAGAAAAGAGAGCTCCTTGGTTTATTTCACCTGATAATACAGGAATGCTTCCAGACTATTTCCGATTGGACGGAGGTGTTACTTACCAAAAAAACAAAATATCAGTCAACCTTGTTGTCAATAATATCTTGAATAAATACTTGTATTCTGGAGGATATTATAGCTATAATACCATGTATTACTGGCAAACAGAAGCCGGAACCAACATGCGCTTATCTGTTGGGTATAAATTTTAGAGTTAGTTAGTTTTGTTTCACTAAACTCCTCATTTAGCTGAGGAGTTTTATTCTTTTTAAATGAAAAATAATAATTTCAAAAAACTTATAGGAAAAGTACACCTATGGTTGGGTTTATCATCAGGCATAATAGTTTTTATAATTGCCATAACGGGTTGTTTGTATGCTTTTCAGGAAGAAATACAAAACAGCACTGAAGAATATCGTTTTGTAAAAGAACAGGAAGATGCTTTTTTACCTCCTTCGAAATTAGCAGCAATTGCTAAAAAAGAGCTTCCAAATAAACTACTCCATGCTGTAAAATACAACGAAAAAAATAATGCCGTAGAAGCTGAATTTTATCATTATGAACCCACGTATTACTATACGATCTTTATAAATCCTTATACAGGAAAAGTTTTGAAAACGATAAACAATGAGGAAGGGCTCTTTCCTTTTATACTAGACGGACATTTCAACTTATGGCTTCCCCATGAAATTGGTCAAGTCGTAGTTTCCATAGCCACTTTAATTTTTCTTGTATTATTAGTCTCGGGATTGATTCTTTGGTATCCCAAAAATAAAAATGCGGCAAAACAGCGCTTTTGGTTCAAATGGAAAAATGGCACGAAGTGGAAAAGAAAAAATTACGATTTACATAATATTACCGGTTTTTATGTGCTTATAATTGGAATTATTTTTGCCGTTACGGGTTTGGTATGGGGGTTTCAATGGTTTGCGTATTCCTATTATAAAGTGTCCGGTGGTGAAAAATCACTGCTATATGAAGAACCGCTTTCGAAAATAAACACAACAACTAATGCAATCGCAAACCCATTGGATAAAATCTGGCATAAAATGCAAAAAGAATATCCTCAAGCGGAATCCATAGAAATACATCCGCCAGAAACAGTTGCTTCACCAATAGCCGCCAATGCTAATTTAGACAAAGGAACCTATTGGGAAATTGACTACCGGTATTTTGATCAATACAGTTTAAAAGAAATCAATGTTTCTCATATATGGGGCAGAAAAAAAGATGCTGATATTGCTGATAACCTCATGAAAATGAATTACGATATTCACACGGGGGCCATATTAGGATTACCGGGGAAAATATTCGCCTTCCTGACCAGTTTACTTATTGCAAGTCTCCCTTTATCAGGATTCTATATTTGGTGGGGACGAAATAGAAAATCGACCTCAAAATTTTAACATATTTACCTTAAAGAAAACCTTGCTCTAAATAAGCAAGGTTTTTTTATGGAGTTAAAATACTGTATTTCAACTCCATAAAAAATAATTTTAAATTACTATTCATATTTAATCTAAATAAGTTTTGTTAAATCAAAATTGGATTCTATATTTGCATCGTTATTTTTAATTATTCCAAATAAACAATCATGAAATATATTTTACCGCTTTCGTTAACCTTTTTATATAGTCTGGCTGGCTTTGCACAAACAGCAGCAAATGATACAGAAAACACAAACGCTATTGAAGCTTTCGACACTGTTTCTGACACCATAAAAAATAAAAAAGGAGGGACTCTTAAAGAAGTAATCATTACTTCTAATCATCAAAAAGCACCCGTATCTGCCTTACGTTCTGGTTTGAAACCGATGGACACTCCGCAAAGCATACAAGTGATTGGAAGCGAGACTATTGGACAACAACAAGCAATCAGACTAAGCGATGTCATAAAAAATGTAAATGGTGTTTACGTTAGTTCAGCACGTGGTGGAGCTCAAGAATCTTTCTTCTCAAGAGGATACGACATGTCTGCCAATAATATGTTTAAAAATGGATTTCGTTTTAGCAGTGGTTCTATCCCAGAAGTTTCTTCTTTAGAAAAAGTAGAAGTATTAAAAGGTAGTGCCGCTTTATTATTCGGAAATGTAGCGCCTGGCGGAATATTGAATATGGTGACAAAATCACCCTCTTTCACAAAAGGAGGAGAAGTATCCATGCAAATGGGAAGTTATTCTTTTTACAAACCATCAATTGACATTTACGGTCCATTGAATGATATTATCGCTTACCGATTTACAGGTTCTTATGAAAACTCGGAAAGCTTCAGAGATAACGTAACAAAAGAGCGTTACTATATTAATCCCTCTTTTCTTTTCAAAGTAAGCAAAAAAACAGAAATTACATTACAAGGAGATTACTTGCACGATGACTGGACTCCTGATTTTGGAACTGGAATCATTGGAAAAGAAATTGTAGACCTTCCCCGAAGCACCTATTTAGGCGCAACTTGGTCAAATGGTCAAACAAAACAAGCTACTGTTTCTGCATCAGTAAAACATGATTTGAACACCAATTGGAAACTAAATTTCAATACTTCTTTTCAAGATTACAACAGAACTTCAAAAGGAACGGAACGTATTCAGCCTGCAGCAAACGGCGACTGGAGTAGACCATTAGGACAAAATAAAAACCTAGAGCAAATAATCGGTGAGCAACTTAGTTTACAAGGGAATTTTTCAACAGGAAAAGTAAAACACCAATTATTCACAGGTGTTGATATGGAAAACTCATTTACACAAGCTTATACTTTTGCATTTGGCACGCCAACTTATGGTAGCGGTAACATTTTTGATTTTGACAATTTTAATCAAGGAGGAGCTATCCCAAATGCTAATGCTACCAAAATAGTAAAAACGGACACGAATCGTTTTGGAATCTATGCACAAGATTTAATTTCGATTACCGAAAAATTTAAAGTTTTGGCAGGAATTCGTTGGTCTTGGCAAGAAGCAAAAGTCGGCACATACGACTTACTTAAAAATACAGTTACAGAAGCTCCAAAACGTAAAGATGAAGCTTTTACTCCAAAACTAGGACTTGTATTCCAACCAACCAAAGACATGTCGTTGTTTGCCAGCTACTCAAACTCATTTACACCAAATACTGGAACAACAGTTGACTTAAAAGCAATTGAACCTTCTATTATTGACCAATACGAAGCGGGTGTTAAAAAAGATTTTTGGAGAGGAGTTTTGAGTTCAAATGTTACGGTATACCAAATTACAAATAGTAATTTAGCGCAAACAGCGGAATTTAAAGCCGATGGTTCAAGTAATACAGATAGTTCAATAAAGGTTTTAAGTGGTGAAACAACCAGCAAAGGGATAGAATTAGACATCACTGCAAAACCTACTGAAGGGTTAAACATTATAGCCGGTTACAGTTATAATGATATGCGTTATACCAAAACTTCAGGATTAAAAGGAAGCTTCATTGAAGGGGATCGTGTAGCAAGAACACCATCTAATACAGCTAATTTAAGCTTTTTCTATACTTTGCCAACCGGAGCATTAAAAGGAGTATCTTTTGGAGCAATAGGAAACTACATAGGTAAAAGAGTTGGTGGTTGGAACAGCCAATATGATAGTACCAAACCTGGTGGAATTTGGGACAGAGAAATTCCTTTAGAAGGGTACACAACAATTGATGTTTCTGCAGGTTACAATTGGAAACAATTTTCAATCTTATGTAGATTATCAAATATTACAAATGAGTTAAATTATACCGTTCATGAAAATTACAGTGTAAATCCAATCGCTCCGCGTATGGTTATGACATCATTAAAATACAAGTTCTAAAACAAGCAAAACAAACAGATTCAAAAACTTTTTTCTAACTGAATCAGTTATCGAAAAACAGAAAAAAGTTTTTGATTTTTTATACCAGAATAGATTATTTTTGCAAACGCAAAATCCGCATATACAATGAAAAAGAAAACTTTCCGTAACTTACACAGAGATTTAGGTTACTTCTATATTGGACTCATCGTTTCCTTTGCTTTATCAGGACTTATGATGAATCACAGAGAATATTGGCATCCTGAGAAATATACTACTGAAACAAAATCCATAACAGTAAAGCTTCCGGCAGAAAGTGAAATCAATGAAAAATTTGCGGAAGATATAGGAAAACAATTGGGTATTGATGACAAGTTCAGACGTCATAATGTAAAAAAAGAAGTCTTTAAAATTTCTTTTGAAAAACATGATGTTGAGATTGATATGAAAACCGGAAAAGGAGAAATTGTATCTTTTGTAAAAACACCAATCATCAGTCAAACGATGAAATTGCATAAAAGCACTTCTAATTTTTGGATTTATTATTCTGATGTTTTTGCACTGAGTTTAATTATTATTGCTCTTACAGGAACTATTATGGTAAAAGCAGGAAAGTTCAGTTTCAAAGAACGCGGTTGGAAACTCGCTTTGGCAGGAATTTTATTTCCGTTGATCTTCTTGTTTTTATTGGGTTAAAATCAAAATACTTATTATAAAAAAATCCGTGATAACACGGATTTTTTAGTTTAAACTATTTGCAAAACAATAAATTTAATTTATTTGAATTCCATTTTTTTCAAGTAATTCAAAAAGAGCGATACTTTGATTTGGCTCATATTTCTCTACACCACTTTGATACCATTTTGCTATCAAATTTATTTGATGTGAAGCATAACCATCCGTATCGATACTTAAGCCCAATAAACCTGCAAGAAGAAAATCTTCCAAAACTTCATTAGTAACAATACATTGTGGGATTCCATCACTAATGCATCCGTTCATCCTCTCATAATCTGATCTTCCAGAATCAAATCCAGCAATAAAAGCTTCATTCCTTTTTGCATAATTAAATTCCAGAAATGGATCCAAACCTATTGAATACCCTTCAAGATAATACTCTCTATACGCTGGACTAAATATTTTTTTCATTTCTTTATTGATGTAATATTTGACAAATATTTAACAAACATATTAACAATACATCAGTAAATGCATAAAAATCGTTTAAAGGAAGAAATACTCTTTAAATCGCAATACCAATGACGTTTATCGATAAAATACCGTCTAGAATTTCAAGTATTCCACTCTTAGCCAAAAACAAAATATGTATTTAATTTTTCAAAAAAATCCCATTCGCCGCGACGAATGGGATTTTGAATGTTATAAATAAACTAAATTTTATTTCAATCCGGCCAAACTATGCTCGATGGTTTCAATTTTAGACAGCGCATCTGCTTCTTTTTGTCTCTCGTTTGCCAAAACTTTCTCCGGCGCACCAGCCACAAATTTCTCGTTTGCCAGCTTGTTTTGAACTGATTTCAAAAAACCTTGTGTATACATCAGCTCGGCAGCAAGTTTTGCAATTTCTTCTTCTACATTTATATTTCCAGTAATAGGAATGAAATATTCATTCGATTTTACACGGAAAGATAATGCTCCGTCTACTTTATCTGAAACATATTCCAAGGAAGTTATGTTTCCTAATTTAATCACTACTGAATCAAAATACGTTGAGGCTTTGTCATTGTTTACCGCTTTCAATTCGATTGTATCTTTAAACGGAATATTCTTGTCTTTACGAATCGTTCTAATTCCAGAAATCACTTCAATAGTATTTTCAAAATCAGTAATTAAACCCGCATTAAATGGTTTCAATTCTGGCCAAGTCGAAACAATTAAAGCTTGTTCCGGAGTTCTTTCGGCAAGAATTTGCCAAATTTCTTCTGTCAAGAACGGCATAAACGGATGCAATAATTTTAAATTATTTTCAAGCATTTCTATCGCTTTCGCAAAAGTCACGCTGTCAATTGGCTGTTGGTACGCCGGTTTTATCATTTCCAGGAACCAAGAACAGAAATCATCCCAAACCAGTTTGTAAATTGCCATTAAAGCATCAGAAATTCTGTATTTTTCGAAATTGTCTTCAATTTCTAAAAGCGTTTGTTGCAATTTGGCCTCGTACCATTCAATCGCCACTTTAGATGATTCCGGCTGCGGAATGGAGTCCGAAACTTCCCAGCCTTTTATCAGTTTGAAGGCATTCCAAATTTTGTTCGTAAACGCTTTTCCTTGGTTACACAATTCTTCATCAAACATGATGTCATTTCCTGCAGAAGCGCTCAAAAGCAATCCCACACGAACTCCATCGGCACCAAATTTCTCAATCAAGTCTAAAGGATCAGGTGAATTCCCTAATGATTTAGACATTTTACGTCTTTGTTTGTCACGAACTAAACCAGTCAAGTACACATTGGTAAATGGTTTTTTACCCGTATATTCATATCCTGCAATAATCATTCTCGCTACCCAGAAAAACAAAATATCCGGACCGGTTACTAAATCATTCGTTGGATAATAATATTTAAAATCTTCACTTTCTGGATCCATAATTCCTCCAAAAACCGACATTGGCCATAGCCAAGAAGAAAACCAAGTATCTAATGCATCAACATCTTGACGAAGATTTTCTTTTGCAAATTGCAAATTGCCAGTTGCTTTTTGCGCTAAAACTAAAGCTTCTTCGATAGATTCAGCAACTACAAAATCTTCCTTCCCGTCTCCATAGAAATAAGCCGGAATTTGTTGTCCCCACCACAATTGACGGGAAATATTCCAGTCACGAATGTTATTTAACCAATGCGCATACGTATTATTAAAACGTGCTGGATGCAATTTAATATCGCCATCCACCAAAACAGATTGTATGGCTGGTTTCACCAAATCTTCCATTTTCAAGAACCATTGATCAGACAAACGAGGTTCGATAACGGCCTTGGTTCTTTCTGAAGTCCCCACTTTATTCAAGTGTGTTTCTGTTTTTGCCAAAGCTCCGATAGTTTCTAATTCTTTGGCAATTGCTTCACGAACTACAAAACGATCCTTTCCTTGATAATGCAATCCAAAACTATTCAAAGTCGCATCTTCGTTGAAAATATCAATAATTTCAAGATTATGTTTCTCCCCTAGTGCTTTGTCATTCATATCGTGCGCCGGAGTCACTTTCAAACATCCAGTACCAAATTCTATATCAACATATTCATCTTCAATAATTGGAATTACTCTTCCGCAAATTGGCACAATCGCTTTTTTACCTTTCAAATGAACAAAACGTTCGTCATTTGGATTAATACAAATTGCGGTATCTCCAAAAATAGTTTCCGGACGTGTGGTCGCAATCGTCAGGAAGTCTTCACTTCCTTCGATTTTATATTTTAAGAAATATAATTTCCCTTGTTGTTCTTCGTAAATTACTTCTTCGTCTGACAAAGTCGTTTTCGCTTCAGGATCCCAGTTTACCATTCGGTATCCTCTGTAAATCAACCCTTTGTTGTATAAATCTACAAAAGAACGAATTACTGAAGCTGACATATCAGGATCCATTGTAAACTTGGTTCTTTCCCAGTCACAGGAAGCGCCTAATTTTTTCAATTGGTCCAAAATTACACCTCCATATTTATCAGTCCATTCCCAAGCGTGAGCCAAAAATTCTTCGCGTGTTAAATCATTTTTATTGATTCCTTCCGCTTTTAATTTGGCTACTACTTTGGCTTCAGTAGCTATCGAAGCGTGATCCGTTCCAGGAACCCAGCAAGCATTGAAACCTTTGAGACGGGCTCTCCTAATTAATACATCCTGAATCGTATTATTCAACATGTGTCCCATGTGCAAAACTCCGGTAACATTCGGCGGTGGAATTACAATAGTATATGGTGTTCTATGGTCTGGTTCTGAGTGAAAATAATTATTCTTCATCCAGTAGTCATACCACTTATTCTCAATAGTTTTAGCGTCAAATTGTGCAGGAATTGTCATTTTATTGTGGATCGTTTAATCGTTAAATTCAATTATTTGTTGGTTCCGTTAAACGAGTAACCAAATCAACAAATAACCTTTTAGACTTTGGTCTGATATTTGTAATTCTAATTGGAGACAAAAGTAAATAATTAAGTACACTATAAAAAGAGAAATAAAAATTTGTACCTTAATTAATAAGGAAGTAAATTTACTAAATGATTTTAAATTCAAGAAAATGAAAAAAATAATAGCTTTATTCACATTCGCGTTAATCAGTAGTATCGGTTTTGCCCAAAATGGGCCTAAAATTGAGTTCGCTGCCAAAGACAACACGATTGATTATGGAAAGGTTACCAAGAATGAAAATGGCTCTCGTGATTTTATCTTTACAAATACAGGTAATGCCCCATTAATTATTACTAATGTACTATCTACTTGTGGATGCACGGTGCCTACAAAACCAGACGAGCCAATCATGCCAGGAAAAACAGGAAAAATAACTGTTAAATACAACATGGCTCCCGGTCCTATCAGAAAAACATTAACTGTTGAATCAAATGCAGTGAACTATGAAGCTGGAAGAGTTGCTCTGAAAATTAAAGGAGAAGTTATTTCCAATTAACTGCAGAATCAATCAGAATCAAAAATAAATTAAAAACGCTTTTGAAAACTATTTCCAAAAGCGTTTTTTGTCTATAAGATATTATACAATTGAAACCTGAATTTTAAGATTTGGCTTTTACGTTCCACTTCTAAAGTAATCCATTTTTCTTCTTCGGATTTAAAAAGAGTATTGATTTCTTGCAATGTGAGTTTATGAATTGGATTATTATTTATCAAAATGATTACATCTCCTTTTTGTAATCCTGCGTTAGCGGCTGGTGAATTTTGTCTAACATTGGCAATCTGGTAAATAGGCTTTAATTGAAATTTGTATTTAAAGTCATTTGTAAATACTTTAACTCCGCCAGATTCATTGTATTTTGTAGACAACGGAACCGTTTCCATTCGTACGGTTTCCTGAACCCATTGTAATCCATTCTGTTGTATCTCAACCCCACTTTTATTATAGCTAAAAGGAGCACTGTAATCACTATTCTTTTTTAGATACATTTGTTGTTTTTGGTAATCGAATATAACCGTAAATCGCTTCATGATTTCACCTCCTACTGATCCCATTCGATCTGGCACCATGGTGACATTTCTAATTGAAATCGAGTCTGGAAAGGCCACTACGGGATTATTAAATTCAAAATCTGCCATCTGGAGTTTTTGAATTCTACCTCTTTTACCTTCTATGTCGCCACTAAAACCACGACCTAAAAAATCATCAAAATTTTTCAATGGAACTTTAATCAATTCGGAACGGCCTTGAAACAACCAAATTGCATCACTATTACCTACGTCTATCAATAATTTAACAGGGACATTGCGATTATCCTGATACACCGTACTTTTTAAATAAGGTTTCGATTTTTCGATAGTAATAGGAATAGTGCTAAACTTTTTTTCAATTTTAGTTCGGTTTTTGTCAGTGTCTTTATAAACTATAACTCTCTTTTTCCTGTAATTAATTTCCACTAAATTATTTCGAAAAAACTGATACCCAATAATTCCGTTAACTGGAATTCCTATATGAGACGATAAATTAAAATCGGGATCCAAAACAATATAAAGCATGTGATTCCTATTCTTTAAACTGCTAAATTCCAAAATATTATTTGTAGATTTTAATCCTTCAACAGCCGCTTGACTTCCTAACCCTTTTAATAATATTTTTTCTGCATTAAAAAAACGAACTTCTTTTTTATCTTCCAAACTAAACAATATGGTTTCGGCAACACCGGTATCCAACAAAAAATTCAATTCTATACCGTTCACTTTAATAGGTACAAAAACCAAATTATTGATCAATTTAAAAGGTACGCTAACTTTATTAACATCTTTCTCAAACTGAAATCCTTGTTGTGCAAAAACAGGGCAAGCAAACAAGTAAATGAGAAATAAAAACAGTGTTTTTTTCATTGTTATTCTTTTACATAAAAATACTAAATAAATCATATCAAAAATGCAGATTTAACAATATATACGCATATTGATTATATTAAATTCGAAAAAAAAATTGCAAATTTGCAATTCAATAATTAAGACTATGCCAAAAATATCAAACAAAGGGAAACAAATGCCCGAATCGCCAATACGAAAATTGGTTCCCTACTCAGAAATAGCTAAGAAAAAAGGACATAAAGTATACCATTTAAACATTGGTCAACCGGATATTAAAACTCCTGAGGTTGCAATGAATGCAGTAAAAAATATTGATTTAACTATTCTGGAATACAGCCATTCAGCGGGAAATGAAAGCTACAGAAAAAAATTGTCGGCATATTATACTAATCAAGGTATTCCTGTAAATATTGAAGACATTATAATCACTACCGGTGGATCAGAAGCACTTATGTTTGCGATGGGCAGCACTATGGATCAAGGAGATGAAATCATTATTCCAGAGCCATTTTATGCTAATTACAATGGATTTTCGACAGCGTCAGGCATTACTGTTGTTCCTGTAATTTCTACTATTGAAACAGGTTTTGCTTTACCGGCTGTAGAAGATTTTGAAAAACTGATTACTGCAAAAACAAAAGCTATCCTGATTTGTAACCCAGGAAACCCGACGGGATATTTATATTCGAAAGAAGAAATCATGCAACTGGCGGCTTTGGTCAAAAAACATGATTTATTCTTGATATCTGATGAAGTATATCGTGAGTTTACCTATGATGGTGATATTCATTATTCAGTAATGAATGTTCCCGGGCTTGAAGAACATGCTATTATGATTGATTCTGTTTCAAAAAGATACAGTATGTGTGGTGCTAGAATAGGATGTATTGTTTCTAAAAACAAAGAAGTCATGGCTACCGCTATGAAATTTGCGCAAGCAAGATTGAGCCCCCCAACAATTGAACAGATTGCAAGTGAAGCTGCTCTGGACACTCCAAAAAGTTATTTTGACGAAGTGATTTCAGAATATAGAGAGCGTAGAGATACGCTAATTAATGAGTTGAATAAGATTGAAGGTGTTGTAGTATCAAAACCAAAAGGTGCTTTTTATTGTATTGCACAACTTCCTATTGACAATGCAGATAATTTTGCACAATGGCTTTTAGAAAGTTATGATTTGAATGGTGAAACAGTAATGGTAGCTCCTGCAGCCGGGTTTTATTCCACTCCAGGAATGGGATTAAATCAGGTCCGAATTGCATATGTATTAAAGAAAGAAGATTTAATTAGTGCTGTATCAATTTTGAAAGCAGCAATTCCAGTTTATAATGCAACTCAATCCAAATAATTATTAGATAAAAAAACACTACCATTTTGGTATCATAAAATAGAACTAATTTATGAAAAGGCAGTAACGTAACAGTTACTGCCTTTGTTTTTACAACCAGTTTAGAACAAACCAATGCTTTTGTGACCCTAAAGTCGTCTTAAATAGTAAGCGCTATAGAAATTCTTTAATTTTTATTATTTATCTTTACGGCTTAAATATTTACACCCACAATAATAGTAGCTTTTAATGATAAACAACGAAGAATTTCAAGACGAAATAGGAAACAATCATATTAGTACCAATGCGGAAAATCCAGTACGAAAGGATGCTTTTGACATTACAGATGAAATAAAAATAGACAAAATAAAAAAAGATGTCGAAAATATTCTAATTACACTTGGAATGGACTTGACAGATGACAGCTTAAAAGGTACACCCAATCGTGTTGCCAAAATGTTTGTAAAAGAAATTTTTGGAGGTCTAAATCCTGCCAAAAAGCCAAAAGCTTCTACTTTTGACAATAATTACAAATATGGCGAAATGTTAGTTGAAAAAAACATTATCGTTTACTCTACCTGCGAACATCATTTATTGCCAATTATAGGAAGAGCCCATGTGGCTTATATTTCTAATGGAAGGGTGATTGGACTTTCTAAAATGAATAGAATTGTAGAATATTATTCCAAAAGACCTCAAGTACAAGAGCGTTTAACGATGCAAATTGTTCAAGAATTACAAATTGCTTTAGGCACTGAAGATGTCGCTTGCGTTATTGATGCGAAACATCTATGTGTAAATTCTAGAGGAATAGGTGATATTGAAAGTAGTACCGTAACCTCAGAATTTGGAGGGAAATTTAAAGATACTCAAACTAAAAGAGAATTTTTGGATTATATTAAATTAGAAACAAAGTTCTAAAATAGAAAAAAAAATCATAGTACCGATAAAGCCCTAGCCCTGATTGCAGTGAAAATCCTTTTATTCGCTTTTTAAGCGAAAAAAGATTGAAACGTAAAGCAGGAAAAGCTCCTGATTGCCACGTTCCTCGCAATGACAAATAAAAAAACACAAAATGCCATTATACAGTAGCCAAAATCTAAAAATATACAATTCTCTTTCGGGAGAAAAAGAAATTTTCACACCCATTCACGAAGGCAATATTGGAATGTATGTTTGCGGGCCAACGGTTTACAGCAATGTGCATCTTGGAAATGTGCGAACATTCATGTCCTTTGACGTAATTTTCAGGTATTTTTTGCATTTGGATTTCAAGGTTCGTTATGTTCGAAACATTACTGATGTGGGGCATATTGTGGATGATGTAGATGAAGGTGAAGATAAAATTGCAAAAAAAGCGCGTCTGGAACAACTGGAACCTATGGAAGTGGTGCAACGCTATACGGTAGATTTTCATGATATTTTGAATGAATTTAATTTTTTACCGCCAAGTATTGAGCCAACAGCTACAGGTCATATTATTGAACAAATTGAGATTATCAAAACCATTATTGACAAAGGAATTGGTTATGAAGCCAATGGCTCTGTTTATTTTGATGTAGTAAAGTTCAACGAAACCAATCATTACGGTAGATTAAGCGGTAGAAACATAGAGGATATGCTTGCCAATACCCGTGATCTTGACGGTCAAAGTGACAAGAGAAATTCGCAGGATTTTGCGCTTTGGAAAAAAGCTGAACCACAACATATCATGAGATGGCCTTCGCCATGGAGCGATGGATTTCCGGGCTGGCATCTTGAATGTACCGCAATGAGCACAAAATATTTAGGCAATCATTTTGACATTCACGGAGGTGGAATGGATTTAAAATTCCCTCATCATGAATGTGAAATTGCTCAAAATGAAGCGTGTACCGGACAAACTCCTGTTAATTACTGGATGCATGCCAACATGCTGACTTTAAACGGCAAAAAAATGGCTAAATCTACTGGCAATAATATTTTGCCAAGAGAAATATTGACTGGAGAAAATACTATCCTAAGTAAAGCCTTTTCAGCATCGGTAGCTCGATTTTTTATGTTACAGGCGCATTACAGAAGCATTCTTGATTTTTCTGATGATGCAATTGTTGCGGCCGAAAAAGGATACAAACGATTGATGGAAGCCATAAATTCGTTAAAAGATATTGTTGCAGGCACAAAAAGCACGATTGATATTCCGGCATGGAAACAATTATGTTATGATGCCATGAATGATGATTTCAACACTCCAATTTTAATCGCACAGTTATTTGAAGGTGTTCGGTTTATCAATTTATTGAAAGATGAAAAAGAAACGTTGAATACAGAGGATTTAAAATCTTTTGTAAAAGCAATACACAATTTTGCTTTTGACGTTCTAGGATTGGTAGACGAAAAAGTTTCTGATAGCAGTAATGACAAATTAGAAGGAATGGTTAACATGCTTATTGAAATGAGAAAACAAGCCCGCGACAATAAGAATTTTGCATTGTCAGACCAAATTAGAGATCAATTGATTGCATTAGGAATTCAGTTAAAAGATGGAAAAGAAGGAACTACTTTTAGTATTTAGTTTCCATATCAAGTTGCAGATTAATACCGTAAAATAATTTTGATTAACAAAAGTGAAGTTTTAAATTCTAATACTAAAGTCATGTTGTCTAAAATAATTATTTACCCATTTTTGCTGTTGGTTCGGTTTTATCAAGTTGCTATTTCCCCTTTTACTCCTGCAGCTTGTAGATTTGAACCTACTTGCTCTTCCTATATGATTGAAGCATTACAAACTCATGGTTTGTTTTATGGTGGTTTTTTAGGAATGAAACGTATTTTAAGTTGCCATCCTTGGGGAAAAACCGGTTATGATCCTGTTCCTAAAAAAATGTGTAATCACAAACATTAACTTTTTTTAAATACGAAATTTTACTTTAAATCTTTATTTTTACGGCTAATAAACAAATTTAACACTAAATGACACACGCTTTAAACATAGTTTGGAATCCATCAGAAGGAATCGATTTAGGCTTTTTTGTAATTAGATATTACAGCTTAATGTTTGTAATTGCTTTTGGATTAGGCTGGTACATTATGAAAAACATATTTGAACGTGAAGGAGAATCCATAGAAAAATTAGATTCTTTGTTCATCTGGACTGTACTTGCCACTTTGATTGGTGCACGTTTAGGACACGTTTTCTTTTATGATTGGGAATATTATCGCAATCATTTATTGGAGATCATTTTACCTTTCCGCTTTTCTCCAAATTTTGAATTTACCGGTTATCAAGGTTTAGCAAGCCATGGCGCAGCCATTTCTATCATCATTGCGATGTATTTTTACAGTAAAAATATACTCAAAAGACCACAAATGTGGATTTTAGACCGAGTGGTAATTCCCGTAGCCAGCGGCGCTATTTTTGTGAGATTAGGAAATTTTTTAAATTCAGAAATTATAGGCCATGAGACCACATCTGCATTTGGAATAAAATTCATCAAAGATCATTTCAGTCCAACAGATGCGGTCAATGCAACTCAAATAGCCAATCCTAAAGATGCCTATACAGCAATAGCAACTGACCCCAAATTTACGTCATTGCTTGAGCAGGTTCCGGTAAAACATCCTACTCAATTGTACGAAGCATTTTGCTACATTTTTGTTTTTGCAATTTTATTTTTCTTGTATTGGAAAACTGAAAAAAGAAATAAAACAGGATATCTATTTGGTATGTTTCTAGTGCTTTTATTTTCTGTGCGTTTTGTAGTGGAATCTGTTAAGGAAAGCCAAGGCGGATTTGAAAGTGCTTTGGGATTATTTTCAACCGGACAATGGCTGAGTATTCCTTTTATTTTAATTGGACTGTATTTTATTTTTACTGCCGAAAAACCTCTTAAAGTATAATATCATATTTGCTTAATAAAACAAAAAAGCTTCCCAATTCAGGAAGCTTTTTTGTTTTATCTTTTTAATGAAAAATGGGATTTGAATTTCTTGGGAATATCTTGTTCCGTGTATTCAATACTGAACCAATAATCATTTGCCGGCATTGGCTGTCCAATATACGTTCCGTCCCAACCCGAACCATTTGGAAAAATTTCTTTTAAAAATTTACCATAACGATCAAATATTAGAATTTTAGAACTGGACTGATCTTGTAAAGCAAAAATATTCCAACTATCATTATATCCATCATTATTAGGTGTGAAAAATTTAGGATAATTGATTACTAAAACATTAGTTTTTGTTATTGGAAGACTACAGCCATTTTTGTCTTGAACCGTAATGGAATGCGTTCCTAAAGAAACATATTCAAAAACTGGGCTTTCTTGAAACGGTCCATCATCTAATTGATACAAATAATCTCCAGCTGCCGTAGCATTAATAGTGATTATTTGATTCTTAGCAAATGCCTCCGTAACGGTCCAACTCACATCAACAAGCGTATTCGAAGGAGCCACAGTAATTGATTTTGTAATTGTTGCAGCACATTGCCCTGCATCAGGAGTAAAAGTATAGTCACTTGCCCCTAAAATCGAGGTATCAACAGCTGGCGGACTCCATGCTCCCGTTATTGCAGGAGTATCCGAAGACCTCGTTGGTAGAACCAGCGGGGGATCATTCTCACAAACAGTAGTTGGAACAGTGTTAAAAACCGGTGTTCGCAAAGGATTTACCGTAATCGTCAAAGTAGCCGTTGTGGCACATTGACCTGCATCAGGCGTAAAGGTATAAATTGTAGTAACCGTATTATTTAATGCCGGAGACCAAGAACCTGTATAGTTATTATTAGAAGTTGTAGGCAAAGGAGCCAAAGGCGTACCTGTACAAATTGGAGAAACCGCATTAAATTTCGGAGTACCATTTGGCGTAACTGTAATGGTCATAGTAGTCGTTGTAGCACATTGCCCCGCTGTTGGCGTAAAAGTATAGGTTGTGGTAGCCGTATTATTCAATGCCGGAGACCAAGTCCCTGTAAAGTTATTATTAGAAGTAGTAGGCAAAGCCGAAAGGACTGCACCGGAACAAATAGGTGGAACCTGTGTAAAAGTTGGCGTTATATTAGGGTTAACAGTAATCGTTATTGTTGTTGTAGGGCTTGAAACACATTGTCCCGAATTTGGGGTAAAAGTATAAGGAGCAGGCCCCAAAACAGCCGTATTAACCGTCGCCGGACTCCAAGTACCAGTTATTGGTGTTGCGTTTGAAGAACTTGTTGGCAAGATTGGCGCAGTCGCATTTTGACAAACAGTAGCTGGAATACCTGTGAAAGTCGGGGTAACCAATGGTCTAACCGTAACATTCAAAGTTTGTGTTGTAGCACAGGGAAATAAAGTTGGATTTGGAGTAAATACATAACTCCCACTAGTTGTATTGTTTATTAATGCTGGTGACCATGTCCCTGTGATTCCATTTGGGGAAGTATTAGTCAATATAGGTGCAGTAGTTCCTGAACAAAAGGGAGCTATGGCAGGGAAATTAGGAGTAGTAGTTGAAGCTCCACAAGGCACACTACAAGTAATGGTTAATGAAGGCACACAAGGGTGTGTTGCTGATGACAATTTCAATGTAGCCGATTGTCCTGGCAACATCCCAAATACTTGAACATGTGAAACACCTGTATTTCCAGTGACAGGAGAACTACCTTGAATTGTGTATGTAAAATTATAAGAATTAGAAATCAAAGGATTATTTGACCAATCAAAAAATACGGAAGAAGCTTTATCCGCTGCTAAAATCTGTGAAGCATCACATCTAAAATTAAGAATAGTTGCTCCATTATCAGCAACAATGTTTACAACAATTGCAACACGAGCACTTTCACAAACACCATCAGTTTGACTTACATAATAAGTTGTTGAACCCACAGTCGCTCTTGAAGGAATTGGCGGCGTAGCTGATGGAATTCCTCCTGTTGCAGTCCCATACCAAATCAATGTATTACCCATCAATGCTGTTGCCGTCAAAGGTGTTGGTGGAGTATTTTGACAGTAATAAGTTGGCGATGACACTGTTGGAACTGGACAAGCAATACTTACATTTTTATTTCGATCATTAAGAAATATTAAAGTATCCTTAGCATTAGAACTTTTTTCTAAAGTGAAAAATGAGCTATTCTTACCCAAACCAACACTCCTGCATTCAAGACCAATGATTCCATTTTTAGCAAAAAGAATTGAATTAGATAAAATTGTAATCAAAAAAATAAAAACGAAAGACTTAATAAATTTTTCCATTATTAGTTAGGTTTTAATTTCATCAAAAAAAAGTAAGCTTTAACAAATATTTAGTAAATATATAAATTTTATACTTTCATAATATAGAAGTCTATAAATATTAACTGATTATAAGAGACATAGAAAAACAGAATGGTTATTCTATAAAGAAAATAAAAAGCCAAAATCAATATTTTTAGTATTATAACCTGAATTTGAACTTTGCAATCCAGCATTGGACACATGACGAAAATTGGGTCTTATGTCAAATGCAATTTTGTTTATTTTGAAAGTAAAACCTATAGCTAATACATCTGAAAAAGCAAAACCTTTTGATAATCGTTCTGTCTCTGTATCAATAATCATAGGCCCAACAGTTCCTAAAATATAAATGCTCGCTGTATTAAAAATTGGTTTTCGAATCAAAAAACCAATATTCAAAACATATTCTTTTATATCCTTTAACTTGGTATATCTTTCCCGTTTTTCAATGTAATTGGGATCATCAGGCTTTACAAAATAAAAGTTCAACAGTTGGTGCTTCGCAAAGTTTAGTTCTGGTTGCAACAAAACCTCATATTTAAAACTTTTTGTTTGTTTTATTGTATAGTAAAATTGTAGTTTATAATAACTGTTGGTATACGTATAATTGCTGTTTTTTAATTCATTTCCAAAACCATAATCAAAACCCAATTTTACTTTACTCAATTTATCTTGAGCGTAAAATGTCATCGAACTAAAGACAATAATTAAAATAAAAAATATTTTTTTACACATAAAATTTTATTTTAAAGCCAACACATTTCCTTGCCATTAAATTACAAATAAAAACTTAAAATTGTCATTATAGATTAAAAAAAAAGATTCAACTTTCGCTGAATCTTTTTTTTAAGAATTTATGTAAAAGCTCTTTTAACTTTCCTGATGTGCTTTTTCTACCTTGCTTTTATCTTCTTTAGATATTGTATCCACAAGTACTGGAGTTGCAATAAACAATGAAGAATATGTTCCTACAACGATACCCACCAACATCGCAAATATAAATCCTCTGATAGATTCCCCACCAAAAACAAACATGATTAATAAAACCACAATCATTGTTAATGAAGTATTGATTGTTCTAGACATCGTTGTATTAATAGATTGATTTACAATCTCAGCAAAACTACCTTTTGTTTTACCCGCTAAATACTCTCTAACCCTGTCAAATACGATAACAGTATCATTCATAGAATACCCAATAACGGTTAGAATTGCAGCGATAAAGTGCTGATCGATTTCCATTCCAAAAGGCATAAATTTATAGCACAAAGAGTAAATTCCTAATACAAAAATAACATCATGTGCTATAGCCGCAATAGCTCCTAAACTATATTGCCATTTTCTGTAACTTATCATCAAGTATAAAAACACGATAGCCATTGCTCCAAGAACAGCCCAATACGCATTAGTCTTAATATCTTCTGCAACAGTTGGACCAACCTTAGAGGCTTGCAAAATACCTAATTTTTTACCATCGTAAGAATTTACAAATTTATCATACGTCATATCTGCTGAAAAATGCTGTTTTAAAGTAGCAAATAACAATTTATTCACTTCTTCATCAGCTTTGATTCCTGGCTCATGAACTTTATATTTTGTTGTGATTTTTAATTGATTATCACTACCAAAAACTTTTACTTCAGCACTACCATCAAAAACTTTAGCTAATTCTGCTTTTACTGTTTCAGTTTCAATTGGTTTTTCAAAACGTACTTGGAATGTTCTTCCTCCTACAAAATCAACTCCTTCATCAAGTCCGTTTGTAGCTAAAGAGATAATACTTATAACTACTACTATACTTGAGAATAAATAAGTCCATTTTTTTACACCTAGGAAATCAAAATGAAAATTATTAAACATGTTTTTAGAGAACTTAGTAACAAACGTCAAATTGTTCTTTTTGCTTATATTCCAATCAATAAAGATTCTTGCAATAAAAATAGAGGTAAACAATGAAGTTACTATACCTATTAATAATGTAGTAGCAAAACCTTTAATTGGTCCTGAACCAAAAATAAACAATACAGCTCCAGTTAAAATATGCGTTACGTTAGCATCAGTAATTGATGACATCGCACCTCTCCAACTGTAAGAAGTTTTAATGGCTTCTTCTAGCGTTTTACCCGCACGTAATTCTTCTTTTGCTCTTTCGTAAATAATGATATTCGCATCAACTGCTGTTCCCATTGTTAAAACGATACCTGCAATACCTGGCAATGTAAGAACTGCTCCGATACTTGCTAAAATTCCGAACAAGAAAAGTAAGTTAACCGCTAATGCAAGATTAGCATACCAACCTGCTTTACCATAATAGATCATCATCCAAAGTGATACTAAAAGCAATCCTATCAAAGCGGAGTTAGTACCATTTTCAATTGCTTCTTGACCTAAGGATGGACCTACAACTTCAGATTGAACAATATCTGCAGCAGCAGGAAGCTTACCTGCTCTTAACACATTCGCTAAATCTTTAGTTTCTGTAATATCAAAAGCTCCTGAAATTTCAGATCTACCTCCGGAAATTGGACCAGTAGAAACTCCCGGTGCAGAATAAACTACATCATCCAAAACAATAGCGATATTACTTTTTTGAGTATACGCTCTACCTGTTAATTCTTCCCAAGCTTTTGCACCTTGACCGTTCATTTGCATAGAGACAGCTGGTTTACCTGATTGGTCAAATGTATCGCTTGCATCTGTAACCACACCACCACTCATTGAAGGCACATTGTCTCTGTTTCCTTTTAAAGCGTATAATTCTACAGCATCAATATCTTTTGCTTTAGCATCTTTAATTGTCATTGGTTTACCCCAAACAAATTTTGCATAACGTTGGTCACCTGCTAATAAAATTCTAATATCAGCTCTTTTCAAATATCCGTTTACAACAGCAGTATCTTTTGGAGAGAAAAGCCCTAAAACTGGACCTCCACCTTGACCAATAATTTTATCAAATAAAGGATTTTCTCCTTTTTTAGTAGCAGTTGAATCTTTAGCATCCGTAAGTAAAGCACTTAAAGAATCTTTTACAACTGGTTTTACTTCAGTAATTTTGATTTCAGTTTTTTTCAATGACTCATTAGCAGCCATTAAAAAATTACCTATTTCTTCAATTTTATACGTTTCCCAAAACTGCAACTGAGCTGTGCTTGATAATAATTTTTTAGCACGATCTACATCTTTTGCGCCAGGAAGTTCAACAAGAATTTGACCTGAATTTCCTAATTTTTGAATATTAGGCTGAGTTACACCAAATTGATCGATACGTTTTCTTAAAACTCCAAAAGCACTTTCTACAGACTCATCTACTTTTCTAGAGATAACCTTTTTTACTTGCGCATCTGTCATTTGAAAATCAACCCCACCTTCACCTTGCAAACTTCTGTTTGCGAAAATATCCGGAGACGCTAATTTTACAGTTCCTTTTGAATTTGCTTCAAAAGCATCAAAAAACTTATCTAAATACGATTTATTCCCTTGTAAATCTGCAGTAGCATCAGCCAAAGATTTATTGAAAACTGGGTTTTTAGAATTATTCGACAATCCTTTTAATATGTCCTTAACAGAAATCTGAAGTATCACATTGATACCTCCTTCTAGGTCTAGACCTTTATTGATTTGTTTGTCACTAACTTCATTGAAAGTAAAATTGGTAAAACCAAGATTAAACACTTTCTCTTTACCTATAGAATCCAAATATTTTACTTCTTTTTCAGGATTTCCACCAGCAAAAGATTTTGCATCACTTTTTACTTTGCTTGCAACAAAAGTGAAAGAAAGTTGGTAAATACTTACCAATGCAAATAGAATTGCGAAAAATTTAATAAGTCCTTTATTCTGCATTATTACTAAAAATTAATTATTTTTTATTTATTTATTTTTGCTTTAAACCTTATAGAATAAGACTTGACATCAATTTTTTAAATCCAAAAAAGAATATCTCGAACTACATCATTTTTTTAAACCGAGCAAATATATAATTAACGTTAAGATTAACCAATTTATTTATTAATTAATCTCAAGAAAAAGACTGCATAAGTGCAGTCTTCTTTATTATATATGTAATTTTTTATACTAAAATCGATTTTAAGGCATCATTCATTTGTCTAACAGCATCAGCACTTTTAGCAAATAAGGCTTTTTCTTGTTCATTGAGCTTAATGTCAAGAATTTCTTCCACTCCATTTTTACCAATAATACAAGGAACACCAATACAGATATCATCTTGACCGTATTCTCCTTCTACAAAAACAGAACAAGCGATCATTTTCTTTTGGTCATTCAAAATACTGTCTACCAAGAAAGCAACTGAAGCTCCCGGAGCATACCAAGCTGACGTTCCTAAAAGACCCGTAAGTGTAGCTCCACCAATCATTGTATCGGCAGCCACTTTTTGCAATTCTTCTTCCGATAAAAATTGAGAAACCGGAATTCCATTATAAGAAGCTAAACGTGTTAAAGGAATCATAGTAGTATCACCATGCCCACCAATAACCATTGCTGATATATCATTTGCAGGTTTATCCAAAGCCAAAGATAAATAGGTTCTGAAACGAGAACTATCCAGTGCTCCTCCCATACCTATTATTCTGTTTTTTGGCAATCCCGTAGATTTCAATGCTAAATAAGTCATGGTATCCATAGGATTAGAAACTACCACTATAATAGTATCCGGTGAATGTTTCAATACATTTTCAGCAACCGTTTTCACGATCCCTGCATTAATACCTATTAATTCTTCACGAGTCATTCCTGGTTTTCTTGGAATCCCTGATGTAATAACGACTACATCACTTCCTGCTGTTTTAGAATAATCATTGGTAACGCCTGATACTTTGGTATTAAAACCCGTATTGGTAGCGCATTGCATAATATCTAGAGCTTTACCCTCAGCAAAACCTTCTCTGATATCCAACAAGACTACTTCGCTGGCAATTCCTCTATAAGAAATTACATCTGCACAGGTTGCACCTACATTTCCTGCTCCTACAATGGTAACTTTCATATTTTAAAGTTTATTCGGTTATTAGTTAATTTCTGTGGTTAATCGGTTATTTATTTAATCGTTTAGTTGGATAATTGATTATCTAAACAATAAACAATTATCCAACTAAACGATTAAACTTTATTAAGCATCAATATTTGCATAGACTGCATTTTTCTCAATAAATTCTCTTCGTGGTGGTACTTCGTCACCCATTAACATAGAGAAAACTCTATCGGCTTCCGCCAAACTGTCAATAGTTACCTGACGCAAAGTTCTGAAACTTGGATCCATTGTAGTTTCCCATAATTGCTCCGCATTCATCTCCCCAAGACCTTTATAACGTTGAATTCCTGCGCTTCCACCCATTCTTTCATTCGCTTGATCACGTTGCACGTCATTCCAAGCATATTCTTTCTTGTTTCCTTTTTTAACTAAATATAAAGGTGGTGCGGCAATATACACGTGACCTTCTTCGATTAATTCTTTCATGAATCGGAAGAAGAATGTCAAAATTAAAGTAGAAATGTGACTACCATCGACATCGGCATCACACATAATAATTACTTTATGGTAGCGTAATTTTTCAATATTTAATGCTTTACTATCCTCGGCAGTTCCTATTGTAACTCCAAGAGCAGTAAATATATTTCGAATCTCTTCGTTTTCAAAAACTTTGTGAACCATTGCTTTTTCAACATTCAAAATCTTACCACGTAATGGCAAAATAGCTTGAAACGCACGGTCACGACCTTGCTTTGCAGTTCCGCCTGCCGAATCTCCCTCGACAAGATACACTTCGCATTTTGCAGGATCTTGTTCCGAACAATCTGATAATTTCCCTGGTAATCCACCGCCACCCATTACAGTTTTGCGTTGTACCATTTCACGTGCTTTCTTTGCAGCGTGACGGGCTTGTGCTGCAAGTATCACTTTTTGAACAATGATTCGGGCATCATTTGGATTTTCTTCCAAATAAGCTTCAATCATATCTCCAACCGCCTGACTTACTGGCGAAACAACTTCCCTGTTTCCAAGTTTCGTTTTGGTTTGTCCTTCAAATTGTGGTTCCGCTACTTTTACCGAAATAATTGCTGTTAATCCTTCACGGAAATCATCTCCTGAAATATCGAACTTCAATTTATCCAACATTCCTGAAGCATCCGCATATTTCTTTAACGATCTGGTTAGACCGGTTCTGAAACCCTGTAAATGCGTTCCACCTTCGTGCGTATTTATATTATTCACATAAGAAAAAATATTCTCTGTGTAACTGGTATTGTAAATCAATGCCACCTCAACAGGGATTTCTCCTTTTTCGTTATCCATAGAGATAACATGAGAAATAATTGGCTCACGGTTTCCATCTAAGTAACGGATATATTCTTTCAGACCTTCATCTGAATGGAAAATTTCTGAAACAAATTTTCCGTCTTTATCTAATTCTCTTTTATCAGTGAACGTGATTGTGATTCCTTTATTCAAATACGACAATTCACGCATACGTGCCGACAATGTGTCATATGAAAACTCTGTAGACTGAGTAAAAATCGTTTCGTCAGGATAGAAAGTAACTATTGTTCCTCTTTTAGTCGTTTCTCCAATTTGTTTAACTGGATACAACGCTTTTCCTTTTTCATACTCTTGTTCGTACACTTTTCCATCACTACTATGAACGGTAGCTCTTAAATGATTGGACAAAGCATTTACCACAGAAACCCCAACACCGTGAAGTCCTCCAGAAACTTTATACGAATCTTTATCAAATTTTCCTCCAGCACCAATTTTGGTCATAACAACCTCCAATGCCGAAACACCTTCTTTTTTATGAATACCAACCGGAATACCACGTCCATTATCTTCAACAGAAACAGATCCATCTTCATTAATATCAACTATTATGGTATCACAATGGCCTCCCATTGCCTCATCAATCGAGTTATCTACAACTTCATAAACTAAATGATGCAGTCCTCGAACACCTACATCTCCAATATACATTGATGGACGCATTCTTACGTGCTCCATTCCTTCTAATGCCTGAATACTATCCGCTGAATAATTGTCCTTCTTGATTTCTTCGCTCATATATTTTATTCTAAAAAAATGTAATTTTTGTCTAACACGCAAATATATAAAAACGCAAATTATATAACCGTTAAAATCCCTTTTTAAGCTCTTAAGTTATTAACAAAGAAATGTCAATAGTAATAGCAAAAATCAATTTCAATTTCAAAAATCAATGGTAATGACAAACTCCAAAAGCAAAATCGTATTATTATTTTTAATTTATCATTAGCATTGATTTTTGAAATTGATTTTTGGATTTGTTTTTTTTCAAACCTATCATAAAAAACAAAATCCCAAAAACAACATTAAAAATGTCGCTCCGGGAAATTTGCTAACTAATTCAAATTTAATCTTTTCTTGAAATTATTCTTTTAAAATTGATTTTTTGATATTGCTATTGAAATTAATTTTTTTCTAAACCGTAACTCCTGTTTTAGCAATTTCTGTATCTGCCTGAACGTGTGCCGCATTGGCTCTTCCGCTTGGATCTTGGTTTTCTTGCCATTTTGGAATCCATTTTCTAACCGTTTGTGCCGCACTTACTTGCGGATAATACTTATTAAATATTGATCTGTAAAAGTACGCTTCTTTAGTTGTTGGCGCATTGTATGGAAACTCTACTGCAGCTCCCGCTAATTGTTCATCCGTAACTTGAGAAGAACAATACTCAATCAATTGATCGATCCAGTTATACCCAACTCCATCAGAAAACTGTTCTTTTTGTCTCCATAAAACCTCTGCAGGAAGATAAGGGTTTTCTGGAGTATCAAATGCTTTTCTTAAAATATATTTTTCTTTTCCATCGTACGTTTTAGGCATTTTTTCTTCTGCTTTAATACGAACTGCCATATCTAAGAAAGCTTTGTCTAAAAACGGAACTCTAGCCTCTAATCCATGAGCCATAGTCGATTTATCTGCTCTTAATAAATCGGCAGTAAATAATTTTTGAACTCTTTCGATGGTTTCTTTTTGAAAATCTTCAGTTGAAGGTGCATTTCTAAAATACAAATACCCTCCAAAAATTTCATCGGCTCCTTCACCAGAAAGCACAACTTTTATTCCCATATCAGTAATCGCTTTAGACAAGAAATACATTGGCGTACTGGCTCTTACCGACGTCACATCGTAAGTTTCTAAATGCCAGATTAATTTATCTAAGATTTTAATCCCTTCTTCTATTGTAAAGTGGATTTCATGATGCTCTGTTCCTAAATACTCCGCTACTTTTCTAGCTGCCGCTGCATCTGGAGCATCAGCGTCTAAACCAATAGAGAACGAATGTAATTTTTTACCGCTTTCTGCCAATAATCTAGAGGCAATTGCTGATGTCAATGAAGAATCTAATCCTCCTGAAAGCAATACTCCAATTGGCACATCACTCATTAATCTTTTACGAGTCGCTTCAGTCAAAGTCTCTCTGATCAAATCCAAGTCTAAATCCTGATCTGCTTTTAAATAATCTTCGTATTCCGGTTTGTAATATTTTACAAAACCTGTTTTTTGAGTATAAAAATGTCCCGGAGGAAATGTAGAGAATGTTTTACATTGATCTGCAATAGGTTTCATTTCAGAAGAGAAATAAATTCTTCCTCTTTCGTCTAAACCATAATATAACGGCTTCACTCCCATTGGATCCCTACCGGCAATAAAATCATCACCATCAACTACCACAAAAGCCCAGTCTCCATCCAACATGTTACAAAAATCATAACCAAACTCTTCGTACAAATGCACAATAACTTCTGAATCTGATTTAGTTCTAAAAGTATGTCCTTTCAAAACACCATCTCTTAATTCCTGATGATTGTAAACTTCGCCATTATGAACCATCCAAGCAGTTGAAGTTCCTTGAATTGGTTGTCTTCCTGAATACAAATCGATGATAGACAAACGTTCATGACTTAAAATATGTCCGTTTTCTGTTACGTGTAAATCACTTTCATCAGGGCCACGGTGTGACATTCTTTTTGAAAGTGTTTTTACTAACTCTTCATCTTTTCCTTTTCCTATAATGGCTAATATTCCGCACATAACTATATATTTTAAATATTTTGTTTATTTTGATAAGGCAAAGATGCGATACCAGTTACAAATACAAAACACAAACATACTATTTAGTTTAAATTTAAAACCAAAAAATCGTTTTTACAGCAAAAATGTAATTTAAACATCCGGAAATTAAAACATTCGATTACAATTGTAAATTATCAAAGACTGACAATTCAATTATTTTACTTTATTGCCTTTTAAATATGTGTTTGTTGGTTTCATTTTTACCATTTTATTTTCTTCCACTTTCATTAAATCCTGATCGTACATTACAAAATCAGCCCATTTTCCAACTTCCAGACTTCCTTTTTCTTTTTCTTCGAAATTAGAATAGGCTGCCCAGATTGTCATTCCTCTTAAAGTTTCGGCTCTGGTTAAAGCATTTTCCATTTGAAAACCACCTTTTGGATATCCTTTACTGTCTTTTCTGGCTACAGCAGCATGAAAGGTCAGCATCGGATTCACTTCTTCTACAGGGAAGTCCGTTCCTAAAGCTATCATCCCTGCTTTTTGAAGTATTTTTTTATAAGCATACGCGTTTTTCAGTCTTTCTTTCCCCAATCTATCGCCAGCCCAATACATATCGGATGTGGCATGTGTAGGTTGTACAGAAGGAATTATCCCAAATTTGAAATAATCAAAATCTTGTTCCCGCAAAACTTGGGCGTGCTCAATTTTCCATCTTCGGTCTTTTGTACCTGCTAGAACTTCGCCGTATATTTTAAGTAAAACTGTATTTGCCGAATCGCCAATAGCATGTGAATTTAATTGAAATTTAGAAGCCGAAATTTGTTTTGCAACCGCTTTTAATTCCGAAACAGATGACAATAAAGCACCATACTGTTTTGGCATGTCAGAATATGGTTTGTGCATGCAAGCGCCACGAGAGCCCAAAGCACCGTCTCCGTACATTTTAAAAGAACGTACATTTAGATTATCCGTTTTATAAATTCCTTTTTTTAGATATAAATCGATGTTTTTTTGATTTGCTGTAATCATAGCATATACATTAAGCTTCATCACTTTAGCTTTTTGCAAACTATCCATTAAATGAATAATATCAGGATCTAATCCCGCATCATTTACAGTTGTCAATCCATAATCAAACATTACTTTTTCGGCATCCAACAAAGCGGCAATTTGTATTTTACGAGTTGGTTTCGGAATTATCTTAAAAACTAATTCCATCGGATTATCTACTAAAATTCCTGTTGGTTCACCATTTGCAATTTCAATCTGACCGCCAACAGCTTTTGTATCTTTTGTAATTCCTGCTAACTTCAACGCTTTACTGTTTACAATAATTGCATGCCCGTCTATTCTATTCAATACTACTGGAATATTAGGAAATACAGCATCTAATTCTGCTTTTGTAGGATACTTTTTTACTTTCCAATCGTTTTGATCCCAACCATTCCCAACAATAAACGTTGGATTTTTATCTTTTTGAAAAGTCTTTAAACGTGTAATTATTTCGTCCATACTTTTGGTTTCGCGTAAATCCACTTCCTGCAAACTTAATCCATAGCTATAAAAATGGCAATGCGCATCAATCAAACCCGGATAAATGAATTTTCCTTCGGCTTCTATCGTATTCTTAGATTCATATTTTTTGGCAATTTCACCATTAGTACCAATAGCCACAATTTTTCCCTTATTGATCGCCATAGCTGAAGCCGTCTCAAAAGAGTTATTGACCGAGTAAATAGTCGCATCTGTAATAATAGTATCTACGGAAATTTTATTTTTTTGATCACACGAAATCAATAAAAATAAAGCAAAAAGAAGTGTAATTCGTTTCATAATAGACAGTTTAGTTGAGCTAATATAAAAAAAGAAACCCAAATAATAGTAAACTATGAATTAATTTAGAAAGAAGAAACTTATAATATATCTTCTATAGTATATTTTGTAGTATTGATTTCAAAAGTAAATCCCACTTTGTTTCCCATTAATTTATTTCCCAAAGGGGATTGCGGTGATAATGCAATAATATTGACACCTTCAATAGTAATTTTTGGAAGTGCCACACTCAGATACAAATAGATTCCGTTCGCCTTAACCAAACTTCCCACAATGATAGTTTCAGCAATTGTAGCAGCGTCAATTTTATCCAGAACTATTTTTTGATCCATCACTTCTCTCAATTTACGATTGAGTTTCTCCTGCTCAAGGTGCATCATTGACAATGCCGTTTCATGTTTGTCTCCGGCAGAACCCTTGGCGTCGTTCTTAGAATCTTCAGTAAGTGCGGCAATCATGTCTTTGAAAACATCGATTCTATCCTGAACTAATTGTAGATAATGAGTATGTGTTTTTTGTTTGAAAGTCATTTTTTGAAAGAGGAAAAGTTATAAAGAAACAAAGAGGCAGAGGTACAAAGAGATAAAGAGGCAAAAGTTTTGATGTCTTGAGTTATCTGACTAAAAAAGATAAATTTTTTATCTTTGAGCCCCCTGTATCTCTTTGTACCTCTGCCTTTTTTAACCTGTTTTAAAAATCAAATTTATAGTTCACTCCCAGAATCACCTGAAAACCCTGAACTGGATAATTCAACCATTTTTGGTAGGCATTATTAGTGATATTATTGGCTCTTGCAAACGCAGTCAATCGCTCGCTGTATTTGAATCCAACATTTGCATTTACATCAAAATAAGACTTTAAAGTTTCAGCAGCAGAATTGGCCGTGGAGCCAGTATTTATCTGAAAATCTTTTCGCTCGCCTACGTAAAACACATTTGCGCCAGCAAACCATTTCTCCGTAATATTAAAATCAAGATTTGAATTTATTTTTATAGTTGGCATATTCCAAGCTTCTTGCTGAAAATCATTGGTATAACTACTGAAAGTTCCGTTGATTCCAAAAGATACATCTTCAGAAAAATCAGCTTTTAATTCTCCGTAAAAACTCAATGTTTTCATATCGTCATACACCACTTGAAAGGAATTTCCATACGCATAATCATCGTTACCCGCATCTTCATTATAATCATTGCTTCTAAACAAGGCTTTATTTCTTTCGTTTGCATACGAAGCTTTAATATTATAACTCACATTGTTAGTTAGTTTCCCTTTTAATCCGGCAAAAATATCATACTGTTTGTCTGTTGGTGCAATATTCAATGTTGGCGATAAAAACGGATTTTCATTGACAAAATCCATATATGAGTTTTGTTCCAAATTTCCTTCGGCTCCAGCATAGAATATCATTAAATCACCAACAACTTTGTAAGAAGCATTGAACTGCGGATACACTAAAAATTTATTATTGCTGTTTTCATTATCCAAACTATAAAACAAACCAACTCCGATATTCAACGTCCAATCATCTTCCTGCATTACAAAACTGGGAACAATTCCAAAATTTGTAAAACCATATTTTACACGCTCAGTATTCGTATTTGAATAATTTTTCTTGAAACTACCACCAACATAATCAACAATTATATTCGTTTTCACAGCACTTTCCATTATATCAAATTCCACTGTTGGTTTTGCATAAAATCTATTTTCAGAAGATCCTGAAGCATCAGAAAAATGGTTGTATTTAAGACTTGCTTTATTTAAAATACTTCCGTTAAATGCTACATTTCCACCTAAAGATATAGTACCGTAAGTTTGCTGAGGATTAATTCCGTTGATCAAAGTTGCTCTGTCTTGAGGAGTCAAAGTGCTGCCAAAATTAGCAGGCAATCCGTACCAATTATAAATTTGGTTTTGATACCCTAAATCCAGATTCCAAGACACGTCTTTTTGATTTGAACCATACATCAAGTCAATCGATGTATCATAAAAACCATCCTCTAATTTCACATTTTTGATTCCTCCTTCAGACGAATGATGACGAAACATTCCGCCAACATAATCTGTGTCATTAATATCATGATTTACGAATAATTCCCCAATAAAGGTTCCGTAATTCCCCACCCCAAAAGTGGCGTAATTTTTAAATAAATGCGCTTGTTTTTCTTTCTCTACTCCTTCAGCTTTTCCTTTGGATGGTGTAAAAGTCGATGCCACCGGAAAAGAGAAAATTGTGTATTTTATTTTTTCTTTTTTAGCATTTCCTTCTTCATCCATTTCCGGAATTTCTTTTACTTTGAAAGCGTCCGAAATTTTTGGCGTATAAGGTTTTACAACATTTACGGTCTCAGTTCCTATTTGTTCTTTTTTTTGTGCAAACGAAAATTGAAAAACGAAGAAGAACAAAATCCCCGCTCCAATCCTCCACGAAGCGAAGGGTGCCGAAAACGTTGCTGCCTTATTTGTGAATGATTTTATCTTTAAATCTTTAAATGTCATGTTTTATTTTTTTACTTCTTATTTATAACTCTTCCCTTCTAACCTTGCATTTATACTTCCCATTCGCCTTTTGCAATGAATTGCGTTTTCCCCCCGATTTTTATATCAAAATGATTTTCAGTCAATTTTCCATCAAAATAAATTTGAGAAGATCTATTTATAAAATCTCCCTGATGATTGATAATTTGAATTTCAGGTGAATAATATTTTAAAAGAAAAGCCTGCAAACAAGTACTGGCACTACCAGTAGCCGCATCTTCTATAAGTTGATTGTTCTCAATACATAGCATTCTACTGATGAGCTCTGTTTCTTCTAAGCAATAAAAGTACAAGGCCCTATGATTTGTTTTACAATTAGCATGCAACCATTCATCCATTTTATTTTTGTCAAGAATTAAATTCTCCAATACCTTTTTATTTTTGACAGGAACAATTACAAAAGCGCTTCCGGTGGTCACTTCCTGAATGGGAAAAGCATCATCAAAATCAGCACTGCTTAAATTGCTGAAGGTTAAAAAATCTTCTGCTGAAAAAGTATCTAAAAATTCTGGTTGAGCAGCCTGTAGCCAAACCAAATCTCCCGATTGATGAACTGGAATTTCACCAATTGGAACCGATAACGCAATTTTTTCAGATTGATTTTCAAAAATCTTATTCATGAGAACCCAAGAAGTTCCTATGATTGGATGTCCCGCAAACTTCATTTCGTGCTCCGGAGTAAAAATTCTGATTTCCGCAGCACTAATTTTTGGTTCAAGCTTAGTTATAAAGGTACTTTCCGCAAAGTTGATTTCACGGGCAATTTTTTGCATCTGTTCGTCACTTAAGACACCAGCCTCTAAAAAAACAGCCAATTGATTGCCTGCATATTTTCTCTCTGTAAAAACATCAACGATGTAAAAAGATAAATTCATTCTCTTTGTTTTTTGGCTTTCGATTATTTTAAAAATTTCATGCCGATTCTTCTTGTTTTCTTAATCCAATTCCCCGACTTCTTTACTTAGTAATCGATGAATTTGTTTTGGATTCTTCTGCTTTTATAGTATCCAATTCTCTTTGCGCATCTGAAACTACATCCGGAAAATCAGTGAAATTTTGGATTACATTTTCTAAAATATAAGTTGCTTGGTAGCTGTCTTTCAGTCCGTAAAAATTTTTTGCCATTAAAACTAATCCTTTGGCTCCAAAATATTTATAGCTGGCATAATTCTTCGCTAATTTTTGAACCGCAGTATTAGAAGCTTCAAACTTTTCGTCTTTGTTCTTAAAATAAGCATCATAATACAAAGCTTCCGCAGCTAATTCTCCTTTGGCAATCGTCATTAATTTTGCGTAGGCAACTCTTGCTTTCGCTTCATCACCCGTTTCAATTGCCGCACGTGCAATGATGATTTGCGCATCACTTTTTACATTATCATCCGTTTTAGGATTCATCAAAACCTTCTCCGCATAAATAACTGAATTTGGATAATCTTTTTTATCATAGTACGATTTCATCAAATTCGATTGTGCAAAAGTTTTATTCTGCGAAAGATCCGCTTCGTTTTCTAAACGGGATAAAACCGGTATTGCTTTGTCATACTCTTTATTTTTGAGAAAAATTTGAGCCAATCGTGACAAAGATTGTTCTGTAAATTCACTACTGGATTGTGCAATTACATATTCATAATTAGGAATAGATTTGCTCTCTGATCCTTCAGAAAAATACAATTGAGCAAGATAATAATTAGCCTGTAAAGCATGAATTCCTCGAGGAAATTGATTTACGTATCCACTAAATCCTGCGATTGCCTGCTTGCTGTTATTTTGTTGAAATTGCTTTTCAGCAGCTTCATACGTATCATTATCAAGTTCTGCATCTGTTACAGCGACAAAATCCAACGTACGAACCCAAGTTGCATATTCATCTACTCTTCCATTATCCACATAAATTAATCGGGCGGTGGCTACAGCTTCTAAAGCCTCCGGAGTTCTAGGGAAATCAGCCGCAATTTTTTTAAATTTCAACAATGCTTGATCGTCTTTATCCGTGTTATAATACACTAATCCCTGACGCAAAATTGACCTGGAAGTGAAAGATCCTTTTTTAAATTCAGTATTTAATCGTTCATACGTTTTTACGGCAAGGTCATTTTTGCTCTCGGCAACATAGGTATTGGCAAGTTCAAAAAGCGCATCGTCTCTGTATTCTGATTTTGGATACAATTGCAAAAAAGCGTTTAATTCCTCTATTTTCTTGTCATTTTTAGCAATAAATCCGTAGCAAATTGCTTTTTGAAAATAGGCATAATCCGCGTCCTCACTTTTAGATTCTATCACTTTAACATACGCATCCATAGCTGGACCGTATTTTGAAGTCACAAAACGACAATCCGCTAAACGCAAATACGCATCATTCAAACGTACTTTGTCGGCGGGTGCTTTTTCTATTTGATTTTGGAAATAATTCCCTGCCTGATCGTATTCTTTCAATTTGAAATACGTGTAAGCAATATTGTAATTACTGTTTTTAAATTCTGGTGTTGTTGCTGCTTGGTTCAAACCAATGAACTGCTTGAAACTTAATAAAGCGTTTTTAAAATCATTTAAAACATATTCTGTTTCTCCTTGCCAGAAAGTAGCACGAGCCGTAAAAACAGCATCTTTTTGTTCACTTATGGATTTTGTGAACATTTTCAAGGCTTCTGGATAATTCCCATCGGTATATAATTCTAGACCTCTATAAAAAAGCACTTTTTGGTACGCTAATTTATTTTCTGGTGATTTATTTTTTTCCAATAAAACTAAGGCTTCTTTGTAGTTTTTAGAAGAAATATAAGAATCTATCAGTAATTTTTCAACCTCTGAACGGTTAGCGTTATCTGGATATTTTTTCAAAAAAGCCTGTAAAACTGCGGGTACACTTTGATACGAGTTTCCTAATTCATAACTTAATTTTGCATAATTCAAACCAGCGTCTTCCTGAATGGCCAGATCAAACTCCATTTCAGAAGCGTTCTTAAAAGCGTTCAAAGCTTGTTGTTTTTTATCGGTATTCAGGTAACTTTCTCCCAAATGATAATAGGCATTTTGCGCTACAAAATCTTTTCCTCCAATTATTTTATTAAACTGAGAAATCGCGTTTTCGTAGTCTTTTTGTTTGTAATACGCGTATCCTAATTGATAAAAATCCGTATTATTCCATCTTCCTTTTTTTCCTTTATAAGCAACTAAATATGGAATTGCTGTGTCGTATTTTTTTAAATTGAAATAGCTTTCGCCAATGATTTTATTCAGTTCAGATTTTTCTAAAGGATTTGATTTAGCCATTGCTTTCTGACCTAAATCAATTGCTTTTTGGAAATTCCCCAACTTAAAATTCATATCCGCCTGATAATACGAAAGCTTTTCTTTGTACTTTTCTTCACCTGAAACTTCATCAAAATATTTTGTGGCTTGCTTATAATCATCGCCTTCATAAGCCATAAAACCTAAATAATATTTGGCTTGAGAACCATATTCGGCAGAATTCACGACTTTATTCAAATAAACGGTGGCTTCTTTTTTCTTTTTGGCATTAAAAAAACTATAGCCTTTTTGGAAATTGAATTTATCTTGGTCATTTCTGCTTAAACTGCTTTCGTCCACTTTATCAAACCATTGTAACGCTTGCGGAAAATTTCCTTGATTAAAATGATAATGTGCCACTTCAATGTATGCCTGATTTTGTTTTACGCTCGTAGGATAATCAGCAACAAATTGCTCCATCAATTCATCAGCATTCGATTGATTGGTTCGAATGGCGCAATTCGCAGCATAATACGCACAATCTGATTTTAGCTCTTCAGTAGTAGCTGTTTCCTTTACTTTATTAAAAATAATTTGCGCCGATGCATATTGCGAGTCTTTAAACAAAGAAACCGCTTTATTGAAATCTTTCGAATCGTGCGTGTAAATGGTTGATTTTTGTGCCGAAATAGTGGCAGTTATAATGAAAATTGGAATAAAGAAGAGCCAAGAAATTTTACGCATTGTAATTTTATTTTAATAATTCAAATGTATCATATTCTGAAGTCTATAACGAATCGTTATTGGATTTTATTATGAACATTTTTTTAAACACCATAGAATTTAACTTTCAATACTATATTATTCATCCCTCTAAACTCAACTACTTTCACGTATTATTTATAATTATCAGAATTCTATCTAATTGAATAGAATTTATTTTGAATAGAACCGTTATCTTATTACTTTTACCCAATAAACAAATGCAAATTATGTCACAATCCGTACTGTCTTTAAAAAATGTAAATATTTATCAAGAGGGGAAATCTATTTTAACAGAGGTAAACTTGGAGGTAAAACACGGTGAATTCCTTTATATTATTGGAAAAACAGGCTCTGGAAAAAGTAGCTTAATGAAAACTTTATATGCTGATTTAGCTTTAACGGAAGGAGAAGGCCATATAGTAGATTTTGATTTAGCAACCCTGAAAGAAGATGACATTCCGTTTTTGAGAAGAAAGATTGGAATCGTTTTTCAAGATTTCAAATTACTACCGGACAGAACGGTAAAAGACAATATGCTATTTGTTCTAAAAGCTACAGGCTGGATTGACAATGACGAAATGCAACGAAAAATTGATGAAGTTTTAGACAAAGTAGGCATGAAAGAATTTGGCAATAAAATGCCGCATCAACTTTCAGGTGGTGAACAACAGCGTGTTGCCATAGCCAGAGCTTTACTGAACGACCCCGAATTAATCCTTGCTGACGAACCAACAGGGAACCTTGATCCACAAACCAGTGCCGAAGTTTTAGAAGTATTAAAAAATATTAATGCTAATGGGAAAACCATTATTATGGCAACCCACGATTATGCATTATTGATGAAATTCCCTTCGAAAACATTGAAATGTGAAGATGCAAAAATATTTGAAGTGGTTCAGAGAACGGCATAATGCTATCCATTCTTGTTCCAATATACAATTACAATGTTTATCCTCTTGTTTTAGAGTTACACAAACAATGTATGGATTGCGGAATCAATTTTGAAATTTTATGTCAAGATGACGCTTCAAAATCAAATTTCAATGCATTTAATGAAAATGTAAATGCATTATCAAATTGCAGTTTTGTCTCCTTAAAAGAAAATCTGGCGCATCGTAAAAACAGAAATTCCCTTGCCGAACAAGCAAAGTTTGAATATTTGCTTTTCATCGACGGCGACTCTATTATTATTCATGCCCGTTACATAAAAAAATACATTGATAATCTTCATGATTTTGATGTTGTTTATGGCGGTAGATTGCATCCTGAAAAATGTCCCTCCGATAACCAAAAACTACGTTGGAAATACGGAAAATTTATTGAGGACAAATCTGCAGAAAACCGAAAGAAAAAACCCTGTCAATCGCTACTTTTCAATAATACCGTAATTAAAAAAGACTGTTTCAACAAAGTAAAATTTGATACAAACAAAAAGAAATACGGTCATGACGACACCCAACTTTCGTATCAATTGAGTCTATTAAAATCTAAAGTAAATCATATAGAAAACCCTGTTGAGCACGGAGATATTGACTCTAATTTGGTTTATCTGAACAAAACCAAAGAATCTTTAGAAAACTTGATTTCGTTATACGAAGAAGAAAAAATTGATATTGAATTTGTAAGACTGATTCAATTGTATCATTTTTTAAAAAGAACAAAGTCTACTTTTATCATTTCAAATACACATAACGTTTTTGAGAAATATCTACTGCAAAATTTGACTGGAAACAATCCTAATTTATTCCTTTTTAATTGGTTTCGGATTGGCTATTTGTGCTCGATAAGTTATAAAAATTAATTCTTTTTGATTTCAATAAATAATTGATCCCAAGTTTCCATAATAGCATCGATATGGTATTTTTCGCTGGATAATTTTGCCTTTTTACCCATTTCTTTTCTTAATGTCGCATTTTCGATTAAAGTCTCGACTGCTTTTACATAATCTGATTCGTTCCCATTTTCGATCAAAAATCCGTCTTGGTTTTGAGAAATTATTGCTCTTGGTCCACACGGACAATCATAAGCAATACAAGGCAATCCGGAAGCCATCGCCTCAATCAAAACCATTCCAAAACCTTCAAATCGAGACGTCATCAAATAAAATGAAGCTTCTAAATATTTTTTATCAATATCCTGAACTGCGTCATAAAAAACTACATTATCTGAAATATTCAGATTTTCAGCCAACAATTTTAAATTAATATTTTCAGATGAATTTCCATAAATTTCCAATATCCATTCCGGGTATTTGGCAACTACTTTTTTCCAGATTTGCAACATTCTGTCAAATCCTTTTTCATACGTATGCCGACCAACAGCAATGACTTTTTTATTTTCTAAAGCATTGGATTTTTCCGAAGTGAACCATAAGGGATTTGGAATAACAATTGCATTATTTATCTTCCATTCTGCAATGCTTTCGCTCGTCACAACAACAAATCGATCGTATTTCTTTATTCCAATTTTTTTAAAAAAATGAAAAAAACCAGATCTAACTTTCGTCAAAAAATTATTCTTTAATTTTCTTTCTTCAATAAACATTGAACTGTGCATTTCTAAAACTAGTGGAACTTTGTTTTTTAAAATAAAAGGAATAAAATACGCTTTTAAACCATTATCACAAACAACAATAACATCGGGTTGAATTGCTTTAATTTTAGTTTTTAAAGCGTTCCTGTAAGAATTAAAAAACTGAAATACATTGCCTTTCAGTCTCATATCGTGAAAAATAATATTGGAATCAAAAGAATAAAACAAAGGAGAAAAACCCTCGTTTTGAGTCAGAATATGAACTTCATATCCTAATTTATCAATTAGGTAATTGGCTTTTACAGAAAGGACTCTGGCTACACCGCCTTCGTTATTTATGTTAGGAACAATGTATAAAAGTTTCATTTTTTTGAAATCAAAAATTCATCAAAATCCCGAATATAATCTTCTTCATTGAACACATCAGATGCCAAAACCAAACAAACTGCTCCTGATGAAAAATTTTGCAATTCTCTCCAAATACCCGTTGGAATATACAATCCAATATTTGGTTTGTTCAAGAAAAATGATTTTTTTTCGATTCCGTCGTTAAGAACAACTTCAAAACTTCCGCTCAAAGCAATCAAGATTTCTTGCTGAGCAATATGCGAATGTCCACCTCTATAAGCATTGCTTGGCACATCAAAAAGGTAATACACTCGCTTGAATCCAAATGGCAAAACATTCTCTTGAATAAATGCCAGATTCCCACGTATATCTTCCACAACAGGGATCTTTAGTAATTGTATGGCGTTAAGGGTTGTTTTCATTTAGTAATTTGTAAAAAATCTTCTTTTCCTTTGTTTGCGCTTTTTAGTGCTACAAAAACTTGGTTTATTTTAATTTTGTTTTGTTTAATATCAAAAAAAAGTTTCATAAAAACTCCTTTGAAGTAACCATCATTTGAAACCCTGGTCAAGAAAGCGCCTTGTACATAATATCTTTGCTCCAAATTTAATTTATCATCTGTTGAAATCGACGGATGACTTGTTATAACCTTAGGCACAATAATTATATTTTGATTTTGATTTTTCAAATCCGACAAAAAAATAGCTTCTTCTCCCATCTTAAATGAACTTCCAAGCCCAAAATTAGTATCAAACTTAATCTTCAGTTGGTCGAATACCGCTTTTTTTAAACTTATTTCAATCGATAAAATATTAAAAATATCTAGATTATTTAATTGCAATTTTGATTGAGAAGGATATTTTTTAAATAATAAGCCATTTGAATCTTCAATTGCAAAACAAATACTGGCTGCCTCAGGATAATTGTTGTGGGCTTCAAGAATACTGCTTTCAAAATCTTCCTTGAAAATTTCATCGTCATCCGCTATTAAGATAATTTTCCCTTTTGCATTTTGCAAACCTAAATTCCTGCTTTTCGACAACCCTTTTTCAAATGAATTTATAACTCTAATGGAAGGAAATTCTGAAACTAATAGTTTATTCTCTAGGCTTTGATTGATAATTAAAATTGAAAATTCTGAAAAATGACAGAAGGGAAACATAGGAATCAAAAAATCCAAAGAATCTCTATTCATCGTAGCCATTACTATTTCAAGATCTCCTTTTTTAAATTCTTTTATCAATTTGTTATTATATTTACACAAATATAAATAATTCAGCTTTGTAAATGAAAATACTTTTGATGGGCGAATACAGTCGATTGCATAATTCTTTAAAAGAAGGATTGATAGTGCTGGGACATGAGGTAATTTTGTTGTCATCGGGAGATCATTTCAAAAAATTCGACACTGATTATTCCTTTCATTCCGCCTTTTTATCTGATTATTGGTTGCCTCTAAAAATCAAAAATGCCCTTTATAAACTCACGGGTATCGATTTAGAGAAAGCAGAAAGAGGACTTCGTTTTTTCCTTTTATTAGCCCAATTAAAGAACTTTGATCACGTACAGCTCATTAATTCGGATGCAATTGAAACGTTTCCTTTTCTCTCTCGGATACTCTATAAAAAGGTATTCAAAAAAATTAAAAATCGGAGCTTATTAATCTGTGGTGATGAAACCCCAATTATTGATTATTTGCTCAAAAAAGAGTCTGACTATAGCATTCTGACTCCCTATTTCGAGGATAATTCGTTAAAAAAACATTTTGAATATCCATTAAAATACGCCACAAAAAACTATCGAAAAACCTTTGATTGGTTGGTCGAAAACTGCCAAAACCTAATTGTCTCCGATTTAGATTATAAAATTCCGATGGAGAAAATGGGATATTCGGTTCATTTCATTCCAAATCCAATTAACACCCTAAAAATTGAATTTCAAGAACAAAAAAACAATGACAAAATCGTTATTTTTCTTGGGATAAATCGCTCCAGTTACATCAAAAAAGGAATTACTTATTTTGAAAAAGCATTGCAAATTATACAGGAAAAATATGCTGAAAAAGTAGCTGTGATTATCACCGAAAATCTTCCTTATGCCGATTATATAAATTTATACAATACCGCACAAATCGTATTAGATCAAATCTATGCTGACGATCAGGGTTACAATGCCTTGGAAGCTATGTCAAAAGGAAAAGTCGTTTTCACTGGTGCCGAGAAAGAGTTTGTACAACATTATAATGTATCAGAACGAGTTGCTGTAAATGCTTTGCCTGATGTGAATTATTTAGTAAAAGAATTGTCTTTTTTGATCGAAAATCCTGAAGCCATTATAGCAATTGGAAAACGTGCCAGAGCATTTATCGAAAAAGAGCATGATTATATAAAAATCGCTAATCAATACTTAGAAACTTGGAATAAAGCTTAAATTTTTATCCAAAAACTAAAACAAACTCTTTCTAAAGTAAACAACCAACACCACCAGGTAAATAAAATTATCAAAAGCCTGAGCCATCACAACTCCTTGAATTCCAAATAAATTAATTAAATAAACACTTGAAAAATACAAAACAAGAAGTGAAAACAACTCTGAAACTATAAATGCTACAGTTAATTTTTTTGCAAAAAATTGATACCCTAAAATCAAAGAAGCTACTTTTAAAACATCACCTGCCAACTGCCAAACAAACAAAGTCGTTACTTGTAGGAATGCATTGGTAAAAAGCAAATTGACAATAAAAAAACGCAAAAAATAAAGCACCGTTAATACAATTATGAAAACGGGTAAAATACTTTTGAAGTAACTCCAAAAAACACGTTTTGTCTCCAGATTATTTTTGGCAACAGCCAATTTTGGCAAAAAATAAACAGTCAAAATTGTGGTAACAAACAACATATAATACGTCGAAATACGTGTCATTGTTTCCCAAAAACCGGCTTGTTCCAGTCCAACATTCTGAATAACATGATTTCTTATTAAGAGATACACCAAAGGTCCTAAAACCGTTGAAACCAAAGCCATTAAAGAATATGACGATAATTTTTTTAGAACTTGAGAATCAAACTGATGAAACCGAATCGTTTCAAAAAAATTAATTTCTTTATTTATATAATAAAATGTCACAAAAAACAACAAAGCTGGGGAAATCACCAAGGAAAATAAAGCGCCCAAGGTTTTATAATTCAAAATCATACTGATAGAAACTAATAAACCAATGGCATTGCCTATTATATTAACCCAAATTACACTTTTGAATTGCCCTAGACCATTAATTACAGATAACAAAAAAACAGAAATTGCATACCAAGGCAAAGCCAAAGCCAGTGCTTTAAAAACAATAGTATATTCGAAATCATTTCCAAATATTTGACTGTTCCAATAAGATGCAAAAAAGTATAAAACGCCACTTAAAACAGTAGCAATACAAACCAAACTAATAAAAACTGTGGTAATTATTTTTTTAAGCTGATTTTCATTTTCTTCGTTTTCAGCAACATATTTTATAATTCCGTTTTGAAAACCTAAAGTTGAAATGCTTTCTAATGAAGTTAAAAAATTCCTCAAATTCCCAACCAAAGCCATTCCGCTTGGCCCTACAAAAACTGCTAATAATTTTGAAGTTATTAACCCAATTCCAATCTTTAAAATAACGCTTAAACTATTTAAAGATGAAATCTTAAACAGTTGTGTTTGGGCAATTTTTCTAATAAATCCCAATTTAGTATTTATTTAAAATTGCAACAATAAAACTCACTTCATCCATTGTCAAAACTGGGCTTATAGGCAAACTCAACACTTGGTCATGAATTTTTTGGGTTATTGGAAAAGATAAATGATTCCAGTTTGATAACGCTTTTTGATTGTGAGGCGGAACGGGATAATGTACTACCGTTTGAATATTATTTTGATGTAAATAGTCTTGTAACTCTATTCTATTCTGAGTTCGAATGACAAATAAATGAAAAACATGATTAGATTGCTTCTTTCCGAGCAATGTCACAGTTGGCAATATTATTTTATCGTTTTTAATTTCAGACAAATAGCGTTTTGCAATTACTCTACGTCGTTCATTTTCAATATCTAAATACGGTAATTTCACATTAAGAAAAGCCGCTTGCAATTCATCTAATCTTGAATTTACTCCAATGTAATCATTATAATATTTCGTTTCCGAACCATAATTACGAAGTGATTGAATGGTTTTAGCTAACTCCGAGTCATTTGTGGTAACTGCTCCCCCATCGCCCAATGCGCCTAGATTTTTCCCAGGATAAAAACTATACGCTACGCTTGATTTTTGATTTTTGAGTACTTCTTCAGTTCGATCTGCGGTCTCGGGTGTGGATTCTTGATTTCTCATTGCACCATGAGCCTGAGCCGCATCTTCGACAACCAACAAATTATTTGCAACAGCAATTTCATTTATCGTATCCATTTCTGCCAATTGTCCGTAAAGATGAACTGCCAGAATCGCTTTGGTTTTTGGGGTAATCTTTTCTGAAATTAAATCGGGATCGATGTTGTAGGTTTCTAAATTTGGCTCGACTAAAACTGGAATTAAATCCGCTTGTAAAACAGCCAAAATACTGGCAATGTAAGTATTTGCCGGAACAATCACTTCATCGCCTTTTTGCAATTTCCCAAGTTGAATATAGCCTTTAAAAATCAACACTAAAGCGTCTAAACCATTTCCTGTCCCGATGCAATATTTTGCACCGCAATACTTGGCAAAACCGGTTTCAAATTCCTTGACTTCATTTCCTAAAACATACCAACCATTGGCTAAAACTACTTTCAATTTTTCCTGAAAAGCGGTTTCATACGGTTCGTTTATTTTTTTTAAATCAAGAAATGGAATCATTTAGTCAGTATGTTTTTTTGATTTAATTAAAAATGAATTTAGTCTGACATAATTAGCGGTTTCTACCTCATAAAAATCGTGGACTATTGTACTGGCTCCGAAACTTTCTTTCCAATAAGACAATCCATCATTCAATAATTTCCCTTGAGTTTCATTGGAAATCCCAAAATCAAAAAATCGTTTATCAACAAAAACATCTGTTATCAAAAAATGATATAGAAAATCTAAACTTCCAAGATTCTCCACATTTTCATATTTAGAAATATATTGACAATGCGCAACCGCTTCACTTTCGAAAACAGTAGTTCCCGCCACAATTTGATCGTTATGATACACATTAAACTGGCGTATATTATTAGGAAAACGGCTTTTTAAAAGATTCATTTCAGCAATGGAATGAACCGGTTTTGCATTATGTCTGGCTTCTAAATTCGGAATCAAAACTTCATCCCAAAAAGATTCAAAATTAGTTTCTTCTTTAATAACTAATCCTTTTGTCATTCCTTTTTTAATGCCTCTTTTTCTGATTTTTGAAAAATCATATTTTTGTGATAAATCAATCACCGACAAACTATCTCGTCTTACTAATTTGGCTTCCGCCAAAAATAAAGCATATTGAATTTCTTCGGCAGGTTTAGTATGATAAATCGATGGAATTGTTTTCAAATGCAGTTTTTCTATCTTATTATCTTCCAAAAACAACAAAACAGACCTAAAAGCATTAATTATAGTCGTCAATTTGGATTGTTCATTAGAAACTAGTCCGCCATACGTCAAGCCTTGATGTGAATAAACTATTTCCCCAACTTTATTTGCCGGCAAAACAGCAACCAATTTTTCGTTCTCAAAAATCATCAAGGAGAAATCCCCGAATCGATCTTTGTGGTATTCCATAAAATCACGGTGAAATAAAAAAGTAGCGTTTTTGGCTTGACCAATAAAGGCATTCCAGTTTGTATAATCGCTTTTCTGGTATTGTTTGACGGAATAATTTTTCACTATTTGGTTTTAGACTTCGTGAAATTAAGCATTTTTTATTTATTTTCTAAAGGGGATAAATACCATTTGAATTTCACTGCCATCAAGCGTACCGAAATGATAACTAAGGATGTCGCTAAGTATAAAATATCATTTTCTAAATTAAATTCCCGAAGGACGAAGAAAATAATTCCACCCAAAATACAAATCGTAGCATAAATTTCCCTTCTGAAAATTACAGGGATTTCAGTACATAAAATATCACGGATTACACCTCCAAAACAAGCTGTCATAGTTCCTAAAGCTACGCAGATGACCGGATGAAGTCCAATATTTATTCCTTTTTCGAGACCTATTAAAGTAAAAACGCCCAACCCAATGGTATCAAATAAAAACAAAGAAGTTCGCAATCTGTCGAATTTTTTTCTGAAAACTAAGGCCAATACAAACCCGATGATTATAACATAAACATAATTCAAATCACGCATCCATCCCACGGGCGTTCGCCCAATCATCACATCACGCAACGTTCCTCCACCCACAGCCGTAACAAAAGCAATGATAAACACGCCAAATGGATCGAGCTTTTTATTCATTGCCGTCAATGCGCCTGACATGGCAAAAGCCAATGTGCCGATGATGTCTAATAAATAAAACATGATGTTTTTTGGATTTAAAAATGGATAATAAGAATGCTATCTATTGACTATAATTCAGGCAAAAATAAAGAAAATACTCGTGTAACCAGCCTGACCCCCCACAATTTAATGAATCTATTCCTGCCAAATAAATATTCGAATTCAAATATAGAAAACTGAATTTTCTCTATGTATCTTTGTTTCCTATAAATTAAATAGTTGTACCTCTTGAAACAAATCACTTCGATACAAAATCCATATATAAAATCTTTAGTGCAATTGCAGGAAAAAGCAAAAGCACGTAAACAATCCGGAACTTTTTTAATTGAGGGAAAACGTGAAATTTCTATTGCCATCAAAGGAGGTTATGAAATAGAAACGCTGTTATTTTTACCTGAAATTTGTTCCGAAGCCGAAGCCCGTCAATTATCTAAAAATGCAGAACTGATAGAAATCAATAAGGAAGTCTATCAAAAACTGGCTTATAGAGATACTACTGAGGGTATTTTGGCTGTAGCCAAAACCAAATCGTTGCAATTATCGGATTTAAAATTATCTGAAAACCCATTGATTCTTGTTGCTGAAGCCCCCGAAAAGCCAGGAAATATTGGCGCTTTATTAAGAACTGCCGATGCTGCTAATCTTGATGCGGTAATTATTGCCAATCCAAAAAGCGATTTATACAATCCAAATATTGTGCGCTCCAGTGTAGGTTGTTTGTTTACCAATCAAATTGCTACCGGAACAACATCAGAAATTATTTCTTTTTTGAAAGAAAGGAAAATCAATTTTTATTGTGCGACTTTACAAAACTCCACTTCCTATCACACGCAAGATTACACCACGCCAACCGCTTTGGTCGTAGGGACGGAAGCCACTGGATTGACAGAAGAATGGAGAAAGGAAGCGACTCAAAATATTATTATTCCAATGCAAGGCGAGATCGATTCTATGAATGTTTCGGTTGCAGCAGCCATCTTGATTTTTGAAGCCAAAAGACAGAGAGGGTTTTAGATTTTTGATTGTAGATTAATGATTTCAGATTTTTAAAAAAAATAAATTTATAGTATGAAAAATAAATTATTCGTTGCAATAGCATTAATTTCAACCACTATTTCTTTTGCACAAATCAGTTCGACTCAAGTCGATGAATTAGTAGATCGTACGCTAAAAACATTCAATGTTCCCGGAATTGCTGTAGCCATTGTAAAAGACGGAAAAGTAATCCACTCCAAAGGGTATGGAGTTAAATCAATTTTAACTAACGAAAAAGTAGATGCAAATACCCTTTTTGGAATTGCATCCAATAGTAAGGCATTTACCAGCGCCGCTTTGGCGATTTTAGTAGATGAAGGAAAAGTAAAATGGGATGACAAAGTCATTAAACACCTTCCTAATTTCAAAATGTATAATGACTATGTAACGAATGAATTTACGATTCGGGATTTATTGACACATCGCAGCGGATTAGGTCTTGGCGCAGGAGATTTAATGATTTGGCCTGATGGAAGCGATTTTACCACACAAGATATCATTCAGAATTTACAGTATTTAAAACCGGTTTCGGCATTTAGAACGCAATACGATTATGACAATTTACTGTACATTGTTGCTGGAGAAGTAATTCGCGTAGCAAGTGGTTTGAGCTGGTGTGATTTTGTAGAACAACGGATGATGAAGCCCTTAGAAATGAATAATAGCGTCGCTTCTTTTTTACGACTGAAAGACACCACAAATATCATTGCGCCTCACGTTCCTATTGACGGAAAACTAAAAGTAATCAAACGCTACCAAAATCAACTTTTTGATGCTGCCGCCGGAATTTATTCCAGCGTAAATGATTTGAGCAAATGGACGATTATGCAAATGAACAATGGAAAATATGGCTCAGAGAACAAACAATTATTTTCTAAAAAAGAGCATAATGAGATGTGGTCTCCACAAACGATAATCCCAACAAACACAACAGCTCCTTACAATACCCATTTTAGTTCCTATGGACTAGGTTGGTTTTTAAGTGATGTAAAAGGGTATAAACAAGTCACTCACACTGGCGGATTAGAAGGAATTGTTACCCAAGTGACTTTGATACCAGAATTAAATTTAGGGATAATTGTATTGACCAATCAGCAATCGGGGGCCGCTTTCAGAGCGATTACCAACACGATAAAAGATAGTTATTTGGGAATTCAATCGGAGGATTACGTTACCATTTATAGCAATAGAATAAAAGCGAATGTAGCCTCTGCTGATAAAATAACGGATGATGTTTGGGCAACCGTAGCCAAAAACAAAAAAGAAAAATTCAAAATAGACTTCAAAAGTTTCGTTGGAACTTATACAGACAATTGGTTTGGAGATGCAGTACTTTCGGAAAAAAAAGGAAAATTATACTTTGCTTCAAAACGTTCTCCTCAACTTTCCGGTGAAGTTTTTTTCTACAAAGACACAAATTATGTAGTTAAATGGGATAACGCCTATTTCCATGCAGATGCGCATCTGTTTTTTGAATGTGATGCAACCGGAAAGGTGGTTAAATTAACCATGAAACCAATTTCTGAGTTGACTGATTTTAGTTATGATTTTCAGGATTTGGGTTTTAGTAAAGTGCAATAATCTTGTTAAAAAATCAATTTTGTGATTTACATTTAGAATCCCTTTTTAACTTGCATATCTCCCAACTTATTGTTATTTTTAGGAATTGAACCATGCCGTTATGACAGAAATAGATTTAGAAAAAGAAAATAAAGCAATTGCTCAAGAATACAAAGAATTACTTCGCATAAGCTACCAAACCTTAACTCCGGAAGGCAAAAAACTTATTCGTAAGGCTTTTGATGTTGCAGTAGATGCGCATAAAGACCAACGAAGAAAATCAGGAGAAGCCTATATCTTTCATCCTATTGCTGTTGCAAAAATTGTTGCCTCAGAAATAGGCTTGGGAGCCACATCCATTGCCGCTGCGTTATTGCATGATGTTGTCGAAGACACGCTAATGACGGTTCCGGATATCGAACGTTTGTTTAATCCAAAAGTAGCACAACTTGTTGAAGGCTTGACCAAAATATCCTTGGTTCAAAAGGATTTGAATGCATCATTACAAGCCGAGAATTTCCGGAAAATGATTCTTACGCTGAATGATGACGTTCGTGTAATTCTGATAAAACTAGCCGATCGTTTGCACAATATGCAAACTATGGAATCGATGCAGGAAGACAAACAAACCAAAATTGCATCGGAGACTTTATATATATATGCCCCATTAGCGCACCGATTGGGTTTATATAACATAAAAACTAAGCTGGAAGATTTAGGATTAAAATATACGGAACCTGCAGTTTATAATGATATTGTAAGCAAAATAAAAGAAACCAAAGAAGAGCAAGATGCCTACATTGCTGATATTACAGCAGTTCTAAAAACAGCTTTGGATGAAGAAGAAGTTGAGTACATTATAAAAGGTCGTCCAAAATCTATCTACTCTATTCGTCGAAAAATGAAAGCGCAGAACGTAAGCTTCGACGAAGTGTATGATAAGTTTGCCTTGCGCATCGTTTACAAATCAAATCCTCATGACGAAAAATTTATTGCCTGGAAGATATATTCTATCGTAACCGATCATTATAGACCAAGCCCAAGTCGTTTGCGTGACTGGATTTCGTCACCAAAATCTACGGGTTACGAAGCGCTACATATCACGGTAATGGGGCCAAAAGGCCGCTGGGTTGAAGTGCAGGTTCGAAGCGAACGCATGGACGAAATTGCCGAAAAAGGATACGCAGCACACTACAAATATAAAAATGGCGCTACTGAAGAAAGTGGTCTCGATGTTTGGCTAAACTTACTAAAAGAAGCCCTGGAAAGTTCAGAAACGAATGCAGTAGATTTTGTGGAAGATTTCAAAATGAATTTATATTCTAAAGAAATCTTTGTATTTACTCCAAAAGGAGAAATAAAATCGTTGCCTAAAGGCGCCACCTCTCTTGATTTTGCTTTCAGTATTCACTCAGAAATAGGAATTAGAACCAGAGGAACACGCGTCAATGGGAAGTTAGTTCCTTTGAATTTTGAACTAAAAAGTGGGGATCAAATTGAAGTTATCACCTCGCAACATCAAAAACCTACAATCAACTGGCTTGATTATGTAACTACTTCCAGAGCCAAAACGAAAATAAAAAATGTTTTAAACGAAAACACCAAGAAAATTGGCGAGGAAGGAAAAGAACTCCTTACTCGAAAACTAAAGCATTTAAAAATAACGTTAAACGAATCAGTGGTTAACGAATTGGTTAACTTTTTCAAACTAAAAACGAGTTTAGACTTATTTTATAGAGTAGGAATTGGCGCTATTGAAAACCAGCAACTCAAAGATTACGCAGCACAAAAAAGCAATACTTTCATTAATTTTTTCAAAAATAAAATGAAACGTTCGCCAAGCACTGCTGACGAAGACATTCATAAACCAATCATAAGCAGTAATTACGACATGCTTGTTTTTGGCAAGGAACACGACAAACTGGATTACAAATTATCGCCTTGTTGCAATCCAATCCCTGGAGATGACGTATTTGGATTTGTAACCATCAACGAAGGAATAAAAGTGCATAAAAAAGATTGTCCAAACGCCCTTGGGATGCAATCTAATTATGCCTACCGAATAATGACAGCCAAATGGATTGACTCTTCACAAGAAGAATTCAAAGCAATTATAAACATAACCGGAATGGATGTTTTAGGACTAACAAACCAATTAACAAAGGTGATTTCAAACAATATGCATGTTAATATTCAGAGTATTTCTTTGAGTACCGATGCAGGAATTTTTCATGGTCAAGTTGCGGTAATTGTTCAAAACAATACCATTTTGAAAAAAATGATCAATAACATCAAAAAAATTGACGGAATCGATAAAGTAACAAGGGTTTATAAAACATAGAAAAAAATCCAGTTTTTCTTTTCAAATCTGAGTTTGTTCAATTTGTAACTAAAAACTTGAAACTAAACAAACCTTAAACTTTATACTTTAAACTAAAAAATTTATCTTTGCCCGCATATGACACTCATTTCCACAGATAACACCAAAAACCAAGAAATTGTAAAAAATGTTTTTACAATGTATCTTGAAAAAAAAGGACATCGCAAGACACCTGAACGTTATGCTATCCTTCAGGAAATTTACGATAGCGAAGAACATTTTGATGTAGAAAACCTTTATATCAAAATGAAAAATAAAAACTATCGTGTGAGTAGAGCAACTCTTTACAACACGATTGAATTGCTATTGGATTGTGCTTTAGTCCGTAAACATCAATTTGGACAAAATCAGGCACATTATGAAAAATCATATTTTGACAAACAGCACGATCATATTATAATGACGGATACTGGTGAAGTAATTGAGTTTTGTGATCCAAGAATTCAAAGTATCAAAAAAACAATCGAAGAAATATTCGACATAGAGATTACCAACCATTCCTTATATTTATATGGAATAAAAAAACAAAAATAGTACGGATAACTGATTAGTTGTCCCTTCAATATAACACTAACTACAAATAACAGATAGAATGACCGTAGATTTATTACTAGGATTACAATGGGGAGATGAAGGAAAAGGAAAAATTGTTGATGTTCTAACTTCAAATTATGATATTATCGCTCGTTTTCAGGGAGGTCCAAATGCAGGACATACTTTGGAATTTGACGGAATAAAACATGTTCTTAGAACTATTCCTTCTGGTATTTTTCATAAAACGGCAATAAACATCATTGGAAATGGAGTAGTAATTGATCCTGTAGTTTTTCAAAAAGAAATCGAAGGTCTTGAAAAATTTAATTTAGACATCAAAAGCAAATTAATCATTTCAAGAAAAGCACATTTAATTTTACCAACACACCGCTTATTAGACGCAGCATCTGAGGCTTCTAAAGGTAAAGCAAAAATTGGTTCTACATTAAAAGGAATTGGCCCTACGTATATGGACAAAACCGGAAGAAATGGTATTCGTGTAGGTGATATCGAATTAGAAGATTTTGCAGATCGTTACAGAGCTTTGGCTGACAAGCATGAAGCAATGATTAAATTCTACGATGTTGCTATCCAATACAATTTAGAGGAATTAGAAAAAGAATTTTTTGAAGCTATCGAAGAACTAAAAAAATTAGATTTCATCGACAGCGAAGAATATTTACACCAAGCTCAAAAAGCAGGTAAATCAATATTATGTGAAGGAGCTCAAGGTTCTTTATTGGACGTTGATTTTGGAACCTATCCATTTGTAACTTCATCAAATACCACTGCTGCTGGTGCTTGTACTGGTTTAGGGATTGCTCCAAATAAAATCAAGGAAGTATACGGAATTTTCAAAGCCTATGTAACACGTGTAGGAAGTGGTCCATTCCCAACTGAACTTTTTGACGAAGATGGTGCAACTATGGCACGTGTAGGAAATGAATTTGGATCTGTAACCGGAAGACAAAGACGTTGTGGTTGGTTAGACTTAGTAGCACTTAAATATGCTGTTCAGGTTAATGGTGTAACGCAATTGATGATGATGAAAGGGGATGTACTTTCAGGATTTGAAACTTTAAAAGTATGTACGGAATACAATTATAAAGGAGAGAAAATTTCTCATTTCCCTTACAACATCGAACCAGAAAATGTAACTCCAGTGTATCAGGATTTCAAAGGATGGAAACAAGATTTGACGGGTATGACAACCTATGATGAATTACCGACAGAGTTAAAAGAATACATTGCATTCATTGAAAAAGAAGTGGAAGTTCCTATCAAAATAGTTTCTGTAGGCCCAGACAGAAAGCAAACTATTCTAAAATAAGATTACTAAACGCTCTGAAAATTCAGAGCGTTTTTTTTAGTTAAAAAATCAATCCAACCGAATGAAAAATCCAGCTATTAAAATACAAAAAACAGAATTACTCTCTGACAATTGGTACATTTTAAACAAAGTAACTTTTGACTATCAAAAAAAAGATGATTCTTGGATTACCCAAAAAAGAGAAGTCTACGATCGAGGAAACGGATCAGCCATTTTACTTTATAACAGACAACAAAAAACAGTTATTCTAACACGACAGTTTCGCTTGCCAACGTACCTTAACGGAAATGAAACCGGAATGATGATTGAGGTTTGTGCTGGACTTCTGGATCAAGATAATCCGGAACAATGTATCATTCGAGAAACGGAGGAAGAAACGGGATATCGCATTTCTAAAGTAAAAAAAGTAATGGAAACCTATATGTCACCTGGTGCAGTAACTGAAATTTTATATTTATTTGTTGGCGAATACGATGAATCCATGAAAGTGAGTGAAGGTGGTGGAGTAGAACACGAACAAGAAAATATTGATGTTATAGAAATGCCTTTCGACGAAGCATATTCTATGATTGAATCCGGTCAAATGCAGGATGCAAAAACCATTATGTTATTACAATATGCCAGAATTAACAATCTTATTTAATGAATAACACGATTAAAGGGGGTTTATTTGCCTTATTAGCTACCTTGCTTTGGTCAGTAAATATGGTAATTGCCAGTGGTATAAAAGGTCACATCCCTCCTATTGGATTGGCATTTTGGCGATGGACAGTTGCTTGTATTGTTTTGGCTCCATTTGCTATAAAAAGCACTTATAAAAGTTTCAAAATCGTAAAGAAACACATTCGGTATCTTACGCTTACGGCTGTATTAGGCATCACTATTTTTAACACGCTGATTTACTTTGCAGGAAGAACAACGAGCGCAGTCAACTTATCGTTAATCGCCATTTCGATTCCGTTATTTATTGTTGCACTTTCCAGGATTATTTTTAAAGAGAACGTTTCTACTATAAAAATAGTGGGAATTGCAACAATAATCACAGGAGTTCTAGTGCTTATTTCCAAAGGTTCATTACAAGCATTACTCCATATCAACTTTACCATTGGAGATTTATTAATGCTAGTGGCTTGCTTCTTTTTTGCTTATTACACGATACTAGTCCGACAAAAACCGGATGATTTAACCCCAAAAGTATTTTTGTTTAGTGTTTTTGTAATTGGTACACTTTTACTGTTCCCTTTTTATATGTATGAACATATTTATTATAAAAAAGTGATTTTTGACACTAAAACAGTCTTGGTAACCATCTATGTAGGCATCTGCGCTTCCTTAATTTCTTTTTATTTATGGAACGAAGCCATTCGATTAATTGGCACATCAAAAACAGCATTAATTTATTATTTGATTCCCGTATTCAGTGGAATTCTGGCGTATTTTTTTCTTAATCAAGCCATTTTACTAACCCAAATCATAAGCATGGGAATCATTATTTCCGGGTTATTAATTACCAATAAGAAGTAACTATTCAGTTTTATTTTACTGCTAAATCAATTAATAATTCCAACAATGAGACTAAGAGAAAATTTGAAGAAATTATAAAATGCAAAATAATGCAATTAGGAAACCAAATGCCCTAGCCCTGATCGCAACGGCATCCTTTTGTTTTTTTCTTTAAAAACAAAAGATACAGTACAGAACAGGATATAGCTCCTAAAAAAAGTGTTATTTTTTCTTTAAATTAGGTAAAAAGAGCGCTATAATTCCAATCAAAGGCAAATAGGCACAAAGATAATACACATACGTAATGCTGGTGTGATCTGCAAGATTCCCCAATAAAGCGGAACCCAAACCTCCCATTCCAAAGGCAAAACCATAGAAAAGGCCAGAAACCATTCCGAGTTTTTTAGGCAGTAATTCTTGTGCAAAAACCAAAATAGCAGGAAATGCAGACGAGATTATGGTTCCAATTAAGACTGATAAAACGCCTGTCCAAAATAAATCAACATACGGCAATAATAAAGTAAAAGGCGCGGCTCCCAAGACCGAAAACCAAATCACATATTTTCTTCCGAATTTGTCACCTAGCGGCCCGCCGATTAAAGTACCAATAGCACAAGAGGCTAAGAATAAAACCAAATGGAATTGTGCTTCCTGAACCGATAAACCAAATTTTTCGATTAAGTAAAACGTAAAATAACTGGACATACTGGCCATGTAAAAGAATTTTGAAAATATCAAAACCATCAAAATTCCCACCGAGATTACAATCGTTTTTTGAGACAAATTAGGCAAATCGATTACAGCTTTCTTGGTACTTCTCAAACTCAAATGGTTTTGATACCACAGCGCTATTCTACTCAAAACAATCAATCCGATAATGGCTACAACCACAAACCAAATGATGTAATATTGTGAATTAGGAACCACAATTAAGGCGACTAATAAAGGTCCTATTGCTGTTCCGGCATTGCCTCCCAATTGGAAAATGGATTGTGCCAAACCACGCTTTCCGCCAGATGCCAAAAAGGAGATTCGGGAAGCTTCAGGATGAAAAATGGAAGAACCAATCCCAACCAAAACAACCGAAATTATAATCATCGAAAAACTGGAAGCATAGGATAAAAATACGATTCCGGATAAGGTAAACAGCATTCCGAAAATTTGAGAAAAAGGCTTTGGTCTTTTGTCCGTATACAAACCAACCAAAGGTTGCAATATAGAGGCCGCCAATTGATACGCCAAAGTGATTAACCCAATTTGTGTAAACGTTAAATTGAAATTTTCCTTTAAAATAGGATACGCTGCCGGAATAACAGCTTGTAATAAATCATTCAATAAATGGGCGAATGCAATAGAGAATAATACGGAGTAAACCGTTTGCTGAGCAATAGGAGTTGTATCAATTTTTGATACATTATCAAGAGATGAATTCATATTTTCAAATAAAACGATATTAATAATTATTGGTTCAAATTCGTTTTAGAAAACTTAAACAAACTGAACTACAAAATACCAAAATAACAAGGTGACAAACGATAATGGAATTCCAAAACCAATCATCATGCTACTTAAACGAGGTTTTAAACCGTGAGTAGAAGCTAAAATACTAGCTGTAATCATTGGAGCCATAGCAGCTTCCATGATGGATACCTGAATCGTTTTTGAATTTTGGCCTAAAATTACGACATACAATAAATATATTAAAGCCGGAGTCAATATTAATTTGTACAAAAGTCCCAATCCCAAAAATTTCCAATGTTGGCTTTTCTTATCAAATCGCAATTGCAATCCTACAGAAAGCATTGCCAAAGGTGTCATTACACTTCCCACTTTTTGTAAACCAAACTGAATATAATGGTAGAAATCAAAATCGAATACATTCATTAAACAAGCCAACAGAAAAGTAATAAATGGAGGAAAGATCAGTATTTTTTTTGCGATATGAAATCCACTTGGACTTCCGGTAGAAAATAAAGTAGCCACAAGAATCCCTAATGTTGAAAGCACAACAAAAGTTCCCGGCTGATCAACTAAAATGGCAGTTTTTAAACCTTCTTCACCATATAAAGCTTGGATAATTGGAAAACCTAAAAAGGAAGTATTTCCCAAACCAGCAGTTATAATCAAACAACCCGTAAGTTTTTTTGACCATCCAAATCTATTTCCTAAAAAGCTAAAAAATAAAAACGAAACTATAAAACCAATCCATGTTACGCCGATTGGATACAGCAACTTATTATTCCATTCAATTTTTGGAATATAATATAGAGCCAAAGCTGGAAGACAGATATAAATAACAAACTTGTTTAATAGCTTGTAAACATTTACAACGGGAAATGCTTTTACATTTTGCAGTACAATGCCTAAAAATAAAAAGACAAAGATTAGAATGAAGTTACTCATAATTAAGAATTGGATACAAAAATACCATTAAAATTTATTTTGAGAAGTAGAAAATCCGGTTTTTGATGAAATTCAGAGAAGCATTTTATCAGTAGAAGATTTGGCAGTTGTTATTGCGGATGAAGTTGAAACCCCAAAACACCATCAAAGTCGTTTTACAGCAGCGTATTAATTCTGTATATTTTATAAAATAAACCACTATGGGCTGAAAGTCCATAGATTTGGTTGGCAGACTTAAAGTCTACACGGCTAAAAGCCAAACCAAAAAACTTAAACCGCAAATTCGCAGATTAGTTATTTCATGTTTTTAATTTGCGAATTTGCGGTTAATATTTTTAGAAGCTGAAAGCGAAATGCACTAAAGTGCAAAGTTTTAACTATTTTTGGGACCAATAAAACAGTTTCATAAGGCAGTTGCTTTTTGAAACTGTTTTTGTTTTCACTACTTTTACTTTTCAAATAAATTATTTTGCCAAATAAAAAATATCATCCAAGCGCCTTAAACGAAAAACCCGGTATTTCTCCTCCTGAAATTATCAGCGCTGTGGCTGTTGGCCATATTCAGCAATTTAGAAAAATACAACCTTCGGCAAAAGAACTCGTTGAAGGAATTTTAGCGGAAAATATAACTGCTCTGAGCCGTGCGATTACTTTAGTGGAAAGTACGAGTGTAAGCCATTTGTCAAAAGCCAATGAAGTCATAAATGCCTGTTTGCCTTATGCTAACAAATCTGTCAGAATAGGAATTACTGGAGTTCCCGGTGTTGGAAAAAGCACGTTTATTGAAGCTTTTGGAAAATACTTAACTAGTTTAGGAAAGAAAGTAGCTGTTTTGGCGGTGGATCCCAGCAGTACGATTTCGCATGGAAGTATTTTGGGTGATAAAACCCGAATGGAAGAATTAGTTAAAGACAAGAATGCTTTTATACGTCCATCAGCTTCGGGAGAAACACTGGGAGGTGTCGCTCGAAAAACCCGCGAAACAATTACTCTTTGTGAAGCTGCCGGTTTTGACACCATAATCATAGAAACCGTTGGCGTAGGACAAAGCGAAACCGCCGTTCACAGTATGGTTGATTTTTTTCTGCTATTAAAAATTTCAGGAGCGGGTGATGAATTGCAGGGTATTAAACGCGGAATCATGGAAATGGCTGATGCTATTGTCATCAACAAAGCTGATGGTGATAATATTAGAAAAGCAAATTTAGCTAAATTAGAGTTCAAGAGAGCATTGCATCTTTTTCCTGCTAAAAAATCAGGTTGGACACCTACAACGGCTGCTTGTAGCGCCATTACCCATCAAGGAATACCCGATGTTTGGGAAACCATTCAAAAATTCCTGGAGCTGACAAAAGGCAATAACTATTTCTTTGCAAAACGAAAAGAGCAGAATCAATATTGGATGTTAGAGACCATCAATGAACAATTGAAGACCAATTTTTACAACCATCCGGAAATTAAAAAATCATTGGAACTAAACAAAAAAGCGGTGCAAAATGATGAAATTTCACCCTTTGCAGCCGCTCAACTATTATTAGAAAAGTATTTTAAAGTTTAGTACTGAATCACTCCAATTTCACAAAGCCTTTTTTAACGAATATTTCCCACTGAATTTTTAGCAGTATCGTGTTTCGTTTTTAAAACACTATTTTCTATGGTAAAACCAATGCGAACCTGAGTCTTTAAGGTATCTTTTATACCCGAAGTCGGTTTTTCAACAATAACAAATACTAATTCGAAATCCCCTTCTTGTAATTCCAGCATCGAATCGTTATCGTTATCTTCCATTTTCCAAAACAGTTTTCCAGTTTTTGCATACGAAGCTGAAGCTGCACCTCCTCCAGCACCTCCTGCTAAATTACCCACACTTGAAACTGCTGCCGAAATAATAGCGCCACCCGGTAAAGCACCGCCCAATAACGAAGCACCTTGCGATAATGCTCCACCAGCGGCATGTAGCCTTTGATTTACTTTTTCATCAAAAGCGAGACTCTCATTTTTAGACAATTCAACAATACTATTATTGGCGGTATTGACCCTATATCCTGTATTTGAAGGAAATAAAACGACACAACCTCTTTCAACTAAAATCACATTTATTTTACCCGCATTCACTTTTTCGCCAAATGTTGCCCCTTGAGTCTGTTTTGGAACGGTAACATTCATCGAAATTCTATTTGGCATTCCCCCATTTATGCTATTTATATTGCTTTTTTCATTTAAAGAATTGTCTGTTTGTGCCTTTTTCTCTTTTTTAGATCCGTCTGAATTTTTTAATTGAGCAAAACTATTTTGCGCCAATAAAAATATAAAGAGAAGGACTTTTGAAATTGTTTTTGCATTCTTCATGACGGTTTAGATTTAATGGTTTATAGTTGTATATCAATAGAGGTTAGTTTTTGTTACCCAAATTTTTATTGTTTTTTAGATTTTAACACCTTAAAAGCTAGCCTGTTAAAATTACCACTAATTTCTTTAAATGTAAAATTTATTTTCAATCATCCAAAAAAATTAAAAAAAGGAAAACAAAAAGGCGGTGCAAAATGATGAAATTTCACCCTTTGCAGCCGCCCAAAAATTATTAAATCTGTACCTAGATTATAAAAAATTATTTTAATCCATTTTTCAATTTGCTGTAAAACAGCAAATTATTTCCTTTCACCCTAAGTTTATATTTTTTCTTGCATTTTATTTTCATCCCTAAACCAATCATAAGTGTATTTAATTAAAAACACCCCAATAATAATTTTAGCAACTTTAGCTATTAAATAACCAAAATTATGTCCTAAATCATAGGAATAATTATTTTCAGAAATTGTCCTAAAATTCAAAGGAAAAAAACCAAATATTCCTTTTAAAACGAATCCGACACCACATAAAGCCAAAAACACTACAAATATTTTTTTCATAAAACTTGATGTTAAAAACCTACTCTTCGTAAAGTTTAATTTCTCGGTCATAAAATTCATTGGCAAGAACGATTAATCCTTCCATTTCAGCATTTAATTCTGCTTCGTCAAGATCCTCTGCTTCCTCCATAAACTCTACCTCATCATCTTTTAGATTGATGATGAATCTTGGATAATCTAAGTGTATGATAAAAATATCTTCCGGAAAATCAGTATTGTCGCCTAGTAAAAATTTTGGTAATTCCATTTTTTTATGTTTAATCGTTGTTTTTGGTTATTCGCTTAAACGATTAAACAAATAACCGAATAAACTTTTTTAAAATCTATTTATCAGAAAGAATAACTGGAGCATTCCCTCTACCATTCATAAAAATAATTTTAGTGTTAGCAGAAGCCGCTAGTTCTTTTTGTGCTTTTATTTGTTCGTATTGTAATTGTTTATCTGACAAACCTGTCGAAATAATTCTTTGATAATCCGCAATACCTTGAGCTTCCACTCTTTTTCGTTCTGCTTCCTGTTTTTCTTTTTGAAGTACAAAAGTCATTTTTTGTGCATCTTGTTCGGCATTTATTTTACTTTCAATAGTTGTTTTTACAGAAGTAGGAAGATTGATATTTCTAATTAACAATTGCTCTAAAACTAATCCTCTAGTTTTAAAATCAGTTTCAATAGTTTTGAAAATTCGTTGCTGAAATTCATTTCTTTTGGTAGAATATAAGGCTACTGCATCATAATAAACCGCGTTATCACGAATACGTGTTCTAGTTACGGGACGTACAATTTTATCCGAATAATCAACTCCAATTTGTTTGAAAATTTTTGGTGCTGATTCTGGAGAAACACGGAATAAAACGGTCAAATCAATGATCACTTCCAGACCGTCATTTGACAAAACACGAATAGCATCGTCACCTGCTTGAGCACCTTCTCCATGAATTGCTGACATGGTGTAGTTTTGAGTTTGAATATCAAATTCAGTAACATCCAATAATGGGTTTATCAAATGTAAACCACTTTCAAGAACATCGGGCTGTACACTTCCGTACAGCGATTGAACTCCCACTTTACCCGCGTCAATTTGTTTAAACATTGAAGAAAATAATCCCAAAGCGATTAGTAAACCTCCACTGATTTTCAGAGCATTAGCAAATTTAGAAAACGGATTTACATTGCTTTTTAATGTAAAACTTAAAATTAATAAAATTATTCCAAGAATAATAAATAGTATCATTTTTTGATAGATTAGTTTGGTTTACACGCTTATTATACGAATAAAGAAATTAGAAGTTACATTGTAACACATTATTTATTTAAGATTCTTTAAAACTAATTTTCTTGTTAATCTCGCAAAGCGAATATACAAAAATAAAGCGGCAGCGGTTAATCCTGCCAAAAGTCCTATCCAGATTCCAACGGCTTTCAGCTCGGTATATTTCCCTAAATAATAGGAAATAGGAAACCCAATAATCCAGTATGCCACAAAGGTAATGTACATTGGTATTTTTACATCTTGCAAACCTCGCAAAGCTCCCAAAACAACGACTTGAATTCCATCCGAGATTTGGAAAATGGCTGCAATCAATAGTAATTTTGAAGTTATAATGATGATTTCTTCGTTATCAATCATCTGAGCTGAATCCGTCATATTCAAGAATAAATGCGGTAAAAAATTATGAAATACCACAAAGATTATCGCAAAAAATGTTTCAAGTATAATTGCTAATAGAAAAATAGATCGTGCTACAGTAATCAAATTTTTGTAATCGTTCATTCCTTTGGTATGACTCACTCGGATCATTGCTGTAACGCTTAAACCCATTGCTACCATAAAAGTTGACGATGCCAAAATAAGTGCAATCTGATTGGCAGCCTGGCTATTTTTTCCTAAAGAACCTGAAAGCCAAATCGCAGCGGTAAACAAAGTTACTTCAAACAACATTTGCATTGCTGAAGGCAAACCAAGATTGATAATTTTTTTCAAAATTGATTTTCGTATTTCTTTGAAACTGAAATTCTTGAAATATTTTTTCAATGCCAAATTTCTTTTCATCAGGTAATGCATAAAAACGACCATCATTATCCTTGATAATACAGTTCCTAGTGCAGCTCCCAGAATTCCTAATTTTGGAAAAAACCAAATTCCGTAAATCAGTACGTAATTAAAAAAGATATGCACAACGTTAGCCATGAAAATAGCATACATTGAATATTTTGTTTTGGCTAAACCATCAGCAAACTGTTTGTATCCTTGGTATATGATCACCGGAATCAAAGAAAACGCAACCCAATCAATATAAGGAGCGGCCATATCAGCCACTTCTTTGGGTTGATGCATCAAATACATAATTTGTTTTGACAACACTGTCAAAATAAATAATGCAACTCCTAAAACAGTACATAAAAGCAATCCGTGATGAAAAGTAGAACGAATTTTTTGATCATCATTTTCGGCATCTGCCTCGGCGACTAACGGTGTGATTGCCGTAGAAAACCCTATCCCTAAAGACAAAGCAATGAATATAAAGCTATTACCCAGTGAAACGGCTGCTAATTCAGTAGACCCCAATTTGCCAACCATGAAATTATCAACGATACCTATTAATGTATGACCTAGCATTCCTAAAACTACAGGATAGGCTAATTTAATATTATAAGAAAACTCTTTGAAGTATTGAGATAAATTCACTTTTTGTTTTTTTGATGGCAAAGATAATTAGAAGCTTTCAATTGCATCAATACTATTGCATATATAACACTACTTTTTTACTGCTTATTTGCACTCAACAAGGAATTCTATAACAAAACCAAATAATTCTATAACAAAACAGGCTTATGAGGGCTATACATTTGTAAAGTCGTTTAGAAACAAATAGAAGTAACGACAAAAGAATAATAACCAAAACAATAGAATTATGAAAATGACAGGAAAAATTAAAACGGTATTTGTATTTGCAATAGCAATGATGTTTGCTAGCAATGTACAAGCACAAGAAGCGACAAAAGCAGCGACAAATTACGATCAAGGATTCCGTTTAGGATTTGGTGCAAATGCAGGGTACTCAACTAGTGACCCTTACAAATTAGCACTAGGAGCTGATGCAAGAGTTCAATACGATTTATCAAAAAGATACTCTTTAACTTTAACAACTGGTTTCAGCAACTTATTTGTAAGTAAGGCTGACGGGGAAGATCTAGGATTTATTCCAGCTAAAGCAGGTTTTAAAGCTTTCGTATGGAATGACCAATTTTATGTAATGGGAGAAGCTGGTGCTGCTTTTGCAGTAACTAACGATTACAACAAAACTTCTTTATTATTATCACCAAGTATTGGTTATGCTTCAAAATACATTGACGTATCCGTACATTATGAGCACTATTCTGACTTTGCAAAAGTGAACAATAACGGTTCAGTAGGAAAAGGTGTAGGACAAGTTGGAGTCCGTCTTGCTTATGGTTTCAAACTATAAAACTGTTTTGAATTAGTTAAAAAAATGCGCTGAAATTCAGCGCATTTTTTTTGGTCTATTCTTTCTTCAATATTTCTTTATACAATTCAATATTCCCTCTGATTTTTTCATCCATTTCAGGTTCTTTAATATCAGTATGTTTTTGCATTTCTTCCCAAATAATTTCGGCTACAATATAACGGGCCATTTCTTTATCATCAGCAGGAATGATGTACCAGGGCGCATATGCTGTGGATGTTTTATTAATTGCTTCTTCGTAATAATGCATATAATCATCCCAACGTTCTCTTTCTTTCAAATCACCTGTTGAAAATTTCCAGTTGTGTTTTTGTTCTTCTAAACGGCGTAACAAGCGTTGTCTTTGTTCTTCTTTACTCATATGTAAAAAGAATTTCAACATAATAGTCCCGTTTTGCGTAATGTGCTTCTCAAAATTATTGATTTGCTGCATTCTATTTTCCCAAAATTGCGGCGTAATATCGTCTACCTTTTCAATTCCTGGCAAATTTTCATTCATAATATATTCCGGATGCACGCGTGTGACCAAAACGTTCTCATAATGCGATCTGTTAAAAACCGTAAACTTTCCTTTCTCAGGTAAAACCAAATAATGTCTCCACAAATAATCATGTTCTAACTCGCTTGAATTAGGTGTTTTAAAACTATGAACTACAACACCGCGTGAGTTAAATTCCTTAAAAACTTCCCGAATCAAACTATCCTTTCCCGAGGTATCCATGCCTTGTAAACAAACCAAAACACCATAGCGATTGTGCGCATACATCACATCTTGTATTTCACTCAATTTTACTTGCACCTTCTCCAGTTTTTCTTCTTTATCCTCATCATCAGCTTTGCTAAACAAGTTCGTTGGGATTTTAGACAATTCAATTTTGTCAATCACTTTAAAATCGTTGGGATTTATAGACTTCATAAGAAATAATTTATCTTTGCAAACTCAAATATAATAAATATTAAGGAGCTATTTCCTGCTGTACACTTGTATCTTTTCCTTTTTAAAAGAAAAAAAGGAAAAGGATACCGCTTCCATCAGGGCTAGACTCTCGTTTTCAAAACAAATACAATGGAAAAATTCACACTCGAATTACTCTTTCAAATCATCGGCATTGGGTCAGCATCAGGGCTTATTTACAAAGACAATTCCCTACTGATTATTGGTGACAACAGCGGTTTTCTTTACGAGTACCACATGGATTCCCTGAATTTAAAACGCCATCCCTTATTAGAAAATTCCACAGAAAATACCCTTAAAAAAGACAAAGCTGATTTTGAAGCCATAACCCACTTTGGTGATAGTTTGTATGTTTTGGGCTCCGGTTCCACCGAAAAAAGGAATAAAATGATACAACTCAACTCCAGCGATAAAAAGGTAATTGCCACAAATGATATAGCCGATTTGTATGCAGTAATGCAAAATTTTGGAGAAATAAAACCCGAAGATTTCAACATCGAAGGCGCCATCTATACTGGAGAAAGTTGGTTTTTATTGAATCGTGGTAACGGAAGTTCCAATAAAAATGTCCTTTTCACCATCGAAGGAAAAAACCTGACCAACGATTTTACTATTCTTTCTAACGCCTACAAACTCCCAAAAATAAAAGGAGTACGCAGCAGTTTTACAGACGCAGTTTTAGTCGATAATAGCATTTATTTTTTGGCCACAGCCGAAGATACCGAATCTACTTATGATGACGGCGAAGTTTTAGGAAGTCTTATTGGGAGAATCAACCTCAAAACCATGAAAATCGATTTCACTCAAAAAATTAGCAGCACCCATAAATTCGAAGGATTGACTTTATACACCAATTCAAAAGAAAAAATAGAGTTCCTGCTTTGTGAAGACAAGGACACCGAAGTTTTAGAAACGGATATTTATAAATTGACTTTGGATTTAAAGTGAAGTCCATTAGATTAAAAAATGTTCGTTTCAGCCAAAATAACAGAACGTTAAATTTAGATTAAATAGAAAATCAAAATAGATTTCAAATGTAAAACGAGGTACTTTTACAGGAAACTTAGCCTTTTATTGGCATAAAAAAAAACTCATAAAATGACAGATTTAAAAAATAAAAATGCCCTAATCACCGGCGCAGGAAAAGGAATTGGTAAAGCAATCGCTTTGGCCTTAGCCAAAGAAGGCGTAAATGTAATTTTGGTCGCCAGAACACAGGAAGAAATAGACAGTGTAGCGGCAAAAGTGCGTTCTTTAAGAGTAAAAGCACTAGCAATAACCGCTGATGTTGCTGATATTAATTCGGTAAATGTTGCTGTTGCCAAAGCATTGGCTGAATTTGGGACTATTGATATTTTAATCAACAATGCCGGAATAGCAGCTTTTGGAAAATTCTTAGAATTAGAACCAACGGATTGGGAACGCATTATTCAAGTAAACCTTATGGGAACCTATTATGTAACACGTGCCGTTTTACCAAATATGATAGAAAGACAAACGGGCGATATCATTAATATTTCTTCTACAGCAGGATTAAGCGGAAATGCTTTAACGAGTGCTTATAGTGCTTCTAAATTTGCTGTTTTAGGATTAACAGAATCGTTGATGCAGGAAGTGCGAAAACATAATATTCGTGTTACGGCTTTAACGCCAAGCACTGTTGCGACTGACATGGCCAAAGAACTAAAACTGACTGATGGAAATCCGGAAAAAGTCATGCAAGCAGAAGACATGGCCGAATTAATCATCGCGCAACTCAAATTAAACCGACGCGTTTTTATCAAAAATAGTAGTATTTGGTCAACGAATCCTTAATAGTAGTCGAAAGTCAAAAGTCTTAAAGTCGAATGAAAGATAGGTACTATAAAAACCATTAAGGAATCAAGGTTCATTAAGTTTTGCGCTTAATTTTCTTAATCTCTTAATGGTTTAAAAACTTATATGGCTTATATGTTAAAAACTAAACCACAGCTGAAGCAAATTCCATTCGAACACTTCCATCTTCATCGATTTTTGTCAAATTGATCTCGTGCAATGTATTTACTAATTCTGGATTCCAAGGTGTTTTTACTTTCACATAGTTTTCGGTAAACCCGTGAATGTACCCTTCTTTATTTTCACTTTCAAATAAAACGGTTCTATTGGTTCCCAATTGACTTTCGTAAAAAGCACGGCGCTTTTTAACCGACAAACCGCGTAACATTTTGCTGCGTTTTGCACGAACATTAGCAGGAACAACACCTTCCATCACAGCAGCTTCGGTATTATCACGCTCTGAATACGTGAAAACATGCAAATATGAAATATCCATATCATTCAAGAAATGATAAGTTTCCAGAAAATGTTCATCTGTTTCGCCAGGAAAACCAACAATCACATCCACACCAATACAAGCGTGTGGCATCACTTCCCTAATTTTATTCACTCTTTCAGTATATATTTCGCGTTGGTAGCGACGTTTCATCAACTTGAGGATATCGTTACTTCCGGATTGCAACGGAATGTGAAAATGCGGTACAAATGTTCTGCTTTTTGATACAAATTCTATCGTTTCATTTTTCAATAAATTCGGTTCAATAGACGAAATTCGTAATCTTTCGATACCTTCCACTTTATCCAATTCCTGGATTAATTCTAAGAAAGTATGTTCGTGTTTTTTATTTCCAAATTCCCCTTTACCGTAATCGCCAATATTTACTCCGGTAAGAACAATTTCTTTAATATTTTGTTTCGAAATCTCAGAGGCGTTTTTCAATACATTCTCCAATTCATCACTTCTCGAAATTCCTCTTGCTAACGGAATGGTACAATAGGTACATTTGTAATCACAACCGTCCTGAACTTTCAAGAAAGCTCGGGTTCTGTCACCTATAGAATAACTTCCTACGTAGAAATCAGCTTCGGCAATCTCACAGGAATGTACTTCACCAAAATCATTTTTGGACAAATCATTAATATAATCAGCAAGCTTAAATTTTTCTGTTGCACCAAGAACTAAATCCACGCCATCAACTGCTGCTAATTCCTCCGGTTTCAATTGTGCATAACAACCTACTGCCGCAACAAATGCCTTATCATTCAATTTCATCGCTTTTCGCACGACTTGCTTGAACTGCTTATCTGCATTTTCCGTCACCGAACACGTATTAATCACATACATATCAGCCACTTCCTCAAAATCGACACGATCAAAACCCTCATCTTGAAGATTACGGGCAATAGTAGAGGTTTCTGAAAAATTCAGCTTGCAACCCAGCGTATAAAAAGCAACTTTTTTTCTGTTTTCCATAATTTGTCTTAAACTAATGAAATCGTTGTCAAAAAATTTAAGTCCGCAAATTTACGAACTAAAATCTATAAATTTTCAGATAACACCCATTTAATTAAAAACTAAACCCGACACTCAGGCTCTTTTAGAAGATTAAGTATCGGATAATAAATTATTATTTTTTGAATTAAAATCTTAGTTCAAGATAAATCGTCTCACAACCTCAGCCACGCCATGATTATTATTTGAAGCTACGATAAAATCTCCTTTATCTCTCAATTCAGGATCTACATTATCGACCCAAACCCCCAATCCTGCATATTCGATCATGGTTAAATCATTTCCAGCATTTCCTACAGCTATAATCTCGCTTTGAAGAATATTCAGTTTTTCAGCTAAAAATTTTATACTGGCACCTTTATCAATTCCATTTTGTGCTACTTCAAGAAAAAAGGGTTTTGACATGCTGACACTAAGGTGTGGCATAGCTACTTTCAAGTCTTTTTCTACTTCTTTAAGATAAATTGGATCTTCTAATAAAATACATTTTACAGCTGAAGACTGAACCTCATCTTTAAAACTCACAACTTTATTATGCGCTAAACCTGTGATGTTTTTTTCGATTTCGATAAATTCAGAATTTGTCTCGCTCACAATTTTCCCATCAAGATAAGTAATAATATGTGTATTACTTTTTAAACTGTAATCATACAATTCATGAATTTGTTCTTGAGTTAACGTTTGCTCAAAAATGACTTTATCTTCCTTTAAATCTGTAATGACAGCGCCGTTATACGATATCATATAGGAATTATCTAATTGCAATTCTTTGGCATAAGCAGTCATTGCAGGCGTTGGTCTTCCGGATGCCAGAATAACATAAACACCAAGTTCCTGCGCCTTAGACAACATCTCTTTATTCTCGTTTGAAATGGTATGATCATCAGTCAACAAAGTGTCATCCATGTCCAAAACCAACATTTTATATTTCATACTATTTTTTTTTCGAATGCGTTAAATACTCATTCTGAATTCTTCAATAACAGGATTAGCTTTAGAAAACTCTGTTTCCTGAATAAACAATTCCACAGCTTGGCCTAATTCTCCAAATCCTCCTAATCGAGCAGACTGTATATTGTTTTTTAAAACGGTTTCTACTCCTATTGCTTCAATTCTTTCTTGTAATGCTAAAGCTAAAATTTCACTTCCCGAAAACACTTTCATTAATCCCATCTTATTGTATTTTATTATTTATTACCGCTTTCTTCATCACCTTCTAATTCCTCAAAATCATCATCTCCATCTGCCTCAAAGTTTTCTTCCTCTTCTAAATCTTCTTCGACTCCATCAAAATCGAATTCAAAAGGTTCTACTAGCATTTTTTCAGCAAGGACTTCTATACGTTCTGTAAATTGTTCCGAGAAAATAACACGTTGGGTTCTGACAATGCTATTCGAAATACGCATGATTTTTGTTTCATGACGCAATTTCAAGATTGGATCTGCATCATCCAAAATAAACATTTTCAATCGGTTTACATTAAATCCAGCTGTGGTAAACATTTCACTTAACTTATTTGGAGTCCCAATCAACACGTCTACTCCGCTAGAAATATAATTTTTATCGTATTCCATATCTCCTTTATCATGAACACCATAAACTTCTAAATTAGAATTTTTTCCGTATTTTTCAAAAAGTGATTCCATTTCCAACACTTTGGCTTTGTCTTCGACAATAATCAAAGCCCTTGGTGATTCTTCGGTTGCGCCTGCCAATCTCTGAATTACATTCAGCACAATTGTAGTTGATTTCCCGCTTCCTTTTGGTGCAATAATAATACAATCTGAACCACTTTTCATTGTTGAAAATGTTTCTTTTTGCATTGCATTGGCCTCGGTTAAACCGTTTTCAATCAGAGCTTGTTGCAACTCTTCGTTTATTTTTTTTAGTTTCATTTTTTATGATTGAAAGATTAAAAATTGAAAAATTAAAAGATTAAAACTATTGCCAAATCTTTAAATCATTAAATTTTCAAATCATTAAATTAATTTTATTTCGATGCGAATAACTTCACATCATTCTCGGAAATTTCGCTTCCGCCAAGGATAATCAAGCGCTCCACTACATTTCGCAATTCACGGATATTTCCTGTCCAATCGTATTCTTGTAATAAATGAATCGCTGCCGCAGAGAACTTTTTCACTGCATTCCCTTGCTCAGAAGCAATTTTATCTGCAAAATGTGAAATCAACATCGGAATGTCATCTCGTCTATCATTCAATGATGGAACTTTAATCAAAATTACTGCCAAACGATGGTATAAATCCTCACGGAAACGACCTTCGGCAATTTCTTTTTTCAAATCTTTATTAGTAGCAGCAACAACACGAACATCAACTTTGATGTCTTTGTCTGCTCCTACTCTGGTAATCATACTTTCCTGTAAAGCACGTAATACTTTGGCTTGCGCCGAAAGACTCATGTCACCAATTTCATCCAAGAAAATAGTTCCCTTATCAGCCGCTTCAAATTTTCCTGCGCGGTCTTTTACTGCCGATGTAAACGCCCCTTTTACGTGACCGAATAATTCACTTTCTATCAATTCAGATGGAATAGCGGCGCAGTTCACTTCGATCAAAGGGAAATTGGCACGTTCGCTTTTTTCGTGTAATTGATGCGCAACCAATTCTTTTCCGGTTCCGTTTGGTCCGGTGATTAAAACTCTGGCTTCGGTTTGTGCAACCTTATCAATCATTACTTTGATGTGATTGATAGCTTCACTTTCGCCAATCATTTCATAGTTTTTACTGACTTTTTTCTTCAGAATTTTATTTTCAACCACCAATTGCTTTTTGTCTAAAGCGTTGCGAACCGTATTCAATAATCGATTTAAATCGGGCGGTTTTGAGATGTAATCAAACGCTCCCAAACGCATCGTATTGATAGCCGTTTCCATATCGCCATGACCGGAAATCATCACCATAGGAATTTCGGGTTTGATTTTTTTGACTGCTTCCAGAACCTCAACACCATCCATTTTTGGCATTTTGATATCACACAAAACCAAATCGTAATCGTTGTTTTTTATTTTTTCAAAACCTGCAACACCATCTTCGGCTTCTTCAACCTGATAGGTGTCGTTTTCTTCAGAGAGTATTTTTGTAAGTACTCTTCGAATGGCGGCTTCGTCTTCTATGATTAGTATTTTGCTCATTTTTGTTAATTTGTTAATTTGTTAATTCGGTTATTTATTTAATCGATTAAACGAATAATCAAATAACCGAATTAACCTTTATTTAATATTTCAACCATCGGTACATTTCACTCCACGTCGGTTTCTTGCCGTACATGAGTATTCCTATTCGGTATATTTTTGCGGCAAACCAAACTACAAAAAAGAAGCTTCCGAACAATAATGTAACTGATATTGCAATTTGCCACAAAGGTACACCAAACGGAATTCGCATCAGCATAACGATGGGTGAGGTAAGCGGAATCATTGAAAAAATGACTGCAATTGTCCCGTGTGGATCATTTATAACAGTGAAAAAGCCAACGTAAACGCTCAACATTAATGGCATAATGATAGGCAACAAAAACTGCTGTGAATCCGTTTGATTATCGACTGCAGCTCCAATTGCCGCGTAAAATGAACTGTACAAAAAATAACCGCCTATGAAATAAATCACAAATCCAATAAGAATACTTGCAATGGGCAAATTCCATAATTCTTTAATATACATTTGGGCAGTTCCAGTCATTTCCTGCTGTGCAGTATGCATCAATTCAGGTGAAACTCTAGCTGTTGGTCCCACATTTACTCCAAAAAAGACGGAGGCAGCAAACATTAATGACATTCCAATCATTGCCCATATAAAGAATTGCAGCAATCCAGCTAATGAAGTTCCTATGATTTTTCCCATCATCAATTGAAATGGTTTCACCGAGGAAATTATAATTTCTACGATTCGGCTGGTTTTTTCTTCGATCACGCTTCGCATCACCATGTTTCCGTAAATGATTATGAACATCATAATAAGATATCCAAATGCTCCTCCAATCCCGATTTTGATTTCGTTAAGACCTTTGACACTTTCTTCACCAGATGCTTTTGTTAAGCTGATATTCACTTTTGATTGGGCATTTTTAATTGCCAATGTATCCAAATGTGCTTTTTCTAAATTGTTTTTGGTCAGTTTACTTGCAATTACATCCTGAACATTTTCAATGAATGAAATACTTGGACTACTGTTTGAAATAAATTGGATTTTACTTTCGAAATCCTTGGAATTACTCACTTTTGGAATGTACAACAATCCTTGGTAGCTTTCATTTGTGATACTATCTTTCAGGGATTTTAAATCTATTAAAGACAAATCAAGGTATTTGTACGCTTGATTTTTATTATTTTGCGACGTAAATTCCTTTATGAACATACCCGATTCATCATGAATAGCAATTTGTTTGGTGTCTGCTTTCATGGAACTTAAATACGCTACAAAAACGGCTATTCCCACAAATAGTAACGGACTTAAAAAAGTCATAACAATAAAAGATTTATTGCGCACTTTGGCAATAAACTCTCTTTTTATAATTAATGATATGATGCTCATTTTTAGACTGCTTAGATTTTTAGATTATATAGATTTTTTAGAACGATTAGATTAGAAGACTGTAAAAAGTCTAACAATCTAAGAAGTCTAACAATCTTATTGTGTTACTGTTTGAATAAAAATGTCGTTAACACTTGGTATTTTTTCTACAAAATGCGTTACTTGACCGCATTGTGTCAGGATATTCAATAACTCATTTGGCGATGCATTCCCGAGTTGAATTTCCAGTTTTAATTCGTTGTTCAGTGATTTAAAATTAGCTGGACCAACGGTAAATTTCTGCGTAATAGCATACATCAAACCTTCTACATTCTCAGATAAAATACCCACTTCAAAACTATTGGTTTTAAATTGTCTTTTTACATCGTCCAGTTTTCCTTCAATCAGTTTATTGGATTTGTGAATCAGCGCAATATGATCACATAATTCTTCAACACTTTCCATGCGGTGTGTCGAGAAAATTATGGTAGCTCCTTCTTCCCTCAAGGCAAGGATTTCATCTTTGATAATATTGGCATTTACGGGATCAAAACCAGAAAAAGGTTCATCAAAAATCAACAACTTTGGCTTGTGCAAAACACATACCACAAACTGAATTTTCTGCGCCATTCCTTTAGAAAGTTCTTGAATTTTCTTGTTCCACCAGCCTTGAATCTCTAATCTTTCGAACCAATACTCCAGTTGTTTTTTGGCTTCAGCCTTAGAAAGTCCTTTCATTTGAGCCAAATACAAGCATTGTTCTCCTACTTTCATCGTGTTGTACAATCCTCTTTCTTCCGGTAAATAGCCTATATATTGAACGTGTTTGGGTTGCAGTTTTTCACCATCCAAAATAATTTCACCACTGTCAGGCAATGTAATTTGATTTATAATTCGGATAAGTGATGTTTTTCCGGCTCCATTTGGACCTAAAAGTCCGTAGATACTTCCTTTTGGAACAGTTAATGAAACCTCGTTAAGCGCCACATAATCACCGTATTGCTTGACAACTTTATTCACTTCAAGAATATTACTCATGCTTATTTTTTAATTGGTGTAAAAGTAAATAATTAGTGCCGAAATACTTAGAATAGTTTCATATATGTAGCATTTAATTTTTAGCGGTCATATATGTTATCGCCTTATATTTATTGGTGTCTGTTTGCAACAAACAAATTGTTAGTGGCGATTTCATAAAAAACCCATCCTTATTTTAACAAGGATGGGGAATATATTTTTTAAATTAGACGCTATAAATAGCATCTAACTTTTTATTATGAAAACATGTCTTTCACTTTCTCAAAAAATGACTTGTCTGATTTTTCCGGATTTGGAATAAAATTCTCGTCGGTAAGATTTTTTTCGAAAAACTGTTTTTGGTCTTTGTTTAACGTTTTTGGAGTCCAAACATTCACATGCACCAATAAATCACCGTTTCCGTATCCATTGATACTAGGAATTCCTTTTCCTTTTAATCTCAGAATTTTACCGGACTGAATTCCTTCTTCCAGTTTGATTCTCACTTTTCCATTTATAGCTTCGATGTCTTTTGAAATTCCAAGAACAGCTTCAGCGAAACTGATGTATAAATCGTAATGTAAATTCTCCCCTTCTCGTTTCAAGAACTCATGCTCTAATTCTTCAATAGCAACAATTAAATCTCCTGGAATACTGTTTCCCGGAGCATCGTTTCCTTTATTAGAAACTTTCAACTGCATTCCGTCCACGACACCCGCAGGTATTTTTATCGAAACCGTTTCATCTTCAAGAATCATTCCTTGTGAATCTGCTTCTGATGGTTTTCTATCTAAAATTTGACCTGAACCACTACATGTTGGACATGTAGAAGCAGATTGCATTCTGCCCAAAATTGTATTCGTAACGCGCATCACTTGTCCTTGACCGTTACATGTAGAACATGTTTTATAAGTAACTCCAGGTGCTTGAACTTTACGCTTTACTTTTACTTTTTTCTCCACGCCATTGGCAATTTCTTCCAATGTTAATTTTACTTTGATACGAAGGTTGCTTCCTTTAGCACGACGAACTCCGCCGCCTCCACCGCCTCCGAAACCACCAAAACCGCCTCCGAAAATATCACCAAACTGACTAAAAATGTCGTCCATATTCATTCCGCCGTGACCACCTCCGCCAAAACCGCCAGAACCATCAAAAGCTTGATGACCATATTGGTCGTATTTTGCTTTTTTCTGAGGATCACTTAATACTTCGTAAGCTTCAGCAGCTAATTTGAATTTATCTTCTGCCGATTTGTCTCCAGGATTTTTGTCAGGATGATGTGCTATTGCTTGTTTTCTATATGCTTTTTTAATTTCAGCAGCATCAGCATTTTTTGAAATGCCTAATATTTCGTAAAAATCTTTTTTCATTTTTATTTTTTCTTTTGTTGAATCGCACTGCAATGCGCCTCTACGCGTGATATAAATACGCGATTAATCACGAATCTATTACTGCCCTATAACAACTTTTGGAAAACGAATGATCTTGTCTCCTAATTTATATCCTTTTTCAAGAACATCAACAATTTTCCCTTTCATTTTGTCTGAAGGCGCAGGAATTTGAGTTATTGCTTCAGCAAAATCAGCGTCAAAAGCATCTCCAGCCTTTACCTCAACTTGCTCTAACCCTTTAGAAACTAAAGTGTTTTTTAATTTTTCATGAATAAGCTCCACTCCTTTTAAAAGAAGTTCATCTTCTGATTTGCTTATTTCTACAATCGCTCTGTCGAAATCATCTAAAACAGGTAACATGGCAAGCAAAACTTCTTGATTAGCGGTTTTAAACAACTCGATACGCTCTTTTGAAGTTCTACGTTTATAATTTTCAAATTCAGCAAATAATCGTAAATACTTGTCTTTCTCTTTGGCTAAATCTTGTGTTAATTGCTCTTCTACACCCAATTCCTCAATAATAAGCTGCTCTCCATTGGCATTATTCTCTAATGTTGCCTCATCTATTTCTTGATCGATTTCTGTATTTTCAGTAGTCATAGTACTTGTATTTTTAAAAATATTCTTAAACTTCATTTTTATTCTTTTCTATGGATTGCAAAAGTACTGCCAAATCTTATAAAATGTCAAATTGTCATCTTTTTATTGAATTTATAATTCTTTTTAAATTTTACACTCTTTAAAACAAATTTTCCTTCTCAAAAATTTAATATAATTTTAAGACTATCTCGAAATAGTTTATATAAATTTGTTTCAATTGTTTACCGTTATTTTTCTGTAAATGAAAAAACTAAAGTTTACCTACAAATTATTAATTCACCATTGTCTTATATTAAAAAAAGCTTCGTCTAGTAGACGAAGCTTTTTTTATGCTTTTAAAATAAAACTATAATAATGCGTTTTTTAAACCTTCAAAATCCACTGAAGTCTGTTCTCCGCTCACTAAATTTTTAAGCGAAAAAGAATTGGAAGCCATTTCTTGTTCCCCTGCGATTACCGCAAAAGGAATCCCTCTTTTATCAGCATGTTGAAACTGCTTCGCTACTTTCGCATTATCCGGATACAATTCTACTTTTACCCCTGAATTCCTTAATTCTTTTATCGCTTTCATCGCGTAAAAAGCTTCTGTATCACCATAATTAACAAACAACGCTTTGGATGTTGCGGTTACGGTTTCAGGAAATAAATTCAATTCTTCGATAACCAAATAAATTCGATCCAACCCAAAAGAAATTCCCACTCCGCTCATGTTTTTCAATCCGAAAATTCCGGTCAAATCATCATATCTTCCACCGCCACCTATGGATCCCATGGCAACTGATTTTGGCGGAGCCACTTCAAAAATAGCACCCGTATAATAATTCAATCCTCTGGCCAAGGTTACATCCAAATCTAAAATTGCTGTTGACAATCCCAATTCAGTAACATTGTCACAAATAAAACGCAGTTCTTCAACTCCTTTCATTCCTTCATTAGACTCCGCAAGCAAAACCGAAAGTTGATTTATTTTCTCTGAAATTGTTCCTGTGAAATTAAATAACGGCTGTACTTTCAGAATCGCTTCTTCCGAAATTCCCTTCTCCATCATTTCTTTTTTAACGCCATCTTCCCCAATCTTATCGAGTTTATCCAACGCAACGGTAAAATCTATTAATTTATCTGATGCGCCAATCACTTCAGCAATCCCAGATAATATCTTTCTATTATTGATTTTGATGGTTACACCTTCTAAACCTAAAGCAGAAAAAACAGTGTCGTACAATTGAATCAATTCTACTTCTTGCCACAATGATTTAGAACCTACCACATCAGCATCACATTGAAAAAACTCTCTGAAACGTCCTTTTTGTGGGCGGTCTGCTCTCCAAACGGGTTGAATTTGGTATCTTTTGAATGGGAATTCTATATCATTTTGATGTTGTACCACATAACGCGCAAACGGAACCGTTAAGTCATAACGCAAGGCTTTCTCAGAAATACTTGACGTTAATTTAGTACTGTCTTTATTTTCTAAATGAGTCGCATTGGCTTTCGCCAAATAATCTCCTGAATTTAATATTTTAAAAATCAAACGATCGCCTTCTTCTCCGTATTTCCCCATTAAGGTTTCGGAGTTTTCGAATGAAGGCGTTTCTATGGGTTGGAAACCAAATTTCTCGAAATTACTTTTTATAATCTGAATGATATATTGACGTTTTGCCACCTCAGTTGGTGAAAAATCTCTGGTTCCTTTTGGAATGCTCGGTTTTGATGCCATTTTTTGATTATTGGATTTTTAGATTTTCAGATTTAGGAATTGTTGAAAAAATTCCAAATTCTAATTCTTTGCAAATATCTTATTTTTAAAATAAATCTGTTTACAAATTTCAGCATTTTATTACCCGATGTCTAGCCCAGATTACAGCGGAAATAGGGAAGTGAAAAATAATATTGTTTTCTTGCCTGAAAGAGCGACCAAAGGAAGCTCCTTTTAGGCAATTTAAAACAAATTATTTTCACTGACAGGTTGTAGCGGAAAGCTGGAAATAGCTCCTAAAAAATAAATTAGACTTTTTGAAAAGGAAATTTGTAACAAAAATTGTATTTTCGTGTCAAACTGCTATGATGTTAAAATTATTCAAAGAAAATATTCGAATTGCATTCGGTTCCATCAGAACACAATTGTTGAGAACCGTTCTTACCGTGCTGATTATAGCTATTGGAATCACGGCTTTAGTTAGTATTCTTACTGTTGTTTCTGCTTTGGAAAACACTATTTCCTCTGATTTCGCATCAATGGGAGCCAATACCTTTAATATCAATCAATACGAAAACACAACTCGAAATCGTGGTAGCGGAGAAAGAGAAATAATAAATCCAATCATTTCTTACCCTGAAGCGGTCGCTTTTAAAAATAAATATAAATATCCTTTTACTGAAACTTCGCTTTCTTTTACCGCAACTACTGCTGCCGAAGTAAAATATGAATCTTCTAAAACGGATCCCGAAAACACGGTTGTTGGTGTCGATGAATTTTTTGTTACCAACTCCGGGTTAGAAATCAGCTCCGGACGTAATTTTACGGGATTTGACATCGATAACAATGCCTATGTGTGTATTGTAGGTTCTGATTTTGAAAAAGAATTATTAAAAGATGTAAATCCTATTGATAAAATTATCTCGATTCGAGGAGCCAAATTTAAAGTTATTGGAGTCCTAAAAGAGAAAGGATCAACCTTTGGGAACAGTCAAGATTTAAGGATTTTAATACCTATTCAAGTGGCACGTTCCTTGTTTACTGCACCAAACATAAATTACACCATGAGCGTCATGGTTTCTAAAAAAGAATTTTTAGATAAGGCAATAGACAACGCGACAAGTACTATGCGCCGAGTTCGTAAATTAAGTCCGGTAAAAGACAATAATTTTGGAGTAGTTCGTAGCGATGACCTCATCAACAAAATCCTTGGAATCACACAATATCTGGGGCTTGCATCTTGGCTTATCGGCATCATCACCGTTCTTGGATCTTCAATTGCCTTGATGAATATTATGATTGTTTCGGTAACCGAGCGCACAAGGGAAATAGGGGTTCGGAAAGCCTTGGGAGCCAAAAAAACGACAATTGCCTTTCAGTTTTTTATAGAAACATTACTTATTGGTCAATTAGGTGGATTAGTCGGTATAATTTTTGGAATCTTAATTGGTTTTGGTATTGCAACAGCAATGAGTTTCGATTTTGTAATTCCCTGGGGCGCCATTATGTCCGCGTTTATAACCAGTTTTATCGTGGCAATCGTTTCCGGTCTATATCCAGCTGTAAAAGCTGCGAAACTGGACCCAATTGAGGCATTACGATATGAGTAGATTAGAGTCTTAAGGGTGAGATGTGAAAAGTAAAAAGTGAATCGAGATATTCGGTTTTTACTTTTCACATCTCACTTTTTACCAAAAACCATCCTGTCACTCCCGTAAATATCTTTTCGTAATTCGATGTTTTTAAAATTCATTTTTTCGAGTAAATCGACCATTTCTTTTCCTAAATACTGATTGATTTCAAAATACAATTCTCCGTTTTCAGATAGGTTTTTCTGGGCCAATTCGGCTATTTTTTTATAAAAAATCAACGCATCATTATCTTCTACAAAAAGTGCCAAATGCGGTTCATTCTCCAATACATTTTTCTTGATTTCCTCCTTTTCTAAATTGCGAACATATGGCGGATTAGAAACAATAATATCAAATTGTTGCATTAAATCTTCCGTTTCAAGAATGTTTTGATTGATAAAAGTAACATTTACGGAATTATTTTCTGCGTTTTTTTGGGCTGTAGCCAAAGCCTTCTCAGAAACATCAATTGCAAAAACCCGTGCATTTGGAAGGTTTTTTGCTAATGAAATAGCGATACAGCCACTTCCAGTTCCAATATCTAGAATCTTTACTTTTTGACTTTCGGCTTTTGACTTTTGACTTTCTAAAATCCATTCAACTAGTTCTTCGGTCTCTGGTCTTGGAATCAAAACGTTCTCATTGACTTCAAAATCCAATCCATAAAAACTCGTTTTCCCTAAAAGATATTGTACTGGAATTTCCTGTTTCAATTGTTCTGAAATCGAATTCCAAACTACAATTTCTGCTTCCGAAAAAACCAAATCAGGATGCAACGCCAAGTCTATTCTTTTCAATTGATGTTTTTCTTCTAAAATTAAATAGAAAAAACTCTCCGCTTCTCCAGCATCATAAATTGGAGTCAGTTCTTGAATAAATTGGGTTCTGTATTCTTTTATTTTCATTTTATTGGGTTATCGATTCTATGAATTAAACACTCTCAGTTCATAACTCATCATTCAAAACTTATAACTCTTTCAGCATCCAAACAGGACAACTGGTATGCCCCGTGCTTCCCATAGGAGAACAAATGTATTCAAAACCTACTTTCTTGTACAGTTTTTGAGCATCAAGCATAAAAGGCATTGTTTCCAAATAGCATTTTTCAAAACCAAATTCTTTGGCACTTTGCAAGCACTTGGCCATCATTTGGCTTCCTATTCCAAGACCTCTGGTTTCCGGTAGAAAATACATTTTTTGAAGTTCGCAAATGGTTTCCGCTTCATTTTCAAGTGGCGCAACACCGGCAGAACCAATGATTTTTCCATCCTTTTCCACAACAAAATAAACCGATTTTGGCTTACTGTATTCCTCAAACATTAAATCCAAATATGGATCTTCATAGGCTGTTCCAACTTTTGGAATGTTTAATTCATCAAAAACTGCTCTTATCAATTGTGCAACTGCTTGATTGTCCTCTTTTTTTATTTTTCTAATGCTGTAATTTTCCATTTTTATCAAAAACTAATTTTTTATGCAAAAGTAAAAATTGTTTAGTGTTATTTTAGAAAGTTTTAAAACTAATCTCGAAGTTTCGGGGCTAAACCCAAAATAACTACTTTTGTATTGTGAAAATACATAAAAAATACATCCGACGGTGCATCGAATTAGCCAGAAATGGCTTGGGAACAACGTATCCAAATCCTTTGGTAGGCAGTGTTATTGTTTATGAAGACAAAATCATTGGCGAAGGCTGGCATAAAAAATCGGGAGAACCACACGCCGAGGTAAACGCTGTAAATTCTGTAAAAGACAAATCGTTATTGAAAAAAGCGACTATTTATGTGAGTTTAGAACCGTGTAGTCATTTTGGCAAAACTCCGCCTTGTTGTGATTTGATTATCAAAAATAAAATCCCAAATGTCATTATAGGAACTGTTGACCCCAATGTAAAAGTGGCAGGAAACGGAATCAAAAAACTAATAGAAGCCGGAATACATGTTACCGTAGGGATTCTTGAAGAAGAATGTCATGAACTTAATAAAAGGTTCTTTACTTTTCACGAAAAGAAAAGGCCTTATATTATTTTGAAATGGGCCGAAAGTCAAGATGGTTTTATCGCGCCTAAGGAAAAATCAGAAAAAAAACCGGTCTGGATTACAAATCGGTATTCTAGACAATTGGTACATAAATGGCGAACAGACGAGCAAGCTATTCTGGTGGGAACTCAAACTGCCATTGATGATAATCCAAAATTAGACGCACGGGATTGGTCAGGAAACAATCCGATTAGAGTAGTTTTAGACCAAAACAATCGCATTCCTGAAGACAATCATGTATTTGACAATCAAGCAAAAACAATCCTATTTTCTAAATCAAAACAACCTATTAAAAAAGAAAATAGTATCTTTGAGTATATTGATTTTGAACAAAATATAGCAACCCAAATAATACAATCGCTATATCAACATCAAATTCAATCCATTATTATTGAAGGGGGACGACAAACTTTACAGACATTTATTGATGCCAATCTTTGGGACGAAGCTAGGATATTTGTTGGAAACGTAGTATTTAAAGAAGGAATTAAAGCCCCAATACTAGATAAAAACCAGTTCAAAAAGCAATCGATTGGTAATGATGAATTAATACTATCTAGAAACTATGATTAATACTATAATTTTTGATTTTGGAGATATTTTCATCAATTTAGACAAAGAAGCTCCCATTGTCGAGTTTTCTAAATTAGGTTTAAAAGAATGGACTGAGGATTTAGATGAACTAAACCTATCATTTGAAAAAGGAAAAATTTCTGAACTTCAATTCATTGAAGGCTTCCAGAAACATATGCCTAAAGCTTCAATAGATGAGATCAGGAATGCATGGAATACCATTTTATTGGATTTTCCATTGTACAGACTTGAATTTTTGCAAATGCTTTCGCAAAAATACCGTTTGTTTTTGTTAAGTAATACCGATGCAATCCACATCGATAGATTTCAGCACAAAGCCGGAATAACTTTTTACAGAGAATTTTATCAATGTTTTGAAAGAGTTTATTTTTCTTTTGAGTTAGGTATGCGAAAACCTGAAGCCGAAATTTTCAAATACTTGGTAAAGCAACATGAGTTAACTCCAAAACGCACTTTATTTATTGATGACAAAAAAGAAAATACAGATGCAGCACTTGCATTAGGATTTCAAGTTTGGAATCTACAAGTGGGAAAAGAAGATGTAGTTCATTTATTTGACAAAAAAATAATTTAAAAAAAATAATTTAAAAAAATCAATAACAATGACGTTTTGAAATTGAAATTGATTTTTGAAATTGCCATTGAACTTGAAAGACACCTACAACACTATTGAATTTCCCTCTGAAGAAGTATTATTCAAAGAAAAAAACAGTAAATTTTTTGGTTATGCATTTCCAATTCAATCAGAAGAAGAAGTAAAACCGTTAATCGAAACCTTACGAAAACAACACCCCAATGCAGGACATTTTTGTTATGCGTATCAAATAGGCGCGGATACTGTAACTTATAGAGCAAATGATGACGGCGAACCCAGTAATAGTGCAGGAATACCTATTCACGGACAAATTCAGTCTTTTTCCGTAACCAATATACTTATTGTTATAGTCCGAATATTTGGTGGCGTGAAATTAGGTGTTGGAGGATTAATCTCCGCATATAAAACGACCGCACAAATGGTTCTTGAGGCCTGTGAAATTGTCGAAAAAACAATAGATATTCATTTTACAATCACATTTGATTATAAAAACATGAATAAAGTTATGCGGGTAATCAAGGAAAAAAAACTGGAAATTGTAAGTCAAGAAATGGAAATAAATCAAGATTCAGGACTTCCGATAGGCAAAATCGAAATAAAAACCCGAAAAAAAAATGCCGAAATGGTATTCGACATTTTTAATTCAATGTTTGAAATCGATATAAAACGACTCTAATTTCTGCTCAAAATTGCTTTTTTTATAATTTATTCTATAGTTTTTAAGAGTTCCAAAATATAATCGGGCGGAGCAATAGGACGACCTGTTTTTAAGGACACAAAAACAAGAATAAATTGGGCAGTTGTTAATAACTCATCAGACTCATTATAAATAGCGCAATCAAATTCTATCTTGACAGAAGTCTGACTTTTGAAAACAGTGTGAACCGTAAGCAACTCATCATAGCGAGCTGATTTTTTATAATTTATATTCATGGAAACAATAGGAAGCGCAATCCCACTTTCTTCCATGCTTTTATACGAAATCCCTTTGTCTCTAAGCCATTCCACTCTTCCTATCTCAAAATAAGGGATGTAATTTCCATGATATACAACACCCATTTGATCCGTTTCAGAGTAACGCACCCTAACTTGTATTTGATGATCTTTCATTAATTATGTATTAAAATTTTTAAATTCAAAAAGCTCCTTACAACAATAATTCGGAAAATTATTGTCCAATATATTTTTTTTTACAGAAATTTGTTCACATATTTGTTAACCCGATAAATAATAGGAAAACACCTTTTTTTTTGTAAGATAACAATTACCAATTAAAAATAATTTAATAGAATATATGAACAAAACTGCTCAATCAGTATGGGAAAACTGTTTGTCTTTTATAAAAGACAACATTCAGGATCAAGCTTACAAAACTTGGTTCGAACCAATCAAATCAGTTGAACTTACCGATAACGCATTATATATTCAAGTTCCAAGTAAATTTTTCTATGAATGGTTAGAAGAACACTATGTGAAATTATTAAAAGTGGCGCTTACCAAAGAACTTGGAAAAAACGCTAAGTTACTTTATAAAATTAGAATGGAAAACACTTATGGCAACAAACAACCGTTTACGGAGCAATTGCCAAGTGCTAATAGAGTTCCTATGAAACCTCAAGAAGTTGATGCTCCATTCAAGAACTTAAACCCAGAATTAAAAAATCCATTTGTAATCCCGGGAATCCGAAATTTAAAAATTGAATCTCAACTTAATGCAAATTACAGTTTTGATAATTTTTTAGAAGGAGATTCTAATCGATTAGCCCGTTCAGCAGGTATGGCTGTTGCCAATAAACCTGGAGGAACTTCCTTTAATCCGTTGTTGATTTTTGGAGGAGTTGGTCTGGGAAAAACACATTTAGCGCATGCTATTGGTGTAGAAATAAAAGACAAATACCCGGAAAAAACAGTTTTATACATTTCAGCTGAGATTTTCACGCAACAATATATTGACTCGGTAAAGAAAAACAATCGAAATGATTTCATACACTTCTATCAATTAATTGACGTTTTAATTATTGATGATGTTCAGTTCCTTTCCGGAAAATCTGGAACGCAGGATGTTTTTTTCCATATTTTCAATTATTTACACCAAAATGGTAAACAGGTAATCTTGACATCTGACAAGGCGCCAGTTGACATGCAAGATATTGAACAACGGTTATTATCTCGTTTCAAATGGGGATTGTCTGCTGAATTGCACCAACCGGATTATGAAACCAGAATTTCTATCCTAAAAAATATATTATACAGAGATGGTGTTGAAATCCCTGAAGAAATAATAGAGTATGTTGCCCGTAATATCAAATCGAATGTTAGAGAACTGGAAGGAGCCATCATTTCCTTGATTGCACAATCTTCATTCAATAAAAAAGAAGTTACACTGGAACTTGCTAAAAGTGTTGTTGAAAAATTTGTTAAAAATGTAAAGCGAGAAATTTCTATCGATTACATTCAAAAAATTGTTTCTGATTACTTTCAATTGGATTTAGAAACACTTCAATCAAAAACCAGAAAAAGGCACGTTGTTCAAGCCAGACAGTTGGCAATGTTTTTTGCAAAAAAATTCACTAAAGCTTCTTTGGCAAATATAGGTTCTCAAATTGGAGACAGAGATCACGCTACCGTATTACATGCTTGTAAAACCGTTGATAATTTAGTTGCTACCGACAAACAATTCAAAAAATTTGTTGAAGACATCAATAAAAAATTAACGTTGTAAACGCATCATGTCCGTAAAAATTTTAATGATCTGTTTAGGTAATATTTGTCGGTCACCCTTGGCCGAAGGTATATTAGCCTCAAAGCTTCCAAAAAATAAATTCAAAGTTGATTCAGCAGGAACTGGTGCTTGGCACGTTGGCCATAAACCAGATTACCGTTCCATTGCTGTAGCTAAAAAGAATAAAATAAGCATTTCAGATCAAAAAGGAAGACAATTTAGTAAATCTGATTTCGATTCATTTGATTACATCTATGTAATGGATAATTCTAATTATGATGATGTTATTCAGCTTGCCGAAAGTCAAGAACAAAAACAAAAAGTACAATTAATTTTAAATGAATTATTTCCCAACGAAAAAGTAGATGTTCCGGATCCTTATTTTGGTTTACCCAATGGATTTGAAATAGTTTATAATATGCTTGATGAAGTTTGCGATGTAATTGCAAAAAAATTAATAGACAAACATCAATAACTCTCTTTGAATTTAAAATTTTTCAGAAGAAAAATTAACAGAAATTTACTCTAGAAACGTAAAACTATAGCAATGCAAACAACTACTTTATTAGGAAAATTATATTTAATCCCTACTACCATGGGCGATTGCGATCCAATGGATGTGTTGCCTCAAACCGTAAAAAGAAGCATTGATTTCATTGATTATTATATTGTTGAAAACGAAAAAACAGCCCGTAAATCTATTAAAGGCGTAAATCCTGAAAAGAAACAATCGGAGCTAAAACTTTTTGTATTAAATAAACATACCGAAACCAAAGAGCATTTAGATTTCATTAAACCTTTATTAGAAGGTAAAAACATGGGATTAATGAGTGAAGCTGGTTGCCCAGGTGTTGCTGATCCTGGCGCTGTTATTGTGAAATTGGCACATGAAAAAGGAATCCAAGTTGTACCGTTGGTTGGACCTTCTTCTATTCTTTTGGCGATGATGGCTTCAGGAATGAACGGACAAAGTTTTACGTTTAATGGTTACTTGCCTATTGAAAAAGGTAAAAAAAAGACAGCTCTGAAAAATCTGGAAAAACTATCTCAGGAGAAAAACCAATCTCAAATTTTCATTGAAACTCCGTATCGAAATAATAAAATGCTCGAGGATATTTTACAGGCTATTAATCCCGCAACTCACCTTTGTATTGCAACGGATATTACTTTACCTACAGAATATATCAAAACCATGCGAGCTTCTGATTGGAAAAAAACAAAAGTAGATTTACACAACCGCCCTACAATTTTCATCATTCACAAAATGTAATATTTCTGATTTTTGACTTTAAAACTGAGTCCAAAATCTTATTTAGAAACCAATCGCTATCATAACAATCCTAAAACACTTCTTTTTTAGCGCTACAATTTCATTTCAAAATTAAACTTTTTGAAAGATTTCCTCCTGTCTATTAAATAAACTAAAGAATTACTTACTAAAAGGTTCTTTTTTGTTTCGAAATAGTAAATACTTCGTTATTTCTTCGATATAGCAAATGGATTTTCCTGCTAAAATATTCGAACAAAATTCCTGTTTACATTAACATTATTTACAAAAAAATTAACCCGTGTACCTATGAAAAAAAGGTAATTTTACTACTGCCCACAGTCGTTTTTTGATTCAAAATTCAAAAAAAATAGAACTACTGATGTTATGAATTATAATGATATAAATAAATTGCAAAAAACAAAAAGGGGAAGAAATGAAGTAAGCCTTAACAGTTAATTTAATCATTAATGCATTGTGTATAAAATCATTAATTTAAAAGCAAAATATCATGAAATCATATATAATTGTTTTATTTTTTTTAAGTATAAGCACAATTTATTCCCAGGATAAAGAAATTAATTCAGGGCAAGGGAATATTAAAATGGAGAATTTACCGGGAGTTGTAATTAAAAGTGCCGGAAAAGATTTTTCTATATACATACCTGATAGAAACCCAGATAAAAGTGTAAGAGCACTAGAGGAAAAATTCATAGCCTATGATTTAGGTAGGGATTATGAAGGATTTGAGAATTATTTGGTGATTATGGAAACCAGTAAAGGATCATTGACTGCAACATATAATGAAAATGGTAAATTGACTAGTGTAATTGAAAATTATAAAAATATAAAACTTCCCAATAGTGTAATTTATTCCATTTATAAAAATTTCCCCGGTTGGCAGATTGTAAATGACAAGTATTTATATTCTCAAAAAGAAGGTGATATCGTTAAAAAAGAGTACAACCTTAAAATAAAAAAAGGCAACGAAGTTCGTAAATTAGTTGTTAAACCAGATGGTGAAATTGTTAAAGAAGATTAAACTGATACTAACCATAAAGAAAAAGCTGCCATTCCGGTGGCTTTTTTTTAGAATACGATTTAGCAATTTCTTTTTAACTCTAAATTAATAAGAAAGGTAAGAACTTAATTTTTTGATAATTACCAGCCCGTAAAAAATTGGAATTAGGATAAAACTACTATTTTTATCACGTAATAAATGAAATCATTTTATGAGTAAACTACCAAATATCAGCACGAGTATTTTTACGGTTATGTCAAAAATGGCAGCTGAATATAACGCCATCAATCTTTCACAAGGCTTTCCAAACTTTCCTGTTGATGAAAGATTGACTGATATTGTTGCCAAACTGGCGAAAGAAAATGTTCATCAATATATACCGATGTCAGGCTACGCGCCGTTATTATCAAAAATAGCGACACTAGTCAATAATTCCTATGGTAGAACTGTTCATCCTGAAACGGAATTATTAGTTACCGCAGGAGCGACGCAAGCCATTTTTACCACCATAACGGCTTTAGTAAAAAACAATGATGACGTAATTATCTTAGATCCGAGTTATGATTGCTATGAAGCGCCCGTATTACTATGCAACGCAAATCCTGTTCGGGTAGCACTAAACGATGATTATACTCCAAATTGGGTAATTATCGAAAAAGCATGTACTTCAAAAACCAAAATGATTATCATTAATAATCCGCATAATCCAACGGGGAAAATTTTAACTGAATCTGATTTTGAATCATTGCAAATCCTGCTGGAAAAATATCCTGACATCGTACTTCTTTCTGATGAAGTCTATGAATACATCACTTTTGAAGAAAAACATATTTCGGCTCATACCCGTGAAAAACTATTAAATCGTTGTGTGATGGTTTCCTCTTTTGGAAAATCGTTCCACGTAACAGGATGGAAAGTGGGCTATCTGGTAGCTCCAGAATACTTAATGACAGAAATCAAAAAAGTCCATCAGTTTTTAGTTTTTAGCGTAAATAGCATTTGTCAGGTTGCCATTAGCGAGTATCTAGACATCGTTTCAATAGCTGAAATCGGGAAACTATATCAGAAAAAACGAGATTACTTTAGACAATTATTAAAAGACAGCCGCTTCAAACTCATGCCGTGCGAGGGAACTTATTTTCAGGTAGTTTCGTACGCAACTATATCAAATGAGAATGATGTTGATTTTTGCAAACGCCTCATTATGGAACATGGCGTGGCTGCAATTCCTATTTCTACTTTTTATGCCGATGGAAAAGACCTGAAATTAATACGTTTCTGTTTTGCTAAAGACAACGCTACGCTGGAAGAAGCTGCTAAAAGACTGTCTGCTATTTAAAAGAAACGATTTTGTTTTTTTATTATGCATGCATACTATTTAATTTATTATATTTACAATAAAAAAAATAAAACATATGAGTTATACAGATAAAATGTTGCGTGACGATGCTCTAAAAGGCAAAGTGATTGTCGTAACCGGAGGCGGAAGCGGTTTAGGAAAAGCAATGACTAAATATTTCTTGGAATTAGGTGCACAAGTTGCCATTACGTCCAGAGATTTAGAAAAACTAAAAAATACTGCTGCAGAACTGGAAACGGAAACGGGTGGAGAATGTCTACCAATTCAATGTGATGTGCGTCATTATGAAGAAGTGGAAAATATGCTCCAAGAAGTTTTGAAAGCTTTTGGCAAAGTTGATGTTTTGCTTAATAATGCTGCCGGAAATTTTATTTCTCCAACCGAAAGATTATCTGCAAATGCTTTTGATACTGTAATTGATATTGTTTTAAAAGGCACCAAAAACTGTACACTTGCTTTTGGAAAACATTGGATTGACACCAAACAGAAATCATCTACCATTTTGAATATTGTAACGACTTATGCCTGGACGGGTTCTGCTTATGTAGTGCCTAGTGCTACTGCAAAAGCTGGAGTTTTGGCCATGACACGAAGTCTTGCGGTAGAATGGGCAAAATATGGAATTCGTTCTAATGCGATTGCACCGGGACCATTCCCAACTAAAGGAGCATGGGACCGATTGTTACCCGGAGATTTAGCTGAAAAATTTGATATGGCTAAAAAAGTACCGTTAAAACGTGTGGGAGATCATCAGGAATTAGCCAATTTAGCGGCTTATTTAGTTTCTGATTTTTCAGCATATGTAAATGGCGAAGTAGTTGTCATTGATGGCGGTGAATGGCTGAAAGGCGCCGGTCAATTTAATATTCTGGAAGCTATTCCAGAAGAACTTTGGGATCAGTTGGAAATGATGATCAAAGCAAAGAAAAATAAATAATAGTTTTATAAAATATAAAAGAGAGTCATTCACATGGCTCTCTTTTTTGTTTCTGCTAATTTTTATTATTCTCCAAGGCATCTAGAATTTCACTTTTCAGCAAACCGCTTCCGCCGCCATAATGCTGCACAATAATTATATTTGGATTCTGGTTATTGAAAAAAGCACACAAATTAGTTTCACTTTCTTCCTGAATTCCGGAACCCAACAACACAAGTGAAAAATCTTTTCTTAGAAAAATTTCCTTAGCTTCCTCATCATTCATAACGCCTACTCCATTCCAATTATCGTTTGCATTTATTAATCGGACTACAGTTGCCAAAATTTCGAGATGTCTTCCTATGTATAAAATATTTATGGTTTCCATCATTCTTCTTTTATAAAAAAACAAACCTCAAATAATTAATTCTTTGAGGTTTGTTTGTATTTATTTTAAAATTATTGTTGCAAAAATTGCAATTCGATATTCAAACGAACTTCTTCGCTTACTAAAACACCACCTGTTTCAAGAGCAGAATTCCAGTTTAATCCCCAATCTTTTCTGTTGATTTTTCCTTCTAATGAAAGTGCCATTTTGATATTACCCCATGGATCTTTTATTAATCCTCCATATCCTGCAGCTAATTTTACTGATTTTGTAACACCGTGCAATGTTAAATCTCCAACCAATTCATATTCACCTTCATTAATTTTGGTGAAAGAAGTTGCGCTAAATTTAATTTCTGGAAACTGCGCAGCATCAAAAAAATCCGGGCTCAATAAATGAGTATCTCTATCCACATTTCCTGTTGTTATAGAATCAATTGCTCCTGTGAATTCAATTTTTGCGTTTTCAAAATCGTTGTCTTCTGATTCAATCGTTGCATCAAATTTTGAAAATTTACCTGAAACATTAGTGAACATCATGTGTTTCACTTTAAAACCAATTTCTGAGTGTGTGGGGTCAATTACCCATTTTATTGTTGACATAGTATTATTAGTTATTTCTATTATTCATTTATTTAATTACAATTTCATGGGTATTTCCATCAAAAGGATTTCGGCATTGGCGGAATTAGCGGTAATTTTAATAGTATTGGTATCCCAAATTCCTAATCCGTCACGTTCATTTAAAGCGATATTTCCTATGGTGAAATCCCCTTTCAAAACAAAAGCATATATTCCATTTCCTGTTTTTTTCAATTCATACAGAGTAGAAAAATCATTGTCAAATTTCCCAATATGAAACCAGGCATCTTGATGAATCCAAACCCCATCATCCTCTGGATTTGGCGATAAAATTTGCTGCAATTTATTGTGACGATCATTTAAGTCTAAAGTAATTTGATCATAACGAGGCGTTACATTTTTCTGATTCGGATAAATCCAAATCTGCAAAAATTTAACCAACTGATCTTTATTTTTATTGTACTCGCTATGAAAAATTCCGGTACCGGCACTCATGGCTTGAATATCACCTTCTTTGATTACGGTAGAATTTCCCATACTGTCTTGATGTTCTAAATCACCATCCAGCGGAATAGAAATAATTTCCATATTGTCATGCGGATGTTCCCCAAAACCCATTCCTTGATTGACTCTGTCATCATTCAAAACGCGCAGCACGCCAAAATTCATACGCTCTGGATTTTGATAATTCGCAAAACTAAAAGTATGATACGATTCTAACCAACCGTGATTGGCATGACCGCGAGTATTTGCTTTATGCAAAACTGAATTGGTAATTACACCTTCTAATATTTTATTTGTATTCTCCATTGTTCTGTTCATTAATAATATGATGCAAAGTTGCGTCAAAAAAAAAGCGCATGCATTGAACTAGGACAAGAAATGAAAAATAACAAGAATTTATAGTTTAGCCATTTTAGTCCTTATTTTACTTAAAAACTCAGCCGAAATACCCAAATAAGAAGCAATGTAATGCTGGGCAACGCGCTGTGAAAGTGTGGGATAATGTTCGAGAAACTCTAAATATTTCTCGGTAGCAGTTTTAGAAATAGTATTGAATAAGCGTTCTTGAGTAACAGCAAGATTGCGTTGCATTAATATCCTGAAAGCTCTTTCAAACTTCGGTGCTTTAGCGAATAACTCTTCTTTAGTGTCTGGACTAAACATAAAGAACTCACAATCTTCCAATGTTTCAATATATACCCGACTCGGTTTATCTTCATAAATACTAAAAGAAATATCGCTCACCCAAGCATTTTCGATGGCAAATTGTAGAATGACTTCAAAACCATTGGCATCAATATAATATTTCCGGACACAACCTTTGATAACAAAAGCTTCAAAATTGCACATCTCGCCTTCATGAAGTAAAATCGTTTTCTTAGGAACAGATTTATATTCCAATAAAGAATTGAAAATTTCTAATTCTTCAGGATCAAGAGCGACATAGCGGCTTATGTTTTTATTGATTTGTGAATACAAAGCAGTCTGTTTTAGAAACTAAAGATAGAAAAAAATGTCAATTAATAACGACCCATAAATATATTAAATTAGCAAGATTTCCTCAAAAAACAAAATCCACTCCCAATTAAATTCCTATTTTTGTCGGGATAAAATACATAACAAAAAAATTATGCTCATTATAGGAATTGCAGGTGGTACAGGAAGCGGAAAAACAACCGTTGTACATCAAATTATGAATGAATTACCAGAAACCGAAGTAGGAATTATTTCGCAAGACTCGTATTATAAAGAAAATCACGGACTGTCATTTGATGAAAGAGCATTAATTAATTTTGATCATCCGCGTGCCATTGATTTCGAATTATTGGTAACTCACCTTAAAGATTTAAAAGAAGGAAACAACATTCATCAACCCGTTTATTCGTTTGTAACGCACAATAGAACGGACGATACGGTTTTCACACATCCTAGAAAAGTAATGATTGTAGAAGGAATTTTAATTTTGGCAAACCCAGAATTAAGAGAATTATTCGATGTGAAAATTTATGTCCATGCTGATTCTGACGAACGATTAATCCGTCGTATGAAACGCGATATCGCTGAACGTGGCCGAGATATGCATGAAGTAATCAACAGATACCAAACAACATTAAAGCCAATGCACGAACAGTTTATAGAACCAACTAAAGCATTTGCAGACATCATCATACCAAACGACAAATACAATACGGTCGCCATTGATGTAGTTCGTGCGGTAATAAATCAAAAAATTCTATAATTTAGTGTAATTTTAGTGTAATAATTATTAAGAGCTATTTCCCGCTTTCCGTTTCAATCTTTTAGTAGGTGAATCTTCCTTCGTCATCATCACCTACTAAAAGGATTTTCACTGTAATCGGGGCTAAAAAAAATAAAAAATGACAAATCCGTATAAAGACAAACCTTGGTTTAAATTTTTAAGTAACAAATATGTCTGGGTCTTGTTATTTTTTGCTGCCTGGATGATTTTTCTGGATAACTATTCCTATTTCGGACATCGTGTTCTAGACAAACAAATCAACGAATTGGAAGACAATGCAAATTATTATAAGGAAGAAATAAAAAAAGACCAAGAGAATATCAAGCAGTTAAAAAACTCAGAACAGATAGAAAAATACGCCCGAGAGAAATACTATATGAAAAAAGATAGTGAAGATATTTATATCATTGAATTCGAAGGCGACACGATTGAAAAATAAAACACAAAGTTCAGCTCACTCTCCCCCGAAACTTCGGGACGGAGAAGGCTGGGATTAGAAAAACCATAAACAAAATGACAACAAATCTTTTCGATGATTTCAATCCCATTTCTTCCAAACAATGGAAACAAAAAATTCAGTTTGAACTCAATGGAGCTGATTATAATGAAACCTTAGTTTGGAATTCTCCCGAAGACATCCAAGTGAAACCTTTTTATCACAAAGATGAGTTCTCAAAAGTTTTTTCGGTAACTACAAAAGCGACAAATTTCAGAATTTGCCAAAACGTATTTGTTTACGATATTGAAAAATCAATCGAAAGAGCATTAGATTCCTTGAGTCGTGGTGCTGATAGTCTTCGTTTTACAATAGAAAACGAGTCTATCGATGTTACCAATCTATTGGAGAAATTACCTTTAGAAAAAGTTACCGTTTACTTTCATTTGGATTTTATCTCAATCGATTTCGTCAAAAAAATTGATGCTTTTGCAAAGAAAAACAATACTACTATTTTCTGTAATCTGGATCCAATCGGGCAATTAGCCAAAGATGGAAACTGGTTTACAACCAAAGAAAAAAGCAATTTTGACACCCTGAATTTACTTTCTGCAGCAACAACATCTGTATCGTTAATAAGCATCAATGCGTCATTGTATCAAAATGCCGGAGCCAACATGGTGCAGCAAATTGCCTATAGTTTAGGACATGCCAATGAATATTTCAATAGAATTGAAGCTATAAATAAACCCATTGTTTTTGAAGTTGCCGTTGGGACAAATTACTTTTTTGAAATTGCAAAACTGCGTGCCTTACGATTACTTTTTAATGTGATTGCCAAAGAATACAACCACAACTTAGATTGCAACATCATCGTTTCGCCTACAAAACGAAACAAAACATTATACGATTTTAACGTAAATATGTTGCGAACCACTACCGAGTGTATGAGTGCTATTATTGGCGGAGCAGATGCTATTGCAAACTTACCTTACGATGCGTTGTACCACAAAGACAATGAATTTGGAGACCGAATCGCGAGAAATCAATTGTTGATTCTCAAAAATGAAAGTTATTTTGACAAAGTTAATAATCCAGCTGACGGCAGTTATTATATCGAAAATCTTACCAATCAATTAGCTGAAAAATCATTGGCTTTATTCAAAGATATTGAGGCAAATGGCGGTTTCTTGAAACAACTTAACGATGGAATCATCAAAAGAAAAATTCAGGAAAGTGCAGATACGGCTCAAGCATTATTTGACAACGGTAAAGAAATTTTATTGGGAACAAACAAACATCCCAACAAACAGGATACCATGAAACATGATTTAGAGCTGTTCCCTTTTGTAAAAGTCAAACCAAGAAAAACATTGATTACACCCATAATCGAAAAACGATTGGCAGAAAAAATAGAACAAGAGCGATTGGATCTTGAATAGTCAGTCAGATTTTGTTATTTGATTTAATACCATTGCAAAAGAGTATATTTACTTTACTAAAAAAACAAAATAATGGAAGCCATAAGACAAATCGTTAAGGTGAGAAATCACAAAATAAATATCACACTGCCCGATGATTTTAATGCTGATGAAGTAGAAGTGATTATTCTTCCTAAATCGAATAATGTGGAAATCCCTCAATGGCAAATAGACCAAGTTAGAGAAAGAACGGAGAAATATCTTAAAAATCCTTCTTCAGCTCAAGACATTGATGATTTTCTAAAAGAAATTGACGGTGAAATATAAAATTGTAATTGTAGAGGAAGCTAAACTTGATTTCAAAACAACTTTGGATTGGTACAAAAGCATTCAGCCTAAACTAGGAGAAAGGTTCACCAAGTCTTTTAGAGAAAGTTTAAAAATAATTAAGTTAAATCCGCTACTGTTTCAAATAAGATATGACAATTCTAGAGTGGCTTTAATTGAAAATTTTCCATACTTAATTCATTTCAATAGTTACGATAACATAATTGTAATTAAAGCTATTTTTCATACTTCAAGAAATGCTGAAATATGGATTGAAAGGAATTAAAAATTTCAAAAAACTATAATCTTTGTGCTAAAATAAATGAAAAGAAAAGATTTACAACATATAAAATTAGAAAATACGCCGTTAAAAGTGGAGAATGAAAATTCTTTGGCTGCTTCATTTCTAACAGCAGAAGGAATCGAACTAAAACCAACGTACTCGGAACAAGACATTGAGAATCTTGCTCATCTTGATTTTGGCGCCGGTTTTGCACCAAATTTACGCGGACCTTACGCTACGATGTACGTTCGCCGACCTTGGACCGTTCGCCAATATGCAGGATTTTCAACTGCTGAAGAAAGCAATGCTTTTTACAGAAGAAATCTGGCTGCGGGTCAAAAAGGACTTTCCATAGCTTTTGATTTACCTACACATCGCGGTTATGACTCTGATCATGAACGTGTAGTAGGCGATGTAGGAAAAGCGGGAGTTGCGATTGACTCCGTCGAAGATATGAAAGTATTATTCGACCAAATTCCGTTGGATGAAATGTCAGTTTCCATGACGATGAATGGTGCTGTTTTGCCTATTATGGCTTTCTACATTGTCGCTGCTGAAGAACAAGGTGTAAAACCCGAATTACTTTCCGGTACGATACAAAATGATATTCTGAAAGAGTTCATGGTGCGCAACACGTATATTTATCCTCCAACTCCTTCAATGAAAATAATCGCTGATATTTTTGAATTTACCAGCAAAAAAATGCCGAAATTCAATTCTATTTCCATTTCTGGTTATCACATGCAGGAAGCGGGAGCCACTGCTGATATCGAATTGGCTTACACACTAGCTGATGGATTGGAATACATTAGAACTGGATTAGCGACCGGAATGAAAATTGATGAGTTTGCTCCACGATTATCATTTTTCTGGGCGATTGGAATGAACCATTTTATGGAAATTGCCAAAATGCGTGCGGGAAGAATGATATGGGCAAAACTGGTAAAACAATTTGAACCAAAAGACGATAAATCATTAGCCTTGCGAACCCATTGTCAAACTTCGGGTTGGAGCTTAACGGAGCAAGATCCTTTTAACAATGTAGCTCGAACCTGTATTGAAGCTGCCGCAGCTGCTTTTGGAGGAACACAATCCTTACACACCAATGCTTTGGATGAAGCTATAGCTTTACCAACAGATTTCTCTGCAAGAATTGCCAGAAACACACAGCTATATTTACAAGAAGAAACTAAAATCACAAAAACCGTTGATCCCTGGGCCGGCAGTTATTATGTAGAAAGCTTGACGAATGAAATAGCCGAAAATGCTTGGAAACTTATTGAAGAAGTCGAAGAACTGGGCGGAATGACCAAAGCCATTGAATCTGGAATTCCAAAACTTAGAATAGAGGAAGCGGCGGCCAGAAAACAAGCGAGAATAGACAGCGGTCAGGATATTATTGTGGGCGTAAATCAATACCGATTAGAAAAAGAAGATCCTTTACAGATACTGGATGTAGACAACCAAATGGTTCGCAAGCAACAATTGGAACAATTGGATAGAATTAAAGCAACCAGAGATACAGAAAAAGTCCAAAATTCACTAAAAAAACTAACCCTTTGTGCTCAAACAGGAGAAGGTAATTTACTGGAAATTGCCGTAGAAGCGGCTAGAAACCGAACAACATTAGGAGAAATCAGTGATGCACTGGAAGCGGTTTTTGGAAGATACAAAGCACAAATTAAATCCTTTAGCGGTGTGTATAGTAAAGAAATAAAAGACGACAAAAGTTTTGAAAAAGCAAAACAGTTAGCAGATGAATTTGCTGAAAAAGAAGGACGTCGCCCTCGAATAATGATTGCCAAAATGGGGCAAGACGGGCACGATCGTGGTGCTAAAGTTGTGGCTACAGGTTATGCAGATGTAGGTTTTGATGTTGACATAGGTCCACTTTTTCAAACACCGGCTGAAGCTGCGAAACAAGCGGTAGAAAACGACGTTCACATTCTGGGCGTTTCATCACTCGCGGCAGGGCACAAAACCCTTGTGCCGCAAGTAATCGAAGAGCTAAAAAAATACGGTCGAGAAGATATAATGGTGGTTGTGGGCGGAGTAATTCCTGCGCAAGATTACCAATTTTTGTTTGATGCCGGTGCAGTTGCCGTATTTGGGCCTGGAACAAAAATCAGCGAAGCTGCCATTAAAATATTAGAAATTTTAATAGACAGTTTCGAATAAAAAAGGACACTATAATTGTCAATTCTATCTAAAGCACTAATCAAAAGATTGGTGCTTTTTTGTTTTATTTTACAGATTAAAAATATACTATTCCTATTAAAAAAGAGGCAATTTAACTAATTTTATTAACATAACTTATGGTATAAATTAACGCTAAAAACTAAATTAAAAAGCTAAATTTACATAAGCATATTTATTTTTTTTAAAAAATATAAATTTTAAAACATTGATATATAGATAGTTAAATCTAAAGAAAAGGGGAAGTAAAACAATATGCCTTAATGATTTATTTGTTTATTGGAATTATAAAAACTCATTTATTAATTTAAAACTAAATATTATGAAATCTCTTATTATTTTACTTTTTTTAAGTGTTACTATAGCATCATATTCCCAAGTAACTGAAAAAGGTAAAATTAAAATCGAAGAACTACCCGGTGTGGTTATTAAGAGAGTTGGAACAGATTTTTCTGTTTATATTCCTGATAATAATCCTGACCAAAGAGTAAGAACCGTAGAAGAAAAATTTATTGCCTATGATTTAGGTAAAGATGCTGAAGGATTTGAAGAATACCTTGTCGTAATGGAAGTGAAAAACGGTTCTTTGACCGCTACTTATAATGAAAACGGAAAATTAATACGCGTTGTGGAAGAATTCAAAAACGTAAAGCTTCCCAGTGAGGTTATCTATTCTATTTACAGAACATATCCCGGTTGGTCAATTGTAAATGACACTTTTCTTTATTCACAGGAAGAAGGGGATATTATCAAAAAACAATATAACATTAAAATCAAAAAAGATAAAGAAACCATGAAATTAGTGGTACGTCCCAATGGGGAAATTCTTAAAGCGAAATAATTCGATTTAGAATAAAAAAAAGGCTGCCAAAAATAATTCAGACAGCCTTTTTTATTTTATTTTTGACTATTAGATCTGTATGTTTTTTACGTTTGCATTGCTATCCGCAACAATAGACGAAGTATCATAACCGCCAAATAGTTTCATATAAGTTCTTATGGAAGTTCCGTAAGCATCTCTAAAATAACGTTTACCCTTATTTTTAAAGTACTTTTTTACTGATCCTGCACCACCAAGATGAGCAGCTGCTAAAATCCCAGATTCAGTAACATGTATTCCGTTGAGTATTGTTCCTTCGTATTTTTCAATTTCCTTTTTCAGCTCCCATTTATTTTTAGCCAAAAGTGCGATAAATGCTTTTTCCTGTAACTCAGGACTATTTAAAAAAGTAGAACTATTGCGAACTCCAACAGACTTTAAGGTCTCAATACCAAATTGGTATTTGCCTAAATATCCTAAAGAATTGATTTTTTTATATTTACTTTCAGATTCTCTGTATCCGATTGCTTCTTTAAAGCCAACGAAAAAATTTCCAGTAAAAGGGATGTTCAGATTGGTGTAATCTTCTTGCTTTTCAGAAGGAAATAAGTAGTGCGTTCCCTCTTCTTCATTGATAAGAAACCAAGGGCTGGTTTCTAAGTTAAACGGTTTAAAACCTGAGCTTAAAAAAACTGTAATTACAGTCAGACTAGTGTAAAAATACCACTTCTTTATCATAAATTGTTTTTCTTCAAAACGCTGTCCCGTTAAGAAATTTCTATGCGCAAAGATACAATAAAAATAATTATACTGATAATCAGCAAGTTAAACTTTTCTAAAAATAGATTAAGTGGTATTTTATATCGTTAAAACGCACAAATTCGATTGTCGGCGCAGGAATTTTAACGGTATTAAAAATGGAAAAAACAGTCTTTAAAAAACGAGATTTCGTCTTAATTTTTGTCAAATCGACATCTAAACTCAAGTAAAATTGTCTGACTCTTCGTGGATTAGACGTTAAAACGGGGGAAGTATCTTCTTTATTTCCAGTTATCATACCGTCGGCCCCATATCCCAAAGCCAAGTTGAGCCATTTTGGTATTTTTGAGCCTTTAGCAAAAGAATGTAAATTGACCGAAAGCCAATACGTTTGTCCATTATAGTCTTTTAGAATTTCCTCTGTAAATGAACTTCCTAAAACCTCTGGTCTGTATCCGGCATATTTTGTAGTATGAAAAGAAAATTTAGGTGTAATACGCTGTTCCTTCCATATTAATTCTTGTGAAACATATAAAGCTGTCCCGGAGGCATTAGCAACAACATCCCCTAATGAAGCGCCCCATTCAGAGGAATATCCATCTAAAACCTCAACTGCAGTTAAAAACGCAAAGCCTAAGCCCGCTCCGTACAGCATTTGATTTTTTTTATTGACACCACTCCATTGCAGCATTTCGGCACCAAATCGCCCCAAATGATACGACGAAAATACATGACCGGCTTTATCCATTTGAAGCCAGTCTGAGTTGTCATTTATAAAATGAAAATCAGATTTGGGATAATCGGCGTACCAAACTTGGTTTAAACCTATTAAAGTTCCCGTAGCCAAAACTGCTTCGGAAATGACAACTGTATTTTGCCTTTTTAGGTGTAAAGAATCGGATGGCTTAAAGAAACTATCCGATTTATTTTGTGAATGGCCACTTTGAAATCCAACTAAGAGTAAAAATATAAGGAATACTTTAAATCCCAAAACTACCTTTTTACGCCTTGACTGTTGATCCAATCCGAATATTTTTTGGCGTTTTTATTGTGTTCCTCTAATGTAGCTGCAAACTCGTGGTATCCAAAACGCTCCACACTGGCACAGAAGTAAATGAAATTATTTTTCTCAGGATCTAAAACAGCTTCTAATGCTGTAATATCAGGCATGGCGATAGGCCCAGGAGGAAGTCCTACATTCATATACGTATTGTAGGGATGACTCATCGTCAAATCATTGTAAAAAACCCTTTTGATGACTTGGTCAAAATCATTCGATTTCTTTTTCATCGCAAAAATAACGGTTGGATCAGCTTGCAATGGCATTTGCGCTCTTAAACGATTCAAATACACGCCTGCAATTCTAGGTCTCTCGTCTTTTTTAACGGATTCTTTGTGTACGATTGAAGCCAGAATAGTTGCTTCAATTGGAGTTAACCCTTGTTTTTGAGCTTTGGCAACTCTTTCTTTATTCCAAAAATTACGGTATTCTTTTATCATTTTATCGCGAAACTTTTCAGCCGTAGTATTCCAATAAATCTCATACGTATTAGGAATAAACATAACCAAAACATTTTCTTCATTGAACCCGTTTTCTTTCAGGAAAATAGAATCTTTGAACGAAGTTAATAATGATAAACTGTCGGCTTCTATTTGAGAACCTACACGTCCAGCCAAATTCTCCACTCGTTCCTGATTATTGAATGCCAATTTCACAGGCGAATTAAGTCTCAAGGTTTTTACCAATTCATAACTGTTCATCCCTTTTGTGAATAGAAAACGACCCGGGATTACATTATCAGAATAGCCTCTTTTATTTGCTACCATTTCAAAACGATCCATATTCTCTATGTACGGTGCGATTATCTTCTTGACATCTTCGTATTTAGAATCGGTTGGAACGTAGACATACACTTCTTTATCCGCAAATTTTGTGTTGGCAGAAAAAATTTGTTTCAAAAGTATTAATCCATAAATCATTAATATTGATATTAAAACAACAGAAGCAATGGTGATAATTTTCTTAATATTCATAGGTGGTATTATTTGTTTTTTTTGTGGAATCATGACACGACCATTATTCCTATTTATTTGATTTTGAAATAGTACTGATTTAAAACTAAAAACTTTAAAATTTAGTATTGATTAATTGAAAAATAGCTTCGTCTTTATAAACGCCGTTCACAAAGGTCCAATCTTTTTTTACACCCATCATTTCGAATCCAAATTTAGTAAAAAGAGCTTTACTAGCTTCATTTTCGGTTCCTATATTTGCATATAATTGATGTAAATTAAGATTACAAAAAGCATATTCGATTAATAACCCCAAAGCTTCTGAACCAATATTCTGTTTTCGGTTTTCGTTGTCTTGGATAACGATACCCACTCCTGCCCTATTATTCTTTGGATCAAAATCAAATAAATCGATTAGACCTAAGGCTGGAAAATCCTGATCTTGACAAATAGCCAATCGCAATTGCTTGGCTTCATAAATATCCTGATGGGCATTTTCTAAATACTGTTTGACTAAAAACCGGCTGTAAGGCGTATGCGTATTACTGACTTCCCAAATGCTCTGGTCGTTTTCTATGGCATATACAAACTCCAAATCATTGGGTTCTAATGCACGAATATAGATGTTATCGCCTTTTAATGTTTTCATTTTGGAAGTTAGGGGGTTAGAAGTTATAGGTTAGGGGTTAGGGGTTAGGGGTTAAAGGCTTGAGTTGTCAAATCGACTCCTCAAGTTTCAGAGTGATTATTTTTTAAATCTCAATCGTTCCTTTAAATACAAATTCCGCTGGTCCTTTGAGAAAAACATGGGTAAACTGCCCTTCATTTTTATCAAAAGAAACGACTAATTTTCCGCCTTCTACATTCAAATCAATAGAAGAAGAATCTGTTTTTCCTAAAACGTTCATCGCAATTGCAACTGCTGTCGCGCCTGTTCCGCAAGAAAGTGTTTCGTCTTCCACCCCTCTTTCATACGTTCTTAACGAAAAAGTGGTATCGTTAATTTGTTTTACAAAATTGATGTTGCTTCCTACTTTTCCATACAAATCTCCGTATCGAATAGCTGCTCCGTTTTCCTTTATATTGTAATTTTCTAAATCATCTACCAGTTGCACATGATGCGGCGAACCCGTATTTAGAAACACATGATCTGAACTTACTTTTACCTCAGCAACATCTATCATTTGTAGCGCAACCAATCCGTCTTCCTCAATTGTCGCGTGATGCAAACCATCTGTCGCAATAAAAGTAGTACTGTTTTTGATTACGTTCAGCTTTTTGGCGAAAGCCACTAAACATCTTCCACCGTTGCCACACATGGAACTTTGGTTTCCATCAGAGTTGTAGTAGACCATTTTAAAATCTGTAGTCGTGTCATTTTCCAGTAAAATAAGACCGTCGCCTCCTATTCCAAAACGTCTGTCGCATAAATGCGCAATGAGTTGTGTATTCTCCTTTGGAAAAAAATCCAAACGATTATCAATTATGACAAAATCATTTCCTGTTCCTTGGTATTTATAAAATTCTAGTTGCATTTTAATTGAATTGAGTTATACAAAAGTACGAACTATTAATGAAATGTTAATCATTGTTAAAGAGCGTTAAACTGTATTTTACGAAGCTAAATTAGTTTTATTTTTACGAGTAAATATCTTAATAAACGAATTTAATTATGAAAAAATTTTCAACACTTTTTTTGGTTTCCCTGTTGAGCGGAGTAGTAACACTAGGTTCATACAAATTATTATTTGACACCAATGGATATTTTTCTAATGATAAAAATTCAGGAGTCACAACTGCACCCTATTCTTACGGAAAGAAAGTAGGATTGTCATCGGATGTACTTGATTTTACTGAAGCTGCAGAAAAAACTGTCCATACAGTTGTGCACGTAAAAAACGTTTCCCGCAGAACTATTACGAATCCCATTTTAGAATATTTTTATGGTTATAAAGGAGGACAATCCCAGGAACAAGTAGGAACGGGTTCTGGAGTAATCATTTCTGAAGACGGTTATATTGTGACCAATAATCACGTGATTAAAGGCGCATCAGAAATTGAAATTACCTTAAATAACAAAAAATCATATGTGGCAAAACTCATTGGAACTGATTCTAAAATGGATATTGCCTTATTGAAAATTGACACGGAGGAGAAATTACCTTATACTGTTTTTGCCAATTCTGATTCGGTGAAAATTGGCGAATGGGTTTTGGCAGTTGGAAATCCGTACAATTTAACTTCTACGGTAACCGCCGGAATTGTTTCGGCGAAAGCCAGAGATTTAGACTCCAGCGGAATCCAGTCTTTCATACAAACAGATGCTGCGGTAAACCCTGGAAACAGTGGTGGTGCTTTAGTCAATACGCGTGGTGAACTGATAGGAATCAACACGATGATTTCATCCATGACGGGTTCTTACGTAGGCTATTCCTTTGCGGTTCCTTCGAATATTACCCGAAAAATCATTGAAGATCTTATGGAGTTTGGGAATGTACAACGTGGAATTCTTGGGGTTGAAGGAGGCGAATTGAACAGTATTACTTCCAAGGAATTAGGAATAACGCAAACGCAAGGATTCTACATTAATAAAGTAACCAAAAATTCCGGTGCCGAAAAATCAGGACTTGGAAAAGGCGATGTCATCATCAAATTAGATGAGCAAAATGTGGCCACTTTTGCTGATCTTTCCAAGTACATCAATACGAAAAGACCTAATGACAAAGTACAGGTTACCTATATCAGAGATGGGAAAACCAGAGCGGTTCCTGTAATCTTAAGTAAAAATGAATTTTTCAATGCTGAATTTAAAGGCATCGAATTAGAAAACATTGAGGCAGCTGACAAGAAGAAATTTAAAATTGATTACGGTGTACGAATTAAATCAATTACCAGCGAAAACCTGAAACAGTACGAAGAGGAGTTAATAGGAAATATTATCTTGAGTATTGACAATGTAAAAGCTACGGATGTGGAAACGGTTTCTAAACTTTTAAGTAAAAAAGAGGAAAACCAAACGGTACGCATCGAAATGATTAATAAAAACGGAGAAGTAATGCGCGTGATTCTCTAACGCATCCTGTTAAAAAAAAAACCAAAGCCATCTTGAAAAAACAAGGTGGCTTTTTTATTTTATAAATAATTCATGAAATGTGTTACGAAATCGATTGAAATAGGTACTTTTGCGCAAAATTTGTAAAAAATACAATCACTTATTTTCATTAAATTTTCAACATGGCAACCACAACTTTATACGAAAAGGAAGTTACTTTTCAAGCCGACAGGCGACGTGCAGGAGTAGAATTGATTAAAATTATCAGCGATCTATGGTATGATAAATCTATAGAAATGGTCTTATTTAGAAATCAATTAATTGATAGAAATGTAAGCGACATCATCAACCTACATGAATATGCGGGAGAATTTGTGAGCAAACCTATTTCGGTATTCGATTCTGTAGAAATAGCCAGAGCTATTTTAGAATTGGATTTACCACCTTCTAAACTCGACATCGGTAAACTGACTTACGAATATCGTTTGGAAGATGAAAAATATCCTGATGCCAAATATTTTGTAATTGATAAATTAAAATACGCAAAAGACTCTGAGGAAATTCAACCGAAAGATGTTGTACTATATGGTTTTGGTCGAATTGGCCGCTTATTGGCCAGAGAATTAATGTCAAAAACCGGAAAAGGAAGTCAATTGCGATTGCGCGCTATCGTGACACGCGATAAAAATGACGCCACTTCACTTGAAAAAAGAGCTTCATTATTACGATACGATTCTATTCACGGCGATTTTCAAGGCTCGGTAACTGCTGACCCTGAAAATAATGCTTTGATTATCAACGGAACTACCGTTCACGTCATTACCGCCAACGGACCTGAAGAAATTGATTACACGCTTTTTGGAATCGACAATGCATTGGTAATTGACAACACAGGTGCTTTTACGACACACGAAGCGTTAAGCCGACATTTAGTTTCCAAAGGTGCGGATAAAGTATTGCTTACCGCTCCGGGAAAAGGAGTTCCTAATATTGTTCATGGCGTAAACCAAAACGAATACAATCCTGACGAAATCAATATTTTTTCGGCTGCGTCGTGTACTACGAATGCCATTACGCCAATATTGAAAGCTGTTGAAGACACATTAGGAGTTGTCAAAGGACATTTAGAAACGATCCATGCGTATACGAACGACCAGAATCTTGTGGATAATATGCACAAAAAATACCGTCGTGGAAGAGCCGCTGCTTTGAATATGGTGATTACCGAAACTGGTGCCGGAAGTGCAGTTGCAAAAGCATTGCCGAGCCTTGCCGGAAAATTAACCTCAAATGCGATTCGGGTACCAGTTCCTAATGGTTCATTGGTAGTCTTGAATCTTGAAGTGTCCAGAGAAACATCGCTTTTAGAAATCAATGCCATCATGAAAAAATATGCATTGGAAGGCGAATTAGTTGAGCAAATTAAATATTCTTTGAATAACGAATTGGTTTCTTCGGATATCGTGGGAACATCAGCTCCTGCAATTTATGACAGTAACGCCACAATCGTTTCTGCCGACGGAAAAAATATCGTGTTATATATTTGGTACGATAACGAATACGGATACAGCCACCAAGTAATCCGATTAGCAAAATACATTGCCAAAGTAAGACGTTTTACATATTACTAGCCTTTAGATTACAGGTTGTTGGTTGCGGATTGTAATTTTTAGTTTTTTAGTTTTTAGTTTTAGATTGAAGAAAGCAGCAACCCAACCTGAATTAAATAGAAAATCCGTCGCGTTATGAAAACGAGACGGATTTTTTTTATTTATTTAAGTTTTATAAGAGTCTTTATACCGAATTGGCACGCAGACGACTCAGATCAATCCGATTTCCACGGATTTTTTAAAAGTCATGAAAGTAATACATCGCAAATTCATAATTCATAACTCACAATTCATAACTTAAAAAAACTACTCCTTTGTTTTAGTCAAATAATACACTGGTATACCAATAAGCATAATCAAAACACCCCAACCACTTGTACTTGTTTTCGTATACAGTAAAGCAATACAAATCGCACTGGCGATAATAAGGTAAAGCCCCGGCAAAAATGGATATCCAAAAGCTTTATACGGTCTTTCGGCATTTGGCATTTTCCTGCGAAGAATAAATATTCCTAAGATAGTCAAGATATAAAATATCAAGACGATGATGACTACAAAATCCAATAAATCACCATATTTCCCTGTCAAACACAACGCCGAAGCCCAGATACACTGCGCCCAGATAGACCAAGCAGGAACACTGGCTTTATTCAATTCAGCTGCTTTCTTGAAGAAAACACCATCTTGCGCCATCGTATAATAGACTCTGGCACCCGCCATAATCAATCCGTTGTTACAGGCAAAAGTCGAAATCATAATCATCACAGCAATAATCAATGTTCCCACCGATCCAAAAATACTTTGCGAGGCCACTACAGCCACACGATCTGATTCTGCCGTTGCTATATCATACAAAGGCACCACGGCCAAGTACATAATATTAGCCAAAATATAAATCACACTCACAATCAAGGTTCCTAAGAACAAACTCAATCCCACATTGCGTTTTGGATTTTTAATTTCACCAGCTATAAAAGTTACTCCTTCCCAAGCCACACTGGAGAACATTGAACCCACTAAGGCAGCCGAAATTCCAGATATCAAAGCCGTTCCACTGATGGGTAACCAAGAACCAGTTTCCACATTCAGTGATTGTGACGTCCAGGCATTGGTCCAGTTAGCGTCCCAAACCTCTGCTTTGGCAGCCATAAAACCAAAAATAATCAAACCTGCCAACGACAGAATTTTGATTACGGTAAGAACCGTTTGTAAAATCTTAGAGTTTTTTACTCCGCGACTGTTGATGTAACTCAACAAAATAATGGTAAAAATAGAAACAATCTGGGCAGCATTAAGTTGGAAATCGCCAATCTCATACAAAATATTTTTATCGCTTAAAGGCGCGTACAAATAAGCAGCAAATTTAGCAAAAGCCACACCCACGGCAGCAATGGTACCGGTTTGAATCACGGCAAAGAAACTCCAACCGTACAAGAAACCCACCAGTTTCCCGTAAGCTTCCTTGATATACACATATTGACCACCCGCTTTAGGAAACATCGCGCTCAACTCGCCATAACTCACGGCGGCAATCACCGTAATTGTTCCCGTAAGCACCCACATGGCAATCAACCAGCCGGCAGAACCCAGTTGTCGTACCATATCAGAGCTCACAATAAATATCCCGGAACCTATCATAGAACCCACCACAAGCATGGTTCCGTCGAGTAATCCTAATTCTCTTTTAAAATCTTCTGGTTTTTGGTCTTCCATATATTGGGTTTTTGGTTTTTAGTTGGCTAAAGATATACTTTTTTTGGAAATTTCATAAAATGGATGAAAAAAGTGAGAAGTGAAAAGTAAATAGTGAGATAAGAAACTAGATTGTAAGTTTGTGCATGACCTCGCAGATTGCTTCTTCGTACCTCCTCGCCACTTCGGGTCGGGCCGTACGCTGTATCTTTATTTCCTTAAAGAAAGAAAATAAAGGATGTCGCTTCCATCCCTCGCGCAAACCGTAATACCAATGACATAAATTTATTTCATTAAAAATTGTAAGAAAATTTTAATATATTTGAAGGAATATAAAACGAGAAAAACCTTCGCTTATACAACTAGATTAGGCGTGCTTTGCGAAAGTTTGTTTCGGGTTTATACAATTTGTGTGTAATACTAAACACTATCATGGATAAAGACGCTATAAAATTACTTGAACAAATCAATAACTCTCTTACAAAAATTAATGTTAGAGAAGAATCCAATGAAATGATGTCCGACACTCATAAATTCTTAGACAAATCTGATAGAAGAGTCGAAAATTCACTCGACCAAATACAAAATACCTTTGATAGAATCCATGACAAAATATTTAATTTCAATAATGTATTAATTGGTGCATTCTTAGTACTCGGTACATTTCCAAATAATGCGCCTCATCTAAAACTATGGACAATTATTTTTCCGATAATCAATATGGTTTTCATGATTTATATTGATTACAGGCAAATGGAAATACATAGATTCGCTGCGGGTGAGCAAGATTGGACTACTGATGAAAGAAATGAATATGGCAATAAAATCAACAAACAAACTACACTTTCGCTATTCTCTCTTTTTCTATCATTATTGTGCTTACTTTATCTGATCATTAAAGTAATGTAAACCTAATCGCCGCTAATATAAAATTGCTGATTTGTAGACTTAGAACGTTTTACTTTAACAATTTCTATTTATCTTGACAGAGAGAACTCAACCCGCTTTCAACAGCAACCCCGCTTAGCGTCTTAAAAAACTCAAAAAGAAAATGAAATACGCTGAATTTAACATTGACTCGAATGAAATAGAATTCTGGAACTCTACTTTTGGAATTGAAAGCGTTTTATTGAATGGGAAAATAATTTCTAAAAAGTTTTCTTTTTCTGGAATTAAGCATGAAATAAAACTACATGCAAGAGATTTAATATTGGAATCTAAATACAAACAATTCGACAAAAAAGAAATCAAACTTGAATTGAAAGAAAATGGAGTATTGGTAAAAGAGTTACTGGTAAAAGTAGACAAATCACAAAGATTTTTTTGGATGTTAATTGGAGTAGCTACAGGAATTGCACTCTTTAAACTTCTAAATTTCTTCTATTGGAGTACGTAAATTAATAAAACCCGCTCCGATCAGTCTGATTACAATCATTACTAGAATAATTGCGCGGAAATTTTTTTCAATATCCACAACGAAAAAGATCTAAAAACAAAAAAAGCTAAATCCATAAAGATTTAGCTTTTCTTGTTTAATCGAATCAGAAAATTATATTACTTCGTTTTCATTGGTGGCAAATCAAATGCAGCTGATTCATGCTCAAAACCATTGCGGTGTGAGCCGTCACAAAAAGGTTTGTTTACTGATAATCCACAACGGCAAAGACCCAAAGCAGTTCTTCCCTCTAATCCGTATACTTTTCCTTCGCTGTCTGTTATTTCGAAATCGCCTTCTATTTTTATAGATCCGTTGCGATTAATTGTTAGTTTCGTCTTATTCATAATGCTGTTTAATTTTTTAGAGTTCAAAGATTGCAAAATATATTATCACCGTTTAGCATTGATGTGCTTTTTTATGATTCCAAATCCTAATTTACACTAATTCTATATTATGTAAAGCTTAAATTAGGAGCAAAAGTAATTAACTGAAAGAAACTAGAAGTCTTTAAATATTGAAATTTGGATAATCGAGAAAGAAGGTATTTTTATTTGCATATCCTGATCTTAATCTTTCTGATTTTAATATAGCCTTGAAAAACACTTTAAGATTAAGCCACCTTTAAAATTAAGGTATATAATAAAGGGCTACAAATATTATTAGCTTCTATATTGTATATTTGCCTGTTAGCTGATACGTTTTGGTTCATCTTAGTTATTCTATATTCTGTGAAAAAGAATAAAAACAGACCTTTTCAATTTTATAATTAAAAATAAATTCAATACTATATAATATTTTAAAAGCATGAGTATCTTAAAAAAAGTAAATGTATTTCGAAGGATTTTAACGCATAGCCTAACTAAAAATATCGGCAGTTCTCAAAAAAATCAAGATATAGATTTGACTCAAAAAATTGAAATCAAAAGGGTTTTAATTTCCAGACCAAATCATAGATTGGGAAACCTATTATTAATTACGCCACTGGTTCAAGATGTAATAACTACTTTTCCTGAGTGTAAAATTGATTTGTTTGTAAAAGGTGGTTTAACACCTATTGTATTTAAAAATTATACGAATATCGATTACATCATTGAACTTCCCAAAAAACCCTTTAAACATCTAATCGCTTATTTTCAAGTTTGGATAAAAATTAAAAGACAACACTATGACATTGTTATTAATGTTGATAAAAACTCTTCGTCTGGGAGATTATCCGCACAATTTGCGGATGCAAAATATAAATTTTTTGGTGAGGCTGACGAAACAATTCAGCTAAAACATACAGATTATGATCATATTGCAAAATATCCGGTATATGAATTTAGGAGTTTTTTAACCAAATTAGGATTTCAGGAAAACGAGAATCCAGTTCCATCCTTAGACCTTAAGTTAAGCCTTGCTGAACTTGCTGAAGGCAAAAAAATAGTAGACAAAATAGTTCCTGATGACAAAAAAACCATTTCTATTTTTACCTATGCAACTGATGACAAATGCTATTCCGAAACGTGGTGGGAAGAATTTTATGGCCGATTAAAAATAGAATATGAAGACTACAATATTATAGAAGTTTTACCAGTTGAAAATATTTCAAAAATAGGATTTAAAGCACCTACTTTTTATAGTAAAGACATTCGAGAAATTGGGTCTGTAATTGCAAATACTGAAATTTTCATTGGCGCTGACAGTGGAATTATGCATTTGGCCAGTGCTTCATTAACACCTACAGTGGGTTTATTTTCTCGCTCAAATCAAAACAAATATGAACCCTACAACAATAATAGTGTGGCTATAAATACCAATACTAGCACAACTGAGGAATCAATTAAGGTAATAAATAACATTCTTGGTAAGAATTGATTATAAATACAAAACAACAAATACTACTTTAGTGAAATATAAATCAAATTACTCATGAAAAAAATAACCGCATTCCTAATTGTATTTGTATTCACCGGAACACTTTGCGCCCAGAAGACCAACTTATTTGCTTTGAAGTTGGATCACATGGCACTTTCAGTAAAAGACTTGGATCGTTCAGTTGATTTTTACACTAACGTTTTAAAACTTTCTGAAATTACCAATCTTACAAGAAAGGAAGGCATCCGTTGGGTTTCATTGGGTGATGGCAAAGAATTACACTTAGTTTCCACTATTAAAGGGCCTGTTACGATAAACAAAGCGGTACATCTTGCGTTTAAATCGGCTAATTTTGAGGCACTGATTCAAGTACTTAAAGCACTACACATTACTTATTCTGACTGGCCGGGAAAACTCGATACTATAACCGTTAGAGCAGATGGAATCAAACAAATATACATACAGGATCCAGATGGCTATTGGATTGAAATAAATAGTGCAGAACAACACTAAACTAAAAAAGCGAAACTCCTCAGTTGCCTGAGGAGTTTCGCTTTTTTAGTTCTTATATTTTTGAATTTCACCAATTACAATTACTGCAAAACTCTATTTATTTGGGAGAAATTTTTCTCATAATATTTTTCCTTTGTTGAGGAAATTATAACTCCATTACTCACTGAAGAGTGAATAAATTTTATTTCTCCTTCACAAACTTCTACAACCATACCTACATGATTAATTTGGCTTCTACCGTTGGTTTTAAAGAAAATTAAATCCCCTTTTTGAGCTTCTTCGGTATTTATTTTAGTTCCAACACCTGATTGCTCTCTTGATGTTCTTGGTAGCTTAATGTCAAATGCCCCAAAGGTAGTACACATTAAACCGGAACAGTCAAATCCTGCTTTTGAAGTTCCTCCTGTACGGTATCTGGTTCCTATATTTTCTGAAGCACGTTCTATCAATTGATCAAGAAAATCATGACTGAAAGTAGGTTTTATTGAATTGTTAAAATCAATTTTAGTGTTTTCAATAGTAGTATTGTTACTATCAGCGCTAACAACAACATTGTTTTCTAGTGGTACATTATTCGCCCGAATGTTCAATTTATTTCCTACACGAAGTCCGTTTTTAATTTCTGGATTTTGTTTTTCTAATTCCTGAACCGTAATTCCATATTGTTTAGCGATACCATATTTAGTTTCTTTTGGCAAAACTTCACGAACAATATTCTCTGAAGTTGCGCTTACTGTTTCATTTGATTGAGAAACAGTTGTAACTTCTGATTTCGGTAAATCTATTTTCGGCTGAGAAACTACTTCTTCTATTTTGGGTACAACTTTAACCGTTTCAGCAATAACTACCACTGCTTCGCTTGTTAATTCTTTGTTTTGTTGTGGTATAATTGCTATTTCAGTCACTGGTATTCCATTTCCTGGAATCGTTATTTTTTGACCTACTCTAAGTACTTTGGTTCCTAAAGTTGGATTGGCTTTGTCTAATTCTTTAACCGTAATTCCGTATTTTCTTGCGATAGAATATTTTGATTCTTTTGACAGCACTTCAACCGTGGTTTGTTCCGTAGTGGATTTTTCAGTTTCAATTATTTGTGGGATAACTAATAATTCAGGTTTTTGAGAAACCTTATTGGCTTGAGGAGCAACAGCTACTTCTGTTGAAGATGTGTTCGCTGAAATTATAATTTTTTGGCCAATTTTCAGTCCTGTAGATTCTAATGTTGGATTGAGCTCATTTAATTCTTTTAGAGAGATTCCGTATTGTTTTGCAATTCCGTAAAGCGTTTCTTTGGCAAGTACTTCGTGTTCTTTTGCGGAAGAATTTGTTGCGACCTTGGATTTAGTATTTGTTTTCTTTGAGGATGCTACAGGAATTAATAAAATGGAATTGAGTTTTAAAAGATTTTTTGCGTTTGGATTTAGTTTAAAAATAGCGCTTTGTTTTACATCATATTTTTCAGCAATACTAGAAATTGTTTCTCCTTTTACTATGGTGTGTTTCATGTTATTTTCCTGAGAAAAAAGAACGATACTATTCAATAAAAACAATGTTACAATTAATCTTAAACTCATATTCATTTATTTCAAATTACTTACCCCTTTTTTATTCTACACAGCGATTTCGGGATATAATTATTAAATCTCGCTATGGTTTGCTTTTTTACTTTTTTATTTAAAAAATTGTAAAAATAATCCTTGTCTCTTTCAAAAAAAAGAGGTTCAGAATGTGTTCATTTTAAATTCTAGTTGATTTTTTATTTCAATTGTAAAAGCAGCTGAAACAGTAACGCCTTACAATCCTAATGTATTGTTGCGTTGAAAATAAAAATTCTAAAGAAGGTTGATTTTAAAAACAATCAAAAAAGCTTCTTTTAAAATTTAATTTTCCAAAAAGGCTAATATAAGTGATTTAATCAAAAAACATAGTCTTTTTTTAAATTTTAACGTTCAAAAAATAAAATTTTGCCCTGTTTTTTGAATTTTGCCTCTATTTTAGGCTTAAAGCTCTTTTGCTTTTCAAAAAAAAAATTGTTCCAAATCAATAAATAGAAATTGAAATTCTAATTTCTGATTTGTAGCCCTGATGAAAATGGAAAGCCTTTTGAAGCAGAATTGCCCATTTTTCCTAAGAAAAAAGAGCGACTAAAAGAAGCTCCTTTTTTATCTTGGAAAAAAGCAATTCTGCGAAAAAGCTTGAAACGGTCAGCAGGAAACAGCTCCTGAAATAAATTGGGAATGAATAAAAAAACTCCCAAGTTTCCTTGAGAGTTTTGAATATAAACTATATAATTTACTTATGCTTTTCCAGCAGCAGCAATCAAGTTTAATGCTGAACCGGCAACGAACCAACCAATTTGTCCTTCGTTGTACGTATGGTTTGCCAAGATGATATCTTTGGTTCCATCTGCGTGAACGAATTCTAGAGTTAATGGTTTTCCTGGAGCAAAATCAACTAAATCAATGAAGTTGATAGTATCATCTTCCTGGATTTTATCGTAATCAGCTTCAGTAGCAAATGTCAATCCTAAAAGACCTTGTTTTTTAAGGTTTGTTTCGTGGATACGAGCAAATGATTTTACCAGTACTGCTTTTACACCTAAGAAACGAGGTTCCATAGCTGCATGTTCACGAGAAGATCCTTCTCCGTAGTTATGGTCTCCAACAACAATCGAAGGAACACCAGCAGCTTTGTAAGCGCGCGCTACAGCAGGAACTGCATCATAAATACCCGTCAGCTGGTTTTTAACTGCATTTGATTTTTGGTTGAATGCATTAATCGCACCTATCAACATATTATTAGAAATATTATCTAAATGTCCACGGAAACGCAACCATGGTCCAGCCATAGAGATGTGATCTGTTGTGCATTTTCCGAAAGCTTTGATAAGCAATTTAGCACCTGTGATGTTTTTTCCATCCCAAGGTAAGAACGGAGCTAATAATTGTAATCTTTCTGAAGTTTCACTAACCGCGATTTGAACACCTGAACCATCCTCGGCAGGCGCTTGAAAACCTGGGTCTTCAGCATCAAAACCTTTTGGAGGCAATTCGTTTCCTGTTGGAGCGTCTAATTTTACTTCTTCACCATTTTCATTGATTAACGTATCAGTCAATGGATTGAAACCTAAATCTCCAGCAATAGCAAGTGCCGTTACCAATTCAGGCGAACCTACGAAAGCCAAAGTATTTGGATTCCCGTCGGCACGTTTTGAAAAGTTACGGTTGAAAGAGTGAACGATTGTATTGCGTTCTTCTTTTTCAGCACCTTCTCTGTCCCACATTCCGATACATGGTCCGCAAGCATTAGCAAAAACAGTTGCTCCCATTTTATCGAAAATATCGATAAATCCGTCACGTTCTATTGTATAACGCACTACTTCAGAACCTGGAGTAATGGTGAATTGAGATTTTATTTTTAAATTTTTATCGGTAACTTGTTTAGCCAAAGAAGCTGCACGAGCAATATCTTCGTACGAAGAGTTTGTACAAGAGCCGATCAAAGCTACTTCAATTTTTAAAGGCCAGTTATTTTTGATTGCTTCTTCTTTCATTTTAGAAATTGGCGTAGCTAAATCCGGTGTATAAGGTCCATTTAAATGCGGCTCTAATTCGTCTAAGTTGATTTCGATCACTTGGTCAAAATACAATTCTGGATTTGCATATACTTCAGCATCACCTGTTAAATAAGGAGCAATTTTATCAGCTGCATCAGCAACATCAGCTCTATTTGTAGAACGCAAATAACGTCCCATTGAAGCATCGTAACCAAAAGTAGATGTAGTAGCGCCAATTTCGGCACCCATATTACAGATAGTTCCTTTTCCTGTACAAGACATAGAAGTAGCACCCTCACCAAAATATTCAACGATCGCACCTGTTCCTCCTTTTACAGTAAGAATACCAGCAACTTTAAGGATAACATCTTTTGGAGCTGTCCAACCGGAAAGTTTTCCAGTCAATTTTACTCCAATTAATTTAGGAAATTTCAATTCCCAAGCCATTCCTGACATAACATCAACCGCATCAGCACCACCAACACCAATCGCTACCATTCCCAAACCCCCTGCATTTACAGTGTGAGAATCAGTACCAATCATCATTCCACCTGGGAATGCGTAGTTCTCAAGAACTACTTGATGAATAATTCCCGCTCCTGGTTTCCAGAAACCAATTCCGTATTTATTTGATACTGAAGAAAGAAATTCAAATACTTCATTGCTTTGTGTTTTTGCTCTGGCCAAATCGGTTGCAGCATCAACTTTAGCTTGAATCAAGTGATCACAATGTACTGTTGTAGGAACAGCCACTTTCTTTTTACCTGCATGCATAAATTGCAATAATGCCATTTGAGCCGTTGCATCTTGACAAGCAACTCTATCCGGAGCAAAATCAACATAATCAGCACCTCTTGTAAAAGCGACAGATGGAGTTCCGTCCCAAAGGTGATTGTACAAAATTTTCTCTGTTAAAGTAAGTGGGCGACCAACTATCTCACGTGCTTTATCAACACGAGTTGTCATGTTGTCGTACACTTTTTTAATCATTTCAATATCAAAAGCCATAAGATTTATATATAATTGTTACTATTCTATTTTAAACATACAAGATACAAAAAAATAGAGTATAAAAAAAGCCTGAGTCATTAGACTCAGGCTTTTAAATTATAATTAACTAATTATGTGAATTATTTAACTAATAACTTATGAGAAGGCGCAAACTTAGTTAGATTGATACCTTTCACTGCCGTTTTATATTCCTCTATTGTTGGAGTTCTACCTAAGATTGTAGATAAAACTACAACAGGTGTAGAAGAAAGCAACGACTCTCCTTTTTTACCTTCAGTATCCTCAACAACTCTTCCTTGGAAAAGACGTGTAGAAGTTGCCATTACAGTATCTCCTTTGGCTGCTTTTTCCTGATTACCCATACATAGGTTACATCCTGGACGCTCTAAATACAACATTTTCTCATATGATGTACGCGCTACTGCTTTAGGTATGCTATCATCAAATTCAAAACCAGAGTACTTTTGTAAAATCTCCCAGTCTCCTTCAGCCTTAAGTTCATCCACGATGTTATAGGTTGGAGGAGCCACAACTAGTGGTGCTTTGAACTCCACCTTGCCTTGTTGTGCATCTATATTCTTAAGCATTTGAGCTAAAATTTTCATATCTCCTTTATGAACCATGCAAGAACCGATAAATCCAAGATCTACTTTTTTAACACCTCCATAGAAAGATAGCGGTCTGATGGTGTCGTGAGTATATCGCTTAGAAACATCAGCATTATTAACATCTGGATCTGCAATCATTGGTTCAGCAATCACATCAAGATCAACAACAACTTCAGCATAATACTTAGCATCTGCGTCCGGAGTCAAAGCTGGTTTCACACCTGTTTTGATCTCAGTTATTCGCTTATCAGCTATAGCAATCAGTCCTTTAAGAACTTGATTTTTGTTATCCATTCCCTTATCAATCATGATCTGAATTCTACCCTTCGCAATCTCTAGTGATTCGATCAAGGTATAATCCTCAGAAATACATATCGAAGCTTTTGCTTTCATTTCTGCAGTCCAGTCCGTAAACGTAAAGGCTTGATCCGCATTAAGAGTTCCTAAGTGAACCTCAATAATTCTTCCTTGGAATACATTCTCTCCACCAAATGTTTTAAGCATCTGAGATTGCGTAGCATGTACTACATCACGGAAATCCATGTACCCTTTCATATCTCCTTTGAATGTTACCTTTACAGATTCAGGAATTGGCATTGAAGCTTCACCAGTAGCAAGAGCAAGAGCAACCGTTCCTGAGTCAGCACCAAAAGCGACTCCTTTAGACATTCTTGTATGAGAGTCACCACCGATGATGATAGCCCACTCGTTTACAGTAATATCATTAAGTACTTTGTGAATAACATCAGTCATTGAGTGATAAACGCCTTTCGGGTCACGAGCTGTAATCAAGCCGAAGTCGTTCATGAATTTCATTAATCTTGGAATATTTGCTTTAGATTTATTATCCCAAACAGAAGCAGTGTGACAACCTGATTGGTAAGCACCATCAACGATTGGCGAAATCACAGTAGCAGCCATAGACTCTAATTCCTGAGAAGTCATCAAACCAGTTGTATCTTGCGAACCAACAATATTTACGGTAACACGAACATCTGAACCAGCGTGTAAAACCTTACCCGGAGTTGAACCAACTGCGTTTTTATTAAATATTTTTTCTACAGCTGTAAGACCTTGTCCTTCAACAGAAACCTCTTTTGACGGAGCATATACAGGTACAATATCAATACCAAGAGTCTTTGATGCAAATGTTTGAAGTTTTTTTCCAAATACAATAGCATACGATCCACCAGCTTTTATAAATTCAATTTTCTGAGGTGTGAATGCCTTAGAAATATCAATTAATTCCTTATCGTCATTATAAAGTTTCTTCGTCTTTGTGTTGATTGTAAGAACAGTACCAGTAGCAACAGAATAAACTTCCTCAAGAATAGGATCACCGCTTTCATTACGAAGAACGTTACCATTTTCATCTAATTTTTTTGTCCAGTTTTTAAGGTCAAGACCAATACCACCAGTAACATCAACAGTTGTTAGGAAAATTGGAGAAATACCATTTGTTCCTGCAACGATTGGAGCAATATTAATAAATGGAACATATGGACTTGCTTGTTTACCACTCCAAAGCGCCACGTTGTTTACACCTGACATTCTTGAAGACCCCACACCCATAGTTCCTTTTTCAGCGATTAACATCACGCTCTTATCAGGATTCGCTTCAGCTAATGCTTTGATTTCAGCTTGTGCTTCAGAAGAAATTAAACATTTACCATGAAGTTCACGATCTGATCTTGAGTGCGCTTGGTTTCCTGGAGAAAGTAAATCAGTTGAAATATCTCCTTCACCAGCAATAAAAGTAACTACCTTAATTTCTTCTGCTATTTCTGGTAATTTAGTAAAGAACTCAGCCTTTGCATAGCTCTCTAGAATTGCTGCAGCAATTTCATTATCATCTTTGAAAGCAGCTTCTAAACGATCTGTATCTGCTTCATAAAGAAAAACTTGTGTCTTTAAAACTTCCGCAGCATCTTTTGCAGTAGCAACATCATTACCTAAAGCTAAATCAAGTAATACCTCTATAGAAGTTCCACCTTTCATATGTGATAATAGCTCTAAAGCAAAAGCAGGCGTAATTTCAGCAACTACTGATCGACCTAAAACGATTTCCTTTAAAAACTTAGCTTTCACATTAGCAGCAGGAGTAGTTCCTGGAACAACATTATAAATAAAGAAGTTAAGAGAATCCTCTCTGTACTCGTTACTCAAATCTTTGATTTGTGCAATGATTTCGCTTAGCAATTCAGTACCATCAATTGGCTTTGGGTTAAGTCCCTGGCCTTTTCGTTCTTCAATTTCTTGAATGTAATCCTTATAAGTATTCATAATAGAAGTATTTTTCAATTTTAAAGGCAGATTTCATTGATCATTTCAATAACAAAAGCCATAATAAATAGGTGTTAGTTTATTTTGTGGAGCAAATTTAACAATTAAAGATGAGAATAAAAAAAATTTAATAGAAGTCGTCTTTTGAAAAATTATTATTGTAAAATAATCGTTTTTATTGCTTTATATTAATAAAAACACGAATTTTTATCAAAAAACTAAACAATCAATAATATAAGATCTTTTTCCCAGCAAAGTCGAAATTCATCCCTAAAAACAAAAAGGTTCTTTATTCGCAATTGAATAAAGAACCTTTCTAAATTACCTTTTTCAATTAAATTAATTTCGCAATAATCATTTCTTCCGTAATTCCTTCGGCATCAGCTTTATAATTTTTGATGATTCTATGACGTAAAATTCCGATTGCCACAGCTTTTACATCTTCAATATCCGGAGAAAATTTCCCATTGAAAGCAGCGTTCGCTTTGGCAGCCAAAATTAAATTTTGAGAGGCTCTCGGTCCTGCTCCCCAATCCAGATAATTTTTCACAAACTCGTTCGACAAAGAATTGTCCGGTCTTGTTTTGCTTACCAATGTTACTGCATATTCAATTACATTATCAGCGACAGGTATTCTGCGGATTAATTGTTGGAAATCAATAATTTCTTGTGCTGTAAATAATGGATTTATAGTGTTTTTTATATCTGATGTAGTTCTTTTAACTACCTGAACTTCTTCTTCAAAAGAAGGATATTCCAGTTTTATAGCAAACATAAAACGGTCTAACTGCGCTTCCGGCAAAGGATACGTTCCTTCTTGCTCAATAGGATTTTGAGTTGCCAAAACAAAATAAGGCAAGTCTAGTTTATAATTTTCACCAGCAATAGTAACGGAACGTTCCTGCATGGCTTCCAGCAAAGCTGCCTGTGTTTTTGGTGGCGTTCTGTTGATCTCATCGGCCAGAATAATATTCGAAAAAATGGGTCCTTTTATAAATTTGAAATGGCGATTTTCATCTAATATTTCACTCCCAAGTATATCTGACGGCATCAAATCCGGGGTAAACTGAATTCTTTTAAAATCAAGCCCCAATGCTTGCGCAAGTGTATTTACCATCAATGTTTTTGCCAGCCCAGGGACTCCGACCAATAATGCATGACCTCCAGAAAATATACAAAGCAAAATTTGATCTACTACATCATTTTGACCTACAATGATTTTTGCTATCTCCGCTTTTAGCTCATTCCTTTTTTGAACTAAGTTATGTATTGCTGCTACGTCTGACATGTATTAAGTATTTAAAATTAAAAAGAGCTAGCGTTATGAAAACATAAAACTAACTCTTTTTATTTATTTATCGAAAATTTTTTATTCCTAATTCTAACCTGGTAAAGGAATAGAAATATTATTTTTTAAGCCAATTGTTTGTAAAACTACAATCTCTATATTCTCCAATGATTTTGATGTACGTTTCTTTAATCTTCTCATCAAACCATTTACCAATAGTAGTAATTTGTTTGCTTTTTAAAGCCAAATCTTTAATTTTGATGTAATCTTTAGCATAATCTGCCGCATGCTCATCTATTCTATTCGTCACGGTAATTAATTTGAACTTCTTCTTTCCTTCTTCTCCTTGTTCTAATAACGGAGCAGAAACTTCACCTTCTTTCAAATTAGAAACTTGGCTATAGAAAGCCGGATCCATTTTTGTCAACTCAAAACGAGTATCTTGTGTTTTTGGGTTGATTAAAGCACCACCGTTAGCTCTTGTTTCTTTCTCATCAGATAATGTTCTGGCCGCATCTGCAAAAGTGATTTCTTTGTCTGTGATTCTTTTTTTAATCAAAGTAATTTTTTCTTTCGCTTCATTCAGAGCTGCTTCTGTAACAGTTGGTGACAATAATATATGACGCAATTCTATTTCTTGTCCTTTAATTTTTTCAACATAAATGATATGAAAACCAAAATCTGTTTCAAAAGGAGCCGAAATTTCTCCTTCAGCTAAACTAAAAGCAACATCTTTAAACTCTTTTACAAATGGTGTTCTGCGATTCATTTTATAAAATCCTCCGTTAGATCTTGAACCCGGATCTTGAGAATACAAAACGGCTTTAGTTGAAAAACTAGAACCTTCTTCTATTTCTTTTTTAAAGCCATTCAATCTGTCAATAACTTTTTGCTTATCCTCTGCCGAAACTTTAGGAGTAACAACAATTTGCGCTACTTCTAATTCTACACCAAAAAAAGGAAGATCTGCAGTAGGTATTGTTTTAAAATAGTTACGGACTTCTTCAGGAGTAATTTCTACTGCATCAACAATTTTCTTTTGCATTTCTGAACTTAACTTTCCCTCTTTCAAAATATCGGAGAAATAAGTTCTAAATTCTTCCTCAGAATCTTTTTTATAGTACTTCACCACTTTGTCCAAAGATCCTATTTGCTCTATCATATAGTTCAAACGCTCTTCCATCATGCCTTTAACTTCAGCATCTGTCACTACAATACTATCTTGAATGGCTTGATGAGCATATAATTTATCTTCGAGTAATTTCCCTAACATTTGACATCTTGTGATGTCTTTTACAGAACCTCCCCCTGCTGAAATTTCAAGATACGACTTGTCAATATCTGAATCTAATATAATATAGTCTCCTACAGTGGCAATAACACCGTCAATCTTTTGTTTCCCAGTAGATTGTATTTTCTTAACCGGAGTAATGACACTATCCTTAATAATTTCTTGAGCACTTGCTACAACACTGGAAAAAAGCAAAACAAAAAAAATAAGTGCAATTCTATTATTAATGGATCTCATTTGTATTTTATTTATTGGCATTATTATAATTTGTATTTATTGTAAAACATCTTTATTCAATTGTCTTTAAACCTATTTTATAAAGGCCAGAATAATTTTGGCAAATATACACTTTAAGAATCAAGAAGCGAATTGAATTTATAATACAATTTCTTACCATTCTTTAAATTTAAAACGAACAAAAATAACAATTCAATTACATAATACAAGTTTCCTACCTACTATTAACAAAAAATTATAAACGCATTTATTTATTGTGATGTTTAACTCCTAAATCGTAAAGAAACTGAGCATTAGAAGTCAAAAAATCAAAATCTTAATTGCACATTCTTGAATTGCAACAGCATTATTTTACTTCCCTTTTTCAAACATCCCATTTTTTTACAAAATCTGCTTTTCTTTTTTCTAATGTTTCATTTGTTCCGAATCGAGTTCTGATTAAAAAAATCATATCCTAAAACAAAAAATAACTAAGAAATAAGAGCTTAAAATTCTCATTTTTAGCGCACTATTTGAAAAGTTGTAAACACTACAACGTTTTCGTTAGGGATTAAAAAAATTCTCATGTTCATCACGTAAGAATTTGTATAAATTAGCTAAAAAAGTAATTTTTTATTAAAATATTAGCTATAAAAATAAATTTATAATAATTATTTAATTTATTTTTTGATTTTTAATAAAATGGGGGGGGGGTTATTCCAAATTAAAATAAAACAACTAAATAAAAATTAAATTTCTAGAATTCATATTGCATTCTGTTTTTCAATTGTCATTCCAAAATCTATTATTTAACCTAATTTATTCCTTTTATGAAAAAGCAAAATTTTAAAATTTATCTATTATCAGCTTTATTAGTTGGTATGTATTCCTGTAATTCGAATGACGATCTGGTAACCGATTCAGCTGCTGCAGCTTCACAATTCAAAGTAATCAATGTTACACATCACGATGGACATCCCTTCAGTACTGGAAAATCGACTAATTCGACAACTGGAAGATATGCTGCAAATCCTGGAGGAGGCGTTATGATGCAGGCTTTTTATTGGGATGTCCCAGCGGGTGGAACGTGGTGGAATACCATTAATACGAAAATAACCGCTTGGTCAAATGCCGGTATTGGTTCCATTTGGCTCCCACCAGTTTCAAAAGCTCAAAACGGACCATTTTCTATGGGTTACGACCCTACTGATTATTTCGATTTTGGAAATTACAATCAAAATGGTACTGTGGAAACAAGATTTGGTTCCCGCACAGAATTAGAAAGTCTGATAACAAAAGTACACGCCGAAAACATGCAAGTATATGCTGATATGGTATTAAATCATAATAGCGGCGGACAATTAGAAAACAATCCTTTTACGGGAACTCAAACGTATACTAATTTTACTGGTGTCGCTTCAGGCAAATTCCCTAGAACAAGTGCTGATTTTTATAAAAATTCATATGGAAATAACGACGAAAGTGCTTTTGGAGGTTTTCCTGACTTAGCTCATGTGGTACCAAATGTACAAGACTGGCTTTGGAAAAGAGCAGACGGAGTAGGTAAATATTATAAAAACACTATGAAGTTTGATGGCTGGAGATTTGATTACGTGAAAGGTTTTGCTCCTTGGGTTGTGAATGACTGGAATGCTAATGTGGGTGGGTTTTCTGTTGGAGAATATTGGGATTCAAACGTAAATACTTTAGAGTGGTGGGCTAATAATGCTAATAGTTCTGTTTTTGATTTTGCATGTTATTATAAAATGAACGACGCATTTGATGGAAATAATTTAAATCTTTTGAATGATGATATGATGTGGAAAAGAAATCCTTATAAAGCGGTTACTTTCGTTTCCAATCATGACACTGATGAAATTTGGAAAAAAGAGCTAGCATACGCTTACATTTTAACTCACGAAGGATATCCAACTATTTTTTATAGAGATTATGAAGAATGGTTGAATAAAACAAAAATGGACAACCTTATTTGGATTCACAACAATAAAGGAACCGGAACTACATCTATTTTATACACCGATACTGATGAATATATCGCACGAAGAAATGGCTATAATGGAAATCCTGGTTTAGTGGTTTACATTAATAACTCATCAACTTGGCAAGAAAGATGGATTCAAACGAATTGGGCAAATGCGCAAATCAAAGATTTCACAGGAAATTCAACTTGGCTTCCGACAACCCAAGGTGACAAATGGGTTAAAATTCAATGTCCACCAAATGGATATTCTGTTTGGTCAATCAATATGTAACACATAAATATCATAAAGGCTGTCTGAAAGGGCAGCCTTCTTTTTATCAGCTGTTACATATTCGTAATTTTAATACTGGTTTAAAACCACATGAATTACAACTTCAAAACTCGCCTACTCCATTTAGAGTATACAATTTTTTTAATTGGCATTTATAAATAGTACTTTTGCAAACTATTTATACAAATATGGGCTTTTTAGAAGAAATACAACGCAGAAGAACTTTCGGGATTATTTCACATCCTGATGCCGGAAAAACAACACTTACTGAGAAACTCCTCCTTTTTGGTGGTGCGATTCAAGAAGCTGGTGCTGTAAAGAATAATAAAATTAAAAAAGGTGCTACCAGTGACTTTATGGAAATTGAACGCCAGAGAGGAATTTCGGTTTCTACTTCGGTTTTAGCATTCAATTATAAAGATAAAAAAATAAATATTCTCGATACTCCCGGACACAAGGATTTTGCTGAGGACACTTTTAGAACCTTAACCGCTGTTGACAGCGTTATTGTTGTAATTGACGTTGCCAAAGGTGTTGAGGAACAAACGGAAAAATTAGTAGCTGTTTGTAGAATGCGAAAAATTCCAATTATCGTGTTTATCAATAAATTAGACAGAGAAGGAAAAGATGCTTTTGACTTGATGGATGAAGTGGAACAAAAACTAGGTTTAACAGTTACTCCATTAAGTTTCCCGATAGGAATGGGTTATGATTTTCAAGGAATTTATAATTTATGGGAACAAAATATCAACTTGTTTAGTGGTGACAGCCGCAAAAACATTGAAGAAACAATCGCTTTTTCCGATGTTCAAAATCCAGAATTAGAGAAAATTATTGGGCAAAAACCTGCTGACAGTTTACGTGAAGAATTGGAACTTATTGACGAAGTATATCCAAAATTTGATCGTCAGGATTATTTAGATGGGAAATTGCAACCTGTATTTTTTGGTTCGGCATTGAATAATTTTGGAGTACGAGAATTATTGGATTGTTTTGTCCAAATTGCTCCATCTCCAAGACCAAAAGATTCTGAAACACGATTAGTAGATCCCAAAGAAGAAAAAATGACTGGATTTGTTTTTAAAATCCACGCCAATATGGATCCAAAACACAGAGACCGTCTGGCCTTTATAAAAATTGTTTCTGGAACTTTCGAAAGAAACAAACCGTATTATCACGTTCGCCAGAAGAAAAACTTAAAATTCTCGAGTCCGAATGCCTTTTTTGCAGAAAAGAAAGAAATTGTAGACATCTCTTATCCAGGTGACATTGTAGGCTTGCATGATACCGGAAATTTTAAAATCGGAGATACTTTGACCGAAGGAGAAATCATGAGTTTCAAAGGGATTCCAAGTTTCTCTCCGGAGCATTTCAGATATATTAATAATGCTGATCCAATGAAATCCAAACAATTGGACAAAGGAATTGATCAGTTAATGGACGAAGGTGTAGCACAATTATTTACGCTGGAAATGAACAACAGAAAAATCATTGGAACGGTTGGCGCACTTCAATACGAGGTTATCCAATACCGTTTAGAGCATGAATATGGCGCAAAATGTACGTATGAAAACTTTCCGGTACACAAAGCATGTTGGGTAAAACCAAATGATGTGAAAAGTGATGAATTTAAAGAATTCCGAAGAATCAAACAAAAATTCTTGGCGCATGATAAATATGGACAATTAGTGTTTTTAGCTGATTCTGACTTTACGATCCAAATGACACAGAATAAATATCCAAATGTGAAATTATATTTTACTTCAGAATTTGAGTAAAATTACGTCCTCATAAAACGTTGCATAAAAAAAACGCTAATTTAAAAATTAGCGTTTTTTTTATATCCCTTTTAAAATAAATCTTCATTTACGAAATCATACTGTCAGAATCTACCGCTTTCTTTAAAAAAGCTTTAATCAACAAACGATTTGGAGCAGAACCAGATGTTATAACCTGTATTTTTGCGCTTGTACTTTCTTTAGAAATTGTACCGTTTGGACCTTGTTTTGTACCCATAAACCATAGTACGAAATTCATACTATTTGAAGAAGTTGCTGAAACATTTTCTTTTTTTGCATTACTGTTAACTTCTACAGCATTAGCATCAACTAGCTTTTGAGCAGATTGACCAAATACAGATACGTTTGACATTAACATAAAAACGAATATTATCAAGAGATTAGAAATCCCTTTAGTGTCCGCTTTTAAAGAAAAATATTTCATAACAATTCGTTTTTTTATGATGGATAGGATTTGCTTCCCCATCTCGAGCACGAAAGTATATCATTTAATTACCAGCAAAAAATATTTTCGATGAAGCACAATAATAATCGTTTAAAGCACAAACTTGTTATCAATACTCTGAATTTAATAGTTTCTTAATGTCAATTTATCAAATAAAAGGTATCGCTTGATTTTTTTTTTAGAAATTCAAAATTTCGGGAACCGTTGACAGAAGAATATAGAACTAGTTCTGACATACATCTTAAAAATCAAAAATGCGCAGCTGACAATTAAGAGGCTACAAAAGAAAGTATTAATCTATAAACAAAAAAAGGCTCCATTTCTGGAGCCTTTTTAAAGAATATTATGCTTGTCCCGCAGGACCAAAATTAAGCGGAATCGGTGCTTGTTCAGTGTCTTTTATTTCGCCATGAGCGACTTCAAAACGGTGAATATTTTCTCCTATTGCTTTCAACAATCTTTTAGCATGTTGTGGCGTCAAGACAATTCTTGATTTCACCTTAGCTTTAGGAATACCAGGCATGATGCTTACAAAATCTAAAACAAACTCTGATGAAGAGTGATTTATTATTGCCAAATTGGAATAAATTCCTTCGGCAATTTTTTCATCAAGCTCAATATTAATTTGCTCTTGTTGTTGATTAGAATTACTCATATTTTAATAAATATATTCTTCTTTGTTAGCCATCATATCGTTATAATCTTCTTTTGAACCTACAATTGTATGATCATATTCTCTCATACCTGTTCCGGCAGGGATTCTATGTCCTACAATTACATTTTCTTTCAATCCTTCTAAGTAATCGATTTTACCTGCAACAGCAGCTTCGTTCAATACTTTAGTAGTTTCTTGGAAAGATGCAGCAGAAATAAACGATTTAGTTTGAAGCGATGCTCTTGTAATACCTTGTAAAACTGGTGTTGCTGTTGCAGTAACAACATCACGAGCTACAACAAGATTTTTATCTGTACGTTTCAAAAGAGAGTTTTCATCACGCAACTCACGAGGCGTAATAATTTGACCTTCTTTTAAAGCACTAGAATCTCCAGCATCTTCAACTACTTTCATACCATATAATTTATCATTTTGAACGATAAAGTCTTTAGTGTGAATCAATTGATCTTCTAAGAATAAAGTATCACCTGGATCTTGTACTCTTACTTTACGCATCATTTGACGTATGACTACTTCAAAGTGTTTGTCGTTGATTTTTACCCCTTGTAAACGGTATACTTCTTGAATTTCATTTACCAAATACTGTTGAACAGCTGCTGGTCCTTGAATTCTTAAAATATCATCCGGAGTAATTGCACCATCAGATAAAGGCACCCCTGCTCTTACGAAGTCATTTTCTTGAACTAGAATTTGGCTTGATAATTTAACCAAGTATTTTCTAACGTCACCAAATTTAGATTCGATAACAATCTCACGGTTACCTCTTTTGATTTTTCCAAAAGAAACAACACCATCGATTTCAGAAACAACAGCTGGGTTTGAAGGATTACGAGCCTCTAACAACTCTGTAATTCTAGGTAAACCTCCTGTAATATCTCCTGATTTAGAAGAACGACGCGGGATTTTTACCAATACTTTACCTGCTTTAATTTTCTCACCGTTTTCAACCATCAAGTGGGCTCCAACTGGTAAGTTATAAGAACGAATTAGTTCCCCTTCTTTACCGTAAACCAATAAAGTTGGAATTAATTTTTTAGCTCTAGATTCAGAAATTACTTTTTCTTGGAAACCAGTTTGCTCATCAATTTCAACCATGAATGATTGACCTTGCTCTAAATCTTCGTAAGCAATTTTACCGGTAAATTCAGAAACGATAACCCCATTATATGGATCCCATTTACAAATCACATCTCCTTTAGCGACAGATTGACCGTCTTTAACGAAAATACTTGAACCGTAAGGAATATTATTGGTACTTAACAAGATACCTGTTCTTTCATCAATTAATTTCAATTCAGTAGAACGAGATACAACAATATCAACTGCATTTCCTTCACTATCTTCACCTTTAACCGTTTTTAAATCTTCGATTTCAAGTTTACCATTAAATTTCGTAACGATGCTTGATTCTTCAGAAATACCACCCGCAACCCCACCAACGTGGAATGTACGTAATGTTAACTGTGTACCAGGCTCTCCAATAGATTGTGCTGCAATAACACCAACTGCTTCACCTCTTTGTGTCATTTTACCAGTAGCTAAATTTCTACCGTAACATTTTGCACAAATACCTTTTAACGCTTCACAAGTTAATGGTGAACGCACTTCCACTTTCTCGATTGGAGAAGCGTCAATTGCTTTCATTATAACTTCAGTGATTTGTTGTCCAGATTGAATTAAAACTTCATTGTTTAAAGGATTAATTACGTCTTGTAAAACAACACGTCCTAAAATTCTTTCTCCTAATGATTCAACAATTTCCTCATTTTTCTTCAATGCTGAAACTTCAACACCTCTAAGTGTACCACAATCTTCGATGTTAACAATAACATCTTGAGATACATCATGCAATCTTCTTGTTAAATATCCTGCATCGGCAGTTTTCAATGCCGTATCCGCAAGACCTTTACGCGCACCGTGAGTAGAAATAAAGTACTCAAGGATAGAAAGACCTTCTTTAAAGTTAGAAAGAATCGGGTTTTCAATAATCTCACCACCACCAGCAGTTGATTTTTTAGGCTTAGCCATCAAACCACGCATACCAGTTAACTGACGAATTTGTTCTTTGGAACCCCTTGCTCCAGAATCAAGCATCATATACACAGAGTTGAAACCTTGTTGGTCTTCTCTAATGTTTTTCATTGCTAACTCTGTAAGCTGTGCATTTGCTGAAGTCCATACATCAATAACTTGGTTGTAACGTTCGTTATTAGTGATAAGACCCATGTTATAATTAGCAGAAATACCTTGAACTTGTTCTCTGGCGTCAGCAATTAATTTAGGTTTTTGATCTGGAATTCTAATATCTCCAAGAGAGAATGACAATCCACCTTTGAAGGCAAATTTGTACCCCATGTCTTTCATGTTATCCAAGAAAGCCGCTGTTGTAGGTACATCAGTAGAACTTAAAACGTGTCCAATAATATCTCTAAGGTTTTTCTTAGTCAATACATCATTGATATATCCAGCTGCTTCCGGTACTACTTCATTAAATAATACACGACCCGCAGTAGTTTTTATGATTTGGTAAACCAAGTCACCTGCTTCATTAAAGTGTTTTGCTCTAATTTTCACAGAAGCATTCAATTCTAATCTACCTTCATTCAAAGCAATATTTACTTCTTCAGCAGAATAAAAAGTGATTCCTTCTCCTAAAATTTTAAGCTCAGGAGTTGACAAACGTTCTTTGGTCATATAGTATAGACCCAAAACCATATCCTGAGAAGGTACCGTTATTGGCGCACCATTTGCAGGATTCAGAATATTATGTGAACCCAACATTAATAGTTGTGCTTCCAAAATAGCTTCTGGACCTAACGGTAAGTGAACTGCCATTTGATCCCCATCAAAATCCGCATTAAATGCAGTACAAACTAAAGGGTGCAACTGGATTGCTTTTCCTTCAATTAATTTTGGTTGGAATGCTTGAATACCTAATCTGTGCAAAGTAGGAGCACGATTCAGTAATATTGGGTGACCTTTGATTACATTTTCAAGGATATCCCAAACTACAGGCTCTTTCTTATCTATTATTTTCTTAGCTGATTTTACAGTTTTTACAATTCCTCTTTCTATCAATTTACGGATAACGAAAGGTTTGTATAATTCTGCTGCCATATCTTTTGGGATACCACACTCAGATAATTTCAATTCTGGTCCAACAACAATTACCGAACGAGCAGAATAATCCACACGTTTTCCAAGTAAATTTTGACGGAAACGTCCTTGTTTACCTTTAAGGGAATCAGATAATGATTTTAATGGTCTGTTTGATTCAGTTTTTACTGCAGAAGCTTTACGCGTATTATCGAAAAGTGAATCTACAGATTCCTGCAACATACGTTTTTCGTTTCTTAAGATCACTTCTGGAGCTTTAATCTCCATTAATCTTTTCAAACGGTTGTTACGTATAATTACACGACGGTATAAATCATTTAAATCTGAAGTTGCAAAACGACCTCCATCAAGTGGCACAAGTGGACGTAATTCTGGTGGAATAACTGGTACCACTTTCATAATCATCCATTCTGGACGATTCTCACGGTTCAAGTTAGACTCACGGAAAGATTCCACAACTTGCAATCTTTTTAACGCTTCCGTTTTACGTTGTTTAGACGTTTCATTGTTAGCATTGTGTCTCAATTGGTAAGACAATGCGTCAAGATCTATTCTTGCCAATAAATCCATAATACACTCTGCTCCCATTTTGGCAACAAATTTATTTGGATCAAAATCATCAAGATACTGATTGTCAGCAGGAAGTGTATCTAAAATATTTAAATATTCTTCTTCTGTCAAAAAGTCTAGTCTTTGCAACGATTCACCTTCTGCATTTTTAGCAATACCTGCTTGGATTACTACGTATCTTTCGTAGTAAATGATCATATCTAATTTCTTAGATGGAAGACCAAGGATATAACCAATTTTGTTTGGAAGAGAACGGAAATACCAGATATGAGCAATTGGCACAACAAGATTGATGTGACCTACTCTGTCTCTACGTACTTTTTTTTCTGTTACTTCAACACCACAACGGTCACAGATGATCCCTTTGTAACGTATTCTTTTATACTTACCACAAGCACATTCAAAATCTTTTACTGGTCCGAAAATACGTTCACAGAAAAGTCCATCACGCTCTGGCTTGTGCGTTCTGTAGTTGATCGTTTCTGGCTTCAATACTTCACCTCTTGATTCTTTCAAGATCGATTCAGGAGAAGCAAGTCCTATGGAGATTTTATTAAACCTTTTTACAGGGTTTTTATCTTTATTGTTATTATTTCTATTATTCATCATAGTTTTTACTATTGATTTATTTGCAATTAAAAATTGATTGTAGATTTATGATTTTCTTTAATCATTAAACTATTACCTCGAATTACTTCTCTAAACTTCAAATAAAATTTTTGAAGTGCTATTTATAAAACCTTTGGGTTTAAATAAAAAATCGGAACGGGTTACGGGTATAAATCCTAAAAACTTTTATAAATGCCAAAGTAGAGACGTTACAATGAACGTCTCTACCAGTGACAAATTATTATTTATTCTTCTAAACGAATGTCAAGTCCAAGACCTTTCAATTCATGCATTAATACATTGAATGATTCCGGTAATCCTGGTTCTGGCATAGATTCACCTTTTACGATTGCTTCGTAAGTTTTAGCTCTACCGATAACATCATCAGACTTCACAGTCAAGATTTCTCTAAGTGTGCTTGATGCTCCATACGCTTCAAGTGCCCAAACCTCCATCTCTCCAAAACGCTGACCTCCAAATTGAGCTTTACCTCCAAGTGGTTGTTGTGTAATCAACGAGTATGGACCTATAGAACGTGCGTGCATTTTATCGTCAACCATGTGTCCAAGTTTCAACATGTAGATAACTCCTACTGTTGCAGCTTGATGGAAACGTTCTCCTGTACCACCATCATATAAATGTGTATGTCCAAAACGTGGTATTCCAGCTTCGTCAGTCAATTCATTGATTTGGTCTAAAGTTGCTCCGTCAAAAATTGGTGTAGCAAATTTTCTACCCAAGTTTTGTCCAGCCCAACCAAGAACCGTTTCATAAATTTGACCAATGTTCATACGTGAAGGTACACCAAGTGGGTTCAACACGATATCAACTGGCGTTCCGTCTTCAAGGAAAGGCATGTCTTCATGACGAACGATACGAGCAACAATACCTTTGTTACCGTGACGTCCCGCCATTTTATCCCCAACTTTCAGTTTACGTTTTTTGGCAATATATACTTTCGCTAATTTCAAGATTCCTGCTGGCAATTCATCTCCAACAGTAATAGTGAATTTCTCTCTACGTAATGCACCTTGTAAATCGTTCAATTTAATTTTATAGTTATGAATTAAATCATTAACCATTTTATTAGTTGCATCATCAGCAACCCATTGACCTTTACTCAAGTGAGCAAAATCTTCAACAGCATAAAGCATTTTTTGAGTGTATTTTTTACCTTTTGGCAAAACTTCCTCTCCCAAATCATTCATTACACCTTGAGAAGTTTTTCCGTTTACGATCAAGAAAAGTTTCTCTACTAATTTGTCTTTTAATTCAACAAATTTAACTTCAAATTCCATTTCAAGTGCTCCTAAAGCATCCTTGTCCTGAGTACGTTTACGTTTATCTTTTACTGCTCTTGCGAACAATTTTTTATCTAAGACAACACCATGTAAAGAAGGAGACGCTTTCAATGAAGCATCTTTTACATCACCTGCTTTGTCCCCGAAGATTGCACGAAGCAATTTCTCTTCTGGAGTAGGATCTGATTCTCCTTTTGGAGTAATTTTTCCGATAAGAATGTCGCCAGGTTTAACCTCGGCTCCAATTCTGATCATACCATTTTCATCTAAATCTTTAGTAGCTTCTTCAGAAACGTTTGGAATATCGTTCGTCAATTCTTCGTTACCTAATTTAGTATCTCTAACTTCTAATGAATAATCATCCACGTGAATAGAGGTAAAAATATCGTCACGAACTACTTTTTCAGAAATTACAATCGCATCCTCGAAGTTGTATCCTTTCCATGGCATAAATGCAACTTTTAGGTTACGACCTAAAGCTAATTCACCATTTTGAGTCGCATACCCTTCAGATAATACTTGTCCAGGAACCACTCTATCCCCTTTTCTTACGATAGGTTTAAGGTTGATACTTGTACCTTGATTGGTTTTTCTAAATTTAATTAGATTGTATGTTTTTTCATCTGGCTCAAAACTCACCATTCTTTCTTCCTCAGAACGATCGTATTTGATAGTGATGATATTTGCATCTACATATTCTATAACTCCATCTCCTTCAGCATTAATCAATACTCTGGAATCAGAAGCAACTTGACGCTCTAAACCAGTTCCAACAATTGGAGCTTCAGGACGAATTAATGGTACGGCCTGACGCATCATGTTAGATCCCATCAAGGCTCTATTCGCATCATCATGTTCTAAGAAAGGAATCAAAGAAGCGGAGATAGAAGCAATTTGATTTGGAGCTACATCCGTATAATCAACTCGCGTTGGTTCAATAACCGGGAAATCACCTTCTTGACGTGCAATTACGTCTTCGGCAGTTATTTTTCCTGTAGCATCCATTTGAATGTTTGCCTGAGCAATCATCATTCCTTCTTCTTCTTCAGCGCTTAAGTATACCGGAGTAGAAACTAAATCTACAGTTCCGTTAGTTACTTTACGGTAAGGTGTCTCAATGAAACCCATTCCGTTTACTTTAGCATAAACACCAAGAGAAGATATCAAACCAATGTTTGGTCCCTCTGGAGTTTCAATTGGACATAAACGTCCGTAATGCGTATAGTGAACATCACGTACCTCAAAACCTGCTCTCTCTCTCGAAAGTCCACCTGGTCCTAGTGCAGATAATCTTCTCTTGTGCGTAATCTCGGCAAGTGGATTCGTTTGATCCATAAACTGAGACAACTGGTTCGTTCCAAAGAAAGAGTTGATAACAGAAGATAATGTTTTAGCATTAATCAAATCTATTGGTGTAAACACCTCGTTATCTCTAACGTTCATTCTCTCACGGATAGTTCTAGCCATACGCGCTAAACCAACACCAAATTGTTGAGACAATTGTTCTCCAACTGTTCTAACACGACGGTTTGATAAGTGATCAATATCATCAATCTCTGCTTTAGAGTTGATCAATTCGATCAAATATTTCACAATAGTTATGATATCTTCTTTGGTCAAGACTTGCTTTTCCATTGGAGTATCTAAACCTAATTTTTTATTTATTCTATAACGACCTACTTCACCTAAGTTGTAACGTTGGTCAGAAAAGAACAATTTATCAATAATACCACGAGCCGTTTCTTCATCAGGCGGTTCAGCGTTACGTAATTGTCTGTAGATATGTTCAACAGCCTCTTTTTCAGAGTTAGTTGGATCTTTTTGCAATGTATTATGAATGATAGCATAATCGCCTTGATTAGCATCTTCTTTGTGCAACAAAATAGATTTAACGTTAGAATCAATGATTTCTTCCACATTATCTTTGTCGATAATAGTATCTCTATCAAGGATTATTTCGTTACGTTCGATAGAAACTACTTCACCAGTGTCTTCATCTACGAAATCTTCGTGCCATGTATTCAATACACGGGCAGCTAATTTTCTACCGATATATTTTTTTAGACCTGTTTTAGAAACCTTAATTTCTTCCGCAAGATCAAAAATTTCTAGAATATCTTTATCTCTTTCAAAACCAATTGCTCTAAAAAGAGTGGTAACTGGTAATTTTTTCTTTCTGTCGATATAAGCGTACATTACACTATTAATATCTGTAGAAAATTCTATCCAAGAACCTTTAAAAGGAATTACTCTCGCAGAATATAATTTTGTACCATTTGCATGGAATGATTGACCAAAGAAAACACCTGGAGATCTGTGTAATTGAGAAACAACTACACGCTCAGCACCATTAATAACAAAGGTACCGCTTGGTGTCATATACGGAATTGTACCAAGATAAACATCTTGAACAATCGTTTCAAAATCTTCATGTTCTGGATCTGTACAATATAGTTTTAACCTTGCTTTTAAAGGCACACTATAGGTAAGACCTCTTTCTATACATTCTTGAATTGTATAACGTGGTGGATCTACAAAATAATCAAGAAATTCTAATACAAAGTTATTTCTTGTATCAGTAATTGGGAAGTTTTCCATGAAGGTATTGTAAAGCCCTTCGTCGCCTCTTTCGTCAGATTTAGTTTCTAATTGAAAAAAATCTTTAAACGATTTAACCTGAACATCTAGAAAATCTGGATAATCAGGAATATTTTTTGTAGAGGCAAAATTCAATCTTTCGGTCTGATTTGTTATCATCAATGGACAAAATTTTGATTAAAAAAGTAATTTTTTTGTACAAATATTGATCTATTTATACTTTTCTTTTACAACCATTACATCTTTAAAAACCAATTTAAGATAACTACTTTCTTATTATCTGTTAATTTTTTTTCCTCGTAATGGGTAAAATGAATTTGTTTTCAAAGACTATTATGTAATTATACAAGGTAGACTTTTGTTATACGAAAAATGGTTTAGGTCATTGGGAAACCCAAGACCTAAACCTAATTCTTTAAACTGAGTTTAACTATTTAAGCTCAACAACAGCTCCAGCTTCTTCTAAAGATTTTTTAAGCCCTTCAGCTTCTTCTTTAGTTACACCTTCTTTAACGTTACTTGGAGCGCTATCAACTACATCTTTAGCTTCTTTCAAACCTAAACCTGTAAGTTCTTTAACTAATTTTACAACTGCTAATTTAGAAGAACCAGCTTCTTTCAATACAACTGTAAATTCAGTTTGAGCTTCTTCAGCAGCAGCTTCTCCACCACCTGAAACTACTACAGCTGCAGCAGCTGGTTCGATTCCGTACTCATCTTTTAATATTGTTGCTAATTCGTTAACTTCTTTTACTGTTAGGTTAACTAATTGTTCTGCGAATTGTTTCAAATCTGCCATTTTTTCTATCTTTTTTAAAATGATTTGTAAAAATATAATTTATTTATTGTGCGCTTTTTAAAATAAAACTTAGACTATTAAAGTCGGTTTTATTATGCTTCTACTTCTTCTGTAGCCTCTTCGCTTTTTGCGAATTGGTTTTGAAGAGCAGAAATAACTCTTTGAGCTGGTGATTGAAGCAATCCAATGATTTCGCCGATAAGCTCTTCTTTAGATTTAATAGTTGCTAATGCATCTAATTGATCATCTCCAATATAAATTTCAGAGTTAATATAAGCTCCCTTTAATACAGGTTTAGCCGATTTTTTTCTGAAATCTTTAATTATTTTTCCAGGTGCATTTGCAACATCTGAAATAAATATAGCGCTGTTACCTGTCAATACAGATGGTAAATCACCATAATCATTAGCAGAAGCTTCCATTGCTTTTGCAAGCAAAGTATTTTTTACAACCTCTAATTTTATACCTGCTTTAAAACAAGCTCTTCTCAAGCTTGAAGTCGTTTCTGCATTAAGTCCAGAAATATCAGATACATAAATGATATTTGTACCAGCTAACTGTGCAGTTAATTCTTCAATCGCGATTGATTTTTCTTCTCTAGTCATACTAAAAATTATTAACTACCAATTATACTGCTTTTGGGTCCAATGCAATTGCAGGACTCATAGTGCTTGTAAGGTGAATCCCTTTAATATAGGTACCTTTAGCAGCAGTTGGTTTAAGTTTGATTAATGTTTGAATAATTTCGTGTGCATTGTCATAAATTTGCTCAGCTCCAAAAGAAACTTTACCAATTCCTGCATGTACAATACCAGTTTTATCAACTTTAAAGTCAATTTTACCAGCTTTAACCTCTGCAACAGCTTTAGCAACATCCATAGTTACAGTACCTGTTTTAGGGTTTGGCATCAAACCTCTAGGTCCTAATATACGACCTAATGGACCTAATTTACCCATTACAGCAGGCATAGTGATGATAACATCAACATCTGTCCAACCGTCTTTAATTTTTTGAAGGTAATCATCAAGACCAACATAGTCTGCACCAGCTGCCAAAGCTTCCGCTTCTTTATCTGGAGTAACTAATGCTAATACTTTAACATCTTTACCAGTTCCATGAGGTAATGTTACCACACCTCTTACCATTTGATTCGCTTTTCTTGGATCTACACCCAATCGAACTGCGATATCAACAGACTCATCAAATTTTGCAGAAGCTAAAACTTTTATTAATGCCGCAGCATCTTTAAGAGAATATAGTTTGTTCTTTTCAATTTTTGAAGCAGCCTCTTTTTGCTTTTTTGTCAATTTTGCCATGTCTTTCTCTTAATTAAAAAGGAGAATCTCCTGATACAGTTATACCCATAGATCTAGCTGTTCCAGCAATCATGCTCATAGCAGATTCGATTGTGAATGCATTTAGATCTACCATTTTGTCGTCGGCGATTGTTCTAATAACATCCCAAGTAACGCTAGCTACTTTTTTACGATTTGGTTCACCAGATCCGGACTTTAGCTTTGCAGCTTCCAATAACTGGACAGCAGCTGGAGGAGTTTTTACGACAAAATCAAAAGACTTGTCTTTATACACAGTAATTTGTACTGGGCATATTTTGCCGGGTTTATCTTGAGTTCTAGCATTAAATTGCTTACAGAACTCCATGATGTTTACCCCAGCAGCTCCTAAAGCAGGTCCAACCGGTGGCGACGGGTTCGCAGCACCTCCCTTAACTTGTAGTTTAACTACCTTACTAATTTCTTTAGCCATTTTTTAAAAAATTTAACACTACAATCATTGGAAGCGATTGTAATGGATATTATAGATGTAACAAAAAATTATACTTTTTCAACTTGCATAAAACTCAATTCTAATGGTGTTTTTCTTCCGAAAATCTTAACCATCACTTCCAGTTTACGCTTTTCTTCATTAATTTTTTCAACAGTACCGTTAAAACCATTAAAAGGTCCATCAACAACCTTAATAGTCTCACCGATGTTAAAAGGAATAGAACGAGTATCTGTATTCACAGCTAACTCATCTACCTTACCTAACATTCTGTTTACTTCTGAAATTCTCAATGGCACAGGCTCTCCACCTTTGATTTCACCTAGAAAACCAATAACACTTGTTATAGACTTAATAATATGAGGTATCTCACCAATAAGATTAGCTTCAATCATAACATAACCAGGAAAATAAACTTTGTCTTTGATTATTTTTTTTCCCTCTTTTACTGTCACTACTTTTTCAGTAGGCACTAAAACTTGCGAAACATAATCACCCATTCCTAGTCGCGCAATTTCGGTTTCAATATAAGCTTTCACTTTATTTTCTTGTCCGCTTACCGCTCTAACGACATACCACTTCTTAATATTATTATCTGCCATAACAAAAAAAATTATGCTTTTATCCAGTTAAAAAATCCAGCCAAAGCTTTTGCGAAAATTTCATCCACTCCCCAAGTTGCCAAAGCGAATAATACTGAAAAAACAGCAACAACAATCGTTAGACGTTGTACCTCAGCCCAAGCTGGCCAAGTAACATTTGACTTTAATTCCTCAAATGCTTCTGATATGTAATTAACAACTTTTGTCATTATGATTTATTTTTTTGCACGGGCGGAGGGATTCGAACCCCCATCAACGGTTTTGGAGACCGCTATTCTACCCTTGAACTACGCCCGTAGAATAAAAAATAGTGTCATCGTTAAACGACACTATTTTTTGAATTTATTTTAGTAGATTATCCTACAATTTCAGTTACTTGACCAGCACCTACTGTTCTACCACCTTCACGGATAGCGAAACGTAAACCAACGCTCATTGCGATTGGGCTTAACAAAGCAACATTGATAGTTAAGTTGTCTCCTGGCATTACCATCTCTACACCTTCTGGTAAAGTAATAACTCCTGTTACGTCAGTTGTACGTACGTAAAACTGTGGACGGTAGTTATTATGGAATGGTGTGTGACGACCACCTTCTTCTTTTTTCAAGATATAAACCTCTGCTTTGAAAGTAGCGTGTGGCTTAACTGAACCTGGCTTAATGATAACCATTCCTCTTTTGATAGATTCTTTATCAACACCACGCAACAATAAACCTACGTTATCTCCTGCTTCACCTCTATCAAGGATTTTACGGAACATTTCAACTCCTGTAATAGTAGAAGTCAATTTTTCAGCTCCCATACCAATGATCTCAACAGCATCTCCTGTATTAGCAATACCAGTTTCGATACGACCTGTAGCAACAGTTCCACGACCAGTAATTGTAAATACATCTTCAACTGGCATCAAAAATGGTTTTGCAGTATCACGAATTGGTTCTTCAATCCATGAATCACAAGCAGCCATTAATTCAATAATTTTTGGTACCCAAGCTGGATCATTATTCAATCCTCCAAGAGCAGACCCTTGAATAACTGGACAATTATCTCCATCATATTCATAGAAAGACAATAAGTCTCTAATTTCCATTTCAACAAGTTCCAATAATTCCTCATCATCAACCATATCCACTTTGTTCATGAATACTACCATTCTAGGAATACCTACTTGGCGACCTAAAAGGATATGCTCACGAGTTTGTGGCATTGGTCCGTCTGTAGCAGCTACAACAAGGATAGCACCGTCCATTTGAGCAGCACCAGTAACCATGTTTTTTACGTAATCCGCGTGACCTGGACAGTCAACGTGTGCGTAATGACGGTTAGCAGTTTCGTACTCAACGTGAGATGTATTAATTGTAATACCTCTTTCTTTTTCTTCAGGAGCATTATCAATTTGATCAAATGATTTTGCTTGACAGTAACCTGCATCAGATAACACTTTTGTGATTGCTGCAGTTAATGTAGTTTTTCCGTGATCCACGTGCCCAATTGTACCAATGTTTAAGTGGGGCTTGTTACGGTTAAAGGTTTCTTTTGCCATTTTACTTAATTTTTAATCTAGTTTATATATTTATTTCAATTTCTTACTAATCTTGAGCCAACTACGGGAATTGAACCCGTGACCTCTTCCTTACCAAGGAAGCACTCTACCTCTGAGCTAAGTCGGCAGAATCCTTGATTTTAGTCCCGATAGCTATCAGGATAGACTTCTAATTTTAGACTTTTCAAATCTACAATCTGAAATTCATCCTTGTGGGGAGAGCAGGATTCGAACCTGCGAAGTTCACACAGCAGATTTACAGTCTGCCCTCGTTGGCCGCTTGAGTATCTCCCCTACTTTTTCTATTATCAAACCTTTACAGCTTTGAGCCGGCGGAGGGACTCGAACCCACGACCTGCTGATTACAAATCAGCTGCTCTAGCCAACTGAGCTACGCTGGCAATATCTATAAAAAAAGTCCGCTATTTCTAACGGACTGCAAATGTATAGATTTTATCTCTCAATCAAAACATTTTTTAAAAAAAAATCATATTAAATGTGAGAACTTATTTTTTCTTTCCTTTTAACCAACATTCTCTGTAAGGATTCCGCCGAAAGCTCAACCGCTTCTTCAAAAGTTTTGCATTGCTTTTTTACCAAAAAATCATCTCCCGGAACATTGATTTTTACCTCGGCAATTTTATTTTCTTTGTCACTTGTCTTTTCAACTTTCAAAAAAACATCCGCTGATACTACTTTGTCATAATACTTTTCCAACTTGTCCATTCTTTCTTGAACAAAATCCACTAGCTTTTTGTCAACAGTAAAGTTAACTGCATGAACACTTACCTTCATAATCATTTTTTTTAATAGTTAAACATTTCTCAAAATTACTTCTGACCCCGTGGGTGCGCCTCTTTATATACACTTTTCAGTTCTGACAAACTACTGTGCGTATATATTTGCGTCGACGCCAGACTAGAATGCCCTAATAATTCTTTGACTGAATTTAAATCCGCTCCATTATTTAACAAATGCGTTGCAAAAGTATGTCTCAATATATGGGGGCTCTTTTTTACTTTTTCGGAGACAGTACTAAAGTAAGAATTTATTAATCGATACACAAAGGAATCATTTAATTTTAACCCTTTTTTTGTGAGAAATAAATAATCATGATCCACAATAGATAACAAACCCTCTCGCCCTCCTAAGTACAAAGTGAACTGTTCTTTTATTATTGGCAAAACAGGAAGTATACGCTCTTTATTTCGCTTTCCCAACACTTTGATTGCACTGCCGGACAAATCAACATTCGCTATTTTTAAACTTATTAATTCCGCTCTCCTCATCCCTGTAGTGTAAAGCAAATCAATTATGAGCTTATTTCTAATCTCCTCAAATCCTATCGCACCTTGCATTACACCTAAAACATCAGCAACCTCCTTTTCAGAAAAAGGAATCTGCAACAACTTCGGAGTCTTTAAGGCTTTGTGTTTTAACAACGGACTCGCTTCTATTTGCTTTGTTTTTAACAAAAACCTATAAAATGCTTTTAAGGACGCCATTTTTCTATTAACTGAGGCATTTGATATGTCATTATCAACAAGAGAGACAATCCAAGTTCTAATTTGACTATAATTGACTTGCTCTAGATTCTCTTGATCGAAATGAATAGTATTGAATGATTCAAAAGAAGTAATATCATTACAATACGCCGTAACGGTATGTGAAGAGTATTTTTTCTCCAACTGTAGATAATCTCGAAATGCATCTTTATTAGTAGCCATAAAAAAACCGTTAGCATCAAAGTTATAAAACTTTTAATGACTAACGGTAATTTATTCTAATAGATATTGACTAACTCTCTAAGTTATCTCTCATATTTTGGATATAAGCCGCTTTTTGAATTTTGATTCTATTGGTAACTGAAGGCTTAATAAAAGCAGTACGTGCTCTTAGTTGACGAACAGTTCCTGTTTTATCAAATTTTCTTTTGTAACGTTTTAACGCTCTATCGATATTTTCTCCGTCTTTAATTGGTATAATTAACATAATATAGACACCCCCTTTCTTTAAGTGTGCAAAAGTATGTATTAATTACGAGTTACGAGTTATAAATTACGAATTATTTTTTAATTAGATTTTTAGACTATTCGATCTTTAGATTGTTAGACTAATGAATTATTTGTAATACAAAGACGTTTTTTAGTTGTTATAATAGCTAAAAAAAGCCAAGTCACACTACTTGTTTCTTGGCTCAATATTCTATTCTCTATATTCTAAAAAGTTATTATTTCACAGCTGGCTTATAATTTTGTTTGTCAATTATCATTTTCGATAAAATCTCCTTAAGGATTTCTGAAGTTCCACCTCCTATTGGCCCCAAACGACTATCTCTAAATAAACGTGCTAATGGATAATCTTCCATGTAGCCATAACCTCCCAACATTTGCAAGCAACTATAAATTGTTTCATCAGCCACTTTTGTAGATTTTAATTTGGCCATAGTAGCCTCCTTAACCACATATTCTCCTTTGTCTAATCGGGCTACGGCAGCATAATTAAACACTTTACAATGCTCAACATCTGTTGCGTGCTCTACTAATGTATGTCTTAACGCCTGAAACTTATCTATTGTTCTCCCAAATGCTTCTCGTTGTGACATGTATTCGATTGTATACTCAATTGCATATTCAGCTCTTGCATGAGCATTTATAGCCATAATCAAACGCTCTAAGGCAAAATGTTGCATAATATAAGGAAATCCTTTTCCTTCTTCACCCATTAAATTCTCTACAGGAATTTCTACATCATCAAATGCAATTTCTGCTGTATCTGAAGCTCTCCAACCTAATTTATCAAGTTTTGTAGTGGAAATTCCTTTAAGGTTACTATCCATCAAAAACATACTTATTCCTTTGTTTCCAAGTTCTGGACTTGTTTTCGCAGCAACTACATAATAATCGCCATAAATACCGTTAGTTATGAATGTTTTAGAACCATTAATAATATATTTATCTCCTTTTTTTATAGCTGTAGTACGCATACCTGCAACATCACTTCCACCAAAAGGTTCTGTAATACACAAAGCTCCTATTTTATCACCAGAAATACTCGGTGCCAAATATTCTTGTTTAATTCGCTCATCGCCTTCCGCATTTAAATGTGTCATTGCTAAATAAGAATGCGCCCACATAGCAGCTGCAAAACCAGATGATTTTATTTTTTGAAGTTCTTCTAAAAAAATAACTGTGTAAAATAAATCTAAATTCAATCCGCCATAAGCCTCAGGATATCGTATTCCGAAAAAGCCCATTTCTCCAAATTTTTTCCATATAAAACGCTCAATTGTACCAGTTTTCTCCCATTTTTCAATATGAGGCACAACTTCTTTTTGTAAAAAATCTTGCAAACTTGCTCTAAATAATTGATGTTCTTCTGTGAAATATATTGAATTCATATAATTAATTAATTTTTTTATTAATTTTTAATAAACTGAAAGGTGTCCTTCAAATTAAAAGTCCAAATATAAGCCAATTATATTTGCTTTATCAACAGGAAATCCCTTAATTTTTGTTAAATCCTCAATATTGTTAATGTTTCCCCGCATACTTCTATAAGTCACAATTTCTTTTGCCAAAGCATATCTGAAATAATAAAACTGGGAAAGCTCTTTTAAAGAAGCATTATTAATCTCTATTTTCTTAAAATTCGGAAGTTCCGAAACTTTAAAATGAGTATTCAAATTCTCAATCACTTCGGGCGATAATCCCCAAACATCTTTCATTTGTTCCATGGAAACAAATCCGCCTAAACTTTCTTTTTGTTTCAAAATTCGCAAAGAAATTGCCTCACCTATTCCGTAAATTTTTATCAAATCCTCCTTGGATGCCTGATTGATGTCGATTAAAGCAATTTTTTCTTTTTTGGCGAAAGCCTGATTTGGATACTTTTTAAATTCTTTATATTCTTTCTTATTATTTACCCAATCCGGAAATTTAAAATAAGGAGCTATCACGTTTAACAATGAATCCGAAATTTTAGTCACGTTTTGAAACTCCTTAGGTGAATTAACGTATTTATTTTCATTTCTAAAAACGAACAAGCGGTCAATTTCCTCCACTGACATTCCTAACTTATATCCCTTATAATCGGTTATGAAATTAGGATTAAAAAGATATATTTTAGGTGACTTCCTATTATCATCTATTTTCATGGAGTCAACTTTAGACTGAAGGGAAAGCCATTTTTGTCTTTCAGGATACTCTTTTATTACTGCATTAAAGTCAACAAAAAAATAAATGAACTGTAAAACAATAATGATTGCAAATAACAAAAACACACCCGTCCTTTGATCCCGTGTGAACTTAAAATAAGTGTGAATCGTTTTAAAACTCATTTGACAATTCTGGGTTAGTAAATTTATATAAGAATCCTAAATTTATAAATTAAAATCAAGATGTATCCCTTTCTAAAGAAAAACATTCGAAAAAAGTAAAATTTATGATGCCAAAAACAAAGCAACATATCTATTAAACACACTCCAAAAAAGTTTTCCCATAGATTAAACCCTAATAAAAACGATTAAATTAATTTTTTAGAACTTAAAATTCAATTATTGTTTTTATTTTTTATAAAAAACTATACATTTGGAGCTTAATAACAAACAAAACCATATAACCCATGTCAATTTGGAAAACTAAACCACTGTCGGTACTGCTAAATGAAGCATCAGAATCCGAAAAAGGATTAAAAAGGACTTTGTCTTCACGTTCATTAGTAGCACTTGGAGTTGGAGCAATTATTGGAGCAGGATTATTCTCATTAACAGGTATTGCTGCCGCAGAACATGCCGGCCCAGCAGTTACACTTTCATTTATTTTAGCCGCTGTAGGATGTGCTTTTGCTGGACTTTGCTATGCTGAGTTCGCATCAATGATACCCGTAGCAGGTAGTGCTTACACGTACTCTTATGCTACTATGGGAGAATTTATGGCTTGGATTATCGGTTGGGATTTAGTTCTTGAATACGCATTAGGAGCCGCTACAGTAGGTGTAAGTTGGTCTCGCTATTTACTCGAATTATTAAACAAATACGGAATACATCTTCCACATGATTTAATATGTTCTCCCTGGGAAACATTAAAATTAAGTGACGGAACTATTATAGAGGGAGGAATCATTAATCTTCCTGCTATTTTTATCGTTTCAATGCTATCATTATTATTGATAAGAGGAACTAAAGAATCTGCATCTATAAATAACTTTCTTGTTGTAGTAAAAGTAATAGTAGTTATTATGTTTATCGTTTTAGGCTGGAGCTTTATTGACACTGCAAATTACACGCCTTACATTCCTGAAAATACAGGAGTTTTTGGAGAGTTTGGATGGTCAGGAATTGCTGCAGGAGCTGGAACTGTATTCTTTGCTTTCATTGGTTTTGACGCTGTTTCTACAGCTGCTCAAGAAGCAAAAAATCCACAAAAAGGGATGCCAATTGGTATTTTAGGATCTCTTGTTATTTGTACTATTTTATATGTATTGTTTGCACATGTAATGACAGGTCTTGTTCCTTACAATGAATTTGCAGGCGATGCTAAACCAGCAGCAACTGCATTTGCAAGAACTGGATATACATTTTTACAAACCGGATTAATCGTAGCTATTTTAGCGGGTTATACTTCAGTAATGCTTGTAATGTTAATGGGACAAAGTCGTGTTTTCTACACGATGAGTAAAGATGGTCTATTGCCTTCTTTCTTTAGTGATATTCACGCAAAATTCAGAACACCATGGAAAACAAATATTTTCTTTATGGTATTTGTGAGTCTTTTTGCAGGTTTTGTACCAGTAAGTGATTTAGGTCACATGGTAAGTATTGGAACATTATTAGCCTTTGTTTTAGTATGTATTGGAGTATTGGTAATGCGTAAAAAAATGCCAGATGCACCAAGATCTTTCCGTACTCCTTGGGTACCATTTGTACCAATTGCAGGAATCCTAATCTGTTTGGCCTTGATGTATTCATTGCCAAATGAAAGCTGGGCGAGACTTGTAGTATGGATGGCATTAGGTGTTGTTATCTATTTTATCTATGGAAAGAAAAACAGTAAATTAAACAATCCAGATAAATAGAATTTTATCATAAATAGAAAAGGGATTATAAAGTGCTTAAATACTTTATAATCCCTTTTTTCATTTACAGTTATTTACAAATCAAAAACCGAACTTCGTTTGGCCCGAATTAAATCCTTCAAACGAATCCAAAAAGCCAAGGTCAAATACACCCCAAACCCCAATCCAGCCGTAACAAACGATATATAGATAAAAAACAACCGCACGCTTGTTACTCGCATCCCTAATTTATCTGCCAGACGTGAAGACACATGGAAACCGTGTTTTTCAAAAAAATATTTGAGTTTTATTACTGTTCTCATTTTAGTCATGGATTATGAGCAAAATTACAAATTTTTCGAATAAACCAATAACCGAATTAACGAATCAACATTTTTTCATTAATTCTGTACCTATAGCACATTCTAAACACTTACTTTTATTGCAATATTCATTCTTGAGTTGCAACAAAGATTGTGTTTCAAAAGCATTTTTTGATTGTATTCCAAAAGAAGTAAATTTTTCTACAATGGCATTTTTCTCTGCAGCAACTTCATTTAACAAACAGATTAAATCCTCCGAAATTTCTTTCCCTTGACTTTTTGCAAAAGCAAATTGAATCGGAATTATGGTGTTTACTACAATTAAATCAATGAAAGATTTAGAGAGCGTTTTATTTTTCTTCGGACTTTCTTTATCAAACTGATAATGGTTTTGCCAATATTCAGAAGCAGTAATTTGAAACAATTCGTAAGTGCTTTTTAATGAATTTAAACTGCTGATTTTCGAAAATAAGTTCTGCTGACTGTGGTATAAATTAGCTAATTGTGACAATCGTATTGTTGGGAAATTATCAGGACGATGCTTGAAAAACTGAACTGGTTCTATACAAATTTTCTCTATTTGATACTTATGCAACAAATAGAAATACCTAAATTTTAAATCCTTGAAATAGTTGTCTTCTTTTTCAGAATCCAATAATCCAGCAGCTCCAAAAATCAAAGCTTCCAGGTTTTCGACTTCAAAACTTTCCTTTCTAATTATTGAAAAAGGAATAGATTGCGCGATTTTATAAAAGATTTCTCCGTTTGTGTTTAAACCAAAATTTTTAGCTAACAAGCAGAACAAAACTCCTTCCCAATCTTGATTGCTTTGTTCCAATAAATCAAATATAGATTGAGATTTTCTTTCCAACCGTTCAAAAAACAAACGCTCTTGCCAGTTTCGCAATATAAATACGTCAACTTCTTTCAACTGTTTTTCACAAAAAATCCATGATTTTGGAGCCATTAAAGACCGGTAATTTTCAAAAGTCGCTTTTTCAACGTATTTTTTTAATTCTAAAACTGGAACTTCAGAATTATCACTTCTAAAAACCGCCATGTCATGCTCCCAAACCACGTGCAAAATTACATTTTCATACCCTTTATCCTTTTCGTGATGATGCACATACCAATCAGAAGATTTAAGATGAATTTCAACGTTTCCAGCCCATTTTTGAGTACCAATAACGATCTGACCATTAAAAAAATCAGGCCCTGCCAATCCAAGATATTGGCCCGCATTAACAATTGTGATTTCCTCATTATTGAAAGTTTTTAAATTCAAAGTATCAAATTTCTTAAACTTCCAGAGGTAATGGAGAAAATCTTCTTTCATTTTTTTAAATTTCAAGATAAGATACTAAAGTAATGAAAATTATCACGCCGAAATACATCGAGATAGCCTGAAAAAAAATAACCTCAAATAAATCCTAACCTAATTTTTTTATATTTGCTCTTTTAACTCCCATTACTATGAAAAACCACTTCATTTTATTATTTGTTTTCTGTTTTGTCTTTTCAACTCTAGCCCAAAAAAATGTCAAATCAATAAAAGTAACCTATCTCAAAAGTTCAAACGGTAAACTTATTGAAAACCAAGACCCGATTTTCGCTTTTGCTTCCGGCAAAACCAGTTTAATCACTTCGGAGAAAATAACCTTAAAAAAAACCAATTTCCCTATTGAACAATTTTTAGTGGATTCTCAAGCAAAATCCATTTCACAATTCGCACAATTTAAAAACGGAAAGTCGATACTAAACATTGACAGTTTGGCTTTAGGAAAACAAACTTTTGTACTTACGGATGACACCAAAAAAATACTGGGTTACACCTGCAAGAAAGCCAAAACTACGGTAAATTCTAACTCGATTGAATTATGGTACACCAATGAATTGAATATAAAAGGCGCCCCAACTGTCTTGGGACATGATTTGGGTTTGGTTCTTGAAATGGTCCGCAACGGAAATTTTAAAGTTACAGCCACCAAAATAGAACAATTAAAGTCTGTTCCAGCTCTCCTGGCATTGCCAAATCCTTTGCCTAAAACGGTAGACCAATTAACCTATAAGGATTTAATCTGGAAAAGTCGTTTTACCAATATTGCTGTTTTCGAAAAAGAAATTATCAACTTTTCGGATGCATCCAAATCCAATGACAGCATCTTGCGATTTGCTAATGGAACCATAATTCTTAAAAAAGTAAAAATCCCGGAAATCAAAAAAGGAAATCGCATTTTTGTCGATTTAACGGAACAATCCAATGGTGATGCTTATGACAGAACCGGTTCCGTTTTTTTAATTCCTACGGACAAAAACATTTCGTTTCTTGATGGTTTGAAAAATGGAGCCAAAGAATTGCCTGTTTACGAAAATGGAAATGGCGAAAAATACCAAGGTGTGGTTCGAACTCAAAATTATGCTCCGCTACTAGAATTGATGCGTTTTTTTACTCCTTTTGGCGTAAAGCAATTCAACACTCTTCAACTGAAAAACAAAGTCTGGCAAGACAGCGTTTCTTACCGTCAGGATATTTCTGAAATGCTTCCTGCTTTGAGCAATCAAGAAGTTTGGATTGGTATGAACATTGGTAATTACGACAAAGGCGGACACAAAGCCAGCCTGAATATTACCATTCATCCCGGAGAAGATAACAAACAAAACATGTGGTTATTGCCAGTTTTCAATACTAATAATGTCATGGAAATGGCTGGTCAGCAATACGCAACCATGTTTAACAACGAAAAAGGATTGGAAGTGACTTTTGAAGTTCCTGAAAGGTACAAAAATTTCAAATTGCGATACATCACCACCGGTCACGGAGGCTGGGGAAATGGGGATGAGTTTGTTCCCAAGAAAAACACCATTCTAGTTGACTCTAAAGAAGTTTTTGCTTTCACACCTTGGCGAACAGATTGTGGTTCTTATCGATTGAGTAATCCCGCATCGGGAAATTTCAGCGACGGATTATCCTCATCCGATTTAAGTCGTTCCAACTGGTGTCCTGGAACAGTAACTAATCCAATTTATATTGATTTAGGAAATCTTTCACCCGGAAAACATACGATACAAATAAAAATCCCTCAAGGTCAATCAGAAGGAACCAGCTTTAGCTCTTGGAATGTCTCTGGCTGTTTAATCGGAGAATAAATAATGATATTCGGATTTGTACCAAATAAAGAAACAGCTAATTTATCTCAACAAATACAATTTGGCACAAGCCCGAGCATCAGATAATGCTTCGTGGTGGTTTAGTTTAATATTCATTTCTCGGCAACAATCACTTAATTTTGTTGGTTTTAATCCTTTGGATTTGTAAATTTTAACGGTACATTCCCAACGCGAAGCGATATTCAGATCAGCATAATCCAAACCATAAAGCGCCATTGATTTGGCCAGAACATTTCTATCAAAACTCTCATTATGAGCCACAATTACTCTATTTTGAAGGCGTTTTTGTATTTCAGGATACACTTGTGCAAATGATTTTGCATGAACCGTATCTCGTGGATATATCCCATGTACTTGAATGGTAAAGGGAGAATATAAATTATTTGGAGGCTTGATTAAACTAACAAATTCATCTACAATTATTCCGTTTTCTACGGTAACAATTCCCACAGAACATGGATGGAATGCGGTTGCGGTTTCAAAATCTATAGCGGTGAAGGTCAATTTGATTTTAGATTTAGGATTAACGATTTTTGATTTCAGATTTACAAAAATACTATCAATTATACAAGTTCAAAGCATTCAACAACTTTCTTTTCATTTCTTCTTGTAAACTTTTGGGTTCTAAAACTTTTACTTCTGCACTGATGAAGAGCAATTACAGATTCCTCAAGTTTTGCAAAATCAAAGTACTTAATCTAAAAAACCTACAAGGTTAAAAAAAACCTTGCAGGAGTATATAGTATAAAAATAAATTTGTACTTAAATCTTACTTTATCGACCCAATAATATCATATTTGGTAATAATGTGGTGTCTCCCATTTCCTAAATCAATGAGTACCGCTTCATTTTCTTTGGTAAATAATTTAGAAACTTTTTCTATTGGCGTACCTAATTTCACAATCGGATAGGGTTGCCCCATGATTTCTCTAATAGGTCTTTCTGCTGAATTTTTGTCATGCACATAACTTTGGAACAAGTCACTTTCATCAACAGAACCAACGAATCCCGTAACATCAATAACCGGAATTTGAGAAATTTTGTATTTACGCATTCTTTCGATAGCGTGTGAAACTAATTCTTCCGTACGAACTACAATCAATGGTTTATCGATATGGTCTTTGATAACGTCTTCTGCTTTTGTAATTTCTTCGTCCAGAAAACCGCGTTCGCGCATCCAATCGTCATTGTACATTTTACCTACATAACGACTTCCAGAATCGTGAAATAATACCACAACAACATCTTCCGGTTTAAAATGCTCTTTGAGTTGCAACAATCCTTTTACGGCTGCACCTGCTGAATTCCCAACAAATATTCCTTCTTCAAGTGCTATTTTACGGGTATAAACGGCGGCGTCTTTATCAGTTACTTTTGTGAATCCATCTATTAAAGAGAAATCAACATTTTTTGGCAATATGTCTTCACCGATTCCTTCAGTGATATAGGAATAGATTTCATTTTCATCGAAAATACCTGTTTCATGGTATTTTTTAAACACAGAACCATAGGTATCAATTCCCCAGATTTTAATATTCGGATTTTTCTCTTTCAAATATTTCCCAACTCCTGAAATTGTTCCTCCAGTACCAACTCCAGAAACAAAATGTGTAATTTTACCTCCCGTTTGCTCCCAAATTTCTGGACCCGTTTGCTCGTAATGTGCAATCGCATTTGAAGGATTATCGTATTGATTCACATACCAGGAATTAGATGTTTCTTCCGCTAATCTTTTGGAAACTGAATAATACGATCGTGGATCTGTAGGCTCTACATCAGTAGGACAAACTACCACTTTAGCACCTACTGCACGAAGGATGTCCATCTTTTCTTTGGACTGTTTATCTGAAATCACACAAATCAGCTTGTAGCCTTTTATGATGGCTACCAATGCCAATCCCATTCCTGTATTACCTGAAGTTCCTTCAATAATGGTTCCGCCCGGTTTTAATCTTCCATCAGCTTCGGCATCTTCAATCATTTTTACTGCCATTCTATCCTTTACAGAATTTCCTGGATTAAAAGTTTCTACTTTGGCCAATACCAAAGCATCAATACCGGCAACTACTTTATTCAGTTTTACTAATGGTGTATTGCCTATTGTGCCTAATATATTTTCTGCGTAGCGCATTTTATTATAAATTTAAGATTGTAATTTGTTGTAAATACTGGTACAAAGATAGTATTTTGTTATAAAACATTCTTGTTTACGGAATTTTGCGTTCGTGATAAAAGCGGCATCCTTTACTTGCTTCCTTTAAGCGAGTAAAGATATAGCGGATAGCACGATAAAACGCCCAAGAAAAGAGCATTGAAAGACTATATTATTTGTCGCGAATTAATTAAAGAAGTTCCAAATTAATCCGAATCGAATCGTGAAATCACGTGAAGGGTTATTGGGTGAAGCATAAAAATTATTACCCGTAAGAGAAGAGTTAAAATGCTCTGCTTTGAAATAAATTCGAGTTCTTTGGATTTTTGCGTTTATAAAAAAATCAAAATTTGGATGGTTTCCAATTTGTTTTTCGTTTTGCACAAAAAACTCTCCAATAACCGGATTATAATCGTTTGCATAATAGCTCGTAAAATAATTTAGCACTATTCCTGTTTGAAAAAACAAAGCACGTTTGAATAAATAATTGGAATAATAAAATGTGTTTCTTGTGACAATTTCCGGAACATTTAAAATTGCATCTTGTTGACCCACTTTTTGATATAGAATGGTGTTATCTAAAGCAAATTTTCCGAATTTTAATTCTCTACTTACTTTTACAGACAAGTAATTTATTGTCCCATCATACTGTGACGGCGCCACTATTTGTGTTTTTGCCAGTGTTTGTTCAGAATTTGACACATTATTAAAATACAGATGATCTTTTAAAACCGAAAATTGTAGTTCCGCATCAACCCATGGAGTAATCGCATTAGCACTAATTGAATTTATTTTTTCGTTCTTAAAATCATTTGACCAGTTGTATTGCACATAGCTACTCTGATGCAAATTATAATTATTATTTGGCAGTTTGTTTATGTTTTGGTATCGAAATGAGAATTGTGTTTCATCATTAAGATCATATTCTAATTTAGCATCCAGATTTGATAACGATTGTGCCGTTACAGCTCTTGAGTATAAAAATTTACCATTCCATTTATTTTGTCGGTATTCATATTGACCACCAACACTATTAATTTCCTGACTGAATGAGCTAGGAATTGTTTTATCATCAAAAATTAATATCTGATTGTAATGATAATTCGATCTAAAATCATCCGCAAAAAATTGAAATTTTCCTAAAGTGGTATTCTCATAAACCAGCCCTACTCTATTGTACATTTTGTTATAACGGGTTTGATCATTTATCCCACTATTTTTAAAAGATTCACCAAATCTATATACAACTGTCCCTCCTACAGTTGATGGAACAGTAGCCTGGTTGTATTCAAAAAATTTATTTTCATAATTGAACTGATGGGTTAAATACAGGTTATTATCACCCTTTTCTGAATTTATTCTAAAATTATGATCCAGAAATATTCTTTTTCCTTTTAGAAATGACTTCGCGTCTGAAAAATAAACTTCAAATCTTTGGCGATTATTATAGTTGGGATCTTCACTTTCAAAATCTTCTATTGTTGTTATCCCTCCATTTTCCTCATTCAGAATATCTTGAAAAGTATAATGTGCTTTAGCAAAATAGCGCTTACTTTTGGTATTATAATTTGTAGTAAATCTAAAATTACCTGTACTGGATAACTGATTAATATATTCTCCTTCAGAACGCAACCCTTTGTATGCAATAGAAAAATTAAGATTCTCAGAAGTATTCAAGGTTATAAATGCATCTACAGATTGTCCTTTTCCAACAGTAGTTTTAAAATATAATTCGGTTACAGGAGTAGCTACAGAACTGTATTTTATTTGATTAGCCTCTAAAAAATTGAAATGTTTTGCTTTAAAACCAAATTCTGGATAAGGTGAAAAATCGGTCAAACTATACTGCAACGTATTGTAGGTTTGTCCATCATTTGCATAAGGTAAAAGTCCAAAAATATCTTTTCGTAAATAATTGTGACTGTATTCTTTTTGAATTGTAAGAGAGGTATCAATGTAAGTTGTATCGTTATCTATAGTGATAAAACGATACATGTCAATAGTGGCAATTTTTTCATTTTTCTTTTTAATAGAATCAGAACTATTGTACTTACTATTAAAATCTAAAATCTTTCTTGTTTTTTCTTGAGAAAGTACTATAAATGGAATTGCTATAAAATAGAATAAAAATAATTTTCTCATTGACAAATAATCTAATTAACCGATTGGAAAAATAATCAAGCAAAGATATATTATTAAGAGATATAATTAAAAAAAGAAATGCCAATATGAATTCAAACTGAATTAATTAAAATAAGGGTTGGTAAATTAATCTGTTAACAAAACAATCTTTATGCTTTAAGAGCAGAAGTTATTTCTATAATCATTTATTATTTTTGTCGGTTGTTAACGATAAATTATATGACTTCAGCTATTTATCAACAAAAAAAAAGAGTGTTTTGTTAGTCACAAAACACTCTTTCTATTTTTTTTGAAAAAATTTTTATGGGTTTATTTCAAAATTTGTTACTTCTGTACATCCAAAGGCTCCAGTACCAGACGCATGCTTAATAATTGAACAGTCTAATTTATAACTACCCTCATAAACACCATCAGTTTGTCCATCACAATAAACATCTTCCATGATGAGAGTATACTTTCCGTTAGGTAAATTAATATTATGCGTATAAACTTTTCCTCTACTAGCTACAGATCCAGCAGGTCCATAGGTTCCAGGAGGTATTGACGCAACTACTACTCCAGCAGCATTTCTAATTTTCCAAGAAGTTTCTTCTGCATATTGATCAGTAGTTACAGTTAGAACCACATTATTACATACAACTTTTTTATTATAATTTATTGTAGCAACATTGTTAAAAGCCGAACCACCAGCTGGCGCTACTAACTTTACAAGCAGTGCATATGCAATACCATCTTGCAAAGAATTAGTATTTAAAGTAACATCTAAAGTTCCCTCATAAGATCCAGCAGGAATATTTGCAACACCTATTGCATAAGAAACGGCTGCGCCAGTAGACTTTGCATCTGCTACTGCTTGAAATGTTCTAGCGACATCAGAAATAGTTGTAACGCTTACTGGTATAGTTACTTTTGTTCCCTCAGCAGGAACAGTAATATTATAACTTCTTGTTGTAAATTGAACACCTTCTTGGCCATTTACATTATCAAATACAACACTCTCGCTTTCACAACCTGCAATTACCCCCATAAAAAGGGCAATTGCGATTATTTTTAATAAATATTTTTTCATATTACTATAGTTAAATTAGTTAGTATAACCAGGGTTTTGTTGATCTTTAATACCTGTATTAGCACTAAGTTCACCAACAGGGATAGGCATTGTAAATCTATAATCAGTATTTGGTATAGTACAAGCATTATAAATACTACAGTCCGCTGGATCTCTATCAATAGAGACACCCGCTCTAACACCCAAACGTTTTAAATCTAAGTATCTGTGTCCTTCAAAACACAACTCTATTCTACGTTGTTTCAAGATTTCTGCAAATGCCGCTTGTGCGGTAGTAGGAGTAGCTATAACTGGAGCAGTTCCCGCAACAAATCTAGCGTTAGTAACCGCTTGCAATTGAGCTGCAACACCTGTAAAATTTCCAGCATCAGCAAGAGCTTCCGCTTTTAAGAAATACATTTCTGGAGTTCTAAAAATCTTAATGTCATTTAATTGAACAATCCCGCCTGAACCAGGATACTTACCAATAACAATTCTATTCCCAGCAGGATCTGAAGAAGGACTTAAAAAAGCACGTCTTCTGATATCATTTGGATTATTAAGTAAATTGTATAAACGAGTACTCATTTCATAAAAAGGAGAACCATTTACAGTACTATTAACAGATGCCCAAGTTGCATTTATCAATCTATTTCCTGGAACACGCTCCAATTTGAAAATAACTTCATTCTGAGTAGCTGTAGGTATAGCTACGTCAGTCCAAATATTTAAATATAAAGATGTAGCTTCTGTAGCAACAGTAGCAGATCTCGGAGTCAAAGGGTAAGCAGCTATTAATTGATCTGCCAAAGCAGTTACTTCAGCATATTTACCTCTGTATGCTGCCATTCTGGCTCTGAAAGCTTTCACAAAATCAGTTGAAACAAAAGTACGTGAAGTATTAGCCGCATTTGTAGACAATGAAGAAACAAAATTCAAGTCTTCATTGATTAATGCAAAAACTTCACCATTCGTATTTCTTGGCAATTGGTCAGTAACAAGCGGGACAAAATCCAGTTTAATCACACCAAGTGCGCTATCGTCAGCCATATTTGTTGTGAAATGACTTAACAATACAAAATGTCCCCAAGCTCTTAATATGTGTGCTTGTGCCAATATGTTTTTGTATGCGGCTTCATTAGCAGCCGTTGGAGTAACAAGCGCAGCTCCAGCGATAACTCTATTCGCTCTATTTATTAAAGCATAATTAGAATACCATATTGCTGCAGGATCAGCTGAGGCCGCTGTTAGATTAAAAACATATTCACCACCATTCAATCCTTGACCTCCATTGGCAAAACCAATAGCAACTTCATCTGTAAAAACAGTGCTAAAAGCTATAGCGTTCTCACCAGCAACAGCAGCATACACCCCATTAAGACCCAATTGCAAATCATCTACGGTCTGAAAAGTAACATCTGGACCTAATTCACCAGGCTGAATAATATCAATCGCATCTTCACATGAAGAGAAAAATGACACGATCAATGCTAATAAAATAAAATTAATTTTTTTCATATCTTTTTTATATTAAAATTCTAATTGTAATCCTACAGAAACGATTTTTGGAGTAGGGTATTGGTATTGATCAGCAGTACGTGGACTTTCCGCATCCCAACCTCTCCACTTAGAGAATGTAACTAAGTTTTCTCCTTGAACAAATGCCTTCACAGTTTTGAAAGGTGTTTTGTCTAGTAGTTTTTTAGGAACATCATATCCAAAAGATGCAAATCTTAGTCTAACATAAGAAGCATCTACTAAATAGCGGTCAGAATTATTTTGCGCAGCATAATTAGCAGCTCTCAACGCAGGAATATCAGTAACTCTATTATCAACCGTCCAAGCATTTAATAAGTCAGCAGAAACATTAAATACTCCTACATTGTTTGTAGGATTCTGTAATCCTTGTAAATCAAAATCAATTCTGTACACTTTAGCAGCATAAGAAAAATTAGTTGTTAAGAAAAAACCTTTATAGCTTGAATCAAAACCAAATCCTCCTTGATACAAGGGAATTCTAGACTTACCAGTAAGCACTCTATCAACAGTAGGATTAGGATTTTCTGTAACTTCTCCAGCAGCATTTAGGAAAAGTAAATTACCATTAGCTGGATTAACCCCTTGATATCTTGTAAGAAAAAATTCATCAATAGTAACGCCTTCTTGAATAACGGTAGTTCCATTATCAATTAATCCTGTTGTACCTGCAATATCAAGAATCGTATTTTTATTATAAGCACCATTAAAGTTTAAAGTTAGATTAAAACCACTTGCACTTTTAATCAAGTCATAATTCAAAGTCGCTTCTACTCCTTTATTTTCTAATGCTCCAAAATTAGCATTTATAGTACCTGTTGCATTAACCGCTGACAAAGGTACTGGAATAAACAAATCTGTCGTTTTCTTTCTATACACATCAAATGAACCACTCAATCTACCTTTAAAAACCTCAAAGTCAAGACCTATATTTGCTTGAGCAGTTGTTTCCCAACGTAAATCTGGCACAGCTAACTGAGAAAGTATAAAAGACTGAGTTCCATTATAACCAACACCAGTAGTATATAACTCTCTTGTATTATTTAAAGCTAAGTATGTTCCATTTAAAACGTCTTGATTCCCTGATGTTCCATAAGACCCTCTTAGTTTAAGAGCATTAATTACAGAACCTTGCATGAAAGCTTCTTTGTCTATATTCCAACGACCACTTAATGAGTAAAAAGTACCCCATCTATTGTCCCCTGCAAATCTAGAAGAAGCATCTCTACGAACAGTAGCGCCAAAACCATATTTGCTGTCATAATCATAATCAGCAGTACCAAAATAAGAGAACAAACCTGTTTCTTGTTTAAAAGCACCTATAGTAGGTACAAATCTATCGTTAGTTGGACCATCTAAAATGTATCCAGTACCAGCTCCAGGAGAAGTAGTTTTAGGATTTAAACCTCTTTGTCTAAAATTAAAACCATTTCTGTGTGCTTTGATGTATTCAACATATGCACCTGCATTTACAGTGTGCTTTTCATTAAAAGTACGGTTATAATTCAAACGCGTATTTGAAGTTATAGCTGCATCTCTTTCAAACAATTGGTCTTCAAATTCAGGTGCAGTTGCAGCTCCAGCAAAAAGGAGTGAATTAAAAGCTCCTGGACTTTGCCAAGTATATAAATTTTGTTGTGTGTAATCTAATGCTATAGATGTACCAATACTTAAATCTTTAGTAATTTTATAACCACCTTCAATATTGATCAAACCTTTTAATTCATCTATTCTGTTCTCAAAAGTTTTTAACTTATCAATAAGAAATAATGGAGTTAACAATAAAGTCCCTCCTTGAGTACCATAATCTGCAAAAAGTTGCGCAGATGTACTATATTCACTAGGTGTAATGTATGGCGCACTATTATTAGCACCTAATACATAATTTTGATTTACACCACCAGTACCAATAGCGTTTGCTTCATTTCTTCTAGAAAAATTGATAGATGTAGTAGTAGAATAAGTTAATTTTTCATTGTTAGATTTACCACTTATATTACTTCTAAAACTGAATCTTTTCAAATCAGATCCTTTCAAGATACCTTGTTGATCAAAATATCCAAGAGATGTAAATGAAGTCATATTTTTTCCACCAGCAGATAAGCTCAAAACTTGATTTTGAGTTACACCAGTTCTAAAAAAATAATCATTCCAGTCTGTATTTGGTGCTGCAGCAATCTGAGCATCTGTCATTGGACCACCATTAGGACCAGTAGTAAAACCTCTACCTCTACCATATGCTCTCTCAGTAGTAAGTAATTCTTGAGAATTCATCAAGTTGTATTTAGTTTTTTGCAAAGTTGAAAAACCTGTAGTTGAGGAATATTTAACGCTTAACGCTGAATCAAAACTACCTTTTTTAGTTTTAACAATGATTACACCATTTGCTCCTCTATTACCATAGATAGAAGTTGCACCAGCATCTTTAAGAACCGAAACTGATTCAATATCATCTGGATTGATACTTCTAAAGTTATCAGAATTCAAAGGAATTCCATCAATAACGAATAATGGCTCGACTTTACCGTTGATAGAACCTGTACCTCTAATAATAATTTGGCTATTCCCTCCAGGTTGTCCCGTTCCTGATGTAATATTCAAACCAGAAACTTGTGCTTGTAAGGTTTGAATAAAAGAGGCATTAGGTCTCCCCTCAATAGTTTTAGAACTAACAGTTACCGAAGCAACGTTAGACTTTGCTTTTGTTTTTGTTACGTTGTAACCTTCAACAATAACATTTTCCAATACAGTAGTATCATCTTCAAGCTGAACGTTAATTCTATTTTGAGCACCTACTACAACAGTAACAGGTTTTGACCCGACAATAGAAATAACTAATCTTTCTCCAACGGAAGCTTTGATAGAAAATTCTCCGTTGAAATCGGTTTGTACTCCACGACTTGTACCTTGAACAACGACATTTACCCCTGGCATAGTCATCTGATCAGATTTAGAAGTAACAGTACCCGAAACAGTTTTCTCTTGCGCAAAGGAAAACTGAATAAAAAACGCTAAACATAACGTCAGAATCCAAGTAAACTTTGATTTCATAAATATTTTTTTTGAGTTAGTTAAAAAACAAAACTATCAATTAATTATTAATTAACAAACATTTAATAGTTAATATTCTCAACATTTAGGTAAAACAGTCATTTTTATTAAAAACAAGACTTTTGACACAGTAAATGGTTATAACGATTTTTATAATGGAAAAATCTATTAAAAAGAAAAAATTTTAGTTTTCTAAGTGTTAATTTTTTAATATTTTCCAAATTGATTGCTTTTTACCTTGCTTAATTTTAAAAATATAAAGTCCTTTTTCTAAAGAATCTACTGTTATTGAATTTACAAAACCATTATTTGAATGATCAATTTTTTTATAAAGTTGTCTAATTCCTAAAACATCATACACCTCTAAATACATTTCATCAGAAAGATCAGATTGAACCGATATATTAACAAAATCATTCATTGGATTAGGCCATACATTTAATGATTCGAAATCAGACTCATAATTTGACAATGTACTTTCATCTACACCTGAAACTATTAAAGAAAAATCTTGGCTATTACTTATCAAATTTCCTTTATGACTAACCGTAATTGTATAGAGATCAGTAGTCGGATTATTAATTTCGATTTTTTCAATATTATCAACACTATTATCTGCTTTAATAGCAGGCTGATTTCTTATATCATTTAATCGCCATGGAAAAAAAACTTCAGTATTTTTTGTAATTCTGATATCCAAATCATTAATCAAAACCGGAGTTATCAAGTCAACAGTACCAGTATTGGCAATGCCTGAACGGTCTGTCCAAGAAATACTAGCAACCAATGGTTCCGTACCTTTAGCTTTGATAACTTTAGTAAAAACTGCGCCTTGCAATAAAGGAGATGTTCTAGAATCAAATTCCTGAATTAAAACTTTATTATTTGTCTGATATGCATTCGAAATCAGTAAAGCTGCTTTTTCAGCATTAATTAAACCCCAACCAAATCTAGGATCTGGTCCATCTGTATCACCTGCTTCATCTGCACTATGAATCATTAATCCTCTTAATGTTGCAGAACGCATAAATCCTCCGGTAATGTTTCTAAAATGCTCTTGTAATAACAATAAAGTTCCAGTCACACCCGGAGCAGCCATAGAAGTTCCAGATATAGTTCCATAGCCCTTATTACCTGCTGCATTGGTTGTTGAATATACATTAACGCCTTTTGTACAAATATCTGGCTTTATTCGATTATCATCTGTTGGTCCCCAACTACTAAAATTGGACATGACAACACTACTTGAATTAACATAACCATTGACTCCCAGACCTTCAACAGCAGCAACTACTATTGCATTTTTTGCAGTGCTAAAATCGGTTAGCAAATCATAGCCCTCTTTTGAGGCATTAATGTTAGGCGTTTTGTTTCTATCATTCCCAGCCGCAATAACTGGTTGATAATAAGGCGCATCAAAAGTTATTTTATCTAAGTCTCTCGAATCACTCCTGTAAGCTCCAAAAATATACTCAGGAAAACTTGCGCTAGTTGCAAGAACTCCGTAAGAATGATTAGACAGTAATAAACCATTATTTGTAGCCAATTCAGCCATTTCTTCTAAATCTCTAGTCCAATTACTCACATAAGCATAAGCCTGATAAGCAATACCTCTGCCTAAACCATTAGTTGAATTTGCACCAGAACTAATCATTGTTCCTGTTACATGGCTTGAATGATACGAAGTGGGATTGGTATTATTATCATAAACAAAAGCTCTACCCCCAAAATCCTCATGCTCAATAAGAGCATTATCTTGATCCCAGACTCCAACGAATAATCCGTTACCAGTTAAATTTAAACCTAATCCACCATTGGGACGTAATTTATTTGCTCTAGAAGTAAATGCGGAGCCTTCGTTTCTGGTAACACGATATAACGGAAATCCATTTTCTGTAACTTCCTTTATTTCTGAATGAGTCCCATCAGAACTTGTGAATTTAACGGGCCATCCATTCAGTTTCGCCAGAACAATTGCTTGATCATAATTTTCGATTTGCTTTTTACCAAACTCCGTTTTCAATTTTTTAAGATTTGAAACATTGGTCTGATTTAAAATAACATTTTTTTCTTTGTCAGTTTGTGAATATGAAAAAACCGAAAAAAACAGCGCAAACAACAATAATATTCTAAAAGTATTTTTTTTCATGATTTGAAATTAAATGGATTTTCTTGCTTGCAAAATTAAAATAAAAAATAACTTATTTATGTTAAAGAATAATACTAGATGATCTGATTAATTCAATAAATTACTTTTTCATAAAGTATTTCACATAAAGTATAATAAAACATACATTTTAATTTAATTAAGTATAGAACTATTGCAAACATCAAGCTAAATAAAAAACTAAAGTATTATATATAAAAAAACATATAAAAGAAAAATCTTCCAATTGTTTAAATAATTATTAATTAATCTATACCATCTGTTCAAGGCTGTTAACTATAACAACTTACCAATCTTATTCAATCCGCTACAAATATTAATTTTATTAACCAGGATTTTGTTGTGCTCTTAAAGTTGGATTAGAGTCCAATTCCAATTGCGGTATTGGCCATAAAAACTTAAAGCTCATCGACTCCTGAACAGTGAAAAAAATATAGAACAACGAAAACCGTTTCACCACATAGTAGAACAACTTTTCGCAAATATCAAGCAAAAAAAGGATTCCGACGCTTCATGCTAAAGCGTAAACAAACAATAGCATTAAAAGCTGATTTATTGGCAGTCACAGAAAATATTTAAAAAGAGTGGCCTAAAAGACTCGGTTTGCCTATTTATCAAAATCAACTCTCTCAGAATTGAATGGTATTTAAAATTCATTAAAAAACAAATGAAAATCATCTAAAACAATTAGGCCGTCTCAAATTTAATTTGAGACAGCCTAATTTAATAATTCTTGTTTACTCTTTTTTTAATCCTGCATGTATTTTTGGAACTAAAAAAATGTTCCCCTTTTTATAGTCTGGTATCCCAAAAAACTTTCACATTCATACCTGCCTTTTGCTGAACATTTTCAGGATTTAAATCAAGCTCAGACTGAGGATAAAAAAGTGATCTTGGAAAATATGGTACAACTGCATTTGACGGTAAAGTTAAAACAGGATACCCTGTTCTACGAAAATCTGACCATGGTTCTAACGTTACACCATAATTAGCGATAAATTTTTCGTTTATTATTTGCTCAAGTTTTTGAGCATCAGTTCCTGTTAATGTACCATTTGTTGCTAAATAAGTATTAATGTCCAGTACACCAACACCAGCACTTAGCATTGAAGCCCGAATACCATCTTGAAAAAATGTTTGAGCACTCCCAGGAGAACTAAACCTTAGTGATGCCTCAGCTCTAATAAAGTTATATTCAGCAAAGGTCAACATTCTAATAGGCGCCGCTCCAGTATACACTGAACCAGCAAGTGATCCTCTTAGATAAGTGTGGAATTTAGAATAGTTACCTGGACCTGCCGGCGCTCCAGCAACAGCACCAACATACAAACCAGAACCTGCAGGTAATTGAGTAAAATAAAATTGTCTTCTTGGGTCTGTTTTAGAATTCATCATATTAACCAATTTTGCATTAACCACTAAATTACCAAGTCTATTAGTTTCAAATTGGTCAATTGGGTTTCTCGCATTAGCAGCATCAACAAAATTCATCTGAAAATTATCCAAATTACTTGCTAAAAAAGAAGCAGAAGAATTTACTAATGCATCAATATTAGATTTAGCAAAACCTGGATTTTTTTCACTGTAATGTAAAAATATTCTTAATTTCAATGTATTAGCAAATCTTATCCAGTTGTTCTTAGTAGTTGAAAATGCCCCTGGATATATTGTACTATTAGTACCTGGCGAAATTGCCGAAGTTGGCGCATTTACCTCAGCAATACCTTGATCTAATAAAGTAATTAAATCAGCATAAATACTTTCATCCGAATCATACTTAGGCTTAACATTTGCAGCTAATTTTTGAGTATCTGAATAAGGAATACTACCCCAAGTATCTACAGCAATTTGATAAGTATATGCCTTTAAAATTTTGGCAACACCTGAATAGTGCGGGCTATTTGAAGCCGTTGCTTCAACTATTATATTCTCCGCATCATTTAAGATAGTAGCATAAATACTAGACCATACATTGTTTAAATCCGAACCAACAATCTGAAATTGTTCGAAAAATTGAGTCTGAGTAGTTGCACCAACAGTTTGTCCTGAATACTGCTGCATTATCAAAGAAGAATATCGATTTAAATCGCTACCAGCTAAAAAACCAACATTAACGGTCAATGAAGTTAACTGCTGATTAATTGGAGCAGCTACTACACTGCTTGGATCCTCATTGACATCACCAAATTCACAGCCAGTCACTACGAAAGCAACTAAGAATAGAACTGATACTATTTTATTTTTTATGTTTTTCATATGTAAAATTATTATTAAAGTACTACTTTAAGATTAAATCCAATTGTTCTTGTATTTGGTAAAGAGTTAAATTCTAAACCTTGTGCGTTACTAACCCCTAAAGCATTTTGTTCTGGGTCAAAATGTGGATAATTAGGTGCGTGCAAGAATAAATTTCTTCCAAATACTCCAACCTCAAATTGTTTAATTCCGGTATTCGCTAATAAACTAGAGCCTAGTTTATATGAAAAGGACATCTCTCTAACTCTAAACCAAGAGGTGTCATATATAAATCCTTCAGCAGCAATATACTTCCCTTGATTACCATAATAAGATTGAGCATTTACCTGTATGGTGTTCGGCTGACCTGCATTTACGCCTGAGGCATAAACACCTTCATAAAGATATGGTGTGTTAGCAGTAACATTATCGGCTGCAAATCTAGGAAATTCAGCTGTCTCTACGGCCACACCATTTCTTTGTACGTCAGCTATATTTCTTGAATATTGATCTCCTCCTTCACGAATGTCTAACAAAACATATAAACTAAAGTTTTTGTACGTAAAAGTATTGGTAATACCCATTGTAAAATCAGGGTTTGGATTTCCAATTTTCTCTACGCTTGTAGTTTGCAATGGCAAACCAGTTGCAGGATTAATTAACATTTGCCCATTAGCGTTACGCTGATATTTAGAACCATAAATTTGACCATATTCATCACCTGCAACTAAGCGAATATTAGGAGTTGTAAAGCCACCTAAAAATATATTAGTTACACCTGGAGCCAATTCATCAACTGTAGATACATACTGAGTATAATTTGCTCCTAAATCCCATGAAAAATTTCGAGTTTTGATTGGTGTTCCAGATATTGCAATTTCAAGCCCTTTTGTAGAAAGCTTTCCTGCATTCTTCAAAACGTTTGTAACTCCTGATCCTGCTGATACTGGTACACTTAAAATTACATTACGAGTATTACGTTCGTAATAGGTAGCATCAATATTTAATCGATTATTAAAAAATGCCATTTCAGTTCCAAAAGCAATCTCTTTAGTAAACTCTGGTGTAAGATCTGCATTACCAGCTGTATTAGAAAGAGAAAAACCAGCATTCCCATTGAAAGGGAAAACAATTTGTGGACCAAAACCATCAGAAGCATTAGCTTGAGCGAAGTAAGTATTCGTTGCATAAGCAGGAGCACCTTTTCCTACTTCACCTGCACTTGCTCTAAACTTTATTAAATTGATTTTATCGCCAAACTTAATTGCAGGAAATGCCTCAGTCAAAACAAAACTTCCTGACACTGCCGAATAGAAAATAGAATTGTTCTCTGGAGCTAATGTAGAGGACCAGTCATTTCTAGCCTTAACATTTACGGACAAGAAATTTTTATACTCTAGAACAACATCTGCAAAAACTCCAAACAATTTTGTATTTACAATAGAGGAAGCAGGAGCATACGTCACAGCATTAGATAAATTGGCAAATCCAGGAATCACTAAATTTAGACCTGTAACTTGAGAAGCAAAGCTATAATTATTATTAAACTCATTTCCAAGTGATCCAGACAAAGTAAAATCATTGAACTTTTTAGAGGCATTCAATGTAAAATATTGGTTCAAATTGTGAACGTTTGTAGCGCTCTCTATTAAACCTCCAATATTAGTTGAACCTTGCACAAAACCAGCACCTCTGTTTCCAATCTCATCAAAACCAGCACTATTCAAATTATAGAAATCTGTACCGATTTTAAAGTCAGCACTCAACCATGAAGCAAAATCGTATTTAGCATTAAAATTAGCCAATATTCTATTTACTTTATCATTGTACAGATTGTTTTTAATAGTCCAATAAGGGTTGTCCTCACCACCTGCATACAACTGCTGACCTTGTGCATTTTCAAACGGCAAACCACTTAAATTATAGGATCTTGGAGTAAAATATCCTCTAAACAATGGGTTAGACAAGTTGTTTCCTTGTAAAGTTCTTTGTGAAGTTGTATTGGTGTAGGTAATATTAGCTCCTATGTTCAACTTTTCAGACATTTGAGTGTTTCCTGAAAAAGTTAGATTAGTTCGAGATAAATTGTTATTGTCAATAACATACGTTTCTTTTGTATTTCCAATAGCAAGTCTAAAACTAGACTTTTCAGAACCTCCAGCAAAACTTAAGTTATTTTGAGCGTTATAAGAAGTTTTAAAAAAATCTTTAACATTATTTTTATAAGCTTGCAATACTTCAGGTTGACCATATGAGTTTGTAATTGTTTGACCCATAATCTTAGGCCCCCATGAAGATGCGACCATAAGGCCTGCGGAATTTGATCTATTAGGCACTAAAGCAGAACCAATTTGAGCAGGTGTTAACGTACCGTTTAAACCTTGCGCATATTCATTTTGATAATCCGGTAAACGATTTACATTTCCTATGTTAAAACTTGAGTCAAAAGTAATTGATGATTTCTCTCCTTTTCTACCTTTTTTAGTAGTAATTACAATGACACCAGATGCACCTCTAGATCCATAAAGAACAGTTGAAGCAGCATCTTTTAAAACAACTACGCTTTCAATGTCTTCAGGATTAATATCGACAGCACGATTTGATGGCGATGCACCTCTTTGTAACGAAGCACCTCCACCACTGTTATCGATAGGCACCCCATCCACAACATACAACGGTTGGTTACTTCCGGTAAAAGTTGTAAGTCCTCTTATTATTATACTAGAACCCGTAAAAGCTCCTCCTGATCCGGTTACGCGTACACCAGCAACTTTACCTACAAGTTGATTGGTTACGTTAGTAGCTTTTGCGGCAGTAAGTTCTTTTGCTTGGATTTTTGGTGTAGAATAACCCAGAGATTTTTTATCTCTTTTTATTCCAAAGGATGTTACCACAACCTCATTTAGTGACTGTGAATCACTAACTAAAATTACACTAACTGTCGAAGAAGTTCCAACATTAGCTGTAATCTCTTTCATACCTATAAAAGAAAACACTAAAACATCACCCGCTTTGGCTTTGATAGAATATCTTCCGTCAAAACCAGTTTGAGTACTGTTTTTTGTACCTTTGACCACAATATTCGCCCCCGGAACTGGTCCAGCGGCATCCGAAACAACACCAGTAACGGTTTTCTCTTGTGCAAAAGAAAACTGCATAGATAACGCTAACAATAGCGTAAAAATCCATTTGAATTTTAATCTCATATTAAATTTGTTTGAATTAGTTATTCGACAAAAATCTTAAAAAAATCTTAAAAAACAATATTAATAACAAAAAACATATTTTATATTTATTAACATTTTCGCCAAAAGAAAAAACATTCCTAAATAATTTAATTATTAAATACAATTATATAGAAATAATTATGTGTAAAACTATATTTTTACCAAAATCACTTTTAATGCTAAACCTATTTTTTTTAATACCAAATTTAGAAACCGGAACTGACGAAGCCGGCCGAGGCTGTCTTGCCGGACCGGTTACTGCCGCTGCTGTAATATTGCCATTTGATTTTCAAAATGATATATTAAATGACAGCAAGCAGTTATCTGAAAAAGCAAGAGAAAAATTAAAACCTTTAATAGAACAACAAGCCGTTACGTTTGCAGTAACACATCTTGAACCTTTGATAATTGACGAAATAAACATTCTGAATGCCTCTATAAAAGCAATGCAGGAAAGTATTCTAAAACTGGATCCAAGACCTGAATCTATTATTGTAGATGGAAATAGTCCTTTAATTCCTAAAGGAGGAATTAAAAATCGAGGAGGAAAGATTTTTACAGATGCTGAAATCGAAATCCTAAATTCGATTCCGAGTGCCAGTATCATAAAAGGAGATGCAAAATTTATGAGTATTGCTGCCGCTTCTGTATTAGCAAAAACGCATAGAGATGAATACATGAACCGGATTCATGAGGAATTCCCAATGTACAATTGGAAACAAAACAAAGGTTATCCTACCAAAGAGCATAGAGAAGCGATACGGAAATATGGCGTGACGAAATACCACCGAATGACGTTTCGATTGTTACCGGAACAGTATTCTTTTGATTTTTGAATGAGGAATAACGATTTTTGATTTCAGATTGAAAGGAAATCGATTACATTAAAAATTGTTTTTTTTTTAAAATATTCAATAATAATGAAATTCATAAGTCTGACACAGATCTGAAATCAAAAATCGTTAATCTAAAATCTTCAATCAAACTTAGCTTCAAACAAATCTGCAAAATGTTTTAGGATTTTTTCTTTCACTTCCGCTTCGTTTACTTTTTCTACGCCAAGTTCGACGTTTAATGAAGTTACGGCTTTACCGCGAATCCCACACGGAATGATATTATCAAAATAACCCAAATCAGCATTTACATTTAAAGCAAATCCATGCATGGTTACCCAACGGGAAGCGCGAACGCCCATAGCACATATTTTTCTTGCAAATGGAGTTCCTACGCCCAACCAAACTCCAGTTTCGCCTTCGCTTCTACCGCAAACGATTCCATATTCTTGAAGGGTAAGAATGATGGCTTCTTCCAAAAAACGCAAGTATTTATGAATATCTGTAAAGAAATTTTCTAAGTCTATAATGGGATAACCCACAATTTGGCCCGGTCCGTGATACGTTATGTCACCACCTCGGTTGATTTTATAAAAAGTCGCTCCTTTAGCTTCCAATTGTTTTTCAGATAACAGTAAATTACTCAGATCACCACTTTTCCCTAAAGTATAAACATGCGGATGTTCCACAAAAAGAAAGTAATTTGGAGTCTCTAAATCGAGTTCTTCTCTGCGATTTCGAATTTTCAAATCAACAATACCCTTGAACAATTCTTCTTGGTATTCCCAAGTTTCCTTGTAATCTTTGGTTCCTAAATCTTGAAGTTGGATGGTTTTATTCATTTGTCATTGCGAGGAACGAAGCAATCCTATTTCGTCCCCTTATTTTTGAATCGCAAAGGTACAAAGTTTTCAAGAATGAATTATGAAGTTGTTCCTAATTACACGTTTGTCCAGTCGAGCGCAGTCGAGACTAATTAAAGGAGTCACGACTGCGCTCGACTGGACAAGAAGAACGATTCTTTAAATTTAACATCGTTACTCCAAAATTACTTCTAAATTCGTGCGTTCTGGATTTTGTAAACAATCAGATAACAGAAATTGCAATTCCAATGATTTTCTGTCTTCGCTAATTTTTGCTTTTGTATTTGACACTGTCTTTATTTTTCTGGGAAAATGATACTTTAAAACATAAAGCTGCGTGATTTTAGATTTAGAAATTTGAGTTTTGTATCCTTCAATTTTATCCTGCTGTTTTTTTAGCTCAACTGCATCTGTAATTTCCACTGTCCTTTTAAAAAGACTTCCGTCAAAAGTGTAGCTGACTGAATAATAATGCTCTTCGGCAACCAATGCATAATTATTTTCTATATCATCTGCATATTCTTCGGTTTTGTATAAATCCGCAACTTCCTCTATTGTATTAAAATTTTGACTGATTGTTGTTCGAAATTCTTTCTCGTAAGAACTTTTCTTGATGTGAACGTTAACGGTTGCATATTTTTGAAAAATAGCTTTTTCGAATGCTGGAAGTTTTGAAAATGTTTCCGAATATTTCGTTATAAAATCCTTGAAAACGTAAGTTGTATCCTCGAATTTTTCTTCTTTCGAATAATTTTCACCCGCTACTTGCATATAACTGTGTTCGTCTCGAAGTGATTCGGTTTCTATTTTCCCCGTTCCGTCCTGATTTAAATGGATGGTTTCGGTGATTTGACAACTTGTAGCGAGTAATCCTAAAAACAACAAAGCGTAAATTTTATTTTTCAATTTCTATAATTTTGAATCGTGATTTTCACCAAATGTAAATTAAGAACTACAATCCCTAGCCCAGAGTACAGTGAAAATCCTTTTTATTTTTACTTTAAAAATAAAAAGATTGTAGCGCAAAGCTGGAAATAGCTCCAAAAAACGGTTAGCACTTTGCTACTTTGCTACTTATACAGTATCTTTGCGCTCTTAAAATCAGAATAAAATGGCATTATCCGAACAAGAAACTCTACGTAGAGAAGCACTTACAGAATTACGCAATTTAGGCATCGAACCTTATCCTGCAGCCGAATTTATCACAACAGCATATTCCAGCGAAATCCTTGCTGATTTCGAGAAATACGAAGGAAAAGAGGTTGTCTTAGCAGGTCGTTTGATGGGTAAACGTATCATGGGAAAGGCCTCATTTGCGGAATTGAAAGATGCTGAAGGACGCATTCAAGTATATGTTTCTAGAGATGATATTTCGACTGATGAGGAGAAAACGATGTACAATGTAGTTTTCAAAAAACTATTGGACATTGGAGATTTTATTGGGGTTCGTGGAACAGTTTTTAAAACGCAAGTAGGTGAAATCTCGGTTCATGTTTATGGATTGACGGTTTTGGCGAAAGCCTTAAAACCACTTCCAGTAGTAAAAACGGATGCTGATGGAAAAACACACGATGCTTTTGCTGATCCAGAACAAAGATACCGTCGTCGTTACGTGGATTTGACCGTAAACGATCACGTGAAACAAACCTTTATCAAAAGAACTAAATTGTTTAATGCGATGCGTTCTTTCTTTAACGATAAAGGATATTTAGAGGTAGAAACGCCTGTCCTGCAACCGATTCCCGGTGGAGCTGCAGCGCGCCCTTTTATCACGCACCACAACTCGCTTGACATCCCGCTTTATATGCGTATTGCAAACGAATTGTACTTAAAAAGATTAATTGTTGGTGGTTTTGAAGGGGTTTATGAGTTTTCAAAAAACTTCCGTAATGAAGGGATGGACCGTACACACAACCCGGAATTTACCGCCATGGAAATATATGTAGCCTACAAAGACTACAACTGGATGATGAAATTTGCCGAAGACCTTTTGGAACATTGCGCAATTGCCGTAAATGGAAGTTCAGAAGTAATTTTTGGGGAACATACCATCAATTTTAAAGCGCCTTATGCTCGCGTTACAATGACGGACTCCATCAAACATTTTACAGGATTTGATATTTCAGGAAAAAGTGAAACAGAGTTATTTGACGCTGCCAGAGGAATGGGAATTGACGTGGATAAAACCATGGGGAAAGGAAAACTGATTGATGAAATCTTTGGCGCTAAATGCGAAGGAAATTATATTCAGCCTACTTACATCACGGATTATCCAAAAGAAATGTCTCCGCTTTGTAAACAACACCGTGACAACCCGGAATTGACAGAGCGTTTTGAGCTAATGATTTGCGGTAAAGAAGTTGCAAACGCCTATTCTGAATTGAATGACCCAATTGACCAAAGAGAACGTTTTGAAGACCAAATGAGATTGGCTGAAAAAGGAGATGATGAAGCTACCGGAACTATTGATGAGGATTTCTTGAGAGCTTTAGAATACGGAATGCCTCCAACATCTGGAATGGGAATTGGAATGGACCGATTGATTATGTATTTGACAAATAATGCTTCTATTCAAGAAGTATTGTTGTTCCCACAAATGCGACCAGAGAAAACTCAAGTTAAAATTGAACTGGAAGAGGATGAGAAATTAATTGTCTCGCTATTACAAGGAAATGAAAACCAAATGGATTTTGGTCTTTTAAAAATAAAATCGGAATTGAGCGGTAAAAAATGGGACAAAGCCATGAAAAATTTATCTTCTTTAGGATTGACTGAAGTTGTCGTTAATGGCGATAGCAAAGCGTGTCGACTGAAAGAATAATTTTATTCGATAAAATATATTTATAAAAAAAGGAGTTTCAATCGAAACTCCTTTTTCTATTTTACAAACTGTAATTCAAATTGATACTCCAACGATAATTAGCTTCTACATTGCCACCCGTAAGGTTTTGATTGATAGGTAACATGGCATTGGCTCCAAAAGAAAGTCTTTCCTTCCCTACTTCTAAACCAATTTTCCCGAAAAGAATATCTCCATTTGTGTTTTTCAATTTTTGATTGTGCTGATAATTGCTTTCATAGACTTCGCCCGCAAAACCAAGTTGTGGAACTATAGAAAAGCTATTTTTCTCGTATAAATAGAAAAAAGTTCCTGCATAATTCAACTGATTTCCAAAACGGTAGTTCTTTTGATTTTCGGTTTTTATCACATAATTTAGCATGAAATTCAAACCAAACTGCTTTCTTTTAACGACATATTCGGTAGCCAAAAGATAATCCCAACTTCCCGTTCCTACCTGAAAACTTGGATTTATACTTCCGGAATTAGCTTCGTTAAATTTTCCCGTTGGCGCTTTTATCCCACCTCCTAATTGCAACGTATGCACCAAAAAAGTACTGTCTTTGTGGGTTTGATACAAACGATACATCGCCAAAACCGTAATATCACCAATTCCATTTATACTTTTATTGCCTGTTGCCGTTTCTCTCTCATGAAAATGATACGGAATTAAAGCCGAAACCTGAACAGTCTCGCTAACTGGAATTCTGCCCCAAGCCTGAACGGTGTTGAAATTTTCCTTGTACCAAGGCGAATTGCTGTACAAACCATCCATGGATTTGTACTGTTGATTGAAATACCGTATCCCGACAAAATTAGAATTTAACATCGATGTAAATCCCATGCTTCCACCGCTGGCTGAGCAACCGCAAGCATCACAAAAATCCTCTTCTTCAAGAAACGAATGGTATTTTACAAATGGATTAACAGTGTTTAAACTGTCTTTTTCGGTGGCGTTTGCCAATTGAAAAAGCAGCAGAAATAGTAGTGCGTATTTTTTCATATTTGTTGTTTTTAGCCCTGATGGAAACGGAAAGCCCAGAGCGAAAAAGCTTGTTTTCCTTGTCCTGAAAAAGCGACCAAAGGAAGCCCTTTTCAGAACTTAGAAAAACGGCTTTTTTCGCGAGGACTTGTAGTGTACAGCAGGAAATAGCTTCGGAAATTAATATTCGGAAAAACGTTTATCCGTTAGATATTGCGTGTCCGTCAATGTTTTTAGAAAAGCGATTATTTTTATTTTTTCATTTGTTGTTAAAGGAATGCCGAGTGACCCGTTTTTATATAAAATTGGGTCTAAAGTAGCTGAATTCACTACTCCGGAATTGTAATGTTCCATGACAGCTTCCAGCGTAAATAGTCGTCCATCATGCATATAAGGCGTCGTTTTTTCTATGTTTCTAAGACTTGGTACTTTAAATTTGTACTTGTCCTGAGGTAGCTCAGTTACACGAAAACGACCGACATCATCGATAGCAGGATTCACTTGCAAACCGTTATTTCTAAAAGAATTATCAGTAAACAAATCCGTAGCGTGACAGCTGGCACATTTTTGATTAAAAATTGCATATCCATCCTGTTCATCCCTAGTTAAGGTTCCGCCAGATTCGTTGCGGCGGTACTTGTCAAAACGGGAATTCGAGGACGTGACCATAACCATAAATTGTCCCAAGGCTTTGAGCATGTTTTCGGAATTAATTTGTCCATCGGTGAAAGCATTTTTAAATAGCTTTTGGTACGCTGGATCGTCTTTCATCATAGTGATGGCTTTGGTAAAATCGCCATTCATTTCAATGGGACTCGTAAACGGAATAATAGGCTGCAAATCTAAATGTGTTGTTGCTCCATCATACATAAAAGTGGTTTGATAAGCCAAATTCTGAATTGGTGGCGTGTTTCGTGTTCCAATAGCGTCATCAACACCATGACTAAAAGTGTGTCCATGATGCGTAAAAGCGTCTTCCTGAATGTGACAAAATCCACAGGAAACAATTCCATCCGAAGCCAAACGCCCGTCATAAAAAAGCTTTTTTCCGAGTTCGAATCCTTTTTCTGTTGGTGGATTATTTGCTAAATCATACGCCAAAACCGGAAAATTAGACGGCACTTGAAAGTCTAATGGAAGATTCTGATATTCCTCGGCATTATCATTAGAGCAAGACCACAGCAACGGCAAAATGAGCAACAGTATATATTGTGCTTTCATTTTTTATATTTTTATAAAAAGCGGTCAGCCAAAAAACCAACCGCTATTGCATTAAAATTTAGTCGTTATGCACATGGTCTATTGTAAACATAGAGGAAACATTAGCAGTAACCAATGCTAATTTAGCCCCGCCCATAACAGTTGCGGCTTCTGAAAGACTGATTTTATTGGCACCATCAATAAGCTGAGACAAGTCGGCCATAATGTGAACCTGAGGTGTAATTGTAGTTCTTACCAAAGCAATTTTAGGAAAATCTAGCGTCACTTCGGTGTAATTATAATCTGTTCCAGTTTGTCCGGTGTGCACTTTAAATTGTTTTGCTGTTGACACAGTGGATGAAGTAAAAGTTCCTTCGAAAGCCACAAACTTATAGCCGGCACTCCATGACCACATCATTCCTGCGGTTTGGGCTTTCGCCAAAAAGTCCCCTTGACCGGTTGCTCCCGCTTCCCATTGCGTTTTATCAACTCCTATTCCGTATTTTACTTTAGTATAATTTCCTGCAGGAATATTGGAAAGATTCAATACTAATGTTGCAGGCGTTGCTTCATCCACGATAAAATAGCTTTGGCTTTTTGGATAGGTAAAGGTTGTCCCATCTTCTTTTGTCAAGACAATGTTACTCACAATATACATCGCTTTCGAAACAGCAACAACCTCAGCATTAGAATTTGTATAATTAGTATTCATGGCAAAATCAGCCGTTTTATAGGTATTGTCAAATTCTAATTTAAGGTTTCCTTCACCAGTAATCGCTTCATTATCATCATTTGAACAAGAAAACATTGTTATGGCAATAGCTAGTACAGCTAGTATATTTTTTAATTGAAATTTCATTTCTTTAGTTTTTTTATTTTAAATTTAGGTATTGATTTGCATGCCTTTTTTGGACGATTTTTTTCCAAAAAAAGCAAACAGAATCTCATCCGTTGCATAAAACAGACAAGAAAAGCACACTACGTGCATAAAAATTTAAGAAATGAAAGGGGGTGGATGAAATACTGAAGCACTATTCAAGTGAAAGTATAAATTAGAATAGTATGAGTTTATTTTTTCTTTGTTACCAAAACAAACGGGTGTAATTACGAAAGATTTGATTTCCTCAAAAATGAGTACGTCAAGTATTTGAGAAGTTCCTTTTTTATTGGAAGAAAGAGGCTTTTCAGCATCAGAAGCTTTAGCCAATTCTTTCATCAAATGACATTTTCCGTTACATTGCATTTTAGGTTTGTCCTTATTGATACAAAGTACTTTCGAAATATATTCATAATTCACGACATACTCTAAAACCGGTAGAATTGGCTTTACAAGCATGATTAATACAATTATGAATACGATTTTTTTCACGGTGCGAATTTACTAAATCATTAGGTCATAAAAAATGTTTTAAATAGAATAATCTTGTTTACCAAATTCAAAATAAAGTATTGTCATCCAAAATAATTTAAATAAATAACCTCAAAAAGTCGAAAAATTAAACTTTATAAAAACTAATAAATATCATGCTTTAGCAACAATAAAAGCTACTTTTTTGGTGTCTTATATACAAAAATAGCTACTACAAATATTCATTTACTATTAAATCCAAACGATAATTTTTTGTTAACGATTAAACTTTTTATGAAAATTATTGTCCTATATGCATAAAAATTAAAACAATACAAATGAAAAAATTATTTATCGCTGCATTATTAATTGTCGGAATGACAAGCTTTGCACAAGAAAAAAAAGCAAGACCAGAGCGCACCCAAATGGAGCAATTGACACCTGAGCAAAGAAATCAATTGCAGTTAAAAAAAATGACTCTGGAATTAGATTTGAATGCTTCACAACAAAAAGAAATGAGTACAATCATTGCAGAACAAAGTGCCAAAAGAGAAGCTAGAATGGCAGAAAGAAAAGCAACTAAAGATTCGGCTAAAAAACTAACTTCTGACGAACTTTTTACTAAAAAAAGCAAAATGTTAGACGAACAAATTGTTATGAAAGAAAGAATGAAAAAAATTCTTACATCAGAACAATATAAAAAATGGGATGACATGAAAGGAAAAAAACATCACGGAATAAAAAAAAGAATGATACATCATAAAGATAGAAAACCAGCAGAAATGGGTGATAAAAAATAATCCATTCACTTGAAATATTTCATCTTATTTCATAAAAAAAGCCCCAATTGGGGCTTTTTTTATTTAAAATGTTTTCGATACTTTATCTATAGCTCGAATGGTGAAATCTAAATCCTCATACGTTAATGCATCGGTTATAAACCATGTTTCATAAGCAGACGGCGCAATATAAATTCCTTCTTGCAATAATCCGTGAAAGAATTTCTTGAAGGTTTCATTATCGCCATTTGCAGCTGTTTGAAAGTCTACAACCGGAGCGGCATCAAAATGAACCGAAATCATAGATCCAATGCTGTTGATTGTAAATGCAACATCATTTGCTTTTAAAACTTTATCAATTCCTGCAGCCAAATATGCTGTTTTCTCTTCTAATCTTTTAAAAATAGCACGATCAGCATCTAATGCTTGTAACATCGCTAATCCTGCTGCCATTGCCAATGGATTTCCTGACAATGTTCCTGCTTGATAAACGGGACCTAACGGAGCCAGATAATTCATAATTTCTGCACGGGCGGCAAAAGCACCAACAGGCAATCCTCCACCGATTACTTTCCCGAAGCAAACAATATCAGCAGTTATATTAAATAATTCCTGAACACCGCCTCTTGCGAGTCTGAATCCAGTCATCACCTCATCAAAAATCAATAGAATTCCGTTATCGGTACACAATTGGCGCAAGCCTTCCAAAAAGCCTTTATTTGGTGGAATACAGCCCATGTTCCCCGCAACAGGCTCCACGATTATGGCTGCAATTTCATTTTTATTCGCTTCAATTAAAGTGGCTACATTATCTAAATCATTGTATTTTGCAAGTAAAGTATCCTTTGCCGTTCCTGCTGTTACTCCCGGACTGTTTGGTGAACCAAAAGTAATTGCTCCACTTCCCGCTTGGATTAAAAACGAATCCGAATGACCATGGTAACAACCTGCAAATTTTATTATTTTGTCTCTTTTAGTAAATCCACGAGCCAGCCTTACAGCGCTCATACATGCTTCAGTACCTGAGTTTACAAATCTGATTTTATCGATATTCGGAACCATAGCAACAGCCAAAGCTGCAATTTGAGTTTCCAATTCTGTTGGCATCCCAAAAGAGGTTCCTAATTTTGCTTTCTCAATCACGGCTTGTACTACCGGTTCGTAAGCGTGTCCTAAAATCATTGGACCCCAAGAATTGATATAGTCAATCAAACGGTTTCCATCTTCATCATACAAATAAGCACCTTTAGCACTTTTGACAAAAATTGGAGTTCCACCCACTGCTTTAAAAGCTCTCACTGGTGAATTTACACCTCCCGGAATTACTTTTTCTGCTTCAGCAAAAAGCTGACTGCTTCTTTTATACAACATTTATGAATTATGAGTTATAGTTATTTTTTAATTATTTTACTACCAATCTCTGTCCAATCGATAATATACTGTCAGAAAGATTATTTTTTTGTTTTAAATCATCGACTTTTAAATCGAATTTTTTTGAAATGGAATAAAGCGTATCCCCTTTTTGAACAACGTATGAAAATAAGTCTTGACTGATTGTCTTTCTGGATTCTATAGTTAATTCCTCAACCATCTCTTTTTCATTAGACACATAATTAACATCTAAAACCTGATTGTCATACTCGTGCAAATTGTAGCGCTCAATATAAGAAATCAACTTATCCGGATATTTAGGATCTGTGGCATACCCTGCCGCTCTTAAGCCTTTTGCCCAAGCTTTATAATCGCCTTTTGAGAATCCGAATAGTTTAGAATACCTGCTTCTTCCCGTTAAAAATAAAGCGTGATCTTTGAATGATTCTGAAGGATTATCGTATTTTCTAAAGCATTCCTGATCAGTATCATCGTCGTGCTTAACGCTTTCTCCTGTCCATCCTGCATGACATTTTATTCCAAAATGATTATTAGCACTTATTGCTAAATCTCCTCTTCCTGCACCTGATTCTAAAATCCCCTGAGCTAAAATAATACTTGCGGGAATCCCATAATTCTTCATGTTTCCCATCGCAATTTCTTTAAATTTAGAAATATAAGATACGACAACATCATTTGTGACTACTGTTTTTGATGTTGAAACGATTACTTCTGTTTCACGATTACTTTGTTCTTTTTTTACAGGTTTTGCAACAGTTGTTTTTGCTGTATTAGAGCTTGATGTAGCTGTTTTTTTAATCGTGCGAACGACTTCTGATTTTGGTTTTAAAGGAGCTTTCTTTGTTACAATAACAGGTTTTGCGGCATTACAACCTATCAAAGTAATTATGGTAAGAAGCAGTAGGATTTTTTTAAACATAGATATCTATTGTTGGTAATTGTTTGTTTCTTAATTTCACATTCATTCCTTGAATTCCCTGAATTCCACCCGTATGAATTAGTAAAATTTTTGATTTGGCAGGAAAATAGTTTTTTTGAATTAAATCTATAACGCCAAAAACCATCTTTCCCGTATAAATAGGATCCAAGGGAATTTGATTTTCCTTGTAAAACTGATTGATAAATTCGATTAAGGCTTCATTTACTTTTCCGTAACCTCCAAAATGATACTCGGTAATTAACTCCCAGTTTTCATTTTGGGCAAAATTACGAATTTCCTCTTTCAAAAAATCACCTTTCAAAGCGGGAAATCCTAAAACTTTTTGGTGTGGCAAAACACTGTTAATAATTCCTGAAATGGTTCCGCCAGTTCCTATTGAGCAACAAATATAATCAAATTCAGCGTCTCCCGGAGTTAGAATCTCTTGACAACCTTTGATGGCTAACGCATTTGTCCCGCCTTCAGGTATTAGATAAAAGTCCCCGAATTGCTGTTTTAAGTTCTCTAAAAAAGAAAGTTCGCTTTTCAATCGGTACTTCTCCCTTGAAATAAATTCCAGTTGCATTCCGCAATTTTGAGCGAATGACAATGTGGGATTCTCCGATATTTTACTCCCTAACTCATCCCCACGAATAATTCCGATGGTTTTAAATCCTTTTTCTTTTCCTGCAAAAGCCACTGCCGCTACATGATTCGAAAAAGCACCTCCAAAAGTAAGTAGCGTTTCATAATACTCCGTTTTTGCTTGCAGCAAATTGTATTTCAGCTTTCTGAATTTATTTCCGGAAATAAAAGGATGAATCAAATCTTCCCGTTTGATGGCTACTGAAATGGCGTTTGGAAACAGAGTTGTTAGATGTTGATTCAAGCTAAGTGATTTTGGCACAAAGGTAAAATTATATCTAATAAAAATGCAACCTCTAAAGATTGCATTTCGTTTCTTTTATATTGACTCTATTTTCTGATAATTATTTTTTGACCAACTTCATTTTTATCTTTAGTGGCTATTTTAACGATATAAATCCCATCACTAAGTCCCGAAGTAGAAAAAGTATAAGAGGGATTTGAACCTAAATCTTTTTTATTGAAAATTAATTTTCCGGCAACATCATATAAATTACAAGAAGCAAGATCCACTAGTAAAGGATTACTAATTGTTAGGTTTTTAGTGGTATTATTTTGATAAACCACTAAACTTTGACGTGATGTTTCGTCAAATCCTAAAGTAGTATTATTTTTAAACGTAATTTCAAACTGTGTGTTGTTTACTCCTGCCGGCAATGTCAAATCATAAAAATCGTTTTTGATATCATGATATAAATCAGTTTTTTTATCGTGTAAATAAACGGCATTGGTACCTGTGAAATTCAACATTCCTTTTACTGTAATCTTAAAATTGGCTTGATCAGTATTTTTAAAACCTATTGGAATTTTTTTATCAATATCAAAATTCACTGCGTTTATAAGATATTCTTCATCATCTATTACAAAGTAAACATCGGCCGGACTATCATCACTGGAAGATATTGCATCCATTGCACGATCAACCCCATCAGTAGCTCCAGGAATAAATGCCAAAACAATTTGACGAATTCCTTGATTGTTCAATAAGGTATTAAATCGTATTTGCGGCGTTGGTGCAGTACTTACCGTTTTATAATCAAATCCGGATACTGATGGGATATCTGACATGTAAGTAGAAGTGGTCTTTGTTTTATTTGAATTTATATTTTTTTCAAATTGAGAATAATTCAAAACATCTTCTTTAACAAAAACCCTGTAGCTGTTTTTCATCTCTACAGTTCCATTTACAAGTCCATCAATCATGAATCCTTGCCCAATAGGAGAAAAACGTCTTTCATAACTTCCTCCTGTACCGGAAGCCGATCCTTCATTTCCAGAACCATCGTACGAATAAAAAGTAGCCGGTACGTATATACCATTAGTAGTAATATCACCTGGAGAAAAAGCACCATATCCGCCTTTGTAATTTGCAATGTAATGAGAATCAACTGTCCCATCCTGTTCCCAGAAATAAGCAATTCCGGTGCAATGTGTTTGTGCAATTAAAAAAGCAGATAAATCTATGGCAGATGGATAGGGATTTCCTGTCAATGTAAATTGCTCAAATGCAACTGGTATAGAAATAGTTCCATCATTTGGCTTACCTCTAAAATCATATCTCTGTTTGCCTCCAGGATTATTTTGAACTCCATTTACTGTAGTTAAATTAGTTCCTGAACTCCCTTTCATCGTAAATCCTTCTCCTGCATTTACACCTGAAGTTGCTCCTACCTGAATCCAATCTGAATAACTGGAAGTGGCGGTTAACTTAAAAATCCAATAAGGTGCAATTGCAAATGGGCTGGCTGTCCCATTATAATTGTTCATTGCCAAAGGTGTTGAATTATTACTATTTGTCAAGTTTACAATATCTTTAAGCTGAGTAATTCCAAAAGCAGTGTTTCCTGCAGTTGCATTACTGCCTCCAACTGGAGAACACCAATAATCAAATTGAAAATTGTTTGTAGTTCCTTCTTGAAAAACAGATAAACTCCCAAGTCCTTTATTTGCTCCGGCTGACGTAGAACCTTGAACCAACTGGGCATCCTTCCTTAAATAGAAATTACTGTTGGCAGCATTTAACTCTAATTGCTGTTTTATAAAAACGACTTCGTTATTCGCAAAAACGTAACTATTAGGACTTATATACATCTGGGCATTGGCACCGTTCTGTAAAAAAAATCCAGTAACAATCAACAATGCTATTTTAAGTAATTTTGAATTCATAAGCTTGCTTATTAAATTTTCATCTAAAATCAGATTTTTTTATGAGACATTTTATTTTAGTAATATTATTTTAATTATAAAAAATGAAATCTCTTGAACTTTAAAAAGGTCTAAAAAAAACATTCTTAATCAAGGATTTTAGTCAAAAAAATCTGTTTTGAGTTAATTTCATTAAAACTACAAAAAAACAGGATAGGAGTCAACATAAATGTCGACAAAAAGTATAAATAATCGACTAAATACATGTTTTTAATGTTTTAAATATGTTATTTCCTATAATTAAAAAATTAAGCAAAAATGATTAAATACTTCAGGATTTTAAATAAAAAGCATTTAACAACCTATAAGTTAATACTGTATAATTGTTTTAGGTCAATAAATACGAGACAGCAAAATGCAATCGAAGGTAACATCAAAATACATTAAGTTCTAAAATGGTTTTGACAAGCACTACTTATTTTTTAAGTATAAATATTTCACAAAACCTAAAAAGGGTCTGCTTTTTAGATATTCAAAATTAGATTCATTAGCGTAAGCTTCTCTTTCAAAACTGATATTACTATAGGCCAAATTGGTGTTTTTATACTGAAACAAGCGAACAAAATATTCTAACAGATACCAAGCAAAAAAAGGTAGTATTAAAAGCTCCAGTTGTTGCCGAAGATGAATTTTTTCATGGTTGATAAAAATAGCATTCTCTTTATCTATACCATATTTTACAAACACAAAAGGAAATACAGTTAGTCCGTGATAGCCTTTAGGAATTAAATATTTAGCAACAATCAGAAACATTCGCTATAAAATTTATAAATTTGTAATAATAAAATGGTTCTATTTAATGAAAAACTCAATCGTTTGAGTTGATTTCATGAATTTTACAATCGAATAATCCCAAATATGATTGACCAAAGTAATGAAAATAAATTAATAGAAGGCGAAGATTTCTATTACACACCTGAAGGCTATAAATGTTTTACTGAAAAACACCATTTAAAACGTGGTTATTGCTGTAAGAGTGGTTGTCGTCATTGTCCTTATGGATTTGATAAAAAAACAGGAACGAATAAAAAGTAAACAGTTTTCAGATAGCAGTTTACAGTATTCAATCACAAAATCAACTAACCCTAAAACATGGATAATCAATCATTAAAGTATAGGATTAAAATATACAAATCCTACCATAGATCGGATATCCGTTATCCATAGTCGTTTTTTTTATTGGCTGTATTCCTTAACTAAAATAAGGAACAAAATGCGAATCGAGTATAAATACAATTCGAAAATGAGTTAATTTGAAGACATAAAAATGTAGAAAACATTGCTATTTCTTTAAATTTTTCAATATTTAAATTTTTCAATAAAAAAACATGACTTTTCAAGAACAAATACAACAAGGAATTCCATCAGTTTTACCAAAACCGAAACCATACGAAATAGACATCAATCACGCTCCAAAACGGAAAGAAATCCTTTCGAACGAAGAGAAAAAACTAGCGTTACGAAACGCCCTACGCTATTTTGAACCACATCACCACGCTGAATTAATAAAAGAATTCTCGGAAGAATTGGAAACGTATGGTCGTATTTATATGTACCGCTTGCGTCCGGATTATAAAATGTACGCAAGACCTATTGCCGAATATCCCGGAAAATGTGAGCAAACCAAAGCCATCATGCTGATGATTCAAAATAATCTCGATTATGCTGTGGCGCAACATCCGCATGAATTGATTACATACGGCGGGAATGGAGCTGTTTTTCAAAACTGGGCACAATATCTTTTGACGATGCAATACTTATCGGAAATGACCGATGAGCAAACCTTGACGATGTATTCCGGACATCCGATGGGATTGTTTCCATCACATAAAGAAGCTCCTAGAGTAGTAGTAACCAACGGAATGGTAATCCCTAATTATTCTAAACCGGACGATTGGGAAAAAATGAATGCATTGGGTGTTTCGCAATACGGACAAATGACTGCCGGAAGTTACATGTACATCGGTCCGCAAGGAATCGTACACGGAACAACCATTACTGTTTTGAATGGTTTTCGTAAAATAAAACGCAGTCCAAAAGGTGGTTTATTTGTAACCTCTGGTTTGGGCGGAATGAGTGGCGCACAGCCGAAAGCCGGAAATATTGCCGGTTGCATCACCGTTTGTGCCGAAGTAAATGCAAAAATAACGCATATTCGCCACAGTCAAGGCTGGATAAACGAAGTGGTTGAAGACATTGATGAGTTGGTGCAACGAGTCGCTTCGGCACAAGCCAATAAAGAAATCGTTTCTATCGGGTATCTAGGAAACGTGGTCGATATTTGGGAAAAATTTGATCAGGAAAATATTCATATTGATTTAGGATCGGATCAAACCTCTTTGCATAATCCTTGGGCTGGAGGCTATTATCCAATTGGTATTTCGTTTGAAGAAGCCAACGAAATGATGGCCAACAATCCAGATTTATTCAAAGAAAAAGTACAGGAAACGTTACGCAGACACACAACTGCAATTAACAAACACACTGCAAAAGGAACCTATTTCTTCGATTATGGAAATGCTTTCTTGCTAGAAGCTTCCCGTGCCGGTGCCGATATTATGGCAGAAAATCATATCGATTTCAGATATCCAAGTTATGTACAGGATATTATGGGACCTATGTGTTTTGATTACGGCTTTGGACCTTTCCGTTGGGTTTGTGCTTCGGGAAAACCGGACGATTTAGCCAAAACAGACGCTATTGCTTGTCAAGTTTTGGAAGAAATGGCAAAAACGGCTCCTGAAGAAATACAGCAGCAAATGCAGGATAACATTCACTGGATAAAAGGTGCTCAGGAAAACAAACTGGTAGTAGGGTCTCAAGCCCGAATTCTTTATGCTGATGCCGAAGGTCGTGTAAAAATTGCCGAAGCTTTTAATCAGGCTATTGCCAAAGGCGAAATTGGAACAGTAGTTTTGGGCAGGGATCACCACGATGTTTCCGGCACGGATTCCCCGTACAGAGAGACTTCTAATATTTATGACGGCTCCCGTTTTACGGCTGATATGGCGATACAAAATGTTATTGGTGACAGCTTTAGAGGTGCCACTTGGGTATCCATTCACAATGGCGGTGGTGTTGGCTGGGGCGAGGTAATTAACGGTGGATTTGGTATGGTTCTTGATGGATCTAAAGAAGCTTCGAGACGTTTAGCATCAATGCTTTTCTGGGATGTCAATAACGGAATATCCAGAAGAAGCTGGGCTAGAAATGACGGAGCACTATTTGCCATAAAAAGAGCGATGGAGACGCAACCTTTATTGAAAGTGACCATCCCTAATATAGTAGCCGACAATTTGTTGGATTTTTAAAAAATTTGAGTGTATCTTTAGTAAACATATAGTAATCAAATAATCACACCATGAAAGCAATAAAATTCCTTCCCGTATTTCTACTTTTCGTAATTGCCTCTTGCAGTTCCGTAAAAGTATATTCAGATTATGATAATAATGTAGATTTCAGTCAATATAAAACGTATGCTTTTCATAAAAAAGGCATCGATCGAGTTGAAATTTCAGAATTGGATAAGAAAAGAATACTTAATGCTATCGACCGAGAACTTAGCAGAAAAGGTATGACCAAAAGTGAAAATCCAGATTTGCTGATTAACATTCTCACCAAAGAAAGAGAAAAAATTGACGTGAACCAATACAATGCCGGTTGGGGTTATGGATGGGGTTACGGATGGAATCCTTATTTCTGGGGAGGACGCAGTACGTATGTTTCGTCTTCAACCGAAGGAACATTGTATATTGATTTAATAGATGCCAAGAAAAAAGAATTGGTTTGGCAAGGAGAAGGAGTTGGATATTTGACTGAAAACCGCAGTGAAAAAGAAAAACAAATCAATGAATTTGTGGCAAAAATTTTAGAACAATTCCCACCTTCGGCTTCAAAAAAATAAACATTTTGATATGATCTTATCAGACAATCTATATATTTGCAGCTCAAACAAAAACAATGAACAACTTAAATAACATTATTATCGCTATTAACATTATTGTAATTCAACAATAATGGCGAGGTGTTATATAAATAAGTAAGCAATATACAATTTATCAAACCTCCCACATCGGGAGGTTTTTTTATATCAAAAAAAAAAATTAAAGACTAGAAAACAACGACCATGAATATATTTAAAGAAGTAGTAGCGGCAAAAAATCAGTTACAAGGAGTGGTTCCTGCTACTCCATTGACAGAAAACCTGAATCTTTCCGATGAATTCGAATCAACCATCCTGTTAAAACGCGAAGATTTACAAATCGTTCGCTCCTACAAAATTAGGGGAGCTTACAACAAAATGATTTCTCTTACAGAACAGGAAAAAAAACAGGGTATTGTTTGTGCCAGCGCAGGGAACCATGCACAAGGAGTGGCCTATTCCTGCAATCTGCTAAAAATAATGGGCAAGATTTACATGCCTAAAACAACGCCTAAGCAAAAAGTAAAACAAGTGCAGTTGTTTGGAAAATCATACGTAGAAATTGTTTTAACAGGAGATACTTTTGATGACGCTTACGCAAAAGCCGTAGCAGATGCAACCCAAAGCAACAAAGCTTTTATTCACCCGTTTGATGACGTAAAAGTCATTGCAGGTCAAGGTACAGTCGGATTAGAAATTTTAGAATCATTTAAGAACCCTATCGATTATGTATTTATCCCTATTGGCGGTGGCGGATTGGCGGCTGGACTTTCGGAGGTTTTTAAACATTTGAGCCCCAATACTAAAATCATTGGTGTAGAGCCCGAAGGTGCACCCTCGATGAAAACGGCTATTGCCAATGGCAAAAACACACCTCTGGAAACCATTGACAAATTTGTGGATGGCGCAGCGGTAAAACAGGTAGGCGACATCACTTTTGAAATTTGCCGTAAAAATTTAGACGATATCATTCTGGTTCCTGAAGGTAAAGTATGCACCACCATTTTGCGATTGTATAACGAAGAAGCCATGGTTGTCGAACCTGCCGGAGCGTTAACCATTGCTGCTTTGGACTTTTATAAAGACCAAATAAAAGGCAAAACCGTAGTCTGCATCGTCAGTGGAAGTAACAATGACATCGAAAGAACTGCCGAAATAAAGGAACGCTCTTTACTGTATGAAGGATTAATGCATTACTTCATGATCCAGTTTCCGCAACGCCCTGGTGCATTAAAGGAATTTGTAAATGATATTTTAGGACCTGATGATGACATTACCTATTTTCAGTTTACCAAAAAGAACAGTCGTGAAGTAGGTCCCGCAGTAGTTGGACTAGAACTAAAAAACAAAAATGACATTTTATCCATTAAATCCCAGATGACGAACAAAGGTTTTGAGTTTAAATACCTCAACGAAAAGCAAGATTTATTTACGCATTTAATTGGGTAAAAGAATTATCCATTTTCAGCATAAAGGCCTACCTTTGCGTAGGCTTTTTTTATACCCAATCATGACAACACTCACGGATATTACCAACTTGGAAGACATCAAATTGCTTGTTGACACTTTTTATTCTAAAGTTCAAAAAGACACCTTTATTGGACCCATATTCAACGAAAAAATAGGCAATAACTGGTCCGAACATTTGGAAAAAATGTATCGTTTCTGGCAAACCATTTTACTCGAAGTACACTCTTATTCCGGAAGTCCGTTTCCACCACACAAACAGTTGCCGGTTACCAAGGAACATTTTGAGCGTTGGATGGAAATTTTCACGGAAACTACTGATAGTTTATTTGCAGGTCCATTGGCCGAAGAAGCAAAACTACGCGCCAAAAATATGGCTGAAATGTTCAACTACAAAATTGAGTATTTCCGCAATGCCGAAAAAAAATAAAATTAACAATCCGTAGTTTTTACAGCAGCTTTTTAATCAATACATCAGTTCACTTTTGCAAATAGTAACACATTCTTTCATGCGTAAACTTTTATTTCTCGTTGTTTTACCAGCCGTTCTTCTTTCTTGCTCCAATTTAAAACAAACCACTGAAAACAAACCAACTCCCAGTTTAAGACTAATCAGTTCGATCGAAATTCCATTTGATGAAACTTTTCAGAATACAAAAGTGGGCGGTTTATCTGGAATCGATTATGATGCAAAAAACGACTTGTATTACTTGATAAGTGATGAAAGATCCCAGACTAATGATTCCCGATTTTACACCGCAAAAATTCGTTTGGTCGAAAATAAATTAGAAAGTATCCATTTCCAAAGTGTTAGTACTTTAAAAAATGAAATCGGAAAAGTGTATGGCAATTGGACCACAACACCAACTACTTCAGCAGATCCAGAAGATATCCGATTCAATCCAAAAACGAACACTTTGGTTTGGAGTAGCGAAGGTGCTCGAGTGATTACTGCAGATAAAGAAGTTTTACAAAATCCATCGATAAATTTCATGGATTTAAAAGGTGATTTTCTTGGCAATGTCACATTATCGGAAAATTTAAAAATGCAGAAACTGGAAAAAGGTCCGAGAAATAATGGAACTTTAGAAGGAATTACTTTTGACAAAAAGTATAAAAAAATCTATACCAACATTGAAGAACCTTTATTTGAAGATGGCGACAAAGCCAATACCAGCATAGGAGGTTTGATTAGATTGTATCAATTTAATGCAAAAACAAAAAAGAACACCGCCCAATACGGGTACCAACTGGAACCCATTGCACATGAGCCCGACCCAAAAGGCTCTTTTGCTGTAAATGGAGTTTCAGCGATACAGTATTATGGTAAAAACCAATTGCTGGTTGTGGAACGTTCCTACTCTACCGGTACGCAAGCTTGCACGATAAAAGTATTTCTTTGTGATTTGAAAAAAGCAACTAATGTAAAAAATTACGCTTCCTTAAAGAATCAGAAATTTGAATTAGCTTCTAAAAAACTCATTCTAAACATGGATAATTTGGGAATTTTTATTGATAATATCGAAGGACTTACTTTTGGACCAAAATTAGCCAATGGCAACCGCTCGATAATTTTTGTTTCGGATAATAATTTTTCAGACAAACAAAAAACGCAGGTTTTGGTATTTGAGTTGGTGAAGTAGTAAATCCAAAAAAATCTATCAATCCACAACTCCCCTAGCCCAGATTGAAATGGAAAGCTTTTTGCGAAAGCCGTTTTGGTTTTTCTTGTTTATAAAAAGCGACCGGAGGAAGCTATTTTATAAACTTTAGAAAAACAAACGGGTTTGCAAAAACTTGCAATGAAAAGCGGGAAATAGCTCCTGAAATTCGTACTTTTGCAGTTGAACTACAACGTTTTCGATATGAACACAACTATAGAAAGTAATCCGTTATTAGACCGATTGCCAAAACACTTAAAGCAATTTATTAAACCTCAGGATTATAGCGATTACACGCCCATAAATCAAGCGGTTTGGCGTTATGTGATGCGCAAAAATGTGGATTATTTATCAAAAGTGGCTCATAGTTCCTACTTGGAAGGTTTGAAAAAAACGGGAATCGAAGTCGACAACATTCCCAGCATGTATGGTATGAACCGTATTCTAACCGAAATTGGTTGGGCTGCTGTAGCGGTTGACGGATTTATTCCGCCAAATGCTTTCATGGAATTTCAGGCATATAATGTCCTTGTAATTGCATCTGATATTCGCCAACTCGAACACATAGAATACACGCCTGCACCGGATATTATTCACGAAGGTGCCGGTCACGCGCCCATTATTGCCAATCCCGAATATGCGGAATACCTGCGTCGTTTTGGTGAGATAGGCTGCAAAGCGATTTCTTCGCACAAAGATTACCAAATGTATGAAGCCATCCGATTGCTTTCTATCTTGAAAGAAGCCGAAGATACCCCACAAGCCGATATTGATGCAGCCGAAAAAGCAGTGGAAGATTTGCAGAATAACATGGGTGAATTATCGGAAATGGCGCAAATCAGAAACCTGCATTGGTGGACCGTGGAATATGGTTTGATTGGAACTATTGACAATCCAAAAATATATGGTGCCGGACTGCTTTCGTCTATTGGGGAAAGTGCCTGGTGCATGACGGATAATGTAAAGAAAATCCCTTACGACCTATCAGCTGCCAACCAGAGTTTTGACATTACTAAACTGCAACCGCAACTTTACGTCACTCCAGATTTTGCTTATTTAAGCTTGGTTTTAGAGGAATTTGCCAATAAAATGGCGTTGCGTACCGGAGGATTATCAGGAATTAATAAATTGATCCATTCAAATGCTTTAGGCACAATTGAATTGAGCACCGGGATTCAAATTTCAGGAGTATTCACCAATGTTATCGAAGAAGAAGGAAAACCCGTTTATATCCAAACAACGGGCAAAACAGCTTTATCATATAGAGAAAAAGAGTTAGTGGGTCATGGAACAATCAAACATACAGAAGGTTTTGGAAGTCCTATTGGAAAACTAAAAGGCATTAATCTTGCCATTGAAGACATGAGTCCTAGAGATTTAAGTGCCTATTCTATTACTGAAAATCAAATTGTAACGCTAGAATTTGAAGGTGATATTACCGTAAAAGGGGAAATTATTACCGGATCGAGAAACCTGCACGGTGAAATTATTCTGATCAGTTTAAAAAATTGTACCGTAACCCATGGAAAAACTATTTTGTTTCAACCGCAATGGGGAATTTACGATATGGCTGTTGGTAAAAAAGTGGTTTCTGCTTTTTCAGGTCCTGCTGATGTGAATAGTTTTGATTTGATTTCACATGTTCCAACAAGTAAAACCATCAAGGCGAAACATACCGCGGAACGTGATGATTTAGAGGTTTTATACCAAACGGTTAGAAATAGTAGAGAAACCAAGGATACAGAAACTTCTGTGGTACCGATTTTTGATAAATTACGTAACAATCATCCAAACGATTGGTTGTTAGCTGTTGAAATCACGGAACTTTTGAAAGACAGAAACGAACCACAATTACTACAGGAAATAATGGCTTATCTTGATCAATTAAAAGAAAAAAGACCCGAAGTAGCCCATTTGATAACTGGAGGTTTGGATTTGATTTTCGATAAAGAGAAAGCTTAAAAAAGGAACCGCAGATTCGCAAATTAGTAGAGTTATCTAAAATCTGTTAATCTGCGGTTCATTTTTTAAATTATAATTTTATTTGCTGACCGAAATCTTTTTCGTTTTCGATTACTTTTCCCTCGTATTGTAATTTCCAACCCATCGTATTGGTCAGAATTAATATTTTAGACAATTCACTTATTAGTCGGTTTTGAGCATTTGTTTTCAAGGACGATTTTTCAATTTTCTTGGCCAAATTCGCTTTTACCGATTTGTTTATTTTATTGTAATCATCACCGGTAAAAGGGTTCAATTTGCTTTGTTCCACATTATAAAACTGAATATCCGGACTTATTTTTATTTCTTCTTTTGGAATACTAATAATTGTGATAGTTTTATTTTTTTCATCGATATCGTATTTCATTTTGTGCAAATCATAAGCCACCGTTACATCAGCATTGACAACAATGAGTGCTTTTTTCTCGAAAGAAATCATGTCTAACAGGTATTTCTGCTGGTTCTTATAGGTTATCACTTCTGAGAAGTGGCCTTCCGTAACCACCAATTTCCCTACGTTTACAATTTGTTGCTGAATGAGATTCGTGTTGTAACTGATATCGTCATCATCGTTTCTCTTAAAGTCGCAAAATTTGAACAATAAAAATATTCCAACTATAATTCCTATTCCAATAAGTATTCTTCTAAGCATAATTAAAATTTCATGAATGAATATTGTGAAACCAATTTAGTGATTTTTTCTTTCAATTTGGATTCGAACTTCAGGTGACTTTCTGAATCAGGGTTAAAAGGTCTGTGAGACAAACTTTTTTGAATATTCTCCACTTCTTCCATCGTAGCAAAAGCAGCCTCAGAAATAAAAGCTTCCTTGAAACGTTTCCAAATATAGTCTATCGCCACTTGATTGGGATGCAACATATCTTCGGCATAAAACCGATAATCCCGAAGTTCATCCATCATGATTTCATAAGAAGGAAAGTATTCAGTGATCAGTTTGCAGTGATCAGAATTCAGAACACTATGAATTGCAGCAATTAAATGCGCTTTACTTACTTGATTTTCGACAAAACCGTCTTTTAAGTGACGTACCGGCGAAACCGTGAAAATGATGTTGCAATCAGGACTTACCGAGTGAATTAATTTGGTTGTCTTTACCAGACTTTCTTTTATCGTTTCAACCGAAAGCAATTCTTTCTGAAACTTCTTTTGTGGCACTTTATGACAATTCGCCACAATAGAATCGCTTTCAATATTTCGATAGACCCATGATGTTCCATATGTGATAATAACATGAGAAGCTTGATGTAATTGCAGTTTTGTTGATTCAAGTATTGTGTTTAAAGATGCTAATAAATCCTCTTTATTTGAATTACTCAAATCCGAATGCACATCAAAACAATGCCATCGTTCGTTATAGAAAAAAACATCTTCTTCCGTGAATAAAGTTGCATGTATAGCTTTATCGATAATTTTCTCCATAGAAACCGGATTAAAAATTATCCCGAAAGGATTTGTGGCGTTTTGAAATTTAAAATATTGGAATTTTTCAGAAATATTTTCTGCAAAACAAGAACCTAAAGAGACAATCTTTGAATTGTAATCTAAAGGATGATTACTTTTAGAAATGGGTATTGGGGTCCTGAATTGCATTTTTATTTTATTTACTACAAATTTGAATAATTTTAGCGAATTAAATACTGTTTCACTCTTTTTTCATTCATCAGACACACTTTAAATTAAAAAACCCTTTCAGAGTTTAATTTGCTGAAAGGGTTGTTATAAAATAAATATTTTCTTAGTAGAAGTATTCTGATTTCAAATAACCGACATTTCCATTAGTAGCAATAGCATTTTCTGAAACCTGTTCCGTTGGGTAATTATCTAAATCGTATTTAAAAGAACTTTTATAAAAATTAGCGGAGGATGTTATTTGATTGTCTTTAGAAACACTTGTAATTACTGTACTTATTAAACTATTATTTGACGAAATTCCTTCATTATATTCCAATAGTTTTTTGTATCCCAATATATTATACAGCGGATTATGCTTAGAATCATAATCAAAACTCACACTATATTTTGACAAAACACCTGATGCGGTATTATCGAATATCCTTTCCTCTTTGATGAGATTTTCGTTTTCAAAATACAATGTTCCGTGAAATTCTTTTGTCTCCTGATTTCCTGAACCAATGGTGAATTTTTGATAAGAAACGGTGTTATCTGTATTATGAATGTAATTTATTCTATAATTACCTAAAGACTCCGCTTCAACCAATTTACCCTCCAGATAACTATATTCAATAGTCTCAATAAGCTGATTTGTTTTATTTAGCGTTACACTTTTTGTGATTAAACCATCCGTGTATGTAAAATCAGTACGTTTCTGAGCTCCTTCAATACTAACTATTTCAGTTCCATTATAAGTAAATAACGTTGTTCCTACAGTACCTTGCGCTGAAGTCTCAACAACCTTCTTTAGCAATTTTGCACTACCGTCAGTATCAGTTGAACACGAATAAAGTGTCAATAAAAAAATTGATAAAACCCAATATATATATTTATTTATTTTCATCATAATAAATCGTGTACTCCTTTACTAAACCTTTTGGGGCTACATCAATCAAACCTAAAAAAATAAAGTAAAAGAGACAATATTCATCGTTACAATCCCTATATTTCGGTTAAACTACTTTTTTTTAACCTCACCATAACCCTACAAATAGTGTATTGAACAAAAAAAATAAACCCTTTTAGAACTTATGTCCTAAAAGGGTTTCTATTATAAAAAATAAATTTGTTTTACTTTACAAACTCTATCGCTTTCTCCAAAGCTTGTTGAATTCCTGCAACATTCTTCCCTCCTGCTGTAGCAAAAAACGGTTGTCCGCCACCACCACCTTGGATAAATTTACCCAATTCGCGAACTACTTGTCCAGCATTTAGGTTTTTCTCCGCTACTAATTCTTTAGAGATATAACAAGTTAACATTGGTTTTTCTTCGTCGGCTGTAGCCAAAACTAGAAATAAGTTATTCCCTAAATTCCCTAATTCATAAGCCAAATCCTTTGCTCCTTCCGGATTCAAATCCACTTGTTTCGCTAGGAATTGTATGCCGTTTATTTCCTGAATTTCAGCGATTAAACTCGCTTTCAAATTTTTGACTTTATCTTTTACCAAAGCCTCAATTTGTTTGGCCAGTTTGGCATTTTCTTCTTGCATCGAATGAACGGCTTTCAAAATATCCTGAGGATTTTTCAATGCTGTTTTTACTTCATTCAATGTGTTTTCATACGAAGCGAAATGTGCTTTAACGGCATCACTTGTAATCGCCTCAATACGACGGATTCCTGCAGCAACCGCTCCTTCTGAAACGATTTTGAAATGCCAGATTTCAGCGGTATTTTTTACGTGGATTCCACCGCATAATTCCATGCTTTCGCCAAATTTAATAGCACGAACCTCATCTCCATATTTTTCTCCAAACAAAGCCATCGCTCCTTCTTGAACTGCTTGCGCAAAAGGAATATTTCTTCTTTCAATTAGTGGCAATTGCTCTTGAATTCTTGTGTTTACAAAATCTTCCACTTGTTGTAATTCAGATTCTGTCATTTTAGCAAAATGAGAAAAGTCAAAACGCAAGTAGTTTGGATTTACCAAGGATCCTTTTTGTTCTACGTGTGTTCCTAAAATACTTCTCAACGCTTGGTGCATTAAGTGCGTAGCCGAGTGATTTCTGGAAGACAGACTTCTCAAATCCTGATTTACTTTAGCTGTAAAACCAGCATTTACATTTTCCGGTAATTTTTTTGCAAAATGCAAAATCAGGTTATTTTCTTTTTTGGTATCGATGATTTCGATAGTTTCATTTGCAGAAAACAAGGTTCCTTTATCACCCACTTGTCCACCACCTTCTGGATAGAATGGCGTATTGTCTAAAACGATTTGGTATAAAATACCGTCCTTTTTACTGTCAACTTTACGGATGCGAGTGATTTTTACGTCACTTTCTGATTGATCGTACCCTACAAATGTTTCTACATTTCCAGGAATTAATACGGACCAATCTTCGGTAGAAACTTCTGATGCGGCACGGGAACGATTTTTTTGTTCTTGCATCGCAGCGTTAAAACCAGCTTCGTCCAGTTCGAATCCTTTTTCTCTAAGAATTAATGCCGTTAAGTCAATTGGAAATCCAAAAGTATCGTATAATTCAAATGCTTTTGCACCTGAAACAGTTGCTCCTTTAGTGTCGGCAACTACATTTTCCAGTAATTGTAATCCTTGGTCTAATGTTCTCAAGAAAGAAGCCTCTTCTTCACGAATCACATTCGTAACCAATTGTTGTTGCGATTTGATTTCCGGGAAAAATTCACCCATTTGATTCGCTAAAACGGCTACCAATTGATTGATGAACGGTTCTTTTGTATTCAAGAAGGTAAATCCGTAACGGATTGCTCGACGCAAAATTCTACGAATTACATAACCAGCACCTGTGTTTGATGGCAATTGTCCGTCAGCAATAGCGAAAGCCACCGCACGAACGTGATCTACCACTACACGAATAGCGATATTGGTTTTGTTTTGCTCTTCGCTGATATTTAAAACTTCGTTTGAAGTGTATTTTAATCCAGTAATTTGTTCTACTTTTTCAATAAGCGGCGTAAAAACATCAGTGTCATAATTAGACGTTTTTCCTTGCAATGCCATACACAAACGCTCAAATCCCATTCCGGTATCAACATGTTGCGCAGGCAATTTTTCTAAAGAACCATCAGCTTTACGATTGAACTCCATAAATACGTTGTTCCAAATTTCTACTACTTGTGGATGGTCATTATTTACTAAACTTTTTCCTGAAACTAAAGCTTTCTCTTCCGCAGAACGAATGTCAACGTGAATTTCTGAACACGGCCCACAAGGTCCTTGATCTCCCATTTCCCAGAAATTGTCTTTCTTGTTTCCAAGAATGATTCGGTCTTCGTCAATCAATTCCTTCCAAATGTCCCAAGCTTCCTGATCGAATGGTACGTTTTCATCTGGATTTCCTTCGAAAACGGAAACGTATAAATTTTCTTTTGGGATTTTATACACTTCTGTCAAAAGTTGCCAAGCCCAGTTGATGGCTTCTTTTTTGAAATAATCACCAAAAGACCAGTTACCAAGCATTTCAAACATGGTGTGGTGGTAGGTATCAAAACCTACATCTTCTAAGTCGTTATGTTTTCCTGAAACACGAAGACATTTTTGTGTATCGGCAATTCTATTGCTTTTTGGCGTGGCGTTACCCAGAAAATATTCTTTGAACTGTGCCATTCCTGAGTTGTTGAACATCAGGGTTGGATCATCCTTAAGAACTATGGGTGCTGATGGAACAATTAAGTGTCCATTTGATGCGAAAAAATCCAGAAATTGTTTACGTACGTCTTGTGATGTCATTTTTATTGTTTGTTCGGTTATTTGTTAATTTGGGTAATCGGCTGTATCGCATAAACGAATAACCAAATGAACAAATCAACATTTTTGCCCCAGATAGCAGTGAAAAGCTTCGAGATTTATAGATTTATTTTTTCTTGAGGTGGCAGAGCGACCGGAGGAAGCTCCTGCTGGCTCATTAGAAAAAAAGATTCATAAACGAGAACTTGTAACGAATAGCTGGAATAGGCACATTATTTTATTTATTATTGAAAAAAGGGTGTAACAAATGAAACATTTATTAAATTTGTTCGTCTAACCTTTTACAGTGTGCAAAAATAGGGTATTTTAAAATATGTCGAAAGTAAAATATTATTACGATTCCGAAAATCTAGCCTATAGAAAAATAAAAACACAAAAAAGAAGAAAATTTGGTGTTATTATTCTGTTTTTATTGGCATCGGCTTTGTTTGGTTTCTTAAGTTTTATTGTTTTATTGAACACTCCTTATTTTGAAACGCCAAAAGACCGTTTGCAAGCGCGTGAAATTGAAAATTTAAGATTGAATTATGCACTGCTGAACAAAAAAATGGATCGGGTAAATGATGTTATTGAAGCTATTGAAGACCGGGATAATAATTTGTACCGTGTGTATTTTAACAAAGCGGCAATCCCTGATTCTATTCGAAAAGCAGGATTACCGGGAAAAAACAGGTATAAAGTATTAGAAGGTTATGACAATTCCCAGTTAGTAATGAATACCACAAAAAGGATTGATGTCCTTAGCAAGGAATTAGCGGTTCAGTCAAAATCATTGGATGCTATTTTGAAATTGGCAGAAGCCAAAAGTGATTTTTTGTCAGCTATTCCAGCTATTCAGCCAGTACGAAATGAAAATTTAAAACAAATGGCATCAGGTTTTGGATACCGGACTGATCCTTTTACAAAAGTAAGAAAAATGCATAAAGGCATGGATTTTACAGCTAAAACAGGATCTCCCATTTATGCCACCGGCGACGGAGTGGTATCAAAAGCAGACAATACCGCCTCAGGATATGGAAATCATATTGTTATTCGGCATGGATTTGGATACGAAACTTTATACGCACATTTGAGCAAATACAAAGCTAGAGCAGGACAACGTGTGAAACGAGGAGATGTCATAGGATATGTAGGGAGCACGGGAAGATCCGAAGGACCGCATTTACATTATGAGGTCCACAAGGGTAATAATGTGGTGAATCCGCTTAATTTTTATTACGGGAATATTTCGGCAGTGGAGTATCTTGCCATTGCACAATTGGCGAATCAGGAGAATCAATCATTAGACTAACACAAAAATAGTGTTCTGTGTTCGGTTGGCAGTGTTCAGATAGAAGAAGAAAAAATAGTGTTCAGTGATTAATTCAACTGGACAAAAAATAAAAAATAGATATGCATATTGAATTATCTAAAGACAAAAGATATTACAGCATTGGCGAAGTAGCCAAAGCATTTGACGTGAATGCATCGCTGATTCGCTTTTGGGACAATGAATTTGATATTCTGAAACCAAAAAAGAACGCTAAAGGCAATCGAATGTTTACTCCGGAAGACATCACTAATTTACAATTGATTTATCATTTAGTAAAAGAAAGAGGTTTTACATTGGAAGGTGCCAAAACACATTTAAAAGAAGGACAAAAGAAAACATTGGATAAGTTTGAAATCATTCGAAAATTAGAAACGATACGCACACAATTAACAAATATAAAAAACGAATTATAATCAACACGACTTCTCACTGATTGAAATTTTTAAACAATTAAATACTAAACTTAAATTAAATAAACATGAAAAGATTTTTGCCTTGGATTATCGGAGCAGTTGTGATTTTTGTAATCTACAGCTGGGTTAAAGGAATTAATAATACCGCAGTAACTTTAAACCAAAATGTAGAACAATCTTGGGGTGATGTTCAAACAGCGTATCAAAGAAGAAATGACCTTATTGGAAATTTAGTAAATACTGTAAAAGGTGCCGCAGATTTCGAAAAAAGTACTTTGACAGCTGTTATTGAAGCACGTTCTAAAGCAACATCAGTAAATGTTGACCCTACAAATATTACTCCGGAACAATTAGCGGAATTCAATAAAGCACAAAGTGGAGTTTCATCAGCATTATCAAGGTTATTAGTAACTGTCGAGGCATATCCTGAATTGAAAGCAAACCAAAATTTCTTAAAATTACAAGATGAATTGGCGAGTACTGAAAATCAAATCCTAACGGCGAGAACTCGTTTCAACGAAGCTGTTAAACCATATAATTCTCATATCAAAACGTTCCCAAATAGCCTATTTGCTGGAATGTTTGGATTCAAAGAGAAAGCATACTTTAATGCAGTTGAAGGTGCAGACAAACCAGTTGAAGTAAAATTCTAATTTAAAAACAATGTCAAAAGTAGAAGATTTTTTAACCAAAGAAGATGAACGAGAAATTGTTGAAGCTATTCGCATGGCTGAAAAAAATACTTCTGGCGAGATAAGAGTTCATATAGAAAAAACAACTTCCATGGATGCGTATGATCGCGCCATGGAAGTTTTTCATGAACTGAAAATGGATGAAACCGAGCTTCAAAATGGTGTTTTAATTTACTTAGCTGTAGAAGACCGCAATTTTGTAATTTGTGGAGATAAAGGCATTAATGATGTAGTTCAAGATGATTTTTGGAATTGCACCCGCGATATTATGGTGGCTGAGTTCAAAAAAGGAGATTTCAAGCAAGGTCTAATTGATGGAATCACCAGAGCCGGAGAACAATTACAGCATTATTTTCCTTGGCTGGAAGGCGATACAAATGAATTATCAAACGAAATATCTAGAGGATAATGCTATTACAAAAAAAGAGTACCCTAATTTCCCTAAAGCTGTTTGTTTGTTTGTTATTCACACAAATTGGCTTTGCGCAATTTACCATTCCTGAAAAACCAACTTTACAAACTTCTGTTTATGATTATGCAAATGTTTTAAGCGCAACAGAAAAAGCACAATTAGAAGAAAAACTGATTAAATATTCTGATTCCACTACAACCCAAATTGTTGTAATTACTGTAGAAAGCCTTAAAGGGGAAGATATAAGTCAATTAGCGACAAAATGGGCACATACTTGGGGTATAGGCCAGGCAAAAGAAGACAACGGTGTCATTATTTTATTGGCTAAAGCCGAAACAAAAATTGCAATAAACCCAGGTTACGGATTAGAAGATCGGTTGACTGCCGGTATTGGGGGAGAAATAATCAGAAACATTATTATTCCGGAATTTAAAGCAGGAAGTTATTACAAAGGACTTGATAAAGGAGCGGATGCTTTATTTGATGTTTTCAAAGGAAAATACAAAGGAGAACGGGTAAAAAAAACCAAAGATAAAGGATTCCCCATTTTACCCTTAATCGTTATTGTAATCATTATACTCGTGCTGATTTCAAGAAACAAAGGTGGTGGTGGAAATTCCGGTAACAGAGGCAGTGGTATAGGACCTAGTTTATTGGATGTTATCATACTAAGTAGCCTTGGAAGAAACAGTGGCGGAGGTGGTTTCGGCGGAGGTTCATCTGGTGGTGGATTTGGTGGCGGTGGTTTCGGCGGTGGATTTGGTGGCGGAGGTTTCTCTGGCGGTGGATCAAGTGGAGATTGGTAGATTTTTAGTATTCAGTGCTCAGTCGCAGTATTCAGTTCCCATCTTGATAAAACAAGTACATCCGAGATTTATAATCAACTTTCAAAAAATTAAAGACTCTTTTAAACATTTGCAGCGTTTAATCTATTCAAAAAAACATAAATCAATCACATTAAATGCTTTCACATAAAGCCAAATATGCCCTAAAAGCTCTGTTATATTTAGCGCAACAAGAAGAAACCCATGTTTCTCGAACTATCGAAATTGCCGAAGCGGCCACTATTCCAAAAAAGTTTTTGGAACAGATTTTATTGGATCTAAAACGAGGCCATTTCGTAGGAAGTAAACAAGGGAAATTTGGCGGTTATTATCTTTTAAAATCTAAAAACGACATTACTTTAGCTGACATTCACAGACTTTTTGATGGCGCTATTGCCCTACTTCCCTGCGCATCACTGAATTTTTACGAACGCTGTTCTGATTGTGCCGACGAATCGGAATGCCTGTTAAGACACGGATTAATTACCATTAGAGAAGAAACTTTAAAAGCAATGGAAGGCATTACTATAGCTTCGTTAGTAAAAAAATAAAAAAATATTTTTTAAACTCTACTAATTTTATAGAATTAATTGTATATTTGCTTCGAATTTAATAAATCATTAATAATCCAAATTTAAACGTATGAAAACGTACCGAAGTAAGTTTGCTTTTTTGAATAGGCAATCCCGAAAAAATGAACTAATTGTAATTGAAAAAAAGAGTTCACAAATGATGTGCATGTGTTAGTAAAAAAATTTAATTTAAATTCTACTAATTACATATACTTAATATAAATGAAAAATTCTATAAAAAATAAACTTACAATAGTATCAGTTTTAACTTTCTCAATATCATTTGCACAAAACATTGAAGGTCTAGTTACAACAAACCAAAACATTCCGTTAGAAGCCGTAAATATTGTAATAAAAGGAACAACCTCTAACACAATTTCAGATTCTAGAGGGAAATTTATAATAGACACCAAAGGAAAACTCCCTCTAACTCTTTTAGCACAATATGTAGGATACAAAACTGCAGAAATAGAAATTACTTCTTTTTCAATACCTTCATTACAAATAACACTTAATGAAGAAAATGCTTTGGTCGAGGTTGTAGTTTCCTCAAGACGCAGAATAGAAAAAGTACAAGATGTGCCAATCGCTATATCAGTAATAACAGGAAAACAGGCAGAACAAACTGGAGCTTTTAACGTAAATCGCATAAAAGAACTTGTTCCATCAGTTCAATTATATTCGTCAAACCCAAGAAATACAGGTATTAATATTCGAAGCCTAGGTTCTCCCTTTGGACTTACAAATGATGGTATCGATCCGGGTGTTGGTTTCTATGTTGATGGTGTTTACTATGCACGTCCAGCAGCAACAACTTTAGATTTTATCGATGTAGAACAAATTGAGATATTACGTGGCCCGCAAGGATCATTGTTTGGCAAAAACACAACTTCGGGAGCCTTTAACATCACAACTCGTAAGCCAAGCTTTACTTCAGGTGCTGACTTTGAAGTGAGTTACGGAAATTATGCATTCCTACAAGCCAAGGCTTCAATTACAGGAGCATTAAGCAAAAAAATAGCAGGTCGTATCTCTTTTTCTGGTACACAGCGTGACGGCTTAATAGATAATGTAGCAACAGGAAAATCTACAAACACCCTCAATAATCAAGGAATCAGAGGACAATTACTTTATACGCCAACAGAAAGAACCAATATTATATTGGCGGCTGATATTACAACGCAACGTCCGGACGGATACGCTCAAGTCGTTGCAGGCGTAGCTCCTACGCAAAGAGCTGCTTACCGTCAGTTTAATGCAATTATTGCCGATTTGAATTATCAACTTCCAAGCTTAAATGCCTTTGATCGTAAAATTGACCACGATACGCCATGGCGTTCTGGACAAGATTTAGGTGGTATATCCCTGAATATTGATACAAAAATTGGAAACGGGACGCTTACCTCAACCACTGCTTGGCGCTTTTGGAATTGGGATCCATCCAATGACAGAGACTTTACAGGATTACAAGTATTGGCAAAATCTCAAAATCCTACCAGACAGACACAAATAACGCAAGAAGTTCGTTATGCTGGTCAGCTTATATCAAAAGTGAGTGGTGTTGTGGGTGTATTTTTTATTGACCAAACATCAAAAACAGACGGTACAGAAGAATCCGGTAATGCGCAATGGCGATTTGCACAAAGTACTCCCAGCGCATTATGGAAAACTCCAGGTCTTTTTGAAGGATACGGAATAAAAACCGATGCCAGTATCAGATCTTCCAGTGCGGCAGTGTTCGGTCAATTAGACTGGGCAATAACAGATCGTTTGCATGTATTACCAGGTTTGCGATACAATTTTGACAAAAAAGATGCAGATTACAGCCGAAAAACATACGGAGGCCTTCAAACTACCGACCCTGCACTACTTGCTTTAAAAAAACTAGTTTATTCTGACCAAGCTTTTACATCAAATACTGATAATACGGACTTTTCTGGAAATTTAACCGTGTCTTTTAAAGCTACTGACAAGATTAATGCGTATACAACTTATGCAAAAAGCTACAAACCAGTTGGTGTGAATGTAGCTGGACTTCCAACTAATTCGTCAGGGCAGCCTTTACTTGATCTTGCGGTAATTAAGCCAGAAAAAGTAAATCATTATGAAATAGGAGTAAAAACATCACCGTTTAAAAACTCAATATTAAATTTGACATTCTTTAATACAGATATCAAAGATTTTCAAACCAATGTTCAAGCTGCCGAATTAGGTGTTAACCGTGGATATCTTGCTAATGCAGATAAAGTACGTGTAAGTGGTGCAGAGCTAGATGCTAGCATTATAGTTAACAATCACCTAACCATAAACGGAGCTGTAACTTATACTGACGGAAAGTATATTAAATTTACAAATGCTCCACTTCCATTAGAAGAAACAGGAGCTTCTGTAGCTTTCAAAGATGTTTCAGGAACTAATTTACCTGGCGCATCAAAATGGGCTGGATCTTTAGGAGGTGAGCTTTCTGACAATGCAAAATTCTTTGGGAATTCAGGAAAAATATTCATTGCCGTTGATTCTTATGCTCGTTCTGAGTTCTCCTCAAGTCCATCTGCTTCAAAATATTTAATAGTTCAGGGTTATGCCTTATTTAATGCTCGTTTAGGTTTCCGTGCAACAGATGGTTTCTCGGTACAATTCTGGGGACGTAACCTTTTAAATAAGGATTACTACGAACAACTATTGCCTGCTGGTGGAAATACAGGACAATATGCTGGTGTAATAGGCGATCAAAGAACGTATGGAATTACATTGAAATATTCATTATAATAGTTCCAAACTGAAATAATCCCATAAAAAAGCGGTTGTGAATCACAACCGCTTCTTTTAATTTTCTCCCATACCTTCTCTCCTATTTTCACCTCTTGGAAGCTTCTTCATGCCCGAAAAATCTTGAATTTTATAAGTTAGCGAAAACATAGCATATCGTTTTAAAATGGTGTTTTCTTCATCGCGAATAGTAGTAGCCGAAATAGTTCTGGAAAAATTCTGATTCTGATTCAGGGCATCATAGACTTTTACTTTAGCAATCATGTTTTTATTAAAAAAACTATAAGACAAACTGGTATTCCAAAGATAAAAATCTTTCTTAAAACCACTTGCGATTCTGGAGTTGTACGTATATCCAAAATCATTTCCGAATATCCAGTTTTTAGGCCAATAACTGGTGGTTTGCAGATTAATCCGGTGTACTACATTAGCACTTCCATTGGTTACATAATTTGAATATTTTGATTCGTTATAAGATAAACTATACGATGGCGCAATGGTCAACACTTCGCCATAATCATAATTCAAATATACCCTCGGAGTAATTCCGAATGATTTAGCACTATACAAAACACCATTGGTAAACCCTTTATCCAAAGAATAACTACTGTTCAAACCAATCCCATATCGTAACATATGTGCTTCACTTTTTATGGATTGATTCCAATTTCCCCCTATAGCAGTAGAGTACGTTCCTGAAATATTTTCATAAGTCGTAGTCCTTTTTCTACTCGCATCGTATACCGAAATAGAAACTACTTGACTATTATTATAATCTCCCCTTATAAACAAACTATAACCCGAACGGCTACGGAAATCAAAATTCCTGAAATTGATATTGGCACTATGCTTTTCATTGGGATTCAAATCAGGATTTCCTATTATCGTATTCAAAGGATTAGCCAGATTTTCTACTGGCAGCAATTGACTTGACGAAGGCAGACTATTGGAATAATCATATCTCAAAGTAATAAATTTTGAACGATCCAACTTGTATCTAATTTGTGCTCTTCCATAAGGCAACACATATTTTTTATTCAAATCGGTTACTTTATTTAAGTATAGCGAATGATTATCAAAATCAATAATGGAAGTACTGGAATTCAAATTAAAAGTAAATTTATTTTTTTCGAAAGTGATTCCAACTTTGGGACTAACTGAATTTTGTCTGGAAGTGGTAAAATTAGTCAAAGACTCATTTAGTACAGAATATGATTGAGAATTACCCTCAAAATCGAAGGTTTTCAAATCTTTTACGTCATTCGTCCAATCAAAATCGGCACCAAAACGAACTCGTATAGAATCGGTTATTGGTTCTGTATATTCAATATCAGCCGAGTACGAATCATAGGTATTTTCATTTTTACTCTTTTGATTTCTCTCATCATCGGATTGACCATTTTGATAAAAAATAGTTTTAGATTCCGTTAAAGCATCTGAATCACTATTGGTATTATTATTAGTAAAAACAAAACTTAGATTACGAGATTTTTTTTGGAACGCTTTATTAAAATTTATCGTGTTCCCAAAATTAGTCGATTTGTTTTCTCTATATGATTTTGATATGCTTTCGTTTAAAAGTTCATCATCTTCATCTCTGGAGAAGCTTTCAGCACTAGAATTACTATTAGAATTTGAGAGATTCAATTTTGGAGTAACTACAAGTCTCATTGTTGGATTAATTTTATATTCAAACTCCAAATTTGCTTTATTTCCGGTATTTTCGTCTCTTGACTTCGACTCCGATTCAGTGGAGAAACTACCGGTAGGCAATAAATTGATTTGTTTGGACTTACTGTCATTTTTGGTATTGGTATTCGAAAAATTATAGTTTGCAGTAGCATTGAAATCTTTGTACCACTCATCGGTATAATTAAATCCCGCCAAATTAGACTGTGTAATTCCTTTTCCACTTACTGAAGAAATATTACCTCCTCTACTGTTTCTTCCTCCACCCATACTATCAAATACCTCATCCATAGAAAAACCTGTAGAATTAATATTGTTGGAAGAAGCTAAAACACTTATTTTTTGTTTGTTATTAAAAAAGTTCATTACCATACTACTTTCATAACGATCATCAGTACCATAGCCTCCTAAGAATTTTCCAAAAAACCCTTTATTTTTTTTTTCATCAATAGTCAAATTGATGCTCGAGAAATCTGAAGTTGACTCTTGTTTAGACAATTCTTCTTTTTTAGTCTTGAAATCCGAAACCTGAACTTTATTAATGATTTCGGCTGGCAAGTTTTTCAAAGCCATTGCCCCTTCTCTATCAAAAAAAGCTTTACCATTTACTAAAAACTGGGTAACTTCTTTACCATTTACCGTAATTTTTCCATCATTATCAACTTCAAAACCGGGTAATTGCTTCAACAAAGTTTCTACATTAGAATCAGGACGAACCTTAAAAGATCCTGCATGAAACTCCAGTGTGTCTTTTTTTACACGGATTGGAGGCGCTTCGCTTTTTATAGTCACGCCAGCTAAAGCATTTGCATTTTCTAACAAATAGAGTCTTCCAAAATCTTTATTCTCCAAAATCCCTTTTTGTTCCTCAATATAGGTTTGATATCCCAAATAGGATATCTTCAAAAAAACAGGTTTTTCATATTTTTTGGAACTCATTTTAAAAAGACCGCTTTTATCCGTGGTTGTATATTCTAATACCGTAGAATCTTTTACATTGGAAAAATAAACCGTTGCCGCCTCTAAAGGAATTTGGGTATTCACATCAAGAACAGTTCCTTTAATAATATATTCTTCTTGTGCAATGGCAGAAAAACAAAAAAGCAAAAAAAGTAAAAAAAAGAACAATTTAGACATATAAAACTTTGTTTAGAAACGGTTAAGACCCCTAAATAAATAAAAGGTTTAACCTATGTGATTCTTTTTAAAACGTTTGCTTAAATTTACCGAAAATTGAATGAAACTTCATGAAAATAGCCAAAATCCTTTTCTTTTTCTTAGTCTGCTTTATATCCCGAGCTCAAACGGAGAAAAACATAGATCATCAAAGCATTCTTTGGACACGCTATTACAATCAATTGCTATTAAATGAAAAATGGTCTTTGCATACAGAATTTGATAATAGGCTTTTTTTAAAACCCGTAAAAGAAAATTTATATGTCATACGAGTTCAAGGCCGCTATAAAATCAATGAACATTTAGAAACAGGAATTGGCTTTACTCATTTCTCAGTTGCTACACAAGAACCTGAAGTATCCTATACTTTTAAAACCCCAGAATACAGAGGACAACAAGACATTACATGGAAACAAAATGTTGGCAAAGTCACATTGAATCAACGGTTTCAGGCAGAAGAACGATTTATACATAATGCCAATAAAGTATCATTATTACCTGGCACAACATTTTCTTGGAGATTCAGATACAGACTTCAAGCCGATTGTACTTTTTGGAAAAAAGAAAATCAATATTTAAAAACTATTCTTTCAGATGAAATAATGTTCAATGCGGGAAAAACTATCATCAAAAATACTTTTGACCAAAATAGAATTTATGCCGCGATACAATACGGCATAACCAAAAATATTGCATTTGAATTGGGCTATTTAAACAGTTTTCAACGACGAGCTAATGGAATCGATTATTTCAACAGAGATATTATCAGATTCAGTATTTTCCACAAAATAAAAGTCTCAAAAAAGGTTTAAACACAATTTATGACTTTTCATTGATAAGAAAAACAAATAATTAATTATATTTTAAACATTGATTATCAATATATTAACTTAAAATTTAAAATTCCTGGCGTAACTTTATTAAAAAGATATAGCCATGAAAAATTTTGCAATTAAACTCGTGTGGTTCACCACCATTTATGTTTTTGTATTTGCCGGTTTATGTCAAACTAACGTTGCTTTGCCGGTAATAATGACCCTATACTGCATTGGTATACCATTAATCCTGTTTATGGTTTATACCGTACTACATGATGATTATAAAACTACCAAAACATTTAAAGATTGGTACGGCGATCATCCAATGGAAACTTTAGAAGAGGAAGAAAATTAGGAATACTCTTTACTATTAAATATCGATTTTAACCAAAAAAAGTCCCGATTTCTCGGGACTTTCATATTATTTCTCTCTGATATAAATATCGATTGGCACTCCTGAAAAGTCCCAGTTTTCTCTAATTTTATTTTCAAGGTAACGTTTGTAAGGTTCTTTTACATATTGTGGCATATTGGCAAAAAACACAAACTGTGGTGTTGGCGTTGGCAACTGCATGCAATATTTAATTTTTACATATTTCCCTTTTGTCGCTGGCGGCGGATAGGCTTCAATGACTTTCAACATAAATTCGTTAAATTTTGAAGTTGCAATACGCTGTTGTCTGTTTTCAAAAACTTTCACCGTCGCTTCTAGTGCTTTCAACAAACGTTGTTTTGTTAATGCCGAAACAAAAAGAATAGGCACATCTGTAAATGGCATTAATTCTTCTCTAATTTTAGCTTCATAATCACGGGTTGACATCGTTTCTTTTTCAACTAAATCCCATTTATTCACTAAGATTACTACTCCTTTACGGTTTTTCTCAGCCAACCAAAAAATACTTTGGTCCTGTCCTTCAAAACCACGAGTGGCATCTATAATCAAGATACAAATATCAGCATGCTCAATCGCACGAACGGAACGCATTACCGAGTAAAACTCTAAATCTTCCTTTACTTTCGCTTTACGACGAATTCCTGCCGTATCAACTAAGTTAAATTCAAACCCAAAACGGTCAAATTTTGTATCAATAGAATCACGGGTTGTACCCGCAATATCAGTAACAATATATCTGTCTTTACCAATCAATGCATTGATAAAACTTGATTTCCCAGCATTAGGACGACCTACAACTGCAAACCGCGGCAATACCACTTCTTCTTGTGTTGGTTCTGGTTTAATTGGAAAAGCATCAATCAATGCATCCAATAAATCACCTGTTCCACTTCCAGAAATACTGGCAAATGTGTAATACTCTCCTAAACCAAGGTTGTAAAACTCAATTGCATCTTTCTCACGCATGGCGTTATCCACCTTATTTACAGCAAGTAAAACCGGTTTCGTCACTTTACGCAACAATCTCGCTACAGCATCATCCATAGGCGTAATACCTTCTTCGACATCTACCACAAAAATAATTACATCGGCTTCGTCAATAGCTAATTCTACTTGTTTACGGATTTCGGCTTCAAAAACATCATCCGATCCACGAACATATCCACCCGTATCAATTACAGAAAATTCTTTTCCGTTCCACTCGCTCTTACCGTAGTTTCTATCACGGGTCACACCCGAAACCGAATCTACGATCGCTTCTCTTCTTTGTATCAGCCTATTAAAAAGGGTTGATTTCCCTACATTAGGTCTTCCTACTATCGCAACAATGTTATTCATAATCCTTTTTTCAAATATTTTGCAAAGGTAGTCTTTTTTTTAGTTAGCAGTGGCCAGTTTTAAATATTCAGTTTTAAGACATTAAAACAGCGACTGTAAACTGCCAACCGAAAACTCTTTTTTGGAGCTGTTTCCTGCTATTCGTTACAATCTTTTCCTTGCTAAAAAAGCCAGAAAAAGGATTTTCACTGCTATCAGGGCTAGGACATTGCGTTTCTAAACAACATCAATCTTAATTTTTCAAAATAAAAACTGCGGCTGTACACTGATTACCGAACACTTTCTTACTGATTGTATCCAAAACGCTTCAACATATTAGCGTTGCTTCTCCAGTTTTTATTCACTTTCACCACCAACTCAATATGAATTTGCTTTCCAAAAAACTTCTCTAAATCAACACGGGCTTCAATTCCGACTTTTTTCAAAGCGGCTCCTTTATGCCCTATAATGATTCCTTTTTGGGTATCGCGCTCCACCATAATCAAAGAACGTATTCTAATGATGTTTTCATCTTCAAAAAACTCTTCGGTAACAATTTCTACTGCGTATGGGATTTCTTTGCTGTAATTCAACAGGATTTTCTCACGGATAGTTTCATTAACAAAGAAACGTTCCGGTTTATCTGTCAATTGATCTTTTGGGTAATACGCAGGAGATTCTGGTAACAATTCAATGATTCTTCCAAAAACTTCCGGCACATTAAAATTCTGTAATGCCGATATTGGAAAAATTTCCGCATTAGGAACTTTGGCAGTCCAGAAAGCCACTTGTTCTTCCAACTGAGCTTGGTTTGAATTGTCAATTTTATTCAACAACAATAGAACAGGAATTTTGGCATGGATTATTTTATTGAAAAACGCTTCGTCTTTCAACTCTTGTTCTCCAATTTCCACCATATAAATCAGCACATCAGCATCTTCAAAAGCGGATTTAACGAAATTCATCATCGATTCCTGCATTTCGTAGGCCGGCTTGATGATTCCAGGTGTATCCGATAAGATCATTTGAAAATCTTCTCCGTTTACAATTCCAAGAATTCTATGACGTGTTGTTTGTGCTTTTGAAGTAATAATTGATAATCTTTCTCCAACAAAGGCGTTCATCAACGTTGATTTCCCGACGTTTGGATTCCCTATGATGTTTACAAAACCTGCTTTATGTGACATTTTTATTATAATTTATTTTGCAAAGGTAGGCATATCAAGTCAATAGACGAAATAAAACATTTTTTAAAGTTTTTATTGGAAATACGATATTTCGTCGTACATTTGCACCCGAAACAACGCGGGATAGAGCAGTAGGCAGCTCGTCGGGCTCATAACCCGAAGGTCACAGGTTCGAGTCCTGTTCCCGCTACTAAGAATTTTATTGAAATTACAAACGCACATCGCGGGATAGAGCAGTAGGCAGCTCGTCGGGCTCATAACCCGAAGGTCACAGGTTCGAGTCCTGTTCCCGCTACTAGAAAGCTTCAGAGAAATCTGGAGCTTTTTTTATGGAATGAATTTGAGGATGCAATAACATTAACTACATACAAATCCCTCTTAAAGTAGGATCAATCCTAAAAAACCAACTTTCATAATAGTATTATTTCGGAAAGGAATCTAAATAAAAAAACCTGTGAAGCAAGCTTCACAGGTTTAAACAACTATATTCATTAAAACTAAGGTATTAAAATCTACTAACCGATAACACAAAAGAGCGTTAGTGCAATCTCTTTTTTATTTCAAAACTAATCTTCAGAAGCAATAGCTGTATTTTTACCAGTATTTACTTCTAATAAAACCGCTACTCCCTTATCATTTATCATTGTCATATTCAGCGTATCTAAAATTGCCAAGTCTTTAGATATTAATCCATTAAACATATTGTAAGAAATATTCATTTCTTTTAATTCATCTAATTTTTCAAGCTCAAAAGGCACTTGACCATTCATCTTATTATCAAATAAACTAAGATTCTCAAGTGACGCCATATTTGCCACTTCACGACTTAATCCTCCCGAAAGTTTATTACTGTTTAAGAGTAATGTTTTTAGCGTTTTTATTTCATATAAAGAACTTGGTATTTGCCCTACTATTTCATTATTAAATAAAGACAGGATTTCTAGTTGATTCAAAGCACCTATTTGCATTGGTAATTCTCCTGAAAGCATGTTCATATACAATTCTAAATTTTTCAAATTGCTCATTTCACAAATAGAAGAAGGAATTGTCCCAGAAATTTTATTAAAAGAAAGATCCAATACTTTCATTTCTTTTAATTTTCCGATAGCAGAAGGAATCGTACCTGATATTTTATTTTTGTGCAAATCCAATTCTTGTAAACTTACTAAGTTTAAAATTTCTTCCGGGATTTCACCAACCAAATTGTTATTGTCTAAATTAATAGAAATTACTTTATCGTCTTGTAAAGTAACGCCATGCCAAGTAGAAATTGGCGATGACAAATCCCATTTTACTGTCCACTGATTTCCATTTGTAGACTGATACAGTTTTACCAACGCATCTTTCTCTGACTGAGACACATCTGCAAACATTGAAAACGAAAAGAAAAGGGTTAAAAATAGAGTAGTTATATTTTTCATAACGTTGGATTTATATCTTTGATACCTATAAAACTACGCACAACGAAGCCAATCAGCAAATAAAATCGACGAAATACATTCTTTTTTATTTTTTAGAGAGTTATATCTTACAGAAATATTTAATTTTCTTAATTAAATATTAATTTGTTAAATTTGATTAACTAATCTTTAAACCCAATTTTATGGAAATCAATTTTTTAGCACTTTTTGTTGCAGCATTGTCTACACTTGTAGTAGGATTTGTTTGGTACAATCCAAAAGTTTTTGGAACAATCTGGATGAAAGAATCCGGCATGACTGAAGAAAAAATGAAAGGAGGAAATATGCTCCTGACATTTGGAGTATCATTACTTTACGCTTTTTTCATAAGCTTTGTCCTTCAAATGCTAACTATACATCAATTTGGTGCATTAGGAATGGTTGGCGGAGATCCTACTATCGCAAAACCTTCTTACGAAGCTTTCATGGCAGATTATGGATTAGCATTTAGAACTTTCAAGCATGGAGCTTTACACGGTTTTATGACTGGACTATTTTTAGCATTACCAATTATAGGTACAAATGCATTATACGAAAGAAGAAGTTTCAAATACACACTCGTTACCGGTGGTTTTTGGATAGTATGCTTTATGATTATGGGTGGAATTATTTGCGCTTGGAAATAATTACAAAAAAATATTAAAATGAATTTCGTCTTCGAATAATATCAAGACGAAATTTTTTTTATTTAATTCCCTCAATAGCTTTGGCTAAATCTAAATCTTTATCAGTAACACCATTTGCATCATGTGTAGTCAGCCTAATTGTCACTTTATTATACACATTGAATAATTCCGGATGGTGATTTCTTTTTTCGGCCATCACTCCTACTTGCACTATAAAACCTAATGCTTGCGTAAAATCTGAAAAAACAAATTTTTTCTCCATTCCATTGGCAGCAAAATGCCAGTCTTTAAGCCCTTTTAACTCTGATTGAATTGTCTCTGCTGAATAGGTTTTCATAATCTACTTTTTAATTTATATAAAGTTAGTTAATTTCGAGACATTGAGAAATACTTTAACTTTATTAACTAATTTTGAAAAAAATTACACTTCAAGTTGAATACACCTTATTCCTTTAAAATTTATAGTACTACAGCGCAACTCCCTTTAAACTGGGATGATTTAGCGGTTTCAACCATTTTTTTATCCAAAAAATATTTGGAGATTTTAGAAAAATCATCTCCGGAAAATATGGTTTGTCATTTTATTGGACTATTCGAAAATGAAACTTTAATAGGCATTGCACTTTCTCAATTTTTAGATTTAAATCAACTGGAGTCTTTTGGAGATCGGGATAAATGCATTAAAACCACTGTTCGAAATTTAGTTTTCAGAAATTTAGGTTCTCATGTTCTCGTAATTGGAAACAATATGCTGACTGGACAAAACGCTTTTGCATTATCAGAATCTATTGATAAAAAGAAAGCATTGCAAGCGTTGAAATCAGCGGCATTAGCATTGAAAAAATTGTTTCAATCTAAAGGAAAAAAAATTCATATTACCACTTATAAAGATTTTCACAAAGAAGACATTACGAACTTTGCCATTCCGGAATTCAAAAATGATTATCAGTTTTCGACACAGCCGAATATGGTTTTTCACATTGATGAAAGCTGGAAATCAGAACAAGATTACATCGACTCACTTTCAAAAAAATATAGAGATCAGTATAAAAGAGCCCGAAAAAAAGCAGCAATTATTGAGAAAAGAAAAATGCATTTGGAGGACATCATAGCTTTAGAAGATACCATTTATGATTTGTATTTTCATGTAGCCAAAAACGCTCCTTTCAATACTTTTTTTCTACCAAAGAACCACTTCAGAATTTTTAAAGAAATCTTTAAAGACAAATTTCTTTTTTATGGCTATTTTATTAATGAAAAATTAATTGGATTTAATACTTTAATAAAAAATGGTTTCGTAATGGACACTTATTTTCTGGGGTACGACGAAAATATTCAACGTGAAAAAATGCTGTATTTGAACATGCTGTATGATATGATAGCGTATTCTATTAATAAAGGGTTTAAGGAAATTGTGTTTGCAAGAACAGCATTGGAAATTAAAAGTTCTGTTGGCGCAAAACCTTTAAAAATGTATGGATTCATCGCGCATAGCAATCCAATAGTCAATTCGTACATGCCAAAAATATTTAGATATCTGGAGCCTGAAACTAATTGGCAAGAACGAAACCCTTTTAAATAACTTCACTATTTAATTTTGGAACCGCTACTTTCATTTGTTTGGGCAAAATTTTAATATCCAGTTTTGTCTCAGTACCGCAATATTCTCCATCGATTTGAAAACTAACCGGAACATTTGTCTTAACGATTGCTTTTTCTATAGAAATTATCTCAACATCCTCGGAATCTATCGGCATATTTCCAGAAATAATTTTTCCAAGCACTACCAAATCTAAATTTTTCAAAATAACTAATTCAAACTTTCCATCGTCCATAACACCATTAGGATTTATAGAAACTCCTGTACCATATTTTTGAGAATTCGCAATGACAATCATTCTTGCCATACATTCAATTGTTTCAAAATCGCCAGTAATTGTTGCTGTAAAAGGGTCATCTAAATCAATTAAAGTACTGAAAGTTTGCAAAAAATAACCCCATTTTCCTCGAATACTACTACTTTCATAGTTCTTAATCATTTCCGCATTTACGCCCAAGTCACTTAAATGAATGCTTTTTTTTCCATTGATAGAAATCATGTCTATTTCCATATAATCATTATGAAAAGCGATTTCTAAGTTTTCTTCGATTGTAGATGGCAAATTTAAATCTACCGCTAAACCATTGGCAGAACCAGCCGGTAAAATCCCAATAATAACATCATGGTTTTCCATCGCTTCAGCAACCATTTTTATAGTTCCATCACCTCCTGCTACAACAATTCTTTCTGGATTATAGGTTTTATAGAGTACTTTTATATTCTCAATATCTGATGCTCCAGAAGTATTATAAATCACAAGGTTCAAATTCTCTTTTCCGGCAAAATTTGTCGCCGCATCAACCAAATCTGATTTATCAACATTCCCAGAAACAGGATTTACAACGAGCATAATATTTTTTTTCAAAATTTTTCTTCTTTTATTGACTAAAAATAATTAATTTCAACAACACTCAAAAGTACTATAATAAATGAAACCAATTTTAAAATTATATCGTGGCTACGCTAATGAACAGGAATTAATTGTCATGGGACATGTTTTTAAACCAACAACAATTAAAGAGTATAATTTTCAAAAAAAGAATCTGAAAAATGCTACTTCTGTAATTAAAATGTTTCAAATAAAAACAGAAGCAAACGCCGATGTCTATTTAGAACATAACAATGCCAAAATTCATACCAGAACATTAATCGACGGTTATTTTAAATTCTGTGTCCCATTAGACCAAAACACTAATTATGGCTGGATTGATTATGAGGTAAGTATTGTTTACAAAAATGAGTCCATTTCAACACGAGACAGTTACATTCGACCACACAAAGGAAATTTAGGAATCATATCTGACATAGACGACACTTTTTTAGTTTCTCACACATTGAATCCTTTGAAAAAATTGTATGTTTTATTATTTAAAAACGTAAACAAGAGAAAAATATACGAAGATGTTGTCACCCATTATCAAGCTTTAAGTACAGCCGGAAGGGAAAATAAAGAGGAGTTTAATGCTTTTTTCTATGTTTCGAGCAGCGAATGGAATTTATATCGCTTTATTATAAAATTTACAGAACTTCATCAACTACCAAAAGCAGTTTTGCTATTAAAAGATATTAAAACGAGTCTCACTGATTTTTTCTTGACCGGCAGAGGCAACCACAATCATAAGTTTGACAAAATAAAACACATTTTAGAATTTTACCCAAACTTAGAATATGTACTTCTTGGAGATGATTCGCAACACGATCCATTTTTGTACGAGGCAATTTGTAAAATTTTCCCCGTAACCGTAAAAGCAGTCTATATTAGACAAACTAGTGATTCTAAAAAGGAAAAAGTAATCACAATTTTAAAAAATCTAGAAACACTGAAAGTTTCTGTTTGTTATTTCCAAAATAGCAGCGAAGCCATTGCGCACTCTAAAATGATTGGAATTATTGTATAAAAAAAGAGTTCCAAAAAATGGAACTCTCGTTTTTATAAATTATCAATTTCTTCCTGAACTATTTCCCAATCTGAGAGAAGTTTGTCCAGTTCTGCTTTTTTCTTGTTGTATGCCGTGAAAAATTTAGCGTCTTCAATGTGTTTGTCATAATTAGAAGCAAGCATTTTATCATCATGCTGAATGTCCTTTTCTAATTGCTTAATTTGACTCTCCACTTTGCTCAATTTATTCTGCAACGCTTTCCCTTTTTTCTGATCTTCGTAAGAAGCTTTATTACTTTCTTTAGGTGCAGCAGCTTTCTGAGCATCTTTTTTCTCGACTTCACGCATATTTTCCATATTGCGTTGCTCCAAGAAATAGTTGATATCCCCTAAATATTCTTTTATTTTTTGGTCTTTGAATTCATATACTAAATTTGACATTCCCTGCAAGAAATCCCTATCGTGAGAAACCAGCAATAAAGTACCTCCAAATTTTTGTAACGCGGCTTTCAAAACATTCTTAGATTTAATATCCAAGTGATTTGTAGGCTCATCCATCAACAGAACATTAATGGGCTGCAACAATAATTTACATAACGCCAAACGGTTTCTTTCGCCTCCTGAAAGGACTTTTACCTTTTTCTCTACATCATCGCCTCGAAACAAGAAAGAACCTAGCATATCGCGTACTTTCATTCGGTTTGTATCTGCAGCGGCATCTTCCATTGTTTGCAACAGAGTGATTTCGCCATCCAGATATTCAGCCTGATTTTGCGCAAAATATCCCAACTGTACATTATGCCCTAACTTGATATTTCCCTTATATTCGAATTCGTCAACAATAGCTTTAATGAAAGTTGACTTTCCTTGACCGTTTTGTCCAACGAATGCAATTTTACTTCCGCGCTCCACTAACAGATTGATATCTTTCAAAATTGTTTTGTCACCGTAGCTTTTAGTTACATTTTCGGCTTCAATCACGACTCTTCCCGGTTCTTTTGAAACTGGAAAAGTAATGTTCATCACCGAGTTATCATCTTCATCAACTTCGATACGTTCTACTTTATCTAATTTTTTGATTAATGACTGCGCCATCGAAGCTTTGGAAGCTTTGGCACGGAATTTTTCGATTAATTTTTCCGTTTCTTCAATTTTTTTGGCTTGGTTTTTTTGCGTTGCCAATTGCTTTTCACGAATTTCGTGACGCAATTCTAAATATTGAGAATACGGTTTATTGAAATCATACGCTTTACCAAGGGAAATTTCGATAGTCCTGTTGGTCACATTATCCAAAAACATTTTATCGTGTGAAACAATCACAACAACTCCAGGATAATTTCGAAGAAAACTTTCTAACCAAATGATACTTTCTATATCCAAGTGATTCGTAGGCTCATCCAGCAACAAAACATCATTGGCCTGTAATAATAATTTGGCCAATTCTATACGCATTCTCCATCCACCAGAGAAAGTCTCGGTCTGATTATCGAATACATCTCTTTTAAACCCTAAACCAAGTAAAATTTTCTCCGTATCACCCACATAATTATAACCGCCCAACAATTCAAAACGGTGCGTATAATCAGATAAGTCTTCAATAATTTGGCTGTATTCGTCACTTTCATAATCAGTTCTTGTAACTAACAAGTGATTAATTTCTTCGAGCTTTTTCTCAACAATTTTAATCTCAGTAAAAGCTTCATACGCTTCTTCAAGAACTGTTCTTCCTTGTTCAAAATCGATATCCTGACGCAAGAATCCCATACGAAGATCTTTCTCTTGAGAAATAACACCTGAATCAGGAGCAAAATCTTTTGCCAACATTTTAAGCATGGTAGATTTTCCCGCTCCGTTCTTCCCTACAAGACCCACACGGTCTCCGGCACCCAATCGAAAGGTAACTTCTTCAAATAAATAAGTACCACCAAACGAAACGGATAAATTGTGTATATTAAGCATGTATTGTTATTTTATTCCTTTTTGAATGCGTAAATTTGTAACTCTAAAAAAGGAAAAATTAAATTTTTTGCAAATGTTAAAAAAAGGATCCAAATTATATAGCATTTTAACAGGAACTTGTCCTAAATGTCAGAATGAGAGTATGTATTTCGATAAAAATCCATTACATTTCAATAAAATCTTGAAAATGCATGAAAATTGCAGCCATTGTGGGTTGAGATATCAAATTGAACCTTCCTTTTTTTATGGTGCCATGTATGTCAGTTACGGATTGAATGTCGCCGTTGGAATAGCAGCCTTTATAATCTCATTTGTAATCTTTGGCTCCAGCCTTAAGGTGGCATTTATTGCTATAATCGCATCACTTATTGTCTTATTCCCATTTATCTTGCGATGGTCCAGAAACATATACATCAATATGTTTGTTTCCTATGATCCAAAAACCAAACTAAAATAATAGTATTACTGCCCTTTAGATAGAAATCTGTCAATGTCAATTTCCCTATTTAAAGGAATCTGATGTTCTATATTTTCAAATAATACTTTTGCCATTGCCGGTCCAAGCATGACTCCTCTTGTTCCCAAACCGTTTAAAATATGTATTGATTCATAATTTTGATGTGTTCCTACTAATGGTCTTCTGTCTTTTACAGTAGGTCGCACGCCAGCAAAATGCTCTATAATTTCAAAATCACAGCTAATAATTTCTTTTATTCTTGCTACTAATTCCGTTTTTCCTTCCTCAGTAGGCAAATCTGTTTTATCTTTCCAATTATATGTTGCGCCAACTTTGAATAAATCATTCCCAAGAGGCAAAATAAACACACTCGTATTTACAATTACATCTAAATCCAACTGAGGTGCTTTAATAATAAAAAGCTCTCCTTTGGTTCCGTCTAAAGGCAAGTAATTAAAATAAGGATTTGCATGCAGACCAAAACCTTCCGCAAAAATGATATGCTTAGCTCGAATATTTTTATATTGAATACTATCCGATTCGATTTTTAAAGCATCATAATCAAATGCTTCCTCTTGAAAGAGATTGTTTTGTTTCAGGTATTCCCTGTATTTATTTAAAAGCAAAGCGGTGTCCACATAACCCGTTTGTAAAACTTCGCCATACCCGTAAGGGGAATCAATTCCTATATATTTTTTAGAAATTAATTGTGTAGATAAAAAAGGAGCCAGCGCTATTTTGTCCGAAGCAGCAAACCAATTATTCTGTTCTTCAACGGAAAAGAATTTTCTTAAAATAGGACTTTTGAAATCAACTTTGCAATTTAGTTTTTCTTCTAAAAAAGTATAAAATTCGTTCATCAATACTAATTGCTCTTGAGCTTGCCACACCTCGCTGAAACGTTTTAAAATAACCGGATTATACAAACCTCCGGCAATTTTGGATGAATTTTGAGAATTATTATCCAATACAAAAATAGATTTGTCATTACGCAAAGCAATCTCTGCGAATGAAATACCTGCTAAACCAGAACCAATAATTAAATAATCAATCATTTGAAATAACACCTTTTAAATAAGTGCAAAGTAAACACATTAAAACAAAAAAACTCTTACCATTACAGTAAGAGTTTTTTATTATATTATAAAATCGGCATTAATAATTCCACATATCTTGTTCGAAATTGCGAATTTTTTCTTTTACTCTTTCCGATTCTAATAATTGATTTTGAGCGTTATCCTTCATGTATTCATCAATAGTTCTATCACCATATACATTTTCTTCTTTGTAAATAACACTGTTAAAACGCCTGGAATTTAATATTTGATCAAATGAAACTGGCATCGCTGAATTTTTATCATTGAACGCTTTTGCTTCATGTAAAACATCTCTTGCTGCCGGGAAGAATACCCAGAACAATTCGATATAATCTTTTTCATCACTGTTCATGGTATAAACATCTGGCGTCACAGGACAAATTCCCAATAAACGATATTTCAATTCACTCTGGCGCTTGTCAAAATACCAGTATCCTTTAATTTTATATTGGGTTACATCTTGAGCTGCTAAGTCTTGTTTTAAAATATACTCGTCAGATATTTGATTTCCTGCATTAATTTGTTCTCTACCTGCATCAGTTGTATCAATACGAGTCAATGATGTTTGAATGTCTTGCATCGATTTTTTGGTATTAAAATAACTATCGGTATAGACCTCAGTAATTTTACCATTTTTCAAAGCTTTCGTAAGCACATCATACAAAGATCTTCTATCAGACCCAATATTTGCGGTATCAATTGGGAAATACAAAGCAAAATTAATTTTTTCACTTAAGTCAATAATTTCCCATGTAGTCTTACCCATTAAAACATCTCTATCATGCACATAACCATAGACTAATGGTTTATCATTATCTGAAATGAGTTGTGCCGCAGTTTTAAGTCCTATTTGGTCAGGAGTTTTTGCATTAAGCAAATTAGACTGTCCAAAAGAGGCGAAACTTCCTGTAATAGAGACAATAGCGATTAAAAAATTTCTTAGATTCATCATGGTATCATAATAAGATATTGAAGTAGGTCAAATATAAACTTACTTATTATTTATTGTATTTCAAAAATTACTGGAGCTGTTCTTGGTAATAAATAACTACCTGCACCTACAAGTTTTGTTTTTATTTCAGAAATAGTAACTTGATCTCCTCTAACTGCTTTTGAAAGAACAGCATTACACTGTGCATTTAATTTATTTCCTTGAACAACAACAGTAGGTTGACCTGTTACTTTTAAATTAAATCCAACTACATTTAAACCAACTTCAAAGTCGAAATCAACTAATTTAGCTCCAATTGTCGCAATTTGTAAATTTGATTTAGGCCCTTTAACAACGCCCATTTCTCCTCTAATAGTTCCTGTTGGACCAGGAATACCTTTTATTCTAAAGTTTTTCTTATCCGAAACTTTAGAACCGTCAGGAAGTGTACCAGTTACATTAATAACCACTTCTGAACCTGAACCTGGACTCATGTTATATTTACCACCACCCGCAGAACTTAATCCTGGAGCACTAGCTGAAACTTTATCTGCAGTAACACCTGCAAAAGAAATAGTCATTGGGTTTACAACACCTCTATAAACTACATTCATCTTATCTGCAGAAATAGTAGCCGACTTTGGTCTCGCAACAACAACATATTTATCTTTAATAGGCAAGCTAACCACTTTCCCATTTTCATCAAAATTAAAGGAACCGCCAATAGCATGTTCTCCAATATTGCCTGCTCCAAAAGAGAATTTAGCTTGACCCGCTTGCGCTTGTACACTAGATCCATTGACAATAACAGATTTTGCTTTTAATGATGGATCAAATTTACCTAAAATAATTTTTCCTGTTACCGCTTCTCCTTGAAAGAAAACAGATTTATCAAGAACTACAATAGGCTGGTAAGCTGTAAGTGACGCTGCAGCCACTAAATCCGATTGAAACATTCCTGTCATTACATCGCTCTCCGTCGTTTTGATATCTGCTTGCAATTGCGATAATTTAGTAATAGTCGCAATAAGAGGATATCCTTTATAATTGTAATCGATCCAATCTAATTTAGCACCTGCTTTTTCAGAATAAACTGGTTTTGTAGCAAATCTGGCTTCAATCTTTTTCATTTCAGATTCCGCAATTGAACTACCCCCAATTGCTTTTATCTGAGTTGAGAAATTATTAATCTTATCTAAGAACTCTTTTCCTTGTTTAGAAACTCTATCTCCAGTAAAGAACATTCTGTCAATTAAATCTCCTTTATCCATTTGCTCGTATGGCAAATTTCCTTCAGCATCTCTTTCAAATTTTTTGGTAACAGTCGTCTTGATGTTTTCTAAATAGTCATTAAAATCTTTAGACAAAGCTCTAATTTTTTCAACTTTGGCTTTTTTATCCCCAAATTGCCCTGGCTGATCCACTGCTTTTTGAGCTAATTGTTGAAATGAACTTTCATTTCTAGTATCAGTGATAGAGTTAGACTCTACTATTTTATTATTCAAAATCCCAAAAGCTGATAATACCTCTTTAGACATATTTAATGCTAACATCGCGATAAAAACCAGGTACATAAGGTTAATCATCTTCTGTCTAGGGGTTAGTTTTCCTCCTGCCATATTTTCTACTAATTAGTTTATTATTTTTTTATAGTTTGAAACTAATTATCCTTTATTACCCATTGCAGAAAGCATACCACCATAAACATTGTTCAATGAAGCAATATTTGCAGTCATAGATTGCATTTGCTCTTTTAATTTTCCTGCATTTTCAGCAATTTCTTTATTTGCTTCAGCATTTCTTGAAGCACTTTCTAATTGTACTTTGTATAAGCTGTTTAAAGATTCCATCTGTGCCGCAGCCATAGATAATTCTTCGCTGTATTTTTTGGTTGCAGTGATAGAATCTACCGTTGGTGAAATTGCTTTAGCAGCTCCTTCGAAATTTTTAATGCTATTTCCTAAGCTCGCCATTAATTCTCCATCAATTTTAGCGTCTTTCAACATCGCGTCCAATTTTTGGGACAATAATCCTTGAGCATCTGAAGGCGTTTCTACTTTTTTCTTTGGTTCTCCTTTTACTCCATTTGCCAATTCGGGATAAACCAATGTCCAATCTAAATCATCATCAACCGGTTCAAAAGCAGAAAGAGCAAAAATTAAAGCTTCAACTACAAGACCAATTGTAAGCATTAAATTCCCAGTAATAATACCAAATTCAATGTGAGTTATTTTAAATAATGCACCAATAATTACAACCGCAGCTCCCATACCGTATGCGAAATTCATTTGTTTTTTACTTAGTAATGCCATAATAGTTTTTTTTAGTTTTAATAGATGTCGATTGGTTTATTTTTTGTTTATTTATTTCTTTTTACCGTTTCCAGTGGTTTGAAGTCCCATATAATCTTGAACAGTTCTAAAACCTATATAACTTCTTGCAGAATCAGCATATTCATGATCACGAGTACTTACTTGAAGAAAATAAGCAACATCTTTCCATGAACCACCTCGAACTACTTTTCTTTGATTTTTATAATCCTGAACATTCGGATTCATAGAAGAAACATATTCGTAAGCATTTGGATCATAGGATGAATCCGTCCATTCAGAAACATTTCCTGCCATATTATAAAGATTATAACCATTAGGCTCATACGATTTTGCCTCTACAGTATACAAAGCTTCATCTGCCGCATAATCACCTCTATTAGGTTTAAAATTAGCTAAAAAACAACCTCTGTCATTTTTAGTATAAGGCCCACCCCAAGGATAAGTAGCTGATTCTAAACCGCCTCTTGCTGAATATTCCCATTCCGCTTCTGTTGGCAATCTGAAAGAGTTTATCAAATCACGACCTTTCTTTTTAGATTTTATGTAGGTGTTTTTATTTAAAGTTCTCCAAGCACAAAAAGCTTTTGCCTGAGTCCATTTTACACCTACAACTGGATAGTCTCCATACGCTTTATGCCAGAAATAATCATTATGCATAGGCTCATTATAAGAATAAGCATAATCCTTAATCCAAACCGTTGTATCAGGATATACCTTTACTTCTTCTGTTCTGATGAAATTTTTTCTATTTCCTACTTTAGCTTTTGCAGCAGCCTGAATATCCATCCAAGAGTAACGGAATTTTAATTTATCTACATCTATAGTTCGTAATCCATTGTATGAAGCCTCTATTGGCAAATACATAGAATCCATCACTTCAGTATAATCTGCATCCGGATACAACTTAGTATCTTTGATTAGCTTCACTTTTCTGTTCAATTTTCTTCCGGCATATTGATCGTCAGCCGTACCTATACTATAATAATTATCATACATGTATTTATCATAGGCGGTCATCTTTTCAGGATCAGAATCATTAAAAGCAAAATCACCAATACTTCCGGCATTTTTACCTTTAGCAGCTCCTGGATCAGCTGTTTGCCCGCTCATATCAGCCATAATTGCCAATCGAACTCTCATTGTAGAGTCTTTTACCCATTCTACAAATTGACGGTATTCACTATTGGTAATTTCAGTTTCATCCATGTAAAATGAACGAACAGTAACAGTTTTAGTAGGAGCATCTTCCACATTAGCTAAATCAGCGTCTGATTTACCCATAATAAAGGCACCACCAGGAATTAAAGCCATTCCAAAGGGCTTTTCAGGATGCCATTTACCTCCATTAATACCAACTAATTCTCCTTTATCGCTTGATTTACCACAGCCGATCAAAAGGGCTAAAATTGACGTATATGCAATGAACTTCTTCATATAAATTTGGTTATCTATTCATTATTTTTAAGTGTGTAAACCTATTTATTATTTATTAATAAAACAATATTTTTGTTATGAATTAATTTGAGTCCAAAAATAATGTTAAATAAAATACAAAAAAAATATTTTGTCGATAAAATGCCAAAATAATCGATAAAATACATAAAAATTGATTTTTTTATGTATTTTATAATGTTAAGCTTATAAATCATATTAATTTTTAAACAATTTTCAGGGCAAAAATTGTAAACATTAAATAATAATTATAAAATATTCTTACGTTGTGCTTTCCACCATCTTTCAGGCAATTCTTGGTTGCATGCCAATAAATATTCGTCATATGAACATGGTAATAACGTATTTCTTTTTAGTTTATTATTAACATTTGAAATAAAAGGAATTTCTATCCACCAGCGATCCGTTTTATCACTTTTATAAAAGACAAGTTCCTCTTCCTCCAATGGGACAATGTATTTCAAATAGTTTTCTTTACTTCCAAAAGGATACTCATTAGAACGATAATGAAACCCTTCTATGAAATACCAAATTATCTGCGCTATGATGACAGATTCTTGTGCCGAATTATTATGATTGAATATCCCAAAAGAAGATACTTTATCACTTATTCCTGCATACCGTGACAAAGAACAAATCTCTTTTCCATTAAAACCATTTGGTGCAAACGAAATAAAATTTCCTGAATCAGATGATTTAACCGAATTCAGATCAATACTTACCAAATCAGCATCTCTAAAAACAGGTTCCGAAATAGAGATATTATTAGAAACCTCTCCTAATCTATAGGCGTCGAAAAACAATTTCTCTATCAAATCTATTTCTTCCTGCGAATTAAAATACGTTTGATACCCAATATTACAATAGTTGAAAAGATTATTAGGTTCGTCTACAATTATTTTTGTCAAATAGGAAGAAGCCGAAACCTCCTCTTCATCCTTACCAAAATCAAATTTATTATCAATGGAAACCAAGTTGACCATTTGTTCCAAATCATCATAAGCTCTGTAAAGTGCATATGTTAAGTCTTGGGAACCTCCAATAACTATAGGAGTAATTTTTTTCTTGATTAGACTTGCAACAACTTTTTTTACTGCAAAATAAGTATCCTCAACAGAATTTCCTGCAAGAATATCACCTAAATCAGCAATAGAAGCGTCCCAGTTTCCCGGAAACAATCCATATAACTCTTTTCTCAGTGGCACTAAATCTACATCCGAAACAGCTTTTTTATTTCCTCGGTTTTCTAAAACGCCAATTACAGCAATTTTAATCTTATTTAAATCTGGGAACTGTTTTTCTGTATGCAATACAATTTTACTTCCTAATTGCTGAGAAGTCAATCCGTTTATATAGCTAAGGATTTCATCATCTACGGGTTTCAGAAAATCAAATTCCATTTTATTTCTTTTTTGCTACTGGTTTCTTTACTACGGCTTTCTTCGCTGGTGCTTTTTTAGCTGCTACTTTTTTAGCTGGCGTTTTCTTGGCAATCATTTCCTGAACTTCAGCCAATGTTAATTTTGTAGCATCAACATCTTTACTTAATTCAATTTTGATTTTTCCTTTGGTGATAACAGAACGTCCCCAACGGGCTTTTTCAACCAAAATTCCTTCGTCTTCCCAATTATGCAAAACTTTATCAATATTTTTTTGTAACTTATCTTCAATCAACGCTTCAATATCTGATTGAGACAAATTATCAAAATCGTATTTTTTACTTACATTTATAAACAAACCGTTCCATTTGATAAAAGGACCAAAACGACCCACACCTTTCTGAACGCCTTCCCCTTTGTAAACTGCAATCGGCGCATCGGCGGCGGCTTTTTCTTCGATTAATTCCTGGGCTCTTTCAAAATCTACATCTAGAGGATTTTCTCCTTTTGGTAAAGAGACAAAAGCTGCTCCGTGACGAATATAAGGACCATAACGACCATTACTTACTTCAACTTCTTCTCCTTTATATTCTCCAAGATTTTTTGGCAACAAAAACAAATTCAACGTTTCCTCTAAAGTGATGTTCCCAATATTTTGATCTGCCATTAAACTGGCAAATTTTTTCTCTTCATCATCAGCAGCTCCAATTTGAGCCATTGGTCCAAATTTCCCTAAACGCACCGAAACCGGTTTCCCTGTTTTTGGATCAGTTCCCAAAATTCTTTCACCGCTTTCTCTTTCTGCATTGGCTTCTACGTCTTTCACTGTTGGGTGAAATTTATCGTAGAATTCCTGCATCATTTTTGTCCAAACGATATTTCCTTCTGCAATTTCATCAAAATCCTGCTCCACTTTTGCAGTGAAATTATAATCTAAAATGTTTCCGAAATTCTTTACCAAGAAATCGGTAACAATCGTTCCAATATCTGTAGGGACTAATTTCCCTTTATCAGAACCTGTATTTTCTTTCAACAACTTCTCTCCTACTTTCCCGGATTCCAAAATCAGTTGCGTATAATTACGTTCCTGACCGTCAAGATTTCCTTTCTCTACATAATTTCTGTTGATAATCGTAGAAATCGTTGGCGCATAAGTAGAAGGACGACCAATACCCAATTCCTCTAATTTTTTTACCAAAGAAGCTTCGGTATATCTTGCAGCAGCTCGAGAATATCTTTCGGTCGCGGTGATGTAATTGTTTTGTAATTTTTCGTTGACTTTCATTGCAGGCAACATCCCTTCTTGCTCTTCTTCATCGTCATCATGGCCTTCAAGATACACTTTCAGGAAACCTTCAAAAAGCAAAACTTCTCCAGATGCTGTGAATATTTCACCGTGATTGTTCGCTTCAATTTTCACGTTAGTACGCTCCAATTGTGCGTCACTCATTTGCGAAGCCAACGTTCTTTTCCAAATCAAATCATACAAACGGGCTTGATCTCTGTCGATATTTACCGTGTGTTGTGACATATCTGTAGGACGAATTGCTTCGTGTGCTTCCTGCGCGCCTTTGCTTTTATTGACAAAAGTTCGAGGTTTTGAAAACTCTTTTCCGTACGATTTGATGATTTCAGCTTGAGCAGCTTCCATCGCATCCTTGGATAAGTTCACACTATCCGTTCTCATATAAGTAATGAGTCCAGCTTCGTACAAACGTTGTGCGAGTTGCATCGTAATTCCAACAGGCAAATACAATTTACGCGCAGCTTCTTGTTGTAAAGTCGAAGTCGTAAAAGGACCTGTAGGTGATTTTTTGGTAGGTTTCGTTTCTAAATCTGATACCTTATACGTTGAACCGATATTCTTGTTTAAAAAATCTTCGGCTTCTTTTTTAGTATTGAAATTCTTAGGCAGTTTGGCTTTGAATGATTTCCCTGATTCGTTAGTGAATTCTGCCACAACGGAATATGTTGCAATTGCATTAAAGTTTTGAATTTCTCTTTCACGCTCTACAATCAAACGAACAGAAACCGATTGTACACGACCCGCAGAAAGTCCACCTTTAATTTTTCTCCAAAGTACAGGCGACAATTCATAACCAACCAACCTGTCCAAAACACGACGTGCTTGTTGTGCGTTGACCAAATTATAATCGATTTCACGTGGATTATCAATTGCTTTTAGAATCGCAGTTTTGGTGATTTCGTGAAAAACAATACGCTTGGTTTTCTTCTTATCTAATTTTAATTCTTCGGCTAAATGCCAAGAAATAGCCTCACCCTCGCGATCCTCATCACTTGCTAACCAAACCATTTCGGCATTCTTGGCTAAAGTCTTTAATTTGCTTACCAACGCTTTTTTATCAGCAGAAACTTCGTATTTGGGTTTAAAACCATTTTCTACATCTACTCCAATTTCCTTAGAAGGCAAGTCGGCAATATGCCCATAACTCGATTCGACTTGAAAATCACTTCCTAGAAATTTCTCGATTGTTTTTGCCTTTGCAGGGGACTCAACTATAACTAAATTCTTTGCCATTGCTCTATTTTTCTGAGACAAAAGTATCTTTTTTTTTTAAATATTGCGCTTTTGTATTTCTAAAAGTAATTTTTATCGTTGAACAAAAGATTTAAACTGTTGTGAATTATAGCCGTTTTTACGAATTAACTCTACAAAAATTATTACGGTTTATGACAAGATGGATTATTAAGAAGTTGGGCAAATAAAATCTAAACAAGAAAAGAAACTTTCTTAGGAAATGATTTCAGCAATTACATGCAAAATTACATCCAAGTAGATGTATGGGTTCAAATATAATACTAAAGATGTGTTTTATGATTTTGAAATCAGTATGGAATTGAAGTTTAAGTTTAATATTTCCCAACTCCATGCTAACGGCAGAATTTCAACAGCGTGTCAAAAACCCATTCAAGAGTTTGGTCTCTTTGAATGGGTTTTAGAGAACTAAACCGATAATAATCGATTTTTTGTATGCCGAATCATTTATATAAAAAGGAATAAATGATTAGCTTTCACTTTTACCCCTTACAAGAGCTATTATTATTATAATAAAAACCGCTCCCCCTACTACCCAAACCCATGGTTGTGCAAACCAATCAGTTCCTTCCTCACCCACTGTCAAATTTACATCCACCTCTTCATTTTGCGCCCTCAAAAGACTATGAAAAAAGAAAAATGCACTAATTGCTAAACACTTTTTTGACATTACGCTGATGTTCTGTAATTGTTTCATGTTAAATCGTTTTTAAAATTAATGATAAATATTATTTTAGGAGTTTTAACCTACCAAAGGTAACGAAATTATCTTTATTAAATGTTTCATAATTAAACAAAAAGAATACATAATTCACATAATTTAACCTTAAAATAAGATAATATATTTTTATTTAAGCTCAATTGGCTGTGTTTTTAATAATTTTACGCATCCTTTATTTTTGAGGCTATATTTTAAAAACTTATAAATAATTTCTATACCAGCGCCGGCTGAAGTAAAAAAAACGGAACGAAAAAAGCAGAAATTTCCTGTTCTAAAAAAACGACCAATGGAAGCTCTGTTTAGAACTTTGGAAACTTTACTTTCTTTGCGAGTCCCGAAGGATGTGGATTGTAGCGGAAAAGCGGGATTGGCTGCTGATAAGCATTATTCTAAAACATTGTTAATTCTTCATCTGACATCTTGTCATATTTATTTGAATTGCGTTATCTTTGTGCTTTGAAAATACATGATGGAAAAGATTATTGAAGAAAGTAAGCAGGGAGAAAGTCTTGTTTTAGAAAATAAACCTGAGAATACAAAAAAACTATTTATAGAAAGTTACGGCTGTGCGATGAATTTTTCGGACAGTGAAATTGTAGCTTCCATATTGTCTGGAAACGGATACAATACAACGCAAGTTCTGGAGGAAGCCGATTTGGTTTTAGTCAATACCTGTTCTATTCGGGACAAGGCTGAGCAAACTATTCGAAAACGTTTGGAAAAATACAATGCTGTAAAACGCATTAATCCAAAAATGAAAGTAGGTGTTTTAGGCTGTATGGCCGAGCGTTTGAAAAGTCAGTTTTTGGAAGAAGAAAAAATCGTTGACCTTGTTGTCGGTCCTGATGCATATAAAGATTTACCGAACCTTTTACAAGAAGTGGAAGAAGGGCGCGATGCGATTAACGTGATTTTGTCAAAGGATGAAACCTATGGAGATATTTCTCCAGTTCGATTGATGAGCAACGGAATCACCGCTTTGGTTTCAATTACTCGTGGTTGTGATAATATGTGTACGTTTTGTGTGGTACCTTTTACCCGCGGACGCGAACGCAGCCGTGAACCTCAGAGTATCATGAAGGAAATTCAAGATTTGTGGGACAAAGGGTTTAAAGAGATTACGCTTTTGGGACAAAACGTGGATAGTTTCCTTTGGTACGGCGGCGGATTGAAAAAAGATTTTGAAAATGCTACCGAAATGCAAAAAGCAACAGCTGTTGATTTTGACCAATTACTGGAAATGGTGGCTGTTGGTTTTCCTAAAATGAGAATCCGATTTTCAACCTCTAATCCACAAGACATGCATGAAAGTGTTTTGCACGTTATTGCGAAACATCCTAATATTTGCAAACACATTCACTTGCCTGTCCAATCTGGAAGCAATAGAATACTAAAAGAAATGAACCGTTTGCACACGCGTGAAGAGTACATGACTTTGATTGATAAAATCAGAACTATTATTCCAAATGGTTCGATTTCGCAAGATATGATTACTGGTTTTCCAACAGAAACCGAAGAAGATCATCAAGATACCTTAAGTTTAATGGAATATGTAAAATATAATTTTGGTTATATGTATTCGTATTCCGAACGTCCGGGAACATTGGCAGGAAGAAAAATGGAGGATGACGTTACCGAAGAAACTAAAGCCAGAAGATTACAGGAAATTGTCGATTTACAACAAAAACACGCTTGGTTCCGCTCTGAGGAATTCATTGGACAAACCGTAGAAGTTTTGGTAGAGAAAGTTTCAAAAAAATCAACGGAAGAATTTTCTGGAAGAAATTCACAAAGTATTACGGTGGTTTTTCCAAAGGAAAATTACAAGATTGGGGATTTTGTAAATGTGAGAATTATTTCTTGTACCAGCGGAACTTTGAAGGGTGAAGCAGTTGGGTTGAGTGAGATGAATTAGAAAAATTAGCCACTAATTTTTAATTCATTAAAAATAAAAAGAGTTTTAAGTAATTATTAATGAGATTGCTTCGTGCCTCGCAATAACAATATGGAAACAGTTCAAGCTATAAAACAACGATTTGAGATTATCGGAAATGATCCGAAGCTTAATCGTGCGATAGAAAAAGCCATACAGGTAGCTCCTACTGATATTACCGTTTTAGTAGCGGGAGAAAGCGGTGTGGGAAAAGAGAATATTCCTAGAATTATTCATTCACTTTCGCACAGAAAACATGGGAAATACATTGCCGTAAACTGTGGAGCCATTCCAGAAGGAACGATTGACAGTGAACTTTTTGGGCATGAAAAAGGGGCATTTACTGGCGCAACCAATACACGTGAAGGCTATTTTGAAGTAGCTGACGGCGGAACAATTTTCTTGGATGAAGTAGGTGAATTACCACTTACCACTCAAGTGCGTTTGTTACGTGTTCTTGAAAATGGCGAGTTTATAAAAGTGGGATCTTCACAGGTACAGAAAACAGATGTGCGAATTGTTGCCGCTACGAATGTCAATTTATTTGACGCTATCGAAAAAGGAAAATTTCGTGAGGATTTGTATTATCGTTTGAGTACGGTGGATATTACTTTGCCGCCTTTGCGCGATCGAAAAGATGACATCCATTTGTTATTCAGAAAATTCGTTGCTGATTTTGCCCATAAATATAAAATGCCTCCTTTAAAACTGGACGAAAATGCTATCCAATTATTACAGAAATTTCGTTGGAGCGGTAATATCAGACAATTGCGAAATGTAGCGGAACAAATCTCCGTTTTGGAAACGAATCGCGATATATCCGCAGTGACTTTACAATCGTATTTGCCGGTTTTGGGGAACAATTTGCCATCTGTCATAAAGGATAAGAAAAGCGAAAGTGATTTTAGTACCGAAAGAGAAATTTTGTACAAAGTCCTTTTTGATATGAAAAGTGATTTGAATGATTTGAAAAAATTAACTTTGGAATTGATTCAAAATGGCGTGTCCAAAGTACAGGAAACCAATCAGAATTTGATAAAAAAAATATATGGTTCGAAAGAAAATGACAGTGAAATCGATTTTGAAGAAGAACCAAGATCAGCCTTAATCACTACCCAAAACAATCAAGAGTTGTATCAGGAAAATGATGATAATTATCTTTTTGCAGAAACAATCGAAGAAGAAGAAACATTGCGTTTAGAACAAAAAGAAATCGAAATGATTAAGAAATCATTAGAAAAAAACAAAGGAAAACGAAAAGCAGCAGCAGATGAGCTGGGCATTTCTGAAAGGACTTTATATAGAAAAATTAAGCAATTTGACTTGTAGTTTTTACCACAAAAACACTAAGACATAAATGATTTAATTCAAAATGAATATCTTTGACCCAGCCGTTAGCAAACTGACGAAGCAATTTTTAAAATAGAAAATGAAACATATAAAATTTATTCTTCTTTCAATAATTATAGTAAGCATCAACAGTTGCTCGGTTTATAACTTTACTGGAACTGGTAAAATTGATGCCGAAACATTTCAAGTTGGTTTTTTTCAGAATAATGCTGAATTGATTGAACCTGGTATTGACAGAACATTTACATTAGAACTTCAAGATTTAATCCAGAACCAAACCAATTTAAACTTGGTCAAAAATGGTGCTGATTTGACTTACGAAGGAGAAATTGTAGATTACAGAATAAGCCCAATGACGGCTACTGCAGATCAACAAGCATCTCAAAACCGTTTGACAATCAGGGTTAATGTTCGTTTTACCAATAAGAAAAAAGAAGCAGATGATTTTGAAAAACCATTTACTTTTTTCTATGACTATCCCGCTCAGCAACAATTGACAGGAGCAACTTTAAACAGCGCTTTAAAGGAAATTTTTGAAAGAATTACACAGGACATCTTTAATGAGTCACTCGCAAAATGGTAATAAAAAAATGTTCAGTTGGCAGTTTTTAGTATTCAGTTAGCTGCAATAAGCATACTAAACACTAAACACTGATTACTGAACACTGAACACTCAAAAAATGAACGTAACCGATTATACTTATTTGATTAATAAACCAGATGCTATTCATGAGAAGCAAACGGAAGCATTAGAAAAAGTGCTCTCCGAGTTTCCTTACTTCCAAAGTGCCAGAGCGATTCAATTAAAAGGTCTTTACAATCAAAACAGTTTTAAATACAATACTGCTTTAAAAATTACTGCAGCACATTCAACTGACCGATCTATTTTATTTGATTTCATTACATCAGATACGTTCACTTCGATTCAAAAAGGTCTTTACGATAAAAAAGCGTTAGAAATTCTTGATATAAAAGTAGTCGACAGTGAAATTATTGTTACTGAAGAAAAACCGGAATCCAAAATAAATTCTTTAGAAAGATCCATACTCACTTCAATAAAAGAAGCTTCAACAATCGATGTTGATGATGCTTCAAAAACTACCGAAGAGAAACTGGCAATTGGTAAGCCCTTAGATTTCTCTAAAAGCGAACAACATTCCTTCCAAGAATGGCTTCAACTTTCGCGCACTAAACCTATCGAAAGAGAAAAAGATAATCCTACTAATCCACCGCCTCCTATAATAGATGCTGATAAAAGAAAGAAATTAGAATTAATAGACAAATTTATCGAAGCGAGTCCTAAGATTTCTCCGGTCAAACACGGAGTTGCTTCAACCGTTACTTTTGACTTAAATGCAGCCGACAATTCCTTCTTGATGACGGAAACTTTGGCCAGAGTCTATTTGGAACAAAAGAAATATCAAAAAGCGATTCAAGCTTATGAAATATTAATTTTGAAATATCCAGAAAAAAGTAGTTTCTTTGCAGACCGCATATCGGATATTAAGATTTTACAACATAATAATAATTAAACAATGAGCACATTTTCAATTTTTTTAGTTTTAATAACTATAGTTTGTTTTCTATTAATCGTAGTTATAATGGTTCAAAACCCTAAAGGTGGTGGATTATCATCTACAATAGGTGGTTCTCAAATGCTAGGTGGAGTACAAAAAACAACTGATTTTTTAGACAAAAGCACTTGGACATTAGCAACTATACTAATTGCACTTATACTACTTTCAAGCTTAAGCTTTACAGGAACATTAAGTGATACTGATTCTAAAATCATTGAAAACACAGGAAGTGCAGCACCAGCTACAAACACGCCAGTTGCTCCTGCTCAAAACACACCTGCTGAACCAAATCCAGCAAAATAAATTATTACAACATATTCTAGATGCCAGCCTGTCAAAGCTGGCATTTTTTATAAGAAATTATGTCAGTTTCATTAGGATGGCACAATTTCTGAAATCTTTATAGACGTTAAAATAAATAATATAAAAATATAAAATCATGGCTTTAAACATTAAACCACTTTCAGACAGAGTTCTTATCGAACCCGTTGCAGCTGAAACAAAAACAGCTTCAGGGATTTTCATTCCAGATACAGCTAAAGAAAAACCACAAAAAGGAACTGTTGTTGCTGTTGGAAACGGAACAAAAGACCACACAATGACTGTAAAAATTGGCGATTCTGTTCTTTACGGAAAATACGCTGGAACTGAATTAAAACTAGAAGGTAAAGACTATTTGATCATGCGTGAAGACGATATTTTAGCAATAATATAATCGAATTAACAAATAAACGAATTAACAAATAAAATAAAAATGGCAAAAGATATAAAATTTGATATTGAAGCACGTGATGGATTAAAACGTGGCGTTGATGCATTAGCTAATGCAGTAAAAGTAACTCTTGGACCAAAAGGTCGTAATGTAATTATTGGAAAAGCTTTTGGTGGACCAACTGTTACTAAAGATGGTGTTACTGTTGCAAAAGAAATTGAATTAAAAGACCCATTGGAAAATATGGGTGCTCAGATGGTTAAAGAAGTTGCCTCTAAAACGAATGATTTAGCTGGAGACGGAACTACAACTGCAACTGTTTTGGCACAAGCAATTGTGAAAGAAGGATTGAAAAACGTTGCCGCAGGAGCAAATCCTATGGATTTGAAACGTGGTATTGACAAAGCGGTTGAAGCTATTGTAGCTGACTTAGCTAAACAAGCAAAAGTAGTAGGAAGTGATTCTGAAAAAATAAAACAAATTGCTTCAATTTCTGCTAACAATGACGAAGTAATTGGTGAGTTAATCGCTGCAGCTTTCGCAAAAGTTGGAAAAGAAGGGGTTATCACTGTTGAAGAAGCCAAAGGAACTGACACTTACGTAGATGTTGTGGAAGGTATGCAATTTGACAGAGGATATCTTTCTCCATATTTTGTTACTAATTCAGAGAAAATGGAAGTAGAATTGGAAAATCCTTACATCCTTTTATATGACAAAAAAGTTTCTTCATTAAAAGAATTATTACCAGTTTTGGAACCAGTTGCTCAATCTGGAAAACCATTATTAATTATTGCTGAAGATGTTGATGGTGAAGCATTATCTACATTGGTAGTAAATAAATTACGTGGAGCCTTAAAAATCGCAGCCGTAAAAGCACCTGGTTTTGGAGATAGAAGAAAAGCAATGTTGGAAGATATCGCAATCTTAACCGGAGGAACTGTAATCTCAGAAGAAAGAGGGTATACTTTAGAAAACACCACTATCGAAATGTTAGGAACTGCTAAAAAAGTGACTATCGATAAAGACAATACAACAATTGTAAGTGGCGCAGGTGAAGCTGATATGATCAAAAATCGTGTCAACCAAATTAAAGGTCAAATGGAAGCTACAACTTCTGATTATGACAAAGAAAAATTACAAGAACGTTTGGCTAAATTAGCTGGTGGAGTTGCTGTCCTTTATGTAGGTGCTGCTTCAGAAGTAGAAATGAAAGAGAAAAAAGACAGAGTTGATGATGCTCTTCACGCAACTCGTGCAGCTGTTGAAGAAGGAATTGTTGCTGGTGGTGGTGTTGCGCTTCTAAGAGCTAAAAACGCACTTAGCACTATTAAAGCTGATAATGCTGATGAAGCTACCGGAATTCAAATTGTATCTCGTGCAGTAGAGTCTCCATTGAGAACTATTGTTGAAAATGCAGGTCTTGAAGGTTCAGTTGTTGTTGCAAAAGTTGCCGAAGGTAAAGGTGATTTTGGATACAACGCAAAAACTGACGAATATGTTGACATGCTTAAAGCAGGTATTATTGATCCTAAAAAAGTAACGCGTGTAGCATTAGAAAACGCAGCTTCGGTTGCTGGAATGATATTGACTACTGAATGTGCTTTGATTGATATTAAAGAAGATAATGGTGGAGGAAACCCAATGGGTGGCGGTATGCCAGGAATGATGTAATAGCAATCCACTATAAACAAAAAACCGTCTCATTTACATGAGACGGTTTTTTTATGGATTATAAATTATTGATTTATTCTTTAACTTTAGATTTTCTGCTGAACTTATAAATTACCGGCAAAACAGTAATTCCAACTAAAGCGATAACAATTATTTCTATGTGCTCTTTCAAATCAATCTGATAATTTTCAAGTAGGAAACCATATAAATAATGTCCTGCGAAAATCAAGGTGAATGACCAAATGAAAGAACTTAGAATATTGTAAAACATAAACTTCTTTTTCTCCATAGAAACAATCCCAGCTACTATTGGTGCAAAAGTTCTAAATATTGGAAGGAATCGAGCAAAAATAATTGCTTTTCCTCCATATTTTTCAAAGAAATCTTTTGATTGAACTAAATACTTTTTCTTAAACCAAAAGCTATCTTCCTTGTTGTACAAATAGTATCCGCTTTTTGAACCAAACCAGTATCCTACAATATTCCCTAAAATTCCTGATAAAGCCACAAGTGTTGCTAAAAGAACAACATTTATAAAATCATTATCAATGAATAAAATATTCTCTATTAATTCCCGGCTGTAAATCCCTGCTAAAAACAATAAACTATCTCCCGGTAAAAAGAAACCTGCAAAAAGACCTGTTTCTGCAAAAACAATAAATAAAACTATATAAATACCCAATTTAATTCCATTAATATCAAAATGAATATAAAAAAGCGGGTCAATCAAATTCTTCCAATCAAAATCGTTCATTCTACGGTGTTTTATGCTAAAATTATTCGTGCGTGAAAGTACGGATAATATATCTTAACCACAATTTATGGTACTACTTTAAAGTTTTATTAACTATTTAAATTAACCAAATTAACTTTACATTACCAACAATCAAATGTTATTTTTAATAATCACAATTCTAGTTCCTTAAAAACATGATTTTTTATAGTTAACAGCCTCCATTTCACTCAAAAAATTTATTAAACTATGGCATTAAAAAAACCAAAGCTTTCACTTTGGTTTTTTTTAAAAATCATTTTCGTTCATATTGGCAACAAGTATGCAGACTGTCATAATCTTCCTTTAATGCCTTGACTTCACCTGTATCATGACCAACTTTTGCAATAGCTTTTTGAATTGTTGGGACATTCGTTTTCTGTTCGTTTACAATCAAATATAAAGTACCACAATCCATATGCCAATCGGCAGATTTCACACCCGAAACACTTAATGCCGTTTTTTCAATTCTCTTTTTACACATTTCACAATTCCCGCTCACATGAAATTCAACCTTAGCATTTTTATTTTTCGCCACTTGAGCCTGAACTGTAAATCCAGCAAATGTCAGCAATATTAGTACTATTATATTTTTCATTATTTATATTATTTAATTTTAAAACGCAAACCCGCATAATACATTTGTCCAAAAACCGGACCATAAACTATCGATGCATCAAAAGTAGGTCCAAATGGATTCTCATTACCCAAGATAACATTATCTTGCTTGTAATTCCCAATATTTTCACCGCCAATATATACTTCAAAAGTAGAAGAAAAAGTTCTGGTAACTTGTATATTCATCACAGAAAATGAAGGCGAAAATTCAGGCAGCCTGTCTTCTTCGGGATTTGTTGAAGTATTGGGCAATTGTTGTTTTCCAAGCCAGTTGAAAGTATAATCAAACTTCCATTGTTTTCCTTTATCTAAAATATGAGTTTCATATCCTAAATTCCCAAAGAAACGATGTTTTGCCTGCAATGGCCTTTGATATGTTCCTGATAAATAATCCGTTTTAATATCATAGTATTTGTAGGCTGTTCTCAAATTAAAATGTTTGGCTAATTCATAATTGAACTCTACTTGCAAACTATTCGCATACGATTTCCCTTTTAAGTTGTAAAACAATACCTGTTGCTGACTTTGCAATACATCAACAACTGCCTGATTTTGAAAATCGGTTCTGTATAAATCAAATCCAACATCAGCACTCTTGCCAAAAAGCAAAAAACCCTGCATAAAACTCAACCCATAATTCCATGCAATTTCAGGATTCAAACCGTATATTTTTCCATTGGTATCTAAAAATTCAAAGGTTCTTGAACTTGCCAGAAGCTGTTGGTTTTCAGCAAAAACATTAGCGCTTCGTTTCCCTCTTCCTGCTGAAAATCGCAAGACACCTTTTTCCCAAGGATTGTATCGCACGTGTAATCTTGGCGTAGCAAAAGTCCCCAAACGATTATGATTGTCAATCCTACCGCCAAGAACTACGCTAAAATTCTCTGTATTATCATAGGTATATTCGAAAAAAGCACCCACCGAATTATCAATTCGGCTGTAATCATTCACATTGACAAACTCTCCGTATTTATCATACGTGAAATTCAAACCCGTTGAAAATTTATGTTTCGTATTATTGATAATCGAATTGAAAATTAAGTTCGAATAATAACTTTTTTGTTTAATATTATATTGATTTAAGCCAAAATAAGAGTTTTGATCATGACTGTTAAAAGCATTCTGAAAACCAATACTCTGATACGGCATATCTGGAAAAACATAGCCTAATTTAGTGGAAACATCAAAACGTTCCGTATTGATTTCGGAACCCCAATAATTAGTCGTCCCCTTATCTCTATCTGGGTCAAAATTTAATTCTCCTGTTTGTTTTTGATCATTCATATACCGGAAGTTAATGAAACTCACCCAACCTTTTTCGGCATTGGTATATTGCCAACGATTTAAAACATTGATTTGTTTTGCCAATGGATTGTCCAGAAAACCATCGTCATTCATATCGTTTTTTGAAACTCTTGTGTTTCCGTGAACAAACAAACTACTACTCCATTTATCAGAAATTTTGGTATTGAAATGCGTATTTAATTCAAACCGAGAATCTGTTGAACCATAGGCATTCAGAAAAAACGGAATATCGCTGATTGGCTTTATTAATTCGGTATTGATTTGTCCCGAAATACTTTCGAAGCCATTGACTACACTTCCTGCACCTTTTGTAATTTGGATGCTTTCTACCCAAGTTCCCGGCGTGAAAGACAATCCGTAGGCTTGAGAAGCACCACGAACCGAAGGAATGTTTTCCTCCGTAATCATCAAATAAGGACTCGTCAATCCCAGCATTTTTATTTGTTTCGTTCCTGTCAAAGCGTCCGAAAAATTGACATCAATTGAAGGATTTGTTTCGAAACTTTCTGCCAGATTACAACAGGCGGCTTTAAGTAATTCTTTGCTTGTCAACGTTGTAGTATTAGCCGTTAGGCTATATGATTTTTTTAAACTTTTACTGTTGCCTTTTACTTTTATCTCCTGCAAAGTATCTTGCGAATAAGAATTAAAAGCACAAAAGAAGAGTAATAAAAGTATTGAAATTTGTTTTTGCATGATTGTTTTTTAATGTTTAAAAAATGTAAAATCACAAAGGTGTGATTCAAGTTTTTATTAAAACATTAAAACTACGCGTAGAAAATATATTGGTGGTATAATTTAAAAAAAGGAGGCGCATTTGCATCGTAGTAATACGAAATAAATGGGCTGCTTTTAAAATTTGAAACAAATGATAACACAGAAGGATTCCATTCCTCTATTGAAAATGTAAAATCCGTATGGAGAGAAACTATTTTTTGAATTAAATTATCTGTTTTCTTTTGAAAATTAACCTCTTTGTCTTTGCAACAATGTGATTTTTTTTCAACAACCCCACAACAATCTTTTTCTAAATTTTGATCCTGAGCAGGAGTTTTAAGAGTAACCGAAGCAATCTCGTTCCCGCAATAACGAACATTAAATGCTAATCCCATATTGGAAACCAATATAAAAATAGCCAGAAGTATACTTATATGTTTATTAAATTTCACATTGCAAAATTAGTGATTTTATCAAATCAAAAAATCAAATTCCTGAAAAATTTACAACTCAAATTCTTGTCCCATTAAAGGAATTCTACAATCAAAACCATATTTTTCATGAATTTTTATCCGAAGTTCATCCATCGGCTGATTCTCTCCATGCACGAGAAAAACTCTTGTCGGTTTATTTTCCAGCGCTGACAGCCAGTTAAGCAAATCCTTTTGATCTCCATGCGCTGACAAACCTTGTATTTCCAAAATATTTGCTTTTACGGGATAATACCGACCATGAATTTTAATTTCTTCTGCTCCTTCTAATAATTTTCTTCCACGTGTTCCTTCGGCCTGATATCCTACAATGATTACAGTAGTTTCCGGAAGGCCAATATAATGTTCGAGATAACTCAACACTCTTCCGCCTGTAACCATTCCGCTAGCCGCAATCACCACTTTAGGCTTTTGATCAAAAATCACTTCAATTGTTTCCTGATAATCAGAAACCAATGAAAACATTTTACTCATTTCGGCACATTCTTCCAGCGATAACTTGTGCCATTTTTTATTATTCGAAAAAATATTCAGTGCATTAATTCCCATTGGGGTATCAATAATATAAGGAATATTGGGAATCCTGTCTTCTTCTCTAAGTTGCCATATCAGATACATGATTGTCTGGGCACGCTCTACTGCAAAACTTGGAATAATAATCGTTCCGCCTTTCTCAACTGTATTGTTGATGTAAGTTTCCAGTTCTAATTTGGTATCAGTTTGAGGATGTAATCGATCACCATAGGTGCTTTCTAGAAAAACATAATCAGCTTTTTTGGGTTTAGTTGGCGGATACATCAACACATCATTATCACGGCCAATGTCTCCGGAAAAAACTAAGGTTTTATTTTCAAGTGTCAATGCAATACTGCACGCGCCTAAAATATGACCTGCATTGGTATAAATAGCTTCAATTTGAGCATCCAAAGGAACAGGCTCATTGGTTTTAATTACTCTAAAAAACGGAAAAACTTTTTCAGCCTGTTCTACCGTATAAAGTGGTTCGGCAATTTCATGTTTGGAATATTTTCCTTCATTTGCTTTTTTAGCTTCTTCCTCCTGAATTTTAGCACTATCCAGAAGGATGAGTTTAGTAATATCTTTTGTGGGACTCGTGCAATAAATTTTACCGTCAAAGCCCTGATTCACCAGTCTTGGCAACCAACCACAATGATCTAAATGACCATGAGTGAGTAAAACAAAGTCTATCGTGGAGGGCAAAATAGGCAAAGGTTCCCAATTGAGTTCCCGCAAAGGTTTAATGCCTTGGAACAACCCGCAATCTATCAAAATCCGAATCCCATTACTTTCAATTAATGTTTTAGAACCGGTCACTGTACCTGCTCCACCAATAAATTTAACTTTCATTTGATTTGAATTTAAAATTAAACAATCCAAAACCTATCATTTTAAGTATAACTACATAATTCTGATGCTTCTTTTAATACGTGTTTTATCCGGTTTGGGCTTAATCCAATTTTCTCCAAGCAATCGGAATGGTTTATTATTTCTTTTACCAAAATCACATCCAATATCAATAACTTATCTTTTTCAGCTATTGATAACGTGGTTAAGCAAGTTACCGGATAAAGATAACTCGTGTCGTTTTTCGTTTTTAGATTATTGTCTTCCGGATAATTCCAACTTAATAAATTCAATCCAGAACATTTTGCAAAATCGACCGCATCTGTTGTAAACCTGTTATTTGTGACGATCCAACAATTTGAAATACTATCTTTTTTTTCGAAAATAGCATGCTGTCTTTCCTTCAAATCATTAAAACGCGACAAAATATACATGGGAACTTTCACATCCGAAGCGGCGTCTCTACCCACATGATATTTGCATTCAACCATGGAAATATCCTCATTCTTCTTTACTAAAACATCAATTTCATGCAAGACACATTTGCCCTGCAAGGTTATATTTGTTACCGTTTGATACTGTTCCGAAGCAAAAAGACGGGCAATGTATTTTTCGAAAAAGAAACCTGCAGGACCTAACAATCGTATTGCTTCTCTTAAATTATAACGTGCTGCATGGGAATTAGCTGTTTTTTTCAATAATGAAAAAGCCATTTTATAGATTTGCTTCGTAGAAATACCTTCATACATTTGTTTTTTTATCGTATAAAGTATGTTGTCGACCGCAATAGCACTTGCTCCGGATTTTAAAAGTGATTTTTTGAGTTTATCAGAATTAAATTCGACAATATCTCCAGAATGTTTTATTATTTTCATATCCTTATTTATTTGATAAACAGGAACTTAAATCAACATTAAAGATAAAGAAAAAAGACTATTTATTTTGTTTTTGATAATAAAATCCCGGAACAAATAATAAGACAAAAATAGGTTGAATCAAAAACCTGCGAACGTAAAATAAAACCCAATTACTATGCTCATTCGCGAAGTAGACAATGTAGAAAAAAGCAACAATTAAAATTATGAAGAAAAAATAATAGAGTACGAAAGCAAATTTAACCATTGCCACGTCTTTGAAAAGAACATAAATAATACCCAATGAAATAGTAGTATTCACTGTATAACGGAACAATAACCCTAAAAACAATTGGGTTGAATTGAAACTTGGCAACCTTAACTTAGTAAAATCTTTTTTGAAAAAATCCAGAAAAGGGTCATAAAACAACTGATTTTCAAAAGCGCGAACAAGCACTAATAATACAACTAAAAAAAGGAATTGTATGAATCTTAGCTTGTTATTTAATATCTTTTGAAGCATATCTTGAAAATTTACGAACCCAAATTAACCACAAAATAAAAACGACTCCATAAATATACAAAGGAAAAAGGACTCCGTGTAAAAATGGTTCTTGTTTTGGAAAATAAAAAATAAGCGCACTTAAAGCTGCTATTCTCAAAATATTCAACACATAAATCAGTAAACTTCCTCCAAAGATAAAAAGTAGCGTCGTCTTTAGTTTTCCTGAAAAAGCTACCACAAATGAAATAAACAAAATAATTACACTGATTGCATTACAACCTTCTACAATTCGGGCTACATATTTTTGACTATAAAACAACTTCATATAAGGATGCGCAACACTTTCTTCAATCGAAGACCCATCATTAAATAGTTGCAACACTTGCGCCGTATTTTTTCCCACCATTCTTGTAATTAAATCTATTTCATTTTCTTCAAAACTCATAAGATAGCGTTGATACAAAAAAGTCAGCACGATATAAGCCAGAAAAAAAGTTGCCAGAAAAAGCAAAAAAGGTTTATACAGAATAAAATATTTTTTCAAGATCTATTTTTTAACAAATTTATGTAATTTTTGAAACCTGCTTTAAATACTTTTGCATAAATAAAATTAAAAACATGACATTTCAAGAATTACAACCAAAAATTACCGAAATCACATTAAACAAAACGCTGTCAAGAGACGAAAAACTCTTGTCTATTTGTCAATTACTTAGCGACTCTATTGCATATTACAATTGGGTTGGATTTTATTTTGCAAATCAAGAAACTAAAACACTACACTTAGGTCCTTACGTAGGTGCAGAAACAGATCATACTGTAATCCCTTTCGGAAAAGGAATTTGCGGGCAAGTAGCAGTTTCTAATGAAAACTTTGTCGTTCCTGACGTTGCAGCGCAAGACAATTATATTGCTTGTAGTTTTACCGTAAAATCAGAAATCGTAGTGCCACTTTTTGTAAACGGAGAAAACATAGGACAAATTGATATTGACAGCCATGTGTTGGATCCATTTTCTGAAGCTGACGAGCAATTTTTGGAGTTTGTAAATCGCGAAATTGCAAATTTGTATTAGAATTAATACATTTAATTTTCAATCTAAATTATTTATGAAATCAAACTTACATTTTATACTGTTTTTTCTAATTCCAATTTTATCATTCTCTCAAACCCCTATTAGCAAAAAAGTTTATTTGGATTCCCTCTGGAATGAAACTGATGAAATCAATCATAAATACTATCGTATCGTAAAAGATTATTCTTTAGAACAAGACCAATATATTTTTCAAGATTATTATAAATCCGGAAAAATACAAATGAAAGGAGCCTCAAAAGCCAAAGATTATTTATCGAAAGAAGGACAATTTATATATTATTATGAAAATGGAAATAAAAGATCTATTGCGAATTATGTAAATTCCAGACCAAGTGGCAAACAGTATGACTGGCATGAAAATGGACAAATCAAATCAGAAATTGAATATCTAGAAAGTCAAAACGGACCTATTTCTGAAATCAGCGTTAATCAATTTTGGAATACCGAAAATGTCCAAAAAGTTATTGACGGCAACGGGGATTATGAATACTCCGATGACAAACAGCACGAAAGCGGAAAAATAAAAAACGGATTTCATGATGGTATCTGGAAAGGACAAAGTAAAAACCTTAATTGTAGCTACACGGAAATTTATGAAAACGGCAAATTCATTTCAGGAATAAGCATTGACTCCAGGAATGTAGAGCATCCCTATAAAATTATATTATCAAAGGCCGAACCCAAAAAAGGAATCGACCATTTTTACAGCTACATCGCAAATAATATTAGGAAAACAAAAGAAGCGCAAATAAACAACATTTCAGGTAAAATATATTTAACATTTATAGTTAAAGGCGACGGAAACATAGACGACATTAAAATAATAAAGGGATTGGGTTACGGGCTCGATGATGAGGCCATCATGGTATTAAAGAGTTATAGAGGTTGGACTCCTGGCAAAATGAAAGGTATTCCCGTGAGATTTTTGTATTCCCTGCCCATCACAATTAGATAAATAGACCGTAAAAACTAGTTTTGATTTTTTAGGGTTTCCCCAAAAGCTCAATAATATTCATAAAAACTTGTTCTTCCAAAAAATAAATACTACTTTTGCACGGTCTTACAATAGCTGTATGACATACATAAAAATCATTAAACAAATATTGGAATGTATTTAACTAAAGAGATTAAAGAAGAAATCTTCGCTAAACACGGAGAAAAAACAAACACTGGAAAATCAGAAGCTCAAATTGCTTTGTTCACTTTCAGAATTAGCCACTTAACGGAGCACTTGAAAAAAAATCGTCACGATTATAACACAGAGCGTTCATTAGTATTGCTTGTAGGTAAAAGAAGATCTTTGTTGGATTACTTGAAGAAAACAGAAATCAACAGATACCGTGAAATTATCAAAGTATTGAATATCAGAAAATAATCAATAGTAAAGAGGTGCGAAAGTGCCTCTTTTTGTTTTTATATACAATAATAAAAAAGTTTGGTTTTTCATTGGGTTTTAGGCATTAACTACGCACAACAACAACTACAACACAACTAGAACCCATTGTTTAATCTAAAGAGAATTCAAATTATGATTCCAAAAGTTTCAAAAGAAATTATCGATTTAGGAGATGGCAGAAGCATCTCAATCGAGACCGGAAAACTAGCCAAACAAGCTGACGGTTCAGTAGTAGTACAAATGGGAAATGCGATGTTGCTTGCAACAGTTGTATCTGCCAGAAAAGCAAGCCCAGTAGATTTTTTGCCTTTAACGGTAGATTATCGTGAAAAATTTGCAGCAGCAGGTCGTTTTCCTGGTGGATTTTTCAAAAGAGAAGCAAGACCAAGCGATAGCGAAGTTTTGACAATGAGATTAGTTGACCGTGTATTACGTCCACTTTTTCCAAGTGATTACCACGCAGAAACGCAAGTGATGATTCAGTTGATGTCTCATGACGAAAACGTAATGCCAGATGCATTAGCAGGTTTAGCAGCTTCGGCAGCACTTGCTTTATCTGATATTCCTTTTTCAACTTTGATTTCGGAAGCTCGTGTAGCTCGTGTTGACGGAAAATTCGTTATTAATCCAAGTCGCGCGCAATTAGAATTATCTGATATTGACATGATGATTGGTGCTTCTAAAGATTCTATCGCAATGGTAGAAGGTGAGATGAAAGAAATTTCAGAACACGAAATGGTGGAAGCTATTAAATTTGCTCACGAAGCCATCAAAATTCAAATCGAAGCGCAAGAGAGATTAGTTGCTGCTTTTGGTAAAAAAGAAGTAAGAACATACGAGCAAGAAAAAGAAGACTGCGCCATTTATGACAAAGTAAAGGCGGCATCTTACGATTTGTGTTACGCTATTGCAAAAGAAGGAACAGCAAAGCACGAAAGAACAGCCCAATTTGCTGAAGTAAAAGAACTCGTAAAATCTTTATTTACAGAAGAAGAATTAGCTGAAAACGGGGATTTAGTTTCTAAATATTTCTACAAAGCCAATAAAGAAGCCGTTCGTAACGTAACCCTAGATTTAGGGACACGTTTAGACGGTAGAAAAACTACAGAAATCAGACCTATCTGGGCTGAAGTAGATTATTTACCATCTGTTCACGGATCGGCATTGTTTACAAGAGGAGAGACTCAAGCATTAGCAACAGCGACTTTAGGAACTTCTAGAGAAGCAAACCAAATTGATTCTCCATCTCAACAAGGTGAAGAGAAATTCTACTTACATTACAACTTCCCTCCTTTCTCTACAGGTGAAGCAAAACCATTAAGAGGAACTTCAAGAAGAGAAGTAGGTCACGGAAACTTAGCTCAAAGAGCTTTGAAAAACATGATTCCTGCTGATTGTCCTTATACTATTCGTATTGTATCAGAAGTATTAGAATCTAACGGTTCATCTTCTATGGCTACCGTTTGTGCTGGTACATTAGCGCTTATGGATGCAGGTATCCAAATGATCAAACCAGTTTCTGGTATTGCTATGGGATTAATTACTGACGGAGATCGTTTTGCAGTATTGTCTGATATTCTTGGTGATGAGGATCACTTAGGAGACATGGACTTTAAAGTAACCGGAACTGCTGATGGAATCACTGCTTGTCAAATGGACATCAAAATCGAAGGATTGGCATACAACATCATGGAATCAGCATTAGCTCAAGCTCGTGATGGTCGTTTGCACATTCTTGGAAAAATAACTGAAGTTTTAGCAACGCCTAAAGCAGATGTTAAAGCATATGCTCCAAAAATTATTACAAGAACTATTCCTGGTAATTTCATTGGTGCTTTGATCGGACCTGGTGGAAAAGTAATTCAAGAATTACAAAAAGCTACCGGAACTACAATCGTTATCAACGAAGTAGACGAACAAGGAGTCATCGAGATTCTTGGTACAGATCCTGCTGGAATTGAAGCGGTACTGGCTAAAATTCAGTCCATTACTTTCAAACCACAGATGGGAGAAGCTTATGATGTGAAAGTAATCAAAATGCTTGATTTTGGAGCTGTAGTAGAATACCTTGCAGCACCCGGAAATGAAGTATTACTTCACGTATCTGAGTTAGCTTGGGAACGTACTGAGAACGTTTCTGATGTTGTTAATATGGGCGATACTTTTCAAGTGAAATACTTAGGTATGGATCCAAAAACAAGAAAAGAAAAAGTGTCAAGAAAAGCACTTATGCCAAGACCTCCACGTGAGGAAAGAAAAGAGTAATCAGATCTTAGTTTACTAAAGGTTTATTTATAGAAAATCCCGTTTCATTTATTTGAAACGGGATTTTTGTTTTAAATTAAATTATTTTAGAAACTATTGTAACTTTTTTGAGACTCTATACGTATAACCATTTGTACACTTAAAATTTAGGAGACAAAAAAACATGAGACAACTAAAAATCACCAAGCAGGTAACCAATCGTGAAACTGCTTCATTAGACAAGTATTTACAAGAAATTGGAAAAGTTGACCTTATTACCGCTGACGAAGAGGTAGAATTAGCACAAAAGATTAAAGCCGGTGACCAGAAAGCATTAGAGAAATTGACAAAAGCCAATTTACGTTTCGTAGTTTCGGTAGCAAAACAATATCAAAATCAAGGATTAACACTTCCCGATTTGATCAACGAAGGAAATTTAGGATTGATAAAAGCAGCACAACGTTTTGATGAAACACGTGGTTTCAAATTCATCTCGTATGCCGTTTGGTGGATTCGTCAATCTATATTACAAGCATTGGCTGAACAATCCCGTATCGTTCGTTTGCCTTTGAACAAAATTGGTTCTATCAATAAAATCAACAAAATGTACGCTTTATTAGAGCAATCTAACGAGCGTCCACCATCTGCTGAGGAAATTGCAAAAGAGCTAGACATGACCGTAAATGACGTAAAAGAGAGTATGAAAAACTCCGGTCGTCACTTATCAATGGATGCACCTCTTGTAGAAGGAGAAGATTCTAACCTTTACGACGTATTGCGTTCTGGTGAATCTCCAAATCCAGACAGAGAATTAATCCATGAATCATTGCGTACGGAGATTGAGCGTTCCCTAGAAACATTGACTCCAAGAGAAGCTGATGTAGTTCGTTTATATTTTGGTCTTGGTGACCAACACCCAATGACCTTAGAGGAAATTGGAGAAACTTTCGACCTAACTCGTGAGCGTGTGCGTCAAATCAAGGAAAAAGCAATCCGCAGATTAAAACACACTTCAAGAAGTAAAATACTAAAAACTTATTTAGGATAAAACAGTCAAATGTCTAAAAGTCAAAAGTCATAAAGTCCAACAACATTATGATTTTTGACTTTCGGCTTTAGACTAATAAGTAACGACGGTCTGATTAACTGTTCGTTTTTTGATTGATGATTGAAACTCCGGTTGATTACCGGAGTTTTGCTTTTTAATCTGAATTCATTTCAGATTCTCTCACCTATTTCTGTTTAAAATCATTTAGGCGTAACCCTCCGTAAAAACTTCGAGTCGGGCTTTCCGTTGCAATCTTTTATTTTTAGAAAAAAAATAAAAAGGATTTCCACTACAATCCCTTACGCAATTTCATAGTACAGACAACTCGCGAGTTGTCCCTATAAAAAAACTTTCGCCAATTGCTGTAAAAAAACTACTTTTGCACAAACAATACAACTGTAAAGACGCACTGCTGTGCGTCTCAACGTAACAACTACACAATGAAGAATACACTTATTGCACCATCAGTGCTTGCTGCCGATTTTGGCAATCTGCAACGCGACATCGAAATGATCAACAACAGTGAAGCCGATTGGTTTCATATCGATATCATGGATGGCGTTTTTGTTCCTAACATCTCTTATGGAATGCCAGTTCTGGAAGCCATTAACCGACATGCAAAAAAAACAATTGACGTTCACTTGATGATTGTAGATCCGGATCGTTACATTAAAACTTTTGCTGAATTAGGAGCTAATATTCTAAGTGTACACTATGAAGCCTGTACACACCTTCACAGAACACTACAAGCCATCAAAGCGGAAGGAATGAAAGCTGGAGTTGCAATCAATCCACACACTAATATTGACTTACTGGAAGATGTAATCAATGACATTGATTTGGTTTGTATCATGAGTGTGAATCCAGGTTTTGGAGGACAATCTTTTATTGAAAATACGTATGCTAAAATTGAAAAGCTAAAAGCGTTAATCACTAAAAAAGGAGCAACTACAATCATTGAAATTGACGGTGGTGTAACCAATAAAAATGCAAAACAATTAGTGGAAGCCGGAGCTGATGTTCTGGTAGCCGGAAGCTTTGTTTTCAAAGCGGAAAATCCAACCCAAACGATACAAGATCTGAAGAAGCTAACAAACTTCTAAAAGAAATGGCGCTTAAAGCGCCATTTTTATTTTAAATATTCTTCTTTAAAATTAATCATTCTTGAAATATGTGCATATAGTTCCGGATGCTCCCTTTTGAAAACACGAGGTGTCTCATAAAAATGTTCCAAGATAACCGATAAAAATTCGAATTGATTTTCATAAGCATACAATCTAAAATAATCTTTCTGAGTCAACTCGTTATTTAAAACTGGATCGCTGTAATATTTTACGGCTTCATTGAATTCATCAAAAAAGATAATGGCACTTGGATCATTACTTTTTAAGCAATGAAAATGCAACACATGAGAGAACTCATGTAAACCCAGATTAATATTATCGCTTGATGTTAAATGTCCCAATAAAAAATCTTCCCACGAAAAAACTACCGCTTTCATTCTGGGATTAAATTCTCCTTTATGATACGCTTCATTTACGGTAGAAAAATAACTGGAAGGATAAATTATTATTTTATTGAATAAACGAACAAGATAATTTCTCATCCCAAAAGTCAACATCACATACGTTCCCGCAATCAGTATTTTCATTTGTTCCGTAATAACAACTTCCTTGCCTATAAACTCATATTTAGCAATAAACTCACTTACTCGATGTTCAAAATACGCTTTCCTTTTAGAAGAAAGCCTGCTATAAAACGGAAAGTCGTTTACTAAAATTTGGCGTTGGCTTGATTTTAATTTTTTGGAGAAAGGATACCAATGGATGTAAAATGGTTTATTAAATAGTAAGAGATAGGCAGGCTCCAGAACTCTAAAAACAATTATTAGAAGAAATAATATTCCAAACAATACTGAAATAAAAAGTTGTAATGACATATTTTATAACCGCTTTAAAATAAAAAATGCTCCAAAATAATTTCAAGCAAACTTGATTTTTTTGAAGCATTTTTATTTGTGTTTGTGGCCGCGACAGGGTTCGAACCTGCAACCCTCAGAGTCGAAATCTGATATTCTATCCAGTTGAACTACGCAGCCATTATTTTGTTGTTTTTTCTTTTAAAAATTCTCTTCCACTTCCTGTTTTAAAATATTTTTCACGAAGAACTGCTTCTTCTCTTGTACCAAAAGTTTCTAAATAAACCAATTTCCAGGGCTTAAAACCTTTGGTAGATTTTGTCTTACCTGAATTATGTTCTATTATTCTTTTATCTATATCACTTGTCTGACCTTTATAAAGCCTTCCATCAATCTCACTCTCTAAAATATATACAAAATATTCCATTTATTGTCGAAATCTGATATTCCCTGCCGGCAGGCAGGCAGGCAGGTATCCAGTTGAACTACGCAGCCATTTGATTTAAGATTATTGATTAACGATTTTAGATTTATGGTGTAAAATCGTTAACCTTAAATCATACAAATTTATGTCAATAGTTTTTTAACTATAGTAGAAATCGTTTTTCCTTCGGCAGTTCCACCTAATTGTGCTGCCGCTAATCCCATCACTTTCCCCATTGAAGCAATTCCTGACGCACCTGTTTCTGCAATAATTTTTGCAATCACAACTTCAACTTCTGCTTCGCTTAATTGTGCCGGCAAGAATTTTTCTATTACTGCGATTTGTGCCAATTCTGGTTCAGCTAAATCCAAACGGTTTTGCTCTGTAAAAATCTTAGCGCTTTCCTTACGTGTTTTTACTAATTTTTGCAACAATTTTATTTCATCATCTGCTGAGATTTCTTCTTTTGATCCTGTTGCAGTTTGCGCTAATAGGATTTCAGATTTAATAGCTCTTAAAGCTTCTAATGCTACTGTATCTTTGGCTCTCATGGCTGTTTTAATATCGTCCATGATTTGTACTGATAAACTCATATTCTTTATTGTTAATTTGATTAATCGACTATTTGTTTAATCGATTGTTAAAATGCTAATTATGAAAACGATTCTTTTTTGACCCAGATGGTAGTGGAAAGCCTTTTTAGGAGAAAATGATTTTTTTCATGCACTTAAAAAGCGACTTTAGAAGCTCTTTTAAGGACGTAGAAAAAACATTTTTGACAAAAAGCTTGAAACGACAGCTGGATAAAGGCCCGACAAAATTAAAGAAATTTACTGTAATTAACAATAGATTGCTTTGTTGCTCGAAACTACAAAAAAATAACCCGAAAATTAAATGAATTTTCGGGCTACCTCATTTTGGTTTGAGTTAGTTAATCTACGTTGTCATGTAAATACGAGTTGTTAGAACGCAACTGTAGATCGTTGTTGCTGTCTGTTCCCACAGAAATTCTCGAATTTGTATTATTGGCTTGATTGTTTGAAATATCTATTCCCAATCTTTTGTAAGCTGGTTCTTTTTCATATTCATCAATTTTAGAAACATTGTTATGAAACTTATAATTGAATTCTTTTAGTTTTTTTCTTCTTTCATCAGCTCTCATTCGCAATGATTCCTCGATTGTCATTTCCATTGGAGAAATAGCTTCAAAGTCAACAGATGTATTTACTGATGTATCAACTTGTTTCATTGTGATGTTTAATTCCGCCGGAATAACAACTTCCGGAGTTTTAGCAACTGGTTTAGCCATGAAATCATGCTCTGGTTCCATGAACTCTTCAAGAGAATATTTGATAATTCCATTGTCAGTCAATTCTGTTACGGGAACAAATTGAACCGCTTCGTTTACTTTCATATCACGGGTTTCATTCGTCAATTCAAACATCACTTTGCTCTCTTCAACTTGAGCTACCGGTTCTGCTTTGAAAAGTGGTAAATCAAAAGAGAAAGCAGTTTGTTCTTGTCTTTCAATAACTTTTGGCTGAACTGCTTTTACTTCATTAACTTCAGCAACAGGTGTTGAAATTGTAAAATCAATGTCAGTAATAGGAGAAACAATTTCGAAAGTCACGTCTAAATTTTTAATAAACTCAGACATCACCATCAATTCTTCCTTATTAATAGTTGGTGTCGTTACCACTGGCTCAGGAGCAACAACAGTATCTTCCAATAAATCAAAAACTATTCTTTCGTTTGAATTAGATGCTGGAGATTCCGCATTTAAATCAAAAGCAGCTACCGTTTTATTACTTAGATTATGAACACTTCTTTGTTCATCTTCTAATGTGTGTATAATTTTTTTTGGCTCAGTATTTACTATTTCGTTTTGTTGTTCAATATCAAAACCTGTAGCGATTATAGTCACTGCAATAGCATCTCCAAGTGATTCGTCTTCACCAACCCCCATGATAATATTTGCATTATGCCCCGCTTCAACTTGAATATGATCGTTGATTTCTCCAATTTCGTCAATTGTAATTTCATTAGTTCCAGAAACGATAAGCAACAATACGTTTTTGGCACCTGTAATTTTATTATCATTTAACAAAGGAGAATCTAAAGCAGCAATAATGGCTTCTTTAGCTCTATTTTCACCAGAAGAAACAGAAGATCCCATAATAGCTGTTCCGCTATTATACAATACCGTTTTAGCATCTCTTAAATCGATATTTTGAGTATAGTGATGCGTAATTACTTCAGCAATACCTCTTGAGGCTGTAGCCAAAACTTCATCCGCTTTTGAAAATCCTGCTTTGAAACCAAGATTACCATACACTTCTCTTAATTTATTGTTGTTGATAACAATTAAAGAGTCAACTTGTTTGCGTAATTTTTCTATACCAATTAACGCTTGTTCCTGACGCACTTTCCCTTCAAACAAGAAAGGCAATGTCACAATCCCTACAGTAAGAATGTCTCTTTCTTTAGCCAATTGTGCAATTACGGGTGCAGCTCCAGTTCCAGTTCCACCACCCATTCCGGCAGTGATGAATACCATTTTAGTATTTCTATCCAACATTTTTTCAATCTCGGAAATACTTTCAATAGCGGATTGCTGTCCTACATCTGGGTTTGCTCCAGCACCAAGTCCTTCAGTCAAATGCACTCCTAACTGAATTTTGTTAGGCACAGAACTGCTTTGTAAGGCCTGAGAATCCGTATTACATACGATGAAATCCACCCCTTTAATTCCTTGTTTAAACATGTGGTTTATGGCGTTACTTCCGCCTCCACCTACACCAATAACTTTTATTACATTTGATTGGTTCTTTGGTAAATCAAATGAAATACTTCCAAATTCTGAGTTGCTCATCATTTTATTTGGTTTTTGATATTTATATTATTTTTTGATTTTTAATTCTTTTTACTTGGGGCAAAAAGGAAAAAAAACAATATTTTTTATTACTTCTAAATTATTCTGCATTATCTAAGAAATCCTTAATCTTGTCAACATAACGGTCAAAGAAATTTCTTTGTATCCTATTTACGGTAGAATTATGTTTCTCATTTGAGTTTTGATCCTCTTCGTCTTCCTCTTTCTCAAGAATCTCATTCACCACCGGATTTTGAACAACTGCCTGTCTGTATACCGCAGCTTTAGGTTGTTCAATGGCATCCATTCTTACCGCACTCTGTGTTTTATTCTCAATGCTTTTCATTACTAATCCAACTGCAGTTGCATATAAAGGACTTGAAATCTCCTCATCAGAATTCCCAGCTAAATGCTCGTTTGGATATCCTATTCTCGTATCCATTCCTGTAATATATTCTACTAACTGCTTGATGTGTTTCAATTGTGCACCACCACCAGTAAGTACAATTCCTGCAATTAGTTTTTTACGAGGATCTTCGTGTCCGTAAGCTTTCACTTCAGTGAACACCTGATCTACAATTTCCACAACACGAGCATGGATTATTTTAGATAGATTTTTCAAAGAAATCTCTTTGGGCTCTCTACCTCTTAATCCTGGAATAGAAACAATTTCGTTGTCTTTATTTTCTCCTGGCCAAGCAGATCCAAATTTAACTTTCAATAATTCCGCTTGTTTTTCAATGATCGAACATCCTTCTTTGATATCATCTGTAATCACATTTCCTCCAAAAGGAATTACCGCAGTGTGACGAATAATACCATCTTTGAAAATAGCCAAATCTGTTGTTCCACCACCAATATCGATAAGCGCAACTCCAGCTTCTTTTTCTTCCTGACTCAAAACGGCATCAGCTGAAGCCAATGGTTCCAATGTCAACCCTGATAATTCGATTCCAGAACTTTGAATACATCTGCCTACATTACGAATCGATGAAGCTTGCCCTACTACAACATGAAAACTAGACTCTAATCTTCCACCATACATTCCTATAGGCTCTTTGATTTCAGATTGTCCGTCAATTTTAAATTCTTGTGGCAAAACATGTATAATTTCTTCGCCGGGTAACATCGCCAATTTATTCACTTGGTCAATCAAAAGCTGAATATCATTCCCACCGATTACTTCTTCGGGGTTGTTTCTGCTGATGTAATCTGTATGCTGAATACTACGGATGTGTTGTCCCGCAATTCCTACAACTACATCTTTTATTTTATAGCCTGAATTATTTTCGGCTTCTTGAATCGCTTGCTGTATTGATTGTATGGTTTGAGTGATGTTATTTACCACACCTCTAGCCACACCTAAACTTTTAGATTTTCCTACACCTAAAATTTCTAGTTTCCCATATTCATTCTTCTTGCCTATCATGGCAACTATTTTAGTTGTCCCAATATCTAGACCTACTGCAATATTCTCTTTTTCCATTATCTATTATTTAGTGCAAACTACTTGTTCCGTAAATCGGAGGTCAATTTTTTTATATTTATACAACGAACTATCTAAAACCGCTTTTTGAAAAAAAGCTTTATAATTCTTGAATTTACGCTCCACATTTATCATTCTACCAAAATCAATTTGATATTCAAAATTTCTATTGAGCATTTTTAAGCTTCCATTAGGCATAATTTGAATTCCGATGATGTTTTTTTTCAAAAACGCATCGTCATAGATTAAGCGAAATAAATCGGATAAATCTTCGTTATTTTTTTTATTTATTCCTCCTGAAACAAGTGGAACTCTAGCTGTAAAATTAGTTGACAAGGGCATTCTATTTCCTTCGTAATCAATATAAAAAGAACCATTTTTGTCAAAAACTCTAGCAATAGGAGTCTTTTGTTTCACCACTGCTTTTAACACTCCATCAATACTCACAAATACATCTGATTTTTCAATCATTTCTTGTGCATTGAGACTTGTTTCCAGCTTATTCAAATCTAGATTAACTTTTTGAATGCTTGATGCATCTTTTTTATTTTCTATTAACAATTTATTAACCGTTTCTTGCTTCACAAAAGGAGCGTTATCTCCTACAAAAATAACTATAGATTTAGTCAATTTTCTATTTGCATTACGATTTGACGTAAACGAAAACAGAAGAATCACCAACACAAACATCAGTAATAATCGAATATTTGTCCAGTTAAAGAGTTTCATTTATCGCTTTTTTAATTGATGGTACTAATTCTCCAATATCTCCAGCTCCAATTGTTACAATAATCGATGCGTCACTTGCTAAAATTGTCTCAATCAAATCGCCTTTATTTACAATTTTTTTATTATTATTCGTCATTTTATCCATCAACCATTGTGAGTTTATTCCTTCCATTGGTAATTCACGGGCCGGATAAATATCTAGTAAAATAATAGCATCAAAAGCCGATAAACTTTTGGCAAAATCATCAGCAAAATCTCTCGTTCTACTAAATAAATGGGGTTGAAAAACGGCCAAAACTTTTTGGTTTGGATACAATTCACGAACAGCCTGATGCACTGCATTTATCTCCGTTGGGTGATGGGCGTAATCATCGATATAAACCTTAGCTTCTGTTTTTATTTGGTATGAAAATCTTCTTTTAATTCCCTTAAATGATGTAATGGCTTTTGCAATGGCATCGGTTGGGGTGCCGAATAATTTTGCCATTGCGATAGCCATTAATGCATTCATTAAATTATGTCTTCCAGGTAAACCAAAATGTAAATCTTTGATTACTTCCGTAGGCGTTTGTACATCAAAAACATAGCTTGCATTTTCAATTCTAACATTAAAAGCTTTAAAAACTGCATCTTCATTCACAGCACAGGTTACACCTTCAATTGGTAATTCTTTTGTTATAAAAAGATTACTCTTATCTTCTATTTTTGATGCAAATTCAAGGAAAGATTCTTCTATTGCCTCACTGGTTCCATAAATATCCAAATGATCTGCGTCCATAGAAGTTATGCAGGCAATATTAGGATGTAAATGCAGGAATGAACGATCAAATTCATCCGCTTCAACAACAGTTACTGTTTTCCCGCTTCCTATTAAATTCGAATTGTAATTCTCAACAATTCCACCAATAAAAGCAGTAACATCAGCACCGCTTTCCTGCAAAATATGTCCTAAAATTCCTGATGTAGTTGTTTTTCCATGTGTTCCAGCAACTGCAAAACAAAAAGTATCTTTTGTAATTATTCCTAAAACCTCTGCTCTTTTTTTTACTTGAAAATCTCTCTCCAAGAAATAATTCCACTCTGAATGCGTCTTAGGAACAGCCGGCGTAATAACGACCAAAGTGTTTTCTATGTAAAAATCTTTCGGAATCGCATCAATACTGTCTTCAAAATGAATTGGAATTCCACTTTCTATTAATTCACTGGTAAGAGCCGATGGCGTTTTATCATAACCTGAGACACTCTTGCCCAGATTCTTGAAATAACGAGCCAAGTTACTCATCCCAATGCCTCCGATTCCGATAAAATAGACGTTATGTATTTGATTTAAGTTCATTTTATTTTGAGTCTTTGGTATATTATCTTTTTTATTTCTATCTAATTAGCTTTACAATTTCGTCAACAATTTGTTTTGTTGCTTCTGGCATAGCCAATAATTTTATATTTTCACTCAGCTGATTTTGCTTTCCCAGATCTTTCAGTAAGACTTCAAAAACAAGACTGAATTGTGAATCAAGCTCGGATTCTTTCAACATTAAAGCGCCTTTTTTATCGACTATCGCTTGTGCATTTTTAGTCTGATGATCTTCAGCTACATTAGGTGAAGGAATAAAAATCACTGGTTTCCCCACAATACATAATTCCGAAACAGATGATGCACCAGCGCGTGAAATAACAATATCTGCTGCTGCATAAACTAAATCCATTCTTTCAATAAAAGCGACAACCTGAACATTTGCTGAATTGTATTTTTTATAATCTTCTAAATACAACTTTCCGCATTGCCAAATCACCTGAACATTTTGAGAAAGCATATTGGCTAACTCTTTTTCGATTAATTGGTTTACCCTTCTTGCTCCAAGACTTCCTCCGAGAACCAATAATGTTTTTTTATTTGGATCCAAATTAAAAAATTGAATAGCTTCTTCTCTTTTGCTTTCGATATCAATTAAATCCTGACGCACTGGATTTCCAGTCAAAATCATTTTTTCTTTTGGAAAAAAGCGTTCCAGATTTTCATAAGCAACACATATTTTGTTTGCTTTTTTACTCAACAGTTTATTGGTAATTCCCGGAAAGGAATTTTGCTCTTGAATCACTGTTGGAATTCCTGCAATTGCCGCTACTTGCAATAACGGACCACTTGCAAAACCACCTGTTCCAATAACCACATCTGGTTTGAACTGTTTGATTATTGTTCTTGATTTTAATAAACTTGAAAGCAACTTCACTGGAAAAAGAGCATTGTCTAATGTCAGTCTACGCTGCAAACCAGATATCCAAAGTCCTTTAATATTGTAACCTGCTTGAGGTACTTTTTGCATTTCCATTTTGTCTTTGGCACCTACAAAAAGAAATTCGGCATCAGGAAAACGAGATTTTAATTCATTTGCAATAGCAATTGCCGGATAGATATGTCCTCCCGTTCCGCCACCACTTAATATGAATTTATACTGTTTCATTTTTATTAATTTCTAATTTTCTAAAACGCCTTATTTATTCAAAACTGCATGCATCGGATTCTTAGCTTTATCTTCAATCGAATAATTCTCAGCTGCTACCTCTTCCTCTTCTAATTCCCTGTCAATTAATTTTTGAAGTGCTTCTTCTCTTTTGGCAGTATCTTTTAATTCCTGCGTAATTTCTTCTTCTTTTTTCGTAACACTAATGATGATTCCAAGGGCAAAACAAGTCATCCAGATTGAACTTCCTCCACTACTGATTAAGGGTAATGTTTGTCCCGTAACGGGTAATAATTCAACCGCTACAGCCATATTTACCATTGCCTGAAATATCATGGGAAAACCCAATCCCACCACTACTAATTTTCCGAATAGTGAATTGGCTTTGTGCGATGCTATCACAAATCGAAACAACAACAATAAATATAATGTCAATACTCCCAAACCTCCTATAAGTCCATATTCTTCGACGATTATAGCAAAAATAAAATCGGAGGAAGATTGAGGCAAAAAGTTCTTCTGGACACTTTTCCCTGGGCCTAATCCGTATATTTTCCCCGAAGCTATGGCGATTTTAGCTTTCTCTATTTGATAATCATCCTCATCCGGTTTATCACTGGTAAAATTATCAATACGACTAATCCAAGTATCGACACGGTTAGGAAAAGCATCCGGAAAAGCTTTAGCAATCAAAATAAAAAATGCCAGAAACACAATCCCAGAACCTACTACAATTCCGATATAACGCAACGGATACTTCCCAATGAAAACCAACATTAGCACCATGGAGAAAATTAATGCCGTAGTGGAAAAATTGGCTGGAAGAATGAATATTAACGTAATGAATACCGGCAACCAAAGCTCCCAAATAGAGGACTTAAAAGAAATAGGAACTTCTCTGGTTTTAGATAAATAACGGGCTACAAAAATAAACAACACCATTGCTGCCAATGTTGACGTTTGAAATGTAATCCCAATAAATGGCACCTGAATCCATCGACTGGCATTAGCACCAGCGATAACGGTCCCTTTGATTAATGTGTATGCCAATAATAGCCAAACAATATACAAGGCCCCTTTAGAAATTGCTTTAAAATAATGATAGGGCACTTTATGAACCCAAAATATAATTAGAAAACCAATACATATGTGTGCTATGTGTTTTACTAAATAGCCTAATGTATTTCCGTTTCCTTGACCAATATAGGCCAAATTACTACTAGCACTAAAAACAGGCATAAATGAAAACAAGGCCAATAAGGCCACGAATGACCAAATCCCTTTATCTCCCTTTAATTTGTTGACTAGTTGTTTCATTGTTTGATTTTTATTAAAGCTTAAAGTCTTAATAAATTAGACTTACTATAAATTTTTAACTGCTTGTTTGAACTGATTCCCTCTGTCTTCGTAGCTTTCGAATAAATCAAAACTGGCACAAGCAGGTGACAATAAAACTGTATCTCCTTTTTCTGATAATCGTTGCGCCATTCTCACAGCATCATTCATGTTATCAACTTCAATCATCATATCAACTACATTTCCAAAAACATCAATAATTTTTTTATTATCTACACCAAGACAAATAATAGCTTTTACTTTCTCACGAACTAATGACATCAATTCATTGTAATCATTTCCTTTATCAACACCTCCCACAATCCAAACGGTAGGTGTATTCATGCTGTCTAATGCAAAAAAAGTAGCGTTTACATTAGTTGCTTTTGAATCATTGATGTATTGTACGTTTTGAATTTTCAATACTTTTTCAAGACGGTGTTCCACTCCCTGAAAATTAGATAAACTTTCACGTATTGTAGATTTTCTAATCTGCATCAATTTTGCCACAGAGGTTGCTGCCATTGCGTTTTTCATGTTATGTTTTCCTTCTAAGGCAATGTGTACTGTGTCCATTGAAAGCTCTTCCTGATTGATTGAAATTTCCATTTTGTTGTTTTTTATATAAGCTCCTTCGCTGAAAGTTTTTGTCAATGAAAAAGGAATTAATTTGGCTTTTGTTGTGTGTGTTTTAAACCATTCTGCAATGGCTTCATCGTCGGCATCATAAATGAGGTAATCTTCCTCGGTTTGATTCATCGTAATTCTAAACTTCGCATCAATATAATTTTCATATTTGTAATCGTATCGATCTAAATGATCTGGACTAATATTTGTAATAATAGCAATATGTGGCTTAAAATTTATGATTCCGTCCAATTGAAAACTACTCAACTCCAGCACATAAGAATCGTATTTATTATCCGCTATTTGCCAGGCAAAACTCTTTCCAATATTTCCTCCCAACCCTACATTTAATCCTGCTGATTTCAGCAAATGATGTGTAAGCATTGTGGTAGTGGTCTTCCCATTACTACCAGTAATCCCTATTATGGTTGCATCCGTAAAAGGTGCCGCAAACTCAATTTCAGATAATACTGGAATTCCTTTTTCGATAAGCTTTTTTACTATTGGAGATTTGTCTGGAATCCCTGGGCTTTTCATGACCACATCAGCATTCAAAATCAAATCTTCGGTATGCTTTTCTTCTTCCCAAACTATTCCATTAATGATAAGAACCTCTTTGTAATTTCCTTTTATCTTTCCAAAATCAGATACAAAAACTTCATATCCTTTTTTCTTACCCAGAATAGCAGTACCTATACCACTTTCTCCGCCGCCTAAGATTACTAGCCTCATGCTATCTTAATTTTAAGGTAACAATTGATAATATGGCCAGCATTATGGCAACAATCCAGAATCGTGTTACAATTTTACTTTCGTGATAGCCTTTCTTCTGATAATGATGATGCAATGGCGACATTAGAAAGATTCTTCGGCCTTCGCCAAAGCGTTTCTTGGTATATTTAAAATAACTTACTTGTAAAACCACAGATAAATTTTCGACAAGAAAAATTCCGCACAATAAAGGAATCAGCATTTCTTTTCGAACGGCAATTGCCAGAACTGCAATAATACCTCCAATTGTCAAACTCCCTGTATCGCCCATAAAAACTGAAGCCGGATACGAGTTGTACCAAAGAAATCCAATCAATGATCCTACAAATGCGGCAATAAAAACCGTCATTTCCCCCGAATTAGGGATATACATAATATTCAAATAATTGGAGAAAATTATATTCCCTGAAACGAACGTAAATATTCCTAATGCCAGAACTGAAACAGCAGAAGTCCCTGCAGCAAGTCCATCAATACCATCCGTTAAATTAGCACCGTTAGACACTGCCGTTATAATAAAAATAACAACTGGAATAAAAATTAACCAAGCCCACTTTTCATATCCTTCGCCAGTCCATGCTAGTAATTCAGCATAATCAAATTCATTATTTTTAAAGAAAGGAATTGTCGTAGCAGTAGATTTTTCTTCAACTGGCGCTGGCAAAATCACCGTTTCTGTTGGCACTCTAAAAATATCTGATGTAGAAGTATCGGTACGCACGGTAACCGCCGGACTAAAATAAAGAACAGTTCCTACTATTAAACCAAGACCTACTTGCCCTACAACTTTAAATATTCCTTTTAAACCTTCTTTATCTTTCTTGAAAATTTTAATATAGTCATCTATAAAACCAATTATTCCCATCCAAAGTGTAGTCACAATCAACAAAACGATGTAAATGTTATGCAGTTTTGCAAAAAGTACAACTGGAACCAAAGTGGCAAATATGATAATTAACCCTCCCATTGTTGGCGTACCCGCTTTTTCGTTCTGACCTGCTAAACCAAGTTCACGAACGGTTTCTCCCACTTGCTGTTTTTGCAGAAAACGGATTATTCTTTTACCATAAATTGTAGACAATAGTAAAGAAAGCATCAATGCTAACGCGGATCTAAAAGTGATGTACTGAAAAACACCCGTTCCAGGCACATCCAATATCTTGTCTAAATATTCAAATAAGTAATACAGCATATTTTTCTATTTATGGAGTTGGTCTAATATTTCTTTAACTATTTTCATATCGTCAAAATCATGACGTATTCCATTTATTTCCTGATACGTCTCATGCCCTTTCCCAGCAATTAAAATAATATCATTGGGCTGAGCCAATTGACATGCCGTTTTTATGGCTTGTTTTCTATCAGTTATGGTCAACATTTTTTTATAATTCTGAGAGGCAACACCTAGCTCCATTTCAGCAATAATAACTTCCGGATCTTCGTTTCTTGGATTATCCGAAGTGAAAATTGCTTTGTCGCTCAGATCAGATGCAATTCCAGCCATAATTGGTCGCTTGGTTTTATCTCTATTTCCTCCACAACCTACAACCGTGATTAATTGTTCGTTTTTTGTACGAATGTCATTGATAGTTTTCAGCACATTTTCTAATGCATCCGGTGTATGCGCATAATCCACAATCGCAGTAATATTTGATGCGGAAACAATAAATTGAAAACGTCCCGAAACACTTTCTAAATCTGACAGTAACCGAAGTACTTCCAAACTTTCCATTCCAAGTTCAATCGCAGTTCCATAAATAGCCAATAAATTATACGCATTAAATGTTCCTATCAGCTTCACCCAAACTTCATTTCCGTTTATTTTTAAAAACAAACCTGACAATTGATTTTCCAGGATTTGCGCTTTATAATCGGCATACGATTTTAAGGCATAGGTCATTTTTTTAGCAGCGGTGTTCTGCAACATCACTTGCCCATTTTTATCATCAATATTGGACAACGCAAAGGCTGTTTTTGGCAAATTATCGAAGAACGATTTTTTCACATCCCTGTATTCTGCAAACGTTGGATGATAATCCAAATGATCGTGAGACAAATTGGTAAAAATACCGCCAACAAAATGCAATGCTTCGGTTCTTTTTTGATGAATCCCATGAGAACTCACTTCCATAAAACAGTATTCAATACCGTTTTCTACCATTTCTTTTAGATAATGATTTATCGTAATCGAATCTGGAGTCGTGTGAGTCGCTTTGTATTCAACGTCATCAACTAAAATTTTTACTGTCGAAAGCAAACCAACTTTAAAACCTGCTTTTTTAAATAATTGGTACAACAAAGAAGCAATGGTCGTTTTACCGTTTGTCCCTGTAATTCCAACCAATTTCAAGTTTTGAGAAGGATCACCAAAATAATTTGCAGCCATAAATGCGAGGGCAGAATTCGTGTCTTTTACCTGAACATAGGTAATTCCTTTAGCAATATTCACCGGAAATGTATCGCAAATAACTGCTACAGCTCCTTGTTGAATTGCTTTTTCTATAAAATCATGACCATCAGAAATGGAGCCACGAATAGCAATAAAAACATCATTGGACTCGATTTTTCTAGAATCAAAATCCATTTTATTGATAGCAATATCCGTCGAACCTTTTACGGCTTCGATAGCTACTTTGTACAATATATCTTTTAATATACTCATGATAATTCCAATAGTATAGTTGTGTTTTTCACAATATTCTGACCCGCAGCAAGCGATTGTTTTTTCACCTTACCAACTCCAACAGCCTTTACTTTTACACCTAAATTCTCCAATAAAGCAACCGCATCCATTCCAGACATTCCTTTCACATTTGGGATTAATTGCAATTTCTTTTCTGATTTTACAAAGTAAGAATCATAACTTTTTTCTTGCTTTGTAATCTTTCTATTTAGGTTTTTAATCTCATTTGTTGAGGGCGCATCTGTAAAAATCTTTTGAGCAATTCTCTTAAAAACGGGACCTGCCACATCAGCACCATAAAAATTATTAAGCGCGGTATTAGGTCTATGAACTACAACTATGCAAGAATACATAGGTTTATCCGCCGGAAAATACCCTACAAATGAAGAAGCATAATACATTCCAGATCTACCACTTTTTCCATAATTAACCTGAGCTGTACCTGTTTTTCCCGCCATAGAAAAATCTTTCGAATAGAGTTTTGACCCCGTTCCCTTTTTAACAACATTTGCCAGAACAGCTTTTAATTTTGAAATAGTTTCTGGAGAGCAAATTCTTGGATTCAATACTTCTTTCTCATATTTTTTGATGGTTCTGTTCCATTCTTTAATTTCAGAAACAAACTGAGGCTTTACCATTTCACCATCATTGGCAACCGCGTTATAAAAAGCTAATGTTTGCAACGGTGTAATATGAACTCCATATCCAAAGGCCATCCAAGGCAGTGAAATATTTGACCAATTTTTATCACTTGGCTGCGGAATATAAGGCACTCCTTCTCCTTTAATCGAAAGCCCTAAAGTTCTATTTAATCCAAAATTATTAAGATGATTTACAAATTTTGAAGGCTCATTTTTGTACCCATTGTAAACTGCCTGAACCAAAACCGTATTAGAAGAAAGTTCAAAACCTCTTGCCAGAGAAATTTTTCCGTAACCTCCTGTATGGGAATCGTTTACTTTTTTTCCTGAATAAACCACAACTCCACCTTTACTGTCATAAACAGTACTGGTATCCGTTTTTTTATCTTCAAGAAGCGCCATTAAACCTGCTAATTTATAAGTAGATCCAGGTTCATGCGATTCGGCAACTGCATAGTTTGTAGTTTCATAATAGGTTCCGTCATCTGCTCTTCCTAAATTTGAAATTGCTTTTACATGACCCGTTTTAGTTTCCATAACTACTACACAACCATGATCCGCCTCATACAATTCCAACTGTTTCAATAACGCGTGATGTGCGATATCCTGAACATAAACATCGATTGTGGATATCACATCATATCCATCCTGAGGTTCAACTTCATTAATATCACGAATGGGTTTCCACTGCCCTTTTGCTATTTTTTGCTTTAAAATCTTACCGTCTTTACCGTTCAAATATTTTCTAAAGGCCCATTCAATTCCTTTTCCATCAAATGATCCAGATTCTGTAGTCCTTTCATAACCAACAGTGCGCTCTGCAATTTTCCCTATTGGATGTTCTCGTACTGTTTCTTGTTCAATTATAATTCCGCCCTTGTAAGCACCTAAATTGAATAATGGAAAACCTTTTATTTTAGAATACTGGGTATAACTTAATTTACGGGCAACTAAATAATACCTGTTTTTATTAGCTCTGGCTTTTCTTAATTCGTTTTCAAAAAAATTAGATGGTTTTCCTAAAACTGATGCCAATGAATCTGATAACGACTTCACATTTTTTTCAAATGCTTCGGCTTTTGGAGCCACAGCGTCAAAACGTATTTCATAATTAGGAATGGAAGTAGCTAAAAGGCTCCCATCGGCAGAATAAATATTTCCTTTATTAGCAGGAATGATAAAATTCTTAACGGTTCTTTCCTTGGCTAATTTTCTATAATAATCTCCCTCAACCCATTGAATATTTGTCAATTTTACAGCAATCGCAATAGCCATCAAAAAGATAGCGAATGCAACCAGATAAATTCTGTACGATATGTATTTATCTTCTACTGCCATATTTTTTTGAAAAAGCTTTTTTCTTCTTCTTTTTTAACTTTTATTTTAACTGGAGGAACTGTTGACGGAAAAATTTCTTTTTCTATCATTTTTTCAGAAACAGTTGATTCCATTTTTAATTTCATTAATTCTGAGCGTCTGTCCACAAATTCCGAACGCAACTCTTTAACCTGATTTGTCAACTCGGCAATCTGAAACACTTTTTGTTCAAATCGCTGCGTATTAGCAATCATAACGATCGCCAGTAGAATTACAAAAACAATAAACCGCCAGTTTTTTACTGCATCATCATTGATAAGAAACCGCGCTTTCAATAGGCTGTAAACTCCGTTTTTCATTTTATGACTAATTATATCTTTTCAGCAATTCTTAATTTGGCACTTCTTGCTCTATTGTTCTCTTTTATTTCAGCATTATCCGGAACAATTAATTTTCCAACTGTTTTAAACGGCACTGAAAAATTACCAAAAAAGTCACGTTCAGGTTCCCCTTCAAACATTCCGTTTTTTACAAATCTTTTCACCAATCGATCTTCTAATGAGTGATACGAGATCACACTTAATCTTCCGCCCGGATTCAATATTTCTAAGGATTGTTCCAAAAACTCTTTCAAAACATCCATTTCCTGATTCACTTCAATTCGAATAGCCTGATAGATTTGAGCCAATATTTTATTTCTAACTCTTTCCGGTAAATATCTCGCCAAAACCTCTTTCAATTCATCGGTTGTTTTGATTGGCTGCTCCTCTCTGGCCTCTATAATTGTTCTTGCCAAAGCAGGTGCATTTTTCAATTCACCATAATCCAAAAACACCCTTTTCAAATTTACATCATCATATTCATTGACAACCCGATAGGCATTCAAATCATTTTTCTGACTCATTCTCATATCTAATCCTGCATCAAAGCGAGTAGAAAAACCTCTTTCCGGAACATCAAATTGATGAGATGAAACCCCTAAATCGGCCAAGATTCCATCAACACTTTTCACCCCATAAAAACGCAAAAACCGTTTTATAAAACGGAAATTCTCATTTATAAGCGTAAATCTTTCATCTAGCAGAGAATTTGCCAAAGCATCTTCATCCTGATCGAAAGCAAACAACTTTCCGTTTGGCCCGAGTCTTTTCAAAATTTCTTTTGAATGTCCTCCACCGCCAAAAGTCACATCTACATAAATGCCGTCAGGCCTAATATTTAAACCATCTACTGATGCCTGAAGCAAAACCGGATTATGATATTCCATTGTCGTCGTCATTTATATTTCCCATTACTTCTTCTGCCAAATCTGCAAAATCAACGTCTTCCCCGTTTATTGATTTTTCGTATAAATCTTTATCCCAAATCTCAACAATATTCACTGCCGATGAAAACACGACCTCTTTAGCGATACTCGCAAACATTACTAAATCTTTCGGTACTAATAATCTACCCAAAGCATCTATTTCAACCACTTTAACCCCAGCAGTAAACCTGCGGATAAAATCATTGTTCTTCTTTACAAATCGATTCAACTTATTGATTTTTTGCATCATCAAATCCCACTCCTGCATAGGATATAATTCCAAACAAGGTTGAAAAACGGAACGCTTCAAAACGAATCCGTTTTGAAGTGAAGCAGCCAATTGCTTTTTCAAAGGCGCTGGCAACAGCAACCTCCCTTTAGCATCGACTTTACATTCATATGTTCCTATAATTGTATCCAAGCAAAAAGTTTTAAATGATGTTGAGCAAAAATATAAAAAATATTACCACAATTTACCACTATATACCACTTTGTTAATAAGTTTAACCACTTTTGGTCAAAAACCTTTAATTTTTGGACAATCAAGACGTTAGCTCTCTTTTATTTTATTTGTAAGAAAGGTAATGTTATAAAAAAAAGGAGATGAAATACAATAAAATTTCAATTTAAAATCTTACAACCAATTCCGAAATAATCAAATTTTAAAACTCAAATACGACAAAAAGAGAAGCCTGTTTTCACAGCAACATGTATAATTTTACAATTAAAAATTGTTGTAAAAATTCATTTTTATTTATTAAATCCTATATTTGTCAAAATTGAAAATCCGCATTCAAAAAAAATGGAAAAACACTATAAAAAAGAAGGTAGATATAGCTATTATGAAGCTGGCGAAGGAACTCCAATTGTCATTTTACATGGACTCATGGGTGGACTTAGCAACTTTGACGCTGTAGCAAGTTACTTCTCTACAAAAGGATATAAAATAATAATCCCAGATTTACCGATATACACTCAAAACATTTTAAAAACGAATGTAAAAAGTTTTGCAAAATATGTTAAAGATTTCATCACATTCAAAGGGTTAGACAGGGTAATTCTTTTAGGAAATTCATTAGGTGGTCATATTGCTTTGTACCACACTAAAATGTATCCTGAAAAAGTAGCCGGACTTGTAATAACTGGAAGTTCTGGGCTTTATGAAAGCGCAATGGGTGATAGTTATCCTAAAAGAGGAGACTATGAATACATTAAGAAAAAAGCTGAAGATGTATTTTATGATCCAAAAGTAGCTACCAAAGAACTTATTGATGAAGTTTACGAATCTGTAAATGACAGAATAAAATTGATAAAAACACTGACAATTGCCAAAAGTGCCATTCGTCATAATATGGCAAAAGATTTGCCAAAAATGCATGTTCAAACTTGTATAATCTGGGGAAAAAACGACAAAGTTACACCTCCAGATGTTGCAGAAGAATTCAATAAATTATTACCTAATTCTACCTTATACTGGATAGATAAATGTGGTCATGCTGCCATGATGGAGCATCCTGATGAATTTAATCGTTTATTAGAAGACTGGTTAACACACACGCATTTATCAGTGCACTAATCCTAAAAAGGAGAATTTTACACCTAGAAAAAATGAAAATTAATACTGCCGAATTTGTTATCAGCAACTCCGATGTAGCCAAATGTCCCAAAGACTTTTTGCCGGAATATGCTTTTATTGGCCGATCAAATGTTGGAAAATCCTCTTTGATTAACATGCTAACGAATCAAAAAAAATTAGCAAAAACATCAGGAAGACCGGGAAAAACACAATTGATTAATCACTTTTTGATTAACAACAATTGGTTTCTTGTCGATTTACCAGGTTACGGTTATGCAAAAGTTTCTAAAAAAACGAAATCAATTTTTCAAGAATTTATTACTGATTATTTTGAAACTAGAGAGCAATTAGTTTGTGCTTTTGTTCTGATTGATATTCGTCATGAAGCACAAACCATAGATATTGAATTCATGTCTTATATGGGCGAAAGTGAAATTCCTTTTTGTATCGTTTTCACCAAAGCAGATAAAATCAGTAAAGTGAAAATTGATTCTCATATTGCAGCGTACAAGAAGAAAATGTTTGCTAACAATTGGGCCGAAATGCCGCATTACTTTGTTACTTCAGCAACAGAATCGACTGGAAAAGAAGAATTACTTTCTTATATTGACGAAGTGAATCAAGAAGTTTTCAAAAATAATAGTCAGTTTTAAGAACTAAATTTATTATATAAAAAATCCCAAAACTAAAAATTTTAGTTTTGGGATTTTATTTTTTAGCATACAATCTATTCTATTTTGTCAACTCCAGTTTTTCCGCAAAATAATCGCAGAAATCTTTCATGGTATCTGCCATTTTTTCATCATCTGTAGCGCGTTTGAATGTTTCGGACATTGCCACTAAAGTTTGGTGAAAGAAAATTTTCATTTCATCAACTGGCATATCTTTAGTCCATAAATCAATTCGCATACTTTCTTTTGCCTTGCTGTCCCAGATAGACAACATAATTGCTTTTGCCTCTTCTTGTTCGACTCCACCGTCTTTGGCTGACCACATTAATTTTTCCGGAACTCGGTTTTCATCTAATTCAATTAGAAACTTAATTTCTGATGTATTTTTATTCGACATTACTTCTTGGGTTTGTATTTAGATTTCACAAATATTTCTTTTGTATTGGTTTTTAATAAATCTGCGATAGGCACTTCATTATTTTTCATATAAGAGCGTACCATTTGCCATCCTATCCAGGCACCAACCTGCCCTGGTGATTCATTATCAATTTCCAAATAAAATTTAGAAAATGGTGCCGGGTTTATAAACCGGGAAATTAACTTTTGATCATTACTGTAAAGCATTTCTTTTTCAATAAAATAACGCCACATATAACTTTCATTTTCTTGACACCATGTTATCTGTTCTGGAGTATATCCCATCTTTTCGGCATCGGTATAATCCGGCAAAAGTAAGTCTTTTAAATACAATTGCTTTCCATAATAAATCATTTGACTAAGTAAATTTTTGTCCAAAACAGGCGGGATTTGACGTTCCGAAAAACTCGAAACTACATCTGGCGCGATTTGTCTTTCCTCAAAATTTTGTTTCAAATAATTTGGAAACTGATAAAATTTATGATCCTTTCCTAAATACAATTCAAGCGAAATAACAACCAAACTATCCGCATAAATAGCCTTATTTTTATAATCCATTTCAGAGATTACAGTGATTACTTTGGGTGTTTTTGTCTTAGGAAAATAATATTTGATGTGTTTAAAAAGTGACTCTAACTCCACTTTTACTGGTCCAAAATCACTATATTTTTTTTGAACTTCGGTGTACAATTCTCTCCACAACGGATCCTGCATTTTATTCAACCAAACACTATTATCATTTCTTGGAGGAAAAAAAAACGGAAATTCTTTTTTTACTTTTTCTAAATCCTGCGGTGGAGTTTCAAAAAATATTTTGTCAAAGCGTTCCACTTTTACTTCCAAAGGAATTGCTGTAACGGCACTTTCAACTTTATTTTTCTTATCACAGGATAAAAGAAAGAGACAAAAGACTACAAGAAACAGATATTTTTTCATATATATTAATTAAATTTGCGTCCAAAGAATCTAAGGAAACGAATGCGCAACAAATTGATTTTGCAAATATACATTCCTGATTTTTAAAATGTAAACTATTATGACTAAAAAAAGCACATTACCTGTTGAAAAAGTGAATACTCATATTGTAAATTGGTTAAAAAAATATGCAGAAAATGCAAAAGTAAATGGTTTTGTAATTGGGGTTTCAGGAGGAGTAGATTCGGCAGTTACCTCAACATTATGTGCGCAAACAGGATTAAAAGTTTTATGCGTTGAAATGCCCATCCATCAGGCACAAAGTCACGTAACCCGTGGACAGGAACATATCGAACAATTAAAAAAAAGATTTCCTAATGTATCCAGTATTGAAGCTGATTTGAGCTCCGTTTTCGAAACTTTCAAGAAAGCTGTACCCGATATTTCAGATAGCGATAAAGTTCATTTATCACTTGCCAATACCCGGGCACGGTTAAGAATGACAACACTTTACTACTTTGCTGGCATTCATGGCTTATTAGTTGCAGGAACTGGAAACAAAGTAGAAGATTTTGGAGTGGGTTTTTATACAAAATATGGTGATGGTGGGGTTGATTTGAGCCCTATTGCTGATTTAATGAAGTCAGAAGTCTTTCTTTTAGGCAGTTACTTAAAAGTCCCGGATTCTATTTTAAATGCATCGCCTACTGATGGATTATTTGGTGACGAAAGAACAGATGAAGATCAATTAGGAGCCAGTTATGACGAGCTGGAATGGGCAATGGCCCAAAATGAAGCCGGAAAATCTTCGAATGCTTTTTCAGGAAGAGAAAAAGTTGTTTTCGAAATTTATAAGCGATTAAATACGATCAATCAACATAAAATGACAGCAATTCCTGTTTGTTTTATCCCAAAAAAATAAAGAAGTCACATTTTATATTGATTTACAATTAATTACAGAATTTATTTATTAATTTTACATTTCCAATAACAATTAATTCTAAAAATTTAAAATCATGATTAAAGTATGTATAGCCGATAATTATCCTGTTGTGCATTTTGGAGTAAAATCTTACTTTAAAGACAATGCAGACATATCAATAGTTGCCAATGTAGGTAATTTTTTGATGGTGCGGGATATACTTTTAACTAAAGAAATTGATGTATTGATTTTAGATTTGGAGCTGGAAGGTCTTTCCAGTATTTTCGAGGTTAAAGCACTCTTGAAAAATTTTCCGAAAACTAAAATTATTATCTTCAGTGGTCTTTCAGAACAAATTTACGCACCCAATGCTATTAAAGCGGGAGTTTCCGGGTTTATCCACAAAAAAGAAAAGTTAGAAACTTTGGGCCAATCGATTATCAAAGTCCACCAAGGAAAGATAATCATGAATGAAACCGTAAAGAAAAATCTAGCATTAATTGCAAAACAAAGTAAGAGCGAGCGTTTATACCGTAAGCTTTCCAATCGAGAAGTAGAAGTTTTACGTTATCTAAGTGATGGGAAGAAAAATCATGAGATAGCTGACATTCTGAAACTAAACGAAAAAACAATTAGTACGTACAAATTACGATTACTAACAAAACTAAATGTTACCAATTTAGTAGACTTGGTAAACAAAGCAAAAACTTTAGAGATCGTTTAAGAATACCACGACATAACTCTCCCTAATTTTTAAAAAAAATGGATTAATACATTGTAATCCATCACCATAAACAAAAGCTCTGTATCATCTGAAACTAATTCAGATGATACAGAGCTTTTTAATTTGTCAATATTGTGACGTAAAAAAATCATATCCCTTTAATGATAACGTACCACAACTCTTCCTAATTTTTTTGAAAATTTTCCTCTTAACTCTATATAATTCATGACTAAAGACAATGACTCCATATTATCTGAGTCTGGCTCATTAGAGACTAAATTTTTTAACTCTTCTATAATTTCACTAATTAAAAACCATCTTAAAGTAAGTAATGTATCCGAAACATCCTGATTTAACATTTCCTCTTTGGTTTTAGGAAAAATATTTTGACCTATCCAATTATGCAATACATTTTTCTCATCCTCCATTATAATATTAGTTACTTCATCTGGAATACCTGACTGAAAATGGTTTATATATTTTTCAAGCCCAGAATCCTCATTTTGCAAATAATAATCTATTAAATTTTTATAAATCTCTCTAAATATTGGACTTGCAAATTCTACTTCATCATCTTGCAAACTCAAATATATTTTCTGAAAAACTTTTAATTCTTTAATTTCAGTAACATCTATAATTTCTCCATCTTCATTTGATTTTAAAAACACATCTTCAAACTCCTTTGTTAAATTACCATAAAGCACCAAAATTTCAATAATTTTCCTTTCAAATAAATAAAGTGAATCTACCTTTTCGCTATCTCCTATCCCTTCATTTTTAACAAAGTCAAAAGCCTTTTGCACTAACTCTTGTTTTTGCTTTTTTCCAACTTCAACAACATCTTTTTGAACTAATTGTGCCAAGGTACTCACAAGCACTTGCTCCGAAATATCCATAATTCGGGAACATTCCTGAATGTAAATTTCGCGTTGAATTCTATCCGGAATTTTCGAAATACTGACTACCATATCCCGAATTAAATCCGCTTTTTTGATTGGATCATTCTTGGCCTCATTCATCAAAAGTGATGCTTTGAACTGAATAAAATCTTTAGCATTATTTTCGAGATATAAAACTAAATCATCATAAGACGTTTTCCTGGCAAAACTATCCGGATCTTCTCCGTCAGGAAATGTACATACTTTTACATTCATTCCTTCTTCAAGAATCAAATCGATTCCTCGAATTGAAGCGCGCAAACCGGCGGCATCTCCATCAAAAAGAACGGTAATATTCTTTGTCAGTCTATTTACTAATCGGATTTGATCTGGCGTCAAAGCTGTCCCTGAAGAAGCTACAACATTTTCAATCCCCGATTGATTGAACTGAATTACATCCGTATATCCTTCGACTAAATAACAATTATTGAGTTTAGCAATGGATTGTTTGGCTTGAAAAATACCATACAATACTTTGCTCTTGTGATAAATTTCACTCTCTGGTGAATTCAGGTATTTTGCCGCTTTTTTATCATTGGTAAGAATCCTTCCTCCAAAACCAAGTACTCTTCCCGACATACTTTGTATTGGGAACATCACACGACTTTTGAAACGGTCAAAAGGCCTGTCATCTCTGGGAATTGTGAGCCCTGTACTTTCCAGAAATTCTAATTTATATCCTTTTCCTAAAGCTTCTTTTGTAAAAGCATCCCAAGCTTCAGGGGAATAACCCAATCCAAATTTCTTTATGGTTTCATTGGTAAAACCTCTTTCTTTGAAATAAGAATAGCCAATTGCTTTTCCTTCTTCCGAATTTAAAAGTGTATCATGGAAATAGGTTTTTGCAAATTCTGAAACCAAATACATACTTTCTCGAACATCAGTATTGGCTTTTTCTTCATCTGTTTGCTCGGTTTCTTCAATTTCAATATTATATTTTTTGGCTAAATAGCGAATAGCTTCCGGATACGTAAACTTTTCGTGTTCCATCAAGAAAGCCACAGAATTACCCCCTTTTCCAGAACTAAAATCTTTCCAAATTCCTTTGGCTGGAGAAACCATAAACGATGGAGAGCGCTCTTCAGAAAACGGGCTTAGCCCTTTGAAGTTACTTCCTGCACGTTTCAATAGTACAAAATCACCAATTACCTCCTCAACACGAGCAGTTTCGAAAACAGTATCTATAGTGGCTTTTGAAATCAATTTAATATAGGGTCAAAGTTGCAAAAGGTCAAAGTTACAAAGTTTTTAAAGATATAAACCCTTTCAGAGTTTGAAACTCTGAAAGGGCTCTTAAAAAAGTATAAAAACTAACTCAACTAGACTTTAATTAAAATCGAAACGCACTCCTAAGGAAACGTTATTTTGTTTCACTGTATTGTCTTTGAATAAAGGATTCAAGTCATATTTCAAGTACAAACTGGTAGATTTATATCCTACATAAGTGCTTAATCCATATATAAAACTATCAACATTAAAATCACCTTTAGTTATTTCTCTTGACTTATACCCATCAATATCATAATTTATATATTGCTTCGATTTTAGATTTGTACCAACGTACCCTCCTAAACCAATACGGAAACTATCGTGTGTTTTAAAATAGGTCTTCCCATCTCTTTCTTTGGATTTTGTGAAGTCAAATTCTAAGTGCATTGGAAATACTAAATTTACATTCTTGAAACGAGAATCATCCTGATGAATTGGATTTACCTCAAGTTTTGTTTGGTTTCCATCAGCTACAAAATACCTATTATCCGTAGCTCTCAAGTTATTGTAGGTGACTGAAAATCCATATTTTACATGCAATAGATTGTCATTTTGTAAAATTCTGGTATTGTAACTCAATCCCCACTCGTAAAAATGCGACCCTAAATACCTAAAATCTGATTTTTGTATTGAGCCATCAGTCACTACATTATTCAATCCAGTAGCGAATACAAATTGTGAAGTAGTTCTTTTGGATTGGCGCTCTTCCTTATCTTCCTGACCATTATAAACCTTCATAGAAGTGATATTAATTTCGGTTTGAGAACCAATTGAATTTGAATTGTTACCTAGAATAATCGTTCGGCCTCCGCTTCTATGCTCCTTTTCATCTGCAACTTTTCCATCAACTTTATCTTGTACCAATTGATTTAACTTTGCTTGTTCAACACTCACTTTTGCCTCAATGACTGCAGCATGAATTTTTGCTTTTTGCATTTTAAGGTCACTTGCTTGCTCCTTAGTGACAACACCTTTTTCTAAGTCCCTGTCAATTAATTCCACAGCCACTTTTAGGGCATTTTTTTCATTATCTGTAATGGCTTTAATTTCGTTACTAATAGCTTTGGCTTTGGTTTCAAAGGAAATTACTTTATGGTCTCTTCCTTTATTTTGTCCGGTTTCTTCAAGGGAGTCATCAACTATTTCTATTACTACATCCTTAAACCAAATTTGTCCTGTTTCATTTAATAAAACACCATACGAAATAGCTGTTGCCTCAGTTGGAACATATAAAACCACCTCATATTTAGTCCAATCCTTAGTTCCTTTGATGGGTCTTCTTTGCATATTATCAAAAGCTAAAACTGCTGCAGTATAATAATCTACTCGCATCCACAACCCTGCCCATGACTTTACATTTTCACTTTTTACATACGCAGTCATTTTGACTGTTTTTCCCAAAAATGCATCCGATTGTATGGTTTTCATTATAGTACCAAAACCATTCGTTTTACTTTGAATCGATTTAATTTTGTAAACCATTTGATTGTTTTTTTCAGCCCCTGCATCTAATCCCATTTCATAACTATCCGGCTTTGAACCTCTATAGTGCCAGTCTGAACTATTTTTTATGGCATCTACTCCTTGAGCGTTTACCTTACATAGTAAAGAAAGCAACACAATTGCTGTGAATAAAATAATTTTTTGCATGATTTTCGTTTTTTGATTGATGATTGATGATTGATTTTTATTTATTCTTCGTAATTTCTATTAACTAAAACTGTTTTTATAGCATTAAAATTTTTATTGAATTTGTCCAATGCAGATTCTCTAAATGATTGATTTAATTCAGTTTCAGCATTTGCCAGTAAACTGTTTGGATTAACCGCAATAGCTTTCCTAGTTTTTTCATGTGTTTTATCAATAGCTTTAGGTTCAAATTTAGTATTCGTAACTTCTGCTAATAATTTTTCTGCTGAAATATATTTATTTACACTTGTTGATTGGCTATTCTTGTTTTCAGAAGAATTAACTACAGCACCATTTTCTTTTGATTGATTGATGATTAAAACCTCTTCCTCTTTATTATTAAGTTGCTTTGGCTGCTTTTTTAGATTATTATTGTCAGCAACAATTTTATGTACCTTTATTGTTGTTTTTTTAATTCGGTTAGGCAAAACAGTTTCACTGACTATTTCTGGCTCTTCTAAATTATTCCTATCTATTTTTTCTTCTAGAACTACTGGATTTCCCTTATCTATTTTTATAGTTTTAAAACCATTAAAATAAACCGTTCCTATCAATAGAAATCCAACAAAACTTGCCGCTATAAACAACCAAGGAAATTTGGCTCTTGGTTTTTCAGCAACCGTAAGCATGGCATCCAATTTGCTCCAAGCCATTTCTGATGGTTTGATTTCCCGAGAATTTAATTGCTCTTTGAACTGTGTTTCTAATTTATTCGGTTCCATTACTGTAATTTTTTAGCTTATTAATCTGTCCTTGCAACATTTTTCTGGCATGTGACAATTGCGATTTTGATGTTCCTTCATTAATCCCTAACATAGTTGCAATTTCGTGATGTTTGAATCCTTCGATAGCATATAAATTGAAAACCATTTTATAGCCATCCGGCAAACTGTCAATCAAAAATTGAATATCGTCTATTGAAAATTGGCTTTCGATGTTATTAAAACTTTCTTCAAAGTAGGTTTCATCTTCAATATATTTTAGCTTTTTTTCAACTCGGATATAAGAAATACATTCATTGACCATGATTCTTCTAATCCAACCTTCAAAACTTCCTTTGTGTTGAAAATTCTTCAGATTCGTAAACACTTTCATAAAAGCAGTAATCATGATATCTTCGGCCTGATGAATGTCTTTTATATATTGACGGCAAACGCTTAACATTTTTGGAGAAAACTGGGTATAAATCTTTTGTTGTGCATGCCGATTATTCTCGACAGCTAACTCGATTAATTCATTTTCCTCCTGATGTAAGTTGATTACTTTCAAAATTTTTATAAAGTGTTTCTATAAGTATAGACGATTGACAATGCAAAAAGGTTGCATCTTAGATAGAAAATTTTTTGATTCTAAAAAATTAAAACCAAAAAAAGTCAATAAAATCAATAGTTAACGAAAGAAAAATATTTTAAAAAAAATTATTTTTTTCTTTCAATCACATAATTTACCATCAAAATCAGCGCATCTTTAAACTCAGAATCCGAATAATTATCTAAAAGCAAAAGCGCTTCTTGCTGGAATTCTATCATTTTTTGTTCTGCATAAAGCAATCCATTATTGTTTTTCACAAAAGCAATAACTTCTTTGACGCGTTTTTTATCTTTATTATGGTTTTTAATGGAATTGATAAGCCATGTTTTCTCTTTTGAAGTACACGTATTCAAGACGTGAATAAGAGGCAAAGTCATTTTTTGTTCTTTGATGTCAATTCCAGTAGGTTTACCAATGGCATCTTCGGTATAATCGAATAAATCATCTTTTATTTGGAAAGCCATCCCGATGAGTTCTCCAAACTTGCGCATGTTTTCTACCTGAACTTCATCTTCAATAACGGATCTTGCACCAAGAGCACAACAGGCAGCAATAAGTGTCGCTGTCTTTTTTCGAATGATTTCATAGTAAATATCCTCTGTGATGTCAAGTCTTCGGGCTTTTTCAATCTGAAGTAATTCGCCTTCACTCATTTCGCGTACAGCGACAGAAATAATTCGAAGTAAATCGAAATCTCCATTATCAATAGAAAGCAATAATCCTTTGGACAATAAATAATCACCTACAAGTACCGCAATTTTATTTTTCCAAAGCGCATTAAGGGAGAAAAAACCTCTTCTGCGGTTGCTGTCATCCACTACATCATCGTGAACTAATGTTGCGGTATGAATCAGTTCGATAACACAAGCTCCGCGATACGTTCGCTCATTTACTATTCCGGTTGAAACCATTTTGGCCGTCAGAAAAACAAACATAGGGCGCATTTGCTTTCCCTTTCTGTTTACGATATAATAGGTAATTCTATTTAACAAAGCCACTTTTGAAGTCATCGATTCGTAGAACTTTTTTTCAAAAAGTTCCATTTCGTTAAAAATGGGCTGTTTTATTTTAGAAGTGACATTCATTTAGAAATCAAAGATACTATTTTTAATAAAAAAATTCGTTTATTTCCTTTAAGTATGTGTTTTAATATACAATCTTTGAAATTCAAAAAAAGTATTGCCTAACATGGTATCTAATAGCTTTTCAGGTTTATTATGATTCATTTAAAACCATCCTCTTTTGAATTGATTTTTTTTATATATTTATGACTTAATTGAGCCCCAATTAAACTTTTTATTAGTTTACCACTCAAAACTTTAACCTAAAAAAACTATTTATTATGAAAACAAAAATTTTATTACTTGGAGCATTCGTAGCGCTATCCTTTTTTATTAGTTGTGATTCAAATGAAAAAGTTCAAGACCAAATTGCCACAATTGAAACGGAAGAAATCACTGCGGATTCGAATATTGACATAGCAGTTGATGATATTGCAAACATTGCTGATGATCAATTCTCAGTCCAAAAAGGGTCCGTAAGTAAAAGCACTACTACCATTAAAAGCATTTTGCCTGACTGCGCAACAGTCACTACGGTATTAACAGATGGGATTTGGAAAAGAACAATCGATTTTGGCACTCAAGGTTGCGCTCTTCCTAATGGAAATGTGCTGAAAGGAAAAATTTTCATTACTTTTTCTAATAATTTCACTAGTTTAGAGCATAAGATTACCTACCGTTTAGATGGATTCTACCATAATGGCAAAAAAATTAATGGTACAGAAACCATAACTAGATCCCTAAAAAGCACCGATTTATTAGCAGCAATTCATCCCGTTTCAACATTTACTATTAACTTAACGATTACTTTTGAAAACGGCAAAGTTCTGACTAGAACCGGCACAAGAGTTAGAGAAATGATAGAAGGATTTAGTACACTAACTGTTTGGGAAGACAATGTTTTCTTAGTTTGGGGATATAGCATTACAAAATTACCGAATGGAGATATATACACAAGTACTATCAAAGCAAACCCGCTTCGTTTCTCTATGGGTTGTAAATTACCTTTCCCCGTAAAAGGAACAATTACCAATACTAAAACAAATTCTCAAGGATTAAATAAAGCTGAAGCGATTTTAGATTTTGGGAAAGGTGGTTGTGATAATCTTGCAACTATCACAATAAATGGTGTTATTAAAGAAATCCATTTAGAGAAATAAACTTCTTTTCTGTAAATTACAAAAGCATTAAAAAGCAAAATACTCATTTGCTTTTTAATGCTTTTTTTTGAGATTACATCTCTTTATTGGCCAGTTGTCCGCAAGCAGCATCAATATCTTTTCCGCGGCTTCTTCGTACTTTTACAACAATTCCGCTAGCTTCAAGTGCTTTTATATACGCATTAATTGATTCTTCGGAAGCTTGTTGAAATTCTCCATCATCGATTGGATTGTATTCGATAAGATTCACTTTGCAAGGAACGTATTTACAGAACTTCACCAAAGCATCTATGGAGGCTTTATTGTCATTGATATCTTTCCAAACGACATACTCGTAGGAGATTTTACTTTTAGTTTTTCGGTACCAATATTCCAATGATTCGCGTAAATCCGCCAAAGGAAAATTAGCACTAAAAGGCATAATTCTAGAACGAATTTCATCGATTGCTGAGTGTAGCGAAACTGCTAATTTGAATTTCACGTCATCATCTGCTAATTTCTTAATCATTTTAGGAACTCCCGATGTAGAAACCATAATACGTTTAGGCGACATTCCTAAACCTTCCGAAGAAGTAATCATTTCGATTGCCTTCAAGACATTGTTGTAATTCATGAGCGGTTCTCCCATTCCCATGAAAACAATATTCGACAACGGATGATTGTAATACAAACGGCTTTCTTTATCAATGGCAATTACTTGATCATAGATTTCAGCCGGTTCCAGATTTCGCATTCTTTTTAATCGCGCTGTAGCGCAAAAGTTGCAATCCAAACTACACCCTACTTGACTGGAAACACAAGCTGTAGTTCTCGTATCAGTAGGTATCAAAACCGACTCCACCACCAAACCATCATGCAAACGAACAGCATTTTTCACGGTTCCGTCTTCACTGCGCTGCATTGTATCCACTTTGATGTGATTGATAACAAAATGCGTTTCCAGCATCGTACGTGTTCCTTTCGAAACATTAGTCATATCTTCAAAACTATGTGCTCCTTTACTCCACAACCATTCGTAAACTTGATTCCCACGAAAGGCTTTGTCGTTATTAGCGACAAAAAAATCACGTAATTGTTCTTTTGATAAAGCTCTTATGTCTTTTTTATCGATTTCCATGGTGCAAAGTTAGCAAGTATTTTGAGGTTTTGGTTATTTGTGAATTTGGTTATTTGTAATTTTGTGAAAAATTTAAAAAAATGTATTTCATTTCCCAAGAATTAGAAGATTGTATCGAGGGAAATTGTAAAAAAGAGTCTAAGTAGCTGACCGGACACAATAATGAAACGTATTATAAAATTTTGTAAATTTGTATATAAATTAGCAAAATGGGACTTCAAGAATTAAAACAAAAAATTCAACTTCAATTGGATTTAGCAGACGAAAGAGTACTTCGTATTGTATCGTCGGTATTTGATAATTATTTGAATGAAATTGTTTCTTACGATACCAAAGGAAATACCTTAACACTTTCGGAATATAATAATAAGGTTGAAGAAGGATTAGAAGATATTAAACACAATAGAGTAATTTCTCAAGAAAATCTTATCGAAGAAATGAAAACCTGGAAAAATGAATAATACTAATTATGCCATTTTCTGGACTAATAATGCGAAGCTTGATTTAAAAGACATTTATCTTTCATTAGAAAAAAATATTTCTCCCCTTGTTGCTACTAAAATAACAGATGAAATTTTTAGAAGTATACACTTAATTACTTTTCCCGAGCAATTTCAGATTGACGAAAACCGAATTGATTGTAGAAGAATTATCACTAGAAACTACAAAACACTTTATCAATTCAATCTAAACACAATTCATATCGTTAGAATATTCAATACTTTTCATGACCCGATAAAAAGTTTAAAATAATGCATTTCATTTCCCAAGAATTAGAAGATTATATCGAGCAACATTCTGAAAAAGAACCGGCTTTACTGGCAGCTCTGAATAAGGAAACTTACCAAAAAATTCTGCTGCCGCGAATGTTGAGCGGGCATTTTCAAGGTCGGGTTTTGAGTATGTTGTCTAAATTGATTCGGCCGGTAAATATTCTGGAAATTGGTACGTATACAGGTTATTCAGCGTTGTGTTTGTGCGAAGGCATGCAAGAAACCGGACAATTGCACACGATTGACATCAAAGAAGAGTTGGTTGATTTTCAACGCAAACATTTTGACAAATCACCTTGGGGAAAGCAAATTTTTCAGCATTTAGGAGAAGCAATTGACATTATTCCAACGCTTGACTTAAAATTTGATTTGGTTTTCATCGATGCTGATAAAGAAAATTACAGCAACTATTTTGAATTAATTGTTCCAAAAATGAATAAAGGTGGGATTATTTTATCAGATAATGTGTTATGGAGCGGTAAAGTTCTAGAGCCTTTACAACCCAATGATTTGAGTACAAAAGTATTGCTGGAATACAATAAGTCATTAGCAACTGATCCAAGAGTAGAAACAGTCTTGTTGCCTATTCGTGATGGACTGACAGTGAGCAGAGTTCTTTAGTTTAGGATATTTCTTTTGAAAACAAATACCTTAGCCCTGATAAAAGCGGCATCCTTTTTCTTGTAATTCTGACTGATAAAGAAGAAGGAAAAGAAAAAGATACAGCGATTAGCAGGAAATAGCTCCTAAATAATTCTAAAATTATTATTGTGGAAAATACTTTTGTTGTGCTATTTTGTAGCCTTTGAACATCAAAAAACCAAAAGCAAATCCGAAGAAATAGCCTGTAAGAATGTCCAATGGATAATGCAATCCCAGATAGATTCTACTGAAAGCGAAGATGAGCGGCCATAAGAACAGGAAGCCAAAAAATTTAATTTTGTCCTTAAAATTATAATACAAAAATGTTACAACTGCCATAGAATTTGCGGCGTGTCCTGAGAAAAAACTGAATGATTTGCGTTCTTGAACTACACGTATAAAGGAATTGATTTCAGAATTATTACAAGGGCGTAATCTTTGAAATCCGTTTTTAAACAAGTTTGTTGTTTGATCTGTAATTGTGATTAAAGCTGCTACAAATAGCAATAAATATAAGGTTTGTTTAACTCCTAATTTTTTATAAATAACATACAAAAGCAGTAAAAAAAGAGGAGTCCAGTTGCTTTGCCTGGTAATAAATAACCAAAGTCCATCATACGTTTCCGAACCTAACCCATTCAAATAAACAAACAATTCCGTATCTAAAGACAGTAATTTTTCCAACATTACATCTGACGTTTTATAGGTCCTGCAACATCTTCTATAACTTCTTTAACTGTTTCGATTGGAGTGGTTGTTTCGCCCAGTAAATTGTCCTTGGCTTTATTGATTTCTGAGGTGATATTTCCGGTTATATCGCTAATTTGAGACGTATCTCCCAATAGGTTTTCCTTAGCTTTATTAATCTCTGATGTAATATTCCCTCTTAAATCAGTTAATGTCTGTGTATCAAATCCATTAGCCTCTGCTCCTTTTTGAATCTCACTTTTTATGTCATTCGTAGCATGTTTTAATTGTGCCATTGCTTTACCCATGGTGCGGGCTATTTCTGGTACTTTATCCGACCCAAAAAGCATGAGTACTATAAACATGATAAAAATTAATTCGCCTCCTCCTATGCCAAACATATTTCTTATTTTTTATTGTTGCAAAGATACCTAATTTTGAATCCTTGACTTTTAATTTTTTCATAAAAAAAAGACTCTTTTCAGAGTCTTTTTTAATTTTATGTCTTTATTTAATCAAATTTAGACTTTACTTCTTCTTTAGGCCATGCGTTATTGGTTACATCAATATCAGCAGTTTCTAATTTTGGATCTATCTGAATTTTTTTGACTGCTTTCTCAGTTGCGTAAACTTTCTTAGCTGTATCATTATTTTTTCTCCAGATTTGAGCTGGATACTTGAAGGTTTCTTTCGTATCATCTTCGTACGTCAATTCAACGATAATTGGCATTAACATTCCTCCTGGTTTGTTAAACTCTACTTCGTAGAAATACTTAGGTGATTTTAATTTTAATTTTTCGTCAACAGAAAAATTTTGGTTTACATACTCAGATAATAAATTTACATCTGCAATTGCCAATGCCTTCTTATCTTTTGATGACAATTCTTCACTTGTTCCAGGAACTAAATAAACGAAAGGTCCTTTTTCTTGACCAAAACGTCCTCTTCTTACTACAGCATCTTTTAATGCTGCAATTGCAGTCTCAGATACATAATATTGTTTTACTTCTTTCACTCCGATGTCAACAAAATCAGTCGAATAAAACCATCCTCTGAAAAACCAATCTAAATCAACTGCTGATGCATCTTCCATAGTTCTAAAAAAGTCTTCTGGTGTAGGATGCTTGAATTTCCATCTGTTAGCATATACTTTGAAAGCATGGTCAAATAACTCTCTTCCCATGATAGTTTCTCTAAGAATATTTAAACCTGTTGCTGGCTTACTATAAGCATTAGCACCAAATTGAACTATCGTTTCAGAGTTTGACATAATAGGCTCCAAGAATTTTTGATCTCCACTCATGTAAGGAACAATTTTACTTGCTGGCCCACGACTGGAAGGGAAATTTGTACCCATTTCTTGTTCAGCCATATATTGCATAAAAGTATTAAGACCCTCATCCATCCAAGACCATTGACGCTCGTCAGAATTTACAATCATAGGAAAGAAATTATGCCCTACTTCATGTATTACTACACCAATCATTCCGTTTTTAGTACGTTCACTTGTCACTCCTTTTTCGTCAGGACGACCATAATTCCAACAAATCATTGGATATTCCATTCCTTGATCTTCTGCTGATACAGAAACTGCTTTTGGATAAGGATAATCAAATGTGTGAGATGAGTAACTTTTTAAAGTATGCGCCACAGTTTTGGTAGAAGTTTCTCCCCAAAGTGGATTACTTTCTTTAGGATAAACCGAAATAGCCATAACTGTTTTGTTAGTCAATTGAACTGCCATTGCATCAAGAATAAATTTTCTAGAAGTAGCAATACCAAAATCCCTTACGTTTTTAGCGCTAAATTTCCACGTTTTTTTCTTCTCTGAAAACCCTTTTTCACTAGCTTCAGCTTCCGCTTGAGTAACAATTACAACTGGTTTATCAAATGATTTTTGAGCCAGTTCGTATCTTTTTACTTGCTCTGCAGTAAATACTTCGCTTCTATTCATCAATTCACCTGTAGCCTCCATAACGTGATCTGCCGGCACAGTGATATTTACATCAAAATTTCCAAAAGGCAACGTAAATTCTCCTGTTCCCCAAAATTGCATATTTTGCCATCCTTCAACATCATTATAAACTGCCATTCTAGGATAGAACTGAGCAATTACATATAATTTGTTTCCTTCTTTTTCGAATAATTCATATCCTGAACGACCACCATCTTGTCTGTAATTATTAATATTATACCACCAATTGATCGAAAAAGTAAATTTCTCGCCAGGTTTCATTGGAGTTAATAAATTAATACGCATCATGGTTTGATTGATCGAATATGACAAAGGATTTCCTTTTACATCTTTCACAAATTCAATGTTAAAACCACGCTCTTGTTCCTGTTTTAAAAACTTGTTTGCAAAGTTTCCAGCAGGAAAAACCTGTTCCATTTTTTGGCTTTCAGCCAATGGAGTCTGCGAAGTTTTAGCAGCTTGATTTTGGTCTAACTGAACCCATAAATACTCTAAAGTATCTGGAGAATTGTTATAATAAGTAACCGTTTCTGACCCAGTCAATTTAGATTTCTTGTCATCAAGCTCTATATTTATCTTGTAGTCAGCCTGTTGCTGATAATAAGCCGGACCCGGAGCTCCAGAAGCAGTACGAAACATGTTAGGCGTTGCTAACAAATCATACATTTGGCTAAACTTATTGGTATCATACTTTCCTGTTTGTTTTGGTGTAACAGGAGTAGTTTTTTCTTGAGCAAATAAAATTGCAGGAAGAAGTAATAATAAAGTAAATTTTTTCATAGGTGAAAATCTGGTTATTCAGTGCGTGAAAATAATAATTTAAAACAGATGTTTCTACACTTATTCATAATTTAACATTCCTTTTGGCGTAGATTCTGTAAATAGCAACGTGTTTTTTATTCCAGATACATTAAAATGCATAATATTCTGTTGCTCTGAATTTCCTTCTATGATAACTGTATTGTAAATTTCGAGTGAATTAATCTTAGGGATTTCCTTCATACTTAAATAACAAATAAGTACATCTCCTTCCATTTCTTTGCTTAAAAAATTCATGGACTTAGATTTTCCATTTATTTTTATTGAGAATTTTTCGCTTAAATACTTTTTCAATAAAATCAAATCTTCCTCTGTTTCTTTTTCGGAACCTAAATTGATTTTTTTACTATACTTTTTCCCAACTGTACTATTCAAATCATCAACAAAAATACGAGCGGTGATTTGAAGCATTTTCTTTTGAGGAGCGTAATTTACTTGGTATAAGGATACATAAAATTTATGCACACTAAAGGACGTTAACGTTAAAAATAATAACCCAAAAAAAGTAATTAAAATTGTTTTTTTCATTTTTCAAAAGTAGTAATTCTTTTAAACTCTTCGTTCTTGGTGATTAAAAAATCAATTAGTAAAAATTCATCTTCTTGTTTCAAAAGGCTTTTTGATTTTGGATCATTCTCGCAATAATCCAGAAAAAGCCCAATTTCATCGTTTTTCAACTTCAATGTATTTGTAAAGAAATAAGTATCAATCCCTTTAGAAACCACATCAGAAAAATCCACATCAGGATTCAAATCGGTTCTTTTTGCCGAATCATTCTTAAATAATTTAGAAACCATTTTATATATTCTAACAAAATCCATTCCATTTTCTATGGTTCCATCTGAGGGCATGGTTCTATTAATAGGTGAGGATTTCGCATCATCAAAAAACTGCATATCAACAATACCCTGTGAACCGCCAGTTATTGGTTTTATCTCCGCTTTGCGCTTCACAATTACTTCCTTCAACAGCGTAGTCTGCGTTTCTAAATTAACCACAAACAAAGGTTTTGAAAAATCTTTCTCCTGAATCACAATTTTTTTAGACTTAAAAGAAGCGCTTGAGACTAGCAATGTATCTTTGGCTTTCGCCAAAATATCAAAAAAACCTTGATTACTTATAAAGGTTCTCGTTTTTGAATTCAAATTAAAAACATATCCATTGTCCACCAAAGCGGATTCATTTGTAAATTGACCGTGTAATGACTTTCTATTTTCATTTTGACCAAAAGAAAATTGGCAAAAGAAAAGCAAACAAAGGATTCTTATTTTCGTTTTCATCTTGGATTATTTTATAAGTATTATTTTTTTCAAACATGGCAATTGATTTTTGCTAAGGATTATGAATAAAACAGTCTACAAAAAATCATTTATTTTCACCAGCTATTAAAGCTTTATACTCTTGCGCTAAAGCTATCATAAAAAAAGAAGTCCTTTGTTCGTTTTTGGACTCCAAGACCTTCAAAAATATTTCATCCTCCACAATGAAATATTTGAATCCAATCACATATACAGAAGGTATATCCAGTTTAATTGTAAAATATTCTTTATCATACAATTCCGAAATCAATTTGATGTATTGTTCTTTTTTCTCGAGAATAACGAGTTTTTTCAGCCGTTTTGTCCTTCCATTAATCTTGTTTATAAGCGGATCAAGCGGCATTGACCCACCTAACAAACCTAACAACATAATGGGTTTAAAATCTCCTGCCGTCCTCAGTCGCCTTTCTGCAGGAGTATATTTCATAGGCTCTTTAGATAAAATCCTCTGTGAAACTGCATTAATTGAATTCTCATTAACAATTACCTCTTTTAACTCCGTTACTTTCGAAACCATTTTTATGTTCAATACATCTAAAATGAAATCTTTTTCATCGATTAACTTCTTGTGAAGTTCTAAATTAACCGCTGTAAAAACCAGTACATCATTGGCTTTTGCCAAAATAAAAAATTCTCCTTCACTATTTGTGACGACTGTTTTTTCGTTTACTAAATTTAAGACATTTATTCCACTTATATAGCCCGAATCCACTCTAATTTTACCATGAAGCAACTTTTCACCAGCAGTTTGGCAAAAGGAAATTTGACACATTAAAAATAAAATTACCGATAGAAGTCTATTTGTTTTCACCAGTAATAATTTCATTGTAATTTTCGGCAAGCCTTACAATTAGAAACATAACCATTGTCTTGTTTTTAGATCGTAATGCATTTGCAAAACCAGTATCATCAATACAGTAATATTGAAATCCTTTAATATAATCTGTGGGTATTTTCAAGGTTTCCACGTAATATTTATCTTCAAAAAGAACTTCGATTCTAGCTAATAATTGTTCTTTTTTCTCAATTACAATCTCTTTTTTAAGCATGGCTTTACGACCTGAAATTGCATTCAGCAATCCATCGATACCTCCACCAGAGGTTGCAGTGTATAATTTTCTCTCGGCTGGTGTGTATTTTTTTTGCCCATAAGGTATAATTCCTAAACTCTCCGCCGTAATCGTAGATTCATTCACTATAACTTCATTCAAAATAATGCTTTTGGGAAGCATCCTCACTGTAATAACTTCCTGTAACAGATCCTGCTTGTTAATTTTCCTACGGAGACCTTCTAAATGAACTGCAGTAAACACCAAAACATCGCTTTCTTTTACAGCTATAGTAAAGAAACCATTCACATCCGAAAAAGCAGTTTTATCTGTTGTTACATTCTCAATCGTAATGCGATCAACCGCAACAGAATCGGCGATAATTTTTCCTCGAAGTTCCTTTCCGTTGTCCGTTTGGCCAAAGGCAACTTGAACTAACAAAAAAACGACAAACTGTAGGGTACTTTTAATTTTCACTGGCAATTATTTCTTTGTATTTAGTGGCTAATTCTCCAATCAAGAAAGTAGTCATTGCCACATTTTTAGATTTCAAAATGGTTACAAATCTTTCGTTTTCTACGATATAATATTCAAATCCTTTGACATATTCAGAAGGTATTTTTAATTTACTTACAAAATAATCGATGGTAAACATATTCTCTAATTGCCTCAAATACGATTCTTTCTTTTCGACTTCAACTTCTTTTTTAAGCATTTTAGTTCTTCCTGAAATCCAATTTAATAATGGATCTGCTGAGATTGACCCACCCATCATAGTGCCCGCATTAGCAGAGGCATTAAGATTACTGGCAGTATATAACTTTCGTTCTGCTGGAGTGTATGTTTTTTGTCCCTTTGGAATTATCCCCATTGAAACCGCATTGATACCGTTTCTCACAATAACTTCACGCAATTGATTTACTATGGGCATCATTTTAATAGTAAGCATTTCTTGCTCAAAATCCTTTTGTGTTAAGCCAATTCTAACCTCTTTAAACTGCGCTTCAGTGAATAGCAATGTATCCCCGACTTTAGCCAATATAGAAAAATTTCCTTCTTTATCTGTAACTAATGCTTGCTCACTTTTTAAATTTATCACATAAATCCCTTCTAAAACAGAAACATCAGAGGTCACTTTTCCTTTCAATTTTATTCGAGAAGTTTCTTGTGCTACAACATTCGTTGCTACAAAAGCCAAATATAAGTACACAATTCTAATCATCCGTTTTTAAATCCGTTATTCACGCCTCGTAAAAGTATCTTAATGCGTTCCAAATTAATTACTAATAGGTTGGTAAAAAAATGTTAATTAAAAATGTGAAATAAAAAAGACTGATTTAATACCTTTAGCACAAATTATGCACCAAAAATGAAAAATATACTAATCGCAAGCACTTCTACGCTTGCCAACCAGAATTATCTCGACTATTTATTACCTGAATTACAATTGCATTTTCAAAATTGCAATACTATCCTTTTTGTTCCTTATGCAAGACCCGGTGGCATTTCTCATGAGGAATATACCGCAATGGTAAGCTTGGCTTTTGCCAAAATAAATAAAAAAGTAATCGGAATACATGAATTTGAGGATGCCGCACTGGCTATGAAAAATGCAGAAGGAATTTTTACTGGAGGAGGAAGCACATTTGTTTTAGTATCACAATTATACAAAAACAATTGTATGGAAATTCTCTCTGAGGTTGTAAAAAATGGAACTCCGTATTTAGGAACAAGTGCAGGAAGTAACATTTGTGGATTAACGATGCAAACGACAAATGATATGCCAATTGTTTATCCTCCAAGTTTTAAAACTCTGGGATTAATTCCTTTTAATTTAAATCCGCATTATTTAGATCCCGACACCAATTCAAAACACATGGGAGAAACTCGTGAAACCAGAATAAAAGAGTTCCACGCTTATAATTCTGTACCCGTTTTAGGATTAAGAGAAGGAAGCTGGTTGGATGTAAAAGGCGATAAAATTACTTTGAAAGGGAATTTGACAGCACGCTTGTTTAAACAAAAACAAGCACCCGAAGAACTGGAAAGTGGAACTGATTTAAGTTTTATAAAGTAATTCTAAAATAAATGACAAAAAAAAGCCGAAACAATTAAGTTTCGGCTTTGAAGAGCGAAAGACGAGGCTCGAACTCGCGACAACCAGCTTGGAAGGCTGGAGCTCTACCAACTGAGCTACTTTCGCATTAAAACAGTAAAATAAAAAACCTCAAACCTAAATTTGAGGCTTAGAGCGAAAGACGAGGCTCGAACTCGCGACAACCAGCTTGGAAGGCTGGAGCTCTACCAACTGAGCTACTTTCGCATTAACAACGGTGCAAATATAATTAATAAGTTTGCTTCAATGCAAGTTTTTTTCTTAAAAAATCACAAACTTACACCCACAACCTTTTTTAATAAAGCATATAAAAATCATAAAGAATTTATTATGAAATTATTATACCTTTATTATGTTGAAAAAACATTAAAAAAAATGATCCAAAATATCAAAAAAATTACCGCTTTAGAAACATTTCCAGTAAGACATCCCGTACTTCGTGCTGAAAAACCAATTGAAAGTTGTCGTTTTGATGGAGACATTTTAGAAACCACCGTCCATTTTGGATTGTATGAAAACAAAAATCTGGCAGGTGTCATTTCATTATTCGAAGAAAAAAACGATTTATTTGATGCAGAAAAGCAGTTTCAAATTCGGGGAATGGCAGTTTTAAAGCAACATCAAAGAAAGGGTTTTGGAGAAAAACTCATTATAAATTCAGAGAAATATTGCATGGACCAAAATTCAAATTTAATTTGGTTTAATGCCCGAAAAGAGGCTGTTGGTTTTTATAAAAAAATGGGATATCAAGTCAAAGGATTGCCTTTTGAAATAAAAGATGTCGGAGAACACATTGTCATGTTTAAAAAAAATGAATGATGAACGCGTTATTTCTAATACTATTAATCTGTGTAACTATTGGTTGCAAAAAGGCAGAACTAAAAAGTGAGGTAATTTTGAAAAAAAATATTTCAAATCCTCCTGTTCTACCCGAAGACAAATCTATTAGAATTGATTCTACTTTACTAATTTCTTTTAACAGTAAAGCACTTTCCGATTTTTATAAATCAACTAATTACAGAACAATTTGGCACTCTAAGGATAACAGAAAAATAATTTTAGCAGAACTCCTTAAATCTGACGAAGAGGGTTTAAATCCAGCCGATTACAAAGTAAAAACATTAAGTGATTTTGAAAAAAAATCAGCTAAACTGGACGATTCTGATTTATCCAAATATGACATTTTATTGACCTCGAGTCTTCAAAAATATATTTCACATTTGACTAACGGAACACTAAATCCCAGAAAACTATATAAAAACTGGGATTTAAAAGGAAACTATATTGACATAAATGAGACCTTGACCGATTTACTGGACAGTGATTCCTTAGCAGATAAAATAGAGCAATTGAAACCCAATCATATTGTTTATAAAAGATTAAAAAAAGCACTGAGATTGATCAATACTTTTCCTAAAGATAATTTTAAAGCATTAAAAATCGAGCAAATAATTTCTCCAAACGACACCAACCCTTCCATAATTGACATTAAAAAAAGATTGACTTACTGGAAAGAGCTGCAATATAAAGATAGCTTAACATCTATTTACGACGAAGAAACGGTACTTGCCATAGAAAAATTTCAAAATCGTCATGGCTTAGCTGTAGACGCGATAATTGGACCCGCAACAATAGCTTCACTCAATTTTTCTAAAAAACAACGAACACAACAAATTATCGTAAATCTGGAACGTTGGAAATGGTATCCAAAAGAAATGGGAAAGGAATATGTGATCATTAATATTCCTGACTACAGATTGACGTTAGTCAAAGATAGAGATACGTTGAGAACGCACAGAGTAATAGTGGGAAGAGCCAAAAGAAAAACACCAATCTTATCGTCTAAATTAACTCAGGTTGTTTTTAACCCAACTTGGACTGTTCCTCCCACGATTTTGCGGGAAGATGTTATTCCAGCCATTTTAAAAAGCATAAACTATTTATCTGAATCAAATATTAAGGTATACGATAGTAACGGAAGAATCGTAAGTCCTTACGAATGGCAATTATCAAACGCGAGAAGTTATCGTTATGTACAAAGTCCGGGAACTTTTAATTCGTTGGGAATGGTTAAAATTATTTTTCCAAACCGCTTTTCTGTTTATTTACACGATACCAATCACAGGGATTATTTCGACAAAATAGATCGTTCGCTGAGTTCGGGTTGCGTCAGAGTAGATGATCCATTAGAATTAACCGAATATTTATTGGACGATGCCTTCAATTGGAATCTGGAGAAAATTACAGAAATCCTACAAAACGAAAAAACAAAATTTATAAAAATCAAAAAAGAAGTTTCCTTCCATCTCTTATATTGGACCGCTTGGAGCGAAAACAACAAACTGATTTTTAGAGATGATATTTACAATCTAGATGCCAATTTATATTCTAAACTAAGAAATTGATTCCGCCCCAAATTTAGAAACCCTTGATGGATGATAAATAAAGAAACATGATTTGTTTTTTATTGTACTGATAATTTCTTTAGACAATTCTACCGGCACAGCTGGACAACCTTGACTTCTTCCCAGCCTGTGATTGTTTTTTATAAATGAATTAGAAACATAATCAGCTGCGTGCATCACTACACCTCTTGCTCTTGCATTATCATTCACTCCTTTTTCTAAACCGTCTAAACGAAGTGACATTCCGTGTTTACCATTGTACATTTCACCTGTGGAGTAAAACCCTAAGCTGCTTTTATAGGACTCTGAAGCATTGGAGAAATTAGAAGCAAATTCTTCGCCAGTATTTCTTCCGTGGGCAACAAGAGAATGAAACAGTACATCTCCAGTAATTAAATCAATTACCCAAAGTCTTTTGGTATTAGATGATAAACTAAAGTCGATTAAAGTTAAAATGTCTTTCTTAATCAATCCTTTTTCTTTCAACGAATAATATCCTTTCAAAGCTACAGAAAAACTCTCTAGTTTTGGTAAAGCAAATTTATCGGAATGTAAATTATTGTATGCTATTTCAATTTTAGCCTCATCGCTAGTTTCTAGCGTTTTGGCATAAACTATTGGTTTAACATTCTTTGGTTCAGAAAAACTTGTTTCATTCGGAGAGAAGGAAGCAAGCATAAATAAAACAGTAGGAAGTATCGTATAAATCATTGATTATCTTTAAGTTATAAATTAATTCGGGTTGCAAACGTACAGTAAAAAACACGATTCAAATTGCATTTAACAAAACTTTAGTCTTGCTATAACGAAAACCATGCCTAATTATTGAGTGAATAATCAAAAAAAATACATTTTCTATGTTAATTTTATTATTTTTGTTTAGATTTAATCCCAATTTATGTCAAAATTACATTCTACAGCTCTATTTTTTTTAATATTCTTTAGCCATGCTGTTTTTAGTCAAAAAAAAACGCTTCAAGCAAAATCCATAACAGAAAACATAACAATCGATGGGAAGATAAACGAGAAAATTTGGGAAACAGCTTCAGTTGCTTCCGATTTTATAATGTTTGAACCTGACAATGGAAAACCAATAAGCCATGATAAAAAAACAGAAGTAAAAGTACTGTATGACAACAATGCCATTTACATTTCGGCATTGCTTTATGATAATGAGCCAGAAAAAATTCAGAAAGAAATAACAAATCGAGATGTTTTTGGAGTTTCAGATCATTTTTCGGTTTACATTAATGGATTTAATGATGGTCAACAAGATTTTCGCTTTTTTGTAAGTGCTTCGGGAGTCCAAATGGATTGTTTAGCAACTGAAGATTCTGAAGATTTTACCTGGGATGCCATCTGGGACAGCGAAGTAACACTCACTGAATTTGGTTGGGTTGTGGAGATGAAAATTCCTTATGCCGCTTTACGATTTTCAAAAGCTGACAAACAAACTTGGGGTTTAAACTTCATGCGTGAAATCAAACGCGATGTACAAAAATATACTTGGAATAGGATCGATACTAAAATTGGCGCTGTAATTCCGCAAGCGGGAATTCTTGAAGGAATTGAAAGCATAGAAACGCCTACCCGACTTTTCCTGATTCCATATTCATCTGCTTACTATCAACAAAGTGATATTGGTTCTGACACGACTTTAAAAGCTGGGTTGGATATAAAATACGGTATCAACGATTCCTTTACACTGGATGCTATTTTGGTCCCTGATTTTGGGCAGACAAAATTTGATAATGCTATTTTAAATCTAGAGCCTTTCGAACAACAGTTAGAAGAAAATAGACCGTTTTTTACCGAAGGAACTGATTTGTTCAGCAAAGGAAATCTATTCTATTCCCGAAGAATTGGCGGCGCTCCAAGCACTGAACCCGCAACGGCTGAAAATGAAGAAATAACCAATTATCCAAGTACTGTAGATTTGTTGAATGCCGTGAAAATATCTGGCCGTACTGAAAAAGGGCTGGGTATTGGATTTTTGAATGCCGTTACTGAAAAGACAAAAGCTACTATTTTAAACAATGACACTGGCGAGGTTAGAAAAGAGGTCATTGAACCACTAGCCAATTATAACATGTTGGTTTTAGATCAGCGTTTCAACCAAAACTCATCCGTTACATTTGTTAATGCAAATACCACCAGAAATGGAAGTTTTAGAGATGCGAATGTTTCTGGATTACTATTCGATTTAAACACAAAAAAAAATACGTATAACTTATACGGAGATTTTAAATACAGTACTATCAATACCATTGAAGATTACGATGGTTATAAAGCAGAATTGAATTTCAGAAAAACCAGTGGAAAATACCGGTATTTATTTTCTGGGAAATATGTTTCAAAAAACTACGATGTAAATGATTTAGGAATTAATTTTTACACTAATTATCATAACGCCTATGCGAATGGAAGTTATAGAATTGTAAATCCAACTAAAATTTTTAATACTTTCAAGCTGAATCAATATATTAATTTTGAGATTGAAAACACCTCCAAAAAATTACAAACTGGTGCATTTGGAACAGAAATAAAAGCAACAACATTACGCAATGACTATTTAGAGTTTGTAGTTGAATTTTCACCATTCAAAACTTTCGATTTTTATGAACCTCGTGAATATGAAAGATATGTCTTTATTCCTGAAAAAGTTTTTACTGCAATAAATTTCACATCAAATGAAAACAATGCTTTTTCGATAATTATTCAACCTTCATTCACAAAATACAATGAGGACGGCCGGGGTAATTACGGTCTTTATTTAGGCCCAAAATACCGATTCAACGATAGGCTTTCTATTGCGTTCGCAATGGATTACATCAACCAAACTAACTATCGAGGCTGGGTTGATTCTAATGAAACGGGAATCATTTTTGCAGAACGTAATCGAGAAATACTTCAAAATGACCTTACCGGAAAATATTCGTTGAATAATAAAATGACGATTAACTTAACAGCGCGTTATTATTGGTCATATTCAAAAAACCATGAATTCTTCACCTTACAAAACAGCGGTTATTTAACTCCAAACAGTACTTACGCAGAGAACAAAGACAGGAATTTTAATTCTTGGAACTTCGATTTATCGTATTCTTGGTGGTTTGCTCCAGGAAGCGAAATCTCTATTTTGTATCGTAATTATGGTTTAGAAAGGACTGACATGGTTCAAAAAGATCTGTCAAAAAATCTTAAAAGTATTTTTAACAGTGACCTCACCAATGTGCTTTCCATAAGCATTCGCTATTTTATTGATTACAATGCGGTGAAAAATAAATTTTAATTTTTCAAATCAAACTGTAACATTCGATTGAAAAGTGAGTCTATTAATTCAAACTATTCCGTGGATTGGTGATTACTCCCTTTGAAGCTATTTTGGTTTTTTTTATTATACATCAATCAACCAATCAATCGTTTTATGAAAAATCATTTATTGTTTTGTTTTCTATTAATAAGTGTTTTTGGCTACAGCCAAAAAAAGGTCTTACAAACGAAATTCATTTCGGAAAAAATTGAAATCAACGGAAAATTAGATGAGAACACATGGCAGACGGCTTCAATAGCCAATGATTTTATCATGTTTGATCCAGACAACGGCAAAGCGATTCCAGAAAATAAAAAAACAGAAGTAAAAGTTTTATACGATAATGACGCCATATATATAGGAGCTATCATGTATGATGAAAGTCCCGATAAAATTTTAAGAGAAATTACCCAACGGGATAATTTTGGGACTTCTGACCTTTTTGGTGTTTTTATAAATGGCTTTAATGATGGACAACAAGATTTTCAGTTTTTTGTCAATGCTGCAGATGGACAGGCAGATTGTATTACCACTGACACCAATGGCGAGGATTATTCCTGGGATGCCGTTTGGAAAAGTAAAGCCGTAATTACGGACAAAGGCTGGGTTGTAGAAATGAGAATTCCATACGCTGCACTACGCTTTTCCAATGAAAACAAACAAACTTGGGGACTTAATTTTTTTAGAGAAATTAGACGAGATCGTCATAAATATACTTGGAATTTCATCGATTCAAAACTAGGGACTTTCACCCAACAGACTGGAGTTTTGGAAGGGATTGAAAACATAAAACCACCTACTCGACTTTTCCTTTTGCCGTATTCTTCCTTTTATGTAAATGCGAATGCGCAACAAAAAACATACGGAACACTCAAAGGCGGATTGGATTTAAAGTATGGAATAAATGATGCTTTTACGCTGGATATGATTCTTATTCCTGATTTTGGACAAACAAAATACGATGATCAAATTCTGAATTTAGGACCATTCGAACAACAATTTAACGAAAACAGACCTTTTTTTACAGAGGGAACCGATTTGTTCAGCAAAGGAAATTTGGTTTATTCAAGAAGAATTGGAGGAAACCCAATCAATTATCCAACCCCTGCAGCCAATGAAGAAATCATAGATAATCCGGCAAGTGTAAATCTTATCAATGCTTTAAAAATTTCTGGAAGAACCAAAAATGGGTTGGGAATAGGAATATTGAATGCCGTGACCGAAAAAACTTCAGCAACTATTCGAAATAACGACACACAAGAAGTCCGAAAAGAAATAGTTGAACCACTCGCAAATTACAATGTTTTGGTTTTAGACCAGCGCTTTCGCAAAAATTCCTCAATTGCGTTTGTAAATACGAATGTAACTCGAAACGGAAGTTTCAGGGATGGAAATGTTACGGCTTTAGTTTGGGATCTGAACACCAAGAAAAACACCTACAGTCTTTCCGGAGATTTTAAATACAGCTATATCAATGCTATTGAAGATAAAAAAGGAATTAATTCCCAATTAAATCTATCTGAAACCAGCGGAAAATACCGTTATAGCATTGGTACTAATATAGTTACTAAAGATTTCGATAACAATGATTTAGGAATCAATTTTGAAACTAACTATTATAGTTTATATGGTAATACCAGTTATAGAATTCTCAATCCAACGAAATACTTTAACAGCTTTAGTGCTTACCTTAATGTCTATTCACAATTTCAAAAAGAAACTGGTAAAATTCAATCCAGCAATATCAATTTTGAGATAAATTCTAAGAACAAAAAAAATCACTTTTTCGGACTTGGTATTGACGCCAATGCATTAGAAACATTTGATTATTACGAACCCAGAACTGCCGACAGATACGTGATTAAACCAACAAAAATTGGAGGTTATCTATACGTTTCGACCAATTACAATAATAGTTTTGCCATTGATGTGAATCCTTCTTATGCTTTTTTTGATGAATCAGGAAGAAATTCCTACGGTTTTTCTGTTGGTCCTAGATATCGTTTTAATGATAAATTATCCCTAAATTACAACTTCAATTTTTTCAGACAAAACAATAATAAAGGCTACATTGACAGTATTAATGATGACATGAATTCGGCTACGCCAAATACTATAATTTTCGCCAATAGAAATGTAATTACGTATTCCAATACGCTTTCTGGAAAATACTCACTGAACAGCCAAATGACGTTTAATATTTCGTTGCGCCAATATTGGTCGTATGCCGAAAATAAAAACACTTTATCATTACAACAAAACGGAAGACTTGATGATTTTGCAGGATATACTGCCAATAAAAATTCGAGTTTTTATTCCTGGAATGCTGACTTATCCTATTCTTGGTGGTTTGCACCCGGAAGTCAAGTTTCTGTTTTATATCGAAATAATGCTGGTGCTTTCGAAAGAAACATCAATAAAGAGTTTACGGACAATGTCACTAATTTATTGAATAACGATGCACTGAGCCATGTTTTCTCGATAAGTGTGCGTTATTTTATAGATTATAATCAAGTTAAGAATAAATTCTAAATGCATTAATTTTAAAAAAGACAACGTTCCACAACAAAATAATCATTATTTGTTATGGTTCGCTTCCGAATGTATAATAGTGATTTCCTTTCATTCGAACATTTTTAGAAATACTTTATCTTTGCTTAAAACAAATTTGCAATGAATAAAAAAGTAATACTTATGATTTTGGACGGTTGGGGAAAATCACCTGACCCAAAAGTTTCTGCTATTGATAATGCCAATGTACCTTTTATTAACAGTCTGTATAGAAATTATCCAAGCGCTCAACTTCGAACTGACGGACTAAATGTTGGTCTTCCTGAGGGACAAATGGGAAACAGCGAAGTAGGACACATGAATCTTGGTGCTGGTAGAATTGTATATCAGGATTTAGCCAAAATTAACCTTGCCGTTGCACATGACACTTTAGCAAAAGAGCAAGTTTTAGTTGATGCCTTTACTTATGCCCGAATAAACAATAAAAAAGTACACTTTTTAGGATTAGTTTCAGATGGAGGTGTACACTCTCATACTTCTCATTTACGCGGCTTGATTGACGCGACACAACAACACGGATTACAAAAAGTTTTCGTTCACGCCTTCACTGACGGTCGTGATGTGGATCCAAAATCCGGCAAACATTACATTCAGGATTTACAAGATTACATTGCCAATACTACCGTGAAACTGGCTTCGGTTGTGGGACGTTATTATGCGATGGACCGTGACAGACGCTGGGAAAGAGTAAAACTCGCTTACGATTTATTGGTAAACGGAATTGGGACACATTCAATGAATGCTGTTGCTTCCATAGAAGAAAGTTATGAAGTCAATGTAACCGATGAATTTATTCACCCAACGGTTATAGTTGATGAATGTGACAAACCATTAGCTACAATTGAAGATGATGATGTGGTTATTTTCTTCAATTTTAGAACGGACAGAGGAAGAGAATTAACAGAAGTATTGACTCAAATGGATTGTCATGAGCAAAACATGCACAAACTCAATTTGTATTATGTCACGCTTACCAATTATGACGAAACCTACCAAAATGTAAAAGTCGTTTATAACAAAGATAACATTACTGAAACTCTTGGGGAGGTTTTAGAAAAAGCCCACAAAAAGCAAATTCGTATTGCCGAAACAGAGAAATATCCTCATGTGACTTTCTTCTTTTCCGGTGGAAGAGAACAACCTTTTATAGGGGAAAGCCGCATCTTGAAAAATTCTCCAAAAATCGCCACTTATGATTTACAACCGGAAATGAGTGCCTTTGAATTGACAGATGCTTTGGTTCCAGAACTTTATAAAGGCGAAGTAGATTTTGTTTGCCTTAATTTTGCCAATGGTGATATGGTAGGCCATACAGGAATTATGAGTGCAGCAATACAAGCGTGTGAAGCAGTTGATAAATGCGTTGAAAGAGTAATCACGGCTGCTTTAGCAAATGATTACACTACAATTGTTATTGCGGATCATGGAAATTGTGAAACAATGATTAATCCTGACGGAAGTCCAAATACAGCACATACTACAAATCCAGTCCCAATTATTTTAGTAGACAAAGACTTGAGAATTATTCACGATGGGGTTCTTGGCGATATTGCTCCAACTATTTTGGAATTAATGGGAATAGAAAAGCCCGACGTAATGACCTGTCATTCTTTACTTTAAACAAAATAAACTGCCAATATTTGAATTAAAAGCTACTCCATACGAGTAGCTTTTTTTATAAATAAAAGTTAAAATCTCGTTATTGATAGTAATACTATTATATTTGCATAAATATTATCGATCATGAATACTATACTATCAAATTTAAAGATAAAAGTCAACGAAAAAATCTATGTCAAGGATCCAGAAACGTCCCCTTTGGGTAAAAAAATTGTAGAAAAAAGTATCCTTTTGATAGACGAAATTGGGTTTGATAATTTTACATTCAAAAAGTTAGGAGAAAAAATTGGCTCCAATGAAAGTTCCATTTATCGTTACTTTGAAAACAAACATAAATTATTGGTTTACTTATCCTCTTGGTACTGGAGCTGGATGGAATATAAACTGGTTTTTGCTACGACAAATATTGTGGATCCAAAGGAAAAGCTCAACAAAGCAATAACTATCGTTACTGAAAAAATTACTGATAACGCTAACACAGAGCACATCAATGAATTTATTTTGAACAAAATTATTATTGCTGAATTCACAAAAACAGTACAAACGAAAGAAGTAGATCAAGAAAACAAGGAAGGTTTTTTTCTGATTTACAAAAGGGTAATTAATCGAATTGTAGGCATTGTAAAAGAGGTTAATCCAGAATATCCTTTTCCCAAATCACTAGTTTCTACTATTGTTGAGGGAAGTTTGCATCAGCATTTTCTAACGGAGCATTTAAAAACGATTACCGATTGTAATGAATCCGTGAGTACCACTGAATTTTATCTAAATCTAGCCAAAAATGTCCTCCGATAAACTAAAAAAACTGCTATGACTCCATTAAAACGTTTTTACAACTTACTCGAATTAGATAAAAAAGATGTTTATCAAATATTTTTTTATGCCATTTTTGCCGGATTAATAAGCTTGTCTTTACCGCTGGGAATTCAAGCAATCACAAACTTTATACAATCCGGAAGGGTCAGCGCTTCTTGGATAGTTTTAATTATTTTAGTAGTTTTTGGTGTCGCATTAGTTGGAGTTTTGTCTTTAATGCAACTCCGCATCACCGAAAATTTACAACAAAAAATATTTGTTCGTTCCTCTTTTGAATTTGCGGCTCGCTTGCCAAAAATAAAAACGGATCAACTATACAATTCTTATCCACCGGAATTAGCCAATCGTTTTTTTGACACGATGACCATCCAAAAAGGAACTTCGAAGCTATTAATCGATTTTTCGGCAGCACTATTACAAATCGTTTTCGGAGTAATTTTACTGTCTTTGTACCATCCTTACTTTATTATATTTGGAGTTTTACTGTTTTTTCTTTTGTACTTTATCTTCCGATTTTCTTATAAATCAGGACTGGAAACCAGCTTAAAAGAATCCAAATTCAAATATAAAGTGGCCAGCTGGTTACAAGAAATGGCCCGAAATAATTTCAGTTTCAAAAATGACCTTAACTATAATTATGGCTTGCAAAAAAACAATAATCTGGTTGGTGATTATTTGAATTATCGGGAAAAACACTTTAAAGTTATCCAAAGACAATTCAGCCAATTAATTATTTTTAAAATCATAATAACTGCGAGTTTATTATCGATAGGAGGATTTTTAGTATTATCACAGCAAATGAATATCGGGCAATTTGTGGCTGCAGAAATTATTATTTTATTGGTCATCAATTCGGTAGAAAAAATAATAATTGGACTGGAAACATTCTACGATGTATTGACTTCTATTGAAAAAATTGGACAAGTAACCGACTTACAATTAGAGGAAGATACCACTTTCAAAAGCGATACCTGTTATACAAATATTTCATTGGAAACAGAAAATCTTACTTTTAAATTCCCAGATTCAGATAAAGAAATACTGAGTACAATTTCACTAAAAATTGAACAAGGAGAAAAAATAGCAATTGAAGGTGAAAATGGTTCCGGAAAAACAACGCTGATCCGAATATTATCCGGTTTATTGCAACCTATATCTGGTTCTTTTTACATAAATGATGATACTTTTAGAAAAATCAACTTGAAACAATACCGCTCACAAATTGGTAGTATTATTCAAGGCGAAACGCCATTTGAAGGAACACTATCAGATAACATCACGTTCAATGACAAATCAGTAAGCACCGAAGATTTAAAATGGGCAATTGATGGCGTACAACTTTCGTCATTCGTAAAGTCTTTAACAAAAGGACTGGAGACACACATTTTTCCGGAAGGAAAACAATTATCCTCTTCCAATGCACAAAAAATGCTGTTGGCAAGGAGTATCATTCATAAGCCTAAAATACTTTTTTATGAGGACCCAACTGACATGATGGATGAGAAAGTGGCGAATGAAATTATTGATTTCATCACTTCAGAAAAAAATAAATGGACGATTATCGTTTCTTCGAAAAATCCGTATTGGAAAACTAAATGTAATAGAAGAATCACTATGCAAAATGGAGCGATTCAACTTGATTTAAAAAATAATTAGCCATGCTAAACATATCTAATAACACAACAAAACTGCAACCGTTAGATCGTTTCGAGACAGTTAGAAACTTGACCAATAGACCACATTATAAGATTTTAAATAAAATTATAGCAGGAGTTTCAATAGTGGGTATCGTTGCGCTCTTTCTGCCTTGGACACAAAACATTTCAGGAACTGGAAGTGTCACCACATTAAAACCAGACCAAAGACCACAATCTATTCAGAGTGTGATTTCTGGCAGACTTGAAAAATGGTACGTTCAAGAAGGTGATTTTGTCAATAAAGGCGATACAATCCTGTTTATCTCAGAAATAAAAGAGGATTACATGGACCCGAATTTAGTGGAAAATACTAAAAACCAAATGAATGCTAAGAAACAATCTTTACAATCCTATGGTTCAAAAGTAAGTTCGCTTTCCGGCCAGATTCAAGCCATTGAAAGGGAAAAAGTCTTAAAACTGGAACAAGCACAAAATAAAATCAAACAATCTCTTTTGAAAATAAAGAGCGACAGTATGGATCTCGTTGCCGTAAAAACCCAACTAAAAATAGCCGATACACAATACAATCGTTCCGTTCAGCTGAATAAAGAAGGGCTAAAACCACTTACTGATATTGAAGAAAAAAGACTAAAACTACAAGAAGTAGAAGCAAAAATTATCACGCAGGAAAACAAATATTTAACCAGCAAAAACGAGTTTATCAATGCCAAAGTTGAAATAAACAGAATAAGCGCGGAATATGCAGAGAAAGTTTCAAAAGCCAATAGTGATAAATTTACAGCGCTCAGCAGTCAATACGACACCGATGCTCAGGTTAACAAACTCGAAAACCAATATGCGAATTATAGCATTCGTAATGGCATGTATTACATTAAAGCATCGCAAAGTGGCTACATCAACAGGGCGCTACAATCCGGTATTGGGGAAACCATAAAAGAAGGAACACCAATTGCAACCATAATGCCCTCAGAATATGATATTGCGGTAGAAACTTTTGTAAACCCAATTGACCTGCCGTTGTTAACCAAAGGAGAAAAAGTTCGGGTTTGGTTTGATGGATGGCCTACGATTGTATTTTCAGGATGGCCTGATATGTCTTATGGAACTTTTGGGGGTGAAATTGTTGCAATTGAAAACTTCATCAGTGAAAACGGCAAATACAGAGTATTAATCGCACCCGATAAAAAAGAAGACAAATGGCCTAAACAATTAAGCATAGGAGCCGGAGCGCAAACTATTGCTTTGTTAGATAACGTCCCAGTTTGGTTTGAATTGTGGAGAACTTTAAACGGATTTCCTCCAAATTATTACAAACCAACGACCAAAACCACAAAAGAAAAGAAATAATGAGACAACTATTTTTAGCACTTTTATTCTTTGGTTTTTCTGTAACTGCTCAAGAAATCACATCAAAAGAACTTACCTACATCGAGTTTCTGGGCTATGTAAAAAAATATCATCCACTCGTTAAGAATGCCAACTTGGAAATCAATAAAGCACAAGCTAATTTGATGATCGCCCGTGGTGGATTTGATCCAAAAATTGAGGTCGATTTCAGCAAAAAACAATTCAAAGACAAGGAATATTATTCCATTTTGAACAGCAGTTTTAAAATCCCCACTTGGTATGGAATCGAGATTAAAGCGGGCTTTGACAATAGTGAAGGCGTGTATTTGAATCCCCAAAACACACTTCCAAATCAAGGATTAACTTCATTAGGAATAACCGTTCCGCTTGGACAAGGGTTGTTTATCAATCAAAGAATGGCTGATGTTCGAAAAGCAAAAATGCAAATACAATTAAGTCAATCCGAAAGAAAATTGCAGGCTATTGCAGTTTTATATGATGCTTCTCTTGCTTATTTTAGTTGGAAGAAAAACTTCAATGAAGTACAATTGTATGAAGAATACAATAGTAATGCACAAATTAGGTTCAAGGGAATTCAATCTTTAATCAAACAAGGAGACAAACCTGCAATTGATAGTGTTGAAGCGGGCATTATTGTAAAAAACCGCATTTTAAATTTAGAAGATTCTAAGCTTAAATTGGCTAAAGCCAAATTAGAACTCGCTAATTTTCTTTGGTTGGAAAACAATATTCCGCTGGAATTATCCGATGAATTGATTCCCGAAACGCAATTGGAATTCACGATTCAGGAAAGTTTAAAAACAAATGATTTGTTGAACACCAATTTCTCCATCACCAATCATCCAAAAATAAATGCCTTGCAAAGCAAAATTGATATGCTAAATGTGGAAAAGAAATTAAAAGCCAACATGCTTTTACCAAAAATTGATGTGGGTTATTCATATATATCAGAACCCAGTTATATTGATAATTATCAGTTTGAGGATTACAAAATTGGATTGGATTTTTATTTTCCTTTGTTTCTAAGAAAAGAACGCGGAAGTTTGAAATTAGCAAAATATAAAGTTCAGGAAACCGAATTTACTTTGGATTTAGAAAAAGTACAATTGACCAATAAAATCAATGCCCAAAGAATGGAAATTGAATCGTTACTAAGACAAAAAGAGTTAATAAAAGGTTTAGTAGAAGACAATCTCACGATGTTAAATTCTGAGGAAAGATTATTTTCTTTTGGTGAAAGCTCCTTATTTTTAATCAATACCCGAGAGAATAATTTAGTCAGTGCGCAGCTTTCAAAGATAGCTTTAGAGAATCGTTTTTACATTTCAAATTCAGAGCTTTTTAAAATAATGGCTAATCCAGATTAAATAATTTATAAAATTGTACTTTTGCAAACTGAAAATTCGAAATTATGATTATTGTAAAATCACTTGAAGAAATAGAATTGATGCGCGAAAGTGCGCTGATCGTATCAAAAACATTAGGAATGATTGCTTCTGAAATAAAAGAAGGAGTTACCACTTTATATTTGGACAAATTAGCCGAAACATTCATTCGTGATCATGGAGCTGAACCAAGTTTTCTTGGATTATACGGTTTTCCAAACTCACTTTGTATGAGTCCAAACGCGCAAGTGGTTCATGGAATCCCAAACAATACACCTTTAAAAAGTGGCGATGTAATCTCTGTAGATTGTGGCGCTTATAAAAACGGATACCATGGCGATCATGCCTATTCTTTTGAAATTGGTGAAGTCTCCCCTGAAACTAAAAAATTATTGCAGGTAACCAAAGAATCCTTGTATGTTGGAATCCGCGAATTCAAATTAGGAAATCGCGTAGAAGACGTAGGAAATGCAATTCAAAGATATACTGAAGCGCATGGTTATGGTGTTGTTCGTGAATTAGTAGGACATGGCGTAGGACAAAAAATGCATGAAGACCCTGAAATGCCTAATTATGGTAAAAAAGGAAAAGGGAAACTTTTTGTAGAAGGAATGGTTGTAGCCATCGAACCTATGATTAATATGGGTACCCGAAACATAAAACAACTCAAAGACGGTTGGACAATCCTTACTGCCGATGGAAAACCAAGTGCCCATTTTGAGCATGATGTTGCTATTATCGATGGGAAACCAGAGATTTTATCGACTTTTGCCTATATATATAAAGCGTTAGGAATTGTGAGTAATGAAGAAGATGAGTTTAGACAAACACCTTTAGTGCTGTAATGAAAAAACTATTTAAACTTATACTCAATACTATTCCGCGCCCTATACTTATCCGTTTAAGTTATGTGGCACGACCAGTTCTTGCATTTGCATTAAAAGGAGCTACATTCACTGATCCTATTGACGGAAAAAGTTTCAAAATGTTTTTACCTTACGGATACGGAACACAACGAAATAATGTGCTTTCGCCAAGTACACTTTCTCTGGAAAGACACCGTTTATTATGGTTGTATTTAAATGAAGAAACTGATTTTTTTACTTCCGTAGCAAAAAAGAAAGTATTGCATTTTGCACCGGAACAAGCTTTTTATAAATTGTTTCGAAACCAGAAAAATCTGGAGTACACCACGACCGATTTGTTTTCACCTTTGGCGGATGTAAAAGCGGACATTTGTGATTTACCCTTCGAAGACAATCAATATGATATCATTCTTTGCAATCACGTATTGGAACATATTCCTGATGATACGAAAGCGATGCAGGAATTATTCAGAGTTTTGAAACCAGGTGGAATGGCTATTTTACAAATTCCACAGGATTTATCCAGAGCTACCACTTTTGCTGATGATACCATTACAGATCAAAAAGAACGCGCTAAAATCTTTGGTCAATACGATCATGTTCGTATTTATGGTCGCGATTATTTTGACAAATTACGAAGTATCGGTTTTAAAGTAATTGAAGAAGATTACACTAATAAAATTACACCCGAATTAGTAGAAAAATATTGTTTGGCCAAAGGGGAAATTATTCCGGTTTGTTTTAAATAATTAACACCATAAAAAAAACCTGCTAACGTTAATTTTAGCAGGTTTTTAGTTTATAAATGAGTTGGTTTATTTTTTTTCCGGCATCAACATTCCAATTACTTTATCTTTTGTGAGATATTTTTTTGCAATGTCTTGAATATCCTTAGCAGTTACTGCATTTACAGTTTCTTCAAATTTCAAGACTTCTTCAGCGCTGCTTCCATTCGTGTAAGATCTAGTGAAATTAGACAACCAATATCTGTTTTCTTTACTATCTTTTCTGAAATCAGCTAATTCTCCTTCTTTAAATTTAGCTACATCTTTTTCATCTGGTCCTTTATCGATAATGTTTTGAAGTTCTTTTAAAGCAGAAGCTGTCAATTTTTCGGCATTATCAGGTCCGCATGGGAAACCTATTGTAAAGCTGTACGATCCATTTGGAACTTTATTCATGCTTCCTCTTGCAGAAACACCATAAACTCCACTTTCGTTTTCACGTAATTGTTCGATTAGTTTTATAGTCAAAACTTCCCCTAATGCTTGCATACTCATCGCATCTTTAGCAGAATATTTTGCATCTCCATAATACATAATGGTTACATTACTTTTAGGATCTGTTCCTTTATTAACCACTTTTTTCAAATCCCCTTTTAGCAATCTATATCCTAAATCTACTGTTTTCTCTTTTTTATCAGTAGAAGGTAAAGACGCTAAATATTTAATGGCATACGCTTCCATAATTTTATCATCAATGTTTCCAACGAAATAAAACTCAAAATCAGCCGCATTAGCAAAACGTTCTTTGTACTTATTGTACGCTAACTTGTAATCTGTTTCAGCCCAAGATTTATCTGATGGCATAATTCCGTTGAATCTTGGATTTTCTTTGTTCAAATAAGTATAAAACTCTTGTTGAAAATAGTTTTGTGGTTGCGAAGCCATATTCTTAAAGAAACTGGACTGTTTTTGTTTAAAGCCTTCAAAAGCTTCAGGATCATAGTTCAAGTCAGTGAAATAAGCATACGTCATTTGGAAAAGATATTCTAAATCCTTAGGAGTAGCACTTCCTCTTAGACCTTCAGTAGTACCACCTATATATGGATTTACTCTAGCTATTTTACCCGTCATGAATTTATTGATATCATTCAATTTTAGTCCTGAGAAACCCGCTTCCGCCAAAGCTCCGTTTGCAAATTGAACTTTTTTCATATCCTCATTAGAATATAAATTAGATCCTCCAAGACTGACTGCCTCAAAAAGAACCTCATCGTTTTTGAAATCAGTATTCTTATAGGTCACTTTCACACCATTTGATAACACTAAAGTTTTTGTTCCAATTTTAGCATTGCTTTCAAGTTTAACAATAGTACCAGGCTTAACTTCGTTTCTTATTAAACTTGTAGCAACAGCAGCATCTTCATAAGGCTTAATATCATCCGTATTAATTTTCAAAGCATCCAGAACTTCTTGTTCTGTAACTTTTTTCAAACCTTCTTTTTCAGGGCCCGTAAGAATAATGACACGGTTGTCTTCTTTTACATAATCTTTAATTAAACCGTTAACATCTTTCAAATCAATCAAAGGCATCAATTGTTTCATCGTTTGATACGTCCATTCGATTCCGGGAACTGGGTCTTTTTCCAAAAAATTAGCTTGGTATTCTCCAACAAAGTTCACTGAATTCGTTTTATCTCTGTCGTTGTATGCCTTTTCGATAGAAGCCAGAAATTCTGATTTTGAACGATCTAACTCACCTTGAGTAAATCCAAATTTCTTAGCTCTTTCATTTTCAGTCACCAATACTTTTAAGGCGCCTAATTGTTTATCTTCCTGGGACATAGCCACAGACTGATATGCTTTTTTATTTCTGGCCCAAGTTCCGCCATAATACGAATATCCATATGTAAATGGAGGTGTGGCTGAATTGGTCAGTTCATCCAATCGCGCATTTAAAAGCGTAGAGAATAATCCCTCAACGATGTAATTTTTAAAATCTCCAACATTCACTATTGGTTTTGGAGCTCCATAATCTTTATAAACCAATTGAACTTGAGCACTTGGAGCTTCTTTATCACTTTCAACAGCTACAAAAGTTTCCTTGTGATTGGGAACATCGTAAAATTTTCTAGGCTTTTCTTTGGCAGGATTTTTATAACTTGAAAAATGAGAAATGATTTTCTTCTCCATTTCTGCTACGTCAATATCACCAACAACAATTACGCTCATCAAATTTGGACGATACCAATCCTTGTAGAAATTAATTAACGATTGGTGTTTGAATTTTTCTAAAATTTCTTTTTGACCAATTGGCAAACGCTTCGCATAATGGGAATCATGCATCATTTTAGATATGTAGCGCCCCAACATTCTTTTTTGAGCACCCAAACCTAATCTGTATTCTTCTAAAACTACACCTCTTTCTTTATCAATTTCTTCCGGTGTCAAAACCGTATTAAAAGCCCAATCCTCTATAATTTGAAATCCTTTTTCTAATTTTTCAGGGCTGTCAGATGGAATTGGTAAAAAGTAAACTGTTTCATCAAAACTGGTATACGCATTCAAATGTTGCCCAAACTTTACACCAATACTCTGCAAATAATCGACTAATTGATTTTTAGGAAAACGCTTGGTACCATTAAAACACATGTGCTCCATAAAGTGAGCCAATCCTTGTTGATCATCCTCCTCAAGGATGGAACCTGCATTTACCACCAGCCTAAGATCTACTTTTTTTTCTGGTTTGGCATTTTTCTTGATGTAATAGGTTAAGCCATTTTCAAGCTTCCCGGTTTTTACACTTGGATCGAATGGAATTGCTTTTGAATAATCCATTTGCTGCGCAAAAGCAGCTAATGGAAACAGCATGATTCCGAATACTAAATTGTTGATTTTTTTCATATGGTTAGATATATTTGAAGTAAAAATAATAAGATAACTCTTAACATTTAAAAAAATTGTATTTTAATTAACAGAAATTACATACAAAATATATTTGCTGTCTGAAATTACATTTTCGGATAAAAACGAGGAGTATTCCTTATATTTACAAAATCTTAAGCACTACAAAATGACAAAGTCTTTTTTCAAAATAGTCACCTTTTTTCTTTTTGTATTCACAGTCAATTCTTCCTCTGCTCAAGTAGAAAAAGAAATAGCTGCGCCCTACAACATCAAAACGATTTCTTTTTTACAAAGTGATCGAAATGTGATTCCAATTTTTAAATTAGGAGAAGGGTTCCAATTGCAGTTTGATGATCTTTTTGGCAATGAAGCCAATTATTATTACGAAATAATCCATTGCGATTACAACTGGGTTCCTACTGGAATTCCAAAAAATGAATATTTACAAGGTTTTGACAATCAAAGAATTCAAGATTACACGAATTCATTCAATACATTACAAATCTATTCGCATTACAAATTATCCATTCCCAATCAGTTTACACAGCAGCTGCGAATCAGCGGAAATTATATCATTAAAGTTTTAGACGAAAATAAAGAAGTGTTGTTTTCCAGAAAATTCATTTTATGCGAAGATCTTGTTACGGTTCCAACGCAGGTGAAAAGAGCACGAACAGTAAGTAACATAGAACTGAAACACAATTTAGAATTCTCTATAAAATCAAGCGTAATTACATTTCAAAATCCCATGAAAAACGTTAAAGTCGTTCTGCTTCAAAACGGACAATTTAACACTGGCATAAAAAATGTGGTTCCACAATACACCATTGGGAATGACCTGATTTACAAATACGACCCAGAAACACAGTTTTGGGCAGGAAATGAGTTTTTGTTTTTTGAAAACAAAGACATACGATCCGCAAGTAATAATGTATCACGTATAGATTCCAATACTGACATTTACGGCTCTTATTTGTACACTAACGCCGCAAGAACAAATTTCCCTTATTCGTTTACCCAAGATGTTAATGGTGATTTTGTTGTCAATAACATAAACGCCACTAATCCTGAAATCGAAGCGGATTATGCTTGGGTTTATTTCAGCCTTTCTGCTCCCACTTTTAGACTGAAAAAGAATATTTATGTTGGCGGAATGTTCAATAATTACAATCTGACTCCAGAATACAAAATGGATTATAATTCTGTAAAAGGAGTTTATGAGAAAGCTATTTTAGTCAAACAGGGATTTACAAACTATCAATACATTGTTGCTGATGACAAAGGAGTTATTGACTATGAAAATGCAATTGACGGGAATTTTTATCAAACGGAAAATGATTACACAGTACTGGTTTATTACAGGGAGAATACGGATAGATACGATAGAGTTGTTGGGAAAGGAATAGCAAATTCACTAAATATCACCAACTAAAAAAACTTTTCAAAATTTGGCAAAACGAATTCAATTTTTTGTAAATTTGTCAATAATAAACACATATTCAATCCATTTAATCATGGTTTCTCAAATAACAAGAGGTATAAAAATTTCAGTTTTGACTAGTTTTGAAGGAACTTACTTCAAAAACTACAAAATTCACTTTGCTTTTAGTTATGTAATCACAATTGAAAATCACAGTAAAGATTCTGTTCAGTTGATTTCTCGCCATTGGGAGATTTTCGACTCTTTAAATGCGGTCGAAATAGTTGATGGAGAAGGTGTTATTGGAAAAAAACCAGTTTTAAAACCTGGAGAATTTCATACGTACAGTTCTGGCTGTTTGCTTTCTTCGCCTTATGGTGCCATGAAAGGATATTTCAACATGATTAACTTTACCTCTACAAAAAACTTCAAAGTCATTGTACCTACTTTTAGGTTATGTGCCCCGTTTGCTTTGAATTAAATCTCAACTCTTTTATTAGAATTTTAACTTCCAATCAGATTCTCTGATTGATGAATTATTATTACCTTTACAGCTCAATTTTTGATTATAATTAAAATCTATTTAATATGCCAAAAGGAATTTACAACGTCCCAAAAGCGTTTAACGAAACCGTTAAGTCATACGCTCCAGGAAGTCCGGAAAGAGAAGAAGTTCTAACCACTTTCAAGAAAATGTATAGTGAAACAGTAGATGTTCCTTTGTACATTGGAGGAGAAGAAATCCGTACAGGAAACACGAAATCAATAAATCCTCCTTTCGACCACAAACATACTGTGGGACAGTATCACGAAGCAAATAAAGAACATATAGAAAAAGCCATTTCAACAGCTCTAGAAGCTAAAAAAAAATGGGCTAATCTAGCTTGGGAACACAGAGCATCAATATTTTTAAAAGCTGCTGAATTGCTTGCCGGACCTTACCGTGCTAAAATAAATGCTGCTACTATGATTGCTCAGGCAAAAACAGTACATCAAGCTGAAATTGATGCCGCCTGTGAATTTATAGACTTTTTGCGTTTCAACGTGCAATTTATGTCTCAAATTTATGCAGAACAACCAGCTTCATCAGAAGGTGTTTGGAACAGACTAGAACACAGACCTCTTGAAGGATTTGTTTATGCAATTACTCCGTTTAACTTTACAGCCATTGCCGGTAATTTACCAGCTGCTCCAGCATTAATGGGGAATGTTGTTGTTTGGAAACCAAGTGCTACACAAATTTATTCTGCTAATGTAATCGTAGAAGTATTCAAACTAGCAGGCTTACCGGATGGTGTAATCAATGTGGTATACGGAGACTCTGCCATGATTTCTGAAACGTTATTAGGAAGTCGTGATTTCGCAGGAATTCACTTTACAGGTTCAACTCGTGTTTTCAATGACATTTGGGGGAAAATTGGACAAAACATCAGCAACTACAAAACATATCCAAGAATCGTAGGGGAAACTGGAGGTAAAGATTTTGTTGTGGCGCATTCATCAGCTATTCCGGCTCAAGTTGCTACGGCACTTTCCAGAGGAGCTTTCGAATACCAAGGACAAAAATGTTCAGCTGCTTCAAGAGCATATGTACCACAATCAATTTGGCCCGAAGTAAAAAAATTATTAGTAGCTGATTTAGCTTCCATGAAAATGGGGTCTCCAGAAGATACAAATAATTTCGTTTCTTCTGTAATTTCAGAAGGTTCATTTGACAAATTAGCAAGTTTTATTGATCAAGCTAAAAAAGATGCTGATGCCGAAATTATTGCAGGAGGAAATTATGATAAGTCTGTTGGTTATTTTATAGAGCCTACCGTTATCGTAACAACAAATCCAAAATACAGTACAATGGAAACCGAATTATTCGGACCAGTATTGACAATTTACGTATACGAAGATGCTAAATGGGAAGAAACACTTGTATTAGTTGATTCTACTTCTGAATATGCATTGACAGGAGCTGTCTTGAGCCAAGACCGTTATGCAATTGAATATGCTATGAAAGTTTTAGAAAATGCTGCCGGTAATTTCTACATCAACGATAAACCAACTGGAGCAGTTGTAGGACAACAACCATTTGGTGGAGCAAGAGGATCGGGAACTAATGACAAAGCAGGTTCAGTATTGAACTTATTGCGTTGGGTTTCTCCAAGAACTATCAAAGAAACATTTGTTACTCCAGAGAATTACAGATATCCATTTTTAGGGTAAAAGTTGTTGCTAGGAACGAAGCAATTTTTTTTTAAATATTTAAAAACCCTTAAGAATTCAAATTATTTTGAATCTTGTGGGTTTTGTTTTTTTTTATAAAACACTATAAATTAAAAATAGAATTAGATTTTAATTTGCCATTCAAAAATCCCATTTCCGTTTATTATTTAAAAAATCAAAAAGGCAGATTATTAAAAATCATAATTTGAAATTGCGTTCTATTACCACTCGGTAAAAGCTGCGACATCACACCTGCTTCTACTTTGATATGATCATTTATAAAATAACCAAGACCACCATAAATACGATTGCGGTCGTAATGATTTGCTTGTGTATTAACAAATATCTCATTGTATGCTGAAGCGTAAATCGCATTTTTCTCCATCACTTTTTTATTGATTGGAATAGCTAATGACAACGAATAGCGAAAACGCATTTTTAAATCATCATTCATAAATCGTTGCTCAAAACGATAGCGATGTTGAATATTTACCCTTCCAAATTGTTGTTTGGTAATAAACTGCTGAAAAATTCTGTGTTCATCCGTTTCCCGTTTATCATCCGTTCCAGCGATATAGGGTTCTGAGTGAATGTAAGCGTATCCCAACAATACATTATTATTCTTTTCGGTTAAATTATAACCTATACCCGTTCTCAGCAGTAATTGTTCCAGATCTCCAGCAAAATTAAAGTTCCGATATTGCACTTCATTATGCCAATTCCACCTAGTGTTTATTTTTTGATTCCCAGAATAATTAAACCAATTCCCTAAATCCGATTTTTGTGCGTGTCCGTTTGCTGCAACAAATAGTAATAGTAACCAGCAAAACAGTGTTATTTTTTTTTTCATTAAAGCTTTATTATTTAAAAGTAACTATTTTCCAGATTATCCATTAAACCGTAAACTTCAATGGCAAATGCACCACTTTCTTAGTTTCAAAGAATTCATCTTCAAAAAAATCAGCAAGATTGTATTCCGTGGCTTTTGGAAAATCCTTTAGTTCTTCGGTTAAATCGCCTCCTTTTAAATAGAGAATTCCGTTTTTCAATTCGTGCTTGTTGTTCTTTTTGATTTTGGTTTTCACCCAAGAAACAAAATCCGGCATATTCGTCACGGCACGACTCACGATAAAATCGAAATCTCCTTTCACATTTTCAGCACGCATTTGCTCTGCTTTTACATTTTTCAATTCCAATCCTTCGGCAACAGCCTGAACCACTTTTATTTTCTTGGCAATAACATCTATCAAATAAAAACGGGTTTCCGGAAAAAGAATCGCCAATGGGATTCCAGGAAATCCTCCGCCAGTTCCAACATCAAGAACATAAGTTCCCGGTTCAAATTTTATAATTTTGGCTATTCCCAACGAATGCAAAATATGTTTGGTATACAAAGCATCAATATCTTTTCTCGAAATAACATTGATTTTTTCATTCCAATCATGGTATAAAAAATTCAATTTTTCGAACTGTTCTTTCTGAATATCAGTTAAATTAGGAAAATACTTAAGAATCTCGTCCATCTATTAATTTTTTAACAAAAGTAATACTTTAGAGTTAAAATATTTATCACAATTTTGTATATCCAAAAATTTATAATAATTACCTTTGAACTTTATTAAAAATATATGAATAATAATGCTCCGACATTTGCTAAGCAAGATAGCCTAAAGTTTTTCAGAACACTTAACTCACGGGTTAACAATTACTTCAAAGAAAACAACATCCAAAAAACAGGTAATTGGAAACTATATTTGAAAACCATAATTTTGTTTTCTGTTTTTCTTGCGCCTTATTTTTTAATTCTTACACTTGGCATGCCATTTTGGGCACATCTTCTTTTAACAATTGTTATGGGAATTGGAATGGCAGGAGTAGGAATGAATGTGATGCACGATGGAAATCACGGTTCTTATTCCAATAAAAATTGGGTCAATAAATTCATGGGTGGAACTATTTATGTTCTGGCAGGAAATGTATACAACTGGCAAGTGCAACACAATGTGCTACACCATACGTATACGAACATTCCGGGTCATGATGAAGATTTAGATGCCGGACGTGTAATTCGTTTTACAAAAGAAGCAAAATGGTATAATTTTCACCGTTTTCAGCAATATTATTCTGTATTCTTATACGGTTTATTAACGTTCAACTGGGCTATTACAACTGATTTCAAACAGATGAGAAGCTACTTGAAAAGAAAATTATCTTACGGAGAAGCAAAAAGCCCAAAAACACTTTGGACCACTTTAATTATTACCAAAATAATTTACGTTTCTATCTGGATCGTTTTACCAATCGTTATTGGAATCACGTGGTGGAAAGTATTAATTGGTTTCTTCGTTATGCATTACACTGCTGGTTTAATTCTAAGTGTTGTGTTCCAATTGGCACACGTTGTTGAAGAAACAACTAATCCATCTCCAAATGAATTAGGGGAAATGGACAATACTTGGGCTATTCACCAATTGTTTACCACAACTAATTTTGCTCCAAAAAACAAAATAGTTAACTGGTACACAGGCGGATTGAATCACCAAATTGAGCACCATATTTTTCCAAATATCAGCCACGTTCATTATGGTAAAATTGCAAAAATTGTAAAAGAAACTGCACAAGAATGCAACTTGCCGTATTATGAATACAAGACGATGCGAAGTGCCGTTATTGCACATTTCAAGCATTTGAAAGATTTGGGAATGAAACCAGAACTTATATAATCATACAAAGACACAACGTGTAGAGATACACGCTGTAAAGACGCACTGCAGTGCATCTCTACCTAATTAATAAACTAACTACAACCTATTAAGAAATGAATCCATTATCAGATAGAATAAACAATTTATCTACGTCTCAAACATTAGCAATGGCAGCTTTGGCCAGAGAATTAAAATCACAAGGAAAAGACATCATCAGTTTAAGCTTAGGTGAACCTGATTTCAATACGCCGGACTTCATCAAAGAAGCGGCAAAAAAAGCGATTGATGAAAATTATAGCACCTATTCTCCAGTAGAAGGATATTTAGAATTAAAAGAAGCAATCTGTAGAAAATTCAAAAGAGATAATAATTTAGAATACAAACCGTCTCAAATTGTGGTTTCAACCGGAGCAAAACAATCGTTATACAACATTGCACAAGTAATGTTAAACGACGGTGACGAAGTAATTTTACCCGCTCCTTACTGGGTTTCTTATTTTGAAATCGTAAAATTATCCGGTGGAGTTCCTGTAGAAGTTCCAACTTCTGTAGATACTGATTTTAAAATCACCCCAGAACAATTAGAAGCAGCGATCACACCAAAAACAAAAATGATGTGGTTCAGTTCTCCTTGTAACCCAAGTGGATCGGTGTACAACAGAGAAGAATTAACGGCATTGGCAAAAGTATTGGAAAAATATCCAAACATATACGTTGTTGCTGATGAAATCTATGAGCACATCAATTTCTCAGGAACTTTTTGCAGTATTGCTTCCATCCCGGGAATGCTGGAAAGAACCATCACTGTAAATGGAGTAGCAAAAGCTTTTGCCATGACAGGATGGAGAATTGGATATATTGGCGCACCAGAATTCATTGCAAAAGCGTGTACTAAAATTCAAGGTCAAGTAACAAGCGGCGCTAACAGTATCGCACAACGTGCTACCATTACTGCTGTTGATGCTGATCCAAGCGTTTTAAAACACATGGTTGACGCTTTCCATAGCCGCAGAGATTTAGTGGTTGGATTATTGAAAGACATTCCAGGAGTAAAAATTAACGTTCCAGAAGGCGCATTTTACGTATTCCCAGACGTCTCTTCTTTCTTCGGAAAAACATTAAAAGGAACGTTCATCAAAGATGCCAATGATTTCTCTATGTATCTTTTGGGCGAAGCCAATGTAGCAACCGTAACCGGTGACGCCTTTGGAAACCCGGATTGTATCCGTTTTTCTTACGCCACAAGCGAAGAATTATTGAGAGAAGCATTACGCAGAATAAAAGAAGCGGTAACATTAACCGAGGTTCCTGCATAATATAAAATTTATTTCAACTTCAAAATAGTTTAAGATTTAAAGTTTTACCGCTTTAAATTTTAAACTATTTTTTTTTATGGACGTGTCCCTACGTAAAAACTCCGGGTTGTGCTATTCGCTACAAGTCCTCGCAAAACTCCATTTCATTACGTCTTGCTGTGGGCTTTCCACTACTATCACTCACGCAAAACCCGTTTTTTTTATTTACTCTAATGCTTTAATGAATTGTTGCATTTCTTTCATAGTTCCAATTGTAATTCTTGACCATTTTCCATTTTCTTCGTAGATTTTTGTACCTATTATATTGTTCTTTTCTAATCGCTCAAAAAAATCTTTATTATAATTAGCCAATGAAAAATAGACGAAATTTGAATGAGAAGGAATGCATCGTATTTTTAACCGTTCAAGTTGTTCGATTGTATATTTTCTTGTGTTATCGTTTAGTAAATAGGTTTCCGACACGAATTTCTCGTCTTTAATTGATGCTAATGCACCCGAAACGGATGCTACACTTACACTTCCGTTACTCCAGGATTGTAGCTGACTAATTTTTTCAATAGTCCCTGAATTTGCAATTCCGTATCCAATTCTTGCTCCTGCCAATCCATACATTTTTGAAAAAGTTTTAGCAATAATTAAGTTTTTATTTTCTTTTACTAAATTTACAAGTGATTTTTGGTTCGTAAAATCAATATACGCTTCATCAACTAAAACGATTACTTTTCTAGTTGCTTCATTTATAAAATTCACAAGTGCTTCTCTTTCACAAATTGTCCCTGTTGGATTGTTTGGATTACAAATATAAATCATTCTTGTGTCGGGTTCAATTGCTTTCAACATTGCTGATAAATCATGATGTTTATCCTCTGTTAATGGAACTGTGATTTTTTTAAGCCCTAATTTTTCTGCTGTTTCTGTCCAATAATTAAAAGTTGGGTCAGCTAAAATAAAACTTCCTTTATTTATGGCACAATATCGGACAACTAAATCTAAAATTTCTGTTGAGCCAGCACCCAATACTATATTTTCGGCAACGAGATTATTCTTTTCAGCAATTTTTGAAATTAATTCCGATGTTAAATCCCAATTATAACGATTGCTGCTAATTATGTTTTTCGTCATTGCATCCCTTGCCAATGCCGAAGGACCATATGGATTTTCATTTGACCGTAAATAAATTGGGTTTAAATTAGTTTCTTCGTTAATAGAATTTTCTGTTTTTGGAATAGCAAATCTTTCCAATGGAACAATTCCTAAACTTACAAATGCTAAACTTGTTTGTTTTAACCAACTTCTTCGACTATTCATAATATTCTATTTAAAATGTTAAAATATAGCACTTTATTTTCTCTCAATATGTCGAAGAATTTCAAATATGTTACAGTGTTTTCTTTTTCAGTTTCCGTTGCTCAAAAACAGCATACAACATATAAATCTGCGATTACATTCTAATGAGATTAGAGTATTCCGTTAATCTAAATCTAGATTGGTTACATTTTTAAACAGGCGATAAAACCGCACTGTAGTTCCATCCACAACAAATCCCTTTAGAGTTTAAAACTCTAAAGGGGTTACTTCAAAAAAAATACTATTTTTGTTTTTGGTTTTAACCTTGTCCACAAAAGTGAGCAACTTTAAACCTTAAACTTTAAATCCTTCAACTTCAAAAAAATGAAAATACTACTTCTTGGCTCAGGCGAATTAGGAAAAGAATTTACAATCTCCGCCCAACGCATCGGACAAATCGTAATTGCCGTTGACAGTTACGAAAATGCACCAGCCATGCAAGTGGCCCATGGTTTTGAAGTCATTAATATGTTGGACGGCGAAGCCTTGGATCGAATCGTTGCCAAACACAAACCTGATTTCATCGTTCCAGAAATAGAAGCCATTCGCACCGAACGATTTTACGATTACGAAAAGCAAGGTATTACCGTAGTTCCTTCTGCCAAAGCGGCGAACTTCACCATGAACCGAAAAGCGATTCGCGATTTGGCTTCCAAAGAATTAGGTTTAAAAACCGCAAAGTATCGCTACGCAACAACTGCCGAGGAATTGCAAAAAGGCGTTGAAGCCGTTGGAATGCCCTGCGTAGTAAAACCATTAATGTCATCCTCCGGAAAAGGGCAATCAACCATAAAAACAGCAGCTGATATCGAGAAAGCATGGAATTATGCTGTGGAAGGTTCCCGTGGTGATGTAGTGGAAGTAATTGTAGAGGCTTTTGTAAAATTCAATTCGGAGATTACTTTATTGACAGTAGTTCAAAATAACAATCCCACACTATTTTGTGCCCCAATTGGTCATAGACAAGAACGTGGCGATTATCAGGAAAGCTGGCAACCCGCCAGAATTTCCGACAAGGATTTATACGAGGCACAAGATATGGCCGAAAAAGTAACCGAAGCTTTGGGTGGCGCAGGACTTTTTGGAGTAGAATTTTTCTTGGCTGATGATGGCGTTTATTTCTCGGAATTATCGCCTCGTCCGCATGATACCGGAATGGTAACTCTAGCCGGAACACAAAATTTCAACGAATTCGAATTGCATTTACGCGCTATTTTAAGCTTACCCATTTTCGAAATCACATTAGAAAAAGCGGGAGCGAGTGCCGTAATTCTAGCTTCAGCAGTCCCGATAGCTATCGGGACAACAAATCCAACCTATTCCGGCATCGAAAAAATTGCGGCTTTACCTAAAACTGATTTCAGAATCTTTGGCAAACCAAGTTCAAGACCGTACCGAAGAATGGGTGTAGCATTGGTCAATGACATTCTAGAAACTCCTATTGAAGAAGTGGTAGAAAAAGCGAAGAATGCAGCAAGGTTGATTACCGTGCATTCGTAATTACATTTAATAAACCTCCTTTATTACTAACTGCAACAAGATGAAAAAAAACCGCTAAATCCGTGTCATCAGCATTCCATTTTTTCATCTTGTTAGTTATCGTCTAACCATTCGAAAGTTCGTCGGGGTCATTCCACTATGCTTTTTAAACAATCGTGTGAAATAAGAATAATCATCATAGCCTAATTCCGTTGCAATTTCATTGACGGTAAACTTTTTATCCATCAGCATGCGTTTGGCTTCGAGGATAATTCTGTCTGTAATTAGTTCAGTCGTGGTTTTTTGCAGGATTTCATTGCAAATCCTGTTCAGATGTTTTAAAGTAATAGTAAGCTTTGAAGCATAAAAAGAAGGTGCTTTTTCTGCCTTAAAATTTTGCTCTAAAAGCACTTCCAAATTTTTAATTTTCACATTATACGAATGCACTTCGTGGAAATGTGTTTCACTATATTTTCTGGCAATTTCAATGTGTATGACATCCAATAGATTCATGATTTTATCTTGCTTCAACAGCTGATTTGTCTGAGTTTCTAAAATTAAACTCTCAAAATAAGGGAGAATCGCTTTCGATTCAGGTACATCAAAAACCATTTCTGGCTTATTATCCACCGAAGAATAGAATGGATAGTCGCCAATAGTTTTTTGTCCAAAATAAAGATTATACATTTCCTGCGAATAGAAAATCACAAAGCCTTCCACATCATCGGATAAATTCCAGTGATGGATTTGTCCGGGTTGCAAGAAAAACATACTTCCCGGCTGAATCGTAAACACATCAAAATCGATTTCATGTGTTCCCGAGCCTTTCGTAAAAAAGACCAAAACATATGAATTATGTCGGTGTGGCTCCTCAACAAAACTATGGTCGATTAAGTGATTTTTAAAGGTATTAATATACAAATCACTATTCACTGAATGACAGTTAAAACGCTGAATATTATAAATAGGATATTTTTTCATGGCTTACATAATGTCCTTATTGTGCTATAATTAGCGAATATAGAAAACATCCATGACATGAATAAGAAATACCTTTGATAAAAATAATAACGATGTCAAATTCTATTGTACACATCCTGAATAATGATTGTCCTCATTGCCTTAAAGGCAAAGTTTTTAAAGAAAAAAATATTTTCTTAAATATTGGTTTCCCTAAAATGAACGAGTATTGCTCGCACTGCCAATTTAAATTCGAAAAAGAACCAGGCTATTTCTTTGGTGCTATGTATGTAAATTATGGTTTAACAGTAGCCCAAGGAATTGCTACCTATGTTATTGCACAATTCTTCTTTAAAGAAAATTTTGATTTAAGAATCATTCCAATTATTGCTGTTGTGATTATCGCCATGGCTTCTCTTAATATTCGCCTTTCCAGATTATTGTGGATTTATATGTTTAAAAATTATTCGATATAAAAAAACCAGTATCTTAGCTGAAGTAAAAATTTAATCATTTATGAAAAAGATACTATACTTAGCTATTTTGTTCTCTGCAACACTTGCAAGTGCTCAGGATAAAAAAGAAGAACCAAAACCTCAAATTGTTGAAGCTTCATGCGGACAATGTCAGTTTGGAATGGAAGGTCACGGTTGTGAATTAGCCGTTCGCATTGACGGAAAATCCTATTTCGTTGACGGCAGTTCTATTGACTCACATGGAGATGCGCATGCCAGTGATGGTTTTTGTGCTGCTATAAGAAAAGCGGAAGTGGTTGGTAAAGTGGTTAACAATAAATTCAAAGTCACCTCATTTAAATTACTGCCAAAAAAATAAAAAAAAGGCCTAAAGAATTTTCTTTAGGCCTTTTTTAATTACTTCGATTTCATGCTCGCTTTAAGATTACTATTCTCAAAACTCGAAATATCAATTACTTCTTCCAAGTCTACATCAAAAGAAATTTTTACACTATCTCCTACAATCGTCACCGGCAATTGATTGGATATTTGAGAGGAACCCACAAAAATATTAGGATAATCTTTCACCTTAAAATAATAAAAGCTATTCCCGTTTTTCACATCATTCTGGATTCGGGTTACAATTGATTTCAGCGATTTTTTATTGGAGACACTATTCGGATTTATTTTATTATCCGCCATATTATAGACGTTTTTAAACGAGGTTAAGGTTTCTCGCATCGTATTGCCCACGCCAACAATCGTATAATCTGCAATGGCAACCATCGCAAACATTTTAACCAATCCGCCATCATCTTTAAGCGTCATCACATACGTGGGAATGTTATTAATATTATACGGAATAGGTAAAGACGCCTTATATCCTTTTTCCTGAACTTTTCCTTGCGCAGAACTTTGAGCAGCAAATTCTGTCGCTCCACCTTGTTTATAAAAGGTAGTTTCCTTGGTTCTTGTATCCACCAATACAAAACCTACAGCAGATTCTTCTTTTCCAACCGAAGTCAATCCGGTATACCAATAGGATTTACTGTCTTTTCCGTAAACCAATGTTAATCCTTCCGTAATTTGGAGTTTATCCGCATTAGAAAAATTCCAATACCCGTGAACATATTCACCCCAATCGTTCAATTGATCTTCTATAAAATCCAAAGGCTGAATTCGATCTACCCATTTTGGTGTTTTAGCAATTGAATATTCTTTTATAGCACCAGATTGTGCATCAACCACAATAACGCCCGTTGCTTCTTTTCCTGAGAAACCAATTTTTTTCACATATTTAGTTACTATCCAAAACGGATTTCCAGCATCATCAATCTCAAAACTAAAATCAGCCAGACCAACAGCAGCGTTTCCATTAAAATAAACATGTCTATGAATGTCGCTTTGAAAATAAGCGCCTTGTTGGTACTTAATCTTAATGTCCTTCCCTTCCACATTCTGAACTAGTTTTACATCACGTTCGTTGGTTGCAGAAACCATAACATATCCCGAAGTTCCTTCTTGGTTGTTAAACCATTTTAAAAAACCCGAATGTAATAATGGTGCAACCCAGTACAAGTTGTTACTCACTTTTTGGATACAAAAATCACCTAATTCTACTTGACTTCCCAAAGCTGGTTGCGAACCTAAAATTTTCTCACCTAGAAGATGCGCTAACTCCTCATCCACCACACGGATTTTATCAATAGATATTGGAGCAATATGATTTGTTATTTTTTGGCCGTTTTTAACCTCTCCTATTAGTTTTTGGTACGAATCACTTCTAAACATTTTTAGGCTGGTCACAAAAGGAAGCGCAATACAATACACTAAAAGTACTCCTGCCAAAACATACAAAACCTTGTTGGGTCTGGAAACAATCTTGACCTGCTTGGTTTGCTGCGAAACTGTCAGCCCAAGAGAAAATATTATCCCAAAAATCACTAATAACAACAAAATAATAGCAAAACCCGTAAATCCATAATCAATTACCGGCAGGTTGAAGTAAAAAAGTAAAAAACCAAAAAGGAGTAAGAAAACAATGAAGAAAATCTTTTTCATATAATTGCTATTTTTCATACTTTATTAGTAATCCAAAAACAAAAAATGTTACAAAATAAAATAGTAATAATTTAATAATGAATCTAAAAGCAGTCCCCTGATTTGGATATAAAAACACAAAACAAAACTTTCAACTAGTTATAAGGTTTTGTTAATATTAGTTTAGCAAAGGTATTTTGGGAAAAAACAAAAGTTTAATCATTAAATTTGTAGAAATAGTAATGTTAATGAAGTTATTAATAGTTGAAGATGAACCAAATCTTTCGTCAATTATCCGGAAAGGCTTTTCAGAAAAAAATCACGAAGTAAGTGTTGCCCTTGATGGCACAACAGCATTAGATTTACTCTCTAATCATAATTTTGATGTGGTAATATTGGATGTGATGTTACCTGACATTAATGGCATTGAAATTTGCAGACGTTTGAGAGCCGCAAAAAACTTTGTTCCCATTTTGTTATTAACCGCTTTAGGAAGTACTGAAAATGTAATAAACGGATTGAATTCCGGAGCCGATGATTATTTATTAAAACCGTTCAAATTCCTAGAACTCGACGCAAGAGTCAATGCACTTTCCAGAAGAGCCGGTCAAATACAAAAACCGAATGAAATCATCACTATTGCTGACCTTCAAATTAATTCGAAAACAAAATCGGTAACCCGAAACGGGGACTCCATTGTATTAACAGCTAAAGAATTTAAACTTTTATATTATCTGGCCATCAACTCTGAGACTATTTTATCCCGTGAACAACTTTTAGACAATGTTTGGGACATTAATTTTGACATGAATACAAATGTAATTGATGTCTACATTAATTATTTGAGAAAAAAAATTGACAAACCATACAATACTAAATTAATTCACACCATGAAAGGTTTGGGTTATGTACTGAAACAATAAAAAATGCAAATTAAGAAAAAAATTACTTTTACCTATATTGCGCTTTCAACCCTCAGCACACTTTTATTGAGTTTGGTGGTTTTCTTCCTGTTCAAACAAAACAACCAGTATCATTTTTTGAAAAGATTACAAGATCGGGCTAAAATAGTTGCATCGATTCATTATCAAAATGATCCTGTAAAAACCCGTTATTTCAAAGAGTTTAAAGCAAATGGACTTGAAGAATTGATTGATGAACAAGACTTTGTCCTTAAAATCAGTGGAAAAAATACATTTGAGTACAATACCAATCTTAATTTACCCGCTGATTTTTATACAAAAGTAATGGCTAATGGTTCTAATTGGATTGAAAATAGCAACCGCTATTTTTATGCCCAAACTTTTACCGAATCCAATCAAAAATATATTGTAATCATTACTGCTATAGACCGCAGAGGAAACGTCAGCAGTATTTATATTATTCAAATTCTCTTTTTTGGAGGATTGGCTTTTATACTATTGGCTTATTTTCTTGGTAGATTTCTAGCAAGAAAAGTTATAAATCCAGTAGCCCGAATTACGGCGGAAGTAAAAATAATAAGCGCATCAAACCTGCACAACAGACTTCCGGAGACCAACAGCACAGATGAAATTGCCGATTTGACAAAGACATTTAACAACATGTTGGACCGGCTGGAAACCTCATTTGAAATCCAAGCAAACTTTATCAATAATGCTTCTCATGAACTAAAAACACCCGTAACAACCATAATTGCCGAAGCAGAAATTATGCTTTTAAAAGAAAGAAATGTTACGGATTATATAACGTCATTAGAAAACATACACAGTCAAGCATCCCGACTGGGAGATCTTACAGAAAGTCTTTTGAAACTGACACAAACTGGTTATGATGGAAAAAAACAATTATTAGATATCGTTAGAATTGATGAACTCCTTATGGATGTAAAATCAGACATTGATAAAATTTATCCCAATAACAGAGTAACGATAAAGATCAATAAAATTCCTAGCGACCCAAGTTTACTAGAAATTCCATGTAACAAATCCTTATTAGAACTTTCATTGAATAATATTATCGCCAATGGTGTCAAATATTCTGACAACGAGACTGTCTTTGTTACTTTATCCGTAAACAATTCAATCATCAAAATTTCAATTACTGATATTGGAATTGGTATTCCCGCAGAAGATATTCCGCATCTTTACGAGCCTTTCTTTCGAGGCAAAAAAGCATCAAAATACAATGGCTATGGGTTAGGACTGCCACTTGCCATGAAAATAATCAGAATGCACAATGGAGAACTTCAAATACAATCTGAACCCGACAAAGGGACTATTGTAAATATTACTTTTAATACCGCTAACATTAGAAATTCTAATGTGAATTCTTAGAATATTCTAATTTTATTTTAAGGTTGCTATAAACTGGGTACTGTTATTTTGTATGTATAAATAAATTTAATACATATGAAAAATATTCTTATCCCATCAACACTACAAAACGACACAATCAATGCGGTGAAAACTGCTATAAAATCATCTAATGGTGACCAATGTCAGCTCATATTGATGTTACTTGCAGATATTCCTGACACCTTTTCTTCTGCCAGTTTATTAAGAAATATCAATGAAGGTTTAAGCACTACGCAAGAAAATGTTTTGCTAATGTGCCGACAAATTATTTTGGAATCTAAAAATTGCAGCTTAAAAATTCACCATCAATACGGCATTTCTTCTCCTGTTTTTAAAAATATAATGGAGCATTTTGCAATTGGATTAACAATTATCACTCCTTCTTTTAAATCTTCAAAAAAGAAAATCAATTCCTTTTGTATCCAAATTATTTCTAACAGCAAATGCCCAATTCTACACACAAACGCAAACTTTGAAGAAGAAATATTCAGCCAGGCTTTGTATATCAAAAATTCAGATTCAAGCCTTCATGCAGAAGATTTACAAGCTTATGTAAATACGATATTCTCTTTGAAAATTGTAAGCGAAACCAAAACAAGCGAAACCGAACCTTTTTTAACCGATACGATATCAAAAAACAACATAAACATTTTGATTGAAACTCGAAAACCTAAGAAATTAAAACTACTAAGGAAAGAAAAAGCAGCACTGAACGAAATGTTAGGCTTACCTGTACTTTCTCTATATGAAGATATTTCCTAGAAAAATCAAATAATTTTTTAAAATTTTAATCCAAAGTATATGTTACTAAAAAAGAAAATTCCCATGAAATATGTGCTGGGTAAAATAAAAACAGAATTGACCTTAGTCATTTTGTTTTGTATTTCATTTGAAATTTTTCATTATTTTTTCAAAACTACATCAGTTAATATTCCTATTGCAATTCCCACAATAATTGGCACTATCATTTCATTGCTGCTGGCATTCAAATCCAATCAAGCATATGACCGTTGGTGGGAAGCCAGAATAATTTGGGGTTCTATTGTAAACGATTCCAGAACACTATTGCGCCAAATTATTATTTTTTATAATGATCCTGATTTTTCAGTAGAAGCGAACGATTTCAAAGAAAAATTTGCAAAAAGACAAGCCGCATGGTGTTACAGTCTTGGACAAACACTTCGAGAGAAAGACCCTATTAAACCAATAAGAGATTTACTAAATGAAGATGACTTACGATTTGTAAAAAAACACAAACACGTACCAAATGCCATTTTAATGTTACATGCAAAAGATTTAAAAAAAGCACTTAATTCTGATAAAATTAATGTTTACCAACAAGTAGAAATCGATAATACATTAACGCGATTGTGTGATTCTATGGGTAAGTGTGAACGTATAAAAAATACCATTTTCCCAACAACATATAGCATGTACATCAGATTTGCGCTGTGTTTGTTCATAATCCTATTGCCTTTTGGATTAATTAATATTATTGGCTGGCTTCAAATTCCATTGGTGACAACCATTGCAGCTGCTTTTTTCTTAATCGAAAAAATGGCTATTCATTTACAAGATCCATTTGAAAACAGACCTACAGATACTCCTGTAAGTGCGATTTCTAACACAATTGAAAAAAACCTTATGCAAATGGTCAACGAATACCGAGATGAATTTGATGAAGAAGTACCTGTTTATGAAGCAAAAGCACATCATATACAACTTTTAAACAACGCTTATTTCGTTCTTTAGTTTTTAGATTTTGGTGAAAATCCGCTCATTAATTTGAGTGGATTTTTTTTAGGTTGAATGTCTATTCTGTAAAAAATGAATTATACTTTCAATAGTAAAAGGAACCTAACAGATAGTTTCAAATACCGCAAAAAATAGTATTTTTGCATTCCGATTGGAACCAATTTTTCAATCTTTAAATATTTCAATCTTTAAATTAGACACATGAAAGCATATATATTTCCAGGTCAAGGCGCACAATTCACAGGAATGGGTAAAGACTTATATGAAAATTCTGCTCTTGCAAAAGAATTATTCGAGAAAGCCAATGAAATTTTAGGTTTCCGCATCACAGACATCATGTTTGAAGGAACAGCTGAGGAATTGAAAGAAACCAAAGTCACACAACCTGCCGTTTTCTTGCATTCGGTGATTTTAGCAAAAACATTAGGTGAGGATTTCAAACCAGAAATGGTAGCTGGACATTCCTTAGGTGAATTCTCTGCTTTAGTAGCAAATGGTGCTTTATCTTTTGAAGACGGATTAAAATTAGTTTCACAACGCGCTTTGGCAATGCAAAAAGCCTGCGAAATAAAACCTTCTACTATGGCAGCCGTTTTAGGATTGGCTGACAATATTGTAGAAGAAGTTTGCGCTTCTATTGACGGAATTGTAGTGGCTGCAAATTATAACTGCCCGGGACAATTAGTGATTTCGGGAGAAACATCAGCAGTAGAAAAAGCCTGCGAAGCAATGAAAGCAGCGGGTGCAAAACGCGCTTTATTGTTGCCAGTTGGTGGTGCTTTTCACTCACCAATGATGGAACCAGCAAGAGAAGAACTAGCTGCAGCTATTGAAGCGACGACTTTTTCTACTCCTATTTGTCCAGTATATCAAAACGTAACGGCAAGCGCAGTTTCTGATCCTTCGGAAATCAAGAAAAACTTAATTATACAATTGACTGCACCGGTTCGTTGGACACAATCTGTACAACAAATGATTGCCGATGGCGCGACATCTTTTACGGAAGTGGGTCCAGGAAAAGTATTGGCCGGATTGATTGGTAAAATTGATAAAGAAGCGGTTACTGCGAATGCTTAAATTTTAGATTGCAGAATAGAAAATCGATCATATTATAGAATCCTCATGAACTATGTTTGTGAGGATTTTTTGATATAATTTAAAACTATAGATTCTTAGCCTCTTCACAATGATTATTGATAATTCCAGTAATCAAATAATTCTGATTCTTTTTTTCAAAGAAAACATACCAAGTGGTTCGGTTATTCACTTTGTAAAAAAATATAGTTTGAGCCTAAATAGTAAAGTGCTTTTGGGATTTGTTGTTGTCTACTAAATTTGATATTTTCAGGAATAGCATCGAAAATTTTCGAGACATATTCTTCGGCAGTTTCTATAAAACCAAAGTATTCTTTTTTGTACAAAACACGAACTAAGTCATCAAGATATTCAATTACATGTTGGGTAAAAACAACTTTTATTTTCCCCACCATTCTCTAATTCTTCTAATGGATTTAGCTTTTGCTTCTTCTGTAGTATATCCATTTTTCATCTCTTCATCAAAATCAAAAGTGGCTCTGTCAATTCCTTTAAATTTAGTTTTCAAAACTTCATAATCTGCAGAAGGTTCTTCTACTTTATTTACTTTCGGATTTTCTTTTTTAGCATTCATGATAAACTTATTTACCTAACAAATTTACAACTAATTACTTAAAACAAAAAACCCCAAACTATCATCACGATAATTTGGGATTTCTTTGAATGAATCTTCTGTAGAGATGCACTGCAGTGCATCTCTACCTGCATTACTCTACGAACGAATTTTCTGTTCCCATTTCCAGGCGCTAGCCATCGCTTCTTCAAGCGTTGATTTTGCTTTCCATCCCAGAACAGTATTGGCTTTATCCGTATTGGCGTAAGCCGAAGTAATATCGCCTTCTCTGCGACCAACAATTTTGTATGGTAATTTTTTACCGCTTACTTTTTCGAAAGTATTGATGACTTCTAAAACCGAGCTTCCTGTTCCTGTACCTAAATTGAAGGTTTCTACTTTAGCGGTATTTTTTTTGTTTAATAAACGTTGCAAAGCGATCACATGGGCTTTCGCCAAATCAACTACGTGAATATAATCTCGTACCGCTGTTCCGTCTGGAGTTGGGTAGTCGTCTCCATAAACGGCGAGTTCTTTACGCAATCCAAAACCGGTTTGTGTAATAAATGGCACTAAATTTTGAGGAACCCCGATAGGCAATTCTCCAATTTCAGTAGAAGGGTGTGCTCCAATTGGGTTAAAATAACGCAATAAAATCGCATTGATATTGGTTACCTTAGTCACATCGATGATGATTTCTTCTCCAATTTTTTTGGTATTACCGTAAGGAGAAATTGGCTGTTGCACTGGTGCGTTTTCGGTAATTGGCATTTTTTCGGCTTGACCGTAAACGGTACAAGACGAGCTGAAAATAAAATTAGCTTCCGGTTTTTTCTGTAACTCCTGTAAAACATATACCAATGCATTGATATTATTTTCATAATACAACAACGGATTTTCAACACTTTCACCCACCGCTTTTGAAGCTGCAAAATGTATGACTCCTGAAATATCATGATGCCTTTTGAAAAAATCCTGTACTTTTTCTTTCTCGCGCAAATCTAACTTTTCGAAAGCAGGAATTTTTCCGGTAATACTCTGAATTCCATCTAACACATTCAATGATGTATTCGATAAATTATCCACAACCAGTACTTCAAAACCCTCATTTTGCAATTCAACAACAGTATGCGAACCAATAAAACCTAAACCTCCTGTAACTAATATTTTCATGATTACTTTTTTTGTGCAGACGCAATTTATCGCATCCCTTACTATTTATACCACATAAAAAAGACGCGATAAATCGCGTCTCTATATTATTTAAAAAACTCTAAAACACTGTCCGTTATGAATTTAATTTGTTCATCGTCCAGTTCTGTATGCATTGGCAACGAAATTACTTCTTTAACCAATTGATTTGTCACTGGAAAATCTTCTTCTTTATATCTAGAATCCACGTATGCTTTCTGCGAATGTAATGGAATTGGGTAATAAATGGCACACGGAATACCTTTATCAAGTAAATGCTGCATCAATCCGTCTCTATTGGCATTAATGATTCGCAAAGTATATTGATGAAAAACGTGATCGTCTCCATTTAAATCAAACTCTGGAATTGTAATATTAGAATGGCCCGAAAAAGTGGTATTATATTTCGCAGCTGCTGAACGACGTGCGTCATTATAAGTATTTAATAAAGGTAATTTAGCATTCAAAACTGCTGCTTGAATACTATCCAATCGTGAATTTACCCCTACTACATCATGGTGATACCGCTCGTACATTCCGTGATTTACAATCCCGCGAAGTTTATGTGCCAAAGCATCATCATTGGTAAAAATCGCTCCGCCATCTCCATAACATCCTAAATTTTTAGAAGGAAAAAATGAAGTAGATCCCACATGACCAATTATCCCTGCTTTCTTTTTTGTTCCATCAGAAAACTTGCAATTAGCTCCAATCGCTTGTGCATTGTCTTCTATAACATATAGATTATGCTCCTTGGCCAAAGCCATAATCGCTTCCATATTGGCAGCACGACCAAATAAATGTACCGGAACAATTGCTTTGGTTTTTGGCGTAATGGCGCCTTTAATTCCTTCGATAGAAATATTCATATTATGCATATCCACATCGACTAAAACCGGTGTCAATTGCAGTAAAGCAATTACTTCCACTGTCGCTGCAAAAGTAAAATCGGCAGTGATTACTTCATCTCCAGGCTTTAAATCCAATCCCATCATAGCAATTTGCAAGGCATCGGTTCCATTAGCGCAAGGAATTACGTGTTTTACGTCCAGGTACTCTTCCAAAGATTTTTGAAATTGATGAACTTGAGGTCCATTAATATAAGAATTTGTGTCTAAAACTTCCTGAATAGATGTATTTACGACGTCTTTTATTTTATCATATTGACTTTTTAAGTCAACCATTTGGATTTTTTTCATTGAAATTTTTGTTTAAAGTTCGCCCTTCGTCTGCGTTCAGGGTGACGTTATTTTAAGGTTTACAGAAACAGCAAACACTTTCTTAAAACGAAGAACAAAAATAGTTATTTATGAGTTTAAACCAATGAAACTCACATTAAAAAAAGATATTATTCCGATGAAATAAAAAAATGGGTTCCTGACAACCAAAATTTAAATATTGCTGCGGAAGAAATAAACATAAAGAAAACGTATTTTAGCCCCAAAATTTTAATGATGTTTTTTCTCTATAATCTAATTGCTCAAATTGCTGGTTTTTTATTAAAAATCATAGCTCTTTTCAGTCCAAAAATGAAACTTTTTGTAGCTGGACGAAAAGTGGTTTTTCCAGCTTTGGAACAAAAAATAAAACCTACTGATAGAACAATCTGGTTTCATGCTGCCTCCTTAGGCGAATACGAACAAGGCTTACCTGTCATTGAAAAAATAAAAGAACAATTCTCATCACACAAAATTGTACTTACTTTTTTTTCACCTTCAGGCTATGAAGTCCGAAAAAACAATACCGTTGCTGATGTTACGGTTTATTTGCCTTTGGACACCAAGAAAAATGCCAAACAGTTTTTGAAACTCGTCCATCCGGATTTAGTGTTTTTTATTAAATACGAATACTGGCCAAATTATTTAGCCGAGCTCAAAAAACGAAATGCCAAAACCTATTTAATTTCTGGAATTCTTAGAAAAAATCAACTGTTTTTCAAATGGTATGGCGGCTTTTACAGAGAAGCATTAAATACATTCACTTACTTTTTTGTACAAAATGAAACTTCAAAAAAATTACTGCAACAAGTAGGTAAAGCGAATGTTTCCGTTTCTGGAGACACCCGATTTGATCGAGTTGCCACAATTTTAGAAAAAGACAATTCCTTGGATTTTATTTCTCAATTTAAAGACAATACATTGACTATTGTCGTGGGAAGTTCTTGGCCAAAAGACGAAAATTTATTGGTAGATTTTATTAATTCGAATACATTCAATGTCAAGTTTATAATTGCGCCTCATAATATTAAGGACGACCAAATTCAGCAATTAAAAAACAGCATCACTAAAAAAATCGTTTTATTCTCTGAAAAAGAAGGACAGAATCTGGCTGATTTTGATGTTTTTATCATTGATACGATTGGTATTCTGACCAAAATCTACAGTTATGCGGATATTGCGTATATAGGCGGTGGTTTCGGAAATCCCGGAGTTCATAATTTACTGGAACCGGCAACTTTTGGTGTTCCAATACTGATTGGCCCGAACTATTCTCATTTTGCAGAAGCAACAGCACTGGTAAATATGGAAGCCTGTATTTCTATCAACAATACTAAAGAGCTAAACGAAGCATTTAGAAACCTCATCCTGAATGATGACATCCGACACGAAAAAGGACACATGTGCAGCACCTTTGTACAAATGAATAAAGGAGCTACTGCAATTATTTTAAAACATATTTTGAATGACCCAATTTAAACCGTTAGCGCTTTCTGATATTGAAACGATTGTGATACTGATGCAACAATTTTATGCGATTGATAATTACCCCATTAATATTGATGTTTCTAAAGCTTTATTTCAAGCATTTATTTCCAATGAAAATTTTGGAAAATCATGGCTTATTTTATCCGATAATGAAATTGTAGGCTACATTCTTCTAACCTTTGTTTTTAGTTTTGAATACCAAGGGAAAATTGCTTTTTTAGACGAATTGTATTTGACTGAAAAAGCAAGAGGCAAAGGAATTGGCAGTAAAGCCATTGCATTTATTCAAAGTGAAAGCCATAAACTATCGTTAAAACTGATTTATCTGGAAGTGGAACAGCACAACGAAAAAGCTCAAAAATTGTACCTTGCGCACGGTTTTGAATCGCACAACAGAAAATTGATGAAATACAAAATCAAATAAAATTACACCCTAAATTTAATACCATGAAATTTTTAAAATTATTCTTATTACTATTTGTCATTCAGACGCAAGCACAGCAGGGCGGCATGTGGATTCCTTCGCTTTTGAAAGGAATGAATGAAACAGAAATGAAAAATTTAGGCATGAAAATGTCTGTAAAAGAGATTTACGATGTGAATCAATCGAGTTTAAAAGATGCGGTTCCACACTTTAATGGTGGTTGTACCTCTGAAGTAATTTCTCCGAAAGGATTGATTTTAACGAATCATCATTGCGGATTTTCACAAATTCAATCGCACTCTACAGTAGACCATGATTATCTTACTGATGGATTTTGGGCTTACAAAATGGAAGACGAATTGCCTAATAAAAACTTAACCGTCGCTTTTATTGTAAAAATCGAAGATGTAACCACATCGGTTTTAGAAGGAACTGCTTCTCTTACCAGTGAATCCGAAAAACAAAAGAAAATTCAAGAAAACATTACGGCACTTACTAATTCTTTACCAAAGGAAAATTGGCAGGAAAATAAAATCCGCACGTTTTATGAAGGCAATCAATACATGCTTTTTGTAACAGAAACTTTTACAGATGTACGTTTGGTGGGAGCTCCGCCTTCCTCAATAGGAAAGTTTGGTTCTGATACTGATAACTGGGTTTGGCCGCGTCATACGGGAGATTTTTCATTATTTAGAATTTATGCTGACAAAAACAATCGTCCAGCTGCGTATTCGAAAGACAATGTTCCTTACACTCCTAAACACTTCCTACCCATTTCACTTGATGGCGTAGCCGAAGATGATTTCACATTAGTTTTTGGTTATCCTGGAAAAACAAATGAATATTTACCTTCTGTTGCGATTGAGCAAATTGTAAACGAGCTAAATCCGGCAAAAATCGAAATTAGAGACAAAGCCTTGAAAGTGGCTGATGGTTTCATGAGAAAAGACAATGCTATTAAAATTCAGTATGCCTCTAAATATGCCAAGATTGCTAATTATTGGAAAAAATGGATTGGCGAAACCCAAGGATTAAAAAAATCAAATGCCGTTGCTATTAAAAGAGAATCTGAAAAAGCTTTTCAGCAGAAAATAACAAAAGCGGGGAAAGAAAAAGAGTACGGAACACTTTTAGCTGATTTTGAAAAAAACTACGCAGAAATAGCGCCGTATGCCTCTGCCAGAGATTATTTTACGGAAACAGTGCTACTTAATACGGAATTACTAAGTGTTGGTTACAAATTGTATCAGCTGGAACAAGTTTACAAAACCAAAGGAGAGCAATCTTTCACTGACCGAAAAAACAATTTACTAACTGGCCAAGAAGCTTTCTACAAAGATTTTAATGCAACTGTTGATGAAAAAGTTTTTGAGCAATTGATTGAATTGTATGCTGCCAAATCTCCAAAACAATTTTTACCTCAAAGTTTGATGAATGTAAACGCTAAAAATTTGGCTTCGGAAATTTACAGCAAATCTAAACTTAAAAATCATACAGGTCTGAAAGAATTGCTAACCGGTGATACGCAAACCGTTTTAACGAATTTAAACAATGACCCAGGTTTTCTGCTGGTAAAAGAATTGGCTGATAAATATTCGAAAGAAGTAACTCCAAAATACGACGAAATCAATTTAAAGATTACAGCGCTACAACGCACGTATATGAAGGCGCAATTAGAATTGAATAAAGACAGTAGAATTTTTCCGGATGCCAATAGCACATTAAGAATTACTTATGGAAAAGTAAAAGGATACGAGCCTAAAGATGCTACACTTTACACACCAATAACCTATTTAGATGGGATAATGGAGAAATACATCCCTGGAGATTATGAATTTGATGTTCCATCTAAATTGATAGATCTATATAAAACCAAAGATTACGGACCCTATGGAGAAAACGGAAAAATGCCTGTTAACTTTATTGGCACAAATCACACTACTGGAGGTAATTCAGGAAGCCCAGCGATAGACGCTAACGGAAACTTAATAGGACTTAATTTTGACAGGGTTTGGGAAGGAACCATGAGTGATATCTATTATGACCCAAGTATTTGTAGAAACATCATGGTTGACATACGCTACGTCCTTTTTATTATGGATAAATATGCAGGTGCAAAAAACTTGATCAGTGAGCTAAAACTAGTTCACCCAAAGAAAAGCAAACCTCTGAAAAAGAAAAACTTAAAGTAAAACCAAGGGCTCAACAACGATATAAAGCATTTATTAATTATTTGACTTAATTGGCATAATAATTGTAATTTGTTTCGGCGTTGACAAAAAATATTATTTTTTAAAAAAAAAATAAAAAAATATTTTACATATTAAAAAATTTATATCTTTGCCACGAATTAATAATTAACCTTTTATATTAAATTAAGATGAAAAAAGTATTTTTAAGTTTAGCTGCTGTTGCTGTTTTGACTGTTGTATCATGTAAAAAAGCTGACGCTCCTGCTGAGGACGCTGCTACTGTAATTGATTCTGCTGCTGCTGTAGTTGATTCTGCTGCTGCTGTAGTTGATTCTGCTGCTGTTGTTGTTGACTCTGCTGCTGCTGCTGCTACTGAAGCTGCTGCAACTGCTACTGAAGCTGCAAAAAAATAATTAGAACTCAAATTCTAAAAATTTTAAAGCCATCCGCTTATGCGAGATGGCTTTTTTAATTTGTGACATTTCCAATAATTTAAGAAGAGGTGTACGAATAAAAAGAGAGTCGTGGAAATTTAAATTTCACGACTCTCTTTTTTATTTACAAATTAATCCGAAAATCTTTAATCCGAAAAAATAAAATTATTTCCAGAGAAATCCAACACCTCTGAATTTGATCCATACCGCACAATTTCATCGATTCCTTTTTGCAGACGCAACGAAGTGGTATATTTTCTACTTGTTGCAAAATGATTCCCTTCTAGCATCAATTTAAAATAGAACTTCCCACTGGTAGACTTAAATTTTAAAAAGTCAGCGGCATCAATAGCGGTTTTAAATTTCTCAATGTCTTCTTCACACTCAAACTTGAGTTCATAACTTAAACTTGTAAAAATAATTTTTCCTTTCCTAGAAGTGAAAACAAATTTATATTCGTCGTTATATCTTTTACTAATTACAAAAGCGCCCATGAAATTTTAGATTTTAGATTGCAGATTTCAGATTCAATACCGTTTCAAATTCTTGCAAACAAAAAAAAGCCTCTTCAATTGAAGAGGCTTTAGTACTCAGAGCGGGACTTGAACCCGCACGAACATTGCTGTTCACTGGATTTTAAGTCCAGCGTGTCTACCAATTTCACCATCCGAGCATTATGTGGTGTCGAGCGAAAAACGGGGCTCGAACCCGCGACCTCGACCTTGGCAAGGTCGCGCTCTACCAACTGAGCTATTTTCGCATTTTCAATCCTTAAAAAGAACCGCGATACTTGTTCTGTATTGCGGATGCAAATTTAGGACATTTATTGAATTACACAAGCCTTTTTTATAAAAAAATCACATATAAAAGTTAACATTCTGATAACGTAAACTTTAAAGTTAAATAAATTATTTTCTGGTCAACATTCTTTTAATTTCATTGAGTTTCATCAGCGCTTCCATAGGCGTAATGGTATTTATATCCAGACTTATGATCTCTTCTTTGATTTCTTCCAATAAAGGATCATCTAAATTGAAGAAGCTCATTTGCATTTCATCTTTTGCAGCTTTAATTCCGTTCAGCGCATCGCTGGAATGATTTTTTTCTAATTTCTTTAAAAGCTTTTGCGCTTTCAAAATCACAATTTGAGGCATTCCTGCCATTTTCGCCACATGTATTCCAAAACTATGTGCGCTTCCTCCCTTTACCAATTTTCGAATAAAAAGCACCGTATCTTTCAATTCTTTGACAGCCACATTGTAATTCTGAATTCTAGGCAGTGATTCGCTCATTTCATTCAACTCATGGTAATGGGTTGCAAATAATGTTTTAGGTTTTGAAGGATGCTCGTGTAAAAATTCTGCAATTGCCCATGCGATGGAAATTCCGTCATAGGTACTCGTTCCTCTCCCAATTTCATCTAAAAGCACTAAACTCCTATCGGAAATATTATTCAAAATGGAAGCCGTTTCATTCATTTCGACCATAAAAGTAGATTCTCCCATCGAAATGTTATCACTCGCTCCTACTCTGGTAAATATTTTATCTACAATTCCCATTCTCACACTGTCTGCAGGCACAAAACTTCCCATTTGACACAATAGCACAATCAAAGCAGTTTGACGCAAAATAGCAGACTTTCCAGACATATTCGGACCAGTGATCATGATCAGCTGTTGTGTTTCTCTATCCAAGAAAACATCATTGGCAATATAAGGCATGCCAACCGGCAATTGTTTTTCGATAACTGGATGCCTTCCGTTTTTGATTTCCAGTTCGAAAGTTTCGTCTAGCTCAGGGCAGATGTATTTATTTTCGATAGCCAACTGTGTAAAAGAACACAAACAATCGAGTTGTGCCACCAAATTAGCATTCATTTGAACCGGCTTGATATATGTTGCAATCCAACTCACCAATTGTTCGAATAACTCTACTTCTATTTTATGAATTTTTTCTTCGGCACCTAGGATTTTGGTTTCGTATTCTTTTAATTCCTCCGTAATATAACGTTCCGCATTGACCAAAGTTTGCTTTCGAATCCATTCCACAGGAACTTTATCCTTGTGCAAGTTTCTAACTTCGATATAATATCCAAAAACATTATTAAAGGAAATTTTCAACGAGGAGATCCCCGTCAATTGTGATTCTCGTTTTTCGATTCCGTCCAAGAATTCCTTTCCGGAAGTTGATATTGCCCGTAAATCATCTAATTCTGCATTGATTCCTTTGGCAATCGCATTTCCTTTGGCAATAGCCACAGGAGCATCTTGATTTAAAACCGTTTTTATTTTTTCACGCAACAATTCGCAACTGTGCAAACTGTCACCGATTACTTTTACTGCTTCTTGCGGACTTTCTAAAGCCAAGGTTTTTATTGGAATAATAGCATCCAAAGATTCTTTCAGATAAACTACTTCTCGAGGCGATACTTTTCCGGCTGCAATTTTCGAAATCAAACGTTCCAAATCAGAAATTTGCTTGATTTGATTTTGGATATTTTTTAAAACGTCCTGATTTTCTTTTAAATATGAAACCACCTGATGACGGCTTTTTATTTTAGTACTGTCTTTCAACGGCAATGCCAACCAACGTTTCAACAAACGACCTCCCATTGGCGAAAGCGTTTTATCAATTACATCGAGAAGCGTCACCGCGTTTGGATTATAACTATGATACAACTCCAGATTGCGAATTGTAAATCGGTCCATCCAGACATAAGCATCTTCTGCAATACGCTGAATGGTCGTGATATGTTGCACTCTGTTGTGCTGGGTTTCGGATAAATAATATAAAATCGCTCCCGAAGCAATAATTCCTTCTTTCAATTCTTCGATTCCAAATCCTTTCAAAGAAACCGTTTGAAAATGCTTGGTTAAGGTTTCGAATGCGTAGTCTTCCTTGTAAATCCAATCTTCCAGATAAAAGCTATGATAATCCTCTCCGAAAATTTCCCGGAAATCATTTTTATTATTTTTGGGAATCAGAACTTCACTTGGATTAAAATTCTGTAACAGTTTGTCAATATATTCTGCATTGCCTTGCGCCGTTAAAAACTCACCTGTAGAAACATCCAAAAATGAAATTCCAATTGATTTATTGGCAAAGAAAATAGATGCTAAAAAATTATTGGTCTTCGACTGTAAAACCTCATCATTCATAGAGACACCTGGAGTCACAAGCTCTGTAACACCTCGTTTCACAATGGTTTTGGTCATTTTTGGATCTTCAAGCTGGTCACAAATAGCCACACGAAGTCCCGCTTTGACAAGCTTTGGCAAATACGTATTTATAGAATGATGCGGAAAACCTGCTAGTGCAGTCTCCGTTTCTGAACCTGCCCCTCTTTTGGTCAATGTTATTCCGAGAATTTTTGAAGCACGAACTGCGTCTTCACCAAATGTTTCATAAAAATCCCCTACGCGAAACAAAAGACAAGCATCCGGATACTTCCTTTTTATCTCATTGTACTGTTTCATTAACGGAGTTTCCTTAACTATTTTATCTTTAGATGCCAATTGTATTTGTGTTTAAAAATGAAAAAAATATCAGCGAATTTATAGATTTTAAAACAAATAATTAAGGAGTTCAAAAATTAAACTATTTTTAAGAAAGATTTAATCCATAATTTCTATTTTTTCTTTAGATTTGTAAATACTTTTAAATTGAAATAGATATGAAAAAAATAATTACCCTAGCTATGCTAGTTGTTTTAGGAGTTGTATCTTCTACTGCACAAGAAACTTCAAAAAAATTAAAAGCAACAAATACTAAAGTTGCTACCGCAAAAGTGAATGGCGCAGGAATGGTTTTCGTAACTGAAACCATTGACTACGGCACTGTTGCCTATAACTCTGATGGTAAACGCGAGTTTGTTTTCACAAATAACGGAAACAAACCTTTAATCATTACTAATGCTCAAGGATCATGTGGTTGCACCGTTCCTACTTATCCTAAAGAGCCAATCGCTCCGGGAGCAAAAGGAGTTATTGGAGTAAAATATGACACTTCAAGAGGTGGTCAAGCTTTTACTAAAACAGTAACATTGACAACTAATGCTGTTGTCCCTAGCAAAACACTTACAATAAAAGGAAATGTTTTAGCCGCTGAACCTTCAAAAAGCTAAATTTTAACTAAATACACAAAAAAGCTTCCATTAATTTCGGAAGCTTTTTTTTTGAATAATTTACAAAATATGAGAAAGCTAGAAAACAGCGAACTGGATCGAAAATCTATTGAAGCATTCAAACAATCTGAAAAAACACCGCTGATTTTAGTATTAGATGACATCCGCAGTTTGCATAATATTGGCTCCGTATTTAGAACAGCAGACGCCTTTCTAATTGAAAAAATATATTTATGTGGTATTACTGCCACTCCTCCAAACAAAGAAATTCACAAAACAGCTTTGGGCGCTACCGAAACGGTCACTTGGGAACATCATGAAAATGTTCTTGAAGTTATTGGAAAATTAAAAAAAGAAAACACCACCACGCTTGCCATAGAACAAGTAGAAAGTGCTGTTTTTCTTCAAGATTTTAAAATTGAAAAGGACAGGAAATATGCTTTGGTATTTGGGAACGAAGTACATGGAGTTTCTCAAGAAGCGGTCGCCTTGTGTGATGGTTGCATCGAAATTCCACAATTAGGCACCAAACATTCTTTAAATATTTCAGTAAGCGCAGGGATTGTAGTTTGGGATTTATTTCAAAAACTGAACTGGCCGAAATGATTTTTTTAAAATAGAATAAGTAATACTTTTATCGCATGAGAATTTTTAACTTTTTGAAATTATCTTTAGCTTTTTTATTGCTCGTTCCGATGGCAGAATGTTCCGCTATATCCTTTTATGCAATAAAAAAAAACACTGCTATAATCTCAAAAGGCTCGATAAAGTCATCACGCCTTAATTTTATTACAAACCCACATTCATTATCAATTATAGATAATGCACCACAAATTATAGCTACAGGAAATCAAAGTTACTGTCCTGGAACTTCATTAAGAATAGTAACCGATGTCAGCATAACAAATTCTGATATTACAGACACAGGTACAGAGGCTATTTACATTCAGATTTCTTCGGGTTATGTAAACGGGCAGGATTTAATCCAATTACCCAATCCCACATTACACCCAACAATTATTTCTAGCTGGGATGCTCCTTCAGGAAAATTAAAATTATCCAGCCCAACTGGAGCTGATGTTTTATATAGCGACTTTGTAAACGCGATAAAAGACGTTGAATTTAGCAATTCATCAACTTCTCCTTCAGGAATTCGAAATTTCTCAATCACAATAGGACAAGCAAATTATTTACCCAGAAACGGTCATTTTTACGAATATGTTTACAGTCCAGGAATCAGTTGGACAGCAGCAAAATTAGCTGCAGAAACAAAGATTTATTATGGGCTAAAAGGTTATTTAGCCACTCTGACAGCGGCTGATGAAGCTCAATTGGCAGGAGCTCAGGCGGCTGGAAACGGCTGGATTGGAGGTAGTGACATCGAAACAGAAGGGGTCTGGAAATGGATTACTGGGCCGGAGGCAGGAACGGTAATGTCTTATACCAATTGGAATACTGGTGAACCAAACAACAGTAATGGTATTGAACATTATGCACACGTTAAAGCGCCTGGAGTCTCTGGAATTCCAGGATCATGGAACGATCTGCAATTAAACGGAGATTCAACTGGAGATTATCAATCAAAGGGATATATTATAGAATATGGTGGAATGCCCGGAGATCCAATACTTGAAATTGCAACTAGCACATCCATAACGATATTACAAATTACAGGAACAACTTCAGTTTCAAGATGTGACTCCGGAATTGTTACACTTCAAGCAACAGCCTCCGGCGGAACAGTAAACTGGTATGATACTACAAGTGGCGGAACTTTATTAGCAACTGGAAACACTTACACAACACCTTTTTTAACAGCCACAACAACTTATTATGTTGATGCTGGATGCACAACGTCAAGAATAGCAGTTGCAGCCACAATAAACACAATCCCTACCATCACTGCTACCAATTCTCCCGTTTCCAGATGTGGAGCAGGAGCTGTAACGCTTGAAGCAACAGCTTCTACTGGAAATATAAACTGGTATTCAAGTCTAACCGGTAGCACTAACATAGGAACTGGGACAAGTCTGACTGTCCCAAATGTTACACAAAACACAACATATTACGCCGAAGCCATAAATAATGGATGTACGAATGGCAATCGGATTGCTGTTGAAATTATAATTTACGTTCCTCCCGTAGTTACGGATCAAGAAATAATACTTTGCAAATCCGGCAGCTTAATCCTTGATGCACAAATTCCTAATATGACTTATTTATGGTCAACCGGTGAAACTACAGCAACAATTACTGTTTCTGCTTCTGGTATTTACACCGTAGATGTAACCAGTCCTACTCCTGAAAACTGTACCAGCAGAAAAAAATTTACTGTTGTTGAACATCTTATTCCTGAAATAGATCGCATTGATGTAAACGGAACTACAGTCGTGGTTTATTTAAAAAAATCAGAGGACTATTTTGAATATTCTGTTGACGGAATCAATTATCAAAGTTCGAACGTGTTTTTCAATGTATCGAGTGGCTTGCAAACGGCGCATGTAAGAGAAGCCAATTTTTGCGGAACTGACAGTAAAACATTTGTAGTTTTAATTGCTCCAAAATTCTTTACTCCAAACAACGATTCACAGAATGATTTATGGGAAGTAAAAGGATTAATTAATTACCCAGGAGCCGAAGTGACCATTTTTGATCGTTATGGAAAATTGATTACAAAACTAAACGCAATCAACCAATCTTGGGATGGAACTTTTAATAAAAATCTATTGCCCGCTTCAGATTATTGGTATATCTTGAAAATTGACAACACAAGACCTTTAATAAAAGGGCATTTTTCTCTAAAAAGATAATTGAACACCAACTTAATGGTTCAAACAGCTGTCAATATTATTAATTAATCTTCTTCTTGATTACATCTAAAATATAGAGATAATCTTCTTGATTTTTCACAAAATCCCTATCAGAAACATCAATAATCAGAACATTCAAATCGGTTTGTGATTTAATATAATCCAGATAACCGCTATTGATTTTATCCAAATATTCAGCCGGGATTTTTTGTTCGTAGCTTCTGCCGCGTTTCTTAATATTTTGCAATAATCGCTCTGAATTTTGATACAAATAAATGTACAAATCAGGCTTTGGCATTTCTCTGTAAATAATATCAAAGAGATTGCGATACAAACGGTACTCATCTTCGGCCAGTGTTATTTTGGCAAAAATCAAAGACTTAAAAATATGATAATCGGCAACTAGAAAGTCTTTAAACAAATCAAATTGCGCTAAATCATCAGACAATTGCTGGTATCTATCCGCAAGAAATGACATTTCAAGCGGAAACGCATATCGGTTCTGATCTTTATAAAATTTGGGCAAGAAAGGATTATCCGCAAAACGTTCCAGTACCGTTTTCGCATTAAAATCCTCGGAAATCTTCGTAGCCAAGGTGGTTTTTCCCGCTCCGATATTCCCTTCGAAAGCGACGTAATTAAATTGCTCTAATGAAATATTCTGCAAAGGATTTACTAAATTCTGAACCACTATACAAACACTTTCATCTGGTGACAATGCCAATAATTCCGAAATATTTTTTTGAAGAATAGGATGTTTCCAATCTAAATTTAAATCCTGAATGGGCAACAAAACAAAATTCCTGTTTTGCATCAAAGGATGCGGAATTTGGAGTTTTTCGGAAGCAATAATTTCTGAATCGAAAGCAATCAAATCAATATCAATCGTGCGCGATTGATACTCTTGAGATTTATTTCGCAAACGACCCAAACGCTTTTCAATTTTTAAAACCTGAGACAGAATTTTATGTGCGGATGTAAAAGTGTGTAAAACCAAAGCACAATTATAAAAAGCATCACTTTCAAAACCCCAAGCTGGAGTCTCATATAATCTGGAGACTTTGATTACAGTCCCAATTTCTTGATGTATCAATTCCAAACAACGTTCGATATTTTCCAAACGATTGCCTTGATTGCTGCCTATAGATAAAATGACCTGATGTTGTGATTTCATAATTAGGTGCAAATTAACTAAAAGAATTTTAGAATTAGCAATATATTTGTATCCTGTGTTGATAATTAAACTTAGAAATTACAAACAATTATTTGTAACATTTCAATCTTTTTTACGACATATTAAAAAAATATAATTATGAGATTTTTAGGAAATGTATTAGCTACCATTATAGGTATTTTTGTTTTTTTCATGTTGTTCTTTTTTGGAATTATTCTCATTGGAGCCATTTTTGGTGGTGAATCTGAAGGTGTTACGGTAAAAAATAATTCTGTTATAGAATTGAATTTGGAAGACATCAGAAACGACTATGCCGGAAAATACAAAGACCCTTGGGTAACTATTTTTTCAGAAAACAAAAAAGTAGGCTTATCAGACATTATTAATGCCATTGAAGAAGCAAAAAAAGATGCCGACATTAAAGGTATTTCGATCCTAAATAATGCTTCGTCATTAGGTATGGCGCAAAGTAAGGCATTAAGAGATGCTCTGGAAAGCTTTAAAAAATCAGGTAAATTCGTCATGGCTTATGCCAATTCGTATTCACAAAAAGAATATTATCTAAATTCTGTTGCCAGCCCAATTTACTTAAATCCTGTCGGAGATATGGATTTCAAAGGCCTTTCTGCTGAACTTATGTTCTTTAAAGATTTTCAGGAAAAATCAGGATTAAAAATGGAAGTGATCCGCCATGGAAAATATAAAAGTGCCGTTGAACCGTTTTTAGAAAACAAAATGAGTGATGCCAACAGAGAACAAACTACCGCATTACTGAATTCCGTTTGGAATTCGATCACTACTGACATCTCTAAAAGCCGAAATATATCTGTGGCTAAATTGAATGAAATTGCCAATGGACTTCTTGCTCGAACTCCGGAAATGGCAAAATCACAGAAATTGATTGACGTTATTGCCTATGAAGATGTGTATCACAACGCCATCCGAAAAGCACTTAAAGTAGCCAACGACGAAGAATACAATAAAGTGTCTATTTGTGATTATGCTCAAAAAGTAGCCACTACTTCACAAACGTTCGACAGTAAAGATGAAATAGCCATTATTTATGCCCAAGGAGAAATCAGGGGTGGCGAAGGTGATGTGAATGTCATCGGAGAAGGTTCTATGCGTCGCTCGTTACAAGAGGCTCGAAAAAATAAAAATGTAAAGGCTATTGTACTTCGTATTGACAGTCCTGGCGGAAGCGCTTTGACCTCAGATTTGATTTGGAGAGAGATTGAATTGACTAAAAAAGTAAAACCAGTAGTAGTTTCTATGGGGAATTATGCGGCTTCAGGAGGGTATTATATTGCGTGTAACGCCAACACCATTTTTGCCGAAGAAAATACAATTACAGGTTCTATTGGTGTTTTTGGAATATTACCCAACTTCACACCATTGGCTACTAAAATAGGAATCTATACGGAGCAAGTCAAGACCCATGAAAATTCGGCAAATTATAGTCCTTTTGTACCATTGGATAAAAAATTCAAAGCGGTTACCCAAGAAAGTGTTGAACACATTTACAAAACTTTTGTTACGCATGTAGCACAAGGTCGAAAAATGACATTTGCACAAGTTGACGCTATTGCACAAGGAAGAGTTTGGACAGGTTCAGAAGCAGTGAAAATTGGACTTGTGGATAAAATTGGAGGTTTAGATGACGCTATTGCAAAAGCAGCTTCTATGGCAAAAATAAAAAGCTACAGCACCCAAAATTATCCGGAATACGAGAAAAATTTCGAGGATCTTTTAGCTAATCTTCCTTTTGCAAAATCTAAAGAAGACTTTATAAAAGAAGAAATAGGAGAGGAAAACTATAGAATTATGCAAGAAATAAAAAAATTGCAAGCACAAAAAGGAGTTCAAGCCCTAATGCCTTTTGAAATTAACATTCATTAAGAGCTTTTGTAACTCACTATGAAATCCGTTTAATCAATTGTTTAAACGGATTTTTTTATACTATAAAGTTAAATTATTGTTTATAAAAAACACCAAAAAAACTACTCTGTCCTAAAAATACTATTTTTGTAAAAGAATCGAAGGCACTATTTTTGCTCCACTTATAGAATCTAAAGAAATTAAATTATGATAAAGAAAGTTTTAAAAATCATTGGAATTCTGATTATCCTGCTCGTCGTGACTTTATTTGCTGCGCCTTATCTATTTAAAAATCAAATAAAAGCTAAAATTTCTGAAGCTATCAATGCCAAAGTAGATGCCAGGGTCTCTTTTGCAGAAGCGGATTTAAGCTTATTCAAAAATTTCCCAAATGCGAATGTAACGCTGGAAAAATTAGTCATTATAAACAAAGCTCCTTTTGAAGGCGACACTTTGATTTCATTAGGCGAATTGAATTTAAAAATGTCTATCAAAGAACTTTTTAAAGGTAAAAACGAAGCGATGTCTATTGACGGAATCTCCTCGAAAAATGGATTAATCAATATCATTTTCAACAAAGATGGAATCGGGAATTACGATATTGCTTTGAAAGATGAAAAAACCAAAGACGATGGAAAAAGCAGTCCGTTATCATTAAAAATACAAGATTATAAAATTGAGAATTTCAAGTTCCGTTATTTTGACGAAAGCTCAAAAATAAAAATGATAATCGACAGTTTAAACCACGAAGGAACCGGGGATTTTGCAGCCCAAAAATTAGATTTGGTCACCAAGTCAACGGCGAAAGTATCACTCGATATGGACAAAGTCAATTACATGAAAAATGTAGCCTTGACTCTGGACGCAGTTTTGGGAATCGATTTAGAAAAAAGTAAATACACCTTCAAAGAAAACAAAGCGTTAATTAATCAATTGCCACTGGAATTTGATGGATTCATTCAAATGGTCGAAACGGGTCAACAATATGATTTGATATTTAAAACTCCTACTTCATCTTTCAAAAATTTCTTGGGAATTATCCCTGCAGCCTATGCATCGAGTTTGGACAATGTGAAAACAACCGGCGATTTTACTGTTGCAGGTTTTGCCAAAGGCTTGTATTCAGATTCAACAGTTCCAAAATTCAACATTGCAATAGCCTCAAATAACGCTTCATTTCAATATCCTAATTTACCAAAATCAGTTCAAGACATCGTTATTGACACTAAAATTATAAACGAAACAGGGATTCTAAATGACACGTATGTCAACTTGGACAAGCTCTCTTTCAAAATAGATCAAGATGTTTTTAATGCCAAAGCCAACATAAGAAACATAACTCAAAATGCGGTTGTTGATGCCGCTTTAAAAGGAACTATCAATTTAGCCAATCTTTCCAAAGCGTATCCTATAAAACTGGACAAGCCACTGTCAGGAATTTTAAAGGCCGATGTGACTACAAAATTTGATATGCAATCTGTAGAAAAAAGTCAGTATCAAAACATCAATAATGCAGGAACAATGAGTCTTTCAGGCTTCAATTATGTGGATGAGAACGGTAAGACAATGAACATTAGCACTGCTTTAGTTCAGTTTAATCCCAGCCAAGTCAATTTGAAACAGCTGAATGCGACTACAGGAAAAAGTGACATTAGTGTAACGGGAGTTTTAGAGAATTTTTACGGGTTTATATTTAGAAACCAAGAATTGAAAGGAAACTTCAACATGAATTCTAAACAATTAGCCGTTGATGATTTTATGACAACCGGCGAAACCAATAAAACTGCGACTAAAACGGAAACTAAAAAAGCGGAAGCCATGAAGATTCCTGCTTTCTTAAATTGTACGCTTACCGCAAAAGCGACTACGGTTTTATATGATAATTTGACTCTGAAAGATGTTTCGGGAAAACTAATCGTGAAAGACGAAAAAGTGACTTTGCAAAATGTAAAAACATCCATTTTTGGAGGAACAATTGGCGTAGACGGAGCTGTTTCCACAAAAGGAAAAACGCCCGTTTTCAATATGGATTTAAAATTAAATCAAGTTGATATCGCACAGTCTTTCACCCAACTGGATATGTTGAAAAAAATTGCACCAATAGCTGGGATTATCAATGGAAAGTTGAATTCAACTATCAAATTGAACGGAAATCTTGATGCAACAGAACTAACTCCTGACTTGAAAACGCTTACCGGTGATTTGTTAGGACAACTGCTTTCGACCACTGTAAATTCGAGTAATTCGACTTTGCTGACCGCATTAGGTTCTAACTTGAAATTCATTGATGTGAGTAAAATCAATTTGAATGATTTGAAAGCTGCGGTTACTTTCAAAGATGGAAAAGTAAATGTAAAACCATTTGACATCAAGTATAAAGACATCAAAGCAACGATTGGAGGAACGCATGGTTTTGACCAAAGCATGAATTACAATCTAAAATTTGATGTTCCCGCAAAATATTTGGGTTCAGAAGCGAATGCGCTAATTGCAAAATTATCTCCTGCTGATGCTGCAAAAGTGCAAAGCATTCCGATAAATGCGATATTAGTTGGGAATTTCACGAATCCAAAAATCACAACTGACATCAACAGTGCGGTAACTAAATTGACTACTCAACTAGTAAACCAACAAAAAGACAGACTGGTAAAACAAGGAACTTCGGCTTTGACTGATTTCATTAATAAAAACAAGAAGCCAGGAGATACTACAAAAACGGCGACTCCTACAACTCCCGCAACTAAGGAAGAGGTAAAAACTAAGGCTAAAGATTTATTAAATGGATTGTTTAATAAAAAGAAAAAAACAGAAGAGCCTAAAGTACAACAAGAATAATTTGATATAAAGCAATAGTTTTTTATCATAAAAAAAGCAGGAATTTCTAAAATAGAAATTCCTGCTTTTTTGTGGAATTTTATACTTTGATTTTTACCACATATCCTTCGGAACCACGGATATTAAAAACTGTTCCATCCTCAAACAATAAATACTGTCCTTTTATTCCGGTTAGTTTTCCTTGAATTTGAGGTGTTTTATCTAAACTCAAACTGTTTACTTTATTTGGGTATTGTAAAACAGGATAATGCATCTCATACAAATCATTTTTTTGCGAATAGAAATATTCCTGAACCTCCGTTGGAATAAAATTTTCCACTTTCATCCGTTCTGCAACTAAGTCAATTTGTTCCACATTATTGGTCAACATTTTTCTCCAATTGGTTTTATCAGCATAATGATTTTTCAGCGCCACCTCCGTAATTCCGGCCAAGTATCGATTCGGAACTTCAACAATCGAAATGGCTTGGGTTGCGCCTTGATCTATCCATCGTGTAGGTACTTGTGTTTTTCTGGTCACTCCTACTTTGACTTCGCTGGACAAAGCCAAATACACAATATGCGGTTGCAATTGTACTTTTTCTTCATAAGCTAGATCTCTATCCTGAATCCCAAGATGGGCAGTACTTAACTCCGGTTTCATAATCCAATCCCCAACCGAGGCACTAGAATAGAAACAATCATAACAGCATCCCTGACGGAATATTTTTTTCTTCTTCCCGCAATTCAAACATTGATACCCCACAAAATTAATCTCAATACTTTTATTCAGTAACTGATTCACGTTTAAAAAGCTATTCTCAAAAACTAAATAATATTGAATTGGGTTTCCAAATTCGGTTTGCATTTTTGTAAGTACACCTTCGTATGTCATTTTAGATTGCAGATTTAAGATTGTAGATTGCAGCTAGCAAGACTACTCTTTTGAGTTAGAATATTTGATACAAATAGAATTGTTTTTTATAAAAAAACACTATTTTTGGTATTATTGCAAAGTTAGTATTTGTAAACCTATTTTCAAATCTAAAATCTGCAATCATAAATCTAAAATCCCAAATCTCCATGCCTTTAACCATAATCAATTCGTTTGCCTCCTGGGTTCTAAAACAAAGAATCCATCAGATCGAACTTTTCCTAAAATATCCCAATGAGGTTCAGGAAGAATTGCTTATGCATTTAATTCAGTCATCAAAAAACACAGTTTTAGGCAAGCAATATGATTATGCTTCGATACATTCCTATGCTACTTTTGCCGAAAGAATTCCTATTTCGACCTACGAAGAATTACAACCGTTGATTGAAAGAACCCGTATAGGTGAACAAAATGTTTTTTGGGAAACCCCTATAAAATGGTTTGCAAAATCTAGCGGAACTACAAACGCCAAAAGTAAATTTATTCCGGTAAGTAACGAAGCCCTGGAAGATTGTCATTATAAAGGGAGTAAGGATTTATTGTGTTTGTATTTAAACAACAACGAAGATTCAGAACTGTTTCTTGGAAAAAGTTTGCGTCTTGGCGGAAGTTCCCAAATCTATGAAGACAACAATACGTTCTTTGGAGATTTGTCTGCCATATTAATCGAAAATATGCCTATTTGGGCGGAGTTCAGCAGTACGCCAAGCAACAAAATTTCCCTTATGAGTGAATGGGAAACTAAAATTGCTGCGATTATAAACGAAACAAAAAACGAAAACGTAACCAGTTTTGCCGGAGTTCCTTCGTGGATGTTAGTTTTAATGAATAAAATGCTGGAAGAAACCGGAAAAGGAAATTTATTTGAACTTTGGCCTAATTTGGAAGTCTACTTTCACGGAGGTGTAAATTTCGAACCCTACCGAGAACAGTATAAAAAAATATTGCCTAAAAAAGAGTTTAAATATTACGAAATATACAATGCGTCCGAAGGCTTTTTTGCCATTCAGGATTTAAATAATTCCAGTGATTTATTATTGATGCTGGATTACGGAATTTTCTATGAATTTATTCCAATGGATACTTTTGGAACACTGGATCAAAAAGTAATTCGACTGGCAGATGTGGAACTTTTCAAAAATTATGCTTTGGTGATTACCACCAATTCCGGTTTGTGGCGCTATTTGATTGGTGATACCGTTCGTTTTACGTCATTAAATCCGTACCGAATTCGAGTTACGGGAAGAACCAAGCATCACATTAATGTTTTTGGTGAAGAATTGATGGTCGAAAATACCGATCAGGCTATTGCCAAAGCCTGTAAAATGACCCAAATGGAAGTAGTTGATTACACCGTTGCGCCTATATTTATGGATGGTAAAGAAAAAGGCGCCCATGAATGGATGATTGAATTCAAAGACAATCCGGCTGATCTATCGCAATTCCAGAAAGCATTGGATGAATCCATACAATCTTTAAATTCAGATTACGAAGCAAAGCGCTACAACAACATGACGTTAAATCCGTTAGTAATAAATGTAGCCCGGAAAAATTTGTTTTATGATTGGCTAAAAGGCAAGGACAAATTAGGTGGACAACACAAAATTCCTAGACTTTCTAACCAAAGAGATTATTTGGAACAACTGAAAAGCATGCAGTTTGAAATAATACAATAGACTAAAGATGAAAAACACCTTCTACATCTTGATTACACTAGTTGTACTGAGTTCCTGCGGACCGCATAGAATGAGTTGCGGCGCAAGAGGAATTTGTAAATCTCCCGAAAAACAAACACTGAAAAAACCTGAAAAAGTGTTTACCGTTAAAGTATAAAAAAAGCTATCCGAAAAGTAATTTAGGGACAGCCTATTTTATTATTATTATTATTATTATTATTATCATTATTGCACTATTTACTCCTCCTCCATCATATCAATATGCCTGTCGTGGTAGCCTAACAGGTATAAAACACCGTCGAGGCCTAAGCTGGAAATAGAACTTTCTGCTTTTTCTTTTACCGTAGGTTTGGCATGAAAAGCAATTCCTAAACCTGCCAAATTCAACATAGGCAAATCATTGGCACCATCACCCACCGCAATGGTTTGATTGATGTGAATCCCTTCTTTTTCTGCAATAGCTTTTAGATATTCTGCTTTCTTTTGACCATCAACAATTTCGCCTATATAGTTACCTGTCAATTTGCCGTCTATAATCTCTAATTCATTAGCGTGAACGTAATCAATCCCTAATTCCTTTTGTAAATAATGACCAAAATAAGTGAATCCTCCTGATAAAATAGCGGTTTTATATCCGTAATATTTTAAGGCCTTCATCAAGCGATGTGCTCCTTTTGTTATGGGCAGATTTTCAGCAACTGTTTGCAGCACATCTTCACTCAAGCCTTCTAACAAAGCCATGCGTTGTTTGAAGCTTTCGCTAAAATCAATTTCGCCATTCATAGCCGATTCAGTTATGGCTCTTACCTGCTCACCCACACCCGCTAATTCAGCCAATTCATCAATTACTTCCGTTTGAATTAAGGTAGAATCCATATCAAAGCACACCAAACGTCTGTTTCGTCTATACATATTGTCTTCTTGAAAAGAAATATCCACATCTAAGGTTCTGGAAATTTCCATAAAACTAGCCGTCATCAACGTTTTATCGACAATATTGCCAGTTACAGATAATTGTACGCAAGAACGAGGAAATTCTTCTTTTTCAATAATAGAAACCCTTCCCGTTAATCTTTTGATAGCGTCAATATTTAAATTTTGGTTCGATAATATTCTAGTTACAGCCGCCAATTGTACAGCCGTTAATGTTTCTCCCAAAACATTTATGATATAACGTTGTTTGCGTTGTGCTTTTACCCAAATTTCGTAATCGTCTATAGAAATCGGAATAAACTTAACTTTAACCCCCAATTCATACGCTTTAAACAATAAATCTTTTAAAACAGGCCCAGAAGAAGAACCCGCTTTTATTTCAAATAAAATACCTAAAGAGAGCGTGTCATGAATGTCTGCTTGTCCAATATCTAAAATAATGGCATCATAAGTCGCCAAGATGGATGTTAAACCAGCCGTTACACCCGGTTTGTCCTGACCGGAAACTTTTAATAAAATGACCTCTTTATCTTCTACTTGCATGCTATAATTATTTGATTTAGAATGGACAAAAATCGACAATCTGACGTTGATAAAAAAAAATAATGTTTCTTTTTTTAAACAATAACAAATAGTTTAAATTAACCATAAAAAAACCTGCTCAAATCAATGAACAGGTTTATATTTTTGAGAAAAACGCAATACACGAACAAATCAGGATTTGTTTTAATGATTATTATTTTTTCTCGTTTTCATCAAAATTTACCATCCAATTGATCCCAAATTTATCGGTAAACATTCCAAAATAAGCTCCCCAAAAAGTCTGGCTCATTGGCATCGTTACCGTTCCTCCTGCCGAAAGTCCGTTAAACAATTTATCGGCTTCTTCTTTGCTCTCGGTGTTGATTGAAACAGAAATATTTTGCCCAAATATCACTTCTTTACTTGACGAATTGTTGTCGCTTCCCATCAAGATTGTTCCTTTGCCGATTGGTAAACTAACATGCATGATTTTTTCACTATCTTCTTCAGAACCAGGTTCGCACCCCTCCGTATTTGGCGGAATGTCTTTGAATCTGCCAATATAAGAGAATTCTCCACCAAATACAGATTGGTAAAACAGAAATGCTTCTTCGCAATTTCCATTAAAAACTAAGTACGGATTAATTGATGCCATAATTGTAATTTAAATTAATAATTTGATTATTTTTCTGAGAGTTTCTTTAGCATATCTAACCCTTTTGGAAATGTGGTTTTGAAATAATCGACATACTTTTCGACTGAATCCATTTTAACCTCTAAAACAGTCAGACCATTATTTTCGGTTAATCGATAGGTTTCCATAGCACCTGTCCATTCTTGCGTTTTAGGATCAATAGGCATTTCTACAAAATTCTTCAATTCGCTTATGTGTTTGAAAGCGATGTATTCATTTGGTATTTTCTTGTAAATAATGCTATTCATTCCGTCCCCATTTGGAGATAAAAAATGAATTTTACTGCCTTCTTTCCAATCACTTACCGCATAAGTCCCTTCACAAAAAACGGATGTCCATTGTTTGTATGTCTCTTCATTCCATAAAATGTCCCAAACTTTTTCTTTTGGAGCATTGATCTCAATTTTAAATTCCAGTGTTGTCATTTTGTTTGTTTTTTTTTAGATTAACTTAAACCCTACTGCTTTGGCACTTTACTAAAATCCATATATAACATATTCCAGCGATGTCCGTCTAAGTCTGCAAAACCACAACCGTACATCCAACCTTGAATTTCGGCTGGTTTGGCGAAAACTATACCTCCTGCTTCTTCTACTTTCTTTGCGAATTCATCCACTTCTTCTCTACTTTCAGCATCAATTGAAATTAATACTTCAGAACTTGATTGCGTATCTGTAATTTTATTTTGCACAAAACTTTCAAACATCGATTCCTCAAAAAGCATGACCGCAAAATTAGTAGCTCCAACTGACAGGCATGTTGAATGCGGAGTAGCGTATTGTTCATTAAAAGAAAAACCTATTTTAGCGAAAAACGCTTTTGATTTCGCCACCTCTTTTACCGGTAAATTAAGCCATATTTGCTTTGTCATTTTGTTTGTTTTTAAAGGGTTGAATTTTCTACGTATTTTTTAAAGTTATCTAAAATTGCCTGCCAACCTTGTTGTTGCAAGGCTTCGGAATTTTCTGTTTCTGGGTCAAAAGATTCTGTTACTTTTACATTGTCTCCCCGGTTTTCAAATATAATCTCTACATGTCTTCCATCAGCCATTTTGTATTTTATACTGGAGTTTTTTTCCACCTCAGTATATTCTCCTTCAAAATCAAAACTCATGCTCCCATCTTTTGCCGCCATGGTAGATTTAAATTTTCCACCTACTTTTAAATCATTTTCCGCAAAAGGGGTATGCCAATCTTCGGAAGCATTATTCCATTTTGTAATGTGTTTGGGAGCTGTCCACAATTCCCAGACTTTTTCAACAGAAGCGTTTATCGTATTTTGTACCGTTATCATTTCAAGTTCCCTTTTAAAATTTTCGACTATAAATTTACAAATTATTTAAAATCAGCTACATATAAATACTAAAAAAAAATAGTTTAAACCCAAATTCCGCATTAGAAATCTACTGCATCTAAATTCTTCTTCATAACCAAGCACTTACTCCAATTTTTAAAATCGAAAGACAAAAGTATTCCTTCTTTAAAAATTGTCCGTGAGCACTTGTTTTTATTGAATGATTTAGCTTCGTCACGAAGTCTAATGCAGAATCTGGGTTTAAAAAAAAGCTGAAAATAATCCATAAAAAAACCTGCTCAATTGAATGAACAGGTTTACTATTTTAGAAAAGATTAAAAATTAATCTTTATCAGAACTCAAATTACGATGCTATTTCCAAACGTTTCAATAAATTTTTATTCAAGGTTTCTTTTGCATAATCCACGTCAATTTCTAATGTTTTAGTATCAGAACTTGGCAATTCATACATCGCATCAGTTAAGATGGCCTCGCATAACGAACGCAATCCACGAGCTCCTAATTTATATTCTAATGCTTTATCAACAATAAAATCCAAAGCTTCATTTGTAATGGTGAATTCTACGTCATCCATTAGAAACAATTTCTCATATTGCTTGATTAACGCATTTTTAGGTTGCGTCAATATCGCACGCAAGGTTTCTCTGTCTAAAGGATCCATATGTGTTAATACTGGCAAACGACCAATAATCTCTGGAATCAATCCAAAATCTTTGATGTCTTTTGGAATAATGTATTGCAACAAATTGTCTTTGTCGATGTTATCCACATTTTTAGAAGTAGAATAACCCACGGCTTGACGGTTCAATCGTTTTGAAATAATTCTTTCGATTCCATCAAAAGCACCACCGGCGATAAACAAAATATTTTGTGTATTGACCTCAACAAATTTTTGGTCCGGGTGTTTGCGTCCTCCTTTTGGTGGCACATTCACAACGGTTCCTTCCAATAATTTCAATAATGCTTGTTGCACACCTTCACCAGAAACGTCACGCGTAATAGACGGATTGTCACTTTTACGTGCAATTTTATCTATTTCGTCAATGAATACAATGCCGCGTTCTGCTTTCGCAACATCATAATCTGCAGCTTGTAAAAGACGTGTCAAAATACTTTCGACATCTTCCCCCACATAACCTGCTTCCGTAAGAACTGTCGCATCAACAATAGCCAAAGGCACATCCAACATTTTTGCAATGGTTTTAGCCACCAACGTTTTTCCTGTTCCTGTTTGTCCCACCATGATGATGTTACTTTTTTCGATCTCAACCTCATCGTCTAATTGCTGTTGCATCAAACGTTTGTAGTGATTGTAAACCGCAACCGACATTACTTTTTTAGTTTGGTCCTGTCCAATAACATATTGATCCAAGAACGCTCTGATTTCTTTTGGTTTTTTCAAAATCAAATCTCCAACCAGTTTTGAACTTCCGCCGGATTTTAATTCTTCTAAAACAATTCCGTGTGCCTGTTCGATACATTTATCACAAATATGTGCATTGATACCAGCAATCAATAAATTGGTTTCTGGCTTCTTTCTTCCACAAAACGAACACTCTAATACTACTTTTGCCATTCTTTTAGTCTAATGTCATAAAGTCAAAAGTCGTAAAGTCTAAGCAATGCTTTTGACTTTATGACTTTTGACTTTCGACTAATAATTTATCCTCTTATTAAAACCTCATCAATCATTCCGTATGCTTTTGCTTCTTCGGCAATCATCCAATAATCACGCTCACTGTCCGTATGAACCTTATCGAAAGTTTGTCCGGAGTGATGCGAGATAATTTTGTACAACTCATCTTTCAGTTTCAACATTTCGCGTAAGTTGATTTCCATATCCGTAGCAACTCCTTGCGCTCCACCTGATGGTTGGTGAATCATTACTCTTGAATGTGGCAAAGCCGAACGTTTTCCTGCAGCACCTGCACACAACAGCACCGCTCCCATAGAAGCTGCCATTCCGGTACAGATAGTTGCTACATCCGGTTTGATGTATTGCATCGTGTCATAAATCCCCAATCCTGCGTAAACGCTTCCTCCTGGAGAATTCAAATAAATCTGAATATCCTTTGAAGCATCGGCGCTTTCAAGGAACAACAACTGTGCTTGAACGATGTTTGCGATTTGGTCATCAATTCCTGTTCCAAGGAATATAATTCTGTCCATCATCAGCCTGGAGAAAACGTCTAATTGTGAAATATTCAACTGACGTTCTTCGATGATATATGGAGTCATGTTTTTAGGAGTCATTGCGCCTACGATTTTATCGTAATACATCGAGTTTACGCCGTGGTCCTTTGTAGCAAATTTTTTAAATTCTTTACCGTAGTTCATATTTTTTTGTTCTAAGTTTTACGTAATATCTTGTGATTCGATTTAATGCAAAGGTCATACCTATTTCCAAATAATGTCAATATGTCTTATTTTTAGCCCAGATGGGAGTAAAAAGCTTTTTGAATTTCGTTTTTTAGTTTTTTTATTCTTGCAAAGCGACTGGAAGAAGCTCTTGCAGGAATTTAAAAAACTGAAACGGATGAAAAAACTTGTAACGTACAGCTGGATTGGCTCCCGCAACTAATTGAAACAAAAGAGCGTCAAAAAATATTTTTTCTGACGCTCAAATATAACTATTTTTTATTGTTTAGTATCTGTAATAAAATCATAAAATTTTAATAATCACTTGCGCTCTTAGGGCTTTTGACTTTTGACTTTACGAGAGTACAGACTCCTATTTATTCTCCGTATGAAGCGGCAATAAATTCGTCGTACGTTACTTCTTTAGTTGTAGGATTTGCTTTCTCTTTGAACAATTCCAATAATTTTTCCGCAACAACTTGGTCAGAAAGTCTTTTTACTTCGTCTTGGTTAGACAAAACTCTTGCAACAATTCCTTGAACTTCTTCGTCAGTAGGATTTGTTTGCCCGAACTGCGCCATTTGTTGACGGATATTTTTTGTAGTGAATGTTTTCAAATCTTCGAAAGTGATTTTGATATCAGATTGAGCCATTGCTCTACCTTCGATCAATTGAAAACGCAATCCTTTTTCAGAACGTGCATACTCAACTTCAGCTTCTTCAGGAGACAATTTCTTCTCACCAACAGTCTGCAACCATTTTTTCAAGAATTCAGAAGGTAAATCGAATTTTGTACTTTCGATCAAAAACTCCGTAACATCACCTAATAATTTTTGGTCTGCTTGTTGTGCAAATTGAGTTTCAGCATCTTCTTTGATTTTTGCTTTCAATTCTTCTAGTGAAGAAACAGTTCCAGCTCCAAACAATTTATCAAACAATTCTTGATTCAATTCAGCCAATTCAGCAGTATTGATCGCTTCGATTGTGAAGTTTACATCAACATCTAAACCGTGAACGTCATCATGACTTACTTTCATCACGTCCATCAATTGATGATCGTCTTCAAATAAACCTTTCGTATTTACAGTCACTACATCACCTGCTTTTTTACCAATGAATAAATCAAAAGTCGCTTTGTCTTTGAAAAGATCAGCAGCAATAGTGGTAGCGTTATTAATTCCTTTTTCTTCGTTAGTGAATGTTCCTGTTACATCTGAATCTGCAGCAACAACCTCTTGAGGAATTGCTTTTCCAAATTGTTTTTGGATTCTTTCCACTTGACCTTCGATTAATTTAGCATCAGCAGTAACCACATATTTTACAATGTCGTTTTTAGCATCTAAGTCTAAAGTGAAGTTTGGAACCAATCCAATTTCATATTCAAAAACCAATTCTTCAGCATCCCAAGAAAAATCTTCGTTTACTTTAGCAAGTGGTGTTCCAAGAAGGTTTAATCTTTCTGATTGTACGAAACGCTCCAAAGCCAAATCAACAACTTTCTGAACTTCTTCTTGCTTAATCCCTTTACCGTATTGTTTTTCAACAAGATCTTTAGGCACCGCTCCTTTTCTAAATCCCTTAACAGTTGCCAAAGGCATTTTTTCGTTTATTCTTTTTGCAACTTGTCCTTTGTAATCCATGTGAACAACAGTCATTACAATTGTTTCATTCACAGCGTCTATTGCTACTCTTTTGATATCCATCTTCTTCTTTAATTTACATAATAAAATTGGGTTGCAAAATTATAAAATTTTTGCAACCCAAACAAGTATTTTACCATTTTGAATTTTAGGCAGTCATTTGACAAAATCATAGGCCAGAAAAGGAAAATTATTTGAGCGTGTCCCACCAGATTGCTTCGTCGTTCCTCCTCGCAACTACGGGTCAGGCTGTACGTTACAAACGAAGTTCACTGAACTCCGCTAAAAATTAAAAATATTGTGAAGTAATCTTTTATTGCGCTTCGCTTCATAAAAGGATTTTCACTTCCATCCTTCACGCGGCTTAAAGTATTCAACAATAAAAACCTCTTTGATCATTTGTAATAATTTATTTATATATTTGAAATTAAATATTGTGTGATAATTATCACACCTATCTACCCAAATTTGGGTCGCTTTGTGTGATTTTGTCACACATATAAACGAGTTAGCGGTTATTTCACAGTGGAATCAAGACAATGGAGGAAAACGAAGATAAAAAGGAAATATATTTTAACCGTGTTTATGACAATATCAAAAATATTGGTTATCATACAACCGCAATAATGGAAGAAGAAAACTTCACTCCTTTTGCGTACTCAACGGGAATATTTGAAAACTTTAAAATACCTGAATTATTCATTTCAGGACTTGGACCAAATCTATCAGGGGAACTAATTAAAAACTATGCAGAAAAATTTAAATTCGGAAAAGTACCTCTAAATGAAAGACTTGATGATTTAAGCGAAAAATTTCCTGTGTACTTAATAAAAGTTAGCAATCAAGACTTGACCGAATATACTCTAACTTCAATTAAATTTTATGAAAACCGTGATTACGAATATTTGCAACTCGTTTTTCCAGACTTAAATGGAAATTTTCCAAATGAAACTAACTATGATTACGACCAAAAAATAATTGGAGAATTCGAAACTTAATAAAGAAACAACCGCTAACAGCCACTACAACGGATTTGGGCAATTGGCTTAATGGAAAGTTGGTTTTGTATTTGGGATGATTTAGCAAATCCGAAGAATGGGCTTAATTTAGTCCCAAACCCGCTGTAGTGCC
>NZ_SMLH01000022.1 GCF_004349315.1 Flavobacterium ranwuense | reverse complement strand
AACGTCAGTCTGTGAAAAAACCTCCGTAGTATTATCATCAAATATAACAAAATACTAGTATAAAAAGAAGATTTTTCGTATTTTTAAGAATGCAACATATCACAGGAATTTCCCGTCACCAGATGCGTTTTTCTAGTTTAGAAGACACTATAAGTCCCGATAATCAGGTACGTTTTATTGATGCCTTTGTAGAGCTTATTGACATCTCTAAGCTCGATTTTGCCATAAAAACGCTCAAGACCGAAGGTCGCCCGAGTTTCAATAGTAAAGTATTTCTAAAGATCTATTTATACGGTTATCTCAACGGAATCAGGAGTGGTCGTGATCTAGAAAAGGAATGCTTGAGAAACATGGAAATGCAATGGCTTTTAGAAGATATTCGTCCTAATTACCACAGCATCTCAGATTTTAGAAAAGACAATCCCATTGGCTTGAAAAAGTTATTCAAATTGTTTGTTTCGTTCTTGAAAGATGCTGATTTGATAGGTGGCGAAACCATTGCTATCGATGGTACCAAAAGCCGCGCACACAATAGCAAGAAAGCCAATTTCAACCAAAAGAAAATCGACAAACACTTAGCTTATATTGAAGCTAAGACCCAAGAATACTTGGATACGTTGGAAGAAAATGACGGCAAAGATAATTCGGCTATAATCCAAAATATCCAGCAAAAGATAGAGCGCTTGAAAGGAAACAAGTTTCGTTATGAGCAACTGGAAGAAAAGCTAAAAGCAAGCGGAGAACCCCAAATAAGCACTACCGACAATGATGCCAGGGCATTGTTAGTTCAAGGCCAAGTGGTTGAAATATCATTCAATATGCAGGCAGCTGTAGATGCCAAGCACAATCTTGTCGTAGCCACACACACCATCAATCGCAATGACCGTAACGCCTTGTCGGCTATTGCCATAGAGGCTAAAGAGAATTTAGAAATAGAAACATACACGGCCTTGGTGGATAAAGGCTATCATAACGGGCGGGAAATAGAAGCCTGCAAACAGGCCAACATCACTACAATTGTAGCACAGCCAGAACAAGGAAAAAATAAAGAAAGGATAACCGAGAATTATCTGATCTCTAAGTTCCAATACGACCAAATCACCGACACCTACACTTGTCCACAGGGCGAAACGCTTAAAACCACAGGCAGCTGGTACAAGAAAACCACGGACAGAGACAGTTATGAGTTTAAGAGATACGGAACCCCAAAATGCAGGGAATGTCCTGTAAAGGATTTATGTACCAGCCGAGTGGAAGGCAGGAAAATAGACAGAAGCCAATATGCCGATGCCGTGGCAGAAAACAACAAACGCTACCATGAAAACGCAGAACTCTATCGCAAACGACAGGAAATCAACGAGCATATCTTTGGCACCATCAAGCGACAATGGGGCTACAACCACACCAACTTAACTGGATTGGAAAAAGTAAACGGAGAACATAGCTTAATTATGCTGGTGTATAACATCAAACGCAGTATCAATATACTCGGCGTTCCGGATTTGATAGCCAAACTCCAAAAATGGAACTCGCCCTACAAGGCAAAAGCCTTGCTTCTAATAAAAACGATTTGTTTAAAGCTAAATACAGCTAACAATTTTTATCCAATGAAATTAGCAGCCTGAAAAAAAGACTTCGTTATAAGGCTTGATTTGAATTGCAGTATCATAAAATTTGGTGGTTTTTAGAAAAAAAAG
>NZ_SMLH01000021.1 GCF_004349315.1 Flavobacterium ranwuense | reverse complement strand
GCTACTACACAAGTAAGCATAAATGATGGAGATGGTACACCTCCTGTAATTAGTCAATTACCAAATGAAACAACAATTAATTGCCCTTTAAAACCTGAGTTTGCACAAGCAACTGTAACGGACAATGTCGATATAACTGTTTCTTTGACTTTTGACGATGTAACAGCTCAAGGTCAATGTGTAGGTTCTTATACAGTAACCAGAACCTGGACGGCTACTGATACTTGTGGTAATTCTTCAACAAAATCACAAACAATAAACGTTCAAGACAATACTGCTCCTACTTTTACACCACCAGCAAACATCACTCTTAGTAGTGGTGAGAATTGCACAACAAATACTGCCCCATCTGTAACAGGTAGTGTAACAAACATAAATGATACTTGTGATTCTAATCCAACTGTAAGCTATGCTGATACTGATTGTTTTGGAAATTCACCAGATAATGGATCAATAAATGCTGGAAATGGTAATTATTTCCCATTTACCGTTTCAGGTTTTGATGGTTTATCAGCAAGCAGCATTGAAAAAATTGCTTTAGCGTTCGAAACAAATCAAGGAAAAGGAAGAGCTGAATTTACTTTAGTTGCCCCGAACGGCCAAGGAATAATTTTAGTAGGTCCATATTGTGCCGGTGGAGCATGCGATGATACAACATCAAACACAAAAGAATTATACCTACCGGTATTTTATCCAAATAGTTCTAGTTATACACAATGGAACAACAGTAATTTTGTTCAAAATGGTGTTAGTCAAAACTTCACTCCAAACGGAGCAACTACTTCCCCGAATACAATCGTTGGATTAACTTCATATGTAACCAGTTTTGAAAATTTTACTGGAATAATGAATGGTACTTGGTTTATTTATTCAAGAAAACAGGCTAGTGTCAATGGCAGTATAGACTTTAAAAGTGTTTGTTTGACCCCAGCTTCATGTTCTGGAGATAAAATTATTTCTAGAACTTGGACGGTTACCGATGCTTGCGGTAATAAAGCAACCGCTAATCAAACTATCAAAATCGAAGATACTACTGCTCCGACAGCTTCTAATCCTGCTGCAATTACTCTTACTGGTTGCAACGGAACTTTCCCTGCTGCTGATATAGCTGTAGTGACGAATGAAGCAGATGCCTGTTCAACTCCGACCGTTGCTTTTGTTGGTGATGGCGCTCCTGCTTTAGTGGGTTGTATCGAAACGACAATCAGAACATACAGTGTAACGGATGCGTGTGGAAACACAATCAATGTGACTCAAAATTTAATCAGAACGATCGATACTACTGCTCCGACAGCTTCTAATCCTGCTGCAATTACTCTTACTGGTTGCAACGGAACTTTCCCTGCTGCTGATATAGCTGTAGTGATGGATGAAGCGGATGCCTGTTCAACTCCGACCGTTGCTTTTGTTAGTGATGGCGATCCTGATTTAGTGGGTTGTATCGAAACGATAATCAGAACATACAGTGTAACGGATGCGTGTGGAAACACAATCAATGTGACTCAAAATTTAATCAGAACGATCGATACAACAGCTCCGACAGCTTCTAATCCTGCTGCCATTACTCTTATCGGTTGCAACGGAACTTTCCCTGCTGCTGATATAGCTGTAGTGACGGATGAAGCGGATGCCTGTTCAACTCCGACCGTTGCTTTTATTGGTGATGGCGATCCAGCTTTAGTGGGTTGTATCGAAACTACAATCAGAACATACAGTA
>NZ_SMLH01000020.1 GCF_004349315.1 Flavobacterium ranwuense | reverse complement strand
ACAAATTATACTTACAAAGCAGTGATTATAAACTCACTTCTTCTATTGAGTTGATGTTCTTCTTCAGTACATTCTATGTTATCAGCACATTTATTCACCAGTTGTGATTCGCCATAACCTTTACCGATTAATCTGTTTTTGTTAACCCCGTTTTTAACTAACCATTTTATGGTAGATTTTGCTCTTCTATCTGACAATGCTTCGTTGTATTCGAAAGTTCCACGACTATCAGTATGGGAACGTATATCGAGCTTCATCGTTGGGTATTGATTAAGAACATCTAATATTTTTTCTAAATCTAAAGCTGCTTCTACTCTAATATCCGATTTGTCAAAATCAAAGTAAATCATTTTTATACCAAAGCATTTACCTAAATCATCGCCAACGGCTACTTTACATATTTCTTTTTCTAATGCGATTGGTAAATGTGTTTTTCCATCTGTTTTAGTGATAGTTATCTTTTGTTCTTTGGTTGTGTATTCCGGTTTTTCAGCTCTTACATTATAGGTTTTTCCACATTCCACATTAAAAGAATAATTTCCTTTTTCATCCGAAGCAACAGTATTGACAACCTTAAATTGATTATCATATAAGGTTATTTTTGTGTTAGCGAGTATTTCTCCCGTTTTTATATCAGTGATTTCTCCATAAAGAAGTTGTTCGCAAATAAGCCTTCTTGTTTCTAAAAATTTATAAATATCGTCATAGCCTTGACCACCGTCTCTGTTTGAAGTAAAAAATCCTCTTCTTGATTTTGGATCGATTAAATAAGCAAAATCATCTTTAGGAGAGTTCACATCAGCACCTACGTTTTGAACTTCATTGAAAGAGCTATCTTCATTTATTTTAGACATAAAAACATCTAATCCTCCAAGTCCAGGATGTCCATCTGATGCAAAGTAAATTTCATTTTCATCATTTATAAAAGGGAAAGTTTCTCTTCCTTCGGTATTAATTGTATTTCCTAAATTTTCCGGGATGCCAAAAGTACCATCTTCATTTATTTTTACTTTGAATAAATCAGACTGTCCTAATGTTCCAGGCATATCAGAAGCAAAATACAATGTTTTTCCATCAGGACTTAAAGCAGGATGTGCTGTACTGTAATTGTCACTATCAAAAGGCAGTTCAGTTACATTTGTCCATTTGTCATTCTCTAAAGTGGCTTTGTATATTTTAATTAAAGTAATTTTATTTCCATCTTTTCCTTTTTTACCATCCAGATAGTTGTTTCGGGTAAAATACATGGTTTTTCCATCACTCGTAAAAGCAGGAGTAGATTCATGAAACTTTGAATTTACATTTTTGTCAAACTTTTTAGCGGCACTTGGAGTCATGTTATCACCTAAATCCGCCGTGTACAAGTTTGTGAAATATTGATTGGTCCATTTGTGTTTTCTTTGTCCAAGACTTCCTGTATCTCTTGCTGATGCAAATACTATTTTATTAGAGTACAGCGCTGTTCCATAATCGGAATATTTCGAATTAACACCTGCATCTTCTATCTGGTATCTTCCAGAATTAGCTTTTATGGCTTCTAAATAATTGGTGTTTTTTTTGAAAAGTTTTGCTCTACTATCGTTTCCTGATTTTTGGTTGAATAGTTCCATCATTTCATTTGCCTTATCATTTTGATCTGTGGATCTCAAAGATTGAGCATAACGATAATAATATTCAGGTTCTAAATTGGAGGTATCCATAGTAAACAATTCCCCATACCATTTAGCGGCTTTATCGAAGTCCGCATTAAAGTAGTAGGCATTGCCCAGCTTTTTAAACATATCCGCTGATTTATATCCTTTTTCAGCAACTCTTTCATATGTTTTTATGGCATCTA